>JBBRTE010000004.1:0-230770 GCA_038244715.1 Thermoanaerobaculia bacterium
GCCTCGCCGGCGGGTTTCGCAGGAGCCGTGGTCGACAACGCCGGCGAGGCCGCCGGCGCCCCACTGTTTGTCGCCAATGCCCCACCGGTTGTCGTCGATGCCTCCTTCGTCGTCGGCATCACGCCACTCGCCTCGCGCGGCTTCGCCGGCTCGGCGTCGACGGTGCCGGCGTACTCGCGGATCACCTTTCCGTCGGTGCCGAGGATGGCTATGGCGACTTTGGTACCGCGCTTCTGGTCGTGGAGGTAGTAATCAATGATGGCGCCGCTCGGTGGGTTGGTTCCCTGCAGCCCGCCGCCACGCCCTCCCCCGCCACCCGTTCTCCAGGTCAACGCAGGAGTAAAGAGATGGACGGGTTTCGCGGCGATGTCCGGCGTCAGCTGCCGCAGCGGCTCGAGGTCGTCGAGCATCCAGAAACTACGGCCGTGCGTCGCCGCGATCAGCGCATCGTCGTGAACGAGCAGGTCGTGGATGGGAACGATCGGCAGCTTGTACTGGAGCGGCTGCCAGTGTCCGCCGTCGTCGAAGGAAACGTACACGCCGCGCTCGGTGCCGGCATAGAGCAGTCCGTGCTTCTTCGGATCCGCGCGGATGACACGCGTGAACTCCGTCGCCGGAATGCCATCGACGATCTTCGTCCAGGTCTTGCCATAGTTGGCGGTCTTGTACAGGTAGGGATGGAAGTCGTCCCACTTGAAGTTCGTGGCGGCAACGTAGGCGACGCCCTTATCGGTCGGGCTGGCGTCGATCTCGTTGATCATGATCCATTCCGGCATGATCGTCTTCGATGGCGTGACGTCATCCCAGTGCGCACCGGCGTCGCGCGAGACGTGCACGAGACCGTCGTCCGAACCGATCCAGAGCAGGCCCGCTTCGACCGGCGACTCCGCGCCGTAGAAGATGGTGTCGTAGTACTCGACGCTGGTGTTGTCCTTGGTAATCGGACCGCCGCTGGCCTGACCTTTCGTCTTGTCGTTGCGCGTCAGATCGGGGCTGATGACCTTCCAGCTCTGACCGGCGTTCGTCGACTCCATCAGGTACTGCGATGCCGCATAGACTTTCGACGGGTCATTGGGCGAGAAGAAGATCGGAAAGTTCCACTGGAAGCGGTGCTTGACGTCGGCCGCGCCCCAGCCCATCGGATTGTCGGGCCACGGATTGACGTCGCGCTGCTCGCCGGTCCTGTGATTGAGGATCGTCAGCAGACCGCCGTACGAGCCGCCGTAGACGATATCGGGGTTCTTCGGATCGGCCACGATGTAGCCGCTCTCGCCGCCGGCCGTCTCTTCCCAATCGTGGGGACCGATCCCGCCGCCCGCACCCTGATGCCGGATACGTACGGCGGAGTTGTCCTGCTGCGGGCCGAGAATGCGATAGGGGAAGTCGTTGTCAACGGAGACGCGATAGAACTGCGCGGTGGGCTGGTTGTCCTGCTTCGTCCAGTTCACACCGCCGTCTGTGGTGACGTTCGCACCGCCGTCGTTCGCTTCGATCATCCGCTTCGGATCGTTGGATGCGATCCAGAGATCATGGTTATCGCCGTGCGGCGTGGCGATGGCGCTCCAGGTCTTGCCGCCGTCCTTGGTCTTGTGAAAGCGGACGTTCACGACATACGCAACGTCCTCATCTTTCGGATCGGCGTAGATCCGCGAGTAGTACCAGGCGCGCTGGCGAAGATCGGCCAGGTCACTGGTCTTCGCCCAGGTGTCGCCGCCGTCGCGGGAGCGGAACACGCCGCCCTCTTTCGCTTCGACGATGGCGTAGACGTTCTGTGGATTCGAGGGCGACACGCTCACGCCGATGATGCCGAGCGTCCCTTTCGGCATCCCCTTGTTGCGCGACAGCTCTTTCCAGGTGTCGCCACCGTCGGTCGATTTCCAGAGCGCCGACCCGTCGCCACCGCTGTCGAAAAAGTACGCGCCGCGCCGGAAGCGCCAGGTCGACGCGTAGAGGATGCGCGGGTTCGACGGGTCCATGTTGAGATCGACAGCACCCGAGTCGCGATTCACGAAGAGGATTCGATCCCAGTTCTTTCCGCCATCTTTCGAACGGTAGACACCGCGCATGTCGTTCGGACCGAAGGCATGCCCGAGCGCAGCGACGTAGACGAGGTCGGGATTGGATGGATGAACCCGAATGCGCGCGATCTGTTGCGAGTCATCGAGCCCGATGTGCGTCCAGCTCTTGCCGGCATCCGTCGATTTCCACATCCCGGCGCCGGGCGAGACATTGCCGCGAATCGTCTCTTCGCCGGTCCCTGCATACACGACGCTCGGATCGGACGGAGCTACAGTTACAGCTCCAACGGACCCTCCAAAAAACCCATCCGAGACCGGCTTCCACGTCTGCGCGCCGTCGGTCGTCTTCCAGACACCGCCGCCTGTCGAACCGAAGTAGTAGACGTTGGGCTGATCGGCGATGCCCACCACCGCATCCGCCCGGCCGCCGCGGTAGGGACCCACTTCACGCCATTGCATCCCCTTGAGGATCGAGGCATCCGGCCCATTGGTCGATGTCGCCTTGGGAGGTGTTGCCGCCTCGGCAACGGAAACAAGAAAACAGGCCCCAACCAGCAGCCGCAGAACACGATTCATGCACTCGCCCTCCGAGGGCGCATGTTTACCACAATCGGGGCGCGTCGCTTTGCGAGCTTCGCCACGCAAGGCGGCTGGCCGCGGGCAACGCGAAAGGCGCGGCCGGCTCCTGCGGAAGGCTAGGTGGCCGGCGTCTTTCGCTTGGTCACCGCAAGCAACTTCTCGACATCCGCAAGATCCTTCTGCCGCCCGGAAGCTCGTTTGTTTCGCACGAGCGCGTCCCAGCCGATCAGGTGGACCGGCTGATCATCCATCGTCGTCTGAACACGCGATTCCCAAGCCGATTCGAAGTCCACGCCGGAAATCGACGTGAGCAGGTCAATGCGGTTTGGTGGCTGCCCAAGTTGCACAATCCGTCCGGCCTCAAGCAGGTCACGTTCACCGATTCCGAGCTCACCAAAGCCGAACACGTCCAGTACGCGAAGAACTCGGCGCGCGTTGACGGGGGTAGTGCGAATCAGGAAGTCGATATCGCCGGTGAACCGAGGATAGCCGTGAAACGCCACTGCGTGTCCACCAACAACCAGGTATTCAACGTTCTGAGAGTTCAATAACCCGATGAACTCTCTCAAGTCGGCTTGCAGCTTCGCCAAGGTCACTCCGATGCCGTTCAACAAGCTCGAGCAACATATCGAGCCGCTCTTCTGGTTTCAGGTCAGCGTAGAACTGATCGTCGGCTGCAGCCGCCTCGTCAAAGCTGCGGAAGATTTTGCCGAATCGATCCACGCCCAGCACTTTAGCACGCAGGCTGATGTCCACCTGACAAAAGCCGCTCGTCAGGATCGCCGGTGCGGACGGCCAGTTCATCTCCTGCAGCGATCAACTTGTGGCGTCCCTCTTGCCGCACCGACAGGGCGGCTTCGGTGCGGTAGCGCGAGGCGAAGCGTTCGCGGCAAACAAAGCGCTGAAGCGCCGGACGAGGCGTACGGCTCGTCGGCTGCGAAGAGCCTCTTCGAGCCATCAGCGCTGTTGCTTTCTACGTGTTACGGGAGTTTTTGGCCGGCAACGCAGTTGAAGCGAAACAAAGGCCTGACCCCGAGATCTGCAGAACACGATTCATGCGCACGACCTCCGAGGGGGCATGTTTACCACAAACGGTTGTTAGGGCCGCGACGGTCTCCGTCGTGGCGGCACCGCGTCGTCGTTGGCGATGACGACCAAAGCCGAGCGCGTGTCGATCGTTGCGTTCACCGGATCGGAGAGCAGCACCGAGAATGTCTCATCCTCCTCGGGCGTCGTATCACCGACGATATGAAGCTCGATGGATCTTGTTAGCTCACCAGGTGCGAACTCGATTACGCCGCTCGCCTTCTCGTAATCGTCCCCCTCCGTCGCGGTGCCGGCAAGAGTCGAAAAAGAAACGCGAACCGGCTGCTCGATCGGCGCCGACAGGGTCACGATCAACGAAACCGAAGTCACGCCATGGTTACCCTCGGTGATGCGCGTGCCATGGATCGAAACGGACGGCACACCCACGCTTTGGACGATGGTCGCACTACTCGCTTCGAAGTCAGCGTCTCCGTTATAGCTCACAAGCAGCTCGTGATCACCCACGGCGAAGGGACTGAGGTTGAAAGTCGCGGCGCCCGCGCCGAGCGTTTGCGTTCCGAGGATCTTGCCGCTGTCACTGATGGAGACCGCGCCCGTGGGAACGAGAGCAGAGATCGGCGTGACACTCACATAGACCATGATGAGAGGCGACTCACCAACAAAGACCGGCGTACGTGTCCGCGGATCGACCGCGGTCTGCGCCTTGCCGATGTTCAATTGAATGGCCGGTGACGTGCTCGACTCGAAATGCGCATCCCCGTCGTAGCGAGCAGTCACGGACCTCGTACCGGCATGGAGCGCAGCCGAATCGATGGTTGCTACGCCGTTGATCATTGCCGCTGTACCGATCGTGACGTCGTCGGCCAGCACGGTCGCGCTTCCCGACGGCATTGAGACCGGAGTACTGACCGTCGCTGTAAACCGAATCATTTGTCCGTAAATAGCCGTCGATGGACCTGAGACAACCAAAGTCGATGAGTGACCGCGAGTGACGGAGTGCGAGATTGCGCCGGAAGTGCTGTCAGCGAACATCCCAGTGGCATGAAAAACCGCGACGAAATTGTGCGCTCCAACCTCAGGGGTCGAAACTGTCAGCGATGCAGCACCGTTCAGAAGTGGCGCCGTGCCTACAATGGTGCCGTCAACGGTGAACGTCACGGAACCGGTCGGTGTTCCGGATGTTGAGCTCACCGTCGCCGTCATTGTCACGGTCTGGCCGAACTGTGTTGCACCCGCATCCTGCGAAACGGCACTGCTTGTATCGGCAAGAGTGGTCAGGACGACGTCGTTGCCGTCGCCGCCCCGATATGTCACTCGGAATTTGACCGGTCCGCTTGCGACAACCGATCCCTCAGCAATCGGTGCCCCGCCGATCGTCATCGCAAACGTGCCGTTCACCGCGTCGGTTCCGTCATTATCGATGATCGTGAAGCTCTGCCCCGGCAGCGGAGCTGCCGCAGGTACGAATTGACAAGGTCCCATTCAACGTCACGGTTCCTGTCACCTGCACGGATGTGGATACACCGCTCCCCGACACCGCAAAGCTTGAAGAGCTCTTGGTTCTTAAGGTAAGCGATTTCGAATGAATCACGGCAGCCGCAGCTGGACCCCCCAACTGACTTCGCGGATAAAAGACTCCGGTATCAATTGTGACGTCGCCGAGGGTGCCGTCGCCTGTTGCACTCCCGATCACGTCCATGTTCGGCGCCGAACCGTCAATGTTGACCCAGCCTGTCACTGAACCACTGAAGTTACCGGTTCCCACGTACAAGATTGTGAGGGGATTGCTCACGATCGATCCGCTGCCAGTAAACGTGCCGGCGAGCGCATTTCCCGTAAGCGTCAGCGTCTGGCCGTTGACATCGATGGGTCCGCTATAGAAGCCCGACGAAATCGTCAACGGGTTCCCGACCTTCAGACTCACGTTGGAATTCAAACTTCCTGCGATATCACCCATTAAGGTAAGCTCGTTGCCCGTCAGCGTGTAGTTGTCATTGAACATCATTTTCCCCACCGCCGCCCCGGGGGAGAGATCGTTGTTCATCGTCGTATGGGTTGCGCCGAGCGGGAAAACCAGCGTGTCTGCCGGCGCAGGCGCTCCGCTTGGTGACCAGTTCGCGGGATTGGACCAGTTCCCGCTGTTTGTACCTGTCCACGTCTTTAGTCCAGGTTTGGGCACGTCCGTAAGCACAACGTCATTGCCGTCTCCGCCGTGATAAGAGATAGATAACGTTTGGCTTTCCAGGGTAAACGTCGCACCTTCGGGTAACCCGGTGAATGTGCCGCTAACAGCGTCTGATCCGTCGTTGTCGATAATCGTCACCTGCTGCCCGAGCGAGGGGTAAGGTCCTACCGTGCCGACCTTGAGTGGCCCGTTGAGCGTAACCGTACCTGTCGCCTGAATCAAACCAGTACCAACTTGACCGACCAATACAGAGAAGCCCAAGCCGCCTTGCAGTGCGAACGACTTGGTATGCAGCACTGAGCCCGAGAGGCCGCCTGGAGTAACGTAGCCGGACGATGATGGCGTAATTGTTACGTCCCCCAACGTCGAGCCTGACACTTCAATCTTCAGCAGCTCTACATCTAAGGTCGCATTGGGGAGTGTTCCGGCAAACTCGACTCCTCCACCAGTTATCGTTCCGCTGAAGTTGCCGCTGCCGTTGCCGACGCCATTGCCGATCATCATCGGCAATGTGGCATTCTCCGCTGAAATGATCGTCCCGTCGCCGTTGATAGGGCCTTCAAACATCGAATAATGCGCAGTAAGCGTCTGACCGTTGATGTCAACCGCGCCTTCAAAGTAGGCTCCGGTGATTGAAACGTCGCCTCCAAGTTTCATATCGGCGTACAAAGTCATGGAAGAGCCGGTTATGTCACCAGTCAGCGTTAGTGGATTGCCTCCCAATGAGTAGACGCCATCAATGGCAATGGACCCGACCGCCGTTCCGGAAGGAAGATCGTTCGTCATCGTCGTCCGCGATACCCCCGGCGGGAAGACAAGGAGATCACCGGAGGCTGGAGTTCCCGAAGGCGACCAGTTCGCGGGCGCGGACCAATTGGCGCTTACTGCTCCCGTCCAGGTGCGCGTAATCGCGAAAAGCGAAGGGGAACAAACGAAACACACCGCGAGTACAGCGAGGACGAGCCTTTTGACCATGATGGTTGCCTATGATTGTTGGAGGTAGGAGGTTTATACGCGCATCCATACGGAATGTCGATGCGGGCCACCCAAATAAAAACGCCGCCCGAAGGCGGCGTTCTTATTTCATTGCTTGACGTAAAAACTACGAGTTCCCACCCTCATCGCCGCTGCCCTTCTTGGGGGCGTCGGATCCGGCGGGGGCGCTGCTCTCGTTGTTGAAGCGAGGACCGCCTTCGTGGCGTGGGCCGGCATCGCGGCGCGGGCCGCGGTCGTGGCTGCTGCGCGGACCACGGTCCGAACCACCACGCCCGCCTCCGCCGCCACTGTCACGGCGCGGACCGCGATCTCGATCGCCGCCGAAGCCTCCGCGGCCTCCACGATCTCCGCCACCACCTGGGCCGTCGCGACGAGGAGCGCGCGCTGCAGCTGCCGCTTCCTCTTCGGTCGGCGGCGGAAGGAGCGGCTTGCGCGACAGGCGGATCTTGCCGCTGTCGGGCTCGATACCCACGACCTGCACTTCGACTTCATCGCCGATCTGCATGACGTCCGTCACCTGTCCGACGCGGCCGTGGGCCATTTCGGAAATGTGCAGCAGTCCGTCCTGGCCGGGCATGATCTCGACGAAGGCTCCGTACGGCTCGATGCGCTTGACGGTGCCTTTGTAGTTCGTGCCGATTTCTGCCGAAGCGGTGAGTCCTTTGATGATGTCGATGGCGCGATTGGCTGAGGTGACATCCATCGACGAGATCGTGACCTTGCCGTCGTCTTCGACGTCGATCTTCGTTCCGGTCTCTTCGACGATCCAGCGGATCGTTTTTCCACCCGAGCCGATGACGTCGCGGATGCGATCCTTCGGAATCTGAATCGTGTAGAGGCGCGGCGCGTACTCGGAGAGCTCGGCGCTCGGCTTCGAGATCGCAGCATCCATCTTGTCGAGGATGTGCATGCGGCCGTCCTTCGCCTGGGCGAGAGCCTTGGCCATGATCTCGCGCGGGAGACCGGCCACCTTGATGTCCATCTGCAGCGCCGTGATGCCCTTGCGGGTTCCAGCGACCTTGAAGTCCATGTCGCCTTCGTGGTCTTCCATGCCGGCGATGTCGGAGAGGATGGCCACTTCACCGGCGTGCTCACCGGTGACGAGGCCCATGGCCACGCCGGCGACTGCGGAACGGAGCGGCACACCTGCCTGCATCATGGCTAGCGAGCCACCGCAGACCGACGCCATCGACGACGAGCCATTCGACTCGAGGATGTCGCTGACGATGCGGATCGTGTAGGCGAACTCTTCCTGCGGCGGCAGCATCGGAGCGAGCGCGCGACGGGCCAGATTGCCGTGGCCGATCTCGCGGCGGGCCGGGCCGCGCATGAATTTCACTTCGCCCACCGAGAACGGCGGGAAGTTGTAGTGGAGCATGAAGCGCTGGAAGGTCTCGCCTTCGAAGTCTTCGATCTTCTGCGCTTCCTGCGGCGTACCGAGGGTCACGGTGACGAGAGCCTGCGTCTCGCCGCGGGTGAAGATGGCCGAGCCGTGCGTACGCGGGAGGACGCTCAGGTCGATGGTGATGGGACGGATCTCGGTGAACGAACGTCCGTCGACACGCTTGTTCTCTTTGAGCATGAGGTTGCGGAAGATCTGCACTTCCATCTCGCCCCACGCAGCGCTGGTGGCGGCCAGCCGCTCGATATCCTCAGGCGCCACGGCGCCGAGGATCTGCGTCTTGAGGGCTTTGAGCGCGGCGTAGCGCTCGAACTTGCCCTTGGTCTGCATGGCCGTCTTGAGCGCGTCGCCGTGCTTGCCCATCAACTCGCCGACCAGTTCGTGGGTGAACTTCTCGGTGAAGGTGACGCCAAGCTTCGGCTTGTTGCCGGAGGCGGCCCGCAGTTCCAGCTGCAAAGCGCAGAGACGCTTAATCTCGTTGTGCGCTGCTTCGAAGGCGTCGAGGACGACGCTCTCGTCGACTTCGCGGGCGCCCGCTTCGACCATGACGATCGCGTCCGGCGTTCCGGCTACTACGAGGTCGAGGTCGGAGAGATCGCGCTGCGAGTTGGTCGGATTGATGACGATCTTGCCGTCGATGTAGCCGATGCGGACGGCGGAGATGGGATTCGGGAAGGGGATCTCGGAGATCACCAGAGCCGTCGAGGCGGCATTGATGGCCAGGATGTCCGGATCGTTCTCACCGTCAGCGGAGAGGACGAGACCGATGATCTGCGTCTCCTGGCGATAGCCCTTCGTAAAGGAGGGACGAAGGGGACGATCGATGAGGCGGCAGGTGAGGATTTCCTTCTCGGTGGGACGTCCTTCACGCTTGAAAAACCCACCCGGGATGCGGCCGCCGGCGTAGGTGTATTCCTTATAGTCGACCGTCAGCGGCATGAAGTCGCCGAGGACGACGCCGTCTTTGTAGCAGGCCGTAGCGAGGACGACCGTGTCGCCGTAGCGGATCACGCAGGCGCCGTTGGCCTGACGGGCGATGGCACCGGTCTCGATCGAAAGCGTACGCCCGCCGATCTCCAGTTCTTTCTTGTACATTGGATTCCTTTGGTGCTCGAGGCCACTCATCACCTCGATGCGTTTGATGTGTCCGCTGTTGGCAGGACGATGGGATCCGGCCGGAGGGGGATGCGCGACCCGAAGCACGCGCCAGAAAAAGTTCGGGCGCACTCGCGTGCGCCCGGTTGCTGCGGGCGCTGTGATGCGCCCTGATGTGGTTACTTGCGGATGCCCAGCTTCTCGATGATGGTGCGGTAGCGCTCCATGTCCTGACGCTTCAGGTAGTCGAGAAGGCGGCGACGACGGCCGACCATCTTCAGAAGACCGCGACGGCTGTGATGATCCTTCGCGTGGGTCTTGAAATGCTCGGTGAGGTAGGTAATTCGGTTCGAGAGGAGCGCAATCTGCACCTCTGGCGACCCGGTATCGACGTCATGGACGCGATACGAGGAAATGAGCTCTGTTTTCTGCTCTTTGGTGGTTGGCAAAATCATGTCTCCTTAAGACTTAACCCGTTTGAATCCAATCGTCCGCTTTGAAATCGCGCCACCATAACAGCGGCGGGTGCCAAAATCAATCCCGCCCGGCGCGCAGCTGCGTCAGTCCCGGCCAGAACCGGGGCCAGTCTCCCGGAATTGCATCCCCGCCGCTCAAGTAGAGAGGGTGGGAGTGGTCGAAACCGCCGCGTGATATCGTTTCTTCTACCGCACGCGGGGTTAGCTCAGCGGTAGAGCGTCTGCTTTACACGCAGAGGGTCACTGGTTCGAATCCGGTACTCCGCACCAACCACTCGCTCCCGATTTCAGGCGAGCCCCACGCGGGATGAAGTGGTCTCCGGCGCCGGTTACGGGTGAAGCTGGCCCGCTTCCGGCACTCCGCACCATCGACTCTCGCATGCGCTCCCTCTTTAAAAAACGCAAACGCGTTCTCCTGCTCGACGATGATCCCTCGATGCAGCGCCTCGTGGCTCACATCCTCGGCAAGGAGGGCTTCCGGGTTGACGTGTTTCTCACCGGCAGGCAGGCCATCGCAGCGCTGAGCAAGGGAGAGTACGACGTCCTCCTCCTCGATCTGATGATGCCGCACGAGGGAGGAATGACCGTGATCCGTCACCTTCGTGTGAACAATCCGGACGTATTGACGCGGTCGATCCTGCTCACGGCATCCCCCGACTCGCTCATCGATGCACTGTCGGGCGAAGTGAAGACGGTGGTTCAGAAGCCGTTCGAGCCGCAGCAGCTCATCGACGCCGTCCGTCGAATGAGTGAGTCGTGAGCTCCGCGTTCCGCATCCTCGACGGACACTTCGCCATCGTCCGGCTGCACGCTGACGACGCCATTCCCGCCTGGGCCCATGGAACGTTTCTCTCCATCACCCGCACGAGCGAAGAGCTTTCGATCGTCTGTGATGAAGGAGCCGTTCACGACGTCGTGGCCGATCGGGGCTGGAGCTGTCTGAAACTCGCCGGACCGCTGCCTCTCGATCAGACCGGTGTGGCCGCCGCGTTCACGCGGGTGCTCGCGAACGCCGGCGTGGCGGTCTTCCTCGTCTCGACCTATGACACGGACTACGTTCTCGTCCGCGATGCCGCCCTCGAGCGCGCGACTGCCGCGCTGCGCGCCGCCGGCTACAAAGTTCACTGAGGCTCCTCACCTTCACTGTCGATCGCGACGGCAGCGAGGCAGGAGTGGATGATCACCGCCACTTCCTGCACACGCAGCGGACGGCGAATGATGATCTGAACGATGTCCGCGTCCACCGAATCCTTCTCCGCGCGGCGCTCCGCCGTCATGATCACGATGGGCCGCTGCCGCTCCCCAAGCGCCCTCGACCACGCCATCACGCGCTCCACGCCCTCGATCTCCAGCTGAAGAACGACCAGCGCATAGCGATGCTTGCCAAGCGCGGCAAGGGCATCGTCCGTCGTGGCAACGCATTCACAGCGCACCTCTCGATCGAGCAGAGCCTTACCCAGCAGAGCGCGAACCGATTCGTCGCCGTCGACGACGAGAACGCGCGCATCGCGGGCCATTGGGTCGTTGTCCCCCCTGCAGACGCTGGATCACTCTACAAATAACCTGCCACTGGAACGGAACGGCGACTTTGATCCGATACAATCGCCCGCCGATGGACCATTCGCTCGCTGTGGCCCCGTTGTCGTCGCGCGAGCGGTACATCCTGCGCGGCACGGAACGCCTCACGACCGCGAGCTTCGCCGAGGACGTGCGCTCCGGACTGACGGCCACACCGAAGTCGCTGCTACCTCAGTATTTTTATGACGCGCTCGGTTCCGCGCTTTTTTCCGCGATCTGCGAGCTTCCGGAGTACTACGTCACCCGCGCCGAGGAGGAGATCCTCGCCGCGAAGGGAAACGAGATCGCGGGAGCCTTCGGACCACGCGTGCGCATGGTCGAACTCGGCAGTGGCAGCGCTCGCAAGACACGCCATCTCATCGAAGCGATCCTCCGCCGCCAGACGGATCTCGACTTCCTTCCGATCGACGTCGATGCCGGCATCCTCGCCAGCAGCGCACACGAGCTTCTGACCGAGTATCCGGGCCTCTCGATCACCGCCATCTGCGGAGACTTCCGAGAGCCGGGCACATTGCTCCAACCCTTGCTACCCCCCTCCGGCGACCGCACCATCGTCCTCTTCCTCGGATCCAGCATCGGCAACCTCGACCCGTCCGGGGCAGGCGCGATGCTCGCCGATCTCCGCACCGCCCTCGCTCCGGGCGACGCGCTCTTTCTCGGTGCCGATCTGCGCAAACCTGCCGCGATCCTCGAACCGGCCTACGCGGATTCGCTCGGCGTCACCGCAGCGTTCAATCTCAATCTTCTGGCGCGCATCAATCGCGAGCTCGGCGGGACATTCGACGTTGCCACCTTCGCTCACCGCGCGCTCTACAACGAGGACGAAGGGCGGATCGAGATGCATCTCGTCAGCCGGAAAGCACAGCGTGTCCTCATCGGAGACTACGCGGTGGCATTCGAAGAGGGCGAGTCCATCCATACGGAGAACTCGTACAAGTACGACGACGCCGGCCTGGCTGCACTGGCCGAGGCGGGCGGCTTCCGGATCGAGCGGCGCTGGTCCGACAGCAAAGGCTATTTTTCTGACCTGCTGATGGTCGTCACGTAGGTCGGACTCTCAGTCCGGCTTCGGCCACGATCCAACCATCAGTGAACGCGGTCGACGAAGAGTTGCGCCGCCAGAATGCAATCGATGGTGGCGCTGTTCTCACTCGCGCCTCAACGGTTTTCTGAGTATCATTCTGCGTCCTGTGCCGAGGTAGCTCAGTTGGTTAGAGCACCAGATTGTGGATCTGGGGGTCGCCGGTTCGATCCCGGCCCTCGGTACCAATGACACCCCGATTTTTCTCCCGTACAGCTTCGCGTCGCCTCCATCCGCGACCAGGTTGTATCTGGCTGCGAGACGCGCTGCCAGCGGCGACCCGCCCGGCATCTTCCACGTATAGATGTAGTCGATGACATCGGCGTAGGCATCCGGATCGAATTCTCCGGGTCGGGTCTCGATGTCGATGACTTGCGGCCGCCGCACACCCTCTCGAAAGGCAACCGGGAAAAACCCGAGTGCGGCCTCGTAGTTGCCGAGGTCGATGAGGCGTCGCTCAGCGAACGCGTACGAGACCGTGTGTGTGAACAACGGCAGGAGCGAGCGAGGCGCGGAGTGGTCGAAGTTGAGCGACACGATCGTGTGTAGCGGTTCCGCGGCCGATAGCGGGACCACCGCGGCCGCGAGGTCTTTCGAGTTTCGCTTCCAGCTGTCCCGCATGAAGAGGACATTGCCGAGGGCCACTACCGTGAAGACGATCACCAGCAGCACGCGCGGCAACCGCGGTGACAACCACGGCAGGCAAAGCAGATAGGGAAACAGCAGCAGCCGGGCCTTCAGCACCAGTCCCTCCTCCACGCTGAGAGGTGCGGCCAGAAAGAGAATGATCGCGAGAACTGTGAGCAGAAGAAACACATCCCGCTCGCGGAAGATGAGCCGGTGGCGTTTCCAATCGATCATTTCGAGACCGATCGTCGCTGCAAAGAAAATACAGAACGCAACGCCCATCACCGTGCCGAACGTCAGTTGGCGCACGGTGAACGTCATCAGGATGGCTACGCGGAACAATGGTTCCCACATCAGCGCACCCGCCCAGGTCCAGTGACCACCCGGCGCTTTCGGCTGCGCCGCGAACCATAAAAACAGGGCGATCGCGGGAACGAATGCGAGACCTTGCCGCCATGCCGTCCGCCCCCCGCGCGTGCCGAGCGAGACCAGCCAGATCACGATTGCGCACAAGAGCGCGACCGCGGCGGGCAATGCGTGGCAGAAATAGCAGACGGTGAGCCAGAGAGCCGTCGACGCGACGGGGCGCCACCCGCTCGTGCCCCGCCCGTTCCACGCCGAAGCAAGCGCGAAGAGGGCGACAGCGACTCCGAGGGAGTAGTTGTAGAACCCCATCTGCAGGAGCAGGTGAAAGGCGAACGGCATCGCCAGAAACCCGAAGATGCGGTTGCGCGGATCGACGGCGCCGGCCAGAGTCCAGCACCCAGCCAGAAAAAGAAGAAGGATCGTGCTGACGAGCAGTTTCTCCGCGATCACCGGCGGGACGACCGTCAGCGCGAGCAGCAGAAACGTATGCCCCAGCCAGTTCGGATACGGGCGCAGATCAGCACGAAAAACGCGCTGAAACGCCGGAGCTCCGACGCTCAGTTCGCGCAGCACGGAGGCGTTGTAGACGTGGGATGCGCCATCCACCGTCGGAAGGTAGCCAACCTTCCACACCGGCAAGAGGTGCAGCAGCGCGACTACGAGAAACAGCCCATGCAGTCGCCAGCGGCCCGTCGTTTCATCCACAGAACGGCATCATAGGGCGGCAGGCCAACGCTTGTTACGCTACTCTGCCGCTCGCTATCATGCGCGCCCGTGCCGCTCGCAATCACGCGACGGCGCGCAGGAACCTCATGCCCACCGACACCCAAACCGTAGAACCACGAATCTCCCGCGGCCTCCGCGATCTGCTGCCCGACCAGATGCTGGCCCGGCAGTCGATGATCGACACCATCCGCCACGTCTACGAGCTCTATGGATTCGTTCCGCTGAGCACACCCGCGATCGAGTTTCTCGACGTCCTCTCCGGTAGCGCCGGACAGGAGGCCCAGCAATCGATTTTCCGCGTCTCGAATCCGGAAGAGGAAGCCCTCGGACTGCGCTTCGATTTGACTGTGCCGCTGGCGCGTGTCATCGCGCAGTACCGCGACCTTCCCCGCCCGTTCCGGCGCTATCAGGTCTCGCCCGTATGGCGCGCCGACAAGCCGGATAAGGGTCGCTACCGCGAGTTCACGCAGTTCGATCTCGACTCTGTCGGGACGGAGTCGGAGGTCGCCGACACCGAGATCATCGCCGGGATGTGCGACACGCTTTCGGCACTCGACGTCGGCCGCTACCTCGTCCGCTTCTCCAGCCGCGCCGTACTGAACCTGCTCCTCGACTACTCCGGCATCAGTGCGGAACAGGGCGCTGATGTCTTCCGCGTCCTCGACAAGCTCGACAAAGTTGGACTCGACAAGGTCTCGCGCGAGCTGATGAACGGCTACAAGGACGAGTCGGGCGACACGATCCACGGCGTCGGCCTTTCCGCCGATCAGGTCGACCGTATCAAACGCTTTCTCGATATCAAGGCAGACTCGCGCCGCGAGGTGGTTGGCAGAGTGCGCGAGCTGTTTTCCACTCTCGATCATGCGACGGCGCAGATCGACATCATCGAGCGCATTTCGAATCACCTCTACGCACTCGGCTACAACGACGACCGCGTCTCGCTCGATCTCTCCATCGCCCGCGGCCTCGCCTACTACACCGGCCCGGTCTTCGAAGCGATCCTCCTCGATGCGCCTCAGTTCGGCTCCATCTTCGGCGGCGGCCGGTACGACAGTCTCGTCATGCGTTTCCTCGGCGAAGCCATCCCTGCGGTCGGCGCCTCCATCGGCGTCGATCGCCTCCTGGCAGCACTCGCCCACCTCGGGCGCGTCGATACGAGAAAGGCGACGGCCCGCGTGCTCGTCACGAACATGGATCGTTCACTGACCGACGACTACATCCAGATGACCTGGGAGTTGCGTCGCGCCGGCATCCCGACCGAGTTCTACATCGGTACTGCCAAGCGGCTCGGCAAGCAGCTCGAGTACGCGGATCAATACGATATCCCGCTGGCCGTGCTCGCCGGATCGAACGAAAAGACCCAGGGCATCGTCACGGTCAAGAACATGGCGGCCGGGCGCGCCAAAGCCAAGACGCTCGACGACCGCAGCAGCTGGCTCGCGGAACGGCCGGGCCAGACGACGATTCCTCGCGACCGCCTGGTCGAAGGCATCCGCGACCTGCTGGCGGAGATCGACTCAGCACGATGAGCGACACGATTACGCTCGACGGCACATCGCTCACGATCGAACAGCTCGTGCGCATCGGCCGCGACGCGAGCATCCAGGTCGCGATCGATCCATCGACGGATGCGCGTGTCGCCGCCAGCGAGCAACTCATCGCGCAGATCGTCGCCAACTACCGCAAGGCGTGGGAAGCGGGTGAGCCGGCGGCGACGGAATACGGCGTCACGACCGGATTCGGCGAGTTCAAGGACACGCCGATTGCGCCCGCCGATCTCGAACAGCTCCAGCGCAATCTGCTGCTCTCGCATTCGGTCGGCGTCGGAGAGAACTGCGACCCCGACGATCGCTCGAACTACTTCCCCGACGAGATCCTCCGCGCCGTTCTGGCCACGCGGCTGAACGCGTTCCTGCAGGGACACTCCGGTGTCCGCCGCAAGCTCATCGACATCGTGCAGGCGATGCTCAATCGCGGAGTGATCCCGCTCGTCCCGTTGCGCGGCTCCGTCGGCGCCAGTGGCGACCTCTGCCCTCTGTCCCACACCTTCGCCACGCTCCTCGGCGCAGGTCGGTTCCACGTCATCGGATCGAGCGCGTTGCGTGACGCATCCGAGTTGCCCGCCCTCCTCGGATTTTCCGCCGAGGAGATGAAACCGACATTCAAAGAAGGGCTGGCGCTGGTCAATGGTGTGAACTTCTCCGCGTCGATGCTGGCCTTCGGAGTTGCAGACGCCGAACACCTGGCAGATCTCGCGGATGGTGCCGCAGCGCTCACGCTCGAAGCGATGGGCGGCTGCGCGCGGGCACTCGACCCGAAAGTACACGCCGCGCGCGGGCACGCGGGCCAGATCGCCAGCGCCTCGCGCATGCGCGAGTCGATCGCCGGCAGCAAGCTCGTCGAGCGGGCCGGCGCGGTGCAGGATCCGTATTCGTTGCGCTGCGCCCCGCAGGTTCACGGCGCATCGCGCGCTGCCATCCGTTACGCGCGCGACGTCGCGGAACGCGAGATCAATGCTGCGACAGACAACCCGCTCTTTTTCGCCAATGAAGGTGCGCCATTCGACGTGCAGTTCCGCGACAACTGGCCGGCCGGCTATCGCGGCGATGAGCGCCTCGCCTATTCGGCAGGCAACTTTCACGGCCAGCCGATCGCGCTGGCAGCCGATTTTCTGTCGATTGCGCTCGCCGAACTGGCGAACATCTCCGAACGTCGTACACAGATGCTCCTCGACAGCAACGCCAACCGCGGCCTGCCTTCGAATCTCACGACGCATCCGGGAGTGAACTCCGGCCTGATGATCACGCAGTACACCGCGGCGTCGCTGGTCTCCGAGAACAAAGTGCTCGCGCACCCCGCATCGGTCGACTCGATTCCGACCGGCGCCAATGCCGAGGATCACGTGTCGATGTCGACGCATGCGGCCAGGAAAATGCGCACCATCCTCGGGAACGTGCAGAGCGTGATCGCGATCGAGCTGATCGTCGTTGCCCAGGCGATCGAGTGGCGCGTGGCCATGATGCAGGGAGTGGCGGAAGCGCACACTCTCGACGACGCGGAACGGCAGGCGACGGCCTTCGCAGCGGCGGTGTCCGGAAAGTCGGCGCTCATCGCTGCATTTCTGGGCAAAGGTTCCGCGACGCTTTACGTGCGCATCCGGTCGGTCGTCGACCCGCTGCTTGCAGACCGGCCGCTGGACGGCGCCATCCGCAACGTTCGCCGCAACATCTGCCAGTAGTCTGCGATCATTCCATCCCGATGCGAGATCTCGACCTCGGCGACGGCGTCGTCGTTCCTGCAAGTCTGCTGCGGGCATCCACCTCACGCGCGGGCGGCCCCGGCGGACAGAACGTCAACAAGGTGGAGACGCGCGTGACGATCGAAGTCGCCGTCGACGCGCTTCCACTGCCGGAGGATCGCAAGGAGCGCATCCGTGAGCGGCTTGCCGGCCGCATAAACCGGGCGGGCGTTCTGCGCGTGACCTCACAAGCCGAGCGCAGTCAGCTCGCGAATCGCGACCGTGCGCTGGCTCGGATGGAAGAGCTGCTGCTCGACGCGATCACGGAGCAGGAAATTCGCAGACCGACCCGCGTGTCGCGAACACAGAAGACGCGGCGATTGGAAGAGAAGAAACGACGCGCGAAGACGAAGAGGTTGCGGACAGACTTGGAGTAGGCAGCACTCTCCGCAGAGGCGCGAAGTCCAGTGTGGCGCCGGCGGCCTCGCCGGCGAGGTTCTGGCAGGCCTGCTCGACGCCGGCGCCCCACTGCCCGCTCCGTTATTTCCCCGCCTCTCCCTTCACACCTGCCCAGGCGGCGAGTGCTGCGTCGGCGCGCGGCTTCAGCAGCGCCCAGCTCGCACGGGCGTCCGCCGTCGGCGCGCTATCGGCGCTGTCGAGCGCGTTGGCGACCTTCGCGATCGCCTGACTGATGAACCGCAGTGAGGACTCCGATGGAGGTGGGGCCGTGAACTCATCGCCGGCAATCGTGCCCGACACTTCCGTCACGCGGCGTTTCATTGCGTCGCTGATGTCCGTGCGCTTCACGACTGTGCCGGCATCCGCAAGCGCGGCCGCAAGTGCGGCACGCATCTGCTCGACCTCGCGTGCGAGGGCGAACTGCTCCGCATAGGCACTCGCCGGCAGGTTCACGCGAGGATCGGGCGCAACCGTCAGCGACTGTTTGTAGCTCTGACCGTTCACGGTCAGCACGACGCTGTAGGTTCCCGGCGGAGCCCAGACGCCATCGGCAAACGGACCTCCACCGCCGGAGCGGCGCCCGGTAACGCCTGCAGGCGCTGGATAGCGGATTGGCCAGACGAAGCGATGCATGCCCGGACCGGCGGACACCGTCGACGGCGTCGTGAACCATTCCGGAGCCGTCCCCAGCTTCTTCACATCCATGGGAGGAGGAACGTCCGCACTGCTGTAGCGGCGTACGAGTGCATCGGCCGCATCGCGGATCTCGATCGTGACCGGTTGAGTGGACGTGCTGCGGATCGCGTAGTCGATGACCGCGCCGAACGGGGGATTCGACGCCATCGGCTCGTCCTTCGGCATCGGCGACCCGGTGAATCCGGCCGGGCGCTCGTGGATGGCGACGGCGGGCTTGAACAGGAAATCGCCGCGCTCCGGCACGTCCTGCTGCAACGGCGTGATGTTGTCCAGGACCCAGAACGCGCGGCCGTGTGTCCCGATGACGACGTCATCGCCGTGCACATCGATGTCACGGACGGAAGTCACGGGCAGGTTTTTCTGCAACCGCTGCCAGTGATCGCCGTCATCGAATGTGACGTACACGCCTCGCTCGGTGCCGGCGTAGAGCATGCCGCGCCGCACCGGATCTTCGCGGACGACGTTGACGGTCTCGCCGAGGCCCGAGGCAACGAGTTGCCACGATTTGCCGCCGTCGTGCGTGCGGTAGACGTAGGGTTTGGAATCGTCGAGGCGATGACGATCGATGGCCGCGTACGCGGTCTCGCCATCGAAATGCGACGCTTCGATGATGCCGACCTTCGACCACGCCGTGAGGCTTGCCGGCGTCACATTTTCCCAATGCGCGCCTTCGTCGTGCGTGCGCCAGAGCTGGCCGTCGTCGGTGCCGGCCCAGAGCTCGTGATCCGTCGTGCGCGACGGAGCGATGGCGTAGATGACGCCTTGTCGAGGGCCGGGTTGCGCTTTGTTCGCAGCGGTCACGGGATCGAGATTGGCGGGCGTCTCCGGATTCTCGCGCGTCAGATCGGGACTGATTACCGTCCAGTGCTGGCCGCCATCCTCGGTGCGGAACATCCGCTGATTGGCGAAGTAGAGAACGCGTGGATCGCGCGGCGAGAAAACCAGCGGCAGCGTCCACGTGCGGCGGTCCGTGCCCGGAAAGGCCAGCGTCGGATCAAGCGACTGCGTCTGATGCGTGCGGACGTCGAGGCGGTCCACTCGGCCACCGAACAGGACATCGGGGTCCTTCGGATCGGGAGCGATGTTGTCGCTCTCGCCGCCGGCGGTCGTCTCGCGGAACTCCATCATCGAGATGCCGTCGATGGTGCTGGTGCGGCTGGGAATCCGCGCGGCACCGGAATCCTGCTGCGCGCCGTAGACCCAGTAGGGAAACCGGTTGTCAGTGATGACGTGGTAGAACTGACCGGTCGGCTGATTGAACCAGCTGCTCCAGGTGCGGCCGCCGTTCACCGACACGACGCACCCCTGGTCGACACCCAGAATGCGGCGCTCGGGATGATCGGGATCGATCCAGAGCTGGTGATAGTCGTCGCCGCCGGGAGCGCCCTTCACCGGCGCGAAGTTCTTCCCGCCGTCGGACGAGCGATAGACGTTGACGTTGATCGAATAGACGCTGTCGGCATCTTTCGGCTCGACGGTGACGCCGCCGAAGTACCAGCCGCGCGACCAGACGCGCGAGTCGCTGCTCGCACGGATCCAGTTCGCACCGCCGTCGTCGCTGCGGTACATGCCACCATCCGCGACGGCATCGACGACTGCATAGATACGCTGCGGCTGCGACGGAGCCACGGCGATGCCGATGCGTCCCGGCGATGCGGGAAAGCCGTGGCCTTTGATCTCGGTCCAGTGATCTCCGCCGTCCGTCGATTTGAACAGACCACTGCCAGGACCATTCGACGGCGGATAGACGCTCCACGGCGTGCGCCGCGTCTGCCAGAGCGCGGCGTAGAGAACGTTCGGATTGCCCGGCTCGAAGGCGATGTCAATCGCGCCGGTGTCGGTGTCATTGTTCCGGGAGAGAACGCGCTTCCATGTGGCGCCGCCGTCCTTCGAGCGAAAGACGCCCCGCTCCGCATTCGGACCATACGGATGTCCGAGCGCCGCGACATACAGCACATCAGGATTCGTCGGATGAACGACGATGCGTCCGACCTGCTGCGAGTCGTTCAGGCCGATGTGCGACCAGCTCTTTCCTCCATCGGTCGATTTGTACATCCCATTGCCCTGGGAGATGTCGGAGCGCATGTCGGCCTCGCCGCTGCCAACGTACAGAACTCGCGGATTCGAGGGCGCGACGGCTAGCGCGCCGATCGAACCGACGGGCTGGCTGTCGAAAATCGGGAGCCAGGTCCGGCCGGCGTCCTTCGTTTCCCACACACCGCCGTTGACGCTGCCGAAGTAGAAATGCTCCGCCTCGCCTGGGATGCCGGTCACCGCGAGAACCCGTCCCCCGCGGAAGGGCCCGAGGAGACGCCAGTGGAGATCGGGGAGAAGGTCGGGATCGGCGGCAAAGCCGCTCGTGGCGATCAGCGAAAGGAGGACGCAGCGGAGTAGCAGGCGCATGGCGGCGAATGATATCGCGCGGGCCATGCGTCATCCTGAGCGTCAGCGAAGGATCTCAGGATAGGCATGGCTGCAACTACGAGCATCAGCGCTGCGCGCATCTTGAGATCCTTCGCCGTCTTCGCGGCTCAGGATGACAAAAAATCGCCTGCACCTACGCACATCCCAGAGCCCATCCTGCCCGTTCTGCCGATCCAGCATTTACACCTCGGTAACAGGCATCTGTGTATAACGGCTGCATGAAACTGCACCACGCATTCGCCGCCCTCCTTTTCATCATGCCGTTCGCCGTGTCCGCAGACACGCCTGCGGCGAATCCCTTCTTCGAAAAGAGCACGCTCCCGTTCCAGGCACCGCCGTTCGATCGCATCAAGGACAGCGACTACCAGCCGGCGATCGAAGAAGGGATGGCGCGCGAGCTGGCCGAGATTCAGGCCATCGCCAACAACGCCGATGCCCCTACGTTCGCGAACACCATCGAGGCGATGGAGCGCTCCGGCGAGCTTCTGCGCCGCGTGCAGCGCGTGTTCGGCGGCGTGACGCAGTCGAACACGAACCCGGCCCTGCAGAAGGTGCAGTCGGCCGTCGCTCCGAAGCAGGCCGCGCATCGCGATGCCATCTACCTCGACCCGAAGCTGTTCGCCCGCGTGAAATCGCTGTACGACCATCGCGCCACCTCCGGCCTCGACGCGGAGTCGAAGTTCCTCGTCGAGCGGTACTACAAGAACTTCGTCCGCGCCGGTGCGCAGCTCAGCGAAACGGACAAGACGGCGCTGCGCGCGCTCAACCAGGAGCAGTCGAAACTCACCACGCAGTTCCGCGACCACATCCTCGCGGACACGAATGCGTCCGCGATCGTCGTCGACGACAAGTCTCTGCTCGACGGTCTCCCGGAATCCGACATCGTCGCCGCGGCGGCACGCGCCAGCGCGCAGGGTCACGAAGGGAAGTGGCTCCTCACGCTGCAGAACACGACGCAGCAGCCGCCCCAGACCTATCTGAAGAATCGCGATTTGCGAAGCCGGCTCTACCAAGCGTCGATCGCCCGCGGCAACCACGGTGGCGAGAACGATACGAAGGCGATCATCACCCGCCTCGCCCAGCTCCGCTCACAGCGCGCCAAACTCCTCGGCTTCGACAGCTACGCCGCGTGGAACCTGCAGGACGAGATGGCCAAGACGCCCGAGCATGCGTTCAAGCTGATGACGGACATGGTCCCGGCGGCAACGGCGAAGGCGCGGGCGGAAGCGGCGCGGATGCAGGCGCTGATTGACGACCAGAAAGGCGGCTTTACCCTCGAGCCCTGGGACTGGCAGTTCTATGCGGAGCAGGTGCGCAAGAAGGAGTTCGATCTCGACGAAGGACAGGTCCGGCCGTATTTCGAGCTGAACAACGTGCTGCAGAACGGCGTCTTCTACGCCGCCACGAAGCTCTACGGCATCACGTTCAAGGAGCGCCACGACATCCCCGTCTATCAGCCGGACGTCCGCGTCTTCGACGTGATCGATTCCGACGGAAAACCACTGGCTCTCTTCTACGCCGATTTTTTCTCCCGTCCGAACAAGGCTGGCGGCGCCTGGACCAGCAGCTTCGTCGGTCAGAGCAGACTTCTGGGAACGAAACCGGTCGTGACGAACACCGAGAACTTCACGAAGCCAGCGGCCGGCCAGCCGGCGCTGCTCACGTTCACCGAGGTGACGACGATGTTCCACGAGTTCGGCCATGCGCTGCATGGCATGTTCTCGAACGTGAAGTACCCGTCGGTGTCCGGTTCGTCCGTGCCGCGCGACTTCGTCGAGTTTCCGTCGCAGTTCAATGAGCACTGGGCGATGGAGCCGTCGATCTTCGCCAACTACGCGAAGCACTACCAGACCGGCGCGGGAATGCCGAAGGAACTGGTAGAAAAGCTGAAGAAGGCCGGCACCTTCAATCAGGGCTTCGCCACGACCGAATACCTCGCCGCCGCGCTGCTGGATATGGCGTGGCATGGCATTCCGGCCGCCGCACCGCTCGTCGACGCGAACGCGTTCGAGGCCGAGTCGTTGAAACAGTACGACGTGCACGTCCCAGCCGTGCCGCCACGCTACAAGTCGACGTACTTCTCCCACGTCTGGGGCGGCGGCTACGCGGCGGGTTACTACGCCTACCTCTGGAGCGAAGTGCTCGACGACGACGCCTACTACTGGTTCAAGGAACACGGCGGGATGACGCGCGCGAACGGCGACCGCTTCCGGAAGATGATCCTGTCACGCGGCGGTACGGAAGATCCAGCTGCGATGTATCGCGCCTTCCGCGGACGTGATCCGAAGGTCGAACCCTTGCTGGAGGAGCGGGGGCTGACGGGGAAGTAACGGATTGACCAATACCGGTCAACGCGTTTTGCGCTGAGCGAAGGTCGTAAGAAATGAAGATCGTCGCAATCTGCGGCAGCCTTCGGACGCAATCATCGAATCTTGCGCTGCTCCGCGCCGCGATCGCGATCGCACCGGATGGTCTGGACGTCCAGCTCTACGACGGGCTGGCGTCACTCCCCCATTTCAATCCCGACGATGACCGGGAAGGGGCGCAACCACCACCCGCCGTCGCGACGCTCCGCGCGTTGCTTGCGTCATCGGACGGCATCCTGATCTCGACGCCGGAGTATGCACACGGTGTTCCCGGCTCCCTGAAGAACATGCTCGACTGGCTCGTGTCGGACGGTGCTCTCGTCGACAAGCCCGTCGCCCTCATCAGCGCCTCACCGGTGGGCGGCCAGTTTGCCCAGTCCTCGCTCGCGGAGACGCTGCGCACGATGAACTGGCGCGTTACCGGGACGTGGGCCACTCCGAAGAGGGTCCGGGACGAAACGGTCGATGAGGATGTGGCCGTCGTCATCCGAGAGGCGTTGCAATCCCTGGCCAGCACGTCGGGCTAAGAGAGCCGGACCTGCGTTCTTACGCCGGGGAACGCAGGTCGGACTCTCCAGTCCGACAGGTGCGGCGAAGCGTTACGAAACCCGCCCCCGGAAACCGGGATGACGCCGCCGCTTTCCGGTGTTGCGACCCGTCATGAAAACGAGCACACCGTCGATCTTCGCGGCAGCCATCCTGTTTGCGGCATTCGCACTGCAGGCCAAACCGGCTGCCCCCTCCCGCCAGAATCCGCTGTTCAAGGCGAGCACGCTGAAGTACCAGGCGCCGCCCTTCGACACGATCCGGAACACCGACTATCAGCCCGCCCTCGAGGAAGGGATGAAGCGGCAGCTCGTCGAGATCGAGGCCATCGCCAACAGCTCCGCACCGCCGACCTTCGCCAACACGATCGAGAAGATGGAACGCTCGGGCACCCTGCTGACCCGCACCGCGAAGATCTTCTTCGCCCTGACCGGCTCGAACACGAATGATCTCTTCCAGAAGATCGAGGCCGAGGAGTCGCCGAAGATCGCGGCACATCAGGACAAGATCTATATGAACGCGAAGCTCTACGCGCGCGTGAAGACTCTCTACGACCAGCGCGGTAGCCTCGGGCTCGACGCCGAGTCGCAGTACCTCATCGAGCGTTACTACAAGAATTTCGTCCGAGCCGGTGCGCAGCTCAACGATGCCGATCAGACCAGGCTTCGCGCGCTGAACCAGGAGGAGTCGACACTCACCACGCAGTTCCGCAAGGACGTCCTCGCCGACACGGACGCCGCGGCAATCGTCGTCGACACGAAGGAAGAGCTGGCCGGCCTGCCCGAGACGGACGTCACCGCCGCCGCGGATCGCGCCAAAGAGCGCAAGCTCCCCGGCAAGTACGTTCTGACACTGCAGAACACGACGCAGCAGCCCGCCCTCACCTACCTCCAGAATCGCGAGCTGCGCACGCGCCTCTTCAACGCCTCGATCCAGCGCGGCAACCACGGCGGTCCGAACGACACGAAGGCGATCGCCACCCGCCTCGCCCAGCTTCGCGCCGAGAAAGCGAAGCTCCTCGGCTTTCCGACCTACGCGGCCTATTCGCTCGACGATCAGATGGCCAAAACGCCCGAGAATGCGATCAAGCTGCTCAGCGACCTCGTGCCCGCATCGACCGCCAAGGCGCGATCCGAGATCGCCAAGATGCAGGCCATCGTCGACGCGGAAAAGGGCGGCTTCCAGCTCGGACCGCAGGATTGGCAACTGTACGCGGAGAAGGTGCGCAAGGCTGAGTACGACCTCGACGAGTCGCAGGTCCGTCCCTACTTCGAGCTCGACAACGTACTGAAAAACGGTGTGTTTTATGCCGCCCATCAGCTGTACGGACTGACCTTCAAAGAGCGTCACGACATCCCGGTGTACCAGAAGGATGTCCGCGTCTTCGAAGTCTTCGACGCCAACGGCAAGTCGATGGCGCTCTACTACGGAGACTACTTCTCGCGTCCGAACAAGAGCGGCGGCGCGTGGATGGACAGCTTCGTCGACCAGTCGGGGCTCATCGGCACGAAGCCGGTCGTGTTCAACGTCACGAACTTCACGAAGCCTGCGAAAGGCCAGCCCGCGCTCCTCACCTTCGACAACGTCACCACGATCTTCCACGAGTTCGGCCACGCGCTGCACGGCATGCTTTCGAACGTGAAGTACCCGACGCTCGCGGGCACGAACGTACCGCGCGACTTCGTCGAGTTTCCCTCGCAGTTCAACGAGCACTGGGCTCTCGAGCCGACGGTGTTCGCGAACTACGCAACGCACTACAAGACCGGCAAGCCCATGCCGCAGTCACTGGTCGACCGCATCAAGAAGTCGCGCACGTTCAACCAGGGATACGCCACCACCGAATACCTCGCCGCCGCGCTGTTGGACATGGCCTGGCACACGCAGGCGGCCGGCAGTCCGCAGGCGGACGTGAACGTGTTCGAGCCCGAAGCGCTCAAGCACTTCAACATCGCCATGACGGAGGTGCCGCCGCGCTACCACACGACGTACTTCTCGCACATCTGGGGCGGCGGGTATTCGGCCGGCTACTACGCGTATCTCTGGAGTGAGCTGATCGACGACGACGCGTACTACTGGTTCAAGGAAAACGGCGGGATGACCCGGGCCAACGGTCAGCGCTTCCGCGACATGATCCTCTCGCGAGGCGGGATGATGGACGAGGCGGCGATGTACCGCGCGTTCCGCGGCCGTGACCCAATCGTCGAACCGCTCCTCCTCGAGCGCGGTTTGAAAGAAGAGCCGGGAAAATAGGGCGAAGCAGTGCGGCACCGGCGGCCTCGCCGCCGGCGCCACACCGCTTTCGCTAGAATGCGCGTCATGCGCAAGACTGTTCTGGCTTTCGTCGCACTCTCTTTGTTCACCACCGTTCTGCACGCGCAGGAGTTGCCTGCCGACATGCGGACGGCCATCGACAACGCGGCCACGGGCATCCTGACGAAAACGGGCGCTCCCAGCGCGTCCATCGCTGTCGTGCGCGACGGGAAGATCGCTTACACGCACGCCTACGGTCTTGCCAATCTCGAGACCAAGCTCGCCGCGTCGCCGCAGATGAGGTACTCGATCGGCTCCATCAGCAAACAGTTCACCGCTGCCGCGCTGCTGATGCTCGCGGAGGAGGGCAGGCTTTCGCTCGACGACAAGGTCATCCGCTGGCTTCCCGACCTCACGCGCGCGGGTGATGTGACCATCCGGCAGATTCTCTCCATGACCTCCGGCTACCAGGATTTCTGGCCGCAGGACTACGTCATGCCGATGATGATGCAGCCGGTCACAGCTCCGGAGATCGTGGCAGGCTGGGCGAAGAAGCCCCTCGACTTCGACCCGGGCGCCAAATGGCAGTACAGCAACACGAACTATGTGATTGCGGGGATGATCGCAGAGAAAGTCGCCGGCATGCCGTTGATCGACTTCCTGCAGAGGCGGGTCTTCGTGCCGCTGCACATGACCACCGTGTCGAACACGGACGCCGCGCCCCTCGGACCGGAAGATCCGATGCGCTACCTTCGCTATGCTCTCGGACCGCTACGCCGCGCGCCAAAGGAAGGGCGCGGATGGATGTTCGCCGCCGGCGAGCTGGCCATGACCGCGCACGACCTGGCGTTGTGGGACATCTCCGTCATCGATCAAACCGTCCTGAAACCGGAGTCGTACCGGGCGATGGAGTCCGAAGTCCCGACCAACAACGGCATTGGCTCACGGTACGGCCTCGGCGTCGGCATCGGCATGAGCGACGGGCGCAGAGTCATTTCTCATGGCGGCGAAGTCTCAGGATTCACGGCGCGCAACGAGGTCTATCCCGAAGACCACGTCGCGATCGTCGTCCTGACGAACATGGACGCCACAAGCGCCTCCGAACAGATCGCCAGCGGGATCGCCAAAGCCATCTTCGCCTCCACCGATCCGGCGACACCCAAAACGACACAGCAGATGCGCAAGATTTTTGAGGAGCTGCAGAAGGGCCGGCTCGATCGCTCGCAATTCACGTCGAATGCAAACGCCTATTTCGACGAGCGGGCGATCAAGGACTTCGCCTCCAGCCTGGCTCCCCTCGGCGTCCCGCAGGAATTCGCGCAGTCCGCACAGTCGCTGCGTGGCGGGATGACGTTGCGGCGCTATCGGATCAAGTTCCCGTCGAAGACACTGCGGCTGACGACCTTCATCCTGCCGGACGGGAAAATCGAGCAGTACCAGATCGCGGCGGCGGAGTAGTGGGGCGGGCGACCAGGTAGGGCACCTATCATCGGGTGTCCGCACATTCGCGAGGTCGATCTCTACGTCGGACGGGCGTCCCCTGCCTCGTCCCAGATCTGCACCCGGTGCCGTTCGTTGAGAAAGAAGGATCCGACGAGGAACGTCATCACCGTCACCGCGATCACCCAATAGAGACCCGCGAAGATGTTGTGGGTCCTTTGTACGAGCAGTCCGGCGATCAACGGCAGCGTGCCGCCGAACCAGCCGTTGCCGAGGTGGTAGGGCAAGGAGAACGAGGTGTAGCGGATCTTCGCCGGGAAGGACTCGATGAGAAATGCTGCAATCGGTCCGTAGACCATCGTCACGTACACCACTTGAATGAACACGAGCGCGATGAGGATGCCCATGTTCGGGTTCTTCGGGTCGCCGGCATGATCGCGCATGGCGTGATAGATCGGCAGGTAGGTCAGCGCGGCGAGCAGATTACCAGCCATCATGATCTTCAGGCGTCCGATGCGATCCGACAGCGCACCGAACACGACGAAGAGCGGCATTGCCAGCAGCAGCGCGGCCGCCACGATGATGCTCGCCTTCACCAGATCCACCTTCAGGACCGTCTGCAGGAAGGAGAGCGCGTAGAACTGTCCCGTGTACCAGACGATCCCTTGTCCTGCCGTCGCGCCGAAGAGGACGAGCAGCACGATGCGTAGGTTGGCCCAGTTGCCGAAGCTCTCGCGCAACGGTGCCAGCGACGTCTGGCCCTGCGCCTTGATCGACGCGAACAGCGGCGATTCCTTCAACGTCATCCGAATCCAGAGCGAGATGACCACCAGGACAATGGAAAGCAGGAACGGCAGCCGCCATCCCCACGCCTTGAAGTCTGCGTCGCTCATCGATTTCTTCACCGCCAGGATCACGCCGAGGGAGACGAAGAGACCGAGTGTGGCAGTGATCTGAATGAAGCTCGTGTAATAGCCGCGCCTCTTGTCGGGCACGTGTTCCGCGACGTACACCGCCGCTCCTCCGTATTCACCGCCCAGCGCCAGACCCTGGAGCAGACGGAGCAGGAGCAAAATCGAGGGCGCGAGTAAGCCGACCGACGCGTACGTCGGCAGCAGGCCGATGACGAACGTCGAGAGGCCCATGATCGTGAGCGTGACCAGGAATGCGTACTTGCGTCCGATGAGATCGCCGACACGCCCAAACACGATCGCGCCGAACGGTCGAACAACGAAGCCGGTAGCGAACAGCGCCCACGTCTGGATCAGCGCCCAGGCCGGCTGGTCCTTCGGAAACATGAGCTGCGACATCACGACGGCGAGGCTGCCGAAGATGTAGAAGTCATACCACTCGATCATCGTGCCCAGGCCCGATGCGAAGATGATCTTCCCGATGGGATAACCTGATCCCTCTCTGCTGCTCATCCGTGCGCTCTCCTTTTGCAAGAGAGTACAAGAAGGAGGTACTTCCCCGATGTCCGATTGTCTCGACCTCATCTTCCGCAACGCCCGAACCCACACCGCCTGGCTGGACAAACCGGTCAGCGACGAGACGTTGCGGCAACTCTACGACGCGATGAAGTGGGGGCCGACGAGTGCCAACACGAATCCGGCACGGTTCATCTTTCTCCGCACGAAGGAGGCGAAGGAGCGGCTCAAACCCTCCCTCGCGCCCGGGAACGTCGAGAAGACGATGTCAGCGCCCGTGGTCGTCATCGTGGCGTATGACCTGAAGTTCTACGAGAAGCTGCCGCGGCTCTTTCCCCACAGCCCGTCGATGCGCGCGCTCTTCACAGACAACCCTCAACTCGTCGAGACCACGGCACGCCGCAATTCCTCCCTTCAGGGTGCCTACCTGCTCATGGCCGCCCGCGGCGTCGGGCTCGATTGCGGACCGATGTCCGGGTTCGACAACGCGAAGATCGATATGGAGTTTTTCGACGCCGATCGCGAGTGCCCGTCCTGCGATCAGGAGTTCTTCCCCGAAGGCCACGTCAAGTCGAACTTCCTCATCAACCTCGGCTACGGCGACCAGGGGAAGCTCCACCCGCGGCAGCCGCGCCTCGACTTCGAGGAGGCCTGCACGCTCCTGTAGGACAGCGATGGGTGGAGGGCAGTAGCCGCCGACGGCTCGTCGGCTGGACCGCCAGCGGGCCGCTGGCGCTACGAAGTCACGTTCGAGGACACACGGTTGTCGCTGTCGGCGGCGACGTGCTCGAACACGGGCAGGGTCACCGTGAAGCGCGCGCCTTTGCCGAGGCCTTCAGACTCGGCGCGAATGTCACCGTTGTGGAGATCGATGATGTGGCGGGCGATCGCCAGTCCCAGCCCGAGGCCGCTCCGTTTGGCGGATCCGTCGGCCTGGCGCAGGCGCTCAAACACGTGCGGGAGGAACGACGGTTCGATCCCTTCCCCCTCGTCGTGCACGCTGATCTGCAGCGTGTGGTCGACGCGTTGCAAGCGCAGGTCCACCTGCTTGCCGGCCGGAGTGAACTTGATCGCATTCGAGAGAATGTTCCCGATCACCTGCTGCAGCCGCGTGGCGTCGGCATCGACGACGTCATCGGGCGGACGGACGAGGTCCGACGTCAGGCGTACACCGCGCTCCGCCGCGTCGGGACGTGCGTTCGTGACCGCCGCTTCCACGACCTCGGAGAGATGCGTCGGCCGCAGGTCGACCTGGAACTTGCCCAGGACGATGCGGGAGACGTCGAGCATGTCGTCGATGAGGCGTTTCTGCAGGCGGGCACTGTTCTCGATCATGTGCAGCGCCTCGCGCAGCTCCTCCTCGGAGTATTCGCCCGAACGGAGGAACTGCACCCAACCCAGGATGGACGTCATCGGGGTGCGCAGCTCATGGGAGAGTGTGGCCAGGAAATTGTCTTTGGCGCGGTTCTGCGCTTCGGCCTCGCGGTAGCGTCGTTCGTTTTCTGCCGCCAGCGCCGCCGCGCGTTTCTCCGTCACATCGCGGAACGTGAGGACGGAGCCGACGGTCCGGCCATCCTCGTCGTGCATCGGCGAGCCGCAGAATTCGACCGGAAAACTGCCGCCATCGGAGCGGAAGAACGTGTCGGCAGTCTCGTCGCGTACACGCTCCCCATGCAATGCGGAGTTGAGGGAGCACTGAGCGATGACGCATGTAGCCACGCCGGGGAATGAGGGGTGGATGAGCGGATGGACTTCATGTCCGATCACCTCACTGACCTTGTAGCCGATCAGGCGTGCCGCCGCGGGGTTGACGAAGGTCGCCACGCCGGCGAGGTTGACGCCGAGGACACCCTCCACCGCCGCATTCAGGATGAGCTCGTTTTGCCTGCTGAGCCGCGCCAGCTCGTGAGCCTGCCGGGTGATCGCCTGCGTTTTACGGAAGAGCTCGACGAAGACGTTTACCTTGTAACGGAGAATCTCGGCCTGATACGGCTTGAAAATGTAGTCGACCGCCCCGAGCTCGTAGCCACGGAACACGTGGGTCTCGCTGCGGCTGAGTGCGGTCAGGAAGATGATCGGTGTGCCGCGGGACTTGTCGCGCTCGCGGATGAGGCTCGCCGTCTCGAAGCCGTCGAGCTCCGGCATCTGAACATCGAGGAGGATGACTGCGAAATCGCGCTCCAGCAGCGCCCGCAGCGCCCCCTTGCCGGATTCCGTGCGGACGAGGTTCAGGTCGAGGTCAGCGAGAATCGACTCGAGGGCGAGCAGATTGTTGGGCTGGTCGTCGACCAGAAGGATGTTGACCTTCTCTTCGGCGATGGCGGTCATGGATGTCTCACGGTGATCTGGCAGACCTCAGTCAGGAAGGAAGCAATCTCTTCCAGACGCAAAATTCGATCCACCTGCACTGCGTCGATGGTCGCCTGGGGCATCGTGGGGGCTTCGGCGGTCGCCGGATCCTGCACGATGACGGTTCCCCCGCGCGCCTTGATCCGCTTCGCGCCACGGGACCCGTCCTCATTCGCACCCGTCAGGACGATGCCCACCAGACGATCCTTGTAGGCGTCCGCTGCCGACTCGAAGAGCACGTCAATCGACGGTCGTGAGTAGCGCACGGCCTCGTCGACGGAGAGGCTCAACTCTCCCCTCGTGCCGTTGCGCTCGATGAGAAGGTGATAGTCCGCGGGAGCGAGATAGACCTTCCCCGACTCGATCCACTGCTTGTCTTCCGCGTCGACGACGGGAAGTTTCGTCTGTCTTCGCAAATACGCCGGCAGTCCTTCGTCCGATTTCCGGTGCCGGTGCTGGGCAATGACGATCGGCACGCAGAAATCGCGGGAGAGACTGCTGAGAATGATCTGCGTAGCCCGCATCCCACCGAGGGAACAGCCGATGACGATGAGCTGGGGACTCTTGTCCAGCTCAGGGGGAGGCACGGGTCTCCGCTCGATCACCGGTGACCAGTTTCTGCGGCGGCCGGTCATGCGACCCTCCGCTCGGTGGACGACCGGCGATTCACCGGATTCTCCGATACAGCCGTTCCTCGGAGTCGAGCTCTTCGTAGCTGGAACTGACGGCCGTGTAGCGGATCGTCTCCTTCTTGCCGAGAGCGAGGATTCCGAACATCTCAAGGCTGTTGAGGACGAGCTCCTGCACGCGGTCCTGCAACTGATTGTTGAAATAGATGAGGACATTGCGGCAGAGGATTACGTTGAAGTGATTGAACGACGCGTCCGTCACGAGGTTGTGCTGCGCGAAGACGACGTGCTCCCGCAGGGACGGCCGGAACATCGCGTAGTCGTAGCGCGCCGTGTAGTACGCGGAGAAGGTTCCCGTCCCGCCTGCGGCGATGTAGTTGGCGGTGTTCTCCTGCATCGTGTTGAGAGGAAAGATGCCGTCCTTGGCGCGCTGCAACACGGCCTCGTTGATATCCGTCGCATAGATCCGGCAGCGGTCGTAGAGACCCTCTTCCTGGAGGAGGATGGCCATGGAGTAGACCTCCTCGCCCGTGGAACAGCCCGCGTGCCAGATCCGGACGAATGGATACGTACGCAGCAGCGGGACGATCGTTCGCCGGAAGGCCAGGTAGAAGGTCGGGTCGCGGAACATGGCCGTGGTGTTGATCGACAGGTCGAGAAGCAGCCGCTCCATGCAGGAGGAATCATGGAGGACCTTCTCCTGCAGACCGGAGATCGTGGACAGCCCCTCCGCATAGACGCGCTTCCAGACACGGCGGCGGAGCGACGGCAGCGAATAGTCCCGGAAGTCGAAGCCGTAGTGCTTGTAGACACCTTCCGTGAGCAGCTCTACCTCGATCCCTTCGAGATCGATTTTTTCCTGCTCATCAATGGTCTGGAGTGGAGGGTTCGTCATAACAGCGGTGGCTTCAATAGTGCAGATTTCATGCGAGGAAAGCAGGGACGAGGGGTGAGGAACGAGGGGGCGTTGCGGGTGAGGATTGCTGCCGGTAGCCAGCGCAACCACCCTTCCGATCCCCTCATCCCTATCCCTCGTCCCTATCCCCTCATCCCTGTTTCACAGGTATAACCAGACCCGCAGCAGGGAAATCAGCTGCTGGGCATCGAGCGGCTTGGTGATGTAGTCACTCGCGCCCGCTTCCATGCATTTCTCCCGATCACCCTTCATGGCCTTGGCCGTGAGGGCAATCATCGGAAGGTTCTTGTATTCCTCCATGGCGCGGATCCGGCGCATGGCCTCGTAGCCGTCCATCTCGGGCATCATCACGTCCATCAGGACGACGTCGATGTCCGGGTTGGCCTTCAGCTGGCCGATGCCGTCGGCGCCGCTTTCGGCGAAGACGACGTTCATCTTGTGACGTTCCAGAAGGCTGGTCAGCGCGTAGATGTTGCGCATGTCGTCGTCGACGATCAGCGCCTTCTTACCGGCCAGCACCGGATCGGATTCGTGCAGTTGCTCGAGGATCTGCCGTTTCTGCTCGGGCAGGTTGGCCTCGACGCGATGAAGGAAGAGCGCGGTCTCGTCGAGCAGACGTTCCGGCGACCGGGCATCCTTGACGATGATCGCCTCAGCCATCCGCTTCAGCTCCGTCTCTTCTTTCTTCGTCAGCTCACGGCCGGTGTACACGACGATGGGGATGTCGTCGAGCGCCAGGTCGGCTCGCATGCGGTTGATGAACTCGAAGCCGTTCATGTCCGGCAGTCCGAGGTCGAGGACCATGCAGTCGAAGCGGCGCTCGCGCAGGATTTGCAGCGCCTCTTCGCCACTCGATGCAGATGTGATGTCGACATCGCCGTCGCCGCCGATCAGCTCTGCGATCGCCGAGCGTTGCTGCTCGTTGTCTTCGATGATCAGCAGCGACTTGTTCGGTCGTTCGACGAAACCCCTGATCTTGGCGAAGGCCTCATCGAGCGCTTCCTTCGTGACCGGCTTCTGCACCTGCGCAAAGGCGCCGAGTTTCAGGCCGCGTGCCGTCTCGTCGTCGCCCGAGATGATGTGAACGGGGATATGCCGTGTGGCCTTGTCGTGTTTGAGCCGATCGAGCACCGTCCAACCTTCCATGTCGGGCAGCGCAATGTCGAGCGTGATGGCGTCGGGGCGGTAGCGTTTGGCGAGCTGCAATCCGCTCTCGCCGCGCGTAGCCACGACTCCCTTGAATCCCTTGTCACGCGCCATGTCCAGCAGGATGCTGGCGAAGGTCACATCATCCTCGACGATCAGAACGACGCGGTCACCTTCGGCGATGGCGTTGCGGTCATCGGCAACTTGTTCTTCGACGACGAGCTGAGTCTCCTCGATTGGATTGTCGTCGTCGCGGCGGGTGCGGCGTGGGGCAGGCGTGAACGCGTGTGCGGCTCCATCATACGAGCCGGACCGCCGCTGCCGGTCGGTATCGCCTCCGCCGTCGAACTCGACGGCGGCGGTCATCTCCGTCTCGATCGTCCCGCTTTGCTCTTCATCGCGGCGCCGCGTCGGAGCGACGTAACTCTGGGGAAGGAAGAGGGTGAAGGACGAACCCGTTCCCTCTTCGCTGGTGACCTTGATCTCGCCGCCGAGGAGGCGTGCAATCTCGCGGCTGATGGAGAGGCCGAGACCGGTGCCGCCGTATTTCCTCGTCGTCGATGCGTCTGCCTGCTGGAAGGCCTCGAAGATGATTCTCTGCTTCTCGTCGGGGATGCCGATGCCGGTGTCCGAAACGGTGAAGGCGATCACCGATGAGGCCCTCTCCAGCGTTTCGTGTCCGGGAGTCCACCCTTCGCCGGCCGCGCTTGCTCGCAGGGTCACACCGCCTTTCTGGGTGAACTTGAATGCGTTCCCGAGAAGATTCTTGAGAACCTGCTGCAGGCGTGTGGAATCGGTGTGAATCGTCCGCGGCAGGCTTGGATCGAGATCGATATTGAAGTCGAGACGTTTGTCGTTTGCCACCTGCCGGAAGGTCTTGTCGATCGACTCCGAAAGCTCGGTGAAGGGCAGATCGCCCAGAGAGATCGTCATCATGCCCGACTCGATCTTCGACAGGTCGAGGATGTCGTTGATGAGCGTGAGCAGATCCTGACCGGACGAGTGAATGGTGCGGGCAAAGTCCACCTGCTTGCCGGTGAGGTTGGCTTCCGGATTGTCGGCCAGCAGCTTGGCGAGGATGAGCAGTGAGTTGAGCGGCGTGCGCAGCTCGTGCGACATGTTCGCCAGGAACTCGCTCTTGTACTTCGACGTCAGCGCGAGCTGGCGGGCCTTTTCCTCGAGCTGCCGTTTGGCGCTTTCCACCTCGCGGTTCTTGCGCTCGACCTCCTCGTTCTGCTTCTGCAGAAGCCGCGCTTTCTCTTCCAGCTCTTCGTTCGTCTGCTGCAGCTCTTCCTGCTGCGTTTTGAGCAGTTCTTCCGAAGCCTGCAGCGATTTGGCCTGCTGCTCGAGACGCTTGTTGGTCTCGGTGAGCTCTTCCTGCTGCGCCTGCAGCTCTTCGGCGAGCGACTGCGACTGCACCAGCAGCTCCTCGGTGCGCATATTGGCCTGGATGGTGTTGAGCACGACCCCGATCGATTCGGTGAGCTGATCGAGCAGCGAGAGGTAGGTGTCACTGAACGCCGCAAAGGTGGCCAACTCCATCACCGCCAGCACCTGACCTTCGAAGACGATCGGCAGCACCACGATCTGCATCGGCTTCGACTCGCCGAGGCCGGAGTTGATCGTGATGTAGTCGCCGGGTGCGTTCTGCAGCAGGATGCGCTGTTTCTCGAACGCGGCCTGACCGACGAGTCCCTCGCCGATCTTGAACGTCTTATTGAGGTGCTTGCGCTCCTTGTAGGCGTAGGTCGCGGTGAGTTTGAGATACGCCTCGCCGCCTCCATTCCCCTGCTCCATGACGTAGAACACGCCATGGCTCGCACCGACGACGGGAGCCAGTTCCGAGAGAATGAGTTGCGAGACATTGGTCAGGTTCTTCTGACCCTGCATCATCCGCGTGAACTTGGCGAGATTGGTCTTCAACCAGTCCTGCTCGGTGTTCCGCGAGGTCGTCTCCCGGAGATTGCGGATCATCTCGTTGAGGTTGCCCTTGAGCGCGGCCAGCTCCCCTTCGGCCTGGACCGTAATGTTCCGGCTCAGATCGCCCTTTGCCACGGCGGTGGCGACGTCTGCGATCGCTCGTACCTGCGTGGTGAGGTTCGCGGCCAGCTGATTGACGTTGTCGGTCAGATCGCGCCAGGTTCCCGATGCGCCCGGCACATTGGCCTGACCACCGAGTTTGCCTTCCACGCCGACTTCGCGCGCCACCGTCGTGACCTGGTCAGCGAACGTGGCCAGAGTGTCGATCATGTCGTTGATGGTGTCCGCAAGCTCGCCGATCTCACCTCGCGACTCAACGGTGAGCTTCTGCTTCAGCACGCCGCGCGCGACGGCCGTAACGACTTTGGCGATGCCGCGCACCTGGTTGGTCAGGTTCGAGGCCATCATGTTGACGTTGTCGGTCAGATCCTTCCACGTACCGGCCACGCCCTTCACCTGAGCCTGTCCGCCAAGCTTCCCTTCCGTGCCGACCTCGCGCGCCACGCGCGTGACTTCGGCGGCGAACGAATTGAGCTGATCGACCATCGTATTGACGGTGTCCTTCAACTCCAGCATCTCGCCCTTGACGTCGACGGTGATCTTCTTCGACAGATCGCCGTTTGCCACCGCCGTCGTCACCTGCGCGATGTTGCGCACCTGGTTGGTGAGGTTCGAGGCCATGTAGTTGACCGAGTCCGTGAGGTCCTTCCACGTCCCCGAGACCCCTTTGACCTGCGCCTGTCCGCCCAGCCGGCCATCCGTGCCGACCTCGCGGGCCACACGCGTGACCTCGCCGGCGAACGTGTTGAGCTGATCGACCATCGTATTGATGGTGTTCTTCAGCTCGAGGATTTCTCCGCGAGCATCGGCGGTGATCTTCTTCGACAGATCGCCGTTCGCAACCGCGGTCGTGACGTCGGCGATGTTTCGCACCTGGCCGGTCAGATTGCCGGCCATCGAGTTCACCGAATCGGTCAGATCCTTCCAGGTTCCGGCCACTCCCTTGACCTGGGCCTGGCCTCCCAACTTCCCTTCCGTGCCGACCTCCGTGGCCACGCGGGTGACCTCGGCGGCAAATGAGTTGAGCTGATCGACCATCGAATTGATCGTGTTTTTTAACTCCAGCATCTCGCCTTTGACATCGACGTTGATCTTTTTGGACAGATCGCCATTCGCCACCGCGGTGGTCACCTGCGCGATGTTGCGCACCTGATTGGTCAGGTTCGAGGCCATCGAGTTGACGTTGTCCGTGAGGTCCTTCCACGTGCCGGCCACTCCGCGCACTTCCGCCTGTCCGCCCAGTTTCCCTTCCGTGCCGACTTCGCGCGCCACGCGCGTGACCTCAGCGGCGAATGAGTTGAGCTGATCGACCATCGAGTTGATCGTGCTCTTCAGCTCGAGCATCTCCCCTTGCGCTTCTGCCGTGATCTTCTTCGACAGATCACCGAGCGCGACCGCGGTCGTGACCTCAGCGATGTTTCGCACCTGGCCGGTCAGATTGCCGGCCATCGAGTTCACCGAGTCGGTCAGATCCTTCCATGTACCGGCCACGCCCTCCACTTCGGCCTGGCCGCCCAGCTTCCCTTCCGTACCGACCTCGCGCGCCACACGCGTGACTTCGGCAGCGAACGAGCGGAGCTGATCGACCATCGTGTTGATGGTGTCCTTCAGCTCGAGGATCTCGCCGCGGGCCTCGGCGCTGATCTTCTTCGACAGATCGCCGTTGGCGACAGCGGTCGTAACCTCGGCGATGTTGCGCACCTGACCGGTGAGGTTCGAAGCCATCGAGTTCACCGAGTCCGTGAGGTCCTTCCACGTACCGGCCACGCCCTTGACCTCGGCCTGGCCACCGAGCTGGCCTTCGGTACCGACTTCGCGGGCCACACGCGTGACTTCCGACGCGAATGCGCCGAGCTGATCGACCATCGTGTTGATGGTGTTCTTCAACTCGAGAATCTCGCCCCGTGCATCGGCGGTGATCTTCTTCGACAGATCGCCGTTGGCGACGGCGGTGGTGACCTCGGCGATGTTTCGCACCTGGCCGGTAAGGTTGCCGGCCATAGCGTTGACCGAGTCGGTCAGATCTTTCCAGGTGCCGTCCACGCCGCGGACTTCAGCCTGAACACCGAGCTTCCCTTCCGTACCGACCTCGCGTGCCACGCGCGTGACTTCCGACGCGAAGGCTCCCAGCTGATCGACCATTGTGTTGATCGTGTTCTTCAGCTCGAGCAGTTCGCCGCGGACATCGACGGTGATCTTCTTCGACAGATCGCCGAGGGCGACCGCGGTCGTCACCTCAGCAATGTTGCGGACCTGGCCGGTCAGATTTCCGGCCATGGCGTTCACCGAATCGGTCAGATCCTTCCAGGTACCGGCCACACCGATGACCTCGGCCTGACCGCCCAGCCGGCCTTCCGTACCGACTTCGCGCGCCACACGCGTGACTTCTGCGGCGAAGCTGTTGAGCTGATCAACCATCGTATTGATGGTGTTCTTCAACTCCAGGATTTCACCCTGCGCTTCGGCAGTGATCTTCTTCGACAGATCCCCGAGGGCGACGGCGGTCGTGACCTCGGCGATGTTGCGGACCTGGCCGGTGAGGTTGCCGGCCATCGAATTCACCGAGTCGGTCAGATCCTTCCACGTGCCGGCGATGCCTTTGACGTCGGCCTGACCGCCCAACTTCCCTTCCGTGCCGACCTCGCGCGCCACGCGCGTGACCTCGGCCGCGAACGAGTTGAGCTGATCGACCATCGTGTTGATGGTGTTCTTCAACTCGAGCATCTCGCCGCGGACCTCGACGGTGATCTTCTTGGACAGGTCGCCCATGGCCACCGCCGTGGTGACATCGGCGATGTTTCGCACCTGGCCGGTGAGGTTCGAGGCCATGGCGTTGACGGAGTCGGTCAGATCTTTCCAGGTTCCGGCGACCCCGGGGACCTCCGCCTGACCGCCCAGCCTTCCTTCCGTGCCGACCTCGCGGGCCACGCGGGTGACTTCCGATGCGAAGGAGCGGAGCTGATCCACCATCGTATTGATGGTGTTCTTCAGCTCCAGGATCTCGCCGAGAGCCTCGGCGGTGATCTTCTTCGAGAGATCGCCGTTGGCGACGGCGGTGGTGACCTCGGCGATGTTGCGCACCTGCGCGGTCAGGTTGTTGGCCATGGAGTTGACCGAGTCGGTCAAGTCCTTCCACGTGCCGGAAACGCCTTTGACGTCGGCCTGTCCGCTCAGTTTTCCTTCCGTTCCGACCTCGCGCGCCACACGCGTAACTTCCGAGGCGAAGGAGCGCAGCTGATCGACCATCGTGTTGATGGTCTCCTTCAGCTCGAGAATCTCACCGCGCGCGTCGACCGTGATCTGCTTCGAGAGATCGCCGTTCGCGACGGCTGTGGTGACCTGGGCAATGTTGCGAACCTGGTTGGTGAGGTTCGCGGCCATGTAGTTCACGGAGTCGGTGAGGTCGCGCCATGTGCCGGAAACGCCCTGCACGTCGGCCTGTCCGCCCAGTTTGCCTTCGCTGCCGACTTCGCGCGCCACACGCGTGACTTCCGATGCGAACGACCGCAGCTGGTCGACCATCGTATTGATCGTGTTCTTGAGCTCGAGGATCTCGCCGCGTGCTTCTGCCGTGATCTTCTTGGAGAGGTCGCCGCGGGCGACGGCCGTCGTGACTTCGGCGATGTTCCGAACCTGTCCGGTGAGGTTCGAGGCCATCGAGTTGACTGATTCGGTGAGGTCCTTCCACGTGCCGGCGACGCCTTTGACATCGGCCTGGCCGCCGAGCTTTCCTTCGGTGCCGACTTCGCGTGCGACACGTGTGACTTCCGATGCGAACGACGCGAGCTGCGTGACCATCGTGTTGACGGTCTTGGCGGTGCGGAGGAACTCGCCCTTGAGCGGACGGCCGTCGAATTCGATGGCCATCGTGCGCGACAGATCGCCGCGCGCAACGGCGCCGATGACGCGTGAGATCTCATTCGTCGGCTGCACGAGATCGCTGACGAGGGAGTTCACCGACTCGGCGATGATGGCCCACTGGCCGCCAGCAGACGGCACCAGCGCGCGCTGGTTGAGCTTTCCTTCCTTGCCGACGACGTTGGCGATGCGCTCAACCTCCTCGGCAGTCTTCTCGCTGAGATCGAGAATGTCATTGAGCGTGTCGGCGATCTTGCCGGCGGTGCCTGTGAACTCCACAGGCATGCGCGACTTGAAGTCGCCCTTCTTCATCGCCGTGAGCGTTCGTAACAACATTCGCTCAAAATCTTTCGGCGACACTTCGGTCGCTTTGTCGATACCGATTCCGGTCGTCATAACGCGCTTGTCCTCCAGCGACGCGCAACAAATTCGATGTGAGTGAGTCCTGCTCCTGATCAGGCTGGACCACGCCCTCAGAAGAGGCCGGAGTCAGTCTTGAGAGGGTATCGAATGCAGGAGTTACGCCACGGCTGAGGGCGGCAGCTCCACTGGCTCCGTCGGGCTTGGTGATGCTGGCGACTCTCCTACTTCCGAGCCGGCGGTACGCGGCGAGGAGGTGCCTTGATCCTCGAACGGGAGGCCGCCGCCGGTGAACCGTGCTATAGCTTCGGAGTCGTCGAATTCGACCAAAAAAAGAGGCAACTTGACCAACGAACTCCCCATCCAGCAACTCCATCAGGTCGACGCCATGAATCCCGCGGAGCTCGACGCCCTGCCGTTCGGCGCCATCCGCCTCGACCACCAGGGTACGGTCCTCAGCTACAACTCCGCCGAAGCCACGCTCACCGGACGCGACCCCAAGCGCGTCATCGGAAAGAATTTTTTCACGCAGGTCGCGCCATGTACGAACGTGCAGTCCTTCGCGGGACGGTTTCGCGAAGGGATGGCGAAGAAGGAGATGCACATCATCTTCCCCTACCGCTTCGACTTCGAGATGGCTCCGCGCGATGTAACCGTCACGCTCTTCTACAGCGCCCAGACCGACTCGGCCTGGGTCTTCGTGCGCGAATCGGTTGGCGGGTGAGGGCCTGAGCCCCCGCGCAACCATGGATCCCGGGAACGTCTTCATCCCAAATTCACAACTGCCCGTACCCTAGTCGGATGCGGCGCGTGCTCATCGTCGACGACGACCCGAAAGTCTGCGAGACACTCGATCGCTATCTGGCTCATGCCGGGTATGCGACGGCATCGGCATTCGACGGGGCTCGCGCACTGGAGCTCGTCCGGACCTTTGCGCCCGATCTGATCGTGCTCGATCTGATGCTGCCAACGATCGACGGCCTCGAGGTGTGCCGCTCTCTGCGCGAACGCTCGCAGGTTCCGATCATTATGCTCACGGCGCGGACGACCGAGCGCGACAAACTCACCGGCCTCACGCTCGGCGCCGACGACTATCTGACCAAACCCTTCAGCCCGCGCGAGCTCGTTGCGCGCGTCGAGGCCGTGCTCCGCAGGACCGGCTCCTCGGACCAGACCGCGTGCGTCGCTGCCGGCTCGCTGATGATCGATCCGGGCCGTTGCGAAGTCACGATCGGCGGGAAGCTGCTTTCCCTCACGGCCACCGAGCTGCGTCTGCTGCTCGCACTCGCGCGTACTCCGGGCCGCGTCTTCCGCCGCGATGAGCTGGCCCGCCTCGCCCTCGGGGACGACTTCGACGGGATGGACCGCACCATCGACGCGCACATCAAGAACCTGCGGCGCAAAGTGGGCGCCGAGACGATCGCCACGGTCTTCGGCGTCGGGTACAAACTGGTGGCGGGATGAATCCATTCACCACGTTGCGCGGCCGGCTCATCGCCATGGTCGCCGCGCTTCTCGCAGTGACGATCGGCAGCGTGGCAGTGATCTCCACGCACGTGGCCCACTACGAGATCCGCAAGTTCGACGTCGAAGTGCATGCAGGCAAGGCACCGCGCATGCCGGTAGCGCTGGGCGAGTACTACGGCCTTCATCGATCCTGGAGCGGGGTGCAACCGGCAGTCGAGCGAGCCGGACGTACCGCGGGCGGCGACGTCCTGCTCTTCGATCGCGCGCACCACTTCGTGGCCTCGTCGAACCCGGCCATCGACAACGGTCAACTGGCTCTCGCACCCGACGGAATGCTCACGATTGAACGCCGGACACCGGGCGGACGCGCGCGCGAGATCATCCGCGGGCCGCAGATGATCGTGCGCGACGCGGGGGGAGCCGTGGCCGGGTCAATCTTCATCCTCCCGTCCCACTCTCCCGCCGAGATTCCGCCGATGCGATCGCTCGACCGCTCGTTCTTCTGGACGTTTCTCGGTGCGGCGATCTTCGGAATCCTGATGGCCGTTGCCATCGCGCGATGGATCAGCGTTCCGGTGGAACGGCTGACCGCGGCCACGCGCCGCATGGAGTCTGGCGATCGCGCAGTGCGCGTCGAACCGTCCGGCGGCGCGGAGCTCTCCCAGCTCGCTCACGGCTTCAACGCGATGGCCGAGGCGCTCGATCGAAACGAGGAACAGAGGAAGCGGATGGTCAGCGACATCGCGCACGAGCTGCGCGCACCGCTGACCAACATCCGCTGCGAGCTGGAGTCGATGCAGGACGGTCTCACCACGCCGACACCGGAGCGCATCACTTCCCTTCACGACGAAACGATGCATCTCACGCACCTCGTTGACGATCTACAGGACCTTGCTCTTGCCGAGGCGGGACGCCTGGACATCGATCCGCATCCGGTCGGCCTCGCGTCGCTGGCGCGGCGCGCGGCGGCCGGCGTGGACTCGCGCGCACGCGAGCGCGGAGTCGCTATCGACTGCGAGGGAAGCGTTGACCTCATGGTCCTCGCCGATCCGCGCCGCGCGGTGCAGATCCTGACGAACCTCCTCGCGAACGCCGTCGTCCACATGGACGTCCCCGGAACCGTAAGGATCACATGGGAGCGGGACGGGAACCACGCCGTCATCCGCGTCACCGACACCGGAGCCGGAATCGCATCGGACGAGCTTCCCAGAATCTTCGAGCGCTTTTATCGCGTCGACGCCTCGCGTTCCCGGACCACAGGCGGCGCAGGGCTCGGGCTCCCCATCGTCCGCCAGCTCGTCGCGGCGCATGGCGGGAAGGTGTGGGCGGAGAGCCAGGTCGGGAAAGGCAGCACGTTTTCGTTCACGCTGCCCATCGCCTGAGCGAACTTCATCAGCGCTTCACAACTCCACCGTACCTTGGTCCCAGGAGGTTTCCATGAAGGTTCTCATTTCCGTACTGACACTGCTGTTCGTATCGTCGCTGATCGCGGCGGAGCCGGCCGAGACGCCGGTGACTCAGATTGCCGCGGCGGTCGACAAGGCCGCCGCCGAGGGGCGGTTCTCCGGCGTCGTCATGGTGGCGAAGGATGGCATACCGTTGCTCTCGCGCGCATGGGGCATGGCCGACCCTGCGAGCTCCATCGCCAACCGGCCCGACACGAAGTTCAACCTCGGCTCGATCAACAAGTTCTTCACCCATGTTGCGATCGGACAGCTCGCAGCCGCCGGCAAACTCTCGCTGACGGACACCATCAGCAAACATCTTCCCGCGCTGGCCGTGCCGTCCGCGGACAAGATCACGATCGAACAACTGCTGCGGCATCGCTCGGGAATGGGCGACATCTTCGGACCGAAGTTCCAGCAGTCGCAGGCATCGCTGCGAACACTTTCCGACTACGTGCCGCTCTTTGCGGACCGGCCACTCGATTTCGAGCCGGGAACCTCGCAGCGATACTCCAACGCTGGCTTCGTCGTCCTGGGCCTGATCATCGAGAAACTCTCCGGGCAGACGTACTACGACTACGTACGCGACCACATCACGAAGCCGGCAGGCATGACCGACACCGCGTCCTACGCAATCGACGAAAAGGTCCCGAATCGTGCCGTCGGGATGACGAAGCGGGGGCCGGATGGACCGCTGCCCGAGCGTCAGAGCAATGTCCGGACGCTGCCGGCGCGCGGCAGCTCCGCGGGCGGCGGCTACTCGACGGCGCCGGACCTCCTCCGTTTTTCGCAGGCGCTGCTCGCCGACAAGCTGCTGCCGAAACGTTGGACTGACTGGGTCTTTTCCGGCAACCTCGATGGGCCCGGCCGGCGCAACATCGGCGTTGCCGGAGGCTCACCCGGCGTCAACGGTGTGCTGGAGATCGAGCCGCCGTACACGATCGTCGTACTCTCCAACTTCGATCCCCCGTCGGCCGAGGAAATCGCACGCGAAGGACGCAGGGCTCTCGGAATCGGCGCCGGCGCGGAGCGAAAGCGCCGCGGACCGGAGGCACCGGGCGAAGTGATGATCGGCGGAGCCGTACAGATCCCGATGGCGCTGGCGAACCACGTCCCTGTGATCGAGGCCAAGGTCAACGGAAAGGGTCCGTTCCGTTTCCAGGTCGACAGCGGATACGGCGGCATGATCCAGGTCAGCCCCGCATTGGCGCAGACGTTGTCGCTCCCTGTGATCGGGGAAGCAATCGCCGGCGATCCGAGCGGAAAGAACGCGCGCACCGTCCACATCCTGCACGCGGAATCCGTCGACATCGGCTCGGCGCACTTCGGCCAGGTCGACGTCGGTGAGATGGGTGGGCTGGTGATGGAAGGCGTCGATGGCGTCATCGGACTGCAGCTCTTCACCTCGCTCATCGTGACGTTCGACTATCCCAACGGACGTTTCGAAATCGACGGAGGGGGATTGCCCGCGGCGGACGGCACCAAGGTGCTCACCTACAGTGCAGAGCATGGCATTCCGACGATCGAAGTCGATGTTGCCGGCGTGAAGGTGAAGGCCGACATCGACAGCGGCAGCCCGGCTCTGCTCTCGATTCCGCTGTCGCTGGCCAAGTCCCTGCCTCTGGCCGAGGAGCCGCGCGTGGTGGGCCATGCACGGACAGTAAGCAACGAGTTCGATGTCTACGGAGCGTCGCTGAAGGGAGAGGCGCACGTCGGCGCCGTCACGCTGATCAATCCGCGATTGGACTTCGTTGAGATTTTCCCCATCGCGAACCTCGGCTTCCGCTTCCTGAAGGACTACGCCGTGACGTTCGACCCGGCCAACCACCGGGTGCGGTTCGCCAAGCGATGACCACCGGACGGACGATCAGCGCGCGGCGTTCGCCACGGCACCGGCGACCTGGCGCAGGAACGCGGAGGTGGATAGCCAGCCCCGGTCCGGGTAGTACGCGAACACCGGGCTGCCACCACGAATCGTGTTGATGATTTTCTGAGAAATCTCGGGGCGGACTGCTGGGCATCCCCAGCTCCGCCCCAGCCTTCCGAGGACCTTGACGGCTTCCTGACTCACATACGACGCGCCGTGAAGCACGATCATGCGATCGAACGCCATGTCGTTGATGCCTTGCTCAAGTCCCTTCAGCCGCAGCGAGTATCCGTTGCCACCGTTGTAGGTGTCGGCCGTGACGAAAAGGCCGAGGCTGGTGGCCAGGCTCCCCGGGCTGTTGGAAAAGACGTTCGCAAGGTTTCCTCCGCTTCCCTTGCCATGGGCCACGAGCTCGCGGAAGAGAAGCTTGTGTGCGCCAAGGTCGAAAATGAACAGCCTGGGCTGGGAGGAAGGAAGCGAGTAATCGATGACCGTCAGCAGATCGCGGCGAGGAACCAGACCGCGCTCTTCGGCTCGTGCAGCCGCCGCGAGCGCCAGCTTCAGGACGGCGGGACGGAGCCCCGGTGCCTGGTTGACGAGCGAGGCAACGACGGCATCGGATGAGTCCGCCGCACGCGCCGGCATAGCAAACGCGAGGGTTACGGCGATGATCGGGAGCAATCGCTTCATTGAGTTCCTGGACGTTGGATTGGACTCGCATCATAACAAATAACTCGAGAACATATTGCTAATCTTCAGCAGCCCGCGGGCGGCTGAATTCTCAACCCAATCGACCCGATCGACGGTGCGCGTCGTGCTGCCGATCCTCGAAGGTCAGCGGTCTGCGGACCGCTAGCGCGTCCGGACGCGCATCGCCGGGTCGCCGAACAGGATGAAGGTTCTTCGGATGTCGGCCGTGAAGGAGCTCTTCAGCGCTGCGACCACCGCATCACCGAGGCGGACGTCGCCGTTCGCGAGGAGAGCCTGAACCAGGATCTCGTCGACCGGCAACTGGACTTCAGGACTCGTCAGTGACGAGGACGCCCAAACTGCCACAGCGCCGTTGGGTGCACGCTGCAGGGTCTCCGCAAGGCTGTCGGTGTAGACGTCGTGGAAGTAGCCGTTGAGACAGGTCATGGCCACAACGATCGGAGTGCGTCCCCTCGACAACGTGTCCACATCGCTCCGCCCGAAGAACGACGCGTTGCTCCAGATCTCGACGGAGCCATGCCCGATGTAGTTGACGAGCAACGCGTCGCTGAATCGGGCCAGAAGCTCCTGCCGCGCCGCTGGCGCACCGCTGGCCGCTGCATTGACATCCACCACGTCGAAGCTTGCCGGGATGCTCGCCTCGAGCGCGAGGCTGTTCGCATGAAAGTCGATGGCTTGGTCTGCGTCGCTCACGAGAACGACTGTGTGCGATGGAGGAAGCGCACTCGTCTCGTACGCGACGACTTTCGCCACCTCTGCGATGACATCCGCCGGGATGCGCGCGGAGAAGCGGCCGATCGGGACCTCCGGCGCGCCGTCGTCATCGAAGTCCGTGAACCAGGCGTCGGATGCGGTGTCGAGGAGTGCGGTGGGCACGAGCCGCGTCGGGAGGAAATCGAAGTCGCCCAGTCCAAGGTAGTTGCGCTCGTCGAAACTGGCATCCCCCACGAGCAGCACATAGCGAGGCGGCGTCGCCCAGCGTCGGGCGTTGCTGAGGAACGCCCGGATGGCCTGCGGATCCTTCGCGCCGAAGTTGAATTCGTCGTAGATGTCGTCCGTCGATGCCACGAGAACGTTCAGCCCCTGGGATCGGCGCAGCTGCACGAGCGGCGCGAGCGCATCGATGAAGGAACGGTGGCTGATGATCACGACATCCGCGCCGGCAGAATCATGGAGCGACGACGGCTGGTCGCGCGTGACGGAGCCGGCGTGCAGCACGCGCGAGGCGTCCACCGCAAGGATCGTGCGCTCTTCGGTACCGGGCGCGACGAACGACGCTGTTCCGTTGACGACCGTTGGCACGACTCGGATCGGTGCCCGGGCGTCGGTGACATCGACGATCTCCACGTCGTTCGAGGCGAACCCGGAGATGGAGGTTTGTGCGCCCCCTTCGACGGCAGCGAGCAACGAACCGTCATCGGCGACGTACGAGTGTGCGTACGTCACGGAGACCGAGACGATGGCGCTGGCGTCGAGTTCGCCGTTCGTCGCCACCAGCGAGACACGATTCTCCCCTTCGGCGACGAGCGATGACGGCACGCTGAATGTCGCGGAGGCGCGGGCGAAGGCCCCGAAGGTCATGGCGCCGGCATGCTGACCGTTGAAAGAAATGGAGACGCGATGTTCGGACGGAGTGTCGACCTCGCTCGATCCCTGAAGGACCACCTTGATGGAAGCACTCGGTCCCGAGGGATCGACGTGCCCAAGCTGCAGCGTCTGCACCGTTGGCTGCGTCGCATCCGTCGAGACCAGAGGACCGACGAAATGATCTCCACTGGCGTCGTGGAGAAACGTGACGAAGTAGACCTTGTCGCTCCGTTCCGCGGTCGCCGCGAAACTCCGGTTTGTCGCCGGCACTCCGCCCCCGACCGCCGCAACAGGCATGCGGATTCCCGCTCCCTCGCCCGAGACAAGCCAGTAGATGCGCGTCGCCGTGGAAGGGGTATCGAGTGCACGACCGTAGAACAGCAGATCGGTTCCCTCGATCGCGACCGGCACCTCGACGCCGTCGGCATACAGATGAAGCGTTCGTATGTCCGCCATCGCATCGAGTCCCGCTGCCGTAAGCTCCGGACGCGTCACGCGGTAGAGGCCATCGGCGTTTACGGCGATCCGGATGGCGCCACGTGCGGCACTGGTCCGCTGCATGGCCATCTCGCCCGCGAGGGGAACGATCGCCCGGCGCCGCTCTCCGCCCGCGCCCGCGATGGTGGCCGCGGTTGCGGCAAGCTTCCGGGGACGGATGGTGGCAGCCTGCGCAAGACCGTCGCGCTGAGGCGAATCGGCAAACGTCGGCGAGAGTGCGACGCGCGCGTCGATCGTGCCGTTCCGCGGGACGATCGGACCGTGCCATACACCGTGCCCGCGCAGATCGACGTCTTCAATCCACCAGGCTCTTGCGGTCCTGGCGCGAGGGTCGGAATCGATCCATCGGTACGAGTTGCCAGCCGGCAGCGAGCCGCCTGCAAGCATGAACGCAGCCCCGGCGATGAGCGCGTGGGAGACCGGAATGCGGCCCTGCCCGTCATCGCGAAAGACGCGAAACCCGAGGTTCTCCACTTCGCGCGCGGTCGACCATTGCAGGAGGATTCGGCCACCCTCGCGGATCGCGGCGGTGTCCATGTGATCGACCGCGGTCGGCGCGAAGGTCGATGCGAAGAAGTTATCGACAATCGTTCCATTGGCTGCATTGCTCTGGATCGCAAGTCCGACCAGCCCCACGCCGGTAAGGGCGTTGTCCGCGCTGGAGAGAACGACAACGCCGTTAATCTCCACCGTCTTCAACGCATTCTTGATCGAGAAAACCACGGAGGTCGCTGTGTTGAGAGGAACCGCCCGGGTGCCAGTGGCAAGGACGGTGGGCACACCGCCGTTCCATTTCGTGATCGTGATGTTGTTGGTGGCAGCACCAGTGACCCGCGCCGAATACGCCTGGAGCAGGGTCACCGATCCGCGGCCGAACAGATCGACAAAATTGTTCGTGCTGGCGGCCGAGGTGAAGGTGACGGTTGCCCCGACCACGACTTCCGCACCCGGCGATATCGTTGCGTTTGAGTAGACGTTCCAGTCGCCGGTGTTCACGTCCCGGACGTTGTCGGCGGCGCCATTGATGCGGAGGCCGCTGCCACCAGTGACCCGGCTCCAGGCGCCTCCGGTATTCGGGGCGTGGGCCTCCAGCATCGTGTCGACCGCGGCCGTAAACAGGTCGTTGACGAAAAGCGTTTGCGCAACCGCCGGCCGGGTCGCGGCGAACGCGGCCAGACAGACCAACCCGATGAGAACGCGTTTCATCATGCTCAAGCCAAAAAGAGAAAAGATCGGAATACGTCCGAAATCCGGACGCCTCACAACTCGTCAATAGTAAGTAAGATAACTATTGATTACCCTCGGGAACAAGGGTGTACTGGGTACTTAGGAGAACATCCGGCCCCCAGTACATCTTCCTTTTATTGTAAGTACCTGCGGCTATGCTGCCAGCATGGTCTAATCCTCTGAATGTACGAGAATCGCCGGGACCGCCTGCTGACACGCGCTCAATTTGCGAAGCGCGTTTTCAACCACTTCGGGTATGCGACGGGCTCTGCAGCCATCGCGCTCTTCGCCGGCGTCCTCGGCTACCACTGCCTGGGTGGCCTCCCTTGGGTCGACTCGCTCCTGAACGCGTCGATGATTCTTGGCGGGATGGGACCTGTCGACCTTCTCAAGAGCTCGGCGGCAAAGGTCTTCGCTTCGTTCTACGCGCTCTTTTCGGGGCTGATTTTTATCGGGCTCCTCGGCCTGCTGCTCGCTCCATTCATCCATCGCGCGATGCACAAACTCCACATCGAGGAAAGCGATCCGAAGGAGTAGGCCTCTCCGCACCGCGAAACGGTATGCTCGGGCGCGATGGCGCTCACCGCGACGATGTACCGCTTCGACATTCAACTCTCCGACGTCGATCGAGGCGTCTACGAAACGCTCGACCTCCGCGTTGCCCGCCAGCCTTCGGAGACGGCCGAGTACATGCTGACGCGCGTTCTGGCGTTGTGTCTCGAGTACACCGAAGGGATCGCGCTGACGGAGGGGGTGGCGTCGGGAGATGAACCGGCGGTGCTCGTACGCGATCTGACGGGACGCATCACGGCGTGGATCGAAGTGGGCGCCCCCGACGCGCCGCGTCTCCATCGCGGCAGCAAGCTGGCCGGACGCGTCGCCGTGTACACCCATCGCGATCCGGCGATGGTGCTCGACCAGCTCGAGGGTAAAAAGGTCCACGAGGCGGCCGGGATCCCGATCTACAGCTTCGGCCGGGGATTCATCGAGCGCGCCGCCATGGATCTCCCGCGCCGCGCTCCCATGTCCCTGACGATCACCGAACGGCAGCTCTATCTCGACATCGGAGACCAGGCGTTCACGACGACGATCGAGGAGCGAAGAGTCGGATGAGCTATTGCGACATCGCGCCAGGACATCCCTTCCACGGTCCCTATCACGACGAGGAGTATGGCTTTCCGATCACCGACGATGACCAGCTCTTCGAACGCCTGGTGCTGGAGATCAATCAGGCCGGCCTGTCATGGCTGACCATCCTGAAAAAGCGGGACAGCTTTCGGAAGGCGTTTGCTGGATTCGAAGTCGATCGTGTGGCGCGATTTTCAGACAAACAGCGCGACCGGCTGATGAACGACGCCGGCATCATCCGCAACCGCCTCAAGATCAGCGCCGCAATCGAGAACGCCCGGCGCATCCGCGCCCTTCGCAAGTCCCACGGCTCCTTTTCCGGCTGGCTCCACGACGCGCACCACCCACTGAGCAGGGAGGAATGGGTCAAACTCTTCCGGCGGACGTTTCTCTTTACTGGCGGCGAGATCACCGGCTCCTTTCTTATGAGCATCGGTTACCTTCCCGGCGCGCACGACAAGGAGTGCCCGGTGTTCACGAGGATCAAGCGCTTGCATCCGGCCTGGATGAGAAACGTCCCCTGAAGGACTCCTCACAATCACGACCCGGGCTCAGCCCTATGCATGCGGCTGAGACTCAGCGGCAGCGGCACATTGCCACTCTCGACCGATGAAAAGAGAGGGTGATCGTTCACCCCGCCGTCTCCAGAAAATACGGGGTCAGGCAGAAGCGGAAGGCGGTTGCTCGCCGGTGCCTGGCGATCGTCGCCTGCTGTCCGACATCGAGATGGGAGGCGGCATCGACGCTCAGGGTGGCCAGCAGAAAGGCGTCGCTCGGCACCAGGCCAAGGCCAAAATCAGCGTTGATCCCGGCAAGAACGTTCGCCTGGATTCCCTTGTACTTCGTGGCGAGTGCAGTGATGTCGAGCTGGGTCACCACCGCGTCCGCGATCATCAGGCTGAAGATGTTCTTGAACCAGCGATTGCCGTAAAGAGATGCCACGGCACTGCGCGTGAGCAGGAATCCGATGCGGGAGTAAAACAGGCCGTAGGTCTTGCTGAAGGAAAGCGCCACCGCGGCAACGTTCGGATGATCGACAACATACTGCGCCGGCCCGGTGGATCCCAGATAGCTCAGATCGTAGAAGACCTGGTGACCGGCGCTGCAGATCCTCTCGATCACCGCCTCGGGCAGGAGGTTTCCGTCGCGTGCCGAAGGGTTGGAAAGGAACCAATGCCCCGGAGCGATCGAAGCGGGGTCGGTGTCTCCTTCGACTTCCATCACGCTCATTCCGCGCGAGTGTGCAACATCGCGGTAACCCTCGTAGTCCCCGCGAAGCATGAGGATCTCCTTCACCCCGCCGTGGGCCAGCTCCGTCATGTACTCCCGGATTCCCTCCTCGGAACCGGCAGTCGGGTACCGGTTCGGGAAGGCAGACAGACCGGGGACATCGTGCGTGTGACTGGCCAGCACACGATCGATGATCGGTTCATGAAAGGTGTCCAGCCCGGGCTTTATGGACTGCAACAGCACATCGTGCGGATAGTCACGCCCCAACTTCGCCACCACCTCGCGCACCTCGGGCAGGTAGTAGCTATAGACCGTGGTGATCGTTCGCAGTTCCTTCATGGCTTGATGGTCGTGACCAGCACCTGTCCCTCCAGCTCTTCCACCTCGTCGAGACAGGCGGCGAAAGTAGTAGGCGGATCGGCGATTCCCAGAAGCTCGAAGGCCAGCCGGACGTTACGAAGCGTGATCTGTTCGTAGCTCTCCTGCGTAGCCAGGCTCTCGTAACTCGAGAGCACCCTCTCGTAGTTTGCCGGGGTCAGGAACCGGTAGAAGTACTCGGTGGGATTGCGCAGGCGGCGGATCTCCCGCATCCGATGTTTGCACCAGGCGCCGTTCCCGGCATAGCTCTTCAGAGTCTCCCAGGCGGAACGGTCATTCGGGTCCTGGAAAAAGTAGGGATCGAGCACGTCCCTTTCGATGAGGGTTTTTCGCAGATGCAGCAGTGAGTGCACCGGCGGCTGATTCACCCCTCGATCGCGCAGGATGTCGAAAAGAATCCGCCGCTCCGGAAAGACCTTCTCCCGCAGGCCTGGCATCCTGTAGTGGATGAGGACCTCGGTCTCATTCGACGCGGCGTACTCGCTGAGGATCACCGCTTCTTCGAACTCTTCCTGCGTCACCGCCGAGACGTCGTGCGGGTAGTAGAAGAGCATGTGCGTGAAGTCATGGAGGAAGTACATGCTCCGCAAGGTGGCGCTGATGTAGTTCTGCCGGTCGAGGATGAAGTGGTAGTAGGCCGAGAAGTTCCGGTACTCCGTGGGATCGCTCTCCCGGTAGAAAAGCGGCGCCTTCCCGTCGAGAACAAACTGGATGAGCCGCCGGTAAAACGGATGGTTCACGATTTCTGGATCACTGAAGATCTCGGAGAAAACGTACCGTTCGTACTCCTGCCGGGTGGGAAAGATGCGGATTTCTCGCATGGCTGAAGAGCACTCCTGAAAGCGGCCTCATGCTACACCGCGGGAGGAATCGTATTCGGGAGTCCTGAGAAAAGGCCCGCGTCATGAGCTGGAACATGTTCGTGGTCTTCACGTGGGATCCTCGCCAACCAAGCCCAGTCACTCGATCCGCAGTCTGCGTCCTGCTCTCTGATATGATTTTTCGACTTCCATGACACAGAAAAAGAACTGGGGATCAACCGTCGCCGGCTGGTTCATCGAACGGGATGAGTCTGCGCAGACCGGTGCAGACCCGGGCGCCGTTCCAACCTCTGACAGCGGCGACGTGACCTACACGCCACCGGCACCGGCCGGTCCGCCTCTGGACGTGTTCAAGACGGCTCCTCCCGAAGCACCCGGCGGAAAGGTCGATTTCGACAACGTCTTCGAAGCGGCCGGCATCGGTGCCGAGGAGCGCGAGCGCGTCAGCAGAACGCTGGGGCTTCTGACGGACCTGCCTCCCGGAACCGACGACACGGTGAAGAAGCAGATCGTCATGGCCTCGCTGCGCGCGTTCAACGTGCCGGTGGAGAAGATCATCGAGAGTGGTGCCCAGCAGTTGCAGGCGCTCGAGGCGTACATCCGCAACGGCGCTGCCGACGTGGAGAAAGTCACGCTCGAAGCAGATGAGCGCATCAAACAGTACGAAGAAGAAATCAGCCGGCTCAAGACCGTGATGCAACAGCGCGTCGACGAGCAGAACACCGTCATCGGCAGCTGCAACAAGAAGAAACTAGACGTGCAGAAAGTGCTCGAATTCTTCGGGCAGGACGCCGTGGCTCGTGTTGTGCGCGAGTCGCCCAAGCTCCAAGAACCTTCCGCGTGATGTCACGAAAGGACCGTAACCCATGGGTGTGATCTCCCGACTCTCGAATCTCTGGAAAGGCTTTCTCTCGATCTGGATCTCGGACATTGAGAAGGAGCATCCCGAGATCGCTTACGAAAACGCCATCAACTCGATGGTGACGAAATACGCCAAGCTGAAAGGGGCAACGGCTTCCATCATCCGCCGTCGGGAAGAGATCGACGAGCGCTATCAGGCGGCCACGAAGGAGCTGGCGCAGACCGAGGCCGAGCTGAACACGGCGGTCTCGACGAATCAGGACGACCTGGCCGTCATTCTCATTCAGAAGAAGAACCAGCTCACTGCGGACATCACCGACATGAAGACGGAGATGGAGACAGCACGGGGTGACGCTGATTCCGCAAAGACGTCGCTGCTCTCCGTGCAGACCGAGATCCGCAAACTGAAGTCGGAGCGCGACTCCATGCTCGCCAAGATGCAGTCCGCGCAGGCCCGCATCAAGATTCAGGAACAGCTCGACGGCCTCTCGGTCGACGAGGAAGTACGCGCGCTCGACACCGTCCGCACCCACATCAAGAACACGATCGCCGAAGCGAACCTCGGCAAGGAGCTGTCGGACTCGTCGCTCGACTCGAGGCTCACGAAGCTGCGAGGGGAAGTTGGCGACGTGCAGGCGCGCGAAGAACTAGCCGCGATGAAAGCTCGCAAGGCCGCGCAGCAGGGACAGTCGCAGAAGACGATGTAGGTACTCGCGGTTTCCTGCCGCCCTGAGGACAAGGCTGCAAAGCCAGTCATCGAAGACGAGGCAGCTGTTTGGTGCTCCGCTCGCGGGGGCTTCTGTCCGTACGGATTTCGCGGTCGCGCGCTCCACGCCGCGTAGAGGCAACAGAAGGTAGCCGGGGGTACGAGCGACGCGAGTACCCCCGGACAATATGCACTGAACGTTGTGCCGCGTCAGCGGCACTGGAGCCGTGGACGCAGCACTCAATTCTGGTGCCGCTGACGCGGCACGAATCGTTGCCGTAGCATCCGTAGGTGCTCGCGGAGCTCGCACCCACGGCTACCCTCCGGAGCCGCTACGCGGCAATACTGCCGTTCCAGCCCGGGACCAGGACCGCAAGACTACAAACCGAGACCGGCAACCCACCAAACAGCAAACAGCACTCCACCAGCGCGTAGCCGCAACTCCACCTACAGTTCGCGGAATCGTCCTCGCACTTCCCGTGCGAGCTCCAGGAACTCGGGCTGGCGGTCCACGCCTTCGCGCCAGGTCAGACCCATCTTCATCAGGTCATACGTCCGCTGCACGCGGGCGCCGGGGATGATCTTGCCGGACGGGTCGCGGTCGCGCCCGAGCAGCAGCACGGTGTCGGCAACCTGAAGTCCCGCCTCGATGTTGTGCGTCACGATGAAGATCGTATTGAGCTCATCGAGGTTCGCCACTTCGCTGACCAGACGGCAGACGTTGTCGACCGCGATCGGATCGAGTCCGGAGAACGGTTCGTCCATCAGCAGGAGATGCTGGCTGCAGAGAAACTGCTGCGCGATGGCCACGCGCTGGCGTTGTCCACCGGAGAGCTGCACGGGATAGCGCTTCGCAAACTCAAAGAGACCGAAGCGCTCCAGCATTTCCTTTGCGCGCTTCTGCTTCTCCTCGCCCCTGCAGCCGCTCAGCTGCGCGGCAAGCAACAGGTTTCCCATCACCGTGCGATGTTCGAAGAGCCGGTAGTGCTGGAAGACCACTCCCACCATCCCGGCTTCGACCGGACGCTGTTTCGGTCCGATGAGGACCTGGCCCTTGTCTGGCGGATTGAGTCCCGCCAGGATTCGGAACAGCGTCGTCTTGCCGACGCCTGATGGGCCGAGCAGCGCGATGACCTGTCCCTGCGTCACATCCGGCCGGACGACATCCCGGACCTGAAACTTCACATCGCGGAGAATGGGGTAGCCGTCGATGGCGAGGGAGACGTCGCTCACGTCGAGGACGACATCTTTCAGTTCGTAGGGAAGGGCCTGCACGCCTATCTCCGCACCACGAGCAGATCGGCATACGGACAGAACAGCCGGCGCATGGCGCCGATGAAGTAGTCCTGAAAGATGCCGACGAGCAGAATGACCAGCTGGATGGCGAACACTTCCGCGATGTGGAAGTGCTTGTTCTGATTGAGCAGCATCGCCCCGATCCCACCCTCGGAGCGGGCGATTCCTTCGACCATGGTCAGCATCATCCAGCCGATGGCCGCGTTCTGACGCATCACTTCGAACGCCTGGTCCGCGGTTCCGAGGATCACGGCTTCCCACACCACCCGCGTCTCCTTCATCCCGAGCGTGCGGGCATAGTCGAAGACTTCGGACGGCAACTCGACCACGACCGAGGCCATCGATGTGACGAAGAAGACCGTCATACCGAACACCAGCAGCGAGAGCTTGAGCGTGTGACCACCGCCGATGGCCAGCGTAAAGATCAGCGTCAGTCCGATCAGGCCGAGGAAACGTCCCTTCGATACCGCCAACGCAATCGGCCGGAAGGCGGGGATGACCGTCAGGTACGACAGGAGCAACGAGATCAATGTAGACCAGGCAATGGCTTCGACGTTCAGGGTAAGGCTCGTGATCAATTCGTAGCCGAGGCCTTGCGTCATCCAGAGCGAGCCAAGCGCGTGAAAGACCTCGTCCGGCCGCGGCAGGACGCGGATCGGCGCCAGCCACCAGACGGCGAGCGCGACGATCGCCTGCCCGACGATGATGATGCGCATCACCGTCGGACTGACGACCCGGTTGGGGAGAAACGCCGCTGCGGGCGAGCTCGATTCGATCATTGCGAGGTCAGGACAACCTCAACACGGCGGTTTTTCGCACGTCCCTCGGCCGTCGCATTCGACGCGATCGGATTGGTCGCGCCGTGCGCGTGTACCGAGACGCGCTCCGACGGGAAGTTGACGCTTGATTGCCCCATCAACCACTGCTTGACCGAAAACGCGCGGTCTTCGGAAAGCTGCTGATTCTTGTCGGCGCTGCCCATGTTGTCGGTGTGCCCGTGAACTTCCACGAGCGTTCCACCGGCGACCAGCAACTCGCGTGCGAGCTCATTCAGAGTCTGCTGGGCCTCGGGCGTGAACGCGGCTTTGCCACTCTCGAACTGGATGTTCCACGAGCGGCGCCCGACGACGGCGCGGCTCGCGGTCGGTGACGTGGTTTCATACTTCGGTTTCTGCGTCTCCACCGCCGTCGCGGCGGCGTTTCCTGAGATGTCCTTCAGATAGGAGAGGTCCCGGACCTCACTGATCGGCGGATATGAGGGAATGAGCTCCGGATACTGCTGCACGACGACATCGCCGAATTTCGAGTACGTCGCCGCGAGAAGATCCGACGAGCCCGGGACGAGGCCGAAGAGAAGAAGGTTGTCAGCGAGGTTATCGACGTAGGAACCGCCGAGGGAAACGGTGATGCCCTGCTTGTCCGGCTCGGTGACCGGGTTGAAGTACTTGAGCCAGTAGCTGGCGCTCTCCTCGTTGTAAACCTTGGCACTGACCTGGGCTGCAAAGTCCAGCGCCTTCTTGCTCGACTTCACGGCATCGCCGCCCTTCATGATGCCGTTGAGCATCCCGTCGACGACAGTTCGGTTGTCCTTCATCCACTTGTCGATGCCGATGATGACCTGCGGCATCTGCGACGTGTACTCCTTCGTCGAGACGATGGAGACCAGCCCACCCTTCATCCTGGCGACCGTGACATCGCCCGGCGTCCAGGTCACCACCCCGTTGACCGTGACGCGCTTCTTCTCGCCAGTGAGTTTGCCGTTGCGGATGACGTTGCGGTCCTCGGACCATCCTTCAACGTATTTCTTGGCCGCGTCGGTGTAGCTCTCCGCCGCCACCCAGTTGAGCGCCTCGGGGTCCCAGGTCTTCTCGTCGGGATTGTTGCGCAGTCCGTTGTCGCCGAGCCATTTCTGGGCGATGTTCCAGTCTCCGTCGCGCAGGACGCCGGCCACGACTCCACCGCGCGATGCACCAGGGTTGTCCTTCCACTCCTGCGGACCCATGAACTTGTCTTCGCCGCGCGAGAACCCGGTGGAACCGATGATCTTGGCCTTGTACTCGGGGCCGAGCTTCTTGCCGAGGACGTCGGTGAGGCCCTTGAGGAACTGGGCGCTGCCGTCGCCCATGATGCCGACGAAATGCACGCCTGCTTTCGGCTGCGCCTCGCCATTGCGGAGGGAGGTGGCGAAGGCGACGAGATTCTCCTGCATCTTGTTGGAGTCGTCCTCGCGAAGGAGATGAAGATTGACTTTCTCGGCGCACATCAGGCTGCCTTCGGCGCTTTGTTTGCCACCGGTGGCGGCCATCATTCCCATCTGAGAGTTCCAGGCCCACACGTTGAAGCGGACCTCCGTCTGGTCCGTGCAGCCGGGGGACTCGGCGGGGAGGCGGAACGCGACACCCGATCCCTGACCCTCCTGGGCATTGGGGAGATCGACCTTCGAAGGAACGACCGAGTTCTTGAGGCCAGCCGCCGGAATGAGGGTCGCACGATGGGTGTAAACGACATAGCCGACGACGGCCAGAATCACGATCGTGGTGAAGGCCTTGGCAAACGGAGTCAGTTTCATGATGCCTCCTGAGCAAACTCAGATCGTGCGATCGCACGATCGACTGCAGATGATTCGCGGTTGGTTTCCCGGGATTTTATTGGATCTGCGCTCGATTCGACGGTCGGAAATGCCTCGTGGCATCTGCCGGTCCATTGCCACGTATTGTACGAAATACGGCCGGGGTCCGTGCGCACGGCAGCGACGCCTCCTCGTACAATAGGCCGCGATCGTGGCTGACCCGACGAAACCGAACCCACAATCCAGGCTCTCCAGCGCCGTCCGCGACACGGCAAAGGAGATGATCACGGATGCCGTCTTCGAGCATCGCCCCTATCTCAAGATGGCTTTCGCCAATCCCTACAACCTCTCGCTTTTCGGAGGCGCGATGGCGGCGTCGGTCCTGACGTTGAACCCCATCCTGGCGCTCGGCGCGCTGGGCGCCGAGGCGATCTGGCTGCTGCACGGTCCGGACAATCCGACGCTTCGCCGGCTGCTGTGGGATCCCCGCTTTGACAAGATCCGCGAGGCGCTGGAAGAGCAGGATCGTGCCGAACGGATGAAAGCCCTCCGGCCCGAACAGCGGGAGCGCGTCGAACAACTCGTCGAACGGCAGAAAGAAATCAACCACCTCGCTTCGGAGAACCCCTCGTTCACGGGCGACCTGTTGCGGAACGAACTGGTGAAGACGCGCAGGCTCGTGGAGTCGTTCATGGAGATGGCTCTGACGTGCGGACGTTACGAGAGCTATCTCGACAGCGTCGACCTCGACTCCCTCGAGCGCGATGCCGAGCGCTGGCGCGCACGGGCGGGACTCAAGTCGGCAACGCTGCAGGAGCGCGACATCGCCGGAAAAAATCTGGCCGTCCTCCTCAAACGCATCGAGAAACTCAAGGACATCCGCAACTACCTCGGCGTCGCCAAAGGGCAGCTCGACCTCATCGAGAATTCGTTCCAGCTCATCGCCGACCAGATCGTGACCATGCAGTCTCCGACGGAGCTGTCCGGCCAGCTCGACGACCTCCTCGACGGCGTCGAGTCGATCCGGCAGACCGCCATCGATACCGACAAGATCCTCCACGCCATCGAAGCGTGATCGGAACCATGAATGTCTGATGCGAAGATTCTTCCGGCCTGGGCTGAAGACCTCCGCCGCCGCTATGTGCGGGGCGAGGCATCCGTGTTCGTACTGCATGGCAATGTGTACGACGCCATCCTGAGCGGAGGCGAGATCCTCAGCCTGACCGAGTTTCTCGGCAACGTCCTCCTGAAAGACTCGAAGGAGACGGTCGTCGTCTACAACGTCGCCACCGGCGTCCGCTTTCTGAAACGGGGAAAGGGCGCCGGAAATCTCGAAGATCTGCTCCTGGAAACCGACAAAACCAAGGCCCTCGCCGCGATCGAGCGGCTGCTGATCGGGACGACGAAGACAGCCGTCATCCTCGAATATGCCGAGGCGCTGGCACCGGCGGGCGACACGAATTTCCAGAGTGAGGCCGATCGGGCGGCGGTCGTCACGCTGCACCGCTGGTCGTTCCTGCCCGAGATCGAGCACACCGACAACGTGGTGATCCTGACGTCGGAGAACCTGACCGACATCGCCTCGAAGCTGGTCTCCAATCCGAAGGTGGCCGTGGTCGAAGTGCCGATGCCTGACCGCGACACACGCCGCGCCGCCGCCCTCGCCGCAGACGCCAACCTCAGTGCGAAGGAAGCCGATCGCTACGCCGACATCACCGCCGGCCTGAAAGCGATTCAAATCATGGCCATTCTGACGCCGGCACCACGCAGCGAAGACGAAGCCGCCGAGCGCGAAGTCTTCATCGCCAGCCTCCTCGGCGGAACGGATGCCGGGGAACGCGCCAAGAAGCTGGCGTCGCTCACATCGGGACTCAGCCAGGAGGAGATCACGCGCCTGCTGGCGCCCGGCGCGCAGCCGGCCGAACGCGCGATCGCCGACCGCGGCGAGCGCGCCCGCCAGGAAGTCGACCAGCTCATCGCCCGCCGCAAGCGCGAGATTCTCGAGCGCGAGTGCTTCGGCCTCGTCGAGTTCGTCGTCCCCGAACATGGCTTCGAAGTCGTCGGCGGCATGGACGAAGTGAAGAAGGATCTGCTCATGGTCGCGGCCAGCATCCGCAACGGCGAGACGGCCCGTGTGCCGATGGGGATTCTCTTCACTGGTCCGATGGGAACGGGAAAGACGTTCGTGGCCGAGGCGTTCGCGCACGAGTGCGGTCTGACGACGATCAAGCTGAAGAACTTCCGCTCGAAGTGGGTGGGGGCGACCGAAGGGAATCTCGAGAAGATCCTCAACGTGATCCGCGCCATCGGGCAGGTCGTCGTCATCGTCGACGAGGGTGATCGCGCCTTCGGAAACACCGACGGGGACGGAGACGGCGGGACGTCGTCACGCGTCATCGCCCGCATCAAAGAGTTCATGTCCGACACCACGAACCGTGGACGGATCCTCTTTCTGGTGATGACGAACCGCCCCGACAAGCTCGACGTCGACCTCAAGCGCGCCGGACGTCTCGACCGCAAGATCCCCTTCCTCTACTCACAGACGCCGGAAGAGGTCGAGCACGTGGCGCAGGCCGTCGTGCGCAAGAACCACATCGGGACGACCGTCGACTTTCCGTCGATCCGCGACACGTTTTCCAAGAAACTCGTCGGCTACTCGAACGCCGACGTCGAAGCGGTGATCCTCATGGCCAACGACGACGCCGCGCAAAGCTCCTCTCCGAGCGTCACGGCCGCGCAGTTCATCAGCGCCGCCAGCGACTATTTCCCGAGCCGCGACGCCGAACTGCTCGAGTACATGGAACTGCTGGCCGTCTTCGAGTCTTCGAGCCGCAGGCTGCTCCCGCCAAAGTACGCGACGATCACGCCCGAGGAGTTGGATCTGCGACTGCGAACGCTGCGAGCCACCGTCGGATCGAGACGGTAACGAGAACGTAGGTCGGACTCTCCGACCTATTTTTTCGCTAGTGTTGCCGTGTTCACCGCCAGACGGACAGAAGCATCCCCGCGGCGATGAACGACACCAGGTTGTAGGTCGAGTTGATGAACCAGAGCGGCTTTTTCGTCATTGAGAAGATGGCCGTTGCGAAACTGCTCGGCGCTGCGAAGCCTACCCACATCATCGTCCCCACCATCGCTCCGCGCATCAAAGTCGGAGGCGCAAAGTGGTTGACGACGATGGCCATGATGTACGCGGTGACCAACCCACACAGAAAGGCCAGGAGCATCAGGAAGGGCATCGCACCTCCCGAGCCTTCCTTCATCTTCTCCTCCGGGATCTCCATCAACGCGATCCACGGTTTCTTGAAAAGGACCGAATACCAGAGGCCACCGAGCATGAAGATGAGAACGCCGCTGGCGAGAACCGCCAGGTAATTCACGTGAGGAAAGGCCATGAGTCTCCTCCTTCGATTGTCTGTCTGAATGGGATGTTCACACCATACCCCGACGGCGTCTCCGGGGCCAGACCTTCGTCGCGGGGTTTCCCGCCACGCACCGCAACCGTGGAAGGAGGGGCGGCATGGCGCTAGAATCCGCCCTTCGCATGATTCGTTCCGTGATCACCGGCACAGGAAGCCACATCCCGCCCGTCCGGGTGCCGAACGCGGCATTCCTGGATCACGACTTCCGTGGCACGGACGGAGCCCGACTCTCCAAGACGAACGCCGAGATCGTGCAGCAGTTCGAAGCCATCACCGGGATTCGCGAGCGCCGTTACGTCGAAGAGGGCACCGTCACGTCGGACATCGCCTTCGCCGCCGCCCACGATGCCCTGACCACCTCGGGCATCGATCCCGAGACGCTCGACCTCATCATCGTCGCGCACAACTTCGGCGATGTGAAGACGAGCGGCGGACATCCGGACCTCGTCCCATCGCTGGCTGCGCGCGTGAAGTCGAAGCTGCGCATTACCAATCCGCGCGCCGCCGCCTTCGACCTCGTCTTCGGTTGTCCCGGCTGGATCCAGGGCGTCATCACCGCCGACGCGATGATTCGCGCAGGGGACATCAACCGCGCGCTGATCATCGGAGCAGACACGCTCTCGCGCATTTCCGATCCGCACGACCGCGACAGCATGATCTACGCGGACGGCGCTGGCGCCACGGTCCTCGAGGCGCGCAACGATGGCGACGTCGGGATCCTGGCGCGTGCCACCCGCTCCGACACCCTCGATCACTCCGGGATGCTCTCCATGGGTCCCTCCTACAGCAGCGAGATCTTCCTCGAGTCCCTCTTCCTCAAGATGGAAGGACGAAAGCTGTACAAATACGCGCTGCAGAGGGTGGCCGGGTCGATGAAGGAGTGTCTCGAGAAGGCCGGCATCCCTCTCGGCAACGTCTCGAAGATCCTCATCCACCAGGCCAACGGCAAGATGGACGACGCCATCGTCAACGCCCTCTACGAAGCGGAAGGGATGAAGCCTCCACCGGACGTGATGCCGATGACGATCTCCTGGCTTGGCAACAGCTCCGTGGCAACCGTGCCCACGCTGTACGACCTGATCGCGAAGGGGCAGCTCGACGGCTACGCGTTCCACCCCGGCGAGATCATCCTCTTCGCCTCGGTCGGTGCCGGGATGCACATCAACGCCTTCGTGTATCGGATGCCGTAAACTTTCGGCACTTCCATCCGTAGGTCGCAGTCGGACCACGTCAGTCGTTGTTCAAAAGGAGAGACCTGCATGCGCCGAGGGTTGTTCGGATTCGCGATCGTGTTTCTGGTGGCGGTGAACGGGTTCGCGCAGACCGCGGACGAGATCATCGCAAAGTACGTCAAAGCCGCCGGGGGCATGGATCGCATCGCCGCGATCAAGTCGCTGCGGCGCACCGGCAAATTCACTGGCGGTGGCGGATTCGAGGCGAAGGTGCTCGAAGAGAACATGCGCCCGAACCTCGTGCGGCAGGAGTTCGCCCTCCAGGGGATGACCGGCATCAACGCATATGACGGCACGACCGGCTGGAAGATTGATCCGTTCGAAGGCAAGAAAGACCCCGAGTCGCTGAGCGAAGAAGAGATGAAAGGCATCCTCGAGGATTCCGACCTCGACGGGCCCCTCGTCAACTATGCCCAGAAAGGCAACAAGGTCGCGTACATGGGTACGGAACCCGTCGAAGGTTCCGAGGCCTGGAAAATCAACGTGACCACGCCGGCTGGTGACGTCCGCACGTACTTCATCGACACCACATCGAACGTGCCGATCAAGATCGAGACCCATCGCATGGTCCGCGGCGCCGAGCGCGTCTACGAGACGATCCTGGGAGACTACAAGGACGTGAACGGCTGGTATCTCCCCTTCTCCGTCGAGAATGGCGTGAAGGGCGGCCAGAACCGGCAGAAAACCAGCTACTCGAAGATCGAAGCAAACGTGCCGATGGCCACCTCGCTGTTCGCGAGGCCTGGCAGCGCGGGCGCCACCGCTTCCGCGCCCGCGTCCGCTCCAGCGCCGATGGCGCTCGCTCAGTCACCTGCATCCGCTTCGTCGTCCGCTCCGGCCCCGACATCCGCAGCACCGGCAACACCTGTCAAGGTCGACAGCGAAACCATCTCCGGTCTCGGCGCGCGCAACATCGGCTCGGCGGCTATGAGCGGTCGAATTGCGGCGATCGACGCCGTGCAGGAAGCCAACCGCGTCACGCTCTACGTCGGCGCAGCCAGCGGCGGCGTCTGGAAGTCGGTCAACGGCGGCACGACGTTCAAGCCGGTGTTCGACAAGCAGCCCGTGCAGTCGATCGGCGCGATCGCCATCGATCCGAAGAACCCCAAGACCGTCTGGGTCGGTACCGGGGAAGCCTGGACACGCAACTCCGTCTCGTACGGCGACGGCGTCTACAAATCGACCGACGGCGGCGACAATTGGACGAGCGTCGGACTCCCGAACTCCGAGCGCATCGCCAAGATCGCCATCGATCCCGCGGACACCAACACCGTCTACGTCTGCATCCCCGGAAAACTCTGGAGCGACAGCGACGACCGCGGCGTCTACAAGACCACGGACGGCGGCAAGTCGTGGACGAACGTCCTCAAAGGAGCGAACGCGTCGACCGGCTGCTCGATGCTGTCGCTCGACCGCTCCAACTCGAAGACGCTTTACGCCGGCATGTGGGACTTCCGCCGCAAAGGGTGGACGTTCCGGTCCGGCGGCGACGGAGCCGACGCGGCCAGCGGCAGCGGCCTGTTCAAGTCGATCGACGGCGGGGCGACCTGGCAGTCGCTCGACAGCAAGAGCGGCGCGGGCCTCCCGACGAAACCGTGGGGACGCGTCGCTGTCACCGTCGCGCCGTCCAACTCCAACATCGTCTACGCACTGATCGAAGCGGAGCCGCCGAAAAACGGCCTCTATCGTTCCGATGATGGTGGGAAGACGTGGCAGGCACGCGACCGGAGTCAGATGATGATCTGGCGCCCGTTCTACTTCGCGAACCTGATCGTCGATCCGAAGGACCCGAACAAGGTCTACAAACCGGGCGGAGGTCTCATCGCCTCGAACGACGGAGGCAAGAGCTTCAGCCCGATCGGCGGCGGAGGTCACGGCGACTGGCACGACGTCTGGATCAACCCCGGCAACACCGACCATCTCATCGCCGGAGACGACGGCGGACTCTGGTACTCCTACGACGGTGGAAACCGCTGGTGGAAGGCCGACAACCTGCCGGTCTCGCAGTTCTACCATGTGAGCGTCGACATGGACCGTCCGTACCATGTGTACGGCGGCCTTCAGGACAACAGCTCGTGGGTCGGCGACTCGCAATATCCGGGAGGCATCACCAGCAGCCGCTGGGAGAATTTCTACGGCGGCGACGGCTTCTGGATGTTCGCCGATCCGAGCGATCCCGATTACCTCTACGCGGAAGCGCAGGGCGGCGAGATCGGCCGGGTCAATCGCAAGACGCACGAGACGCGTCCCCTCAAGCCGCTCCCGCAATACAAGGAAGGAAGGCTTCGCTTCAACTGGAACACACCCATCCACGTCTCCCCCACCGGTACGCTCTACCTCGGATCGCAGTTCCTGTTCCGCTCCAGGGATCATGGCCAGACCTGGGAGCGCATCTCGCCCGATCTCACCACCAATGACCCGCAGAAGCAGAAGCAGGAGCAGTCCGGCGGCGTGACCGTCGACAACTCGTCGGCGGAGATGCATACGACGATCTTCGCGATCGCCGAGTCGCCGAAGAACAGCAGCGTGCTCTGGACCGGCACCGACGACGGCAACGTGCAGGTCACACGCGACGCCGGCAAGAGCTGGACGAACGTCACTCCGAGCATCGCCGGCCTGCCGAAGAACGCTTGGGTCTCCTCGGTCGAGCCAGGCCACTTCGAGGAAGGAACGGCGTTCGCGACGTTCGACCTGCACACGTTCGGCGACATGAAGCCGTACGCGTTCCGGACGACCGACTTCGGGAAAACATGGACGTCCGTCATCGCCGGCGACGCACCGGTACGCGGCTATGCCCACGTGATCAAGGAGGACCTGGTCAATCACGATCTGCTCTTCCTGGGCACAGAGCAGGGCCTGTGGGTCTCGCTGGATGGCGGCAAACAGTGGGCGCAATACAAAGGCGGCGATCTGCCGAACGTCGCCGTTCACGACCTGGTCATCCATCCCCGCGACAACGATCTCATCATCGCCACGCATGGCCGCGGGATCTGGATCGTCGACGACATCACGCCGCTGCGTGCGCTGACGCCCGACGTTCTGACGAAGAACGTCGTCTTCATCGATGGTCGCCCGTCGGTGCAGCGGATCCCGGCGCAGGGTGGTTGGGCGAACGGCGACGCGGCGTTCGCGGGTGCCAACCCACCGGACGGCGCGGTCATCACGTACTACCAGCGCGCCCGCCACATCTTCGGCGACCTCTCCATCGACGTCACGGATGCGAGCGGAAAGAAAATCGGATCGATCCCCAGCAGCAAACGGCGCGGCCTGAACCGCGTCACGTGGCCGATGCGCCTTGCCGCGCCAAAGGTTCCGACCGCGGCGACCGCAGCATTCGCCGCGTCGACCGGTCCGCGCATTCTGCCCGGCACCTACACGATCAAGATGACGAAGGACAAGAACCTCTACACGATGCCGCTCCAGGTCGTGCCGGACCCTCGCTCGGCGCACTCGGCTGCGGACCGGCAGGCGCAGTGGGATCTCGCCAAAAAGTTGTACGCGCAGCTCGGCGAGATGACGTTCGCCGTGGAACGGATCAACGGAGTGCGGATGGCGCTGGACGAGCGCGCGTCGAAACTGCCGGCGACAGACGCAGTCACGAAGCGTCTCCGCTCCGCATCATCCGACGTCGACACCCTGCGGCGGAAAATCGTGGCGACAAAGGAAGGCGGCATGATCACCGGCGAGGAACGCCTGCGCGAAAACCTGACGGACCTCTACGGCAACGTGTTGTTCTACGAAGGCCGGCCGTCGCAGACGGAGATCGACCGCGGCGACGCGCTTGCACGCGAGCTCGCCGACGTCGTCCACGACTTCGACGCCTGGAGCACGAAGGAGTTGCCGTCGATCAATGCCGAGCTGACGAAGAAGAAACTCGACCCGATCACGCCGCTCACCCGCACCCAGTGGGATGCCGCGAATGGCGGAGGAACCTCGGGCGCTCCGTCGACCACCGAGCGCATGGATCGCTTCGAACGCGATTAAGAGAATCCTGCAACGCAGCGTGTGGCGCCGGCGAGGTCTCGCCGGCGCCTTTTTTGTCTGACATCGCGATGAGAACCGCCGGCGAGTCCGCCGGCGCCACACTACAATCGCGTCATGATCAATCGCCGCGACTTTGCCCGCCTCTCCGTCGCCGCCACTGCCGCCGCCGCGGCTGCACCGCACATGGTCACGGCCTCGCCGCGGCCGGGCGTGCTGATCCCGAAACGCCTCGCTCCCGGCGACACGGTCGGCCTCGTCGTTCCGGCAACGGCGGCATTCGAAGCCGACGAGATCCAGTTCGCAAAAGAGCAGATGGAGGCGATCGGATTCAAGGTGGTCGTCGGACCGCACGCCTTCGACAAGTGGGGCTACTTCGCCGGCCGCGATCGCGATCGCGCCGGCGACATCAACCGCATGTTCGCCGACGATCAGGTCGCGGGCGTCGTCTGCTACACGGGCGGGTGGGGCTCGCCGCGCGTACTGCCCTTCCTCGACTACGACCTCATCGTGAGAAAGCCAAAAGTCCTCATCGGCTACAGCGACATCACCGCGCTCCTCAACGCGGTCCACAAGAAGACCGGCCTCATCACGTTTCACGGACCGGTGGGCGGATCGACCTTCGAGCCGTTCACGCTGGAGAACTTTCATCGCGTCGTGATGACCGCCGCGCCCGCCGGCATGCTCCCGACGCCGTCGAAGAAACCGAACGAACTGGTCGATCGCACCAACCGCGTAGTGAAACTCACGAAGGGCAGCGCCTCGGGACGGCTCATCGGCGGCAACCTGACGATGATCGCGACGCTGATGGGCACGCCCTTTCAACCCGACACCGACGGTGCGATCGTTTTCCTCGAAGACGTCCACGAGGAACCCTACCGAATCGACCGGATGCTCACGCAGCTGGCGATGGGCGGTATGTTCGATCACGCCGCCGGCATCGTCTTCGGACGCTGCAGCGACTGCGGCGTCAAGGGTCCGAGCTTCAGCCTCGAGGAGATCCTGCACGACCGTTTCGGCGCTCTTCCCGTTCCGGTCATCTCCGGGCTGTCATTTGGTCACATCGAACAGAAACTCGTGCTGCCGATCGGCGCGCGGGCCACGCTCGACGCGAATGCGGGCACTCTGCGGATCGATGAGGCGGCGGTGTCGTAGGACGGATCAGGAACGCGGCAGAAACTCGCGCATCTGCGGATACAGCGGCGTGAGTGTGTCGATCTCGCAAGAGTTGGCTGTGAACGAGTAGGTCGTATCAAAGTCCTCATAGCTGCGCGCCCGCCAAAGCCGGCCATCGGGATCGATGACGAGCGAATGCCCGACGCCCCCGCGGAGGATATGGGAGCCGTCCGTCCCGATGAACTGTATGCACGTCCACGGCCGCTCCTCGGGATGTGCCTTCATGAACGTTTCGATGTCCCGCACGAGCTGCTCGAACAACGCAGCACGCTCCGCGGCGGGGACGTGCAGTGTCCTGTCAATCGCGGTGCTCAGCATCCCGTCGGCAGGCGAGACGAGGATGCCGGACTGCAGGTCCGCGTAGTGAGGTTCATCAGGCATCGTCAGTTGCTATCCCGCCTCCGCGTTGCCCGGAATTCCTACGTCCGCTTGCGTTCCAGCTCGGCCCAGCGCGCATACAGGCGGTCCAGCGTCTCCTGTGCGGCCCCGACCGCGGCGAAGCGCTGTTGCAGCATTGCGGCATCCGTGGCGATCGCCGGATCCTCGGCCTCGAGGTGCGCCGCCGTAAGGGCTTCCTCCGCGGCGTGCACCGTTGCTTCCATCTCATCCCACTCGCGCTGTTCGTTGTACGTGAGCCGCTTCGTGCGTCCCTTCGCGGGCTTGCCCTCGCGCGCGGGCGCGGCGGCGCGTGGCCGGTTCTCCTGCCACTGCGTGTAGTCGGCGAAGTACTCCGCGCCGCCGAGGCCGTCGAGTGCGAGGATCTGGGTCGAGACGCGGTCGATCAGGTAGCGGTCGTGCGTGACGAGGACGAGCGCGCCGGGAAACTCGAGCAGCGACTCCTCCAGTACCTCGAGCGTCGAGATGTCGAGGTCGTTCGTCGGCTCGTCGAGGACGAGCAGGTCGGCCGGCTGGAGCATCAGCCGCGCCAGAACGATACGGGCCTTCTCGCCGCCGGAGAGCTTTGACACGGACGTCTCCAACTGCTCGGGCCGGAAAAGGAATCGCTTCGCCCACGACGCTACGTGGAGAGAACGATCGCGATAAACCACCTGATCGCCTTCCGAAGCCAACGCACGTTTCAGAGTCAGCGTCGGATCGAGACTCTCCCGGTTCTGTTCGAAGTAGACGGTGCGAAGCCACTCGGCCTTCTCGATCTCGCCGCCGTCGGAATCCAGCTCGCCGGTGATCATCCGCAGCAGCGTTGTTTTCCCCGAGCCGTTCGGACCGAGGATGCCCAGGCGGGCGCCGGGAGTGAGGAGGATGTCGAGATCGTCGACGATGGGCCGGTCGCCCATTTTCTTGCGGAGACCGCGCGCCAGCCATAGACGTTTGGTTTTCCGCTCGGATGCTGTGAAGTCGATCTTGGCAGTGCCGGTCGCGCTGCGGGAGCGCGCCTCGCTCAACTCTCCGATCAATCCCTCCGCGTTCTGAATGCGCGATTTCGACTTCGTCGTACGCGCTTTCGGGCCACGGCGCAGCCATTCCACTTCGCGCCGCACGAGATTCGCGAGCGTCTCCTGATAGGCGGCCTCGTTACGCAGCAGCTCGTCGCGCCGCTCCAGATAGTCCGAGTAGTGGCCGTTGACCTGCAGCAGGCCATCGGCGTATTGCCGGTTCAGCTCGAGCATTCGCTTCGCGGTGTTCTCGAGAAAATAGCGGTCATGGCTGACGACGACGAATGCCTTCGGCTCGTTCTTCAGGAGTCCCTCGAGCCAGAGGATGGCATCGACGTCGAGGTGATTCGTCGGCTCGTCGAGCAGCAGGACGTCCGGCTGGCGCGCCAGTTCGCGCGCGATGGCCAGCCGCTTCCGCCAGCCGCCGGAGAGCGTCGATGTGTCCTGCGAACGATCCATGAACCCCGACTTGCCGAGGGCCAGGGCAACGCGTGACTGCTTGTCGTAGTCGTCCAGGAGATGGTCTTCCTCGAGCGCCTCGAGCAGCACCTCTTCGATCGTCTTCCCCGGAGCAAAGACGGGATCCTGAGGCACGTAACCGACGCGCACACCTTTCCGCACCGCGCGTGTTCCGGAGTCCGCCTCTTCGACGCCTGCGACGATCTTCAGCAGCGTCGACTTCCCCGCGCCGTTCGGCCCGACCAGACCGACATGATCGCCCTCGAAAAGCGAGAACGAAAGGTCCTGGAACAGCGGGCGGGAGGTATACGACTTCGTAAGGCGTTCGCAGGAGAGAAGGATCGGGGGGGCCATCGCGGGCGGGTTATAGCACGCGGGGTGTCGGGGAAGGGGTCAGGTTGAACGTTGAAAGTGACGGAACAGGATCGGCGCAAGAACCAGAGTCCCGGTTCCGTCACTTTCAACGTTCAACCTGACCCCTTCCCGAAGTAACCGAGGGTGCCCCGGCGACCGGAGCACCCTCGCGTACACCTACTTGTCGTTGTGCAACTCGACGAACTCGTACACGAAGTTGCCGCTGCCTGCTGCATCGGAGAACTCGTTGATCACGACGCCCTTCGCGCAGCCTGCGCCGGCACCGGAGCCGGGAGTGGCAGTGGTCGTCGCCCCGATCGTCCAGTTCGAGGCCACGCCTGCGCCCGTACATGGATCGATGCGCCGCAGCGACTGATTGGCGCCCGACGCGGTCGAGATCGTCGGCCCGTCAATCGTCGTTCCGCTGCCGTTCTTCAGCGTGTAGTTCTCGCTGCCGTTGATCTGCGGGAACGCACCAGCCGTCGTCAGGTAGACGACATTCGACCCGAGAGTGACACCCCAGAACGTCTGGAACGCAGCTTTCGTGGCATCGCGCGCGATGATCACGTACCCGTTCGCAGGAATTACGGTGCCCGCGGGGACCGTGTAGACCAGCGTCGCGTTGGCCTGCGTCACCGTCCACCCGGAGATGTCGGTTCCGGTCGCGACATTGTTGACCGTGACCGACACCGGGGACGAAACCGTGCTGTTCGTCGCTGCGTCGTATGCCTTTGCCGTCAGCGAGTGCGTTCCGTTTGAAACGGATGTCGAGTCCCAGCTGAACGAGTACGGCGACGTCGTGTCGGTTGATTTCAGAACGCCATCGACATTGAATTCGACCTTCGTCACGCCGACGTTATCCGACGCCGTCGCGTTGATGGCCACGGTGCCGCTGACCGTTGCTCCGTTGAGGGGCGCGGTGATCGAGACCGTTGGAGGCGTCGTATCGCCACCGCCGCCGCCCGAGCCGTTGGCGAGCCAGGCGATGCCGTTGGCGACCATCAGGCCGTTGTCATAGCTCGGATCGTTGTACCCGAGGAACGTCGAGTGGCCGCAACCGTTTGTCGCATCCTCGGTGACCGACGAGTCGCCGATCGCGGCGATGCGTCCCGTGCCGAACGTCGACGTGCCGAAAGTCACGCCCGTCGACGTGTCGTGCGTCGAGGTCGACTTCCAGACGTGTCCCTTTGCCGCGCCGCTGAGAGTCATCGACGACGATCCGAAGAGACCCAGGCCACGGCTCGAGGAGGGACCACCAAACGCGCCGGACCAGATGATCGGCGAAGTCGTGTCTGTCGTGAAGTTGCCGTCCGGATGATTGTCGAACCAGCCGAACGTCTTGTCGGCCGAGTTGTCGTTGTAGGTGATGCCGAAGATGCTCGGGCTGCCCATCAGCGCGTTGAAAACGCCGGCGGCATCGATGCCATCGCTATTGCGGTCGGCTCCGGCATGGTCGGCGATCATGAAGAGGCCGCCGCCGTTCTGCACGAAGCTCCGGATTGCCGTGATCTCCGTCGAAGTCAGGGCGATGTTCGGTTCGGGCATCACGAAGACGTTGTAGTGGCTGAGATCCTGTGCGTTCGTTCCGTCGCCGTAGCTGATGCGCGCACCGATCGGCAGCGACTCCACGTGAAAGCCTTTCTTAACGAGATCGACGCCCATCGCGGAGTGCGCGCCGTTCCAGTAGGTCTCGGCTGTCGATGACGTGATGCCCGCCTGATCCGGGGTCGGAAAGCGTTGCGCGGTCCCGCACGAATCCTCGTCGAGCGTCCAGTCCGCATTGCCCGCCGTCTGGGCATGTGCGGCGTCGAAGAGAATGGTCTTCTGCTGAGCAGCGGAGCTCGTGGCCACGAGCAGGGCAAGAGTCACCAGGAACACCGAGAGACACCGTTGTTTCATCTTTCCTCCGTTTATTCAGTGGTCTTATGTTGACCACCTAAGCGTTCATTGACCCGGACAGTGCGCAGTTGTTGACCAGAAATGAGTTGCCTGGGGAGTTTGCAGCGGGATGTTTCCGGATGACGTGCAGAGAGAGTGCCGATTATGATCGCGGAATGCTCGAACGTGACATGACCGATGGCATTCTCACCCTTCGCATGGCTCATGGAAAGGCCAGCGCACTCGATCTCGAGCTGTGCCGTGCCCTTCATTCGGCGTTCGAGGACGCTGCCGCCGACGACGCGGTTGGCGCGGTTGTCCTCACCGGCTCAGGCTCGATCTTCTCGGCCGGCGTCGATCTGCCGCGGCTGGTCGGCGCGGGAGGAGACTACGTCCAGGAGTTCGTGGAGGCGCTCGATGCGACGTTGCACGGCCTGTTCGTCTTCCCCAAGCCGGTCGTCGCAGCGGTGAATGGTCACGCCATCGCCGGCGGCGCCATCCTCGCCTTCGCCTGTGACCACCGTCTCATGACCGGAGGGCGGATCGGCGTGCCCGAGCTTCTCGTCGGCGTGCCATTCCCCGCCATGGCGCTGGCGGTCGTCCGCTATGCGATGCCGGTGCAGCACCTGCAGCCGATGATCTATTTCGGCCGCACGATCGAAGCATCCGAGGCGCACTCGATCGGTCTCATCGACGAGATCCCCACATCGGAAACACTCCTCGGGCGCGCACAGACGATCGCGAAAACGCTCGCTGCCATTCCGCGCGACGCGTTCCGCCTGACGAAGCGGCAGTTGCGCGAGCCTTATCTCCGGGACTCATCGCACATCGAAGTCGCCTCCGCCGAAGAGATCGACGCGATCTGGGCCGCGCCGGAAACGCACGCGCACATCCGGACCTATCTGGAAAAAACGATCCGCAAATAGGCTGTGCAATTCCGTTCCGAACTCCCGCCCGGGTTACCAGGAGGGCGATTACGGAATCGCGAACGCCACCACCGCATCCCCTCGCTTCGTGTGCAGCTTGCCGTGACCACCTGCGGCGATGACGACGAACTGACGGCCGCCGGCGCGGTAGGTCATCGGCGATGCCTGCGCGCTTGCCGGCAACGACGCATGCCACAGTTCCTTCCCGCTCTCCAGGTCGAAGGCGCGCAATTCCTCGTCCATGGCGGCAGCGATGAACACGAGGCCGCCCGACGTCATGGAGCCGCCGAGGTTCGGGGAACCGATGTTCCGGGGAAGGTTGGGGATCGGGTTCACACTGCCGAACGGTGTCTCCCAGCGTACGGTGCCGCGGTCGGCGTCGATCGCCGTCAGCGCACCCCATGGCGGCGGGGTGCACGGAACGCCGCGCGGCGAGAGGAGAATCGTCCGGTACATCGCGAAGGGCGTGCCGCTCATACGGTTGTATTCGCCGAAGATCCGCTCGCCTTTCGAACGATTCCGATCACCCTCGTAGTCGGCGCGCGGGATCAGGCGCACCATCGCCGCAAGCCGGTTCGTGTTCGCGACGAGAATGTGGCGCACCGGGTCGTAGGACATCCCGCCCCAATGCATCCCGCCGATATTTCCCGGCACTTCCAGCGTGCCGCGAACACTGGGGGGCGTGAACATGCCATCACTGCGCAACGACGTGATGAGCGCGCGGCAGGCGGCGCGGTCCGCCTCATCCACACCGTACGCATCCTCCGCCTTCAGTTGCTCCGGTACGATCGGAGGCGGCATCGTGGGGAACGGCTGCGTCGGCCACGCCTCCTCCCCTTCCACGTCGCTGGCCGGTACGCGGCGCTCTTCGATCGGGTAAAGCGGAACACCGGAGACGCGATCAAAGAAATACAGATGACCCATCTTCGTTCCGATCGCGACGGCCTTGACGCCATGGACGTCGACGAGCACCGGCTGCGTGGCGATGTCGTAGTCCCAGAGGTCGTGATGCACGACCTGGAAATGCCAGGCCACCGCGCCGGTCTCTGCACGCAGGGCCACGATGCTGTTTGCGAATTCGTTCTGGCCCAGGCGCAGGCCGCCGTAGTAATCGGGACTGGGGCTGCTGGTGGGGACGAAGACCATGCCCGACTGGGGATCCGCCGTAATGGCCGCCCAGGCGTTTCCGGCGCCGCTGTGCACTTCGTGCGCGATCGGATCGAACGCCCAGCGCAACGCGCCGGTGCGCGCATCGTACGCGCGCACCAGACCGCGCTCGAGCTCCGCCGCGGAGTTGTCTCCGATCGCGGACCCGACGACGACGAGATCCCCGATGACGGCCGGCGGCGACGTGACCTGATAGTCGCCCGCGCGCGGATGGCTGATGCCGTTCTTCAGATCGACGACGCCGCCGGTGCCGAACTCCGTTGCCAGTGTCCCGGTCGCCGCGTCGAGCGCGATGAGCCGCGCATCGATCGTCCCTTCAAAGATCCTCTGCCCCTTCCCCCAGTACGACACGCCGCGAGACGTGACCTCGGAGAAATCCGCGTCGCGGTCGATGTGAGGATCGTAGGTCCAGCGTTCCCGGCCCGTGGCCGCGTCGAGCGCGATGACCTTGTTGAAACCGGTGCTGATGTAGAGCGTGCCGTCGACGACGATCGGCGTCGCCTCGAACGTCGACTTCTGCTCCGACTCCTTCTCGAACTTCGATTCGCCCGTGTGATACGTCCACGCCACCTGCAGACGTCCCACGCTGCTGCGATCGATGTCCGTCAACGCCGAGTAGCGTGTCCCGCCGCCGTTGGCGTACGCGGGCCAGTCATTGTTGGACGTGGTGGAGGTGCAGGCGGCAGCGAAGAGCAGCAATGCGATGGTCGAGCGCATCGCGGGAGTCTACCGTTTGTATCGCCACGTCGGTAGGGAGCACCATCCACTGAGAGAGCCTCGCGAAACGTGGGCATTCCCGCCTGCCGCCCACCTATGATCCTCGGGAAAAGGAGTGATCACGCCATGTCAAATCTCGCGTTCTATACAAAGCTCTGGGAACAGGATCATCCGGCCTTCCTGCGCGTACTCAAGGCACTCCCTTCCGACAAACTCGACTACAAGCCGCACGAGCGCTCGCCCGGCGCCGGCGATCTCGCCTGGCAGATCTCCGAGGAGCTGCGAACTCTGTCGGATCTGATCGACAAGGGAGTCATCGACTGGCAGACGAACCCACGTCCTGCGACGCTGGACGCGATCGTCGCCGCGTACGAGGCAAATGCGAGCCGGCATCGTGACCGTCTGGCATCGGCAGGTGAGGCACGGTGGTCGAGCGAAGGGCGCATGCTCTTCGGCGGTCACGAGGTGATGAAACAGCCGATCGGAGACATCTGCTGGAGCTTCTTCCTCGACGCAATTCATCACCGCGGCCAGCTCAGCGCCTACATCCGTCCGATGGGCGGCAAGGTTCCGTCCATCTACGGACCGTCGGCAGACGATCCGGGCGGGATGTAGAACGTCACGCGACCTCGGCGTCGTTGCCGCGCAGCGACGCGAGCATGCCGCACGCGGCATGTCTCGCGGCGCCGCCCGAGTAGCGGCGGACGATGGGGATTCCGAGTGTACGGAGCTCGTCGCGGAAGGCGCCGAGCTCCGACTCCGACGCTCGGCGGTAGCCGTCTGCGCGGGCATCGTTGACGTCGATCAGGTTCAGGCGCAACGGCACGCCGTCGAAGAGCGCCCGCAACGCCGCGACCTCATCGGCGCCCGTGTTGATCCCGCCGAGGACGACCCAGGCGATCGTGGCACGGCCGCCGGTGGACTGCTGATAGGTCCGCACCGCATCCGCCAGCTCGCGCACGGGCCACGCGGAGGCGGAGGGGACGAGCGTTCGCCGGCGCTCGTCAATCGCAGACGTCAGCGAAACGATCAGGCGATACGGCTGACGCTCGCGTGCGAAGCGCAGGATCTGCGGGACGAGGCCGACCGTCGAGATCGTGATCGCCTTGGCCGCGATCCTCCCGCCACACGGATGCGCCAGGATCTCCGCTGCGCGGATCACCGCCGCGTAGTTGTGCAGCGGCTCACCCTGCCCCTGAAACAATGCGCCGGTGACGACGCCCGGCGCCTCGTCGCGTATCGCGATCCATTGCGCGACGATCTCCCACGGCTCGAGGTTGCGGACGAGGCCGAGGCGGCCGGTGGCGCAGAAGGAACAACCCATGGCGCAACCGGCCTGGCTCGAGACGCAGACCGTAAATGTTCCCGCCACTTCCAGCGGAATCCGCACGGCTTCGGCCAGCACTCCGTCGTGCAGCCGAAAGAGATACTTCATGAATCCGTCGCTCGGATCGGTCGCCCGCTCGAGCACCTCGAGCGGCGCGCGTGAGGTGACGCGCTCGACCGCCTCTTCGACGGCGCGCGGAACGGGTCGCGATGAAGGAAAGCCCTCGCGCCCGTGTGCAAGCACATGCGCGAGCACGCGTCGCGCTTCTCCGTCACGAATGGATACGCCCTGCGCCCGCAGGTGCGCCGCAAGGTCATCCGGCAACATGCCGAACAGATGAGTGGAAGTGGTCATCACCGGAGTCCGTGGGGCGCCGGCGGCCTCGCCGGCGTAGCGGAGTTATCGCGCCTCATTCAGCAGTAACACGAGCTCCAGTGCCCGCATGTCGGCGTCGGGACCGGCGAACCGGTACTCGCCCTCATGCTGCTCGATCGCCTGCAGGCGGACGAGATCCTGACGGCTGATGCCGCAGTCCTTCGCGAAGCCGACCCACTCGTGCGGGGCGCTCGCCTCGACATCCGCATCGCTGAGCAGCGGCTCGCCGGCGCAGTTGAAATGGTCGCAGCCGAATTGCTCGGCGCACTGCGGGCAGGGCGGCGGATCGTTGAAGTCGGCGAGCTCGCTTTCGGTGAGCACGCGCATCGTCCCGCCTCGCTTCTCACGAACGTACGTCAGTCCGCTCTCGCTGCTCGAGAGCGTTTCGAAGCGTTGTACCTTCGGATCATCGGCCATGAGACGCGCGATCGTATCAGTTGCGCGGCCGGCTGCCCTCACATCCAGAAATCGCGCGGTGGGTCAGTTATTCAGCGGGGCATCCGCGGGACACTTTCTTTGCGTAGCTGGTTACGTCCGCCATCGCGCTCCTCATTTGGTCCAGTTCGTCTTTGTACTCGGAGTCAGCTTGCTCAGAATCCGATGCCTTGCTATGACAATCGTCATTTTTGTCGCGTCGGCAGCGGTCAAGGTCGTCCTTCGCGGATTCCCTAGCCGTTTCGAGGACGGCTAGGCGTTGGGCGTGCTCCTCCGCTTCTGCCGACGCCTTTTTGAGGCGGTGCAGGCTGGACTCACATCCATCCCAATCGAAGGCCATCGCAGGCCGCGCGAAGTAGCAGAAGACGCAGATAGCAGCGAGGATGACCGGCATTTTTTGTCGCATGTCCGATGCTACACTCAGCTGTCGGATTTGGTCGCGCTCATCGAAACCCGCGAATCGCTCAGCACTAGCGAGTAGGCTGGTAGCAGGTAACGGGGCCGTATACTCGACTCATGAACATTCAGTTTCTCGATGATGCCACCTGGGACAGCGAGAGGGGCGGCGTGTATTTTGTCGCCACGGTAGACGGGCACCGCGTGCGGAATTGGGTTGCAGAAGAGGTACTGAGTGAATTATGTGAGCCGCAGGGTCTGGACGCTGACCCCGTGGAAGCATATCTGCGGCATCGGCAGACAATCAACGACCGCGCAATCCTGCGAATACAAGCCAACGACCTGAACGACGGCGGCGGCGCAGACATCAAGCCTACCTAACCCTAGTCTGTACCGTCGAACTGCCCTCACATCCAGAAATCGCGCGGATACAGCCGCACCAGGGCTCCGCCGAACGTCGTCAGGTAACGCTCGTACGCATCGAGCTGCTTGTCCGGTCCGATGACGAAGTAGACCCCGTCAGGCGCGGGCTTCCATGATGCGCCGTCATATCCGGGAAGAACGCCGGAGTAGACGCGGTCCTTGCGGTCGAACAGTGCATTGCCGAGGTTGGGGTCCTTGCGCAGGGTGAGGATCGACTGGCGGAACTTGCGGACCTGCTCCGGCGTCTGTCCGTCCGCGAGATCTGCCGCCATCGCTTCGGCCCGCGTCTCGTACGCCGCGGCGCCGCGCAGCTCACCGAAGGCCTGCGCGATCGTATAGTCGGCAAGCGAAGGATCGCGTTGTGCGCCGCGGAGCTCGCCGACCACGAAGCGGACCGTCTGCGGCAATTCCGGAGTGCGTTCGGCGTAATAGCCCGTGCGTCCGGCGCTGACCGAGCCCCGCAGCCCGTTGCTGTACGCCAGCCCGGCACCGATCGTCTTCAGGAAGATCCCGTGCGCGCCGGCACCGGCGAAGAGCCGCGACGCCAGGAAGTCGAGTTGCTTCTCACGGTCGCCGAAGTCCGCGTACGAGGTCCCGTCGACCGACGTGATGATGACGCCGCCATTCATGTTCGGTGCAAGGAGCCCGACGAACGCGGGCCGCTCGGTGATGGCGCCACGCTGTCGAAGCCGCGCCTCGACGAGGTTCTGCCCCTTGATCATGACGGGCGAGACCGGCGCCGGATCGAGCGCGCCGATCAGTCCGGCGATCGGCGCCTGGAGCGCCGTCTGCGTGGCGTTGGAGGCAGCCATGAACATCCGCGCGTTGCCGTTGTGCAGGATGTGCCGCCGGACCCGATCGAGGGCCTCGAGCGCTTCGACCGGTGGTCTGGCGAGGTCGTCGCGGATGTCGGTAACGACCTGCGCCCAGTCCGCCGCGAGGCTGGCGTCGGGGATCTCGACGAGGGTGAGATCGAGGTCGCGGAGCGCATCGGCAGCGACTGTTTTCGCACCCGGCGCGAGTTGGGCGAACGTCTCCGCGCTCGCTTTGAGCGCCTCCGGCGCCGCGCCCTTGCCATTGACCGTTGCAGCGAGGAACCTCTTCAGGTCGGCGCGCGAGACGCCGCTCGCCAGAGGGATGAGAGATGTCAGATACGCGCGGATCGCGTCGCGGTCGGCGGCCGGTGCTTCCTTCAACATCCAGCGAAGGCGCAGCGCATTGTGCGAGCGTGTGAGAAACGAATTCGCAGCCATCAGCAGAGCGCTGTCCTGCCGCCTCCACGCTTCGGCCGGATTGCTGACCCACTGTTCTTCGGCGCCCTGCATCGTGTTGCGCAGCTGGCTGAGCGACTGGTCGACGGCATCGCGGATGCGCGGCAGGTTCTCGACGCGCCAGTCCGGATGCTCGAGCACAAGCCGCATCCATTCGATGGCGCGGCGCGACTCGGCGAGATCGTTCCCCGATCCGCGCACCACGAGCTCGGCCCGGCCGGTGCGCGTGTTCGTGCTGTAGCTGGCGTTGAGCGCGAGGATCTCGTTGCGCAGCCGCTCCGTCATCTCATCGAATGAGACCGGCTTCCCGTTCTCGATGACGCCGGCGCGCGTGAGCAGATTCGGAAGGAGAGCCAGGTACCGGAAATCGTCCGGCGGCAAGATATCAAGACGGAAGGCGACGCCGGTCGTGGCGCTGGTCATGTTGTCGAACGTCGAGGCCACCATCGGGACGTCGTGAGCGAGCTTGCTGGAGGCAAACTTCAGGCCGTCGTCAACGGTCAACGGCGGGTCGTCGACGAACTTCGGCGGGGTGACTGCCTTCGCCGCGGTGTCGATACGGAGCGTCTCGGCGTCGTAGTCACTGCGATAGTGTTTGATGGCCTCCTGCGCATCGGCGACGTTGTACAGCTGGCTCAGTCGCTGCGCCTCCGCGGCTGCGCGCGCCGCACGCTCCGAGTCGTTGCGTGCAATCAGCTCCGGACTCGGCTTCGCGGCGACGGCGTACGGCTCCACGCTGGTGATCTGCCACTTCGCCAGCCCATCGCGCCAGAAGTTCTTCTTCGAGGCCAGCAGCTCGTTGACGTGCGCGAGCTGAGGCTTCATGGTCAGTGACTTCCGGAACGCGCTCGTCTTCTCGAGCATCAGCAGATGATCCATCCAGGCCGATCCCGTGTTGCGGAACCCGAAGAGCGGCGGCGAGTTCACGAACTTGGACAGATCGCGATGCATCTCCACCACCCGCCCGGCGACGCGCTTGTTGAACTCTTCAAGCTCCGGGGAGCCATCCTGGAACGCCGCCACGCGCCCGATCTCCTTCATGACCAGGTTGCGAACCTCGGCCAGCCGTTCGCCGGTCAGGTTCGTCGCGGCAACGTCCCCGAAAAAGATCGAGACCGGACGCCCCTCGTCCGCGCTGACGCGATTGCCGACAGACTTCGCGCCGATGTCGAGGACGCGGGTCTTGCTGTCGACGAAGAGCTTGTACAGGTTCGACGTGCTGTCGCTGGCGACGTTATCGAAGAACAGATTGAGCAGCAGCTCGTCGTCACCGCTCATGGTCATCCGCCCGGCTGGCCACGTGAGGGCAACGGGGCTCGGCTGCTGCGGGTTGCGGTTCGGGTACTCCGTGAACGCGATCGTTCCCGCCGGCGACGCCGACGGTGCCGGCTGATCCTTCATGCGCTGGGCCTTCTTCGCCGGAGCGCTCCCCTGAAGCCGATTCAGAATCGCGCCGACGCGCTTCAAGGCTTCGCCCGGGCTCACCGCAGGCGGCAACGCGACGATGCTGCCCATGTTGCCGAGGAAGTAGTGGGCGTCGTGGAAGCCGCGGATGTCGGAGGGTTGCATCGTGCGGATTCCCGATGGCTCGCCGCCCGCGTTGTAGGACAGAGGATGGTTCGTTCCGTACACCAGATGACCGGACGTCCGGAAGAGCTGACGGAAGGGACTGGAGGAGGAGCTCGTCATCTCGTTGTAGACGGAGCCTTTTTCCTCCAGGCGCAGGGTGTGATCCGGATTCTCCGTAACACCGAAGTTCCGGACCTCGCGGCGGATTTCTTCGTCGGTGTAGTCGGGATTGAGCAGCGCGTTCAACTGCGCGTCGAGGAGCTTGAAGAACACCTCGGCCCCTGCCGATGTGTTGAAGACGTAGTTCGTCCGCCACTGTCCCGTGAATGCGCTCGACTGCGACAGCCACATCGTGTCGAGGCCGGCGAAGGAGCGGCCGGTCAATCCCTTGCCGACGAGCAGATGCTCCTGCGTGTGCGGCTCGCCCTGGTCGGAGACGGGAAACGAGTTCACCCACGTGTGCGCCTGCGGAACGGATTCGATCTGCAGCAGATCGAGCGTGAATCCGCTCTTCTCGTGGACGAAGCGCGCGCCGACCGGTTTGCCGGAGTCGTTGAGGTACACCGACTCGACTCGGAAGCCGGAGACATGCTGTCCCTTCGTCAACGCGGAGAGGTCGAGTGGTGCGGCATTCATCGTCATCGAGAGACAGGCGGCAGCGAAAGCGAACAGGAGGTTGCGCATGCAGGACCGTATTGTGCCGCAAGCTCGTTATCTCACAGGAGGTGGATGCAGATCGTTCACACCGGGTCAGAACGGACGCAGCCGGCGCGTCCCCGTCATAATGTGCTCCCATGAATACGATTACGCGTGCCGCTCTCGTCCTGCTCGCACTCGCCGTCCCACTCGCCGCCCAGATCGACCCAGGCTCCTACGGGGAGATGCGATGGCGCACGATCGGCCCCTTCCGCGGCGGCCGGACCGTGGCCGGCGTCGGTGTGGCGAAGCAGCCGAACGTCTTCTACATCGGCGCAACGGACGGCGGCGTCTGGCGCAGCGACGACTACGGCCGCATCTGGACTCCCATCTTCGATGACCAGCCGTCCGGCTCGATCGGAGCGCTGGCCGTCTCGCAGTCCGATCCCAATGTGATCTACGCCGGCAGCGGCGAAGGTCTGCAGCGGCCGGACCTTTCGACGGGCGACGGCATGTACAAGTCGCTCGACTCCGGCAAGACCTGGACACACCTCGGCTTGCGTGATGCGCAGCAGATCCCGCAAATCGTCGTCGACCCCGCCAATCCCAACCGGTTGTTCGTGGCGGTGCTCGGCCATCCGTACGGCCCCAGTGAGGAGCGCGGCATCTTCCGCTCCTCCGACGGAGGGAAGACATTTCAGAAGGTGCTCTACAAGAACGAATTCACCGGAGGGATCGACGTCATCCTCGACCCCTCGAATGCGCAGACGGTCTACGCAGCGCTGTGGCAGGCGCAGCAGGGTCCGTGGGAAAACGCCTACCTCGACGGGCCGGGCAGCGGTCTGTTCAAGTCGACCGATGGCGGCACGACCTGGAATGAGTTGAAGACGGGACTGCCGGCGTCGAACGGGATCGGCCGCATCGGCATCGAGGTCTCGCAGGCCAATCCGAAGCGGCTCTACGCGATCTGCGGTGTCGACGCGAAGTCGGGCGGCCTCTATCGCTCCGATGACGGCGGCGCGACCTGGACACGCGCGAATACGGACGAGCGCATCTGGGGCCGGCCGGGCGATTTCAACGAAGTGCGCACCGATCCGAAGAACGCCGACATCCTCTACGTCGCGAATGTCGTGACGTGGAGATCGACCGATGCCGGCAAGACCTTCACCGCGTTCCGCGGAGCACCCGGCGGCGATGACTATCACCGGGTCTGGATCAATCCCAACGACTCGAAGACCATCCTCATCGCTTCCGATCAGGGCGCCATCGTGACCGTGAACGGCGGCGAGTCGTGGAGCTCCTGGTACAACCAGCCGACAGCGCAGATGTTTCACGTGAACGCCGACAATGCCTTTCCGTATCGCGTCTGCGGCGGGCAGCAGGAGAGCGGCTCCGCATGCGTGGCCAGCCGCGGCGATGACGGCGCCATCACCTTCCGTGACTGGCGTCCGGTCGGCGTCGAGGAGTACGGCTACGCGGTTCCCGATCCGCTCGATCCCGACATCATCTTCGGTGGCAAGATCAGCCGCACGGATCGGCGGACCGGCCAGGTGAAAGACGTCAGTCCGAAGCCGTTGCGAAAGGGAAACTACCGATTGGTGCGCACTGCCCCGATCGTTTTCTCCCAGGCCGATCCGCACGCGCTCTTCTTCGCGTCGAACACCGTCTGGAAGACCACGAACGGCGGCGAGAGCTGGACCGAGATCAGCCCCGACCTGACGCGCAAGACGTGGACGGTCCCCGAGAGTGCGCGGGGATACGTCAACACCCCGCAGACGAAGGTCACGCAGCGCGGCGTGGTCTACGCGCTCGCCCCATCGCCTCTCGACATCAACACGCTGTGGGCCGGGACCGACGACGGGCTCATTCACGTCACGCGCGACGGCGGAACGACCTGGAACGACGTCACGCCGGCGGAGTTGAAGCCGTGGGCGAAGGTCTCGATCCTCGAGGCATCGCACGCCGATGCAAACGAGGCGTACGCGGCGATCAACACGATCCGGCTGGACGCGCTGCATCCGCACATCTACCGCACCCGCGACGGCGGGAAGACGTGGCAGCACATCACCAGCGGCATCGCGGACGGTGCGACGATCAACGTCGTGCGCGAGGATCCAAAGCAGCGCGGATTGCTCTTCGCCGGAAGCGAGACCCAGGTCTGGTACTCGGCCGACGACGGCGACTCCTGGCAATCGCTTCGCCAGAACATGCCGGCATCGTCGATCCGCGACCTGGTGGTCCATGACGATGACGTGATCGTCGCCACGCACGGCCGTGGATTCTGGATCCTCGACGACATCGAGCCTCTGCGTCAGATGCGCGGGGCGATGAGCGAGGCGACGCTGTTCAAGCCGCAGAGGGCGTGGAGAATCCGGTGGAACAAGTACACCGACACTCCGATGCCGCCGGACGAGCCGATGGGACAGAATCCGCCCGACGGCGCGGTCATCGATTACTTCCTGCCGGTGAATGCGGCCGGGACCGTGACGCTCGAGATCCACGACGCGGCCGGCGCTCTGATCCGGCGCTATTCGAGCAGCGATCCCACCCCGGCTCCGAAGGACGAGGGCAACATTCCCCGGTGGTGGATCCGTCCGTTGAAGGCACCCTCGACCCGTGCAGGGATGCACCGCTTCACCTGGGATCTCCACTATCCACCGGCCGCCGGATCGCGTGTCTCCTATCCGATCGGCGCCACGCCGCACGACACCGCACCGTCGCCGACGTCTTCCTGGGTACTTCCGGGGACGTATACCGTCTCGCTGACGGCTAACGGCAGGACCCTCTCGCAGCCGCTGGCGGTGGAGATGGATCCGCGGGTGAAAACGCCGGCGGCCGATCTGCAACAGCAGTTCGCGTTGTCGAAGGAGCTGTACGACGCGATCGCCCAACTCGACGCGGCTGCGGGCAGGATCCGTACGACGCGCGCGCAACTGCGCGGAACGAAGGCGACGGACAGCATCACCGCCCTGCGCAAACAGGCCGCCGCACTGTCCGGCGTCGCCGGTGAGGAGGATGACGAGGCCCCACCCGCCGCCGCTCCTGACCACGAGACGCTGAGCAGCCTCACGCAGTCGCTTCGCGCGATGCTGCGGCTGCTCCAGGAATCCGACGACGCTCCGACGACCCAGGCAAAGGACGCGGCTGAAGATCGCCTCCATGCGGTCGCAGGCATGCTCGACACGTTGAAGGCGTTCGAAACCGCCGTGCGCGCCGCCGGAGTGACGGATGGATCGGCGATCAAACCGAAGTAGGGCGGCGGCGATTGCACGCGATCTCCACGTAGGTCGGACCGAGAGTCCGACTTACGTGGGACGGCGTTGAACAATCGGGGTCAGACAGGCGACCCGGGTCTCAACGCGGTCGCCGGAACGGGCTCCCCGAAAAGAAACCCCTGTACCTCTTCGCACCCCTGTTCGCGGAGGAACTCGAGCTGCCGGTCCGTCTCGACGCCTTCCGCGATGACGCGGAGGCGAAGCCCTCGCGCCATCCCGATGACTGCCGAGACGATGGCGCGATCGGCGGCGCTCACTTCGATCTCCTGCACGAACTCCTGATCGATCTTCACGCTGTCGATCGGGAAACTCCGGAGATAGTTGAGCGATGAGTGTCCCGTACCGAAGTCGTCGATCGCGATCTGCACGCCCATCTCCCGCAGACGCTGCAGCGTCTGGATCGTGCGCGCGGTGTTCTGCATCGCCAGGCTTTCGGTGATCTCGAGCTCGAGGTCGCCGGGCGCCAGTCCGGACGATGAGAGCGCCGAAGCGATGACCAGCGGGAGATCGCTGTGCTGAAACTGCCGCGGCGAGAGGTTCACGGCCATCCGGAACCCGGGTCCACGATCGCCCTGCCATGCCTTGGCCTGCCGGCATGCTTCGCGAATGACCCACTCCCCGATCGGGACGATGAGCTGCGTTTCTTCGGCGATCGGAATGAAGTTCATCGGTCCGACGAGACCGAAGCCAGGCCTGTTCCAGCGCAGCAGCGCCTCGACTCCGGTCACGCGCCCCGAGGCGATGTTGATCTGTGGCTGGTAGTAGAGTTCGAGCTCATTGCGCTCGAGCGAATGGCGAAGATCGTTCTCGAGGGAGAGACGCTCCAGCGCCCGGCTGTTCATGGCCGGGGTAAACATCTGATACGAGTTCCGTCCGGCATCCTTGGCCCGGTACATGGCGTGGTCCGCGTTCGCCAGCAGGGCCTCCGCGGTGTCTCCGTCGCTCGGGAAGAGGGCGATGCCGATGCTGGTAGTGATGAAGAGCTCCGTCCCGTTGATCTTCTGCGGCTGGGCCACCGTCTCCAGCACTTTCTGCGCGATCTTGGCCGCGTGATCCGGCGTCCGGAGATCGGCCAGCAGAACCGTGAACTCGTCCCCACCCATGCGCGCGATCGAGTCTTCTTCCCGCAGCGATGCCAGCAGCCGGGTGCCGACGGTCTTGAGCAGCTCGTCTCCGACCGAGTGCCCGAGGGTGTCGTTGACGACTTTGAAGCGGTCGAGATCGAGAAACATCACGGCCAGCGGATGCTTCATACGGCGGGCATGAGCGAGCGCGACGGTGAGCCGGTCCCGGAACAGACGGCGGTTCGGCAGTCCGGTCAGCGCGTCGTGGTACGCCTGATGCTCGATCTGCTCCTCGACCTTCTTCCGCTCGGTCACGTCGCGCGAGACGCCGATGATCTCGCGGACCTTCCCCGTCATCACATCGCGGACGCTCCGGCTCGTCGTTTCGAACCAGGCCAGGGATCGGTCCCTCTTCACGACGCGGTAGGCGAACGTGGTCGGACCAGACTCGTGAATCAGGGACGACAGATGCCGGACCTCCTCCCGATCCGCATCGAAGAGGAATTCATAGAACGAATGGCCGACCAACTCCGCCGGCTCGTATCCCAGCAGTCTTCGCGAGGCCTCGGAGGCATAGAGAAGGATGCCGCGGCTCGAGGTGCGCGAGATCACGTCGGTCGAGTTCTCGGCCATGAGTCGATAGCGCGCCTCGCTCTCCCGCAGAGCTTCCTCCGCCATGCGACGTTCCGTGACTTCGTTGTGGACGCCGATCGAACCGATGACGTTACCGCCGGCATCCACGACCGGCGCTCCGCCGATCTCCAGCCAGATGATCGTGCCGTCCTTGCGGAGGACGCGGACCTCGTACTGATCCGCGACGTGGCGAAGCCGCAGACGAGTTTTTACGCGCATCATGGCCACGTCTTCGGGATAGGCGAGGAGCAGCTCGCCCTGCAGTCCGACGAGCTCCTCCCGCGAATAACCGACCATCTCGCAGAAACGGTCGTTGACGAATTCCAGCACGCCGTCGTTCGAGGCCTGCGCCAATCCTTCCCGCATGCGCTCGACCAGCAGGCGGTAACGCTCCTCACTCTCGCGAAGTGCGTTTTCCGTGAGCTTTCGATCCGTGATGTCGATGACGGTTCCTTCGAGGATCTCGGGATCGCCCTCGAGCAGGTGGACGTTCTCGATGAGCCAGCACGGGCGGCCATCCTTCCTGCGCAGCGAGATCTCGTTGCTGGTGAGCATCCGGTCGCGTCGCAGCGCGGCGATGAAGGACTCGCGCTGGGAGGGATCCTGGTAGAGCTCCGGCGCGGGCATCGCGATCAGTTCCTGCCGCGAGGAGTAGCCCAGGATGCGGGCCATAGCGTCGTTGCAGTCGAGGAAACGGCCGCCGATGGTCGTGCGGTAGACGCCGGCAAGATTACGTTCGAAGAGAAGGCGGTGCTGCTGCTCACTTCCACGCAGGGCCGCCTCCGTACGATGGCGCTGGATGGCATTGACGAAGATCTCGCCGCTGATGCGCAGGAGCGAAACCGCTTCATCGTTCCAGTCGTGGCGACGCTTCGACGCCAGACCCAGCGCTCCGAGAAAGGCCCGGTTGTAGAGCATCGGGACCACGACGATCGAGTGGTTCCCGGCACGCTCGTATGCCTCCCGCTCCGCCACCGCTCCCGGGGGAAGATCGTCGACGGAGATCGTAATCTGCTGCCGCTCCTTGAGAGTCTCGGCGGTCCAGGGGAACGCGCCCACGGGCACCTGCGATCCGATTTTGCCGGCGACATTCGGGTCGGCGCTCCACTCGTGGGTGAGCGTCGCCATCGCGCCGTCGTCGCTGAACAAGTAGATGTAGGCGCGGTCCGCTTCGACGAACTCCCCGATGTGCTCGAGCGCCGCCGCGATCTCCCGATTGACGTCCGCCGCTGCGACGTTGCCGAAGTTGGTGGAGATCCCGGAGATCAACCGCTCGAAGGCGAGCCGGTGCTCCAGCAGCGCCTGCGTCTGCCGCGGATTTGACACCAGGTCATCGGATTTCGCCTCGGGCAATGAGCTCCCCTCGAAACAGATCATAACGTCTCCCTCGGATACTTCCTCACGCCCTGCCGTAGAATCGCGGCATGCGCACTCTGCTTGTCGTCGCATTCGCCGTCCTGACGGCGTGTTCGTCCTCGGCTCCCGCAACCCCGAAACAGAAGGCCAGCATCCCGGCGCCGGAATTCGAGATCCGGCAACTGATCGGACCGGCCCAGCTCAATTACGAGGAAGGGAACATCGAGGTGAAGTTCCGTCTCGACATCGGCAACCACGCCGACGTCCCCATCACCCTCAGCCGGATCGAGATCGTCACCGTCAATCCGGAGGGAGGGGCCTATTCACTCGATTCCAATCGCCGTGCGTACTACTTCCACAAGGTGATCGCGCCGCAGCAGACCGGCTTTGCCGAATTCTGGGCCAGGGCCTACAGCTACGGACGGAGCACGCGGGAGAACGAGCCCGTCACGGTGCGTGGCACCCTCTACTTCGAGACACCGAACGGCTACTACGATCTGGTCTTCGTCAAGGAAATCGGCCAATACCCCGGCCAGAACGACTGACGAACGAAAACAGTTGGCGCCGCGGCCTCGCCGGGTTGATGGTGGGGGGGTACGCCTTCCCCGTTGGTTGGACCCCTCTACTTCAGCTTCTGCTGCAACAGCCAGTGCACCATCGCGGGATCTCCGTACGATGCATCCCAGATCGGATGACCGCCCTTCGGGTATTCGCTGTAGCGCACATTGCCGCCGGCCTTGCGAATAGCAGTCACCATCGACCGCGACTCCGTCACCGGGACGACGTCATCGAGCGCCCCGTGAAACGCCCACACGGGCGTCCTGCCGATCTGCGACGCCAGAGTCGCGTAAGGATCACTCGCGCCCACGATGCGGGCGATGTCGGGCGGGGGGTCGGTGGGAAACGGGTCATCGGCGCGCCGCGCCACCTCCCCGCACACCGGCACGACTGCTGCCCACTTGCGGTTGTGCCGGGCCATGTACCACGCACCGGCACCACCCATGGAAATCCCCGTCAGGTAGACGCGGCGCGGGTCTCCGTGAAACTCGCGCATGACGCTTTCCAGCTCCGCCATCGCCATCAGTTCAGATTCGCCGTACCACTCCCGCCCGAAATCGGATTGCGGAAACACGACGATCGCTTTGTAACGTTCCCCGTAGCGCTCGAGCGCAGGCGCAAGGCCGATGCTCACCTGCCGCAGATTGTCCGCGCCGCGTTCGCCGCTTCCATGGAGATAGAGCACGACCGGCCAGCGATGCAGCTTCGTGTAATCGTGAGGGAGCCAGACCCGATACTTGTACGTGCGTTCGGCGAGATGGACCCGACGCTCGAGGAACTGCGAGCGGTGCGAACAACCCGAGAAAGCCAGCGCGGCGAGAACGACGAGGAGAATGCGCCTGCGGGCCACTACTCGAATAGATCGTACTCGGCGACGGGCAGCGGTTCCTGTTCGACGTCCGAGCGCCACATTTCGAAAACGTAGAGATCCCAGTGCAGGAGAAAGACTTCACTGGTCATTTCCCAGCGTGCCAGCAAACCGGCGTTCAGCCCGCGCTTGTTCTCCTTGATGAGATGTCCGAGGGCGTAGATGACGGTTTGACGCTGACGGAAACCGGCGCGGGAGCAGAAGAAATTGAGAGCCGCCTCGATCTTGAAGCGCTCCTGGTAACGGAGCGGAACCGTCTCCCAGACCGCCCGGCGCATCACACGGATTCCGGAGAGGACGGGCCCGACCTTCATCTGCAGGTGAAAGAAGTTCCGGATCGGGCCGCGATTGCGTACGCCGATGTTCATGTCGCACTCATCGCGGAGGACCGGACCGACGAGCGACTCGATGTGCTCGCCCGTAACGTTGAACATGTCACCGTCGACGAAAAAGAGGACATCGTGTCTCGCATAGTCGACACCGACGCGCATCGCATAGCCCTTGCCGCGGTTTTCGCGAAGGGCGATCGTGGTGACGTCGAAGGAGCGAGCGATCTCGACCGTGCGGTCGGTCGAACCATCACTGACGACGATGATCTCGTCGATCAGGCCGCTCTTCGTCAGAGCGCCAAGAACTTCCGCGAGCGTCTTCTCTTCGTTGTACGCCGCGATGATGGCTGAAATCCCCAATCCAGTCTCCTAAGGTCGGTGATGGGTTTGCAACCGCCAGACCATACCACAGGGAAAATGAGGTTCAGAGCGGGCCGGGGAGGGGGAAAATGCCCCTTCCAGCACCGGGCCAGCGGTTTGCAAAGTGACGATCCAGCCATGAAACGGAACTTCGCCTTTGCCTCAGTCCTGACGACGATCTGCCTCGCTCTCGCCGCAGTCACACTTTTCTTCTCCGGCTGCAGCTCCATGGCGGGGATCAATATCGTCAACCCGCGCTACTCCTTGCGAGGGGTCTCACCGCACGTCGCCATCGCCCTGCCGCTCTCGGCATCAGCGATCGATTTCGACTTCCTGATCGGCGTCGACAACCCTAACCCGGTCAGCCTCCGCCTGGACTGGCTCGACTTCGACCTCTCGGTCAACGACACACCGGTCCTCACGAGCGTGCGCGCCGAACAGGGCGTCCGCATTCCTGCACACGGAGTCGGTGACGTCCACCTCCGCACGCGAGTCGGCTACGAAAACCTGAGGACGCTGTTTCGTCAGGTCGCCGACATGGTCCAGGGCAACCGCGCCACCTATACGATCCGAGGCAACGCCTACTACAACACGCCCGCCGGCCAGCTGCGCTTTCCGCTCACGCTGTACTCGCGTTGATCGCCGCCATCTGGCACTGAGTCCGCCGCAATCGAGACGGCGCGAGGGTATACACTCGACCGCAGATCCAAATGCGGCAGGTGGTCAGTTTCGCAGTGGGTTGCCTGATGGTGATCTCGAGCTTCGGCGCGGTCACGGCCGATCAGAAGCTCACCATCACCGAAGCGACGCGTACGACGGCATCCGGAGCGGCGGTTCACGATGGGCAACGGGTCAGGGTCGAGGGCGTTGCGTCCGTTTGCCGGGCGCCCCATCCCGCAACCCTCCGACGCCCTGATGACCGGGATTTGAGCCATCGTTGACCATGGCGGCTGAGAATCGAGGCATCGACCCAGGCCGGTCGCGCGTTCTCCTCGGATCGATCGCGGCGCTCCTCTATTTCTCCGAGGGGCTGCCGTTCGGGATCGTGAACGATCTGCTCCCGGTCTATCTCCGCACGCATCACGTCGCGCTCACCACGATCGGCTTTCTGAGCACCGTGGCCTCCGCGTGGACACTCAAGGTGTTCTGGTCTCCCTTGATCGACGCGTTCGGTACGTACCGGCGGTGGATCGCGACGACGGTGCTGGCGATGGCACTCTGCATGGCCATTCTTGCAGCGATGCCCGAAGGCATCGGACCGGCGTTCTGGACGATCGTCACGATATTCGCCCTCGCCTCGGCCACGCAGGACCTGGCCGTAGATGCCTTTACGATCCGGGCCACGCCCACGGCGCTCGTCGGGCCGGTCAACTCGATCCGCGTGGCGGCCTACCGCACCGCACTGATCGTGGGCGGCGGCGGACTGGTGGCCCTTTCGGGCGTGATCGGCTGGCGCGGTAGTTTTGTCACCAGCGCCGTCATCGCTTGCATCGTGCTGGCCGTGGCCCTGCGGTTGCCGGACGAGCGCAGCGCACGCGACGACCGTAAATCGATCGCCGAGCTGTTCCGCGGGCTTGGACAGTGGCTGCAACGTCCGCGCGCCGGCGTCCTGCTGGCGACCGTGCTGCTCTACCGGCTGGGTGAACTGGCGATCTACGCGATGATCAAACCGTACTGGGTCGACCGCGGGTATTCCGTCGCCGAGATCGGGACGATCACGGCGGTCGTCGGCGTCGTGATCAGCATTCTGGGAGCGATCGCGGGCGGCGCGATCGTGGCACGCATCGGCCTCTATCGCGCGATGCTGTGGCTCGGAGCGGCGCAGATCCTCTCGAATCTCGGCTATGCACTGGTGGCGACGACGCACGCAGGACGGTGGGCGATCTACGCGGCAGCGATCGTCGAAAACGTCGGATACGGCCTCGGTACCGGCGCATTCCTGGCATTTCTCATGGCCATCTGCGACCGCGAGCGCGCCGCGACCGAGTACGCCATGCTCACCGCAGCGTTCGGCCTGACGCGCGTCGTCATCGGCACCCCCAGCGGTTGGATCGCGCAGCACGCCGGGTACCCGGCATACTTCTGGCTCACGGTGTTCCTTGGGATTCCGGGAGTGCTGCTCGTGCCGTTCGCGCGAGAACGGCTGCGGGAGCTGCGCAACTCATGAAACATCGGTTCTTCATCGATGGCGACATCGTTCCTGGAACTCCGGTCACGCTCAGCCGCGACGAGCAGCATCACGCGACGGTTGTCCGCGTGCGTGAGAACGAAGAGGTCGAGGTGTTCAACGGACGGGCGTCGTTCCTCGCCCGGTACGTGGGCGGCACGCTCGCAATCGCCAATGCCGCGCCGGATCGCGAGGCCAGAGTCGCGGTTCATCTGGCGATGGCCATCATCAATCTCGACAAGTTCGACATCGTCCTGCAGAAGGTGACGGAACTGGGCGTGCAGAGGATCATCCCGCTCGTGACGGAGCGCGTCGAGATCCGCGCCGAACGCTATCTCGGCAAGGCTGGACGCTGGAAGAAGATCGTGTTCGAGGCGGTCAAGCAGTCGGGCCGATCAGTGATCCCGGTCATCGAAGAGCCGGCCGCGTTCGAAGAGGTCGTCGCGCGTCCGGGCTCGAAGATTCTGTTCGACTCCGATGCAGAGCCGTCGTCTGCGCAATCAGAAGGCCCGGCCACATTGTTCATTGGACCAGAGGGTGGCTGGACAGAACGCGAGCTTCGAATCGCCCGCGACAGTGGCTGCGCATTCGAACGCCTCGGAATCCGGCGCCTGCGCGCGGAGACGGCGGCAATCGTCGCGACCACCCTCATTACTGCGCGAAATCGCGACATTTGATAGATTCACGCGCTCGATCGCACTCGGAGGGAGTCTCTTGCCAACCAACAGCCTCACGATTACTGATAACCGTACGGCCAAAACGTACGACGTCCCCATCAACGAGGAGACGATCCGCGCCACCGATCTTCGCAAGATCAAAGTCAACGACAGCGACTTTGGCCTCATGACGTACGACCCGGCCTTCATGAACACCGCCGCGTGCCGGAGCGCCATCACCTACATCGACGGCGACAAGGGCATCCTCGAGTATCGCGGCTATCCGATCGCGGAACTGGCCGAGAAGAGTACCTATCTCGAGACCTCCTGGCTCCTGCTCCATGGTGAGCTCCCCACGAAGGAAGAGCTGGCGGAGTGGACCCACACGATCACGTATCACACGTTCATCAACGAGAACCTCAAGGGCGTTCTCGATTCGTTCCGCTACAACGCCCACCCCATGGGCATGCTCATCGCGATGATCAGCGCCCTCGGCACGTTCTACCCCGAGGCCAAGAACATCTTCGACGAGGACGTGCGCAAGCGGCAGATCGAACGGCTGATCGCGAAGATGATCACCATCGCCGGCTTCGGCTTCCGCCACAACGGCGGGATGCCGTACGTGTACCCGGACAATGACCTCTCCTACCCGGCCAACTTCCTGAACATGATGTTCAAGACGACGGAGCTGAAGTACGAGCCGCATCCTGCGCTCGTGCGCGCCCTCGACGTCCTCTTCATCCTGCACGCCGACCACGAGCAGAACTGCTCCACGAGCACGATGCGCGTCGTCGGCAGCTCGCACGTCGATCCCTATTCAGCAGTGGCCGCGGCCTGCGCGGCGCTCTACGGACCGCTTCACGGCGGCGCGAACGAGCAGGTCATCCGGATGCTGACCGAGATCGGCAAGAAGGAAAACATCCCCGCGTTCATCGAAAAGGTCAAAGGCGGCGACGGTGTGAAGCTCATGGGCTTCGGACACCGTGTCTACAAGAACTACGACCCTCGGGCCACGATCATCAAGGAGGTCGCCTACGAGGTCTTCAAGGTGACCGGCACGAACAAGCTGCTCGACATCGCGCTCGAACTGGAGAAGATCGCGCTCGAAGACGAGTACTTCATCAAGCGCAAGCTCTACCCCAACGTCGACTTCTACTCGGGCCTCATCTACCAGGCGATGAAGTTCCCGATGGACATGTTCCCGGTGCTGTTCGCCATCCCTCGCGTCTCCGGCTGGCTGGCGCAGTGGGTGGAGATGCTGAATGACCCCGATCAGAAGATCGCGCGACCGCGGCAGATCTTCACCGGTCCGCAGCGCCGGGATTACAAGGCAATGGATCAGCGGTAGGGTGAGACGTAGCCGGTTTCCGCCGGCGAGGCCGCCGGCGCCACACCGGCTAGGGATCTTTCGCAGCTGAATGAAAACGCCCGGAATGAGATCGCCCCTCCCGTAGTTCTGCTCATTGCCGGTACCCGGGAAGGTTTCATCATGAACAGTTCCAGGTACATTTTCATCGCCCCGCTGCTCGCTGTCGTCTCACTCCCGCTCGCCGCGCAGATCAACGACACGTACGTCATTCCTGCGGCTGCCAATCAGCCGGGGAACTTCGACACGCGCTGGCTGACACAGTTCAGCGTCTTCAATCCGCAGCTCGACTATCCCCTCACCATCAGCGTGACCTTCCTGCCGACCGGAGGCGGGACGGGCTCCGAGCGCACCTTCACCGTTCCTGCGAACGGAACCGTGCTCTCCGACAACATCCTCGATGACCTGTTCGGCTTCAAGAGCGGATCGGGAGCGCTCCTCGTCGCGACCTTTGCCTCCGACAACCCGAAGGTGCCCAACAACGTTCTGTCACGCTCGTTTCTCGTCACGAGCAACACGTACAACAACGTCAAGAGCGGGACTTACGGGCAGACGATCCCGGGCGTCTGGGCCGGTCTGCAGGATTTCAGCGGCGACGGAATCAGCGCCGTCGCTCACGGCGTGCGCAACATTGCCCGCCTCGGCTGGCGCACCAACGTTGGCGCCGTGAATCTCGGCCGCTCCAATGTGACGCTCCGGCTCAACGTGTACAGCGCGGACGGCAAGACCGTGCTGAAGAACGCGACACTCGATATCCCCGCCCTCGGACATCGGCAGGCCTCGCTCCCGACCGAGATCGACGGCGGCTCCGTCGAGTTCTTCGTGGACGACCCGTCGCGACAGGCCGTGGTCTTCCCCTATTCGTCGACGATCGACCAGTACTCCGGCGATCCGACGTATCAGGGTCCCACGCTCCTCGCCAGCGCCAAGAGCCTCTTCAAGATGGGCGGAACGCAGCCGGCGACGATCGGGCGCAGGATCGATTCCGAGTTCGCCCGCGCCATTCGCGATACCGCCATCCACCTGGGGCAAGCGAGCGTCATCAGCAGCCGCATCGTTCGAAGCGAGCAGTAGCCCTCGCATCCCTCCCCCCCCCGCCCGGGCTGCCGGGCGGGGGATTCGCGGCTTCTCGAGCAACCTCAGTTCGGGCCAGGCGCAGCGCGATGTGCTCCCGGCGGATCGTGGCCAGAATAGAATTCCGCCATGCAACCCGCTCTGCTCGAGACCAGCCTCCCCCTCCCTCTCGCCCGCCGCGGAAAAGTGCGCGACGTCTACGACCTCGGCGACGCGTTTCTGTTCGTGGCCACGGACCGGATCTCCGCGTTCGACGTCGTGCTCGCGCCCGGGATTCCGGACAAGGGCAAAATCCTGACGCAGATGTCGACGTTCTGGTTCCGGCACTTCGGCGACATCGAGAACCACCTTCTCGAAACCGAGTGGGACGCATTCCCGGCGGAGGTCCGCGCCCACACCGATCTGCGCGGGCGGAGCGTGATCGTCAAGAAATGCCGCGTCGTGCCCGTCGAATGCGTCGCGCGCGGCTACCTCGTCGGATCGGGATTGAAAGAGTACCGGGAGAGCGGCAAGGTCTGCGGGATCGAACTGGAGAAAGGGCTCACCGCCGGCAGCAAGCTGCGTGAGCCGATCTTCACGCCGGCGACGAAAGAGGAGACCGGTCACGACGAGAACATCTCCTTTGAACGGATGTGCTCAATCGTCGGGGACGACCTGGCCGCGGACCTGCGCGACCGGACGTTGCGGATCTATCAACGGGCCGCCGCATACGCAGAGACTCGGGGGATCATCATCGCCGACACGAAGTTCGAGTTCGGGATCGACGAATATGCCACGCGCGGCGATCTCGTCGTCTGGATCGACGAGGCGCTGACGCCCGATTCCTCCCGCTTCTGGCCCGCGGATCAATACGCAGTCGGCAGCAATCCTCCCTCGTTCGACAAGCAGTTCGTCCGCGACTGGCTGGAGACGTCCGGCTGGGACAAGGAATCGACGCCGCCCGTACTCCCGGACGACGTCGTGATGAAGACGCGCGAGAAGTACATCGATGCCTTCCGCGTGCTGACGGGAGCGGAGCCGGAAATCAAACCGATCGAATGAGCCCGGCCCGTTTGTCGCTGCCGCCGGTCCAGGTGAACTCGCACATGAACCGGTAGAGATCGGGCTCGATGTTGTGGTGGATGTTCGCGCGGCTGATCACGATGAATCCGCGCTTCCCATCCGCGGTCATTGGTACCTGCGTCCGCTGACCATCGAGATTCACCTGGATCACGAGATTCGGCAGCGGTGAGCCGTCGCCCGCCATCGCGGAGACGCGCAGACGGACCGGCTTGCTGTAGTCGAGGTAATCGTCGCTGTCGGCGGCTGCGCAGAGGAACGGCGTCCTGGCGGCGTTCTTCAGCACTTCGTCAAAGAGCTGCAGCACTGGAGGCGAATCCCAGAGCTGGCCGTGGACCTTCGGGATGAAGCCGGTGGCATATGCGCCGATCGGCAGAAACATCGAGCGGACGTTCGCGCCCAGCAACCACGACGAGGAAAGGAACGGAACTGTCCCGTCGCCGGCTTCCTTGTCGGGCGCCTTGAAGTCGATCGCCTGCGTCGACGCGTTGATCGAAGCGGTCGTCCAGGTCTTCGCTCCCCACCCGCAGACATTCGTCAACGGCAACGTGTCGAATGTCTGCGCAAACGGTCCATGCGCCTGTGCGGCGGCGTCACGCATGAACTGCCGCGTGATCCACGACTGGTCCGCCAGCGGCGTCGTGGCTTGGCCCTGCTGATCGAAAAAAATGTCGAACGACGGAACTGTCGGAAGGAGATCGTAGGCAGCCACTGCTCGTCCCATCAGTCCCTGCCCCTCGGCCGGGGAGAGGAGCTTGATGAAGAGAAAGCCGATGCTCACGCCCTTCGAGACCGCATGCAGAGCCTCGAGAGTTCCGGCCCAGGGGATGCCGAACGTCAGCACCTGTTCGAAGCAGGAGGCGTATTCCGGCCTCGCCTCGAGAAACGCGCGAAAGACAAGGCCACCGGTCGAATGCAGGATGGCTACGACCTTTCCGTCCTTCTGCGGCGACAGGTGATCGAGCGCGTCGGAGATCGACGTCACCGTGGCGGGTGCGCCGATGCTCTGGCGCCAATCCCATCCGACGGGAACGAAGTCGCTGCTGGCCCACGAGACGTCGTAACCGTATTGATGGTGGAGGATGTTGTAGATCGACTGTGCCTCCTGAACGACGCCGCCCAGGATGGAGGCGATGGGCAGGCCGGCTTCGACCGTGCCGGGGATCGTCTCCAGTTCCGCGAGCAAGGCGTTCTTCTTCGCGGGATCGAGGAGCTTCAGGACCGGCGGCGGAAAGAGGACATCGCCGCTCGAAACGTCGTGGAGCTCCGATGCGGGGAACCCCGGAATGAAGATCACCGGCTTGCGAGTCATGGAACGCCCTCCGGAGGGGGAGTGTCGCTGGCGGGTGAGATCCCTACTGCGGCTTCCGATGCTCGACCTTCACGACCGTCTTGATGCCACCACGCACGAAGAAATCGCCCTCGACGTAGAGATAGCGGGGATCGAGCGCGGCGATGAGATCGTTTGCGATCCGGTTCGTGACCGCCTCGTGGAAGGTTCCCTCATCGCGATACGACCAGAGGTAGAGCTTGAGCGACTTCAGCTCGACACACTTCTGGTCGGGAACGTAGCGGATGCGGATCGTGGCGAAGTCGGGCTGCCCGGTCATCGGACAGAGGCAGGTGAACTCGGGCGCCTCGAACGCGATTTCGTAGTCGCGCTCGGGGTTCGAGTTCGCAAAGGTGATTAGCTCACGGGTGGGGGTGGCGGGCATGGGTTGATTGGTTGCTTGGTTTGGATTGCGGTCGCGGGGTCTCGCGGTTTCGCGGGGCGCCGTTTTTCCAACTCCTCGTTCGAGGAAGAGACCTCGAGACCCGGCGATAGAGTCGGCTACTTCTTCACTCCCACCCCGACCGCCATCAGCTTCTGATTGAGCTCCTTGATGCGCTCCTGGAGCTGATTGATCTTGGCCTGAGCATCCGCGCGCAGCCGTTCGTTCTCACCACGCATGCGTGTGATCTCCTCGTCGTGCTGCGACCGGGACGCCGAATTCTGCTGCAACTGCTGACGGAGGAACTCCATGTCGTGCTTGAGGGTCTCGGCTTCTTCCTCCTTGACGGACACGCGGTGACGCCAGTGAACTTCCTGCTCTTCGTAGAGCCGTTTGATGTCCATCAGCTCGGTAATCTGTGAGAAATCGGAATCGCTTAGGGCCATGTCTCCTCCCTGCCGGACGCGGTCTTCGATCTGCGGAAAGAGCTTGCGGATTTTCAGCGACAGGTCATCCGGGTCGCTCGAAAGAGCCATCGCATCCTGAAATGAAATTCTCTGATGCACGAGCAGCGCGATGAGTGACTGGTTCATCGACTGCATCCGGTAGACGCCGACGGAACCCTCCATCTCCTCGAGGATGTCCTTCGTGTTCCCCTCTTCGATCAGGCGGGCGATCCGCGGCGAGTTCTTGAGGACTTCCACGGCCGCCGTGAGCGTGCCGGTCGTCGTCTTGATCAGCTTGAGCGAGATGATGCCGCGCAGGACGAGCGCGACCTGCGAGCGGATCTGCTTGTGCTGGCTGGCCGGGAACGTGTCGATGATCCGGTCGATGGTCTGGGCTGCGTTGTTGGTGTGGAGCGTGGAGAACACGAGATGGCCGGTCTCGGCCGCGGTGAGCACTGTCTCGACCGTTTCGGTGTCGCGCATCTCGCCGACCATGATGACGTCGGGGTCCTGGCGCATGGCATTGCGCAGCGCCTCCCGGAAGTTCGGCGTGTCGGTGCCCACTTCTCGCTGGGAGATCGCGGCAATCTTGTCGACGAAGAGAAACTCGATGGGATCCTCGATCGTGACGATGTGCAGCGGCTCGCTCTCGCCGATGTGCGCGATCATCGCCGCCAGCGTCGTCGACTTACCCGAGCCTGTCGGCCCGGTCACGAGAACGAGGCCGTCCGGGATCTGCGTCAGGTCCCGGACCGCGTCCGGCAGCTCGAGCGCGTCCACGGTCTGGACGTTGATCGGGATCCGCCGGAAGACGGCGCCCACCGTGCCCCGCTGCAGGTAGACATTGGCGCGGAAGCGGGCCACACCCGGTACGCCGTAACCGAAGTCGACGGACTGCACGGCTTCGAATTTCTCCTTCTGGCTGCGATTGAGCAGCGGAAGCAGCATCTTCTCCAGATCGGCAGGCTTGAGCGGATCGCCCTTGACCGGCACCAGCTTTCCCCGGATGCGGAGAAGGGGGGGCCGCATCGGCTTCAGATGAAGGTCCGACGCCGACTGTTTCGCCATGTAGACGAGCAGGTCATTGAGGGAGAAGGCGGACCCGGATGCCGGAGCCGCAGTGGAAGGTGTCTCGACGGTCACGTTGCGATTATATAGGCCGTCAATGTCTCATCACGGAATCGAGGATCATCAGGAAGGCTTCCTGCTGCTTTGCCTCGGTCTTGTTGATAACGGCGATCGTCTCGCCGATCCGGAAACGCTCGTGCAACTCGTCGGCGGAATGGGACGACGTCACGACGATCCGGCGTGCCGGAACCCCCCTCGCACGCGAGTAGTCGACGAATTTCTTCCCGTCCATCCCGGGCATCTCCAGATCGACGATGAGAAGGTCGATCGATTCGTCGATCCTGGGCAACGCATCGTACGGATGGGCGTAGGTCTCCACATGCACCGCCTCGTTGTAGCGCTCGATCATGAAGTTCGACCAGAGATCGCGGTACGCCGGCGAGTCGTCGACGATCACGACCCGTTTTGCCTTCGTGTCGGTCACTTCGAGGCCCGAGGCGCCGGCGTCCTGATGTCGTAGCGGATCGCGCCGCCCACGATCGTCATCACTGCGCGTCCGACGAAGGTCTGGCCGGCGAACGGCGAGTTGGACGCCTTCGATTCGAACCGCGTCGCAGCGAACGGCGCGTCCAGATCGAGCAGCGTCAGGTCGCCGGCCGTCCCCGCCCGCAGCGTCCCGCCCGGCAGATTGAAGACCCGTGCCGGTCCGCACGACATCAGGTCGATGAGGCGGCGGAGGTCGACCACTCCCGCGCGGACCAGGCGGTCGTAACAAACCGGGAACGCCGTTTCGAGGCCGATCACGCCGAAGGGCGCGAGATCGAACTCGACATTTTTCTCGTCGAAGTGATGCGGCGCGTGATCGGTGGCGATGACATCGATCGTCCCGTCCGCGATCCCCGCCAGCAGCGCCTCGCGATGGATCGAGGACCGCAGCGGAGGATTCATCTTCAGATTCGTCGAGAACGACTGCACGCTCTCGTCGCCCAGGGCGATGTGATGCGGGGTCACCTCGCACGTCACGCGCACCCCCGACGCGCGCGCCAGCCGCACGGAGTCGATGGCGCCTGCAGTCGATACATGCGCGATATGCACGTGCGCGCCCGTGAGCCGGGCCAGAATCACGTCGCGGGCTACCAACGTCTCCTCCGACGCCGCAGGAATGCCGCCGAGGCCGAGGACGGTGGAGATGTAGCCCTCGTTCATGACGCCGCCGTCGGAAAGGTTCGCGTCTTCCTCGTGGGCGATCACCGGGATCCCCAGCATCGTGCAGTACTCGAGAGCGCGGCGCATGAGCTGCGCGTTCCAGACCGGCTTCCCGTCATCGCTGACGGCCACGCAGCCGGCGGCGCGCAGGTCGGCCAGTTCCGCGAGCGCCTCGCCCTTCAAACCCTTGCTGACCGCCCCGATCGGATACACGCGGCACGCGCCGTTACGGCGGGACTCCGCGATGATCATCTCCGTCACCGCGCGCTCGTCGTTAGGCGGAAGCGTGTTGGCCATCGCACAGACCGCGGTATAGCCACCCGCGACCGCGGCACGGGTCCCGGTGGCGATCGTCTCCTTATGCTCCTGACCGGGCTCGCGGAGATGCGTGTGCAGGTCGATGAGACCGGGAACGACGACAAGACCGGTCGCGTCGATGGTCTCGACGTCGGCCTTGATGCGCTTGTCGGCCCGCGTGATGACCCCGTCTTCGATGAGGATGTCGAGCGGGGCATCGAGGTCCTGCGACGGATCGACGACTCGGCCGTTCCGGAGGAGCAGATTGATGGGGCCGCCGGTTGTCTCCTTACTCAACGTTGTGTGCTCCCCCGAGGAGATAGAGAACAGCCATGCGCACGGCGACGCCGTTCGTGACCTGCTCGAGGATCACGGAACGTTTGGGGTCGTCGGCGATGTCGCTGGCGATCTCCACGCCGCGGTTCATCGGGCCCGGATGCATGATGATGGCGTCGCTGCTGGCGCGACGGAGACGCTCCGGCGTGAGACCGAACGTGTTGTAGTACTCGCGCAGCGAGGGAAAGGACAGCTTCCCCTGCCGCTCGAGCTGAATGCGCAGCATCATGATGACGTCGGCACCCTCGACCGCCTCGTCGAGCGAGTGAACGACGCGCACACCCATCTTCCCCACTTCCGCCGGGAGGAGCGTGGGGGGGGCAGCGACTGTGACCTTCGCATGCATCTTCGTCAGGAGGTGGATGTTGGACCGAACGACGCGGGAGTGAGCGATGTCGCCGATGATCGAGACGTTAACGCCGGCCAGACGTCCGAGACGCTCGCGGATCGTAAAGGCGTCAAGGAGGGCCTGGGTGGGGTGTTCGTGCGCGCCGTCACCGGCGTTGATGATGGAGACGTTCGGCAACCGGTCCGCGAGCATCTTCGGTGCTCCTGGATGCTTCGCCCGGATCACGATCATGTCGGGATGCATGGCCACGAGGTTCTCGGCCGTGTCGATGAGCGTCTCTCCTTTCTCGACCGCAGAGCCCGCGGCAGAGAAGTTGAGTGTGTCCGCGGAGAGGCGCTTCTCGGCGATCTCGAACGAGAAGCGGGTGCGCGTCGAAGCCTCCATGAAGAGGTTGATGACGAGCTGGCCGCGCAGCGCCGGGACTTTCTTCACCGGCCTCTCGCTCACCTCCTTGAAGCCTTCCGCGGTATCGAGGATGAGGTCGATCTCTTCGGGAAGGAGCGCCTGGATGCCTAGGAGGTCTTTCGATCGGAGTGAGGAAGGTGTGCGCATGGTGCGGTTACGGGGTCGTGCGGTGTCGAGGTCGCGGGGCTCCTGCGTTGTTCGGTTGCAACTCGAATCGATGAAGTCCCGAATGCTTGATTGTGACCGTCGTCGAGGAGCGGGTGAAACCCTCGACCGCAACCATCACTTCTCCATGATCAGGACTTCATCATCGCCATCGGTCTCCGCCAGCTTCACCTTGATGACCTCGTCGGCGTCGGTAGGGACGGTCTTGCCGATGACATCCGCGTGGATGGGGAGCTCGCGATGGCCGCGATCGATGAGGACCGCCAGCATGACCGCCTTCGGGCGCCCGAAGTCGATCAGCGCGTCGAGCGCGGCGCGTACGGTGCGGCCTGTGTAAAGAACGTCGTCCACCAGCACCACGACCTTGTCGTCGATCGGCTCCGGGAGCTTGGTCGGCTTGACGACCGGCTGTGGGGCGATGGTCGTCAGATCGTCGCGGTAGAGGGTGATGTCGAGGATACCGGAGCTGACCGGGTGTCCCTCCATCTCCTCGATCTCCTTCGCGATGCGCTCCGCGATGGGAACGCCGCGGCTGCGGATGCCGACGATGATGAGGTCCTCGGTGCCGCGGTTCTTCTCGAGGATTTCAATGGCCATGCGCCGGATTGCGCGAGTCATCCGGGGGCCGTCGAGCAGCCGTTTCTTCACATTCATACAGGCCTTGGTGACGCGTGGATTTGGGTCGTTGGGACGGGGCGGCGGGAGAATAGCATGACTCCGTCAGACCCGTTTGGGGGCGTTTTGGGGCCAGGGGGATGGCAGAGAATGACCTGGGCGGCCAACAACTGGCGCAGTCTTCCGGAAGGGTCCCGACAAGTTATTTGCGTTATGCACCAGAAACCCTTCCCCATGCGGACCGAATATGGCGTGACACCATAAAACGAGCCCGGAAGTGCTTCTGTATATATAAGTTAGCCATCGATTTTGCGTTGACTCCTCGCCCTCTTTCCATAGAATACGCGCTCACCGCCGTCCAAGCGGTGCCCTGAAGGAGTGAGCATGGACCAACGCTATTCAACAATTATCTTTGTCCCGCACGCGCGGGCCAAGTTCCGGAAGTTGAAGGTGTCCCATCGCCTGCTCTTCTCGCTGATCTCCGTCGTCACCTCGTCGCTCTGTCTCTCGACGTTCTTCTCCGTCCAGTACTTCACGTCCCTCTCCCAGACGCACGAGCTGAGCAAACTCCGTCACGAGAACCACGACCTCCAGACCGCCAACGAGCAGTTCAGCAAGTCCGTCGAATCGCTCCGCGGCCAGCTTCGGACCGTCGAAGACCGCACCCGCAAGCTCGCCATCTACGCCGGCATCAGCAGCCTTGACGACAGTGCCCAGGGCGGCGTCGGCGGCCTTCGTCCCCCCACCCTCGGCGACAACCCGTACCGTGACGACGTCGACAAGATGGCGTTCCGCTCCCATCGCATTGAAAGCGACCTCTCTGTTCTCGAACAGAAGCTCGTCGCGCAGTCGCAGCTTCTCGCCTCCACCCCCTCGATCGCTCCCGTCCGCGGAATCCTGACCGACGGCTTCGGCGGCCGCTCTGATCCGTTCACGGGCGAAGCCGGCACGCACAACGCCATCGACATCTCGTCCGCGGTCGGCCAGGCCGTCCGAGCGCCCGCCGACGGCATCGTCGTAAAAGCGGAGTGGGCCAACGGATACGGCAACGTGATCTACCTCTCGCACGGCTACGGCTACTCGACGCGCTACGGTCACCTCTCGGCGTACGCGGCCAAGCCGGGACAGCACATAAAGCGTGGTGACGTCATCGGCTATGTCGGCTCGACGGGGCGTTCAACGGGTCCGCACCTTCACTACGAAGTGCGCCTGAACAACATGCCGGTCAACCCGCTCGAGTACATCCTCAACGCGTTCTGAGCCAGCGCGCCTCCGGGCGCGCCGCACCATCAGAACAGTCTGCGGCCAACCATCCCCTGTTCATCGGTTTCGTTTGTCAGCAGCCAGCCGACGACGTCGCCCGGGATGAAGCGCTGCGCCGGATAGCCTTTCACGTCGAGCGCCGCCGAGCCGTAGTGCTCGACGTCAGGTGACTTGATGTCGCGCAGTCGTTTTTGCCAGAGGACGAAGTTCTCCATGCGCAGATCGACCCATCCGGTCGACGCGTAGTGTTCGATCGAGGCAGCGTCGAGCCGGACTGCCGTTCCGGCTGCGGTGGGCGGCGGAATGCTGATCCGAGGACCGCGCGTGATCACGAGCGTGCCATCCTGCATCCGCAGCATGGGCAACCCGATCGTCACGATCTGACTGACCAGACGCGGATTGGCAGCAAGGTGCGCTTCGACCTTTCTGCGCATGTCCTCGGGCGCGATCGCACGGATGGCCGCAATCTCGTCCGTCCCGGCCGCCTTCAGAATCAGGTGCGCCTCGGCAAGGAGCTTGGAGAGTTTCGGCGGCCCGAGGTGGCCGATGGCAATGGACGGAAGCAATTCGCTGCTCGTCTCCGCTTCCAGACGTTGCATCTCGCGGATGGCGTGCTCGCGCAGGACCCCCGCACGGTAACTCGGCTCCGTGATGGCACCGTCGATAGCCGCGAGCACATCGCGACCCGTCGACGCGCCGAGGATCTCCAGCACGACGGTGCGGGCGACTTCCTCTGGCGTCACGTACTCCATCTGGCGCGGGTAGGTGATGGCCTGAAACTCGCCGATCGAGAAAAAACCATTCTCGCCCGTGTCGGCGCCGATGATTTCCAAAGGAATGTCGCGGCCTTCAAAACGACCGTAGGCCGCATCATCGCGAAGTAGCAACGTCGATCCGAGGACTTCGTCGCGGGCTTCGGCGAGGTAGGCGTTCGCTCGATCGCCCCGCAGCGCGATGTGCTTCCTGCCCACGCGCCTGAAGCCGATCATCGCTCCCGGCTTCACTTCCTTGATGATCGCGCCATGCTTCTCCTCAGACGACGCCGGCGTGCGCGCCAGCAGGAACATGAGGCCGGTATGTGCGAAACCGATCGCCGACTTGGCCAGCAGTGGCAGCGACGGCTTGTCCTCGCTGTGGGTGTACGGAATGTTGATCCCCATCCCGCCGGTCCCTGTGGTGCCGACCTTGACGTAGACACGGACCGACGACTCCTCCAGCGAGCGATGGAGAAAGAGGATGTGCCGCGCGATCTGCGGCAGGCCCTGCGAAATCAGCAACGCGCGGACGGATGCCAGCAGCTCGGGCAACTTCGCCAGCTTCTCCTGGTCCTGCGCCGATTCGACGGCTTGCAGGAGGGCGTAGGTTTTCTGGGCGACCTCGAACTCATTCTGGTAGCTGATGGCGGACGCCGTGTTGATGCTGTCGACGATCACGTCCGGCTTGTGCTGGTCGATGAGCTGGAAGAGCGCCGACTTCCTGTAGTCGGCGTCGCGCGAGAAGATCTCGTGGAACAGCTCGTCGTACGCGGCCGGGTCGCTGGCGATGTCGTCACGCCGCCTCCCCTGCAGTGACTGCGGGATGAAGATGTCGCCCCACGCGCCGGCAAGCTCGACATCGGAGCCGATCTCCGGTTTCAGGAAGTCGATGGCATCGCGGACTTCGTCCTCGCGCAGGCCGGCGATGACGATCTTGAGGGGACGCAGCTCGCGGGCCGCCTCGCGCGCAACCTGCAGGCCGACCATGCCCGCGCCACCGAGGATGAGAACGGTTTGCGCGCCGCGGACGCGACGGCCGGCGGTCAAACGCGTTCCTCTTCGCCCTCCGGCAGGTCCCAGCGTTCCGTGATCCGTTCGTGAGTCAGCCACTTTTCGCAGTCGAGCGCCGCCATGCAGCCGGTACCCGCGGCGGTGACGGCCTGCCGGTAGACATGATCGACGGCATCACCGCAGGCGAAGACGCCGGCGATGTTCGTCGCGGTCGAATGGGAATGCGGCAGACGAATGTATCCGCGCTCGTCGAGCGAGAGCTGACCGGCGTACGGCTGCGTATTCGGACTGTGGCCGATCGCCACGAAGAGACCCTGCGTCGCGAAGTCCGTGACCGTGTTCGTCTTGAGATTCCGCAGTTTCAGCGAGGTGATCCCGCCCTCTTTCGTGCCGATGACTTCATCGACGGTCGAATTCAGGATGAAGGCGATCTTCGGATTGGCGCGGGCACGCTCCTGCATGATCTTCGACGCGCGCAGCTCCTCGCGGCGGTGCACGACCGTGACTTTGCTGGCGAATTTGGTGAGAAAGGTCGCTTCCTCCATCGCCGAATCGCCGCCCCCGACGACGACGATCTCTTTTTTCTTGAAGAAGAAACCGTCGCAGGTCGCGCAGTACGAAACGCCGAAACCCCAGAGAGCCTTCTCGCTCGGCAACCCGATCTGCATGGCCGACGCGCCCGCCGCCACGATCAGCGCCTCGCATTCGTAGATGTGCGAGTCGGTCGTGATCTCGAACGGATATTTCCGGAGATCGACACTCTGCACCTCCTCCATCTTGAAGACCGAACCGAAGCGTTCGGCCTGCTGGCGCATCAGTTCCATCAGTTTGGGACCGAGAACCCCTTCCGGAAAGCCCGGATAGTTTTCGACGTCCGTCGTGATGGTGAGCTGTCCACCGGGCTGCATCCCTTCGAGGACGAGGGGAGCAAGGTTGGCGCGGGAGAGATAGATCGACGCGGTGCATCCGGCGGGGCCGGACCCGATGACGATCACTTTGTGGTCTTTGATTCGTTCCATAGCGGGGCGCATTCTATCGTTTGTGAAGTCGCCACCGAGGGTGACATCAAGCACCAGCCCCTCAGAACAACGACGACTGCGGGGGCTTCACCCCGCTGTGCAGCGCCTCGATCAGCGCCTGGCCGAGGAGGGCTTTCTGCCAGTTGCGCATGATGGGAACGCGATCGAGATCGGCCGGTTCCTGCGGCAGAGCTGTCGCCACGGTGATCAGCACATGGCGTGGCGCCAGCAACGACGCATCGATCTTCAGATCCCGCGCAATCTTGTCCCGCGCTTTCTTCATCCTCTCGACGCGCGTCTCGAGCTCGCGGTCCCGCAGCCAGGTCTTCGTCTCACCTTTCTCAGGAAGCTGGTCATCGGGAATGGCCAGCGCATCCTGCACGAGCCTGACGAGGTCCCGTCCGAAACGTCCGCGGTGATAGCCGGAAACACCTTTTGTCGAATTGAACTCCGCAACGGATTGCGGTTTGTCCTTCGCCACTTCGAAGATCAGGTCGTTGCCGAAGATCTTGAACGGCGGCTTGTCCGCCTGGCGCGCCAGACCATCGCGATAGTCATACAGCGCACGGACCACGGCCAGGGACCGCCGATCGAGCGCACCGAGGCCCTTGAGCCGGCGGAACGGCTCCTCGTCGGCATCCTTCTCGTTGAACCGGATCTGCTCCAGCCGCCCGAACTCCTCAACGGCCCACTCCCAGCGTCCGAGGGCGATCAGTTCCTCGCGCAATCGATCGGCGAGCGCGATCAGGTGACGCGTGTCCGTCGCGGCATACTCGAGCATGTCGGGAGGCAGCGGACGCATGGCCCAGTCCGCGCGCTGATGCTTCTTGTCGACCTTGAATCCGAAGTGCCGCTCGAGCAGCGCCGCCAGCCCGAAGGCCTCGTAGCCGAGGAGTTGCGAGCAGACCATCGTGTCGACGAGTTTGGAGATGGTGAAGCCGAAATCACGGTTGAGGATCCGGAGGTCGTAGTCCGCACCATGCAGGATCTTCGTGATGTTGGGGTCAGCCAGTACGGCACCAAACTTCGCCAGGTCGAACTTGCGGAGTGGATCGATGATCAGATCCTCGCCGGGGATGGACATCTGGATCAGGCAGACCTTGTCGAAGTAGGAGTGCAGCGAATCGGCCTCCGTGTCGAGCGCCACCACCGGCTGCGCTGCCACACGGTCCATCGCCGCGTCGAAGTCCTGCTGGTTGTCGATGAAGATCACAGCACGCGCTCCCGGAGTCCGATCGAAATCAGTTTCTCGTTGAAGGCCTCTCGGTCGAAGCGCTCGGTCGCCGCCAGCGCACGAACATCATCGAGCGCATCCGACATCCCGAGCAGCAGCGCGACGTCTTCCACGGCCGGAACGCGAATCTCCCGGTTGTAGAACTCGATCGTGAGTGCCGTGGCAAACATCCGGGCGTACAGCGCGTTGCTGGCGACGAGCACGTGCACCCGAACGTCCCCCTCCTCATCGATCCACATCAGCGGAATCAGGTCCAGTTCCTCCGCCTGATCGAGCTCGTCGCGATCGACGTGGAAGCCCCGGTTGCTGGCCATCATCGCCACCTGGTTCTTCTGCTGCGGCTGCATGAGACCGAGGACGTCGATCGAGCCGCTGTCGAGAAGGCCGCCCAGCCAGGCACCGCGGGCCACGCTGCCGACGAACATCGATTCGACCCGCGCTTTGGCGAGCAGCTCCGCGGTGGCGTCGACGGCACGTGCGTAGCGGGGAGTTGCCCGGAGGGGATGCATGAGCGCGCGATTATACGTAGTCGTACATCGGTAAGGCATCCCGCCGGGTGCGCTCATGGATTCGGACGGACCAGTCCGACTGCCCGCTCTGCCGTCTGTTCGCGAGGCCGAGGTACCATGACCATGGTGCTCGACCGCCTCCGCGACCTCATTTCCCATCACTGGGGTTATGACTCCTTCCGCCCCCTGCAGCAGGAAGCAATGATGGCCACGATTGCGGGTCGCGACTCGCTTGTGGTCATGCCGACCGGAGGCGGCAAGTCGCTCTGTTATCAGGCACCGGCTCTCCTCAGTGAGCACCTCACTGTCGTCGTTTCGCCGCTGATCTCGTTGATGAAGGACCAGGTCGACGGGCTTCGTGAGTGTGGCGTGGCGGCGGCCCAACTCAACAGCTCGCAGCGAAGCGAGCGGCAGCGCGAGATCGAGCGCGACGTTGTCGCCGGGAAGATCAAACTGCTCTTCGCATCGCCCGAACGCCTGGCCATCGCGAGCTTCCGCGAGCTGCTGCAGCGCGCCGACGTGCGGACGTTCGCCATCGACGAGGCGCACTGCATCAGCCATTGGGGCCATGATTTCCGTCCCGAGTACCGGCAACTCCGCGATCTCCGGAAGCACTTCCCGAAGGCGTCGGTCCAGGCGTACACGGCAACGGCGACACCGCAAGTCCGGCGCGATATCGCCGAACAGCTCTCGCTTGCCGATCCACTGCTGCTCGTCGGCGACTTTGACCGCCCAAACCTGACGTACCGCGTCCTTCCGCGCACCGACGAATGGAAGCAGGTCGTCGATGTCGTGGAGCGGCACCCGGGCGAGGCCGGCATCATCTATTGCATCCGCCGCCGCGACGTCGACTCACTCTCCGAGAAGCTCCGACGCAAGGGAATCAACGCCGTCGCCTATCACGCCGGTCTCTCTCCGGAAGAGCGGCGCGCAGCCCAGGAGAAGTTCGCGACCGAGAAGTGTGATCTCGTCGTCGCCACGGTGGCCTTCGGCATGGGCATCGACCGCTCGAACGTTCGATTCGTCCTCCATACCGGTATGCCAAAGTCGATCGAGCACTATCAGCAGGAGAGCGGACGCGCGGGCCGCGATGGTCTGGAAGCGGAGTGCGTGATGCTCTACTCCGCGGCCGACGCGATCGTGTGGCGCACCATGCTCGAGCGCGGCGGCGACGGCAGCGAGCCTGATCCGGCCTGGGTCGAGTCGGCCATGCGGCACGTGCGCGATCTCGACCGTTACTGCTCCTCTGCGGCGTGCCGGCACAGCGCGCTGGTCGAGTATTTCGGCCAGAAGTACACCGCCGACAACTGCCACGGCTGCGACATCTGCCTCGGCGAGACGGAAACGGTTGCGGACGGTCTCGTCATCGCCCAGAAAGTCCTCTCCTGCGTCTATCGCCTCAACCAGTCGTTCGGAGTCGGCTACGTCATCAGCGTCCTTCGTGGTGAGGACATCGAAAAGATCCGCGATCGAGGCCATAGCCGTCTTTCGACGTTCGGCCTGCTCAAGACCTCGACGAAGCACGAGCTGCGCGAATGGATCTATCAGCTCATCGCGCAGGAGTTCCTCCGCCAGACCGACGACGAGTACCCCGTACTCCACCTCGGTTCCCGCGCTCGCGACGCGATGAAGGGAGTGGCCGAGGTGAAGCTCCGGCAGCCTGCGGAGCGGAAGCGTGACAAGCGGCGCGTGGAATCGAGCGCAGTGCCCGGCGCCGGCCCGACGCTCGATGTCCACGACCGCGAGCTGTTCGAACGCCTGCGGACCTGGCGGCGATCCGAGGCAGAACATCGTGGCGTGCCTCCGTACGTCATCTTCAGCGACAAGACGTTGCGTGAGATGGCGCGCGTGCGGCCGGCAACGCTGCACGCGCTCCGCGGAATCTACGGCGTTGGCGACGCCAAGCTCGAAGCCTTCGGCGATGCCCTCGTCACACAGATCCGCGAACACTCCGCGACTGCGACATCGTGACGAGCAGCCAGATCGCGAACGCACACGATCCCACCCCCGCCAGCAGCCCCGCCGCCCGCAGAAGAAACGCGAAGATGTGATCCATGGGGAGCATGTGCAATGCGCCGAGGATGTATGCCCAATCGTGCTCGAGATCTTCGGAGGAAGCGAACCCCACCAGCGGAAGATCCTTCGTTCGCGCATCGCCGACGTAGGCCGACAACTCGTAGAGGCTGTACGAAAGCCAGAATCCTCCGACGGACATGCCGAAGTAGTCGGGCTGCCGCGAGAAGTAAAGGACGCAGAGGAGAGGGACGGCGATCTGGAAAACGCTGCCCATGATCGCGGTGATGAAGTGAGGAGCCCAGGCGAAGACGAGATGGCCCATCTCGTGGAACCCGAGCGTCAGTCCGTAGAAGATCGTCCAGCGGGTCGGATCGCGAAACTTCACAGTGAAGACGTAGACGAGAAACAGGAGCAGGATCGCGCGGGGAATCCACATCCGTCCGCGACACCAGTCGCGCGCGTCGTCGAGGAATGTGTCGAGCGCCGTCGGCTCCGAAGGTGTGGGCGCCGTCTCGAGGTGACCCATCAGAGATACTCGAGCACGCGGGCCACGTGCTCCCACTCCGTCGCACCGTTGCCGATCGCCACGCGGATTCCGTAGAGGCCGCGGAGGCGGGTATGGGAAACGAACAGCCGCCCGCTGGCGTTCATCCGCTCCAGAGCGTCCAGCGTGGCGCGTTCGGACGCGGCGTCGTCGATCGTGTCTCCGTTGCGAACTACTCTCCGGAAGACGACGACGCTCAGTCGTTGCGGAGCGAGCAGCTCGACGTCGTCCCGCGTCTGCAACTCCGTCGTCAGCCGTTCCGCAAAGGTCACGTGTTCCCTGATCACGGACTGAATCCGTTCCACGCCGTAGTGCTCGAACAGGAACCAGAGCTTGAGCGCGCGAAAGCGCCGTCCGAGTTGCAGGCCGTAGTCCATGTAGTTGACTTCAGCGGTGTCGGTCAGCGTGAGATAGGCCGGCGTCTCTGCGAGCGAGAACGCCTGTCGCAGCATGTTCGGATGGCGGGTGTAGAGCACGCTGCAGTCCACGGGCGTGAACATCCACTTGTGCGGGTTGACGACAATGGAGTCGGCGCCTTCGATCCCGTCCCACAGCCACCGGAACTCGGGACAGATCGTGGCCGGCCCGGCGTAGGCCGAGTCGACGTGGAGCCAGACGTTCTCGCGCTTTGCGATCGCGGCGATGCGGCGTACGGGATCGACCGCGGAGGACGATGTCGTCCCGACCGTTGCCGCAATCGCACAGGGAACAGCGCCGGCCTTGCGATCACGCGCGATCGCGGCTTCCAGAGCGCCGACGTCCATCGCCAGCGTGTCATCGCCCGGAATCTTGATCACGCCCGCAAGCCCGAACCCGAGGGCGAGAGCACCTTTCTCGATCGAGGAGTGGGCGTGCTCCGAGCAATAGACCCGGAGCGCCGGAGCGCCGGCAAATCCGCGTGTGCGGATCTCCGGGGCACTGGTCTCCCGCGCCGCGGCCAGGGCCAGAAACGAGTTGATGGATGCCGTGTCGTTGATGATGCCGAACAGGTCGGAGGGAAGACCCAGGGCGTCCCGAAGCCAGCGCAGCGTCACAGTCTCCAGTTCCGTCAACGATGGCGAGGTGCGCCACACCATCCCGTTGACGTTCAACGCAGCGGTCAGAAGCTCGGCCAGGATTCCGGCCTGCGAACCGGTGATCGAAAAGTAGGCGAAGAACGCGGGGTGGTTCCAATGGGTGACACCGGGAATGATCTTCGCCTCGAAGTCGGCGAGCAGGGCATCGTAGGGGCGGCCGGCGACGCTCGGTGCGGCGGCGAACTGCGTTTCGATCGCGCCCGGCTGGACGCGCGAGAGAACGTCGTAGCGGTCGACGCCGTCGAGGTAGTCGCCGATCCAGTCGACCATCCGATGACCGGCGGCGCGGAACTCGTCACTCGTCGGGTCGAGCTTCGGCATGCGGCGCATCTTGGCTGGCCTGCAGCGAATTCGCAAGCATCACCAGGACGACGAACGCAATCGGTAATGCGATCTGGCCCGTGAGCCGCGGCCACGACGACAACACGTGCCAGCGCAGGTTGTGCGGCGTGCTGAGATAGGCGCCGACGTAAAAGAAGAACTGGATGCCGGTGACGAAGAAGACGAACCGCTCGCGACGCCGCGCCACCGAAGGGGCCAGCAGAATCCCCACCAGTACGGCGACCCACAACCACGGCTGGTACAGTTTCGCCATGAGAAACCCCAGGATCTGATGCGCATACGGCAGGCGGGCCATCAGGCGTGACGCCGCGGAGCCACCGGCGATATCCGTCGGCAGCGCGTGCGTCGCACGAAGCAACAACCAGGGGATCGCCAGAATGTATGCCGGAGCAAGGCGGAGCAGCGTTGTGAATACGCGCCGGATCGGTTTGCCGGAATCGCCCTCACTCCGCGCGCGTACGAGACCCCGCCACCACGACTCCGCGACCAATGCCATCGTGACTGCGGCCAGGAGCGCGAGCCCCTCATTCTTGCAGTTCGCCGCGAACCCAAGCATCAGCGCTCCGTGGCGCCACGACGCTGGATCATCGTCGTCCAGCGCGCTCCGCACGAACAGCACCCCTGCGCTTCCAAACGCGATCAGCGCCCCCTCGGCCAGACCTACGTATCGGCTCACCGCCAGACCCGAGAGCCCAAATGTGATCAGCGCGCCCAAGAACGGAGTGGTCTCCCGTGCCGCCAGGGCCCGGACGATCAGCACGATCGCCAAACTCCAGGCAACGAAGAGGAGGCCCAGCCACCGGTCACTCCACTCCCCGCCGATCAACGCCACGAGATCGAAGTTGAACGAAACGAGTTGCGGATAGTCGACGTGCGCGAATGTGTTCAGGGGGCTGCCCAGAAATCGCCAGTCGATCCCACCAGCATCGAGAAAGACACGCGCCTTCAATCCCCAGATCGCCCAGAAGTCCCATTCCCACAGCGGCGCGAGCGTGGCGTAGACCGCATACCCGGCGATCGTGAGCAGGGTGGCTGCGTCGAAGAGGTGGGGCCTGACGATGACGGGCGGCCGGGTGGGCTGTACTGGAACTCGCAGGCGCGCGACGGCCGCCGAAGCGCTCGACACGAGGAGCGCGGCAATCGTGACGCTGACGAGCGTCCAGCGGACGTTGAGGACAGAAAGTGCCAGCAGTTCGAGAAAGATCGCACCACTCCCGTAGAGAAAGGCGGTGCCGGTAAGCAAAGCTCCCCGTGACTTTCGATCGACCGAGAGCGCGATCGGAATCCCGAGGACGACGAGACTGAGAATCGCGACGAGGATCGCGCTCAGAGCCCGCGCATCACTGGCCGCAGTGGTCCCGATCATCGCCGAAGCCTCAGCAGGGTTCCGCCATCACCCTGCCAGATCACGTCCGCGGGAACGGGTAGTCGCACTCCGAACTCCGCCACGTAGCGCGCCGCACGGAAGTTCTGCAGGTAGCGGACGTTCTCCGGACCGACGACGGGAAGAACCACGCGGCCGGTCAGGTAGTAGCTGGCCCGGTAGTAGGCGTAGGAATAGCCGTCATCCCACCCCATGGCTGGAACGATGACCGTGACGGTGTCGCCGGGCTTCGTGTGCGCGCGAACACCCGCGAGAAATGCCCGGTAAGTCGGCCACTGACGATCGTAATAGCCGTCGTACATGCGGACGAGCGGGCCCCGGTCGGTGAACGGCATTTGCAGCAGACGTGGCTCGACGGCGAAGGCCAGGATGGCGGTGAAACAGAGGGCTGTGAGCGCGCGGCGAACCGTCACACGCGCGATTGTCGCATTAGCTCGCGCCGCGGCCCGACAAGACTGCAGGAATCGTCCGCAACAGGATCTTCAGATCGAGCGAGGGCGACCAGTTGTCGATGTACTGCAAGTCGAGCTTCATCCAGCGCTCGAAGTCGACGTTGTTGCGGCCACTCACCTGCCAGAGACACGTCAGCCCCGGCTTCATCGAGAGACGACGGCGGTGCCACCGACGATACGACGCCACCTCCTCGGGGATCGGCGGGCGCGGCCCGACGAGGCTCATGTCGCCCTTGAGCACGTTCCAGAGCTGCGGCAGCTCATCGAGCGAAAACTTGCGCAGAACTCGTCCGACCACCGTGATGCGCGGATCGGACTTCGCCTTGAAGACCGGCCCGCTCATCTGATTCAGGTGCGTCACCTCGCCGCGCCGTTCGAGAGCATCCTCGAACATCGTGCGGAACTTGATCAGCGTGAACAGACGCCCGTTCAGTCCCATCCGCTCCTGCCTGAACAGGATGGAACCGGGCGACGAAAGTTTGATGGCGACGGCGGCGATGGCGATCGCCGGAAGGGCCAGCAGCAGCAGGAGCATCGAGACCGCGACATCGAGCAGACGCTTGAGGGCGAGCTGCGATTCATTCGACGGCGTCGTGGTGAAGGTGAGGAACGGAATCCCTTCCAGTTCCTCCAGCTCGACGCGCGCCACACGGTTCGGGAAGAAATTCATCGCCACCCGTGTGCGGATTCCGAGCTCTTCGCACATGAGGAAAATCTGCTTCATCTCGTCGAGCTTCTTGCGCGTGACGGCGAACACGATTTCGTCGATCGGCTCGGCGAACTGTCCGCCCTCGAGCAGCCGGCGGAGGTCCGGAACCGTGCCGTAGACGCGGAACCGCGCCCAACCGTTCGACAATCGGTGCCCGTCTGAGACGAAACCGAGAATCTTGTAGCCCCAGTACTTGTGACCTTCGATGGTGCGGGCCACCTCGATGGCGCGGCGTCCTGTGCCGACGATCAGCAGCGTGCGGTAGTTGAGGCCCTTGGCGCGCACGTAGCGGGCGATGATCCGCACCACGATCTTCTCGAGGACAAGCAGGAGCGCCGCGAGAAGGCCGAAGAGGACGAACCAGGAACGGGACAACTGCCGCAGGGGCAGGAGGTAGGCGATCGTCGCCAGGATAGCGTTGCCGACCAGCACGACGCGGATCGCCGTCAGGGCCTCGCGCAGCAGAGGAACTGTGCGGTGGCTGTGATAGCTGTGGTAGCTGAAGAGGAGAACGGACCAGAGGATGAGGACGACGGGGTAGATCTTGATGTAGTCGTGCAGCGGAAAGAGACCCGTCGGAAACTTGTCCGGGGCCATCTTCGGCAGGACGAGATCACGGATGAAGAACGCGGCAAAAAATGCAGCCGTCGTCAGCGCAAGGTCGGCCACGTAGACGACCCTCGCGATCATCCGCGCCTTTTCTTTAAGCATTCATCCCTTTTGACCCATTCGAATGTAACCCACTGGCGCCCCGTCCGGTATACGGAAGTCGTCCATCGCGCGTCTAAGGCAAGTTTTCAGCCAGCGATCGCGCCAAACAGGGTCTCGTAGGCGTCGGTAACGTCGGTCCACCCGTATCGGTCCCTGGCGCGTTCCCGGGCGGCGACACGCATCGCCTGCCGGAGCTCCGGCGATTCGATGGATTCCTGAAGCATGCCCGAAAGTGTTTCCGACGGGCGCAGGCCGAAGTAACCGACTGAGTCCCCACCAACCTCCCTGTTCTCCGGGGTGTCGTGTGCGAGAACGCAGCCACCCGACGCCATCGCTTCGATCATCGCGGGATGAGTACCGCCCACTTCCGTCGCCTGTACATAGACGAGCGCGTGTCGCTGCAGTGTCCGGTAATCGGCTCCGTAGAGTCCGCCAGGAAACAGGATGCGGTCCGAGGCGTGGCGAAGGAGCTTAGCCTCGAGCGCGGCTGCGTACGCGGCCGAGCCCAGCATGACCAGTTTCGGGGCAGGGCTCGGTAACCTTTCGTATGCAGTCACCACCTCGAGCGGATTGTTCTCCGGCTCGAACCGGCTGACATAGAGGACGTACTGGCCGGGCTCGACGCCGAGCCGCTGCAGTACGCCGCTGTCGTCCTCGATCGGGAACTCGGCGCCGTAGGGAATCATGACCGGATTGATGCCATAGGTCTGGCGATAGTAGTCGCCGATCACATGAGCATCGGCGATGACTCGCGTCGCAAACAGCGCCGAAAAGGACTCGCCGACTGCGTAGACCGCCTTCCCGAGCACGTTCCACTTGCGCCGGTTGCGCTCGATGCCGTCGACGTTGATCACCACCGGAATCCTCGCCGCCCTTAGCAGCGGCACCACGAAGGCATTCGCTGCATTGCAGAGAAGGACGACATCAAAATCACGCCGCAGCACATCGACCGCGGAGTAGAAGGTGTGGCTGACGGTCTCGAGATACTTGTGGTGGATGGCGGGCAGGACGATGCGGCGGACGCCGTTCCAGAGAGCTTCGGAATCCTCGTCATTCGACGCCGCGCGGCAATAGACCGTGACCTCGTGTCCTCGGACCACGAGCCGGGTCGCCAGTTCCGCGGCGAAGGTCTCAAAGCCGCCGTAGCGCGGAGGAACACCGCGCGTGCCGGCGATGGCGATCTTCAACGAAACCATCCGGCGAGCTGACGGTCGGAAACGTTCCGGCGGCTCTGAATCGCGCGTCGTTTCTCCATGATCCGCTGCCGATTCTTCCACAGCCATGTCAGCGCCGGAAGCGAGCTCCGCTCGATGGTCAGCGTGGCGATGAGGGCGACGAGATCGCGCCCGAGCTCAAAGGGCGCGTTTCGCAGCGCCAGGTAAAGGCCCTCGTTCTTGAGACGCAGCAGGAACCGGTTCTTGACGCCGTGCATGTTCGTGACCTGCGACAGGCCCGCGCGCCTCGCCGGCGTCACCGTACGCACGTGACGGGCGACGGCATCGGGCACGTACAACGCGCGCCATCCGAACAGGCGGCCGCGCCAGGCGACGTCGGCATCCTCGCGAAATGTAAAAAAGTCTTCGTCGAGAAACTCACCACCGATCGTGACGTCGCGGATGAACGACGTGCGATACAGCGCTGCCGCACCCGACACGCCGAACACCTCGGCCGTGTCCTCTGCCCTCCGATCGGGCATCCCTTGCTCGATATCGAAGTGGCGGCCGGATCGCGTCATGCGGATTCCCTTCGAGTCGACGAGCCCGCTCTCGGCCTGGAGCAGTTTTCCGGTGGCCATGCCGAACGTGGGACCGGCATCGCTCAGCGCGCGGACGAGCTGCTCGATGTAGCCGGCCTCCAGGAACGCGTCGGGATTAAGGAGCAGGACGAACTCCCCGCGCGCGAGCCGGACACCCTGATTCACGGCGGCGCTGAATCCGCGATTCGAATCGTTGAGGACGTGCCTGGTATCGGGTGCGAGGTCGCGGACCACGCGCCCGGAGTCATCAGCCGAGTCGTTGTCGACATGAATCAGCGCGACGCCGGCTTGCGTCTGTGCGGAGAGTGCGGTGAGGCAGCGGCGGAGAAACGGCTCGCTGTTCCATGTGACGATGATGACAGAGACGCGCTCGTTCTCGTTCGTCAGTTGCTGCTCCATCGTTGGAACGCCCGGCGCAGCACACCGGCGTAGGCACGCGCAGCGGCGAGGCGACCGAGGTGGTGATCGGCGATGCCGGCGAATGCGAGAGGGATGCGGAGGATCATCCCGGCGATGATCGTCCAACGCAGGAGCTCCGCCTGTCCGGGGCTGTGCCACTTGCGGGCATAGAGCCACATGTTGCGATACCAGAGCGCGATGAATTGCGCGAATGCGATGTGCTCGAGACTCGCGCCACCGAAGTGGCGTGCCCGGGATGCCGGCACGACGAAAATCGTGTGACCGGCTTCCGCGAGACGGCGGCAGTAATCGACATCTTCGAACCACGCCGGCGAGAACTGCTCATCCAGAGGCCCCACCTCGGTGAACACCTCACGGCGCAACAGGAGCGCCGCCGCGGCGGGCTGTTCGACCGGCTGCGGATGGGTCAGCTCGAGCTCGCGATAGCGATAGCGGGAGGTCATCCGATTCTTCGGGAAGAGTTTGTCGATTCCGAAGACCTCGCTGACGAGCGTGGCCAGCGTTGGGAGACGGCGCAGTTGAAACTCACGCTGCGTGGCGCCCTCTTCGTCCGACAGCAGCGGCGCGGCGGCCGCGATGGCAGGGTTCTCGTCGAGAAAGCGGACGAGGACTTCCAGGGCACGCGGCCCCAGCTCGCAATCGGGATTGAGCAGGAAGAAGTAGCGGCCACTCGTCGTTGCCGCCACGCGATTGATCCCCGCTGCGAACCCCGCGTTCGACGCTCCTCGGATGACCGTCACCCCATCACCGATGGCGTCCAGCGTGGCATCTCCGGAGGCGTTGTCGTAGACGATCACCTCGTAAGCCAGCTCGCCACAGGCCGCGGCAATCGACTGCACACAGCGATCGATCCACCGCTCGCTATTCCACGTCACGATGGCGATCGAGAGGTCGAGCGAGGCCGTTGCCACTCCGCGAAGGATGCGAGGCGTGTCGTGCTTCGTTTTCAGGGTTCTGGTTGTTGCCTCTGCCATTGCGTGACTGCCTCGACCAGCGGCTGCGTGACGACGTTCCACGCGAACCGTGGCTGGATGCGGATCAGGTTAGATACGCATCGCGCGTAGAAACCGTCGTCGGTGAGCAGCCGTGCGATTCCGTCCGCGACGGCCGCCGTATCCGAAGGCGGTACGACGATCCCCAAACCTTCCGCGGCGACCAGCCCGGCCGCGAAACCCTGCTCTGTGGTGATGACGGGAACTGCTGCCGCGATGGCGTCGAACAGCCGCGTGCGAATGGAGTACGCGGCCTCCGCCGTCGGACGGTGCAGCATGATAGCCACTTTGCTGCGTCGCAGCCACGTCAACCGTTCGCGATAAGGAGTCCAGGACTCGTTGGCTTCGATGAAGGGCGCACCGCTGGCGATGAGCGCGTCCAGCTGGCCCTCCCTCCGAAGGGCACGCACGTGCTGATTCGGTCGCGACCGCCCGAGGAAAAGCAGCCGGCAAGCGACGCCGCGGCGGTTGACGGCCACGACCGCTTCCACGGCCGTGGCGGGATCGAGCCATTCCCACGTCCCACCGCCCCAAAGGATGATGCTCTCGCGCTCCGCGGACGACGCGACCCCGACGTCTTCGATCCCGAACGGAATCTCGACGATGGGGCAGACGGCGTCGGGATAGAGCTCGCGCTGCTTCGTCGTCGCCACGAGCAACAGGTCTGCGTCGGCTGTTGCCCGGCGCACTCTCCAACGTTCGGCACCTAGGTGGATGCGCTGACGCAGTGTTGGAGCGCGGCCATACATCTCGCGAAGCTCGAGCAGCACCGGGTCGAAGAGATCGAACACCACGCGCTGGCCGCGTCGTTGCCGCCGGAACCCGCGCGCGGGCTGACCGACGAGCACATCCGCCGATCGCAATGCGACGAGTGCCGCGGCGGTACCCCGCTCCACGACTCGCACGCCCGCATCCGCAGGAAGGGCGCCTTCCCGCTTGCAGACCAGCGTCGTCGGAAAGTGCCTGGCCAGTTCTCCCGCGAAGTGCCAGGCGCGAATCCCCGGACCGGCCATCCGCTCCCCAACGACATCGGGCGTGTGCACAACGACCCCGAACATGGGGCGCACTCTACCCTGCGAACAGTCCCTGGAACAGACCGCGAATCGACGTCCGCCCGCGCAACGCCAGCTTCACATCTTCGAGCAAAAGCGCACGGACGCGGCCAACGCCGTGGTGACGGCGCACCACGCGATAGCGGTTGCGCGTGCGAAGGCGCAGGGCGTCCCCTCCGAGAACCGAAGCCGACCGGGACCCGTGATGGGTGGCCTTGATCACCGGCAGAACCTCAGTCCGCCACCCGGCGCTGAGCAGCCGTGCGTTGAGGTCGACGTCTTCGTAGTATGCAAAGAAAGCCGTGTCGAAGATCGCCTCTCCAAGGGCTTCGCGGCGGAAGAGCGTCGCGGTGGCGGAGACGCCCCAGACACTCCGATCGGGCGGCGAGAACTGCTGGATCGCCATCCCGCTCCCGGCCTGGCGAAACGTGCCGTCGCTGATGTCGATGCCGGCGCCGTCGATGGTCGTTTCGTCGCGCCGGATGACCGTCTGCACCGCGGCGAGCTTCGGATCCGCGTCGAGTGCGGCCCCGACCGTCACGAGCCAGTCGCGGTCGAGAACGACATCGTTGTTCACGAGCGCAACGTACTCACCAGCCGCGTGGCGGTAGGCCTCGTTGTTGCCGCCGGCAAACCCGAGGTTCGTATCGCTGCGAAAAAGGTGGAGGCCGTGGTGAAAGGCGATGCGCTCCGCGACCGGCACGCGCGACCCGTTGTCGAAAACGATGACCTCGCTTGGCGGCTGCGTCTGCGCGGTGATGGAATCGAGACACGAGCGAAGCAGGTCGCCGCCGTCGATGTCGAGGACGATCACGGAAACGTCAGTCATACCGCATCCAGTCGAGGTTTGCGCTTCCGTCGATACATTGCAACGTCACCCGGCCTTCCTGCGCGAGGACGATCTGCGCGTAGCCATACGCCGCGCCGGTCGGCGGGAGCACGAACGCCCGCCTGCCGGTACCCAATGTCGCTCCCGTGTCCGATTGATACCGCAATGTCGAACGCCCTCCCTTCGCCAGGAACGTGAGACTGTCTCCCCGCCGCACAATCCATCCGCCCTGGTAGAGAAAACGCGACACGGTCCACTCGGTCGGATACAACGCGCCGCCGGTATGGGTCACATGCGCGTCTTCGAATTCGATCTGACCGGCAGGCTGTCGTCCGTACGTGAAGGCTGCGAGAAAGAGAACTGCCAGAATCAGCGGCGCGAACGTCGTCGGTAATGGCACCAGAGGTTTCTTCGTGAGGGCACGCGCGGCGGAGAACGCCAGCACGACCACGATCGCGACACTGGCCACGATCGCCGCGGCATTCGGCCGGATGAAACTCGGCATCAGGCGCGAGAAATCGCTCTGCCACCTCGTGCTGAGCCACTCGCCGATGAAGTTTTCTCCCGTGGCGAGGTGGAAAAGGCGCCACGGGAACGCGGCGCCATGCACGACGAGCAGGACCGTCCAGGCCGCGAGGATCGCGCGGACGCCCGCGCTGGTCCGCTCCCACACGGCTGCCACGCCGAGGGCGAGGATCGGCATCAGCACCACGATGTAGCGGAGCGGCGGTGACCAGCCACCATGCCACTCGGAACGGGGCACCAGGTAGAGCAGGTAGAGCACGGAGGCGCTGATCCCCAGCCGGAATCCGCCGGGCATTTCCCGCCAGCGCGGGAGGGCAACGATCGTCAGCATGTAGAGCGGAGCCTGGAACAGCAGCCCGGCAGCGCCGTCGAGCAGCAGACCGAAGAGACCGAGCCAGTAGAAGATCGGGCCACTCGGCAGAAGCTCGCGCACGGAGTGCGTGTTCATGAGGTGTCCCGAGATGAGAAACGCCACCAGCAGCGGGACGGCCACGACGGCCGCGGCGATGGCAGCCTGCCGCCGCGTGCGCAGGACGCGCGCGAGCAGCACGACGGCCAGCAGACCGAAGCGGATCTTGAGCAGGACCAATGCAAAGGTCGCCACGACCCAGCGCGGGGGCCGCCGCTGCCGCACTCCGCGCACCGCCTCGAGGAAGCAGAACGCCGCCGGTACCTCCGGCCAGATCCGCGTCGAATAGAAGACGATCGGAGGACCAAACGCGATCAACGGAAACAGCGCGCGCGCCGTCGTGTCGGAGATGCCTTCGTCTTCGAGAAAGCGGATCGTCGAACGCGCCAGAAGAGCGCCGAACAGCGCGATGACCGCGAGCGCACCGGGAAGCCCGCCCAGCGCGTAGCCGGGCATCAGCAGGATCGGCAGAAAGGGCTCCTGACGCGAATACTGCTCGCCGCGCGGCCCGCGCGGATCGCCGGACTGCGGGACCAGATCGGGCCGTCCGGTCTCGGAGTGTTCCAGCGACTTGTACTGATTCGTAAGGTCGAGATCGTGATCGCGGACGAGCGACTCGGTCATCAGCAGGTAGTAGGGCTCGTCCCCGTCGATCGGCGTCCGCAGCTGCAACGGGATCATCGCGGCGTAACCGAGTGCTGCGATCACGAACGCACGGTTGGCACTCCATCGAACCTCAGCGGCGAACGCGAGGAATCCGAGCGGAACAGCCAGAAGCAGCACGGCGGCGACGACAACCGTCAGGTAGGGATCGACGTCGATGCGCAGCACGCGGCCGAACGCCGCCAGCCCGGCGAAGAGCACGACCGCGCCAAGCATGCATTCCAGACAATGGCGGAACGACCGCCCGCGAAGGGCGATCACCGGAATGGCCAGCGAGACCACGATGAACAGCGCCAGTTTCATGGAACGGGAAACTCGACCGAGTCGATCTGAAGATGCGCCTGACGGGGAAGATCGGGAGCGGCGATCACACGGAGCGAGACGATGTCGCCCCGACACGCGAGAGCCATCCGCCCGCCGGCCCAGACCCAAGCGTCCGCACCGTAGTCGCGGATCTCGCCCGGCGAAACGCGCGGCAGCGGATTGCGAGAGCCAAAAAACTGCTCGCGCCGCAGAAATCCGAAGTCGGCCACGTCGCCGATCCGAATCGGACGCGTCGTCCTCCAGCCGCGTCCGTCGATCGCCTCGATCGTGCCCAGGAGACGTCCTGGCCGCAGCCGTTCCGCGCGCGCGGCGCTTGCCGTCACCACCAGATGCCAGACGTGCGGAGGCACAGCGATGTCTCGCGCCTCCCCCGGCGCCAGCGCCTGCGCGATCGCCTGAACCTCTCCCGATGCCGGCTCGTAACTCCGCACCACCGGCAGCGCGCGTGCGATGATGCCGCTCCACGGCCAGAGCGCCAGCACCACGAGGGCCGCGCCGTAGGCCAGTGGCCGCACCCGATCGAACAGCGGCGCGAGAAACACGAGCGCCGCTGCGATGTAAATCGTAGCGAGCGAATAGCGGGCAAACCACGCACACAGCAGGAGGGCCGCCGCGACCGCGAGCGGAGGCACCCTTCGCGTGACGAGGACAAGCACGGCGACGGCGAAGGGGAACAGCGTCATCTTTCCGGGCGCGATCGGCGTGACGACGGCGACGGCAAGGACGCCGATCAGCGACGCAGGCGTCCGGTGATTCGGCGGGATCGCCAAGAGCAGCGCCGCACTCCCGGCGAGGACGAGCAACTCCTTCACGAGATGAACATCGTGCAGCGGGATCCAGCGCAACAGAGCGATCGCCGCAATGGCCAGGAGAACGTCGCGCGGGAGAACATCAGGAAGATTCGGGCGCGGGAGTGCGATTGCCGCGATTCCGATACTGAGCGCGCCGATCACGCCATACGCCAGCAACCGCGTTGGTTCGTGCGCGATCCCCATCATCGCCGCGATCAGCAGCGGCACCGCGCACTGCACGGCCGCCGTCCACGGCGTCGCGCGCACGAGCCAGGAGCAGACGAGGACGATCGCGATGACGAGCGGAAGATGCGCGTCGATCGGAGTCGTCAGCACACCACGTTCTCGGCGGGGTTGCGCACCCACTCCGGATCGAAGCCTTCGATCGTCTCCGGCGTCATGGTGGCGCGGTACACGAGCCGCGCATCGCCTCGCAGTTGCACGTCGCGCGGCTCGGTGCCGTCGAGCGCGAACGAGACCTCCAGCGTGATGCCGCTGCGTGTCATCACTTTCACCGGCGACCGGGTCCTGCCGAACAGCGCGCTCGTCACCGCGGAAGCCACCACGCCCGAGCCGCACGAAAGCGTCTCCGCCTCCACACCGCGCTCGTAGGTCCGCACCTCGATCTCGCCCTCTCCGCGGACCACCACGAAGTTGACGTTGGCGCCTTCCGGCTGCAACTGCGGATGCATTCGCAGCGCGCGGCCGAGGGGCACGATGTCCTGCGACCAGAGGGAGTCGCGCAGAAAGACGACGTAGTGGGGAACACCGACGACGATCGAGCTGCCTTGCACCACCATGTCTCCCACGCGGAGTGCCCGATCGCGCTGAAAGGATCGAGGAGGCGGCAACGACAACGTGACCTGCCCGCCGTCGCTGACCTCCGCGCCGACGATGCCCGCTCCGGTCTCGATCGTCATTCGTTTCGGAGCGATCACGTTGACGTACGCGAAGCGCGCGGCGCAGCGGGTGCCGTTCGCGCAGAAATCCGCGTTGGAGCCGTCCGTGTTGAGGTATCGCATCCGGAACGTGGCCCGCGCGGAGCTCTCGATGAGGATGAGCCCGTCCGCGCCGACGGACAGATGCGGAGTACAGATGCGACGGGTCATGGCCACGGCGTCATCGATTCTGCCGGAGCGATTGTCGATGACGACGAAGTCATTTCCGCCTCCCGCCATCTTCGAGAACATCAGCGGATCCTGTTTCGACGCTGGGTTTTGCATGTGCGGTTCGGGAGCGTGACCGGCCGGAAGTTTTCGCGACGGGCACGGGTTCAGTCCGGCAGCCTATTCTCGCATGTAACGGGGCACGCTTCCGATTCGTCTAGAAGAGAACGGCCCCTCGCACCGACAAGAACCGGCCTGTCTCCTCGGCCACGTCCGACATCTCATAAGCAATCGGAGCTGATTCCGTGAAACGACTTCGCTACAGCCGCGTTACCTCGATGGCCCTGATCGCCTTCCTCACCGCCGGGCCCATGGCTGCTCAACAGAAGAACGAACAGACTGAGATCCCGAAACTCACCGAGAACATCGACGTGCGCATCATCGGAGTCGATGTCGTAGTCACGGACAAGAAGGGCAAGGCCGTGACAGGGCTGACCAGGGACGACTTCCAGATCTTTGAGAACGGTCAGGAAAAGCCGATCTCGAACTTCTACGAGATCGAGGGGAAGACGGCCACGCAGGTCGTCACGGTTCCCGTAGCCGGCGCGCCGCCCGCTCCTCCTCCGCCTAAGGAAGAGATCAACGAGCAGCTCCGCCGCCGGATCATTCTCTATATCGACAACCTCTCGCTGGCCCCGTTCAACCGCAACCGGGTCTTCAAGCAGATGAAAGAGTTCGTCAAAGACGTCATGCGGCCTGGTGACGAGGCCATGGTGGCGACATACAACCGCAGCCTGAAAGTGCGTTCTCCGTTCACCCGTGACCCCGTCCAGATCCAGCAGACTCTGGACGCCATCGCCGGAGAATCGGCGCTGGGCACGGCGAACCGCAGCGAAGCGAAGGACGTGATGGGGCGGATCAAGGACGCCAAGTCCTACGACGAAGCTATCGCCGACGCCCGCTCCTACGCGAACTCGGTCGAGCACGATCTGCGGCAGAGTGTCGATTCGATCAACGGTCTCCTGACGACGCTGGCCGGCGTCGAAGGAAAGAAGATCCTCGTGCTGACGACCGAAGGCTTCCAGATCCAGCCGGGAAGGGAAGTGTTCACGCTGATCGATGAACAGGCGCGGGAGAAAGGCTGGCAGTCGAGCTCCATGCTGGAAGCGATGTCCTACAACGGATCGTCGCTCATCGAGTCGATCGCCAAGACCGCCAATGCGAACAGCATCACGCTCTACGCCATTCATGCCGGCGGCCTCGCGGCAGGCAGCGAAGGAATGAGCGCCGACAACCAGCAGGCCACGTCGTACAACGTGTCGTCTGCCGCGGTTTCGAACACGACGGAGTCGCTTCAGCTGATGGCCGAGTTGACGGGCGGGCTGGCGGCATCGCGCACGAACAATTTCGCCGGCGCGTTCAAGAACATCGAACGCGACCTCGATTCCTACTACTCGCTCGGCTATCGCGCGGGCACCGAACGCGTCGACCGTCAGCGCGCCCTGGAAGTGCGGGTGAAGAACAGGGCCCTCAGCGTCCGCAACCGGCAGACCTTCGTCGAGAAATCGACATTCCAGGAGATGAGCGACCGCGTCATCGCCAACCTCCTCTACAAGACGAAAGCCAACGACCTCGGCGTCCGCGTGAAGGTGAACGCGCCGGTCGCGGCCGAGGACCTGTTCAAGGTTCCGGTCGAGGTGCAGATCCCGGTCGACAACCTCACGCTGCTCCACCAGGGGGAGGCCTACATGGGAGGCTTCTCGATCTACGTCGTCGTGGGGAACAAGGACGGCGACATGTCCGACGTGTCCCGCAAGTCGCACCAGATCACGATCCCGACGGGCGACTTCACCAAGGCAAAGGGCAAGTACTACACGTACACGCTCGACCTGATGTGCGAACGCGGTCTGAACAAGATCTCGATCGGCGTCGTCGACGATGTGTCCAACGTCAGCGGCTTCGACCGCCAGCAGGTGATCGCGCAGGACCTGCGGTAGGGGCGGCCACCACCAGGATTAAACCGTTACCGCGGAACCGGGATCTCGCTCACGATCCGCTGGATGAACCGCTGCTCCGGCGTGACGTCGCCGCGTAGCAGACGGCGGTCCTTCATGACGATGCGGTGCGAGAGCACCGGTCCGGCCAGCCGTTTCACATCCTCCGGGATCACGAAGTCGCGGCCGTTCACCATCGCCAGTGCCTGGCATGCCTTGAAATACGTCAGCGCGCCGCGCGTCGATACGCCGAGGGCGGCTTCAGCGTGCGTGCGGGTGGTGTGGACGATCGTCATCAGGTAGTCGACGAGCGATTCGTTCATGTGAATCGTCGACACCTGTTCCTGAAGATCGCGCATTTCCTGCGCTTCGAGGACCGGCTCGAGGTGACCCAGAGCATCGTGAGCGCCGCCGGAACGGAGCAGCTTCTTCTCATCGACCGCATTCGGATAGCCGATCGTCAATTTCATCAGGAAGCGGTCCAGCTGCGACTCCGGCAGCGGGTACGTGCCCACGTGCTCGATCGGATTCTGCGTCGCCAGCACCAGGAATGGCTCGGGCAGGGGAAGACGCTTCTTCTCGATCGAGATCATCCCTTCGCTCATCGCTTCCAGCAGTGCGGACTGCGACTTCGGCGTGGCCCGGTTGATTTCATCAGCGAGGAGGATGTTCGTAAAGACCGGGCCGGAGATGAACTCGAATTCCTGCGCGTCCTGGTTGTAGATCGTCACACCGACGATGTCCGCGGGCAGCAGATCGCTCGTGAACTGAATGCGCTGAAAGGAGAGCGAAACCGATCGCGCCAGCGCGTGGGCGAGTGTGGTCTTGCCGACGCCGGGAACGTCTTCGAGGAGGATGTGGCCCCGAGCCAGAAGCGCAGCGATACAGAACTGCACGACCTCGCTCTTGCCGCGGATGACCAGCTCCACGTTGGCCTGCAGGGCCGCGATCTTTTCGAACGCGTGATGGCGCGGAGCGGGTTGCGTCGTCATTTCAGAGTCGATGGATGCAACAGACGTGACTGGCACGTCTCTTCGACGTGAAGGGCCGCCCGCACGTCACAACTTCCTGTAGTTCGGGCCGCCCCCACCCTCCGGCGGAACCCAGGTGATCACCTGATACGGGTCCATGATGTCGCAGGTCTTGCAGTGGTAACAGTTCGTGAAGTTGAGGAAAGGCACGTTCCCTCGTCCATCCGCCGTCGGCCGCGGCTCATACACCTGCGCCGGACAGAAGTGAAAGCAGGGGTTGCCGAACTCCTCCGTGCACCGGGTGATGCAGACCTCCGTATCGGCGATCAGCAGATGTGCGGGCTGGTTTTCCTCGTGGAGGACGCCGCCGTTGTAGACGTCCGTGACCTTGTCGAACGTCATCACACCGTCGAACTTCATCGTCGCCGGAGGATGCGGATCGTCCGCACCGAAGTAGCGCTGAATGCGCTCCATCCGCTCATGGCCGGCATGACCGGCCAGCCGGTTCACGACGCCGTATCCACGTCCGCCGGTGACCATGCCCAGACCCGCGTTGATGAGACCTGCCAGCTGGCCGTACTCAAATGCCTGATGAAAATTGCGCTGCTTCCATAACTCTTCGCGCGCCCATGACGCCTCGAACAGCTGTTCGAGCTCGCCGAGCTGCGCGGCCGAATAGTCGGCGCTCAGGAGTGCGTGAAACGCGGCCTCCGCCGCCATCGCCCCTGACTTGATACCGAGGTGAATGCCTTTGAGCCGGGCGCCATTGAGGTAGCCCGCGGAATCGCCCGCGATCAGGAATCCGTCGCCGAAGCTCCGCGGCATCGAGAAATATCCCCCCTCGGGGATCGCCTTCGCGCCGGCGCTGATCATCTTCCCGCCTTCGAGCAGCGGGCGGATGGACGGATGCAACTTGTACTTCTGGAACAGCTCATGCGGATCAAGAGTCGGGTTCTTGTAGTCGAGACCGACGACGAGGCCGACGTCGACGACGTTGTCCTTCATGCCATAGATGAACCCGCCGCCGAACGTGTCGCCGTCGAGGGGCCAGCCCAGCGTGTGGACGACGCGTCCGGCCGCGAAGCGATCGTCCGGAAGCTGCCACAGCTCCTTGACGCCGACCGAGTACACCTGTGGGTTCTTGCCGGCGAAAAGATCGAACATCCCGGAGAGCTGTTTCGTCAGGGTGCCGCGCGGCCCCTCGGCGAGGATCGTGATCTTCGCCTTGATGTCGACGCCCGGCTCGAAGTTCGGCTTCGCTTCCCCATTCTTGTCGATGCCCTTGTCGCCGGTGCGCACACCGATCACGCGGCCTTCCTCGACCAGCACGCGGCTGGCTGCAAACTCCGCGAAGAGGTCGACTCCCATCTCGCCCACGATCGGCGCCATCCAGCGAACGAATTCGCCGAGGGAGATGACGTAGTTGCCGTGGTTCTGCAGCGGGGGCGGCATGATCGGAGCCGCGATCTTCAGTTTCTCGAACAGGTACCAGAAGCCGTCATCGGTGACCGGCGACTCGACCGGACATCCCCGCTCCAGCCAGTCGGGCATCAGCTCGGCGATGCCGCGCGGATCCATGACGGCGCCGGAGATCCCGTGTGACCCGATCTCCTTCCCCTTTTCGAGGACGGCGATGGAAAGTTCCAGCTTCTTCTCGTTGAGGTCGTTGTGGGCCTTGACGAGCTCCGCGAGCCGGTAGGCGGCCGCCAGGCCGGCCGGCCCCGCGCCAACGATTACCACATCGACGTCGAGAGTCTCGCGCTCGACGCCGGCAAGTTCAGCCATGCAAACTCCTTGAGTGAAACGTCGCGCGCATTCTATATGCGGGTGTCGGGCGGCTGCCGGCGGCGGACGATTCCATGGTCGCGACGGCCGCGCACGCTTCCCGGAATCGGCTACTGCTATTCTTGTCGCCCGACTTGATGGTCCAGTACACGGTTCCGCTTCTACTCCTCTTTGTCGCCAGTGCGCTGACGTCATTCATCACGACTGCTGCCGTGAAGAAGATCGCCGAGGCCGTGGGCGCGATCGATCGTCCGAACGAACGGAAGCTGCACGCCGAGGCCACCCCGCGGATGGGAGGCCTGGCCATCATCTTCGGATTCGGCTTTCCTCTCATGCTCCTCGCGGCCAACGCGCACGCAGCAGTGCTGGTTTCGAAGAACCTGACCTATCTCTTCGCGGTGCTCGCCAGCGGCTCGCTCATCGTCGGGCTCGGTGTTTACGACGACCTGCTCGGTTCCGATGCGACGAAGAAGTTCCTGGTCCAGACCGCATCGGCCATCATCCTCGTCAGCTTCGGTTTCTACTTCTCATCGATCTCCATCGCGGCGTACACCTTCGACCTCAGGATCTTCGGCTCGATCGTCTCGGTGATCTGGATCGTCGGCGTGATCAATGCGATGAACTTCATCGACGGAATCGATTCGCTGGCTACGCTGGTGGCCATCACCATCGCGGTCGCGTTCGGAATCATCGCCATCATCCGTCTCGACGTCTTCTCTCTCGTGATCATGACGTCGCTGGCGGGAAGTCTCATCGGTTTCTACCGCTGGAACCGTCCCCCGGCGAAGATTTTCATGGGAGACAGCGGCAGTCTCTTCATCGGTCTCCTGCTGGCGGCCTGTTCGATCGCACGGCCGATCAAGTCTCCGACGGCGCTCATCATCGGCGGTCCGATGCTTGCGCTCGCGCTGCCCGTGCTCGACGCACTCATCGTCATGCAGCAGCGCTTCGGGAGCGAATCGACGATGGGTGCGGGCCTGATGCGGATGTTCAACGCCGACCGCCGCCACTTCCACCACATCCTCGTGGAGAAATACGGAAGCATCAACAAGGCCATCCTGTCGATCTGGATCATCACCCTGTTGTTCGCCGCCTCCGCCGTCCTGACCGTCCTCGAGTCGACCAAAGTCGCTGGCTATTCGATCGGGATCGCTGCTTTGGTGGGGATGGTCTTTCTCCGTTACTGGTTCCGGCGCAGCAGCGTGCCCGCGCCGGTCGAACGGCAGGTCTGACCGGCGATGTGCGGGATCGCCGCTCTCTTTTCCTACGGCGCCGATGCGTCCCCCGTGGATGCCTTGGAGATTAAGGCGATTACCGAGCGGATGCGGCCGCGCGGCCCCGATGCTGGCGGAACCTGGATCAGTCCCGACCACCGCGTAGCCCTCGGCGCGCGCCGCCTGGCCATCATCGATCTGAGCGCTGAAGGTACGCAGCCGATGACCGATGTCCGCGGCGAGCTGCACATCGTTTTCAACGGCGAGATCTACAACTACCGTGAGCTTCGCGCGCGTCTCGAACACCTCGGTGCGCAGTTCCATTCACAGACCGACACCGAGGTGCTGCTGGAGCTCTTCCGTCGCGATGGTGCGGCGATGGTCGACCTGTTGCGGGGCATGTTCGCGTTTGCAATCTGGGATTCCAGGTCACGGCAGATGTTCGTAGCCCGCGATCCGTACGGGATCAAGCCCCTCTACGTTGCCGACGACGGCCAGACGTTCCGCGCAGCGTCCACGGTCAAGGCACTGCTCGCCGGCGGCCGCATCGCGCGGGAGCATGATCCAGCCGGTGTGGCCGGCTTCTGGCTGATGGGAAGTGTGCCGGAGCCATTCACGATGTTCCGCTCCATCCGCTCGGTGGAAGCGGGCACGGCGTTCTTCGTCGGTGAGCAGGGGGTGGCGCAGATTCGCCAGTACTACTCGGTCGCTGCCGCGCTCCATCGAGGTGTGCACGACGAAGCGGCCGCGCGGCTCGTGCAACCGCATGTGCTCCTGCGGGAGCTCATCTCGGATTCGCTCCGGCATCACCTCGTATCGGACGTTCCGGTCGGTGCCTTCCTCTCCGCCGGAATCGATTCGTCAGCGCTGGTGGCTCTGGCGACGGAGGCGGCCGGGCAACCTCCGCGGACCGTCACGCTGCGCTTCGACGAGTTTCAGGGCATGCACTCGGACGAAGCACCGCTTGCGGCGCGGTACGCGCGGCAGATCGGCTCGGAACACGTGACCCGACTGGTCACGCGTGATGAATTTCGCGGCGATATGCCGAAGCTCTTCGATGCCATGGACCAGCCCACGATCGACGGCACGAACACCTGGTTCGTCAGTAAGGCAGCGGCGGAACGTGGGCTGAAAGTGGCAATCTCCGGACTGGGCGGTGACGAATTGTTCGGCAGCTATCCGTCGTTCAAGGATCTTCCGCGGCTGATCGCGGCGGCCCGGCTCCCGTTGGCTGCGGCAACGGCCGGCCGTCTGTCCCGCAACCCGAAAGCGCAGGCCGTCGCACGCTACGGGCGGACGTGGGAAGGTGCGTACCTCCTGAAGCGCGGCCTTTTCCTCCCCGAGGATCTGCCGGAGCTGATGGGGACGGACGCGGCGCGCGAAGGGCTGGAGCGGTTGTCCATCCTCACGCGAATGCGCGTGGCGATCGAGCCCGATCCGGGCACGCCGTTCGGCCGCGTGGCGGCCCTCGAAGCGTCGCTCTACATGCGCAATCAGCTGCTGCGGGACACCGACTGGGCGAGCATGGCGCATTCGCTGGAAGTCCGGACGCCACTGGTCGACGCCACACTCCTGCGCCAGATCGCGCCGCTCCTGATGGTGGAGAAACAACGTTGCAAGGCTCATTTCGCCCGGAGCCCGCGAGAGCCCCTCCCCGACTTCCTGACCCATCGGAAGAAGAGCGGGTTCAGCGTTCCCCTGGCTGAGTGGATGGAGTTGCCGGCCGACGGGACGTCGATGCGCATGCGAAGCTGGGCCAGGGTCGTGATGGAGCAGTGGGCGTGAGGATCCTTCACATCGGCACCGACTCCTTCGGCGGTTACGGAGGCATCGCGCTCTATAACCGGGAGTTGATTGCGGCGATGGCGTCGCATCCATCGGTGGACGAAGTGGTCGTGCTGCCGCGCATCATCGTCGGTCCGCTGGAGCCCGTCCCGGCGAAGGTCACGTTTGTCACGAAGGCCGCGCGCGGCAGGCTCGCCTACCTGAACGCGGTGCGCGGGGCAGGGCGCCGGTTCGATCTCGTCGTTTGCGCGCATGTGAACCTCCTCCCGATCGCACGTCTCGCGGCCCGACACCCCCTGCTCGTGATCTATGGGATCGAGGCGTGGAAGCCGCTGCGCGACCCCTGGTCGAATCGCCTGATACGCAGGATTCGCGGCGTCGTATCGATCAGCGACATCACACTCGATCGATTCGCCGGATGGTCGCAGTACAAGGGACCCTCGGCGCTCCTGCCGAACTCGATCCGCCGCGAGTGGTACGGCATCCGCCCCACGAACCAAAATCTGCAGGCGCGCTACGGCCTGGCCGGCAAGCGGGTGCTGATGACGCTGGGCCGCGTCGTCGCTGCGGAACGCTACAAGGGCTTCGACGAAGTGCTCGACGTCCTGCCTACCCTCGACGCCGACATCTCCTACGTCATCGCCGGCGCCGGCAACGACGTCCGCCGCTTGAAACATAAAGCAATCTCGTTGGGTGTGGCGGAGCGGGTTGTCTTCACCGGAATGGTCACTGAGGAGGAGAAAGCGGATCTCTACAACCTCGCGGACCTCTATGTGATGCCGAGCCGCGGGGAAGGGTTCGGCTTCGTCTTTCTCGAAGCGCTGGCCTGCGGCGTTCCCGTCGTGGCCAGCCGGCTCGACGGCGGACGGGAGGCCGTTCGCCTGGGCGAACTGGGCCAGCTCGTCGATCCGACCAGCCGTGGGGAGATCCGCATGGCCATCCTCGATGCGCTCGGTTCTGGGAAAAAAAAGAGCATCCCCGAGGGCCTCGAGTTTTTCAGCTTCGAAAACTTCGAACGCCGCACGCACACGATCATCGACTCATTCACCGCGAATGCATGACAATGGACGCGTGAAGCGTGCCTTGATCTTCGGGGTGTCGGGACAGGATGGGGCGTACCTGTCGAGCCTTCTCCTGGGGCATGGCTACGAAGTGCACGGCGCATCGCGCGACGCGGAGTCGCAATCCTTCCGGAACCTCTCCGCGCTCGGACTCCGTGATCGCGTCATCACGCACTCCGCCGCGGCACGCGATTTCCGCCCGCTCCTGCAGTTGATCGACAGTATCCGTCCGGACGAGATCTACAACCTGGCCGGTCAGACGTCGGTCGCACTGTCCTTTTCGCAACCGGTGGAGACGATGGACAGCATCGCTCAGGCGACCCTGGTCATGCTCGAGGTCATCCGCTATCTCAAACTGCCGGTACGGCTCTACAACTCGGCGTCGAGCGAGTGTTTCGGCGAAGTCACGCCCGGCCACGCCAGCGACGAGTCGACGCCGTTTTTCCCGCGCAGCCCCTACGCCACGGCCAAAGCCGCCGCCTACTGGACGACCGCGAACTATCGCGAGGCCTACGGCATCTACGCCTGCTCGGGCATCCTCTTCAATCACGAGTCGCCGTTGCGATCGGAACGCTTCGTGACAAAGAAGATCTTCGCTGCCGCCGCCGCAATCGCCGAAGGTGGCCGATCCCGCCTCACACTGGGACGCCTCGACGTCTCGCGCGACTGGGGCTACGCGCCCGAATACGTGGAGGCGATGTGGCGGATGCTGCAGCAGGACGCACCGCAGGACTTCGTCATCGCCACCGGCGAGAGCCATACGCTCGAACAGCTCACCGCCGCCGCCTTCGCCTGTTTCAACCTCGACTGGAACGACCACGTCGATATCGATCCCTCCCTCTTCCGCGCGTCGGAGATCAGCTACAGCCGGGGAAATCCCGCCAAGAGCAAACAACTCCTCGGATGGAGCGCGACGACACGCTTCGAAACGCTGGTGGGGATCCTTGCAGAGGGAGCGCGTAAGAGCGCCGGCGCGGTCCTCATTCGCTGATGCACACCGTCATCAAGCCACGCCGCGGTCTGGCCCAACTCGATCTCGCCGAGGTCTGGCAGGCGCGCGAGCTTCTCGGATATCTGGCGTGGCGGGACATCGTCGTTCGCTACAAACAGACCACGATCGGCGTTCTGTGGGCGTTCCTCAGGCCGTTCCTGACCATGGTGATCTTCACGGTCGTCTTCGGACGGATCGCCAAGCTGCCGTCGGATGGTGTGCCTTACGCCGTGTTCACCTTCGTCGCACTCCTGCCGTGGCAGTTCTTTGCCACGGCGTACGCGGAAACCGCGAACTCGATCGTCGGCAACGGCTACATGATCTCCAAAATCTACTTTCCGCGGCTCATCCTGCCGCTGGCAGCGATCGCAGTCGGCATCGTCGATTTCCTCGTCTCGTTCGTGATTCTGATATTCATCATGATCGGGTATCACACACGGGTGTCTTCACACGTCGCTGCGCTTCCGCTCTTTTTCCTCCTTTGCGTCGTGTTCACCATCGGTCTCGGCCTCTTCACGGCAGCGTTTTACGTCCGGTATCGCGACATGCGACACCTGATCCCGTTCCTGACACAGTTCGGACTCTACGTCTCGCCGGTGGCGTACAGCACGACCTCCATCCCTGCCAAGTGGCGCTTCCTCTACGCCCTCAACCCAATGACCGCTGTAATCGATGGGTTCCGCTGGTCTCTTCTCGGTACCACTCCGATCTATGTGCCGGGTCTGATCGGAGGAACGGTGACTTCAATCGTGCTTCTCATCACCGGGGTCTACTACTTCAAGCAGACCGAGACCATTTTCGCGGACGTGATGTGATGACTGACGCCGTCATCGCACAGGGCATCAGCAAGACCTATCGCCTCGGCGAGCAGCAGGCGGCCTACACGCTGCTGCGCGAGCGCATCACGGAAGTCATCAAATCCCCATTCCGGAAGCAGGAAAGGGCAGAAGCACGCCCCCCCTTCTGGGCGCTGAAGGACGTCTCGTTCACGATCGGGCAGGCCGAAGTCATCGGACTGGTCGGCAAGAACGGGGCGGGCAAGTCCACCCTGCTGAAGATTCTGAGCCGCATCACGGAACCGACCGAAGGGCGCATCGATCTGTTCGGACGCGTCTCCAGCCTGCTCGAGGTCGGGATCGGGTTTCACCCCGAGCTGAGCGGCCGCGACAACGTCTTCCTCAACGGCGCCATCCTCGGAATGTCGCGTCACGAGATCCGCCGGAAGTTCGACGAGATCGTCGCTTTTGCCGATATCACAAAGTTTCTCGACACACCGGTGAAACGCTATTCGTCGGGGATGTACGTCCGGCTGGCCTTCGCGGTAGCCGCACATCTCGAGCCCGACATTCTCATCGTCGATGAGGTACTGGCCGTCGGCGACTCCGCGTTCCAGCAGAAGTGCCTCGGCAAGATGCGGGACATCCGGTCCGAGGGACGGACGGTGATCGTCGTCAGCCACAACATGGGGACGGTGTCGTCACTCTGTCAGAAAGTGATCTGGCTCGCGGACGGGAAAGTGAAGGCCGCTGGCGATGCCCAGGACATCATCCGAAAGTACTTGTCGGAGGGTGTGGAGAACGACTTCGTCTGGACGCCGCGACACGGGATCCTCAGCGCGTTCGAGTACCGCGCGGTATCGATCGTCAGCGGCGACGCGACCACTGGCGACGGCTTCCCGGCCAGCGCGCCGATCGATGTGGTGTTCGACATCACGATCCACGATCAGTTTCCGGCCGGAAGAATCGAGATGCGCCTGCTCAACGACCTCGGAGACGTACTGCTGACGTCGACGAGCGCCGATCCTGTCGGACAGCTGAAACACGACTGGACACGCGGACCGCAACAGTTCCGCTGCCGCATTCCCGGCAATCTGCTGATGCCGGGCCGCTACTTCGTGACGATCACGGAGCCGTATGGCGGATACGACATCCTTCGGGAGAATGTGCTCACGTTCACCGTGACGGAAGAGGGAAGCCTTGCCGTGCGCGATCAGCGGCAGGGGAAAATCGCTCCGATCCTGGAGTGGACGCGAGGTGACGTTTGAGCTCTGCACTACGTTTCGCAAATCCAGTCCTCTGGCTGCGAAAAGCAGGCGCGATCCGGCGCGCGATCGACGCCCGCGTCTTCGGTGTTTCCTTCGCGCAATATTTCGCAGCGCTGGAGGAGACGATCGTCGACGGCAGTTGCCAGTCTCTGCTGGATATTGGCTGTGGCGAACGGTCGCCGATCTTCGGCTTCTCGATCAGGATTCCGCGCACGATCGGTGTTGACTCGCATCTGCCGTCGATCGAGCGGAGCAGGGCAGAAGGGATTCATACCGACTACGTTCAGATGAATCTCGCCGAAATTGCGGATCGATTCGAGCCCCGATCGATCGACTGCGTCGTCGCCCTGGACGTCATCGAACACTTCGAAAAAGAGCAGGGGGTGCGCCTGCTCGACGCGATGGAAAGGATTGCGCGACGCAAAGTCGTCGTTTTCACGCCAAACGGTTTCGTGGCCCAAGCCGCGACACCGGACAACCCGCATCAGTTGCATCGATCGGGCTGGACTCCGGCCGAGATGCGGGCCCGAGGCTATGAGGTGCGCGGAATCGGTGGGTGGCGGCCCCTGCGCGGTGCGTATGCACTTCCCCGAATCCATCCGTATTGGCTGACCGAACGACTTTCGCTTCTGACGGAGCCCCTTTTCGAGTCGCACCCCGAACGTGCGTTTCAAATCCTCTGCACGAAACAGATCGCGTAACGCCGTAACCCTACGACGCCGGATTTCGCGGACCGCGCAACCGATCGATTACTCCTTCCGGCAGGAGGCGGCGCGCCGTTCCGCGCGCAATCCGAACGATGAATGCACGCATCTGCCACCAGCGCGCCAGCTGACGCGCTCCGATCACGCGCGCCTTCAAGGCGGGGTTGAGCGGCGAATGCCATTCGCTCCATGCCCGATGGACCGCCAATCGAGCCCCTCCCCACGAGTGGCGCGACATCGCATTGCCCGCAAGAAACCAGAAGACGCCGGCGCGTCCACGCGGCGTGATGGCATCCGGATCGAAGAATGTGGCGTCGTATCGGTCCAGGATGCGGGCGAACAGCTCGTCCTTATCGCGTTGATACCGTGACTCGGTTCGGCTTCCCGCTTCCGCGTGCTGACGGAATTGCGCCAGGACCTCGGGCAGGAGATGAATCGGATGGCGCTCGATCAGCCGCAGCCACATCTCCAGGTCCTGCGTCGTACGGTTCGAGTCGTTGAACAGACCCGCCTCGATCAATAAGTCGCGCTGAATCATGAGTCCGCAGCCGTAGATCCACGAGGTCATCACGTCGTGGCCGGTACGTGCCAGGCGGAGGTGCTCATGGAACTCGCCCGTCACGTGCCCATGCTCGTCGATCATCTGGAAATCACAGCCGACGATCCTGACCTCCGGGTTGCGATCGAGAAACGCCAGCTGGGTCGCAACTTTTTCCGGCAGATAGCGGTCATCGTGACTGAGCCAGCAGAACCACTGACTACGCATCTCCTCGATTCCGCGATTCAGAGCGGAGGAGACGCCGCCGTTCTCCTTCTCGACGTAGCGGATGCGGTCACCGTACGACCGCGCGATCTCCGCGGTCGCGCCGTCGTCGCGGGAACCGTCATTGACGACGATCACTTCGAGGTCATCGCTCGTCTGCGCCAGTGCGCTGTCGATGGCCTCGCGTACGTAGTTTGCGCCGTTGTAAACCGGGATGATGATGGAGACGCGCGGCATCGGTAACAGCTCAGATTCCGTAGCCCAGCACGATCTTCGCCACGGTCTGCGACACGTTCGGCACGAGGTATTCAGCGGGAGGAGTCCACGGCGAACTGGCCAGCGCGATGGAGACACCACGCTCGATGGCCGCGCCATCGCCGCCGGTCAGGATATTGCTCCCGCACTCGACGGTCTCCGCGCGCTCGGTGACGTCGCGCAGCGTCACGTTGGGGACGCCGAAGATGCAGCACTCTTCCTGAACGGTCCCGCTGTCGCTGAGCACACAGGCCGCGCCCATCTCCAGTCGGACGAAGTCGAAGAAGCCGAGCGGCTTCATGACTCGAATCTGCGCACCGACCTCGACACCGAAATGCCGCAGGCGATCCAGCGTTCGTGGATGAAGGCTGAGGAGCACGGGCAGTCCGTGGGTCGTAGCCACGCGATCCAGGGCGGTCATGAACCCCCGCAGACGGTGTTCCTCATCGACGTTTTCGGCGCGGTGCAGCGTAGCCAGGAAGAATCCCTTCGCGGCGACCGACAGGCGCTCCATCACGTCGGACGCTTCGATCTCCTCGCGATAGAACTGCAGGACCTCGAAGATAGGATTGCCGGTAACGGCAATTTTCTGTCGCTCGAACCCTTCGCGCAGCAGGTTTTCCTTGCTGCGGTGCGTGTACGGCATCAGCACATCGCTGCAATTGTCGATGATGCGCCGGTTGAGCTCCTCGGGTACTCGATCATCGAAACAACGGTTGCCGGCTTCCATGTGAAAGACCGGAATGCCGAGGCGTGCCGCGCTGATCGCGGCCAGACCGCTGTTGGTGTCGCCGAGGATGACCAGACGATCGGGCCGGGTGCGCGAGAGAAATTCGAACGACTTCTCGATGACCTGCGCGGCCTGCGTGCCGAACGAGCTGGCCTCGATGCCGAGGTGGACATCCGGCTGACGCACGCGCAGCTCGCGAAAGAAAATATCACTGAGATTCTCATCGTAGTTCTGGCCTGTATGGACGACCGTATGCTCCGCGTGTGCATCGAGCAGCGGGATGACACGGCTGAGTCGAATGATCTCCGGCCGGGTGCCGAGCCAGGTGACGATTTTCATCGCGCAGCCGCCATGAACGGAGCGAGCGCATCGCGTAACGCCGCGCCCTCGAGGTTGACCTCGGAGGATGAGTACTCGGCGGTCAGGGCCGCGGTGAACGGCTCACGGTTCCGGAGCTCGGGAAGCATGGGCAGAATGACGTAGTAGTCGCCGCGGGAGATGGTCCGGTGGCACTCTTCCTCCGACACCATGATCTCGTGCGTCTTTTCACCGGGACGGACACCGGTGACGTCGATGCGAATGGCGCGGCCGTCGATCAGCGTCGCCGCAACATCGACGATGCGCGCGGCGGCCACACGCGGGACGTACGTCTCGCCGGGACGCGAGCCCTCGATGGCGGCGAAGACCGTTTCCACGGCCCGGTCGAGCGACAGAAGAAAGCGCGTCATGTCCTCCGTGGTGATCGTCACCGGCCCGCCCTGCGCGATCTGTTCGACGAACAGCGGAACGACCGAGCCCCGCGACGCGATCACGTTGCCATACCGCACACACACGAACCGTGTCGACGGACATTCGAGATTGGCCTCGGCGAAGATGCGTTCCATCAGCGCCTTGGTCATGCCCATGACATTGACCGGCTTGCAAGCCTTGTCCGTCGAGATGCCCACCACGGTCTCGACGCGCGCACCGCTCTCGCGGATCGCACGCACGAGGTTGCCGGCGCCGATGACATTGGTCTGCACGGCTTCCATTGGAAAGTACTCGCAGGAGGGAACCTGCTTGAGAGCAGCAGCATTGATGACGACGTCCACATGTTCGATCGCCGCACGCACGGCGGCGAAATCGCGGACATCGCCGATCCGGAAACTGAGCAGTTGTTGCGAGTTCGCGTAGATCACTTCATCCGTGGCAGCCAGCCGGTTCATGAACGACAGTCGCATGTCGTTCTGTTTGGCCTCATCCCGCGAAAAAACCGTGACGCCAGACGGCCTGCCGATGTCGCCGCGCAGCAGCGCGCGCACGACCTTTGCGCCGAGCGAACCCGTCCCGCCCGTGACCAGCACCCGTTTCCCGTCGAGGATCATTCCGTTCTCCAGCGCTCATAGTGCGACGATTCCGCCGCAAGCGCGGCAATCATCTCAGGCCACCCCGGCGGAACGATCCCCGTCGCGAAGCAAAATCGCGAGGCATCGAGCGTCCGGTCGATGACGAATCCGGAATCGGGCGTAATGGTCACGCCGGCACCCGTGGCCTGATTCAGCATCACCAGGAGATCGTACTTGCTGATGGCGCCGCCTGCCACGTGATAGAGACCATGCAGTCCGGGATGCTGCTCGATGACGTCCGCCACGATGCCGGCCAGAACCGTCGTCGTCACACCGGAAAACATCGCCTTCGTGAACCCGCGCACGGAACCACCGCGATTCGCCAGGAACCACTCGACGAGTCCGTTCGACGTACGCAACTCACGGCCGATGATCGACGTACGGATGGTCAGCTCCCCGTCGGTGACCTCGCCGAGGAGCTTCGATCGGCCATAGAGATCCGCGGCGTCGGCAAGGTCATTCTCGCGGTAATTGCCGCGCGTGCCGGCGAAGACACAGTCGGTGGAGATGTGAATCATCCGCGCCCCCGCGGCGGCGCATGCGCGAGCCAGGACATGAGGGAAGAGCGAGTTCAGCGTGATCGAAGCGATCGGATCGTGCGCCGCGGCAAGCTGCTTGACCACACCGACGCAGTTCACGACGACGTCGGGAGCGATGCTCTCAACCAGTTGGCAGACGCCCTCGAAATCCGTGGCATCGAAGCCGTCGATGACCCGCTCATCGCCGAATCGTGGCAGATTGGGGCGCGTGCGCAGCGCGGCGCGGCAGTCGAAACGGGTCCGGAAGACCTCCCAGACCTTGTGCCCGAGCATCCCGCCCGCGCCGAGGATCAGTACGCGCATTCGGGCACTAGGATACGTGACGCGATGATGATGTCGATTCCGCTAAACTGACGAGCCAAAGTCATCAAGCCCATCTCGTGACCGCAAATCACAAAGCCGAAGAGCTCGAGCGGATCGGGGGAAAAGAAGCGATCTCTCCCACCACGCCGTTGCCCAAGGGGCGACGCCTTCCGGCCATCGTCGCTGCCGTTTGTGGAATCGCGCTCTCGCTCCTCGCTTTCGAGATGGCGTTCCGGCTGCTGCTCTTCGGAAAAGAAGGCCGCGACCCGGTCACCCATCTTCCGGTCACCACTGGCATCCATCGGATCGGGGAAGGGTTTGCCAGCAGTCACCGCGATCATCAGGGCGTCCGTCTGTCTCCAAACCCGTGCTCAGGGTGTCCCCGCGTACTCGTCATCGGCGATTCGTACACGGACGCCTTTCAGGTAGATGACACGGAAGCCTTTACCGCCGTTGCCGAGACCATGCTCGCCGGCGCCCATCCCGTTCGGCTGTTGAATGCAGGCGTCGCAGGCGCTTCGCCAGCGGACTACCTGGTTCAGGCGGCGAGATACCGGCGTCGCCTGCAGCCCGCATGGACCGTCATCGAGTTGAATGCTGACGATCTGGGCCGCGACGCCTTCCTTCCTGACAAGGTTCACTTTCGCCAGGAGGGAGGCCGCCTCTCTCTGGTCGTACCGGCCCCGTATGAGTACGGCCGGATTACGCAGACACTCGGATTCATCCGCGAACAGTCCGCGCTCGCAAATTACGCCATCGCCCGGCTCGACTTCGCACGCCAGGGACCGAAAGGGCCACCCTGGTTCCGAGCTGGATTCGATTCCGGAACCCGTTCTGTTCCCCAGGCATCGCAGTTCTACCCGCTTGAACATGAGCTCAGTCTGCTGCGGTCTGCGTACGGAAACCGAGTGACGTTCCTCTTCCTGCCGCTCTTCAACACGCCGATCGAGAACGAGGAGATCCGATTCGAGCGTTATTGCCGCGAGACAACCACGAGCTGCCTGAATTTCCGCGAATCGTTCGAAGGATTCCAGCGAATAGGAACGGCCCCATACGGATTTCCGAACAGCCGTTTTGCTGGCGGCCATCTCAACACAGCCGGCCATGTTGCCGTCGCCCGCTTACTGGCAATGGAGCTCCGGAGACTGCAACAGAATGGTCTTTTCTAGTTTCCGGTTTGCCGGGTTTCTCGTCGCCCTGCTGCTGTTGCTCTCGCTGATTCGTTCGAACGAATCGAGAAAGCGCGCCCTCTGCCTCGCCTCCTGTCTTTTCTATGCGGCATGGGACTTCCGGTATCTGGGCCTTCTGCTGCTGATCAGCGGGATCGATTTCGTTGCTGCCGCGCAGATTGACCAGACGGAGCTCCCGCGGAGGCGGCGGGCCTGGCTGGTTTTCAGCATGGTCACGAACCTGGGATGCCTGGCGTACTTCAAGTACACCGATTTTTTTATCCATTCGCTCAACGGCGTTCTCGGCGTTTACGGACGCGAGATTCCTCTGCTGCACGTTTTTCTTCCGGCGGGAATCAGCTTCTACACGTTCAAGTCGATGAGTTACACGATCGATGTCTATCGACGGGAGCTTCGGCCCTGCCGCCGACTCTTCGACTATGCGATGTTCGTGTCCTTTTTCGCCGATCTGATCGCCGGGCCGATCGTTCGCGCGTCCGTGTTTCTCCCGCAGCTCGAGAACCGCGTCGGACCGACAGCCCGCCGTCTTCAGGAAGGAGGCTCGCTCTTCGTCATCGGAATGGGGAAGAAGCTGCTCATCGCTGACCAAATTGGCCCCATCGCCGATGCCGTTTTCCAGAATCCGGGAGCCTGGAGTTGCGGGATGGCATGGACCGGCTTGATTGCCTACACGCTGCAGATCTACTGCGATTTCTCCGGCTATTCGGACATGGCCCTCGGTGTCGCGCAAATGCTGGGCTATGACCTTCCCGAGAACTTTCGAATGCCGTATCTCTCGGGGGATGTCTCCGAGTTCTGGCAACGATGGCACATCACCCTCAGCCAGTGGCTCCGCGATTACCTCTACATTCCTCTCGGCGGCAACCGGAAAGGACCCACACGAACGTACGTCAACCTGCTTCTGACGATGCTCCTCGGCGGGCTCTGGCACGGAGCAGGCTGGAATTTCGTTCTTTGGGGCGCTCTGCACGGCGCGGCTCTCTGCGTCCACCGCGCCTGGCGAAAGTTCGGACTGCGCATGCCCCGGCTGGCTGGCCAGGTCCTCACGCTCCTCTTCGTTTCACTGGCATGGGTTCCGTTCCGCGCCGTGGATGCAGCGGCGACCAAGGCAATGCTTGCGCGGCTCATCGCGCCGGGAACCGGCGGCAGTCACTGGGTTCCAGTCACCGTGATCGCCGCTCTGATGCTGGTTGCCGGTGGTCATGTCGCCGGTCTATGGATCGAGCGATCTTCGACTGAGAGAAATATCCTGCAACGAGCATTCAATCTCGAGATCAAAGATCACCCGCTGTCCGGACGTCAGCTCGTTTTCGGGACGAATACAATCGGAGGCGCCTTCCTTACGACGTCGATTGTGCTGATCATCGCCCTCTTTGGCGCCACCAGCGCCAGCCCGTTCATCTATTTCCGTTTCTAGAACCGGAAACCATTCCGTTGCGACACCCTTCTGACGCTAGGGAACGGTGATCGCATCGCTGCGACTCGATGTGCCCAGTAGAGCACCTGCCTTGATCCAAACGGCACAGTAGGTCAGGAACAGAGGCAGCCGAAGAAGGGTCAGCGTCTGCGGAGTCCCCATCCCCCTGGCCCAATCGAAATTCTGTCGCGGGAAAAGGTGAACGAGGAGAGCACCATGCGATCGCAGGAGCAGATATTCGGCGACGTAGGTAATGACTGCGATCACTCCCCAAACCACCAGAATGCGGCGCCACGCAACATCGAAGGAAGTGGCGGTCAGCACAAGGAGAGGCAGGAACCACGCAATGTACTGCGGGCCATAGCCGGGTCCGAGAACGACGATACCCAGCAGCAGAAACGCTCCCAGGAGGACGAGCCTGCGCGTGTCGTTTGCAGCACCCCGTGACTCTCGAAGTGTCGAAATCAGAACAATGACCGCGAGCGCCACAAGAAGCGCAATCCTCACAATCCGCGCGGCCTGCGGGTTGACCGTGGCCGCCAGGATTCCGCTCACGCCGAAGACTCCGCCGAGGGAACGATATTGAATGATGTGCTGGTAGACCTCGTGCGGCGTGAGCGTCAGGAGAATGCTCAAGCCCAACGCGACGGGCCCCATGAACAGGAACGCCCCGAGAGCGTGAGTGCGTAGGTCCAACCTCTTCCAACCTGCCGCCAGGAGCGGCAGGAGAATGACAGGGATCGTCTTCGCAAGGATCCCGATCCCGAGCGCCAGCGCCGCACACAGCCAATCCACCGGGTCTCCGGATCGTGCGAATCGAATCAGGGCCGTGATCGCGAGGAGAACCGTCAGCGTGACGATCGTGTCGAAATTCGCATGCTGACAAACGAGCAGGATGGAGATCGGGTTGAGCGCGAGCCCTGCGAGGACGATCGTCCGCGCTTTCGTCAGTTCCATCGACACCGCCAGGCGATGGGCGACAACCACCACCGCGACATCAAAGGCGATCAGCATCAGCCGAAGCAGAGTCTTGAATGGAATCTGCAGTACCTGCGCCGATTTGTCGATCGCGGCGAGCGTCTGCATCCAGAGGGGCGGCCAGTTCAGGAACGGCGTCGTCTGGTATGGATTCCGTCCGGCGCGCAGTTCCGCAGCCACACGCTCCCACCCGCGAAGATCGACCGATTCGACTCCATCGGGAAGGAACCGCAGAAAGAGCAGGCGCGCAGCAACCGCGACGAGAGCAACGATGGCAGTGTCCCGCCAGAACTTGTGCCCCCCCTCGCTCATCTGGTTCCCGATTGTACAGGCCGTCTAGCACGGAGGTGCAGACGCGGCGTTAGAGCGCTCCAATGTTCGGGCCTTCGATGCGCCCACGTTCCATAGCCCGCAGCCGCGCGATGCGCTCTGCCGGGTCAACCCGCTCCATCTCCTGATACCGCTTGATCGCGCTGGTGCTCAGCGCGAGCTTCCCCGGCTGGGGAGCATGCTGCAGATGCAGGATCGGCAGGTAGGTGAATCGGTCCACGCCGCCATGAAAAACGGCGCGATCGAAGAAATCATTATCTTCTCCACCCCAGCCTACATAAGACTCATCGAACCCGCCGATCGCGTCGTACGCGGCGCGTTTCACCACGATACTTCCGCCCGTGAGGTTCTGCACGACCGTCGCCGGGACGCCGTGGGCCGGCACCCGCCCCGTGGCGAAAACACGTTTCGTGTCTTGCTCCCTCATATAGAAAATGAAGCGTTTGAGGTCGACGAATGAGCTCCCTTCCTCCACCCGTTGCAGCGCTTCGAAGGCGTAACGTTCGGGGACGAGCATGTCATTGTCGTGCAGGATGAGGACACTTCCCGCTGCCTTCGGAACCGCCACATTGAACGACCACGAGCGGCAATACGGCAGGTCGGGGTGCGGGAGCGGGGTGTGGAAGTAGCGCACCCAGCGTGGCAGCAAGGGCTCGATCTCCGGCACCGCGGACTGCTCGACCACGATGCACTCCACAGGGACGCCACTTTGTCCGGCGATGCTGCGCAGTGTAGCGAGAAGATGCGGTAAACGTTCCGTGCCTCGGTGCCCGATCACGAACGATACGTTCGGCGCACCGCTCGATTCCGGCGCATTGCGCATCGTGATCGGCCACCGCGCAAGCGAGCGCCGCATCAGACGCGAGGCGGTTGACGGAAAAACGTTCGCGATATGCAGGTCGGACGTGAACCGCCAGTGGCACTCGACGCCGCGCTCGTTCGTGGAGATCGTTTCGTTGCGGTTGCGAATGAGCGCCCAGGGCGGGGGGCTTCCTGCGCGCGCCGTGCCTCGCAGCCGCAGTTCAAAGGGCACCCAGTCGTAAAGGATTGCACCGAGTGTCTGCCGCAGATTCACGACCGCGATTCTAACCGCCCACTCCGTTGCTATCCTTGCAATCGTGGCGCGACCCCTCGTGACGACGATCATCCCGGTCTACAACCGTCCGGCCCTGCTTCTCGAAGCCGTGGCGAGCGTTCTGTCGCAGACGTACCGACCGGTCGAGATCGTCATCGTCGATGACGGATCCACGGACGAAACGCCGGCCGCTGCAGAGACGCTGGCGAAGCAGCACCCGGAGATCATCCGAGTGATCCGCACGCCGAACGGGGGTCCGGGACGGGCGCGCGAGGCCGGGCGGAAGGCCGCGCGCGGCGCCTACATCCAGCATCTCGACAGCGACGATCTCCTGATGCCCTCCAAATTCGAGATCCAGGTCGCGGCACTGGAAAACGCGCCCGACTGCGGCGTTGCGTACGGATGGACACGATTCCGGCATTGCGATGGACTCGTTGAACCTCTCCCCTGGAAGCGCTCCGGCGAGCGGATCGAGACGATGTTTCCGGCGATGCTCACGATGCGCTGGTGGGACACACCGACCCCCTTGTATCGCGCGTCGCTCGTCACCGAGGCGGGACCGTGGACCGACCTGCGCATCGAAGAGGACTGGGAGTACGACTGCCGCATGGCCTCGCGCGGTGTCCGGCTGGCCTTCTGCACCGAGTGGGTCTGTGAGGTGCGCGAACATGCGCCGGTGCCCGCGAACCAGAGCACGATGCGCGATCGCGCTCGCGCGCACGTGCTGGTGCTGGAACACGCCCGACGCGCCGGACTCGATCCGGCATCGCCGGAGATGCGTCAGTACGCGCGCGAGCTCTTCCACATCGCCCGGCAATGCGGCGCGGCGGGACTGGCCCGCGAGTCGAAACAACTCCTCGCGCTCGCGCGCGGCATCTCCCCGACCACCGATCTCCTCCTGTACCGCATGGCGGCACCGATGATCGGGTGGTGCAGGCTGGGCCGGGCCGCCGAATGGATCGACCGGCGATGACGGCGATCTCGGTCGTGATCGGCGTGTACAACGGCGCATCGACTCTCGGTGCAACCCTGGACAGCATTCTCGCCCAGACGGAGCACGACTTCGAATGCATCGTCGTCGATGACGGCTCCACGGACAACACTCCGGACATCCTTGCAGCGTACGCGGCACGCGATGGCCGGATGCGTGTGATCCGCCAGCAGAACGTCGGGCTGACACGCGCGCTGATCGCCGGATGCAGCGCTGCGCGAGGGCGGTACGTCGCCAGGCAGGATGTCGGTGACCTCTCGGCGCCGCGCCGGTTCGAACTGCAGAAACGGGCGCTCGACGCGGATCCCGGGCTCGTATTCGTGTCGAGCGCGACGCAATACGTGGGCCCGGAACTGGAACCTTTGAACATCGCGCGGAGCACGGGCCTGGCACTGGTACCGGCGTTCGTCCTCGACAGCGGCGAGCACCGGCCACTGCTCGACGGTCCGACCCATCACGGATCGGTGATGTTTCGTCGCGACGCGTACGAGCGCGCCGGCGGCTACCGGACTGCGTTCTACTACGGCCAGGACTTCGACCTCTGGTACCGCCTGGCGGAGATTGGAAAATTTCAGGCGGTCGATGACGTGCTCTACACGGCACGCATTACCCCGGACAGCATCAGTGGTTCCGCACGACACGCGCAGAAGCAGCTCGGGAGACTCTCCCGGGAGGCGCTCGATGTGCGGAAACGAGGGCAATCCGAGGCCCAGATTCTCGCGCGTGCCGCACAAATCGGACCGGCTCCGGCACGCGTCCGCTCGCAACGCGCGGAGGGTCTCTATTTCATCGGCGAGGCGTTGCGCCGCAACCGGGATCCTCGCGCGGGCCACTATCTGCGGGCAGCGATCGCAGCATCTCCGTTCTCCCTGCGCACGTGGTTTCGCTATCTGCAGTCGCTGGTACTCTAGTGCGCGTGCGGGAGCTGCTGCGTTCCATCCATCAGAAACTTGGAATCAAGTATCGCGTCGATCGCTGGATTCACTACATGCGGCGTTTCGGTTTGCGAGGCGCACGTGCAACCCATCGCCGCATCCACGAGGCCGGCGCGATCCGGGAAATCGCGGTCCCTGGGCTGCCCCATCCCGTTGCCATACGGCCGGGCACCGCGGACGCCAGCACCTTCGAAAAGATTTTCGTCTGGAACGACTACGATCTGGACTACCCAGGCGGTGTGAAAACCGTCATCGACGCGGGCGCGAACATCGGGCTTTCGGCGGTGTTCTTCACCACACGTTTTCCAGAGGCGACGGTGGTCGCTGTCGAGCCGCAGGAGGAGAACTTCCGGCTGCTCGTGCGCAACACCGCACATTATCCCAACGTCATCCCGTTGCGCGCCGCCCTCTGGAGTGAGGACACAACCCTCGGCTTATCGAATCCAGACGATCGCGTCGACTCGTATCAATACAGCCCCGACGCCAGCCAGGAGGAGGTGGACGCCCTCGCGCTCCCTTCGGTGCTCTCCCGATTCGGTTGGTCCCGAATCGACGTTTTGAAGATCGACATCGAAGGAGCGGAGACAGCGGTGTTCACCGACAATCCGGAGTGGGTCGATCGCGTCGGCATGTACATCATCGAGTTGCACAGTCCCGAGGCACGCCAAGCGTTCACCGAGGCAACGTCAGGACTCGAGGCGGATCGATACCGGCACGGTGAGGACGAGATTGTGAAGCAGCGATGAGCGAAAACCCGTCCATCGTCGTCCTCACGCCTCTGAAGAATGATGCGTGGATCCTGCGCCGATTCCTCGAGGTCACGAGCGTTTTCGCGGATCTCATCATCGTGGCCGACCAGGGCTCGACCGACGGCGGCCTGGAAATCTGCCGCGAGTTCGAAAAGGTCACCGTCATCGACAACTCGGCCAGCGACTACGACGAAGCGAGCCGGCAGGAGCTCCTGATCGCCACCGCTCGCCACCTCATGCCACTGCCCCGGATTCTCATGGCTCTCGACTCGGATGAAATCCTCACGGCCGACTCGATGGCATCGCCCGACTGGCAGCGGATGCTCACCGCGCCGCCGGGGACGTCGATCTTCTTCGAGAAGCCGAACGTGTATCTGAGGCCGGAATTGTCCGAGCGGCGGCCGCTCGATTTCCTGGGCGCCTTCGTCGACGACGGGATCACGGAACATCAGGCGCGACGGGTTCACAGCCCAAGGCTTCCAGCGCCAGAAGGGGGTCCGACCCTGGTGCTGAGGGACGTCCGGTTCATGCACTATGCGCTTGCGCGCCCGGAGGGGCAGAAGGCCAAGATCCGCATGTACGCCGTGCTGGAGAACCTCATGGGAACGAAGTCGGCCTACTGGCGCCGGAGGTACTACTGGGTGCATCGGGTTCTCAGGCCTCTCGGGCCGGTCGCGCCCACGCCCCGCGAATGGTTCGCGGGCTGGGAAGCGCGCGGCATCGACATGACCACCATCGAGGATGTCCAGCCGTACTGGCAGGACCTGGCCACGCTCGACCTGCTGATCAAGCATGGCTCGCGCCGGTTCTGGCTCGACGACATCTGGCACAAGGACTGGCGGCGATTCCATGTCGAGCATCCGAGGCCGGGTCACGTGCACCCACCGCCGTGGCTGTTTCGCGCCGTGATCGACGGAGCACACTGGCTGCTCGAATCCGCCGCGTCTCTCCGTCAACGCGTGACTCGATCAAACCGCGCCAACTGAGGAAAGCCGAATGCCCGAGACGGACGAAACGACTCCGAGCCCCCGTGAGGTGCCGCTAATTGCCGCGCTGGGGTCCTTGTCACTGGTGATCGGCGCGGTCAGCGCGTGGCTCTCTCGCAGCGACATGAACCCGGATGGGATCTCTTACCTCGACCTCTCCGATCGCTGGCTGGCGGGCGACTTCCATGGACTCGTCAACGGATATTGGGGGCCGCTCTATCCGGCCCTTCTCGCGGTTGTGCGCCTCGTACTGCATCCCGCGATTGCCTTCGAGTTCCGCGCCGTGCACGTCGCGAACTTCGCGGCCTTCGTCCTCGGATTGCTGACGTTCACGCTCTTCATTCGCGAACTGATCGCGCGATCGCCGTGGACCCGAAACCAGCGAGCGGCGGCCATCGTCTGGGGCTACGGCCTCTTTCTGTGGTCGTCCATCACGCAGGTGACGGTCGGAGTGGTGACGCCCGACCTGCTCCTGTCGGCGTTCACGTGGTTGCTCGCCTTCCTGATCCTGAAGGCGGCCACGGACAAGCCCGTTTTCTCCGTGGCCCTCGGGGCCACTGCCGCGTTGGCGTTTCTCACGAAGAGCGTGATGTTTCCAATCGCAATCCCGGTGCTCTGTGCAGGACTGCCAGAGCGCCGGAAGCTGCGCGCCGCCGGACTGTCGATACTCGCCTTCGCCTGTCTGGCCGGCCCGTGGATCGGGGCCTTGTCACAGCAGAAAGGACGGCTGACGTTCGGCGACACGGGAAAACTCGCGTACGCGCTCTTTATCAACGATGTCGCCTACTACACACATTGGCAGGGACTGCCCGCGAACAGCGGCACGCCCGTTCATCCGACTCGCAGGATCTTCGACAATCCACCGCTCTTCGAATTCAATGGGCCGATCAAGGCCACCTACCCGCCGTGGTTCGATCCCTCGTATTGGAACGAAGGAATGCGGACCCACTTCGATCTCCGCGGACACGTCCGCGCGTCCATCGAGACGGCGAAGACGTATTACGTGCTCTTCACCAAGACTCAGTGGGCATTTGCCGGCCTGGTCATCCTTCTCATCGTCAACGGCCGGCGACGCGTTTCCGGAGACGCTCTCCGCATCGGGATTCCAGCGCTCCTGGCACTCGGGCTCTATGGCGTGCTCCACGTCGAAGGTCGCTATGTCGGACCGTTCATGGTCCTGCTATTCCTGGCGATGCTCCGAACCGTGGACGTCGACTGGCGCGTCCTTCGAGCGGCGACCGCCGTGGTCGCAATCTCTCTGCTCGTTGGGACGATCGTGGAGTTGATGAAGCAGTACCCGGCACGCTCCGCGTTCCCGCCGGAGTGGCCGATCGCCGCCGGACTGCGCGCGGGCGGGTTGCACGAGGGTGACGGCGTTGCGAGCATCGGAACGATGATCGGACTCTCATGGCCCCGGCTGGCGCGGGCGCACGTGGTCGCGGAGGTCCCGACGTTCTTCGCGACCGACTTCTGGAAAGCGCCGCCCGTCACGCAACGACAACTCTTCGATGCGTTTCGAAAATCGGGAGCCAGAGTCGTAGTTGGCAACGTCCCCGACTGTGGATCGGGCGGCCCGTGGACCAGGATTCCAGGGACCAACACCTGGTACCTGTTCCTCGATCGAAAGTAATCAGTCGAGAAACGGCTGCCACGCCGTACCGTGCTTGGGAGCGGTAAATTCGGTGCGTGGCGAGTCCGTTTTCTCGATCACCACGACATACGGGTAGAAGGTGACCGCGGCGATCGACGATTGGAATGGCGTCGCGCGATAACGCGGCAGTCCACCGGCGTCCGGAGCACGATGGGACTCGTTGAGATTGTCGGCCAGCGCGTGGGCGAACGCGGCAAAGTGGCTCCCACGACCATGGACGTCTTCGCACAGATAGATCCCGCCGGGCCGGATGTGCGGCAACGTTTCTTCGAGGGTCACGATCTGCTGTTCCGGCTCATGGCCCCCATCATCAATCACGATGTCGACGTCCGGGTTGTCCCTGCGAAACGTCTCCCAGAACCTGCGGTCTGCCTGATCCCCGATGGCGATCTTCGTTCCCTCGTCCTCGTAGGACCGGCACTCCGGAGCGATGTCCACGCCGGTAACGCGCACTCGCGGCCCGAAATAGTCATGCCACATGTCGAGGCTGCCACCACTGTAGACACCGATCTCGACGATGTGGGCGTCCGTGCCGACGAACTTCTGCAAGTGACGGTGATAGATGTCGAAGTAGTGCAACCACTTCCAGATCCCCCGGCCCTCTTTGCGGGCATCGAAGAATTCGCGAAGAGGATTGACGGCGGGTTCACCCGTTCTCAACGAGGTGTCTTGTGCCCTCCACGATTCCGCGAGTTGCGCCGCGCGCAGGGCATCCGGCACACGCCCCATCTGGCGGCTGCTTCGAACTGGATGCGCTGCCACACTCCGCAACAAATCGAGAGCTGCCCGCACATGAGACATCGCCTTCTCCTCGAGACTGACGACGCATGATAGCGTCCCTGCAGGCCGATCCTTCCGCCAGTCCACCGTCATGAGAGTGTTGATGATCGCCGACACACCCGCCGACCCGAATCGCGGTGCTGCAGGCACCGAGGTGCGGACGCTTCACGCGCTTCGTGCTCTCGGCCACGATGTCGACGCGATCTGGTCCGACGACCTCGGGCGGCGCATCGCGCATGGCAATCTCCACGTCCTGCTGGAGCAGCCGCGGACGTACGAGAAGGCGGCGGTGGATGCGCTGCGACGAAAGAATTACGACGTCGTCCACGTCAATCAGCCGCACGGGTTTCGCGCCGCCCGGGCCGTCCACCGCCTCTCGCCGGGCACCGTGTTCATCCATCGGTCGCACGGCTTTGAACTGGCGTTGGAGTCGGAGTTGCGGCCGTGGATCGAAACGTTCGGGAGTGACGAGCGGAGCGCCATCCGGCGGACCGCCACGCGAGCGCTCGCTCCGTTCCTGCGCCGCCATGCAACGGCCATCGCGCGGGAAGCCGACGGTCATGTCGTCTCGTCGTCACTCGATGCGGCGTTTCTGCAGGAGCGGCTCGGCGTCCCGCGAGAGCGAATTGCACTCATCCCCCAGGCCGCTCCCGACTCATTCGTCGCGGAGCCACCACCGCCGATGAACCTGGCGCGATTGCACCGGGTGCTCAACGTCGGGCAATTCGCCTTCGTGAAGGGACCGATGATCGCTGCAGATGCGTTGAACCGGCTCGCAACCGCGAAGCCGCAGCTCCGTTTCACCTGGGTTTGCGACCGGGCCAGCGAAACGAGGATTCGCGAACTGCTGACTGCCGAGGCAAACGCGTTGCTCGAAGTTGTTCCCTGGACGACGCAGGACGCACTGCGCGACATCTACGACGCACACGGCATCTTTCTCTTTCCGTCGTTCTTCGAGGGCTTCGGAAAGGCGTTTCTCGAGGCGATGAGCCGCGGACTCTGCGTCGTGGCGAGCAACGTTGGGGGAATGCGCGATGTCATCGACAGCGGACGAGACGGCGTGCTGGTGCCCGCAGGAGACGCGGGAGCGATCACCGATGCGGTCCTGGCGATCGTCCGCGATCCTGGCCGTGCCGGCACGATGAGCGTTGCCGCGGCCGCCACGGCGCGCCAATACACATGGGACCGCGTCGCCCGCGAGCTGGCGGCCTTCTACGAGAACCGCCTCCGCGCCATGCGAAGATAGCGAGTGGTGAATCGCCGCCGGATCGCAATCGTCGCCTCGCATGTGATCCAGTATCAGGATCCTTTTTTTCGCCTGCTGGCCTCCGACCCCGCGATCGACCTGACCGTGCTCTATCTCTCCGACGCCGGAGCCCGGACCTATCAGGATGCGGACATGGGTACTGCCTTGAAGTGGGACGTCGATCTCCTCAGCGGCTATCGCCACCGATTTCTCCGCAATCTCGTTCACGACAGCAACCGCGGATGGACGCGACACATCAATCCCGGCCTCGCTCCGGCATTGCTGCGCGGTCACTACGAGATGGTGATCTTCATGCTCGGTTGGGGATCGATCAGCGCGCTGCTGGGGATCGTCACATGCCGGCTGGCCGGCATCCCTTTTTTTCTGTATGGCGACTCCAGCTTTCCGCCTGTGGAGATGACGCTTCGCAGCCGGATCCGCGCCCGTCTGCTTCGGTTTCTCTTTCGAACCACGAGCGGCTTCATGGTCTCCGGGGACTTGAACGCCGCCTACTATCGTCACTACGGTGCCGACCCCAGGCGCTTCTTTCTGTTGCCATGGGCAGTCGACAACGAGCGATTTGCGGTCGCGAGCCGGTTCGCGCCCGGGGAACGCCAATCGATGCGGGTGCGTGCTGGTATTGGTTCGGAGCAGACACTCTTTGTCTATTCCGCGAAGCTGGTCGAACGGAAGGACCCGATGACTCTGATGCGCGCCTACGAGCAACTTCCGGATCGCGCGCGAGCCTCGGTTCTTTTTCTCGGTGACGGCGTTCTTCGCCAGCCCCTCGAGGCGTATGCGCGCGACCAGGGCCTGACCGGGGTGCATTTCGCCGGTTTCGTGAATCAGAGTGAGTTGCCGAAGTATTACGGGATGTCGGACGTCTTCGTGCTGCCGTCGCTCTACGAACCACGTGGCGCCGTCATCAACGAGGCGATGGCCTGCGGGCTGCCGGTCATCGTGACGGACCGCTGCGGATCGATCGGAGACATCGTGCGAGAGGGAGAGAATGCGCTGATCTACCCGGCCGGCGACTCCCGCGCACTCTCTCGATCCATGGCCCGGCTGCTGGACGATCCATCCCTTCGCGAACAGATGGCGCAGAGGTCGCGCGAGATTATCGGTACCTGGACCTTCGCGCGCGGCGTGGAGGGAGTCAAGGCGGCTCTTGCGAACATCGGGGAGCTGCCCGCGTGATCACGGTCGTCATCCCGACGTACAACCGCGGGAAGATCGTCCTCGAGACTGTCGAACGTTTGTTGACCCTGACCCCGGGTCCCGAAGCAATCATCGTGGTCGATCAGACTCCTGCCGAGAACCCGCCGTTAACCCGGTGGCACGCACAAGGACGCATCCACTTGATCCGGCTCGAAGTCCCTTCGATTCCTCATGCGATGAACGTGGGGCTTCTGGCGGCCGCAACACCCGTCGTCCTCTACCTGGATGACGATGTGGAGCCGTCCCCGACTCTGATTGCAGCACATGAACGCGCACACAGGGATGAGACTGTGTGGGCCGTCGTCGGTCAGATCCTGCAACCTGGGGAAGCCGCGCAGCATTTTGAACAGCCCGAAGATGATCTGGACTTTCACTTCAACCACGACGAGGGCCGGTTCGTCGTCAACGTGATGGCCGGGAATCTATCGGTGAAACGGGAGCACGCCATCGCTGTGGGAGGGTTCGACGAGAACTTCGTGGGCGTTGCCTACCGGTTCGAGACCGATTTTGCGCTCCGGCTGGCTGCAGCGGGCGGCAAGGTTTGGTTTTCACCCGAAGCGGGGCTGCGTCACCTGAAGCTGAGCAGTGGGGGACTGCGATCGTTCGGGGATCATCGCAGCAGCCCTTCCCCCGCCCATTCGGTCGGTGACTACTACTTCGCCATTCATCATCGGAGCCCGCTCTGGCGCTACGCGTTTCGCAGGTTGCGCAAGAACGTGGCGACGCGCTATCACCTCACGCATCCGTGGGCGATTCCGACAAAAATTGCGGGGGAGTTGCGGGGGTTGTCGCTGGCGCGGAAACTGGCAGGGCGCGGACGGGCTCTGATTGAGGAGGGCGACCGCCGAAATGCTGCACCCCCGGGTGGCGTTCCAAAGAGCACTTCGCGATGACCATCACCATTCTTTTCGCAGCCTTCCTGCTCCTCTCGGCGAGCTTCTCGCTGGTCGATTGGCGACGGGGATGGCTGCTGGCCATTCTCTGCGGCGTCCTGCAGGATCCGGCGCGAAAACTCACCCCCGGGACCCCTGTTCTGATGTCGATGAGCATCGTCCTCATCTATGCAGTGATCATCTTCGCGGCCCAGGGAAAGCTCCAGCGCGACGGGCAGGAATTCTCCAAACGCTTTCCCAGCCTGTACGCCACACTCATCCTCTTCTTCGTGTTCCTGTTTCTCGCCGCAGTGAACGGTCTCTTTACGTTCGGACTGGATCAGTGGAAAGCTCCGGCGATGAGCTTCTTCCTCTACTGTGCACCGCTTCCGGCGGTGATCATCGGGTACGCGTTCCTGTACCGGGAAGAGCAACTGTTTGGCCTGTTCCGGTTCTACGCGGTGGTGACGTCGTTCGCGTTGATCGGTACGCCGCTGGAGTATCTGCGGTACGACTGGCGCGTACTCGGAACGGTCGCCTTCGGTGAGAACCTCCGGATGATGACGGGCCTGACGATCCGCATGCTGTCCGGCTTTTATCGGGCGCCCGACATCATGGGCTGGCACGCCGCGATGCTGGCGAGCATCGGCATCATCATGACGATCCGTGTCCGCTCGCTGCGCAGTTCCTGGATCTGGATGCTCGTCAGTGGCTGGGGGTTCATCAACTGCATGATGAGCGGGCGGCGCAAAGCGATTTACATGATCGCCGTCTTCGCGGCGGTGTTTCTCTGGAGGTATTTCCGCCGCCTGTCGTTGACGCAGCTCGTATCGTTCGCCCTGGTTGGTGTCGTCATGGTCGTCGTGATTTCGAAGATGTCTCAGAACGAGGAGTCGAGCACGTATACGCAGGGCGCCTACACGACGCAGGAAGAAGTCTGGCAGCGCCTTGAGGGGGGCCTCTTCGGCACCATTGAACAATCCGGCATCATGGGCGCAGGCCTCGGTACTGCCACCCAGGGCGTCTATCACGTTCTCCGTACGGACAGTGCCACGACGCTGGGCTGGCAGGAGGGCGGCCTCGGAAAACTCGCCATCGAGCTTGGCGTTCCCGGGCTCCTTGCCGCAGGACTGCTCGGCTTCGTCATGCTTCTGACGATGATGAAGATCTCGGGGCACCCGGATGTCCCGGGATCGTCCCAACTGCTCCGGGCAGGCCTTTTCGGCATCATCGTGGCGAACATCGTCGAGTTCATGGTTTCTGCACAGGCATTCTCCGATCCCGTCCTCACGCTGATGACGGCGTTCTTCATCGGCTGCATGTTCGCGACCGCAGCACTCGATGAACGAGTTGCCGCGGCGGATCTCGCCTCCCCACCTTCCCCTGCCACACCAAGAGTTCCATTGACGTCACCGGCCACCGCGTAGCACCGTAGCGTGTGCGCCTGCTCCACGTCGTTCCCACGTATCTGCCCGCGACGCGATACGGAGGACCGATCTACGCGGTCCACGGCCTTTGCCGTGCGCTGGCTGCTCGGGGAAACGACGTCCACGTCTTCACCACGAATGTCGATGGAGAGAGCACCTCGAATGTGCCGTTGTCCACAGCAGTCGTCATGGACGGTGTTTCCATCCACTACTTTCCGTCGTCGTGGCGGCGGCTTTACGTCTCACCGTCGATGCGCTCCGCGCTTCACCAGTCGGTCGCAGACTACGATGTGATCCATCTGCACTCCGTCTTTCTCTGGCCGACCTACGCTGCGGCCCGCGCCGCAGAGCGAGTGGGCGTTCCGTACGTCATCTCGCCGCGGGGAATGCTCGTTCCGGAGCTGATTCGCAAAAAGAGCAGGATTGCCAAGAGCTCGTGGATGGCGATGATCGAGAAACGCACCTTTCGCGAATCCTCGGGAATCCATTTCACAGCCCAACGCGAATGGGACGACGCCCGCGGGCTGAGCCTGCCCCTGCCCCACCCGTTCATCGTTCCAAACGGAATCGACGAGTCGGTGGCGTCCACCGCCACCCGTCTTCCCGACACTCTCCTTTTCCTCGGCCGCATCAACTGGAAGAAAGGTCTCGATCGCCTCCTCGATGCAATGGAAGTGACTCCGGGCGTGAAGGCCGTGATCGCCGGGAACGACGAGGAAGAGCTGACGCCGAAGCTTCGCGCGCAGGCCGAGCGGAATGGCATCGCCAGTCGAGTTGAGTTTTGCGGTCCCGTGAGTGGCGACGCCAAAACGAGGCTGCTGCAAACATCGACCGCTCTGGTTCTGCCCTCCCTCTCGGAGAATTTCGGGAATGTCGTACTCGAGGCGATGGCCGCGGAGATGCCGGTCATCCTGACGCCGGAGGTCGGACTGGCAGCCGATGTCGCGAGTGCAGGAGCAGGCATCGTGACGAACGGCGCGCCCGAACCGCTGGCTGCGGCGATCCGTCGCCTTCTGAGCGACACGGATCTGCGACGGGCGATGGGGAACCGCGGGCGGCAACTGGTAAACGCACGCTTTACATGGGATCGCGTGGCCGCCGAGATGGAAGAGAATTACCGGAGGATCGCGGCTGCCCGCCGCTGACGACATGGCCACGGTCGACATCATCATTCCGGTCTACAACCGGGTCACGCTCGTCGTCGAGGCGATCGAATCCGCGTTGCGTGCGGAGGCCGAGGTGCCGATCGGGGTCATCGTAGTCGACGATGCATCGACCGATGGGACATGGGAACGCCTCCGTAAATACACCGATCCGCGAATCCGGTGCGTTCGGATGGAGAGTAACGGCGGGCAGTCCGCCGCCCGAAATCGCGGCCTCGAGCTCGCGCAGGGCACCTTCATCAAGTTTCTCGATTCGGACGACGTGCTCGTCCCCGATCATCTGGGGGCCGAAGTGCGTGAGGCAGTTCGCACCGGCGCGGAAATTGTGGTTTCGGGATGGTCCTCCGAATGGAATGGACAGGTCGCTTCGTACGACGCGCCGGTGTTTCATTCGATCATCGACGACGTTCTGGCTGGTCTCGCCGTACCGACCTCGTCCGCCCTCTATGCGCGCCGGCCGGAATGGCGATGGGATCCCACTCTTCGCAAACTGGACGACTGGGACTATTTCTGCCAGGCCGCCCTCGGTGCGCACCGAATCGCGACGGTCGCAGGGCCCGCGTACATCATGCGTGAGCACTCGGGCGCGCGCATGACGAAGACGACGATGCTCGCCAATGCGCGGGAGCATCATCAGATTCTCCGGAAAATCGAGGACCGGCTGCTGGCGGAGGGGGCACTGACCGATGCTCGACGCCGCCGGCTCGCCCAATACTTCTACAAGGAGCTGCGCGTCCTGAGCCTGCACGATGGTGCCGCGTTCGACGCCGCGACGGAGCACATCCGATCGCTCGATCCTTCGTTCCAACCGCGCGACGAGGAACAGCAGCGTCTGATGCGCGCCATGGCCCGCGTTCTGGGATTCCGGAATGCGATCCTCTTCCACAGTGCGATCAAGCGGGCGTGGAAGCGCGCTTCCTGAGACTTTCCGCGAAACGCACTGCTACCATGCCATCATCGATGCTCGACCGCATCACGCCGCTGATCCTTACCCATGACGAGGAGGCAAACATCGGCCGCACCCTCGGTCAGCTTTCCTGGGCGCGCGAGGTCGTGGTCGTCGACAGCTTGAGTACCGATGCGACGCAGGAAATCGCGCGGCAGTTTTCCAATGTGCGCGTCGTGTCCCGAACCTTCGACTCCCACGACGCGCAGTGGAGCTTCGGCGTCGGACAAGTGCAGACGCCGTGGGTCCTGACGCTCGACGCGGACTACTTCGTGCCCACCGAGGTCGTCCGGGAACTTGCGTCTCTCGATCCGCCGCCGGACGTCTCGGGCTATGAAGCCGCATTCGTCTACGCGGTGCAGGGACGCCCACTTCGCGCCGCGCTCTACCCGCCACGCGTCGTCCTTCTCCGTTGCGGCGCGTTCGTGTTCTGGCAGGATGGACACACGCAGCGAGTTCGCGTCATGGGGCGCGTCGAGCGAATACGCTCGAAGATCGTGCATGATGACCGAAAAGACCTTCGCAGGTTCATCAGCCGTCAGCGCGGGTACATGCGCAAGGAGGCGACGAAACTGCGCTCGACATCCTGGAGCGCGCTTCCGTTTTCGGGCCGGATCCGCAAGCTGCGCATCCTCGCTCCAGGAGCGGCGTTCGTGTACGTAATGTTCGTCAAAGGAGCTATCCTCGACGGCCGGGCCGGCCTGCAGTACGCAACGGAGCGATTCCTCGCGGAAGTCATGCTTTCCATCGAACTGTTTCGAGGACATCCCTGATGGTTGCCGTCCGTAAGGTCTTGACGACCGTCGCGACATTGCCCTTGCGACTTCTGCCACGAGACATGTCGATTCGCATCCTGTCCGGCGAACTGCGTGGCTGGCGATGGATCGCGAAATCAGCGACGCATGGTTGCTGGGCGGGCACGTACGAGAGTCCGGTGCAACAGCTTTTCCGGCGCCATCTGCGCCGCGGCTCGGTCGTCCTCGATATCGGAGCGAACGCCGGGTTCTACACCCTTCTCGCGGCAAAACTCGCCGGAGCGACGGGCCACATCCACGCCTTCGAGCCTCTTCCACGCAACTTGCACTATCTCCAACAACACGTTCGGCTGAACGGCCTCGCCAACGTCACCGTCCACCCGATCGCGGTCAGCGCATCGAGCGGCCGCGCTCAATTTCACACCACCACGCACGCTTCGATGGGGAGGCTCGGCAAGGCCGGCGATCTGGACGTCGAGACCGCCTCACTCGACGATCTGCTGGCTTCTCTGCGCATCACGATGCCTGACTTCATCAAGATGGACATCGAAGGCGCGGAGGGAGAAGCGCTTCGCGGCGCGACGACGCTCCTCAGCCACAGTCCCATGACGATCGTGCTGTCGACTCACGGCTACGTCCAGCACGAGCGATGCTGGTCACTCCTGAAGGACGCCGGTTTCGATCTCCAGCTGGCCCGTGATGGAGCGGCCGACGGCGACTACCTGATCGTGGGCACGAAGTAATCACCGCCGCTGGATCATCACGTCGCCCATCACCAGCAGGTCCATCTTCGTGCGCAGGAAGCAGTCCAGTGCCTGGGCGGGTGTGTTGACCACGGGTTCGTTTTCGTTGAACGATGTGTTGAGCACCAGGGGAACCCCGGTGACGTCGCGAAACGCTTCGATGAGGTGGTAGTAACGCGCATTCTGCTGCTCGTCGACGGACTGCAATCGTCCCGATCCGTTGACGTGGGTGACGGCCGGAATCTGGGCGCGTTTTTCTTCGCGGATCTGGTAGACCTGAAGCATGAAGGGAACGTCGTAGTCGGTCTCGAACCATTCGCCGACCGCGTCGCGAAGGATGGACGGGGCGAATGGACGGAACGACTCGCGCCGCTTGATCTTCTGGTTGAGGATGTCCTTCATGTTTGCGCGGCGCGGGTCGCAGACGATGGAACGGTTGCCCAGGGCGCGCGGGCCCCACTCCATACGCCCCTGAAACCAGCCGACCACGTTGCCGTTCGCGATCTGCTCGGCCGTGCGGCGGCAGAGCGCGCGCTCATCGCCCACCCGCTCGATCGTGCAGTGCGCCGCATCGAGGTCCGTCCGACGCGCGGCGATCGACTCTTCGATCGCGACATCGTCGTAATCCGGCCCCCAGTAGGCGTGTGTCATCACGAACGACTTCGTGTTACCGAGGATCTCGTTCCAGACCCAGTAGGCGGCGCCGATGGCGCCGCCGGCATCGCCTGCGGCAGCCTGGATGTAGAGGTCCTTGAACGGCGAGCGGTCGAAGACCATGCCGTTGGCGACGCTGTTGTAACCGCACCCGCCCGCGAGGCAAAGGCGCGGATTCTTCGTCTTCTCGTAGAGTGAGGTGGCGAGCGCGAAAAAGGCCTCCTCGAACATTGCCTGCATCGACGCGGCAAGGTCTTTGTGCCGTTGCTCCATCGGATCGTCGGGCGCGCGCATCGGACCGAGGCGGTCGATGAGATGGTTCGAATAGACCGGCCCGATGACCGGCATTCCGCCCTGCCAGACCATGTCCAGCCCCGCCGTGTGGTGGGTGAAGTAGTCGAGATTCAACCGGAACGTGCCATCTCCCCGCACAAGGACAATGTCGCGCATCGCTTCGAGATGCGCCGGTTTTCCGTACGGAGCCAGCCCCATCACCTTGTATTCGTCGCCGTAGTGCGGGAACCCGAGATACTGGGTCATCGCCGTGTAGAAGATGCCGAGGGAGTGCGGGAAGCCCACTTCCCCGAGGACCTCGATCCTGTTCTTCGAGGCAACGCCCCACATCGAGCTGACGAAGTCGCCGAAGCCATCGACCGACAGAACGGCGGCATCGTCGAATGGAGCGACGAAATAGGCCGAGGCGAGATGAGCGCGATGATGCTCGACGTGATGCAGCGCCGGCTTGAGCGACTCGACGTTGAACGCCTGGGTCAGCTCTTCTTCGAGTCCGCCGATTTTGGCCCGGTTGGCGAGCCTCCTACGGATGGCGCCGAACGACGGCCGTTTGGCGAGGATGAACTTCGCGCGCTGCAACAGCCTTGCGTTCGGATCGCGATTGACGGCGATGTGGTCGACGTCATTCAGATCGACACGCGCTTCTTCGAGACAGTAGCGGATAGCCGCAGAGGGAAACCCCGCCCAATGCTTGATCCGCCGGAAGCGCTCTTCCTCCGCGGCGGCGACGAGCCTGCCGTCGATAAGGATGGCCGCCGCAGCGTCGGCGTGGTGGGCGTTGATCCCCAGGATGATCATCGGTGACTCACAGAAGGTTCAGAGTATCGGCCCTTGGAGCGGAATTGCTGATTCATCGCGTAGAGACCCCTGATCAACAACCATACACAGAAACACCAGAGGGGCACTCCGAGAGCATCGATCGCGCGTCCCAGCCACCACGGGTTCGTCGTGTTCCCGAGGTTGACGAACCATGGATGTGTGCCGAGTGAGAAGAGGCGGTAGTCAGCCATCAATTGCAATGAGGCGACCGAATGAAGAAGGAGGGTGGTCGATCGACTGAACGTGAACGGCAGGAACGGCAGGAACCACAGAAAATAGCCCAGTGTCACGCGCGGTGCGACTGCAGTTGCTCCCAGAAACAGGAGTGTCATCGCTGCCGGAACGAGATCCCGGTCTCCGCGACGCCACCAGAGCCAGGTCACCAGCGCCACGATCGCGAGAACGCAATAGCGCGTGATGCCGATATAGAAGTCGCCGAACGCGTAACTCATCGCGCGAAAACGCGTCCATTTGAGAACAGTTGCTGCTGCACCCGCGAGAGTTGCCGGCAGCGCCAGCCCCCACATCTCACCGGAACCGCGATACCCGAGGACGTTGCGAGCGAAGTCGAGAGGCGCAAACGCCAGCACGGGCAGGAAGATCACACCGCAGGTCAGCACGAAGGCCGTGACAAACCGTTTGCGCCCATCGCGTGCCGCAAGGAAAAACAGTGGGAGTGTCAGGATCGGCACGATCTTGACGCCGCAGGCGCAGGCCAGAATGACTCCGCAGAGCGCGTAACGGCGGTCGAGGAACATCCACACGGCGACGGCCAGCAGCGCAACGAGAGTCGAATCCGTATTGCAGAAAAAACTCGACGTCAGAATGGTGACAGGCGAGAGGAAATAGACCGCAGCAGAAAACCGGCGATCGACGTTGAAGTGCCGCGCAATCTCACCGATCGAGACCGCTGCGACGACGTCGGCCAGCGCCTGAGAGGCCCGCAGGGTAATAGCGAGCGGCCCGATCCTGGAGAGTCCCCAGACCAGAACGGCACCTAACGGCGGATGATTCAATCTCGAGACATGCGCATAAGCGCGAAGCCCGTAAACCTGCAGCGCATCGGAAAATGTCGGCCAAAGCCAGAGATCACTGGTGCCGCTCGTAGTCGCAATCACCAACGCCCGGAGGACAAGCCCGGCGATCAGGACGACTGCGAGTCCCGCCGGCGACCCACGGCGTTCCTCCTCACTCATAAATCGCCGGCGATCATTCGATGGTGACTCGGGGCGAGGGGTTGGAAATGGGCCGGGACTCACTCCGGTGACTGGTCCGGTTTCGCCTCCATAATGTCGGGAGAGCATGCCCACGCACCGCGTCCTCTTCGTGAACCGCTACTTTCATCCCGATCATTCTGCAACAAGTCAGATGTTGTCGGACCTTGCGTTTTACCTGGAGGAGCGAGGGTGGACGGTAGAGGTGGTCACCAGCCGGCAGCGCTATGACGACGCATCGGCGCGGCTGGAAGCACATGCGATGGAGCGGGGGGTCACCGTCCACCGCGTCTGGTCGACACGATTCGGACGGTCGTTTCTACCCGGCCGGGCGTTCGATTACGCGACGTTCTATGCCAGCGCATTCATCGCGCTGCTTCGCCGCGCCCGACGCGGAACGACCATCGTCGCACTCACGGATCCGCCGCTGATCTCGGTCGTTGCGGCACTGGCCGCGATGTTGCGCGGAGCGACGCTCATCAACTGGACCCAGGATCTCTTCCCCGAGGTGGCGGAGGCGCTGGGAATGCGAGCGTTGCGGGTTCTTCACGGGATTCGCGACTGGTCGCTGCGCCGCGCGTCGCACAACGTGGCGTTGAGCGACACGATGGGGGCGCGGCTTCCGAAGGCGGTCGTCATCCACAACTGGGCGGATGCGGGGTTGCACTCGGTCGAACAACCTCACTCCCGATTCGTCGTCGGCTATTCCGGCAACCTGGGCCGCGCCCACGACGCGCAGACGATGCTCGAGGCCATGCGCCTTCTGCGCGATGATGACGGGATCGAATTTGTCATCACCGGTGGGGGTGCACAGCTCGCAGACATCCGGGCGGAGGGATTGCCAAACGTTCGTCTGGCCGACTACGCGCCGCGCGAGCTGCTGAGTGAGAGCCTCTCCGCCGCGGACGCCCATCTGGTCACGCTGCGGCCGTCGTTGGAGGGCCTCATCGTCCCGAGCAAGTTCTATGGCGTACTGGCCGTGGCCCGCCCCGTGCTGTTCATCGGCGCTCCCGATGGTGAGCTCGCGCGTATCATCCAATCCAATGACTGTGGCTTTGTATTCGCGCCCGGAGACGCCGAGGGGCTCGTACGCGGGATCCGCGAACTGGCGCTTGACCGCGCACAAGGATTGGCGATGGGCATCCATGGGCAACGTCTCTACGAACGTCGTTTTTCTTCGGCCATCGCCCTGGCATCCTGGGAGAGCATCCTGACGTGATGACGCGGCCAGAGCGGGTCATTCTCATCAGCATCGCGTTGGCGATGACGGGTGCGGCGGCATTGTTCGTCCTGCACCCTCCGGAAATCGGGGCGTCACCACCACCCGGAGATCCGCGCATTCTGGCGCCACGGGTGGCTCGCCATCCAACAGACTGGGAGGCAGCGAGTGCCCTGACGGAAGTCTCGCTCGATGCGCGCGTCAGGAACCCGCCGGCCCTGTGGCGAGCGGCCTACGCCCACGCCGCGATGCTTGCACCGGAGAGGCTCGACCCTGCCAACGCGTTCGCCCGCGCGGCATTTTTCCACTGGCCGGAACTTTCCGAGCGCGAACGGCGCGACGCCCTCACGGCCTTCGCGCCGCTGCTGCGTCGTCCCTTCACCTTTGGTCGCATGGCCAAGCCTCTCTTCGACCTGACGGGAGATCTTTCCATACTTCGCAACGCGCATCCGCCCACGGAGGACGCCATCCGGCTGCTGATCGCGATCGCAGTGACGAGTGGCCGCTTCGCGGACTATCGCGCCCTTCGGACGGATCTCACGCGGCAGCGTCTCGAGGGATTCGCGTTACGACGAAACACCGCGACGCCTGAGGAGCTGATCACGCAATTCCCAGTTCCTCCGTATCACGCTGATTCCGAACCGTTGATGACACGCCTCCTCGAAGAGCTTCACAACCGGCCGCTGACGAACAACCCGGGTAGTCTGCCGACGGTCGAGGGCGTCCTTGACTATTCGCTGCGACACTCCCTGAGGCCGTTGGACGGGCTGGAAGCAATCGCCAGGACGCCCGGCGCAGCGTCGAACGAGAGGCGTCTCCAACTCGCGCAGCAACTCAAGATGACAACTCTTGCAAAACAACTGGAGGGGTTCAACGACCCTCGCCGCGTGCGGCCGAACGAGTCCGAGTGGCAGGATTTGTGCGGGACGGAAGTCTGCTATCACGGCTGGAGAATGATCGACGCGGCCCACGGAGTGGCCGTGACCGTCTCGCCCATTGAAATCGACAGCGTGCCGGCCTATGTCGAGATCTACATCGATGACGCACTGCGGGCGGAGGGGGAGGCCGCAGCGAAAGCGACCTTCGTGGCCGCGGTGGGCAGTCCCGGAAGGCATCGCGTGGAAGTCCTGCTCGCAAACGCGACGACACGCAACGGACGTCCGCGACGCATCCACATCGAGAGCATCACGACTCTCTAGGAGCGACCGCCGCTCCTGCGATCGCCGCCAGGGTGATCGGGTTGGCCGGGATGAAGAAGTTGAAGTCAACGAGTGCGTGGATCATGGCGATGGCGATGCTGGTGAGTGCCGCTCCTTTGAACGCGCGGCGACGCCAGCTCATCGGCTCCCCACGTTTTCCGAACGCGTTGATCGTCAGTGTCACGAAGCCGGCCAGCAGCGGCAGCACCGAGACCAGGAACCCGAGCGTACCGGTGGTGGCAAGGATCTCGGCGTAATCATCGTGGGCATGATTCGCCAGCACGTCGCTCGAGGTGGCACGGGTCATCAAGACAACATCTTCGTACGTACCCGCTCCGCTGCCGAGGAGAGGAAACATCTTCCAGATGCGAAAGGCGCCGGCGACGGAGGCACGCCGGGAATCAAGCTGGGAGGAACTAGTGCCCTCGAAGCGGTTCACGGTCTCGGTGTGTCCCAGCACCACGACAGTGATCAGAATCGCGGAGCTTGCTCCCACGGCGAAGAGACCGCCGCGGAGGAGACCCTTGCCCTTATCCGTCGCCAGCGCACCGACGATGGCGAACCCGCCGATGATGGCCAGCGTCGCTCCGCGAGATTCCGAGATCAGAACGGCCGTGATGCACCCGAACGCTGCCAGAAGCCCACAGACGAAAAGAATGATCTGTTTGTCGATGAGCTTCACGAGCCGCCGCCGGAACGTGGCGCCCGCGGGAGCTGCCCCGTGCCACGCGTACAGCGACAGGAACAACGCCATCGGCAGGACGATGGCCGCGTAGTGTGCGAAGTGGTTCGGATTTACGAAAGTTCCCGTGGCGCGACCGAAGATCAGAGTGTTCTTCCACCCCCAGATCGCATACCGGCCGAGAGCGGCCTCCCGCCAGGCGTAGACGGCCTCGAACACGCCCATTCCCGCAAGGACTACTGCCAGAACCAACGTTCGCGCCTTGTTCCGAACCAGGATCATGGAGGCCAAGAACGTCGCGAAGTAGGCAAGCACACGAAAGAGCTGGAGCGACGTGTGGTCCGGATCGATCGTCAGCGGATGCCATGACGACACGTCCGAGCCCCCCAGCGCTGCGACCCGGGTCGCACTCTGCCAGATCTCTGCAGACCGCTGGGAGAACAGCGTGAGGAGGGAGGGCGGCAGAGGGATGAGTTGTAGAGCGATCACCGCGGCAAACAAGACCGCGCCTGCCGTCCAGAAGCGTGCCGGCCGGGTCTGCAGCAGGGACCGCGAGCCACCCGCGCGCAGCAGTGCGGCCCCCGCGCAAACGATGAGTGGTGGCAGGATCAGCCATGGCTGCGACGGGTCGCTCGCCGAGCCGAATGGCATCGGTACCCAGACCAGGAGCGCCAGAAGTGACACGAACAACACGAGTTCCGCAGCGTTCCGCACTCAGCCATTGTAGTGGGCGTGCTACCATCGCGCGGGTCTGAAATTAGTCCAAACTGGCAATGGGGGGGGTACGTGCGGCATCGAAAGCGGCTTCTCATCGTCGCAATAGGTCTGTGCGCTTTGACGCACGGCGTGTTTGCGCAAAATGGTCTTCGCGATCGCGAACGTGCGTTTTCGGCGAGCAAAAACATCGCTGAAGATTTGCGAAAGGCGCACTTTCACCACGGCCCGTTCTATCTCCTCAGCACGTTCCAACTCTCGGACATCGGATACGACTCGAGCTTCTACGTGCCCACCGCCGACCATCAGTCGGGCTTCCGTTTTGGAGTGCAGGCGCCAACCCGGCTTTACGTCGTCCCGAACAAAAAGAACATCTACTCCGTCGACTTCCGGCCGGAGGTGAGTTTCTTCAATCACGGCAGAAAGACGGTCTTCGGCTATCAGGCGCGGGCAGACGCGCAGTATCTGCTCAACCACTTCTATCTCGATGTCTATGCGCAGAGGTCGGACCAGCTGCGCGCAGACGTCTCGGAGATCGCGAGACTTCTCACGGAAAGGGCGGGCTCCTACGGCGTATCGGGGGAGCTGAAGTATTCCAGCCGGACGAGCGCGACGTTCAACGCCGCAACGCTGAGACAGTCGCATCCTCTCGACAAGATCCAGCCCGACGGCGTACCGGTCCAGTTGCTCGACCGCAATGGGCACAACTACCGGATCGCGCTCAACCACAAGACGTTTCCCCTCACCTCGCTCTTTCTTACCGGAGAGCTGAGCGACTATTCGTTCACCGATGCCGTCTTCAAGAACAGCCGTCGCACATTCGCCGGTGCCGGCTTCGTGAACGACAGCGGCCGTGCAGTGACCCGCTTCGAGGCGGGGGCCGGGCAACTCAACTTCTTCCGCCCCGGCCAGCACGACTTCTCCGGAGCCCTCGGCAACCTCACCTCGAACAAGAAATTCGGAACGTCGACGACTGGCAGCCTCAGCGCCTCCCGTGACGTCGAGTTCTCCCTCTTCATCTTCAACAACTACTACATCGCCGATCGGTTCAATGCCACTCTGCAGTGGAACGCGACGCGGCGATTGACGCTGACCGTGCAGGATTCCATCGGCCGGGATCTCTACGACACTCCCGTGAATGGCCCCCATGGATTCCTTAAGCGCCGGGACAACTTCAGCTTTCCCTCGATCGGGTTCACGTACGGCTTCGCACGGTTACGCGCCGGCGCCGACATCGGTTACGTCCGCCGAACGTCGAACTTCGACGTCAATCTCGACCACGGAATAAGGTTGTTGTTCAGGCTGTCCTTCACCCCATAGATCCGAATAACTTTTTAGTTCGACCAAACGCTTTTGATGAAGAAATGACGTCAGTCGGTGGCCCGAGTCACGAGGCCCTGGTTAGCCTGTAAGGCCGGCAGGACGTGCGGTATGGATGCGCCGGCCCACCGACGAGCGGTGTCAACAGTCTTGGAAGGATCAAAATGAAACGAGTTTCCCCCATCACAATCCTCATGGTCATCGCGGCAACCGCCGCGCTGGCACAGCGGCCTGTCTCCGCGCAGACACAGGTGCCGCCGGGCTCTCTCCTGGATACCTCCGCTCCGAGCGCCAGCGACGCGGCTATCGGTCCCCGTGACTTCATCGAAGTGAAGGTCTTTCAGGATCCGAACCTGAACACGAAAACGACGGTCAACGATGACGGCCGGATCAACATGCCTTTGATCGGAAAGATCGAAGTGTCGGGGTTGACGCCGACCGAACTCGAGGTGCGGATCAAGACGCTGCTGGAGGCCAAGTACATCAACAAGGCCGACGTTTCCGTGACCGTGCTCGAAGCGGGCAGCAAACCGATCTCGGTGATCGGCGCTGTGACCCGGCCGGGCCGGATCGGGATCACGGGAAATATCACGCTGATTCAGGCGATCACGCAGGCTGGCGGGCTGGCCAACGGATACGGTCGCACACTTTACGTGTTACGCACAGCCTCGAACGGCCTGACCGAGCAGATCTCGATCGACATCGACGATCTGATGGTCAACGGGAATCCCGACGTCAACCTCCCCCTCCGTGCCAACGATGTCATCAACGTACCCATCGACGGGTCGATCAATATCTATGTCCTCGGCGAAGTGATGCGTCCCGGCAATGTCCAATTCCGGCGATCACAGACGCCTACGCTGCTGCAGGCTCTGGCCGCCGCAGGAGGACCGACCGATCGAGCCTCCAAACGTGTCATTCTGAAGCGCGTCGTTTCTGGTGCCGAGAAGACATTCCGCTACGATTTCAGAAAAATCATCGATGGACGCCAGGACGATGTGGTCCTCCTCGACGGAGATCGAATTGTCTTCGCCGAAAGCTTTTTCTGATGTAGTTCGCGGCCAGGCTGCGAGGTTGCCCGGACCTGCCGCGCGCGCGGTGGAAGCCCCCGGCGGATTTCACGGTTACTCACTCGTATGGACCTGAATAGCCAGGAAGTCCATCTCTCCCATTACTGGAACATCATCTACAAGCGATGGAAGGTCGCGCTGTCGATCGTGCTCGTAGTGATGCTGGGGACGTATCTCGCCAGCGAATTCGCGAAACCTCTCTACCGGTCCGCGATCGAGGTTCAGATCGAGCGCGAGAACCCGAATCAGCTCACCGTCGACGATCTCTTCGGCATCGCCGCGTCGGACCAGGAGTTCCTGCAGACTCAGTACGTATTGCTCAAGAGCCGCGGCCTGGCGGAAAAGGTTATCGAAGACCAGAAGCTCCTGAGTGACCCCGAGTTTTATCCGGCCGGAATCAAAGGAAAGAAACCGGAGGAGATCGCGCAGATCCGCTCGTCCATGGCCGGTGTGATCTCCGGGCCGCTCGAAGTCGTTCCCGTGCGCAACACGTCGCTGGTCGACGTTTCGTACATCTCCAGCAGTCCACGGCTCGCACAAAAGATCGCGGAGGGCGTAGGAATCTCCTACATCCGTCTGAACAACGAGAAGAAATTCGAGTCGGTCCGGGAAGCGAGCGAGTTTCTGGACCGCCAGATCGCGCAAATCCGCGCGGACATCGATGTCGCTCGCCGGCAACTGCAGACGTACGGCGAAAGCAAAGGAATCATCACCAGCGCCGATGCCAGCAGTATCCCGGCGCAACGTCTGGCCAAGGTCAATGCCGACCTGCAGAATGCAACCAACTTCCGTCTGGAAAAGCAGAATGCCTTCGACGCAATCTCCCGCGCGAACCCAGAATCGGTCACCAGCAACGATCAACTCGTCAGCCAGCTCACGCAGGAAGAGTCACGGCAGCAGCGCGAGTACCAGCAGAATCTTTCCACCTTCAAGGCGGACTACCCGTCGATGTTGACGCTGAAGAACTCGATCGACAAGACCCATCAGTCGCGTCTGGCGGCCATCAACAGCGCCTTCGCCCGTGCGCGCGAAGCCGCCCATCGCGACTTCGTAGCCGCGCAGCAGAGCGAAGACCAGATGTATGCGGCGCTCAATGTCCAGAAAAAAGAGGCGATCAACATCAACGTCAGCGCCGCCGCGTATACCGATCTGACCAAGACCGTCGAGTCGAAGCAGGCATTGCTCGAGCAACTCGAGAAGCGTCAGAACGAGACCGAAGTGACCGCGCGGCTGCGCGGATCCACCTCTTCGAACAACATTCACGTTGTCGACCACGCGCAGTTGCCGACAGCGCGCTTCAACGTGACGATGAAAAAGAACCTCCAGAGCGCCTTCCCCCTCGGCATCGTCCTGGGTCTCGCCGCCATCTTCTTCCTCGAGTACATGGACCGCTCCATCAAGACTCCCGAAGAGCTCGAGCGCGTCACGAAGTTCGCGTCACTCGGCGTCATCCCGTCCGCGAACAGCGCCCGCGGAACCTACGGCTACGGAGCCGACGGATACACCCGTGGGACGGCGAAACTGCGGCCCGTCGCACAGCCGGGCGATGCCCAGGCCGGGATCGATCTCCTGCCGCACCGCGATTCCCGCTCCGCGATTGCCGAGGCGTATCGCGCGTTCCGGACGTCGCTGTTGCTGGCTTCCGCAAGCTCGCCGAAGGTCATCGTCATCTCCTCGACGTTCGCACGGGAAGGAAAGACGACGACGTCCGTGAACCTCGCCACCGTTCTGGCGCAGATGGGCAAGCCCGTGCTGCTCATCGATGCCGACCTTCGCCGTCCCCGGCTGCAGAAAGTCTTCCGCGGCAAGATGAACATCGGCCTTGTGAACTATCTCGCCGCGAATATCCCCCTCGAGGACGTCATCCAGGAGACTCAAGTTCCGAATCTCTCGATCATCCTCTCCGGCCCCACACCGCCCAACCCTTCCGAACTTCTCGGATCGGACCGGATGAAACACCTCATCCACGAAATCCGCGCCAAGTTCGCATTCGTGATCTTCGACTCGCCGCCGGTCATGGCCGTTACCGACTCGATCGTTCTCGCAGCGAATGCGGATGGCGTCGTGCTCTGCGTCCACGGCGGGCAGACGCCTCGTGACATCGTGCAGCGCGCCGCCGAACGTCTCCGCCAGAGCAACATCCCGGTGCTCGGCGCAATCCTCAACAACCTCGACCTCGAGCAATACGGCTACTCCTTCAAGAAGAGCTACTACGACTACTACGCCGAGGACGCGAAGGAGTCCGCGGCCGAAAAGGTTGGGTAACCATGCGAGGGCTCCCTCGCATGGTCGACATCCATCATCACTGCCTCCCCGGCGTCGACGACGGACCCGGGACGCTCGCCGAATCCGTCGATCTCTGCAGGATGGCCGCAGAGGAAGGCATCGACACGATCGTCGCCACGCCTCATGTCCTGCGCGGCCGCTGGCAGAACACCGCGCGCCCGCAACTCAATGGCATCCTCGACGAGTTGCGCAGCGCTGTCGGCGCCACGCCGCGCCTCATCCTGGGATCCGAATACTTTTTCGGCCACGACATGGACGAGATGCTTCGCAACCAGTCGATCCTTCCGCTGGCCGGCGGCCGATATGTCCTCGTGGAGTTCGCCAGCCACGCCGTCCCTCCCCTCGTCCGCGAGCCGCTTTACCGCATTCAGTTGGACGGCTGGATGCCGATCATCGCCCACCCGGAGCGCAATCAGGTCTTCCAGGCACGGCCGGAACTTCTGGCGTCGCTGATCCGAATCGGAGTCAAGACACAGATCACCACGGGAAGCCTCACGGGCGAATTCGGTCCCGCTGCAGAAGCATCCGCCCTCGACTTTATCAAGTGGGGATGGGTGCACATCATGGCCACGGACGCGCACAACGTGACCCGGCGGCCCCCCCGGTTTCGGGCCGCGCGGGCCCGCGTCGCCGATCTGGCGGGCGAGGCTGTGGCCGAAGCCCTCTTCGTGGAGAATCCAAAATCCGTCGTTGAAAACCGCGGACTCGTGTACGATCCTGATCTGCCGGAGTCGTCCGGCAAAGAATCGGGCCGTTTTTTCAGCAGAATTGGGAACTTCTTTCGAAAGTGAGGGTATGGTTGCGCCCGCTGGTGATGCTTCTCTCGTTGTTCGCCGCTATCCCGCTCTTCGCGCAGAGTTTCTATGAGGCGCGATTCCAGAGTGGTATCGTCGATTTCAATCGCGGCGCCTACGCACGGGCGGCCGATGAGTTGCACATTGCCGCTTTCGGGCGCATCGACGACCTGCCGAAGTACGCAGCCGCCGAAATCTATCTGACCGTCACGAACACCAAGCTCGTTCGTCTCGACGAGGCCCGCGTCGCCGCCATGAAAGTGGCTCAGGCCGAGCAGATCTCGCCGGTCTACAACAGCCTCAATCTGCCCCCGACAGTCCGGTCACAGTTCGAAGCTGTGCTTCCCACTCTTCTGACCCGCGATCAACTTGAGGGCATTCCGGCGTTTGCAAAGTTTGCCAGCCTGGCGAGGTCGACCGTTGCTGGCGCGCCGCTGACCACACATCCGGACACCACCGTGCCCACGCCGACGAAAAAGCCGAACGTGGCAGTCACAGTGAATCCGAACGAGAACAACGCCGAACCCCCGCAACCAGCTCCTGTTGTGCTCCAGAAACCCGCGCCACAGGCTCCCGATACGACGACGCGTCCCCAGACTCCGCCCGACTACGGCCGCATGGCTCTCGAGCGCGTCGCAGCCGGGGACGAAGCGGGAGGACGTCGGAACGCAGAGCTGGCACTCGCCATCGACGACAGCAATGCGAACGCACATGCCGCACTCGCCCAGATCGGGCGATCCCACAACGCCTGGAACGACGTCGCCGAGCACTACGCCGTCGTCAGGACCCGCCGGCGCCTCACCGATCCGGAAATGGCGGACTACTTCGTCGCCCTAGTCAACACCGGCCGCACCGCAGACGCCTCGGGCGTTCGCCGGTCGCTTCCGGCGTCCGTCCTGGGCAGGACCGACGTTCGCGCTGCCATCCAGACGATCGATCCGAAACCTGTGGCTCCGCCGCCAGCGCCGATGCCGACGCCAACCCCCGTTCCAGCGCCGAAGTACGTCGCGCCCGAACCGGCACCTGTGCAACGCGCGCCCGCGCCCGTCGTTCCGGCGCCCCTCCCGCCCTCGAGCGGTGAAGCGCAGACGATCAGCGATCAGGTCGCCGCGGCGGATCGGATGCTCGCTGCCGGCAACATCGTCGGAGCACGAACGGAGCTGCGCCGCATCGCCATGCTTCCCAACGTCACCCGAGGCGACCGTCTGGCGCTGGGCCGGACGCTCAGCCAGAGCGCGCTCTACGCAGAATCGTCCGCGCAGTACCGCAAGGCCTATCCCCTCAAGCCTGGGGAAGAGAGCCACATGTTCTACGAAGCCGTCAACCGCTATGAGCTTGGCGATTTCGGCTTGGCCCGGCAGCTGATCACGCGAGCACTTCCGGCACTGCCCCAGACACCGGCAATTCTGAGCTACCGGGACCGCATCCTGGCACAGCATTGAAATATTGGCGTATCATCCCGCTTTGTCCGAGATAACTATGAGACTTCGAATCCTTTTTGCACTCGCGATTGCAGTCGCCGCGATGGCAGCGATGGCCGGCCAGCCCGGTGTGATCGACCACACTCCTCCGGGTTGCCTGCTCGAAGGCGAAATGGCGATCATGAACGTCGAGACGTTCGACGACGGCTTGCTGCGCGCGTACTTCCGCCGCCAGGGCTCGACCGACTGGTGCTACGTCGACGGCCGCAACCTGGGCAAGGTGTCGCAGGTGACGTTGCCGAAGTTCGATAACGGCGAGCAGATCGACTACTACTTCATCGTGATCGAGGGAAAGCGCGTCATCTCCAAGAGTCCCCGGATCTACAACGCCCGAAACGAACATCGCTGCGAGACGCCGTTCGCGCGCCACGCCATCATGCTGACCCTGGAGTGCCTACCACCGGGCACGAATCCGCTGACCAACTCGATGTCCGCCGGCTACGCCGCCAAGACGATCATCGGCAAGGACCCCACCCCGAAGCAGTCGCCTGAGAAGCCCGGCGAGCCACCTCGCCCCGGCGCCGGTCAGGATTGAGCAAGACCTTCTGAGTTCGAAAGGCCGCCGTTTCCGACGGCCTTTTTCCGTTCAATTCGCTTTTGCTTTCTTCACTTCTTCGGTCAACGCCGGCAGGATCGTAAAGAGATCCCCCACCACACCGAGATCCGCGATGCGGAAGATCGGCGCTTCCGGATCCTTGTTGATCGCGACGATGTGCTTGGAAGAAGACATGCCGGCCAGGTGCTGGATCGCCCCAGAAACTCCGGCGGCAATGTAGAGGTTGGGACCGACCACACGTCCCGTCTGCCCGACTTGGTGCTGATGATCGATCCACCCGGCATCGACCGTCGCGCGCGAGGCTCCCACGGCGCCGCCGATGGCATGGGCCAGGTCGCGGATGAGCGAGAAGTTGGCTCCTTCCTTGAGTCCTCGCCCGCCCGTCACGATGATGTCCGCCTCGGCGATGGACATCTCGTCCGCTGCCGAAACCTTCGTCTCGACCACCTTCGTCTTCGAGTCAGAGGACGTGCTGATCTCGACGATCTCCGCCGCTCCGCCGCCGGACTCCTCCGCCGGAAACGCATTGATGCGCGTCGTGGCAATGGCCGGCGAGCCGGTGATGTCGACCGCGGCGAATACCTTCCCTGAATACACGGGACGGCGTGCGCGAAGCGCACTCCCGGTCCACTCAAGCCGGTCGACATCGGAGGCGACGCCCGCGTTCAGCCGTGCTGCCAGCCGGGGTGCGAGATCGCGCCCATTCGACGTACCGCCCAGCAACACAATCGTGGCCGCGGACTGGCTGATCGCTGCCTGCATCGCGGCGGTGTACGTCTCGGTGTTGTAGCCACCTGATTTCGCGACGTACAGCCTCTTCGCGCCATAGCGGCCGGCATCGTCGGCTCCCGCGGCATCCGTGGCGAAGGCCACGAGGTCTCCGCCCGCTGCCGCGGCGAGCGCGCGGCCGATCGACAGCGCCTCGCGCGAGGCCTTCTTCAACTTCCCATCGAGAACTTCACAAAAGACCAGGACGCTCACAGGGCTTTCACCTCCTCTTTCAGGTAGCGGACGATTTCCTTCGCCGCCGCCGCGGGATCGGTGCCGTCGATCTTCCGGCCCCCGCTTTTTTCCGGCGGCAGTTCCAGCGAGACAACCGTCACGCGCTGATTGAGGATGTCGGAGTCATGGAGGCCCAGGTCCGTGATCGACTTCGAATCGATGGCGATCTTCTTGGCCGCCATGATTCCCTTCAGGGATGCATAGCGCGGCTCGTTCATCCCTTTCTGCGCCGTGATCACCGCTGGCGACGATGCTTCGATGATCTCCTCCGCGCCCTCGATCTCGCGGTGTCCGGTGACCTTGCCCCCGGCGACCTCCAGATGCGTGACGACGTTGATCTGCGGATACCCCAGCAGCTCCGCCACCATCGGACCGACCAGTGAGTTGTCGGTGCCGACGCCCTGTTTGCCGAAGAACACGAGGTCGTGTGGAACGGACTTGATGGCGGCCGCGAGAACCTTGGCGATCCCGAGAGAATCCGCGTCGCCCGACTCGCCTTTGATGTGCAACGCCTTCGTTGCGCCGCGCGCGAGCGATTCGCGCAATGCCTGCTGTACGCGGTCCGGCCCGAAACCGAGGACGGTCACGTCGCCGCCCTCTTTTTCCTTCAACCGAATGGCTTCTTCCAGCGCATATTCGTCGAAGGGAGAAACGATATATTTGATGCCGTTTTCGTCGATGTGGCGGCCGTCGCCGCCGATTTTGATGCGCGTCTCGGTGTCTGGCACCTGCGCGATACAGACCACGGAATTCAAGGTTTGCCTCCGGTAAAGCGCCCGGATTCTAGGGAAAAGGCACGAGGTTCGCAAACAGGGCTTCCTATTCCACGCGGGTCGACAACGTCAGCAGTGGCCAAACGGAGGATGCGATGCCCTTTATGAACCGCCAGTACAACGCAGATGCGAACCAGTCAGACGCCCGCCGCATGTTCCGATCGCCGATGACGGACGTCAAACGGCAGGGGCGCAGCAGCAACGGCAATGGCAACAACAGCCGCAATACGAAGGCAGCGCCACCCGAGGTCACGAACGCTGAGAATTTCTATTACATCAAACAGATGAGCTCGAAGACGCCCATGGTCATCATCATGACGGACGGCGAGCAGATTCGCGGCTGCATCGAGTGGTACGACAAGTCCTGCATCAAGGTCAATCGTGAAGGCGCACCGAACCTCCTGATCCAGAAGCAGTGCATCAAGTACGTCTTCAAGCAGGAAGAAGAATAGGCGTTTTCCCTCCGCGTCGATTGAGACGGCGGCGGCGCGGCCCTACACTGACGACGTGAAGCCCCTCGCCATCACGCTCGGTGATCCGTCCGGCATCGGCGCCGAAATCGTATTCAAGGCAATGCGCACCCTCGAGGTTCCGGCCCGGTTGTTCGGTAGCCGCGCGCTGGCCTGTCCGCCTGCCGGCATCGACTTCGTCGACGTAGGTGGATCGGGAACCATCCGCTACGGGACCATCGATGCGGAGTACGGCCGCATCGCCCTCGACTCCATCGACGAGGCCTTGAAGGCCGTCGAGAACGGGTCCTGTTCGGCGCTGGTTACGGCCCCGATCCACAAACAATCCATCGCGCTCGCCGGCTCGCCATTCCCCGGTCATACCGAGTTGCTGGCGGAGCGCGCCAGCCTGAAACGATACGGACACGACTACGCGATGTATTTCGACTCACCGATGCTGAAGTCGAGTTTGCTCTCCGTGCATCTGCCTCTGCGTGATGCGATCTCGAGGATTGACGCAGAGGACATCGCCGCCCTGGCCCGCCTCACAAGCCGCGAATACGCGCGCCTCTACGGGGCAATTCCGCGGATGGCCGCTGCTGCCGTCAATCCGCACGCGGGCGAAGGCGGCCGCTTCGGCGATGAGGAACGGACGATCGAGCAGGGCGTGGCCATGGCGCGCGATGCCGGATTGGCGATCACCGGTCCGCATCCGGCCGACACTGTGTTTCTCGCCGCATCTCGGGGACAATACGATGTGGTGCTGGCCATGTACCACGACCAGGCGCTCATTCCCATCAAGACGATGGCGTTTCAGGAGTCCGTGAACGTGACGATCGGTCTGCCCTATCTGCGCGTCTCCGTCGACCACGGCACGGCGTTCGACATCGCGGGACGCGACATCGCCGACGCGGCGCCGATGCAGTACGCGATCCAATGGGCCGCGAACCACGCCGGAGCGTTCGCACGATGAATCGCTGGGTGCCGCGAATCCTCGCCCTCCTCATCTTGCTCGCCTTCCTGATGCTGATGGTCCACCTGCAACACCAGCTCGAAGCGATGCAACCCAACCAAAGCGGCTCGACCACAACCTCCGGGACGTAGCGAGGCGTAAGATCGGCACATGGACGCAAACCGCCTGATCAAATGGGTCCTCATCGTGGTGATGGCGATTCTCGCGTGGAAATACGCGTTGCCCTGGGCCAAACGGCAGATGGCCGGACGCTCGACCGTGCCAGCGGTGGCATCGGACAGCTCCTGTGTCACCGCCGCCCAACACGCCTCGGAGGCCTGGGGCAGCGGTCTTCATCGCTTCATCAATCCGCCGTACGACCTGGCGGCGTGGTCGAGCTTCCGCGCAGATGTCGACAGCCGGATCGCGGCCGCTGAATCCGAATGCCGCACCTCCGCGCAGTCGTGTGATGCAGCGCGCGCAGCGATGAGCGATCTGCGCACGCTGACCAGCGATCTCGACACCGCGATCCGCAACGGTTCACCCCCGCCGGATGACGCCGTGCAACGGCAGGAAGCGATCGACAACAAGATCGAGACTGCTGCTGAACTGGCACGCGCCGGCAAGTAGCGTCAGACGCCCAACTCCTCGGCAAGCGCTGCGATCTCGTCACGCAACGCGACGCGCGTGCGCATGAGGCGCGCGAATGCGGCAGACCGCGCTACCCGCCAGGTCAGCGTGCGCGTGCGGCCGATCACGTCATCGAGCTGTTCGAAGAATCGCAAGGCGATGTAGCCCAGGAGAGGAAACAGCAGGACGCAGACGACGCCCCAGATCCAGCCGAACTGCCAGGCCGCGAGTACGCCACAGAGCAGGTACGTTAGTGGATAGAGCGCCATTCCGCCGACCGCCTTGATCGTCGCGACCAGCTCCTCTTCATGCGTCAGGTGCGTGGCCAGGAAACCGATCAGCCGGTACGTCGGGTAGTTGATGATGGCACCGATGACCGCCAGCGGCAGCGTGACCAGCAAGGCCGATAACGTCGTCACGCTTCCGCGCAAGGTCGGCGATGGCAGCGTCTCCGGTTCCAGGCTTGCATCACCAAGCTCCGCCTCGAACCGTTCGAACCGCGACTGCAACCGCGCCAGACGCGCCGGATCCTGTTCACGCAGACGGGTGTAGCCGCGGATGAAACGCTTGCGCAACGCGAGCTGCTCGGAGAGATCAGCGCGACCGAGCGATATGAGGCGCTCCGCGCGCGCGATGAGGTCCAAAGCTTCCCGCGAGTCGGCCTGGAGCGACAACCCGGCAAGCGCCGACTCGATCTGCGCCGTCAGTACGTCCACGGCATCGCGGGGTGGCTCCCCCGCTGCGTCGACCACAGACGGGGCCACTGCGATGGCCTCTCCAAAGTAGACCAGTGCGTCGCTGCGGAATGTGAACTTCGACGTATAGAAGATCGCCGTCGGGACGATCACCACGCCGGGACACTCCGCGCTGCTGCATCCGAGGGCGATGCGCGCGGCGCCGGTCTTGAGTTCCTTCATCCGCGGCTCGCTATGCGTCGTCCCTTCGGGAAAGATGGCGATGGCGCCACCGCGTACGAGCAGTTGGCGCGCGGCGGCGAACGTCTCACGATTCTGCGACGTCGCGAAGTTGTCCTGGGTCCGGTAGACGGGGATCGTATCCAGTCCGCGCGCAAGCCATCCGATCAACGGCATTCTCAGGATGGGCGCTTTGGCGAGAAAGGCCACCTGCCGGGGCGTGAAGCAGAGCAGGAAGAGCGGATCGATCAGGCCATTCGGGTGATTCACCGCGAAGATGACCGGTCCTTCCGGCACGCCCTCCCAGCCCACCTTCCGGATCCGGCGAAAGAAGATGTTCGCAGCCAGACGGAGGAACGACGTGACGAATCCTCTCAATGCTCGCGTTCCCGCCACGCCGTGTACATCCAGATGAACCCGGCGATCATGATCGCGATCGGCACGAGCATGAACGCGGTCGCCAGCGAGGTGTGATCCGACACCGCGCCGATCAGCGGGGGCGACGGGATATCGCCGACCAGATGCATGACCAGCACCGACAGTCCAAGGGCCGTCGCCCGTTCTGCGGGTTTCACAACATTGATCAGCGCGGAATTCACAGGACCCGTACACATGAAGATCAGCACTTCAGCGATTGCGATCGCCGGCAGAAATACCGAACGATGCGGATTCGTGACCGCAACATACGTCGCCGGCGCGGCGAGCAGCGTTGCCACACCGGAAACCCACAGATACGACTGCTTCGAGCGCTTCAGGAAAAAATCCCCGAGAAAGCCGCCGGCAAACGTCCCGGCAAAGCCGGTCACGAGGGCGATTCCGCCGAAGGTCACCGTCGCCTCGCTTCGCGGCATCCCACGCACCCGCTCCAGAAAGGCAGGCATCCAGAAAGCGAGCCCGCCGAGTGCGAACGTGTAGGCGCCGTACCCCAGCGCGGTCAGGATGAATGGCCGGTTGTGAAAGAGATGGCGGTACGCATCCGTCCATCGCGCCGGAGCGACCGCCGGCGCGGGCGATTCCGGATCGCTCTCCGGCTCGCGAACGTCGTGCAATCCTCGGATGGGATCCTTGACGAGCAGAACGAGCAACGCCAGGAACAATCCCGGCGCTCCAGCGATCCAGAATGCGGCCCGCCATCCGAAATGTTGATCGACGAGGCCACCGAGAACGTAGCCGGCCGCAGAACCGATCGGAATGGCGGCAAAGAAAACTGCCAGTACGCGCCCGCGCCGCTCGATCGGAAACGAGTCTGCCAGCAACGCCGGCGCGATCGTCGCGTAGGCCGCTTCTCCGACGCCCACGGTCGATCGCGCCACGAACAAGGAGAGGAAACCGCGCGCAAATCCGGCCAGCGATGTCGCCACGCTCCACACCGCCACTCCCAGCGCGATCAGCGGCGGCCGCGCGCGGCGATCGCCCAACGCACCGAAGACCGGCGACGTCAACGTGTAGATGATGATGAAGCCCGTGCCGACCAGACCGAGCTGCGTGTCGGAGAGGTGCAACGACTTTTTGATCGACTCCACGACTGCCGCCACCACCCAGCGGTCGAGGTAGTTGAACAGGTTGATGAGCGTGAGGATCGCCAGCGCGTATCGTGCGGCGCGGCGCGCGGCCGGGGGATCGATCACTCCAGGCATTGCGGAAGTGTAACGCGCGAAACTCGCGCCGCTCCCGAACGTAATCAGGGGAGCGCGGTTATCATGCAGAGCGACCCCACATCATGAAGAAAGTTCTTCCGTACCTGGCCTGCGTACTCGGCATCGTCGTCATCGTCCTGCTGATGCCTCGCTTCAACGATGCCCAGCCGCACGGGATCCGTCTGACGCGTTCCGACGCGCTGCCGATCGCCGACGCCGAGGCACGCCAGCTGGGCATCCCGGTCGATCGCTCCTGGACGGTGTTGTCCTGGGCGAATTCAACGCTGCTCGACAAGGAGCTCGAACCAAAACCCGATCTGCGCCTCCGCGCCGAGGAAGACCCGGTCATCGGCCCGCGCCTCGGCGGGTACAAGCGGGTGTATTACCGCCGCGGACTCGAGAAATCGACACCGTATGGCTACGTTGTCGTCGACCACAGGACCGGCGCGGTTCTCATGGCGCGCAGGCAGGTGCGCGCGGAGGAGACGGGAGCACACCTCACGGAAGCGCAACTGCGTCCTCGTGCAGACGCCTTCGTTCATTCGCGCAATTTCCCCGGAGCACCGTCGCCTCAATTCGAAGACGCACGGCCCAGCGTCATGCAATCGCGCACGGATTGGGCATTTCGTTATCGAATCAAAACGAGCTTTCCCGTCGGCAACGTCGTGCCGTACCTCTACGTTTTCTTCACCGGTGATCACTTCGCAGGCTGGGCGCTGATCGAAGAGTACGCGGACGGCAGTGTCTTCCGGGGCGACGACACGGGCAGTGGCGTGGCCAATCTGCTGCTTCGCTTCGCGACCAACTATGGACTGCTGCTGCTCCTCCTGGTGATCTTCCTCCGCAAGTACCACGCGGGCGAGGTCGGCATCGGGACCGGATCGATCCTCTTCGCGCTCACCCTCCTCATCTGCCTTTCGGTCGATCTGCTCATGGGTCCGGCGGCGACGGAAGGGAGTCAGATGGGCAGCCTCGACGCCCAGTCGACGACCGCGGCGCAGATGGCCTTCAAGTTTCTGCTGTACGACATTCCCCTGGCGGTCGTCGTCTTCTTCGCATGGTCCGTGGGCGAGAGCTACACGCGGGAACGGTGGGGGGAATGGCTGGCGTCGTTCGATGCGATTCTGCGGCGCGATCCTCTGAACGCCACGGTCGGCCGCTCCGTCTTCAACGGCATCCTGTTCGCTCCCGCGATCGCCGCCGCGGCGTTCGTCTCGGGAGCCATCCCGCTCGCACTGCACCTGGCACACCCCTCGATGGGAGTGGGAACCGAGGTAGCGGTGCGGCTGGGAGGTCCGGCGCTGCTCGTGCTGTTCGCCGCACTCGACGCCGTGATCTTTCCGCTCACATCGCTGTTCTTCATGTCCTGGACGAACCGGTTCCGGCTGCTGTGGATCGGAATGATCGCGGCGATCGCCATCGGCGTCGTCAGCTCGGTCTGCGATGTTCCGATCGATCCGCTGCTGCCCCGCATGCTGTTCGGATTCGGGGCCATCGCGTCCATCGTCCTGATGCTTCGCGGCTTCGATCTCCTCTCCACCGCGATAGCGCTCTTCGGGGGGACGCTGCTTTCGATGACCGTGCCGCTGATGTCGGTGGCGCGGGGACACATGCTGCAACAGATCATCCTCGTGACGGCTCTGCCGCTGGCCGCGCTCCTGGTCTTCGCGATTTCGGCGATGCTCACCAAGCGGGAGGTCGTCTACAAGTATGAGGATCTCGCACCGCACGTGAAACGGATCGTCGAGCGCGAGCGCGTGAAAGCGGAGATCGACGCCGCCAACCGCATCCAGGCCGCCCTCCTTCCGGTCGATGCGCCGGACTTGCCGGGAGCGTCCTTCGCATCGCACTACCGCGCGGCGACGGAGATCGGCGGCGACTACTTCGACTTCCTGACGATGCCCTCGGGAGAGATCGGCATCGCCTTCGGTGATGTCTCCGGTCACGGCCTCACCAGCGGAATCGTCATGGCCATGGCCAAGTCCGCGCTGCTGGTTCAGGTCGGCTACGACTCATCACCGCGCGCCGTAATGAACGTCCTCAATGACATCGTGATGCGAACCGCGCCGAAACGGATTCTCATGACGTTCTTCTTCGGCCTGCTCGACCCGGCCACGCAGATGATCCGTTTCTCGTCGGCCGGTCACCTCGATCCGTACGTCTACCGCGCCGCAACGAAACGCCTGGAAGCTCTCTCCTCGTGGGGGTTCCCCCTCGGCGTCAAACGCCGCGAGCCATTCATGGAGCACTCCGTCGAATTCGACTCCGGCGATCGCCTCATTCTCTACAGCGACGGACTGATCGAAGCCATCGACGACGACGGCGACCCGTTCGGATTCGACCGATTCGAGAAGACGATCCTCGCCTGCGGCCACATGGACGCCGAGAACATCAAGAAGTCGCTGCTGAACTCGATCCGCAAGTTCACACGCAACCGTCCACCCGAAGATGATCAGACGCTGGTGGTGGTGAGCTTCGAGGAGCAGCAGGAGAGGGTAGCAACCGCATAATTCCTTCCTTTCTTCATTGCGTATTGATGTCGCTCGTGTTACGGTTCCCCATCCCTTCAATTTCAGGCAGCAGATGTCCAACCCATTTTTCAACGTGCGCGCAAGGAGACACACCTTTATGAGAGTGTTCAACGCTGCTGTCATTTCGTCCGTACTCCTTTTCTCGACGGCCAACACAATCCAAGCTCTTCCCGCCCGGGGTTCCTGTCTTAGCCAGTACACCCACGATGTACAAGTCTGCGACGATTTCTACTCGAACGGAGCGGACGGCAGACCGACGCCGTTCGCGCACGCCGGCTGCATTCTTGACGCCAACACCTCCTACTACGCGTGTGGCATTGAATCGTTTTTCAACTAGTTAGGGCGAATGTCGCGAACAATCCTCCGATCTCGCAGCATTCGAGCTGCTCTTGTATCCGTGGCGGTCAGCCTTGCAACGCTGACCGCACAAGGGGCAGCGCCGTTTACGGCAGCCTTGCGTAGGCCCGGCGGGACGTTCGTGATCACGCGCGACTGGGAGATTTTTCAGATCACCACTGGAAACAATCTCACCAAGATTGCCGCACTGCGGGATATGACAGGAAGGTCACACCAATGGACGAGAATTCCTCTCAGTTTCGTTCACTGGAAGACGGATTGGCTGGTTGCGGACGCAACCAACGAAATCACCAGGTTTCGCGCGGACGGATCGTTTGCCGGCTTCGTGAAAACGCCGTTTTACGCCGGTACGCTGGCGATCGTCGGCCAGACGCTCTGGGGATTGAATGCGCTCGCAACGAACCCTTCCGATCAGCTGTGGCGAAGTACCGACGGCGAAACATTCACAGCCTATTCGGCGCCAGCCAAGAAAGAACACTTCGACTCGCCATTGCAAAATATGCTTCTCCTCGCCGGCAATCGCGCCGGTCAACTCTATACCGCGTCCGTAATCGGACCCCCAATACTACACAGGCTTCTGCCCGCGGAAATGCGGCGCGACATTATGCTCGGATACTCGCGTTCGAAACTGCGAGCCTCGCGGACTTCTCCGATCGGCCTTCTGGAGGACACCGGCTATTCTTTACCTGTGCGCGACATCGTTGCACTCGACACCGGATTTCTCGTCGCGCTACGGAACCGTGAAGATGTCGCTACGGCCGCACATACCAGCGGGCTCTGGCTCGGCCGGCGTGCAGACCACTATGACGCTTCCGGCCGTCAGATCGCGACGGCGGCATTTCCCTCTTCGGTTCACTGGATCGTGGCGGTGACGGCACTGGATGTCACCGGCATAAACCGCGACGGCACCTTCGCCACGGCGAAGTGGGGCCGGCCTCTGCCGTCGGTGGTCCTACCGTGACGCCCCCGGCTCCGTCGCCCCTTCGATGGCTCCTCCTCACACGCGCGCTAAACCTCTGGTTCTATCCGGTTTCCATCGCCTTGGCGATCTGGATGATCGTCGGGCGCGCTGCTGGCCAGCGTGCGACGTTCGCAGGCTACTTCCTTCTGTTTCTCCTGCCGATCGCTGCCGGAACGGGTTTGCTGTCGGCCGCGCGCGCAGGGGAGATGGACCTTCTGTTCGGCGCGGGAGAAACACGCTCGCACCTCTGGTGGCAGGCCTTCGCGCTCAGCTTTGTTCTACCGGGAATTGTTGCAACAGCGATCTTTGTCGCCGGAGGGTTCGAACTTACGCTCGCGTCAGCGGCTCGACTGGGAACGGTGGTCTGTTTTACAGGAGGCGTCGGCTTCGCCGCGGGACTGGTCGAAATGCGATATACGGCGGGAATCGTCTGGCTTCTGACTCGCCTTCTGATCGTGATGGTGCCATCCGGCCTGAGCGCCGTCGCCGCGCTGGAGCGAGGCCAGCAGCTTCCCGGCCCGTTTGTGACTTCACTCATTGTAGTCGCCGCTCCTGAAATCGCGATCGGCCCGTCCGTCCCAGCGATGTACTCCGGGGCATGCCTCCTTGCCGGCGCGGCGGTGATTGCATGGTCGTATCACCACTTTACACACGCCGATCTTGTCGGAAAACGCTCTCAATGAACATGCCTTTGGAAGTTACAGCGCTGCACAAAACCTACGGCGACAGGGAGGTTCTCCGCGGTTTCAATGGAACGTTCGAAAGCGGACGCGTTACCGCGCTGATCGGTCCGAACGGCGCCGGAAAGACGACGTTGCTTCGGATCATCGCCGGCCTTCAGCGAGCGGATTCAGGAACTGTTTCCGGTGGACGCGTTCTATACTATGGTGGATTCGATCTTCTCCCCTCGCGTGGCACCGTCAATCAATTCCGGCACGCTCTGGGGCTTCCGAAGCACGCGGCTGACGGCGCCCGACAATTGCGTCAGCTCTCGCGCGGAGAGCGGCAAGGCGTCGGACTCGACGCCGCCATCGAGCTCGCGCCGGCCGTCTTACTGCTCGATGAGCCGTGGACCGCTCTTGAGCCCGACTCGCGCGCCTCATTGAACGAGACATTGCGGCTCATCGCCCACGACCGTGTAGTTCTCTGCTCGACTCATGATCTCGACGAGGTGATCCGCGTCGCCGAGGATGTGGTCTTTCTGAGTAACGGCCTTGGAACGTTTAAACGGCATACCGCAACAGAAATGCCTGATCGCGAGGAGTTGGTGAATCTGTACCGAGAGAGCAGGAAGCATTGAATGTTGGCGCTTCTTCTTACCGCCGCAATCGGTGCCTCATCTCAGTCGCCGCGTTCTGAAAACATCACCGAGCCGGTTGAGCTATCCGCGCCACACTCCATTGTAGCGGCATGGACAACCTTCGACGTTCCGCTCACCGTGAAGAACGACGATGCCACAATAACCGTTACGTTCAACGCAAATGGTCCTCACCTGCCGAACGGCCGTTTGGATGTGCTCGAGAGCGCCGGAAGCAAATGGGTCTGGTCGTCGGCGCAGCGATATACGGCCGGCACGACTCTCTCCCCCACTGCAACAGAGCGCGCGATTTTACTGCGGTTCCCAGAAAGCCCCTTTTACTATTGGGGAGTCATTTCTCCACACTCGACGCATGCCGTCGTCTTGCAGCAGCGCAAGAACCTCTCCATCCAACACGGTGACTCGGGGACCGAATTGGTTCTTTATTGTCTTTCTGAGCCCCGGCCCCGGGTCATTGATGCACGCCTGCATACGTTTCGTCTAGTGCCGGTCGAGGCGGCGATCGTTTGTAGCGTTGTCAAAACGCAATCACGATGTAAGAGCGTTACCGCCGCTGAGACCGAGATTGACTTTCGCTCGGCGGCAGCTGGCGATGCGCGTGTGCTGCGCCTGATGTTTCAGGAAAGGGACGCAATCAAAGTACTTCGACCATCGCACATCGCCATTCGGCCGCAGATAGTGCCGGCCACGATCGACTATGCCTACCCCTGGGCGGCTGTTTCGCTACCCTCGGATGCGGCTTGGGAAGACCTCGTCATCGATCGCTCCGGTAGCGCATTCGCAACCCAGCGAGTGGAGGGATGGCTGCTGCAACGCCCGGCGTCGTTCTTCGAAATGGCGTCGGAATCCAGTCGCGGAATTTCCGTGCGACCCTGGATCGCGGGCAGCGACCACAAGGCGCTCTCGGATGCCTCGGCGCTTCTCGTCGTATTTCCGCACGGCGGCGCCGGCGTATCGGAGACGATCCCAATGGCCACCGCGTCACCGGGACCGAACGGCCAATTCACATTCGCCGAACTGGGATCGGGCGACTACACTCTGAAGTTGTACTCGGTCCTAGCCAAGTCCACACCCTTATCTGCATCGCTTGGCTCCGGCGTCGTTACCGACGTCACCTTTCCAACGGGGCCCGCCATCCGTGGAAGAATCCTCCGCGGCACCTCGAGTTTGCCAAACGCCGCGGCGATCATCGAGATCGGACTCGATATCTCTCTCAGGCAGGCCGCTGAAGTCGACCCGATCGAAACCTTCCGGTCAACCACGGCCGACGAAAACGGCAATTTCATATTGACGGTGAGCATCTCCGGCCACTACCGGTTGCGCGCGCGTTGGGGCTCCGCCAGCGCAGAGAGGACGGTGGCCGTGGGCAAGACGATGACTGACGTCGATCTCGGCGACATTGAGCTCTCCAGCGGAGCCAGCCTTCGGGGATTCCTGCCTTCATGCGGTGGCGGAGAGGCAATCCTAATTCCGGTGCCCAATCTGTCGAAGCCAGTCAATCTAGGAACCCTTACCCGGCGCTCGCACATCGACAGTGTGGGCCGCTTCATCGCCGAAGGACTGTCCGGCGGCCAATGGAGCGTGCTCGCTCAATGCAGCGGCAAGATCGTTGATCTCACTCCTGCCCTCGTGTCGATGCCCGAGACTGGCGATGCCGTGATCGATTTCACGGCCGCCCATCCCTGATCACGCTGATCCGCCCCAACACAGTTCGGTACTCAGCTCCGAGTCCAGACTACAATCCGCGCCCCATGGCTGCCACGAACGAACCCAACAAGATCATCTACTCGATGGTCGGAGTCTCGAAGTTTCACGGCAAAAAGCAGGTCCTCAAGGACATCTACCTCTCCTACTTTTACGGCGCGAAGATCGGCGTCCTCGGACTGAACGGATCGGGCAAGTCATCCCTCCTGCGCATCCTCGCCGGCACCGACCACGATTTCCTCGGCGAGACCGTTCTCTCGCCGGGGCATACCGTCGGATTCCTGGAGCAGGAGCCGCAGCTCGACCCGGACAAGACAGTTCGCGAGATCGTGGAGCAGGGCGTGCAGCCGGTCATCGACCTGCTGAAAGAGTTCGACGACATCAACGACGCCTTCGGTGATCCGGACGCCGACATGGACAAGCTGATGGAGCGACAGGGCAACGTGCAGGACAAGCTCGATGCCGCCGGCGCCTGGGATCTCGATTCCAAGCTAGAGATGGCGATGGACGCGTTGCGCTGTCCGCCGGGTGACACCTTGTGCGGCATCCTCTCCGGTGGCGAGAAGCGCCGCGTCGCGCTCTGCCGTCTTCTGCTCCAGGCTCCCGACATTCTCCTGCTCGATGAGCCGACGAATCACCTCGACGCAGAGTCGGTGGAGTGGCTGGAGAAACACCTGCAGCAATATCCGGGCACCGTCATCGCCGTGACGCACGATCGCTACTTTCTCGACAATGTGGCCGGCTGGATCCTGGAGCTCGATCGCGGCGCGGGCATCCCGTTCAAGGGCAACTATTCGTCGTGGCTGGAACAGAAACAGGCCCGGCTGCAGCAGGAAGAGAAGTCGGAGTCGCAGCGCCAGAAGACCCTCGAGCGCGAGCTCGAATGGATCCGCATGTCCCCAAAAGGTCGTCACGCCAAGGGCAAGGCACGCATCACGTCCTACGAGAACCTGCTCAGCCAGCAGACGCAGGAGAAGGTGCAGGATCTCGAGATCTACATTCCGGCCGGTCCGCGGCTGGGCGGCATCGTGATCGAGGCAGACAACGTGCGCAAAGCGTTCGGAAGCACACTGCTCATCGACGAGATGGAGTTCAAGCTACCGCCCGGCGGCATCGTCGGAGTGATCGGACCGAACGGCGCCGGCAAGACCACTCTCTTCCGCATGATCCTGGGACAGGAGCCGCCGGACGCCGGCACGATCCGCGTTGGTGAGACGGTGAAGCTCGGCTACATCGATCAAAACCGGACGCTCGATCCCGACAAATCGATCTTCGAAGAGATCACCGGAGGGACGGAGCTCGTCCTGCTGGGACCGCGCGAGATGAGCTCACGGGCCTACGTGGCGCGCTTCAATTTCTCGGGATCGGATCAGCAGAAGAAAGTTGGCGTGCTGTCAGGCGGAGAGCGCAACCGCGTGCACCTCGCCAAGATGTTGAAAGAGGGAGCGAACGTATTGCTGCTCGACGAGCCGACGAACGATCTCGATGTCAACACGATGCGGGCACTGGAAGAGGCGCTGGAGAACTTCGCCGGCTGCGCGATCGTGATCTCGCACGACCGCTGGTTCCTCGATCGCGTGGCAACCCACATCCTCGCGTTCGAGGGCGACAGCCGCGTGGTCTGGTTCGACGGGAACTACAGTGAATACGAAGAAGACAAGCGCAAGCGGCTGGGCGCCGAGGCGGATCAGCCGCACCGGATCCGGTACCGTCAGATGACGCGTTGAGTGCCGCGCGGCACTTCCGCAACTCATCTCTTGCAAGGCAGCGACGCAGCGCGTAGGATGCCGTCGTTCCCGGAAAAAATAACTGGCGACGGCCGTCCACCGTGGCCAACAGGATCCCGACAATCCAATGAACGATGACGAGGGTCTTCCTCGTGTTCGCTCCGCCCCAGGTTGCAGTTCGATGCGGTGAACCGTTGCGGCTGTTCAAATCGTTGAATTGTGCGACTTGCCGAATACCACGGTCACTGAAGCTAACTGCTTAATTTAGAGAGACTTAAAGTCCAAGCCTTTCGTTGCAAAAATCGGTTCAACCTGTGCAGTTGAGGGGTGCAGTCCAACGATAACGTTTAGTCGAGGAAAATCGAGGAGGAACGAGATGAAGCTACAACGATTTACGATCTGTTTCTTCCTGCTGCTCCTGGTTGCAGCCGGCGCATATGCGCAGGGCACGACCGGGGCGTTGACCGGAACGGTCACGCAAGCAGGAGCCAATCTCCCGGGTGTGACGGTGACAATCTCGTCGCCGACATTGCAGGGAACACGTACGACCGTCACGAATGAGAACGGCGATTACAACTTCGCCGCCATTCCGCCGGGCACATACAAGGTGGTCTACGCGCTATCCGGCCTGAGCGACGTGGTCAAAAACGCCCAGGTCAACCTCGTCCAGACCACTCGCATGGATGCGGACATGAAGATGTCGGCAGTCACCGAGGCCATCACCGTGACCGCCAACCAGGCGACGGTCATGGAGACGCCGCAGGTTGAGACCAACTACAAGCAGGCCGCCGTCAACAAACTGCCGGTGAACCGCAATCCGGTTGCCCAGGCAGCGCTTTCGCCTGGTGTCACGGGCGGCGTGAACGGGAACTCCATCTCGGGATCGTTCTCGTTCGACAACCTTTATCTCGTGAACGGCGCGGTCGTGAATGAGAACCTCCGCGGCCAGCCGCACGCCCTCTACATCGAGGACGCCATCCAGGAAACGACCGTCCTTACCGGCGGCATCTCGGCCGAGTTTGGCCGCTTCACCGGCGGCGTGGTCTCCGCGATCACCAAGTCCGGTGGTAATGAATTCAGCGGCTCCGTCCGCGACACGCTCGACAATCCGAAGTGGACGGAAAAATCCGTTTCCACCCAGGCCGATCCGATCGATCACACGAACAACACCTACGAAGAAACGCTCGGTGGCCGCATCGTTCGCGATCGTCTGTGGTTCTTCGTCGCCGGTCGTCAGTCCAAGATCTCCGCGAACCGCACCATCTCGGCCATCAGCACACTGCCCAACCCGGCCATCGGCGGTTATACCGTTTCCACCAGTTCCCCACGTCAGGAATACAAGCTGACGGCGAACCTCACCCAGAAACACTCGCTGGTGGGCTCGTACCTCACGAATAACCTGAAGAGCGACAAGAACTGCCAGATCGGTTGCCTCGATCTGCGTTCCATCAACACCGCCGGAATTGAAAATCCGAACAACTTCAAGACCCTGCACTACAACGGCGTCATCACGAACAACTTCCTGCTCGAAGGGGACGGGGCCAAGAAATACTTCGCGTTCGTCGGCTTCGGCGGCAATACCCCGGCTCACCAGGCCAGTCCGACCGCGGCGTACCTTGCTGAAGGCAGCCCGATCATCGACCAGGTCATCACCGGCGCGACGGCCAATGCTCCGTACTTCTGCGGCAGCTGTGGCGCTGAGCTCCGCAACAACAAGGAGTGGGAGATCAAGGGACGTTACTTCCTCGGCACGAAGTCGCTCGGCACGCACAACATGGTGCTCGGCTACGACAACTGGGCGGAGCAGCGCCTTTCGAACAACTATCAATCCCCCACCGACTTCCGCTATGACACCCGCTTCAATGCGCCGAAGCAGATGCCGGACGGCACGTTGCAAATCGCTCTCGCAGGCGCGGCGAACGGATCCCGGGATCGCTTTCTGTACTTCCCGGTGGCCTTCGCGTCTCTCGGATCGAATCTGAAGACCACGGGCATTTTCTTTAACGACAAGTGGGACTTCAATCAGCACCTCACTTTCAACCTCGGCGTTCGCTCTGACAAGAACAACGCAGTCGACAGCGCCGGCAACGGCGTCTCCAAAGACAGCGCCATCAGCCCGCGCCTCGGCCTGATCTTCGACGTGTTCGGCAACGGCCGTCTGCGCCTCGATGCCAACTACGGCACGTATGTCGGCCGTCTGTCGGAAGGCCAGTCCGCAGCAGGTTCCGCAGCCGGCAACCCGGCTACCGTTCGTTGGGCCTACGCCGGTCCCGACACGGGATACCTCGACTCCCGCGTGGCCCTGCAGCAGGCTTTCCAGTGGTTCCTCGATAACGGCTTCACCAACCGGGCCATCATTTCGCAGTCCATCCCGGGCTTCAACTCGAAGCTCGCCAGCAGCGGAATCAAGTCCCCGAACGTGAAGGAATTCACCCTCGGCGCGGGAACGCAGATCGGCAAGGGCTATGTCCGCGCCGACTACATCAACCGCAAGTGGCAGGACTTCTACGCGGCATTCACCTCGCTTGCCGTCGGTACGGTTTCCAATCCTGCTGTGCCGGGTGCCTTCTCGGACCTGACGCTTACTGGTAACTCCACCGTTCCCAGCCGCAAGTACTGGGGCACGCAGTTCCAGGCTCAATATCAGTTGCCGGCTGGGTTCGGCCTGGGCGGCAACTACACGTACTCCAAGCTCACCGGCAACGGCGAAGGCGAGAACACCGGCAATGGTCCGGCCGCCTTCGGCAGCACAAGCGTGGCCTATAAGGAATTCCAGAATTTCAAGCAGAACTCCCCCGTCGGTTACCTGGTCGCTGACCAGCGCCACAAGCTGCGCGGCTTTCTGACGTATGACCTCGGGACCCGGATTGGCCACTTCAATCTCGGACTCATCGAGCGTTATGACTCCGGTACACCGTTCTCGGCCTCGCAGGGAATCATCACCTGCACCGTCAACGCTGCCGGAACTTGCGTGACATTTGGCTCTGCCAGCACCACCTATCCGGACGGCACTCCTGTACCGACCGATCCGGTGCACAAGTACGCAGCTCCTCCGACCTCAGTCACGTACTTCTTCGGCAACCGCGGCCAGTACCGCTGGGATTCGCTCATGGCCACGGATATCGCCCTGAACTACGAACTCCCAATCCACAACTTCGCATTCTTCGCCAAGGCGGAAGTTCGCAACGCGTTCAACCACAAAGCCGTTCTTGGTGGCAACACGCTCGTGAACACGTCGGCGACGAACGCGAACTTCGCCAATTTCAATCCATTCACGCAGTCTCCGAAGGAGTGCCCGCAGGGTGCGCCTCTGGCCGATTGCAAAGCGATGGGCGCCAACTACCAGCTCGGACCGCAGTTCGGTCAGGCCATCGGTACCGCCACCACGTTCTCGCAGGGCGGCAACTACCAGCTCCCGCGCACGTACCTGTACGCGATCGGCGCGCGCTTCTAGTCACCTGCATCATCGGTTTCAAACGGAAAGCCCCGGCTTCGGCCGGGGCTTTTTTTTGCCCGTGAATGCGGGAGGCCGAAAAGGTAGTAAACGCTGCAGAGCGCGGCCTGATGTCGTCGCGCATGCGACCTCTCTCCGTAGCGCCGGCGGCTCGCTGGCGTTTGTTGAATGTGTCGCCGCCGGGCCGGCGGCGGTCCAGCCGGCGAGCCGCCGGCGCTACGTTGCAAATCACTCCGCCAGAATCCACGCGAGCGCGGCGATCGCTGCGGTGTCCTGCGCCAGTTCCTTCGGATCGACTTTGTCGAGCGTGTCGGCGTTGGTGTGGTGGTAGTCGAAGTAGTGCAGCGGTTCGGGCACGAGTCCGAATCCAGGCACGCCTGCCTGCGTCAGGGGTCCGATGTCCGCGCCTGCCTCCTCGGCCACCTCGAAGCGATTCGATGACACAGCGGCGAGAGGTTGCGTCCGTGCCTCGAGCGCGATGAGAGCCTCGCCCTTCAACGTCGTCGTGAAGCCCGTCGGTGTGGCACCCCCTGCGTCGGTCTCGATCGCTGCGACGTGCTTCTCTTTCGCATGATCCTTTGCGTACTGCAGACCGCCGCGAAGCCCGTTCTCTTCGTTCATGAAGAGAACGGCGCGGATGGTGCGGCGCGGCGTCAGCTTCATCTCCTTCAGCAGCCGCATGGTCTCCATCACCATGGCCACGCCGGACCCATCGTCGATCGCGCCCGTGGCCAGGTCCCACGAGTCGAGGTGGGCGCTGATCAGGACGATCTCTTCCGGCTTCTCGCTCCCGCGAATCTCGGCGATGACGTTCGCGGACTGCAGATCCGGCAGGGTCTTCGGCGTCAGCAGCATGTGCATCCGCACGCGCTTCCCTCGTGCGAGCAGACGATGGACGAGCATCGCATCTTCCGCGGTCATCGCGGCCGCGGGAATCTTCGGCTGCTTCGCGTCATAGCGCAGCGCCCCGGTGTGCGGCGTCCGAAGCGACGCTGAGCCGACCGAACGGATCACCACCGCCTTCGCGCCGTACTCCGCCGCCCGGCTCGCCCCCCCACCGCGGAATGCCACCGCGATGCGGTAGGCCTCGAACGCGCGGTGTGTGCGCACGAGATCCATGTCCATCGGGTTGTTGTAGAAGACGATCTTTCCGCGCAGCTTTGCGGTTCCCAGCGTCTTCAGTTCGTCGAACGAATCGACTTCGATGACATCGGCTGTAATGCCGGCGTCCGGCGTAGCCACACTTCCACCGATCGCTGTCAGCACGACGCTCTGCTGGCCTCCGGATACGAGGCGCGCTTCCTCCCGCCCGCGCACCCAGTGCGGCACCTTGACCGGTTCATTGGAGACACTGATACCCCATTCCCGGAATTGCTGCGTCGTCCATGCAACCGCCGTGGCGGCCCCTTTCGAGCCGGTAAGACGAGGGCCGATGTCGTCCGTGATGTGCGACAGGGTCTCGTAGGCCCGCGAGCTCTGCAACTCGCGGGCAATGATCGCGTCCGCGGGAGATTGCGCGAACGCGGGGATCGTGAGGAGAAATGGCAGGAGGACGCAAGCTGACTTCATAGCGAAGGAAGTCTAGCAGCGGAGCGTTCGCGCTGGTGCGCCGCCGGCGGCCTCGCCGGTGCTGGATTCTCCAGCTCGTAGGGCCCCTACATCTCCTCAGTGTCGATCTGCGCTCGTTGCAGCGATCCCGAGTAATCGACGTAGATCGATTTCCATTCGCTGAAAACGTCGATCCCGGCGATTCCCGCCTCACGGTGTCCATTACCGGTCTGCTTCGTCCCGCCGAACGGGAGATGCACCTCGGCACCGATCGTCGGCGCATTGACGTAGAAGATGCCGGTGTACATGTCGCGCATCGCCACGAAGGCTTTGTTGATGTCTCGCGTATAGATGGACGAGGACAGGCCGTACTTCACGCCGTTGCCGATGCTGATCGCTTCGTCCAGCGAATCACACCGCATCACGGCCGTTACCGGGCCGAAGATCTCTTCCTGCGCGATGCGCATCTGCGGCGTGACGTTCGCGAAGACGGTGGGCTGATGAAAGTGCCCCTTGCCGAATGCACCATCCGTCAGCGTCGATCCGCCCGCGGTGACCGTTGCGCCCTCGTCCTTGCCGATCTTCACGTAGCTCGCGATCGTCTCGATCTGTGAGGCTGAGATGTTCGGGCCCATGTCCACATTGGGATGGAGTCCGTTGCCGACGCGCAGCGCGTTCGCGCGCGCGGAGAGCTTCTCCACGAACTGGTCGTAGATGGAGCTGTGCGCGACGATCCGTGACGCCGCGGTGCAACGCTGCCCTGACGTACCGAAGGCACCCCACAACGCGCCATCGACGGCGAGGTCGACATCGGCGTCCTCCATCACGAGGATGACGTTCTTGCCGCCCATTTCGAGGTGGACGTGCTTGAACTGTGGCGCACATGCGATGGAGATCTGCCGGCCGACGTCGGTCGACCCGGTAAACGAGATCACGGAGACCTTCGGATGATGCAGCATCGGCTCGCCGACTTCTTTGCCTCCGCCGGTCACCACGTTGAACACACCTTTCGGCAACCCGGCTTCTTCGAACGCCTCGGCCAGCATGACGACGGACAGCGGAGTCTGCGATGCGGGCTTGATGACGACGGTGTTGCCGCAGATGAGGGCCGCCATCGACTTCCAGGCCGGAATCGCGATCGGGAAGTTCCACGGGGTGATCATGCCGGCCACGCCGAGGGGCATGCGCACGGCCATGTTGAACTTGTTGGGGAGCTCGGAAGGGGTCGTGACGCCATGCAGACGGCGTCCTTCGCCGGCCATCAGGAACGCCATGTCGATCGCTTCCTGCACGTCGCCATTCGTCTCCTGCAACACCTTCCCCATCTCGCGCGTCATCTCGCGGGCAATCGCATCCTTGTCCCGTTTGAGGATGTTGCCGACGGCGTAGAGATAGTCGGCGCGGCGCGGCGCCGGCGTCAGACGCCACGGATGAAACGCGCGGTCCGCAGCCTCGACGGCCGCATTCAGATCGTCGGCCGTCGACTCCTGAAACGTTCCGATCAGATCGTCATGATCGGCCGGACTGCGGTTCTCGAACGTCGCGCCGCTCGCGGACGCGACCCACTGGCCATCGATGTAATTCCTGTAGTCGCGCGTGGCGCGCAGACCTGTAGTGGACATGATTCCTCCGGATGTTGAATCGGCGGTCCCTGAGGGACTCAGCGACTATTGTTTCTCTGACTGGCCGGCGTGATCGGCAGGCTTCGGGGACCCCATGTCGACGGAGCCGCGAAACCGCGCACCTTCGGCGACCACGACCTTGGGAGCCTTGATATTTCCATCGACCGTCGCGCTGGCCACGAGCTCGACCTTACTGTCTGCGGAGAGATCGCCGGTCATCGTCCCTTCGACCAGTACGTTCTTGGCGTGAACCGTCGCTTCAATCCGAGCCTTCGTCCCGATCCGCAGCTCGCCCGTGAGTTTGATCTGGCCACGAACGGTCCCTTCGATCAGCACCGCCTCGGACCCGCTGACGGTGCCTTCGATCACGACATTCGGGCCGAGAAAGGTCCCCTCGTGTGCTGTCTGCTGTTCCGCTCCTCGCGGCTGCTGAGGGGTTTCCCTGGATGAAAAAAACGCCATGGGCGGGGAGCATAGCAGAAGGGGTCAGGTGGAAAGTTGAAAGTGACGGCAGCATCCGCTGGACAAGATCAGGTCCGCACATTCGTCACGTTCAACCTGACCCTCGCCCGTCACGAATCAGTTGCAGGATTTCGCGGCCCGGTCGTGGCCGCAACGCTGCATTACACTTCGCGCGCTCATTCAACGCCCGGGGGATCGGGTCGTAGGGAGCCCAGAGGGAGTCTTCAGCGTGAGACGTATTGGAACGATATTGATGATCGCTGTCCTGGCCTCGTGCAAGGGCAGTGGAAGCAGGAACGAGCAATACCGGACGGAGAAAGCCGACCGCGGCAACATCACCATGACGGTGACGGCCACCGGAACGCTCTCGGCAGTCACCACCGTCCAGATCGGCAGTCAGGTGTCGGGTGTGATCGCCCGCCTCTATGTTGACTTCAACAGCCGGGTCACCAAAGGTCAGCTCCTCGCCGAGCTCGACCCGACGCCGTTTCAGCAGCAGGTCGAGCAGCGGCAGGCCGACGTCTCGAAGTCTCGGATCGAGGCGGCGAATTCACGCATCAACTACGACCGTCAGCTACGGCTCGTCAAAGCAGGATTGACTCCGCAGGCTGATCTCGACTCCTCGCGCGCCGCGTATGAAGGGGCCAATGCCCAGGTGCAGCAGTCGACGGCGTCCCTGAACCAGTCGCTGACCAACCTGAAGTACACGAAGATCGTCTCGCCGATCGACGGCATCGTCGTCGACCGCCAGTACGACGTCGGCCAGACGGTGGCCGCGTCGTTCTCCGCGCCGACGCTTTTCTCGATCGCGCAGGACATGACCAAGATGCAGGTACAGGCCGACGTCGATCAATCGGATATCGGCCGCATCGCTGTCGGACAGACCGCGCGATTCACCGTCGACTCCTACCCCGATCAGGAGTTTCGCGGCCGCATCTCGCAGATCCGTCTCAACGCAACGGTCAGTCAGAACGTCGTCACGTATCCCGTGATCATCGAAGTTCCGAACCCCGACGAGAAGCTTCGTCCCAAGATGACGGCCAACGTCACCATCGACGTGGCCATGGTTCCCGATGTCCTCCGCATTCCGAACGCAGCCCTCCGATTCAAGCCGGACACGGCCACAACGGGTGCCCCGGCGGTAGCGACAAGCTCCGCGGCCGGCGGTGGCACCACGCAGACCCAGACGGCAACAGCCTCGGGTGGTCCGAGTCCCGAGCAGCGCGCCGCCCGCATGGGAAATCGGACGCGAGGCGTCGGGGGTGCGGCTGGAGCACTCGGCGGCCAGCCGCCGCCGCGCAAGCGCCCGCAATCCGTCTACATCCTCGGCCCTGATAACAAGCCGAAGGCGATCGAGATCCGGACCGGAATCACGGACGGTCACTACACGCAGGTCGTTTCCGGCGACCTGAAGATCGGCGACAGCGTGATCACCGGGCTCGCTACCTCGAAGGTCGACTCGAATCCCCCTCCGGGCAGCAGCGGGCCGATGGGTGGTTCACGTCCGGGTGGCGGACGAGGTGGGCGGTAGTGCCGCAGAAAGTCATCGAGATCCACGGCCTGACCAAGGTCTACACGATGGGAGAGGTTGAGGTCCACGCACTGGCAGGCGTCGACCTCCTCGTCGACGAAGGAGAATTCCTCGCGGTCATGGGTCCCTCGGGGTCCGGGAAGTCGACGCTGATGAACATCCTCGGATGTCTCGACCGTCCGACCGCAGGGACGTACCAGCTCGACGGCGTGGACGTTTCGACGCTCGACCGCGACGAGCGCGCGGTCATCCGCAACGCCAAGATCGGCTTCGTCTTTCAGAGTTTCAACCTCCTGGCCCGCACGTCAGCCGCAGAGAACGTCGAGCTCCCGCTCATCTACGGCGATCTCGGCTGGACGCGCGAACAACGGCATAAGGCGGCCATGGATGCGCTGCACCGCGTCGGTCTGCAGGGTCGCGAGCACAATCACCCGTCGCAGCTCTCGGGTGGACAGCAGCAGCGCGTCGCCATCGCTCGTGCGCTGGTCACTGACCCGGCCATGCTTCTGGCCGATGAGCCGACCGGCAATCTCGACTCGAGGACATCCGAGGAGATCATGGGGATCTTTCAGTCGCTGAACGACAGCGGAAAGACGGTCGTGCTCATCACCCACGAACAGGATATCGCGCAGCACGCGAAACGCGTCGTCACGGTCCGCGACGGCCTGATTCAGCAGGACGAGAAAATCGAGCAGCATCGCGTCGAGGTGCGCGGCGTTCCGGCAGTCGCGCCCACCGCTCCGGAGGCCACACGATGAAGAGTTCCCTCATGCGCATCAGCAACATCACTCTCGTCGGTCTGCGCGCGATTGCGCGGAACAAGATGCGTTCGTTTCTCACGGCACTCGGAATCATCATCGGCGTGGGTTGCGTCATCGCGGTCGTGGCCATCGGCAACGGCGCGACGAAGTCGGTCGAGAACACGATCAACTCCCTCGGCACGAACTACATCATGGTCTTTCCGGGTGCATCCACGTCCGGAGGGGCCCGCATGTTCACCGGAAACTCCACACTCACCGCGGACGACGCCGAGGCGATCAAGGCGGAGTGTCCGGCCGTGGCATACGTGGCACCGACCGTGCGCGCGGCCGGTCAGATCGTGGCGGGCGAGCTGAACTGGGGAACCTCGATCCAGGGGGTCGGGGTCGACTATCCACTGATCCGGTCGTGGAACGTCTCGCAGGGAGCGTTCTTCACGGATCAGGATGTGAAGAGCGCCTCGAAAGTCTGCGTGCTCGGACAAACCGTCGTCGACAATCTCTTTCCCGATGGGACAGCGGCCGGGCAGATCGTACGCATCAAGAACGTCCCGTTCAAGGTTGTGGGAGTCCTCGAGAAGAAGGGCGGCAACATGATGGGCCAGGATCAGGATGACACCGTCGTGGCGCCGTACACCACCGTCATGAAGCGCCTCTCGGGAAAGACGAAGATCGACATGTTGCAGGTGTCGGCGTCGTCGGCCGGGCAAGTGCAGGAAGCACAGAACGAGATCGACGCCGTGCTGCGCCAGCGCCACCGCATCGCGCCCAATGGCGACGCCGATTTCCAGATGCGTTCTCAGGAAGAGATCGCGCAGGCGCAAACGCAGCAGACAGGAATCCTGCGGATGCTCCTGCTCTGCATCGCCGCGATCTCATTGCTCGTCGGCGGGATCGGGATCATGAACATCATGCTGGTGTCCGTGACCGAACGGACGCGCGAGATCGGCATTCGCATGGCCATCGGTGCGAAGGGGCGGCACGTCCTGCTGCAGTTCCTGTTCGAAGCGGTGACCCTGGCCATCGTCGGCGGCGTCCTCGGAGTCGCGCTCGGCGTCGGCGCTTCGCTCGCGGTCAAGCATTTCCTGCAGTGGCCGATCGTGGTGACGCCGACGTCGGTTGCACTGTCGTTCGGTGTAGCTGCCTTCGTCGGAATCTTCTTTGGCTTCTATCCGGCGCGCAAAGCGGCGCGGCTCGACCCCATCGATGCGCTGCGCTACGAGTAGCTAGTTCGTCTTCTCGGACGACATCGCGTCGTCGTCGGCGGCGTGTGCGCCGGGATCGCTCTCCGGCAACGGCCCGCTGCGGGTGAGCACGACTTCGCGCACCATCGCCACGAGCTGTGGGACGTCGAACGGTTTCCGGATGATGCCGTAAACCAGGTTCGGCGCAATGTGGCGCACGGTCACGTCGTCGAACGCGGTCATGACGAAGACGACTGTCCGCGATTGCGGCGAGTCCGCGTGAAAGGCCTTCAGGAACTCGACTCCATTGACCAGAGGCATCATGAGATCCAGCAGGATGACCGTGTACTCCGAGCCCCGGGTCATGTTCAGCGCCTCGGCTCCATTCGCGGCCGCGTGGACGTCGAAGGGCTCGCGGCGGAGGGCTGCTACGAGGAGTGCTCGAATTGCGTCGTCATCCTCGACGACCAGGATCTTCCGGACCTGGGACATGTTGGCGGATCGTGAATGCGGATTCGACGCCAGACACGCGACCTCGGCGATTCAGCCCGAAATCCAGCCCAGGGCCTCATTGATCTGCCGCCCCAGCGTGAGGGGATCGAACGGCTTGGCGATGATCGCGGCGACACCGAGCTCCAGGTACTTACGGCGATCCGTTTCCTTGACCTTTGCAGTCAGAAAGATCACCGGGATCTCCATGGTCTGTGCCTGAGCTTTCAGGACGCGCAATGTGCTGGGGCCGTCCAGATCGGGCATCATCACGTCGAGCAGGATGGCATCCGGCGCGTCCTGCATGGCCAGAGTGACACCCGCGGCACCGGAGCTGGCCACGGAGACCGCCCAGCCTTCCGTCATCTCCAGGCTGAGGCTGGCCACCTCGCGGATATCGTCCTCGTCATCGATGATGAGCAGTCTGCGTTGTTCATGCGGCATTGAGGACCTCCAGGCGTGTGGTGGTCACGGTCTTGAGGAGCCGGATCACTTGCAGTTCGAAATCAGCGAGAGTGCCCCGCGACTTGGTGATGAATTGGGTAGAACCGAGCTTCAGGCGAACCTGATCGGCCGCGCCCACTTCCAGAGCGGAATAGACGACGAGCGGAAGGTTCCGAAGCGCTGGCTCGGCTCGGAGAACCTCGACGACGGCGAATCCGTCGGTGTCGGGAAGCACCATGTCGAGGACGATCAGATCGGGATCGCCCTTCCTCGCGGTGTCGATCGCTTCTCCACCCGTTTGCGCGTGAAGAATCCTGATCCCATGCGCTTCGAGGGACGCGGTCATGACCCTGGCCAGATCGAGGTCGTCTTCGACGATCAGAATCGTCGGTGTGCTGATCGAGCACGCAGCGGCGACGGCCTCGAGCAGAGTGCTGCGCACCATTGGCGTCGGCACGACGCCGGTGATGCCCCAAGCAACCGGACGACAGGAATCCATGGACGAATTGACCGCTACGATCGGGATATCGCGGGTCTCCTCGCTCGCCTTCAGCTTCTCGATGATCGGTCCAGCCTGCACATTGCCCTCGGAAAGATCCATCACGATCGCGTTCGGCCTGATCTCCTCGGCCCGTGCGAACAGCTCGCTCATCGAGCGGACGGTGTAGACACGCGAGCGGTGGCTCTCCAGAATCTCCACCATCGCCGAGATGCACGCCGGATCCTCGCTGAAGACCAGCAGCGAACGGGCGCCAAGCGACGCTTCATCGAGTGCGATCGTAATTGGGAGAGGAACCGTGAACTGGAACAGGCTGCCATGACCAGGCTCTGACTCGACCCAGATCACCCCACCGTGAGCGTTCACGATACTCCGGCAGATTGCCAGACCGAGGCCGGATCCGCCCTTGTCACGCGAGTCGGAGGCATCCACCTGCTGAAAACGCTCGAAGATCAATTCGCGCTTTTCCGGAGGAACTCCGCGGCCCTGATCGGCGACGGCGAACGTGAACGTGCCGTTCTTCGACTCGCCGCTGAGCGACACGACCGTTCCGCGCGGTGAGAACTTGATGGCGTTGCTCAACAGATTGGTGAGCGTCTGCAGGATGCGATCGCGGTCCACCCAGAGAGAGGAATCGAGTCCATCGCGGCCGATTCGAATCTCAACATCGGCCGCGCTGGCCATCGCCATGACTCCGTCGACAGCTTCGGTCATCAGCTCCCTGGCATCGACGGCGGCGCGCGTGAGCTCGATCTTGCCGGCTTCGATCCGTTCCAGGTCGAGGATGTCGTTGATGAGTCGCACGAGCCGGTCCGTGTTGGTGACGGCGATCTGCAACATGCGTTGACCCTTCTCCGGCATGGGGCCCAGCATTCCGCTGCTGAGGAGGCCCAACGCGCCGCGGATCGACGTCAGCGGCGTTCGCAACTCGTGACTCACCGTCGAGACGAACTCGTCCTTGAGGCGTTCGATGGCCCGGCGCTCAGTGGTGTCGCGAAAGGTCACCACGAAGCCCTGCTGACCGAAGGTCTCCTCCCCGATCGGCATCGAGGAGTACTCCGTCGGAAAGCTGCTGCCGTCCTTTCTCCAGAACGTATCGGTTCCGAGGATCACGATGCCGCGGCGCCTCTGCTGATGGGGGAGACAGGTTTCGGGGTCGCACGCTTTCCCGTCGTTGCCGCGGTGCGCGAAATCATGCAGGCTGCGTCCCTCCATTTCCTCCCGGGACCATCCGAGCAGCGTCTCGGAGGCCGGATTCATGAAGGTGACGATTCCTCGCGAATCGAACCCGACAATTCCGTCCGCGGTGGCATCGAGGATGAGCTGGTGGCTGCGGCTGAGACGTCCGTTGATCTCGGCGATGCGCTCTGCCTCGTCGCGGGCCAGGGTCAATTCCTGGTTTGCGAACCGCAGCTCCGCCGTTCGCGTCGTGACCACGGACTCCAGCTGGGCACCGTAGTCCATCAGCGTAGCGTCACGTTTTTCGATCTCCGCGAGCATCCCATTGAATCCCGCCAGGAGGGCGCCGATCTCGTTCGTACGGGCACCCAGGCCGGAGGCCGCACGAACCTGATAGTTGCCATCGTTCGTGACGCTCCTGGCAACCCGCGCCAGTTCGACGATCGGTTCGGAAATGACCCGCTGCAGCCGGGCAGACATCAGGAATGCTGCGATCAGCGAGACGAGAATGACGACGGCACCGAGTGCTGCGTCTTCCCTCATGCGGCCGTAGAGCTCCCGCTCATCCGCCACGATGTAGACGGTTCCGATCCTCGTGCCGTCGACGACGATGCCTCGAACCACTTCGACCCTCCCGCGCATTCGAAACACACCGACCGGCGGAGGGGTCCGCGGCAGACTGGTTCGGGGGTCGGCCTTGAAAGTCGCGAATTGTGATCCGGCCTGGGTGTAGATACAGCCCGCGACAATCGAGTCACGCGTCTTCAGCACCGAGAGAATCTCGAGAGCTGCCTTCTGATCGCCGAACGTCAAAGGAGAGGCACCGTTCATCGCAATCATCTCGGCCAGACCGCCGATCTCACGATTGAGGTCCCCCCGTTCATCAATAATGTCCTGAACGACGGAAACCACAGAGACCAGGAGAACCATCACTGTGCTCGTGAGCATGATGATCCCGCTCAACTTCTGTCGGATCGAACGTTTCCTGAAAATCATGGCGTCCTCGCTTGCGATCCCGATTGGATGACCGCCCGCGCAACAGCGAGCAGCTTCGAGCTGATCTTGAGGTGAGCCTCATCCGCGGCGTCGCGGTTGATGTCAAAACGGACGCGGTTGCCCACCATGCGCAGCTCGATCATTCCGCCGCTCAGCGAGAAGCGGTCGATGTCACTGACCGTCAGCACGCTCGCTCCCGACAGACCCTGGAGGATTGCAGCGACATGGCTCCCCTCGGATGCGCTGATGAACACCAGGTGGCAGCCGGTCAACGAGTCGCTGGACCGGAAATGCTTCAGAGAGATCGGATGTCCGTTTGCGACGACTCCCTTCAGAAAGGCATCGAGCGAACCGCCAAACGGATCGTCGCCCACGATGCCGATCACCAGTGGCGAGCCCGCAGAGGGCATGGCCACCGCGGGCCATTCGACATACCGGGCAAAGTTGGGCAGGAACGCGGCCTTGACCTGATATTCGCCTGCCGCCTCCTGACCGAACGCAAGGTTCGCAATCAGGAAACAGGCGGTCGTCAGAACGAGGACCGCCAGTCGCCGGTACCTCATCGCCCCACCGTTTCGTGATTGATCGCCGATCATCCTAAAAACGCCACATGACCTTTGCGGAAACGCTTCGCTGCACCGGCGTCGCCGCCCCGAGAGTGGAGTCGCCACCAAACTCCGCATGGTGCGCCCGAAGAAGGTTCTGGCCGGTCACGCTGAGCTCCAGCGCATCGATCGGGCGCCAGCTCAGCCCAGTGTCAACACGAACGTACGACGGTATTGGAGCGCCCGGGATGTCGCTAACGTAGAAAAGCGCACTGTTCCATTCGAGGCGAGGCGACATCTTCAGAAAAGAGCGCAGCTGGATCTGATGCTGTGGCGCGGCTCCCGGATTGTTCCCCTGGGAATCCACCAGATGGCTTTGAAACAGTGCATAACCAAGCGACAGATTCCACCTGGATGTCGCGGCATACGTGGCAAACAACTCTGCGCCGTTCGAACGTCCCCCGGTGTCGTTTACGAATGTGATGGGAATGATCACCTGTCCCGTCGGATCTGCATACGGTTGACCAAAGGCCGTCCCGCTGATCAACCTGAGGTTGTTATGAAAGGCGGTCACGTCGAACGACATCGCCGGCCCCATCCACCGGTAGCCCAGTTCGTACGTGTCTACCCGCTCGGACCTCATTCGTGGATTCCCGAAGACAACGAGGAAGGCCGGCTGCCCAGCTCCCTGCGGCACGATTCCGAAGTGCGATTGAACTCCAAGCTCGCTCTCGGACGGCGTTCGAACAGCGCTCGTCGCCGCTGCCCAGATGTCCTGCCGCGACGAAAGACTGACGTGGGCGCGCAGAGTCGGTTGGACTTCGACGTGGCCCAGATGTCCGGATAGAACCTTGGACCCGATCGTGAGGTGGAATCGGTCCGTCACCCGAATCTCGTCCTGCACAAAGGCGCTGTAGTCGATATCTCTGTCGATCGGGTCCGCGAACACGATCACGCGATGCGGGCTCAAGGTCCGTTCATTCGTGAATTTCACGGCGGCGCCCCAGACGAGATCGTTCGATCGGAGTTTCAGATGGTGCTGAAAATCAAGATCAAGGATCCGGCTGTTGTCATTCAGGATGACCTGGTCCCGGCGCGAATAGTCGTAGAAGGCCTGAAGGCTCGTATCCGACCTGCTCGACTGAGTCTGCGACCAACGGAACAGCGCGTTCGCCCCAGTGACGTGGTTCAAATCGAATTGAGGGCCGGCAAACGGTTTGTCGGGGTTGATCAGTGACTCCGTCTGCGTGCTGGTGCCGCGGTAGATATCTCCCTGGGCCGTGAACGTGTCACCCGAACGCGAGGTCCAGTCAGCGCGGCCGCCAGCGCGGACGGCGTTCCAGGCGTCCGAACGGCGAACTCCCAGCGCATCCACCGTGGCGGACCGGTCGAACGACTTTGCATACCCCCGGTAGTAGGCGTTCTTGCCCAGCGCACCGCCATGGCGAGCCGCCACCATCGCTCGCTCCACCGTTCCAGCGGTAGCGGAGACGACCGTTCCCTGCGTGTCAATCGCGTGTTTCGTGATGATGCTGATGATGCCGTTGACCGCATTCGCGCCCCACAACGTGCCACCAGGCCCTCGAATCACCTCGATCCGATCGATATCTTCCAGCATGGTGTCCTGAACGTCCCAGAACACCCCGCCGGACAGCGTGGAGTAGACCGGCCGGCCGTCGATGAGCACGAGCATCTTGTTGGCAAAGCGGCTGTTGAACCCGCGGGCGCTCACGGCCCAGGTGTTGGCGTCCACCTGGGCAACTTCGAGACCTGGAACGATCCGCAGGACCTCGGGAATCGTGGTCGCGCCGGAGCGCCGGATATCTTCCTGCGTGATCACGAAGACCGCGGCTGCCGTGTCCGACAGCTTCTGTCCCTTTCGCGCAACGGATGTCACCTCGATCTTCATGAGGTCGTCGACACTCAGGTTGGCAAGATCCCCTCGTTCCTGAGCGGCAAGAGAATCACCCAGGAGAGCGAAGAAGGCGCAAGCAAGCACGGCCAGGCACTGCGTCCGGCGGCGCGCGGCGATGCTCTGTGTTCGACTCGGGAAGTTTGTGGGGGGTGGCAATTGGAATCCTCTCCTGTCGGGCAACACGGCCCTATGAACACAGTGCTCGGAGGGAGCCAAAAAAATACAAATCTCCGGAAATCGACTTGGGGCACCCATGAAATCGTCACGAGATGACGCCACATGTATTTTTTTCGAACCCTGAGGCGACTCCTGTGCAGCGGCAAATACCGGAAACAGCCGCAGGGAGACCATCACAATGCAAGTCGCCGAGAGCTTTCAGGGCCGCATGAACACGCTGACCAGCCGCTTCGTAGGGACAATGCCGCAGCGTGTCACCGCCATCGCAGAGACCTTGACTCTCTGCAGCCGCAACAGCCTGACCGCCGCACCGACGCTCGAACGGCAGTTTCACTCTCTAGCCGGAACGGCAGGCACGTACGGACTCGACGCGATCGCAGCCGTCGCAGCCGAGGGAGAGGAGACGTGCTCTTGCATCGGCGAGGGATCGATCGACGAGAACCTCACCTACCTGAATTTTCTAGTCAGCCAGCTGCGGATAGCAGCCGGCGACTGTGCGCCGTTGCCCGCGGATCGATATCTGGCCATGATTCCAGGGAGCGCTGTTGTCTAACTCGCCCCACGGTGGTCGCGGTAGCGATCTCGGTGACGCACCTCACTGGAGCCTCAACGGGCCTCGAGCGGTGGCGTCGGCGCTGATCGAGTCGGTTGAGCGCTTTCGCGACCGCTCCGAGAACACTGCCGAGCTCCGCTGCACGCACGACCTCGATGGACGGATTCTCTCCGTCAATGCAGCAGCCTGCTCCGCGCTCGGCCTCCCGGAGGACGCGCTCTGCAGCGCGAGGATCCAGGACCTGCTGCCTCCCGGTCAGAGAGATGCGTTCGACCGCTACATCAGCCTCATGAAGCGCGACGGAGAAGCAAGCGGAAGGATGCCTGTCTTCGAAAGAGACGGACGACGCATGGTGTGGGAGTACCGGAACACGCTCCGTCACGATGGCAGCAATCCGGCCGTGGTCATCGGCGTCGCGCGCGACATCACTGAGAGCGACGACGTCTTCCACGCCGTCCGCCGCGGTGAGGAGCAGTTCCGCTCCATCATCGAGAACGTCTCAGACATCATCGCCATCATCGAGCGCGACGGCCGGATCCGCTATCACAGCCCGTCCATCGGTGCGGTCCTCGGTTACCAATCGGACATTCTCGGCACTCCGTTCGCAGCCCTCGCCCATCCGTCGGAGCGGGACGCTCTGACCGAGTTCCTCGCTCTTCAGTTCGAGGACGAGCCCGCGAGGCAGACGATCGAAATCCGGCTCCAGCACCAGAACCTCACGTGGCGCTCGTTCGAGATCGTGGCGAAGGCGCTGGTCGAGAACGGCCGGGCATCGGCGATCGTCGTCAACGCCCGCGACAACACCGACCGCAAGCTGCTCGAGCTCCAACTGGCCCAGGCCAATCGGATCACCAGCCTGGGGCACCTCGCCGCGACCGTGGCGCACGAATTCAACAACGTCCTGATGGGAATGCTGCCGTTCGCCGAACTACTGCAGCGCCCCGATGCAAGCCGGGCGATGGTCATCAAGGGAGCGTCGCATATCGCCAACTCGATCGAGCGTGGCAAGCGCATTGCCCTCGACATCCTGCGCTTCACGCAGCCGGCCGAACCGGCGCCCACTGTCGTCGACCTCGGCGAATGGTGGGGAAGGTTCGCGGCGGAGGCCGACGGGATGCTGGGGAACACGATCAGCCTGACGGGCAGACTCCCCTATCGCGGCATGCGCGTCCTCGCGGACAGCACGCAGCTTTCGCAGGTCCTCACCAACCTGATCGCAAACGCCCGCGACGCCATGCCGAACGGGGGGACGATCACGGTGCAGGCCACCGACCTCGCACCCAACGCCCTTTTTTCCTTCGGAGTCGTCCCGCAGCCACAGAGATTCATCCAGCTCTCCGTGAAGGACGACGGGCCGGGCATGCCGCAAGCGGTCCGGGAGCGGATCTTCGAGCCTCTCTTCACCACCAAGCGAAACGGCGGAACCGGACTCGGGCTGGCCGTCGCACACCAGGTACTCACGCAGCACGGCGGTCACATCTTCGTGGAGAGTGAAATCGGGGCGGGAACGACGTTCCATCTCTTCATCCCCATCGCAGAGTGCCCCGACAGCAAACAGACCGCTACATGCCGGCTCGAAACCCAGCATCCCAGAGCGAAGAAGCTGATGATGATCGAAGACGAAGCGGTCATCGTCGAGGGAATCCGCGCACTTCTCGAAACGGAAGGGATTCAAGTCGATGCGGTCGACCGCGGAGAGAAAGCGCTGGCCGCCCTCGAGCTCTTCCGACCCGACATCGTGCTCCTGGACCTCGGTCTGCCCGACATGGATGGTGGCGAAGTCTATGAGCGCATCCGCCGGATCGAGCCAACCCTTCCCGTGATTTTCGCAACGGGCCACGGAGCCCGCCGCATGGCCCACGAATGCCTCGGCGACTTGAACACACGATTCCTGCAGAAGCCGTTCGAGATGGCGGCGCTGATCGCCTTGATCGCGGAGTTCGATTGACCTCCATGCTCCCAATCACAAGTGCGAGCACCACCGTTCGGACCGCTCTCGTCATCGACGACGACGGCGACATGCGCGATGTGCTCCAGGCCCTTCTGGAATCGGCCGGGTTCGCCGTCGATACCTTTCAGGATGGCATCGAGGCGTTGACGGTGACGAAGCCCTACAGCGTCATCCTCCTCGACGTCAAAATGCCGATCTTCGACGGCCGTCGTCTTGCCGACTACTGGCAACTCACCCATCCAGCGCTGCTGGAGCGCGTGATCATGCTCACCGGGTACTCGCGCGGAACCGTGATTCCCGAGCCGGTGACCTTTGCCACGGTTTCCAAACCATTCGCGATCGAGACCCTGCTTCACACGATCGAAGCGTGTGCAGCGCAGGCGAGTCACTGAAACACGCACTGGAGAAAACCATGCCCACGATCCCCCATCAACATGAGGCCCATCCGGATACCGAGTACAAGGTCTTGTGCTGGAAGTGCGACTTCGCGTTCGACGCCATGACCTCTCCCTGGTGCGCCTGCGACAACGCGCTGCGGTCGGTCATCTGCCCCCGCTGCGCGAACTGTTCGTGCGCGGCGCCACTCCCGGCCAAGCGAAAATTCTGGAACGCCGCTCCCCGTGCGCTCCGCGAGCACGCGAACCGCTTTCGCATCAGCCATCGCGCCATCCCGGCCACTCCCTCGGCGCCGGCACCCCTTCCGGCGGTTCATGGGCAGTCCGCTCCCCGCGTTCTCGTCGTCGATGACGAGGAACCGATGCGCTCTCTCGTCGCCTGCTACGCCGAACAGCTCGGATACTCGGTGACCACGGCCGAAGATGGCGAAGCCGCACTGACGCTCATCCTGACATCGACGTTCGCGGTCGTCATCACCGACGCACTCATGCCGAAGATGGATGGGCGCGAGCTCTGCCGCGTCACGAAACAATCGCGGCCAGAGATCAAGACCATCCTCCTGACCTCGCTGTATCGATCGAGCCGCTTCAAAGGCGAAGCGCGCCACCGATTCGGCGTCGATGAGTACCTGACCAAGCCTCTGCTCTTCAGTGATCTCGTCGCAGTCCTCGCGCGCGTGGCTCCGCTTCCGCCCGCCACGATCGATGGGGACCAGACCGTGTCTCAAAAGCGTACGGATTCCGGATTGCGGACGCATCCCACGAACGTCATCGCGCCGTAAGTCGCGTCGTTCCAGTTGGATAGCACTTCTGGAAGCTCCGGCACGACTCTCGATCTATCTCAGGTCGGGAGACGCCAATGAAATCACTTGTTCTGATCGTGGATGACGAAGCCGCAATCGTCGAAGGGTTGACCGCGATGCTCGCATTCGAGGATATCGACTGCGCCGGCGCGTGCGACCGGCTGTCCGCGCAGGCGATGATGCGCAAGCGCTTCTATCCCATCATCCTCGCGGACATCCGCCTCCACACGGAGCAGGAAGGACTGGAGCTTCTCGACGACGTCCGCCGGCTCAGCCCGCGCTCGCGGGTCATCAGCATGACCGGGTACGGCACTCCGGAGCTCCGCGCCGAGGTGATGGAGCGCGGCTCGACACTGGTCATGCAGAAACCGATGCAGAGCGTGGAGATCCTCTCGGCGATCGCGAACCTCCTCACCGAGATCGAGCAGCTCGCGGCCAGCCAGGCCGGCGAGGACCTCGATCAGCTCTATGCAGACGTTCGCAAGGTGCTCTATTCGATTCCGCAACGTCAGTACAAGCTCACCGCGGACGAGTCCGAAGACATCGTGCAGGAGGCCTGGCTGCTCTTCCTGGAGCGGCGCGGTGTGATCCAGGACAACCGTTCGTGGCTCGCCGGAACCGTGAAAAACCTGAGCCGGAGGCAGATCGACGCCTCGCGGCGCGCACGCGAGAGATTCTGCGGCACGGAAGCCATGGAGAACATGGCGTCGCACACCGACGCGCCGGAAGATGCCATCGCCATGCGAGCCATTCTCTCCACGCTCGATGCGACGAGCCGCAGCCTCTGCAACCTCATCGCCGTCGAAGGGCTTTCCTACGACGAGGTGAGTGCGGCCACCGGCCTCCCGATTGGTTCCATCGGGCCGATGTACCTCCGCGCCAAGAAGAAGATGAGCGCACTGGCGTCCGGAAACGGCTCCACCAGGCGGGCCACCGTGAAGCTGGCTGCCTGAACCGGCGTCCTCTCGTTCTGGCTGCCTGCGGCCTCGGGAATTCCAATCGCGATTACCCTGCAATCACCGCTCATGAGTGGCGGACTGCCCAGGGATCGCCACAGCACTGTTGCAACCGCAGAAACAGCCTTCGCTACGATCCGTAGTGAGGAGACGAGAAGAGAGAACCGATGACCGTCGTCGAACGTGAAGCGAGCATTGGGCCCTACAAGACCGTGCGGCACTTAGGCGCGGGAGGCATGGGCGTCGTCTACCTCGCGCACGATCCCGAGCTGGACCGCGAGATCGCGATCAAGCTGCTGCCCCCTCATCTGGCGGGCGACGACGAGCACCTCGCGCGGCTGCGTCAGGAAGCGAGAACCGCGTCGTCGTTGAACCATCCCAATATCATCACGATCTACGAAATCGGCCAGCACGAAGGCAGCGCGTTCATCGCCATGGAGTACATCGACGGACTGACGTTGCGGGAGACGATGGCGTCCGGCCCCCTGCCCGTCAGGAAAGCGCTCCAGATCGCGTCGCAGATCGCAGACGGCCTCGCGGCCGCACACAAGCGAGGACTGGTGCACCGCGATCTCAAGCCGGAAAACGTCATGCTCACGTCCGCGGGCGGCGTGAAGATCCTCGACTTCGGTCTTGCGCGCAGCTTCACGATGCCCGAGACGGACGCCACCCTCCAGAAAAGCGACTCGGGGACGATCGTCGGAACGTATGGCTACATGTCGCCGGAACAGGCGCGGGCCGGCGTCGTCGACTACCGCTCGGACCAGTTCGCGTTCGGCGCCATGTTGTACGAGATGCTGACCGGCACGCCCGCGTTCCCCGGACACAGCGCCGTGGAGACGATGTTCATGATCGTCCGCGACGAACCGGCGTCCCTGGGCCAGGTGGCGCCGCACGTCCCCGCGCCGCTTCGCTGGATTATCGACCGCTGCCTGGCCAAGGACCCGGATGAGCGCTATGCGTCGACGCGCGATCTCGCACGCGACCTGCAACATCTGCGCGATCATCTGAGCGAGGCGGGCATCGCGCCCATCCGCGATGTGACATCGTCTGAGGTGCGTGGTCCCGGACGCTGGCCCCTGCTCCTGGCCACCGCAATCGCAGCTCTGCTCATCGGATCGCTGGTCACCGCCTGGATCCGCCGCCCCGCCCCGCCCACCATCACCTCGGAGCACTATCTGACGTACTCCGGAAGCGACTATTCGCCGGCCGTTTCGCCGGATGGCAAACTGGTCGCGTTCGCTTCGCGCCGCGACGGACAGCAGCGCATCTGGCTCAAGCAGATGGTCGGCGGAAGCGAAGTCGCGCTGACGCAGGGTCCCGACGATTTTCCGCGCTTTTCTCCCGAAGGCGCGTCGATCCTCTATGCCCACATCAACGGCACCACGGCGTCGCTCTACCGCGTTCCCGTCGTCGGCGGGGAGCCGCGCCGCATCATCGACCGGGGCAACAGTGGCGATTTCTCGCCGGACGGAACCCGTATCGCATTCAGCCGGAACGACGTCGGACCAACTGGTGCGACCGTCAGCGTCATCCTCCTGGCGAACGCGGACGGGTCGGGCGTCCACGAGCTGGCACGATCAGATATCGCCAATCTCTCGCAGCCGCGCTGGTCGGCGGACCAGAAGTCGATCGCGTCGGTTGGTGCCCGTGGACGTGTCGCCCAGACACTGGTCGTCATCAACAGTGCAACCGGAGCATCGCGTGTGCTCACGGCTCCCGCAAAATCGGGCGAGATCTCCTCACCGGTCTGGTCCCGCGACGGCCGCTCACTGATCTACATCCGCGCCGACTCCGTCGAGGCCGTCGTCGGCTGCAGCGCACAGATCATCCGACACGATGTCGTAAAGGATCGGACCGAGGTCATCGGCTGGAGCTCGCACAACGGCACGCTGCTCGATGTGCTGGCCGATGGAAGTGTCGTGCTCGACGTCCGTTCTCCGCGCGACAACCTGCGCGAGATCGCCCTCGCTCAACCGGGCTCGCCAGCGGGCGCCCCGCGCGAGGAACGCTGGCTGACGCGTGGCAACAGCAGCGATCGTCAGCCGGTCTACGCGCCGGATGGAAAATCCGTTCTCTTTTCCTCGAACCGCAGCGGCAATCTCGACCTCTGGCAGCTCAACGTCGCCGGCGGCGAAGTCCGCAAGATCACCGACGATGCCGCCGAGGATTGGGATCCGGCGTTCTCTCCGGATGGGAAAAAGATCGTCTGGAGCTCCGGCCGCAGCGGAAACCTCGAGATCTGGATGGCCAACGCAGACGGCAGCGAGGCACGTCAGGTTTCTCATGACGGTGTCGATGCCGAGAATCCATCGATCACTCCGGATGGGCAATGGGTCGTCTTCAACTCATTCAACCCCCAGAAGGCCGGCATCTGGAAATCCCATCCCGATGGCAGTGCCGCGACGCCGCTCGTCAAGGGGCGCGCCTCGGTTCCCGAGATCTCGCCGGATGGGCAATACGTCGCCTACATCGCCGAGAGCCGCACACTGCGGGCGTCCGTCCGCGTGGTCCGACTCTCCGACGGACAACAGACCAGCTTTCAGGTTCCCATTCGTGCAGTCCGCCGCACGGCCGCCATCCTCGGGCGCATGCGCTGGCTGCCCGACGGCAAGTCGGTCGCCTATCTCCATCAGGACGATGAGGGGGTCAACGGCATCTATGCTCAGGACTTCGTGGCCGGCCGCGATACGGCGGCGACGCGGAGAAAACTCGGCGCCTTCGACCGCGAGCGAGCCACCGAATCATTCGGCATCTCGAAGGATGGCCGTACCATGACGGTCGCCGGCTGGGAGCAGCTCTTCAGTCTTCTCTCGATCGATGGTGTGCCCGGGGTCACTGCGAAACGCCCGGAAAAGAAGGACAGTTGAGCGCTATGGACAAGAAAGACATCGACATGTCGTTGCCTCCTTCGTCGTCGTCCGTCGTGATGAAAGCGATCGACGCAACGACGTTCACCGAGATGGAGGCATTCGTTAAAAACCTGGAAGGGCGTCCCATCGAACGCCTGCTCAAGGACCTCTCCCACCTTGCCACGCTTCCGGCCACCAAGGTCTCGCTGGTGGCGTATGTGATCGCCGGGAAGTACAAACAAGCCGATGCGGCCGGGCGAACCGTGATTCGCGAGGCCATCACCAGCACGATGAACCAGCTCGATGTCGGTGAACAGCGCGATCGCGTGGCGTCGATGCTCGAACGGCTGCGGTAGGTGCAGTCGCGGCGTCTCGCAGTCAGCCAGATCGAGATTTCGATGGCGAAGCCATCTTTGGAGTGTGGTGGCAAGGCCACCGCTTTGGGAGGGGGCGCGACCCACATCCTTGCGCAGGAAAAACGATCGCCGCGCCATCAGATGCGCGCGCACCGCACCGCTGACGACAGCCTTACTTTTTCGACTTCGATTTCGACGCCTTAGGCTTCGTCGCCTTCGCCACCAGCGCCAGCACCTTCGGGTCCTTTGAGCTGTTCCGCATCACCTCGGCCTGATCACTGTTCAGCCGTGCACCCTTCGCGATCAGGGCCTCCGCCGCGTCGAGGTGGTCGTCGATCAACGCGATCTCGAGCGGATTCACGTCGCTGCCGTTGATCGCGTTCACATCCGCTCCGGCGTTCGCGAGCAATGTGACGATCTTCGCTCCGCAGAACTGCGCCGCCCGGATCAAAGGCGTGTTCTTGTTGTCCGAGACCTGTTTCGCGTCGGCGCCCGCGGCGAGGAGCAGCTTGACCACCTTCGCGATGCCTTCGGTTTCACCCTCCTTGGAGCAACCCCAGATGGCACTGTCGAGCGGCGTCTCGCCAGGGTCGCCACCTCTCGGATCAACACCCGCAGCGAGGAGCGCCGCGACCTCCTCAGGCTCGCCGTCGCCCGCCGAGCGCTTGAGTTGATCGAGCGAGACGCCGAGGCTGCGCTCCTTGAGGAACGCGATGGCTTCCTGCTCCTTCGCCGGATCGACCGTCTTGAGGTTGTCGGCCTTGCTCTCCGCGGGCATGGACTGGATGTAGTTTTCGAGGATCTCCCCGCGGCTCTTGACGTAGGAGTTCGAGTCCTTGAGAGCGATGTCGGTCACTTTCTGCAGCGTCACCCGCGGTGCACCGAGATTGCGAAGGCCGAGGATGGCCTCGCCGCGGAGGAAGTGGTCGGCCGATGTATCCGCAGCGATGGTCAGAAGGATCGGCGTGAGCTGATCGAGGAGATATCGCTTTACCGCGGCCGGGCTGCTGCCGTCGCCGCGTCCCATGTCGACGAGCGCATCGACGAGATGCGACTGATCTTCCTTGTCGTGCGACCTGCGCAACATGCCGACGAGCGGCCCAAGGTCACGCTCGGGATCGACGCTGCCCGACTCGATCGCGGACTTCGCGTCGCCGACCATGGCGCGAATCGTTTTGTAGTCGTCCGCGCGAAGGGGGGCCAGTGAGAGCAGCAGGATCGCGAAAAGCAAGGTTCCGCGAAGAGTGTGCATGGGGATTTCTCCGTTCGTTCGGCTTGAACTTGGTGAAGGATGATTCTAGCGCGCCGGGCGTTCGTTTCAGTGAGGATGCGGAACCTGATGACGGTCCGCAAGCCCATAGGCTTCGACTTCGATCCATCGTTCGTCGTACGGGCGGCGATAGGTCGGCGTGTCGGCGAGGTGAATGAGGCCGAGCCGGACGTTTCGGAACGCAAAGAGACGCAGCGGCTCCGAAGAAGGAGGGCCGCCGAATAAATGGGCAGCCGGCTCGACGGAGTCGAGCTGCTGACTCTGGATGGCGTGGATCACCTCGTGGTCCCAAGTGACGCGCGGCCGGTTCCGGGCCCGGCCCGGAAAAACACCGTATGTACGGCCATCGAACGGGCTGCTGAAGTCGTGGTTTGGCCAGCCCTCTTCACGATCCACTGCGATCAAGCCATCGCGCAGGCGAACATGATTTGCCTCACGCCGTGCGGCCACGAGAAACAGCGTCTCCGCGAACGACCAGTCGGTCTCGATGCGGGCGACTGCGGTCCGTGCAAACGGAGTCGCTACGCGCACGCGGAACGGACCGACGGTGTAGCCGATCTTGCCGATCGGACTCTCGCCGGACGCCGTGTTCTCGACGACGGTCGACGCCGCATTCGCGACCAGCCACCCTTCGATCGCGCGGCCGCCACCCGCAACCCGTTTCCCCTCATAGAAGCCGGCGCCCGCCCCCGACCCGACCAAAAGTTGCCAGAGGACATCCCGAGGCGATTTCACCTGGTGTTGCGCCATCGCCGAGACCAGCGTGAAGAGCGACGTCAGCCCGACGTTGTAGGCGAGGTACTTTCCTTTGTCCGGCTGGACGGGCCGGATCGGCCGGTCGCGCGCCTCGACCACGGTGACGGAAAACGCCAGCTGAAGAAGAAGGACCACCCCGATCGTGCGTCGAACCATAAGAACCTCGATCCGGTTAGACGGAACATTAGACTCAAATTCCCCGCGGCTGAGTGACTCTCCCAGGCCTGATCCGGCATCGACCGCTCTGCGAGCCTTCGCGGATGACAAGGGTCCGCGCACCTTTCTTCTATGCCTTCGCGAGCACCTTCCCTGCCTGCAGAACGGCGTCGAAGTTCAACTGATACGAAAGCACGGACGTGGCCACGTTGTTCGCGTCGACCGTGATCCCGAGATCGGAGATGAGCGGATAGCTCGGATAGTCGGTCAGCTGTACTCCGAAGTCGGCGGGTAGAAGATACGCGTAGTGCATCGCCGTGATCTGCATTGGCGCCTCGATGAGTGCCTGGTACGACGCCACAGCCGGATCTTCGGCGCTGCGGAGTTGCATCAGGTGCATGACGTTCATGTTCTGTGATTTCAGGTGGAGGAGCAGACGCTCGATCGCCGTGCCGACGCCCAGGACCAGGTCCCCGAGCGCGGTCTTGAGAATCCCGATGAAATCCTCCCAGCTGGCCTGGTTGGAGTTCGGACCCCACGAGGGCGGCTTGAGGATCCGTGCGACCTCAGCAAGTTCGATGTCCTGCCGCGGTCCATAACTCTTCGAGACCCAGGTCTTCGCCGCGCTCGGCTCGTACGTCCCGGCGACATACTCCATCTCGCCGTAAACCTTCCGCCAGCCCCAGATCTCCCGCCCCGTCGACACCGTCAGCGGATTGTCGACGACGAGATAGGCCGGCGCGTAGGCGACATGATCGAACTCCTTCCCGCGAAAACAGGCGACGAAGAATCCGAAGTTGAAGTCGGTTTCGTGCATGAAGCCTTGCCCCTCAGGTTGCCAGCCGACCTCAGCGATCCAGAACGGATTGCAGACGACGTACGGGAGCAGCGGCTCGAAGCGCCACTCGCTGCCGGGAACGGAATTTAGCCAGCGATCGGTCACCGCCTGAAGACGGTCGCGCGACGCCGGCAGGAGGAACGTCTGCGAAACACAGTTGCGAAGTGGAAACGGGTAGCGATACGTGTTCGATCCGGGTAGTTCGATGTACGGAGGCAATGTCATCACGATGCTCCTTTGCACTTGCGGAGATAGAGAGCGCAGCCTATATCGCTGGAGATGCGACGGACGCGGTCCAGGTGGACGCCGCGCTCCCTCGGCTCGATACCGGGCGTTCCCGCGAGATCGAACTCGCCCATCGCTTCGTCGATCGGCAGAGCGAGGCGGGCGGCAGCGGAGACCGACTCGCGCAGAAGGGTTTCACCGCGGCGATGATTGCCAGCAAGGAGCTCGAATCTGCCGCGTAGCCGAAGGGAGATCGGGATGGCGAACGGCGCACGGCGGGAGAGCTCGTTCAGTCCCGCCAGGAGCGGCCGGATCGCGGCGCGCATCTCCTCCGCACGATCCGCCCATTCGACGCGCGTGCACGCTTCCAGGTAAACCTCGATCGGCGCCGCGTAACCGCGGAACATCTCCCACATCGAGTACTTGCTCTTCATCATCAGGGCGCGCGTGGCATCGGCTGCCGCGACCGCCTCTGGCAGCCGGCCGAGGTGCAGGAGCGCCAGCGGCTCGTGCGCGTTGAGGATCAACTCCGTCATGTAGTCGTCCTGCCCTTCGAGGAGCGTGCGCCCTGCTTCGACGCACGTGAGCGCCTCCTCGAGCCGGTCGGTCAGGATGAAGGTGCGCGCGAGGCCGGAGTGGCCCCACGCCTCGTGCTGATGGTTCGATCGCTTGCGAGCACGATCGCGAATCGTGGTGTACGTGGCGATCGACGTGTCGAGCTGTCCGGTGTAGAACTCGTAGAAGCCGCGGCCAGTCTCGCAGACCTCGAGGACCTGATCGTCGCCGCTCTCGCGAGCCACCGCTACGGCCTGGTCAGCCCATTGTGCGCAGCTCGTCCAGTCGCAGGTCGCGACGTACTCGGCGAGAGAACTGAAGCCGATGTGTGCGAGGCCTCCAGGATCGGACGCCGCGGTCGCAAGGCGGCGGCCTTTCCCGAAGTAGTGTCGTGAAAGGCGATGCAAACCCATTCCGCTGGCGACCGCGCCGAGACTCGAATACATCTGGCCGACGGCGCCGCCGATACACTCGGCGGAGTTCGCAGCGAGCAGCCCCGTTGCCACCATGATGCTCCCGTCCGCGGAGAAGTAACTTCCTTCGGAGTATTTCTGCGCGGAGAGCGCGATCTCGCGCAGCGATTCATGTCTGGACTGCCGGGCGCGAAAGAGCCGGCGCGGAAGCGCCAGGTGAAGCATCTGCCGAAATGCCTCGAAGGCGAGGCGCCGCTTCCAGCCCGCGGGATCGTTGGGGAGCGACAGACCGACGGCCGCGAGGCTCTGGCGCGCGTGCTCCGCTGACGCAACGAGATCGCCAAGGCCAAAGTGCGCCTGGCCGAGAATGCGATGCCATCGGGCGAGCCGGAGAGGGCGCTCCCTGGCCGACTCATCGACGCCGTAGGTGCGGTCAATCGTGAGCGCACGATCCATCAGCTCAACCGCCTCGCGGCATGCTCCCCGACGTACCGCCACTTCGGCACCCTGCGCGTAGTAACGCGTAGCCGTGGCATGAATACCGGCTGCGTCGTAGTGACGCGCGATCTCGGCTGCGTGCGTTTCGCGACTCTGCTCGTCGGCGAAATTTGCTTCGAGCGCATCGGCGGCGCGGGCGTGCAGGCGCGCGCGCGATCCGGTTTCGATCCGGCCATACGCGCCTTCGCGCAGCTTGTCGTGCGAAAAGCGGAGATGCTCGCCCCCGGCGTCGAACATCTGATGCTCGATCAGCTCACTAAGCGCGTCGGCGACATCCGCGTCCGTGAGACCGGAAACCGCGATCAACAGCGCTTCTTCCGTGTCGCGACCGATGACCGCAGCGGCCTCGGCGACGCGTCGCGCCAGCGCGGTGAGCCGATCGAGACGGCCGCCGATGAGATCACGCAGGGTATCCGGCAGTCCGAGCGCCGCATACTCGGCGTCTTTCGTCGCGAGATTCCAACGACCTTCCCGGCGCAGCAGCAGGCGCGCATCGACCGCCGCGCGCAGATACTCGGCCACGAAGAAGGGATTGCCTTCCGATTGCTTCGCCAGATACTCGAGGAAGGCTCCGGGCGCATTCGGCGCGGCCAGCATCGAACGGACGATGTCGGCCACGCTGGTCGCGTCGAGGCGGCCGAGCAGTACCTTCTTCACGTGATGCCTGGCGAGCAGCGACCGGAGATCGGCGCCGACCTCGTCCGCCCGGTACGTGCCGGCAATCATCAGCGGCAATCCGTTGAAAAACTCCTCGTCCAGCGACGCCAGAAAGCGCATCGTTCCTTCATCCGCCCACTGCAGGTCCTCGATGATGAGCATGAGCGGCTTCGCCCGCGCCAGTGCGGCGAGCGTATCGGCCAGGTCGGAGTTGAGACGGCGCGCGGCGATCTCCTGCGGGATGTGCAGCGTGTCACTGCCGGCGAGCGCGGCAAGCGAAGGCTCGTACTCGCGCAACACGGTGAGCCGGGTGCCGAGGACGTGGTCGAACGTGGCGCGATCGGCACGGCAGACGTCGGCGATCTCGCGCAGAAGCGGCCGCAGCGGATGAAGAAATCCTCCACCGACCGGCTCGCATTCGCCGGTGATGACAGCGATCCCACCAATGGTCGCCTCGCGCGCGAAGGCGGCCGCGACCGAGGTCTTGCCGATCCCGCTTTCGCCGCCGAGAACGACGAACGATCCAGATTTCGCCCACGCCTTCGGGATCAGCTGGGTCAGTGATTCGATCGTCGACGTCCGCCCGACCATCGCGGGCCGGTAAAGGTAGGCTGCAGTTTCCTGCGCCTCGACATCAGGATCCGGAACCACGCCCGCCTCGACGAGCCGCGCGGCGACGTCTTCGGCATATCCGAGCCGGTCCGCGGGACGCTTGCGAAGCAGATTGAGCGTCAACTCCTCGACGAGCGCCGGAACGCCCGTCACGATCTCGGACGGAGCCACCGGCTGCTCGGAATTGTGCTTCTTCAGGATCTCGCGCGTCGTGGAGCCGTCGAACGGCGGCGCGCCCGTGAGGAGCTCGTAGAGCATCACGCCGAAGGTGTAGAGATCGGATCGGGCGTCGACGAGCTCGCCGCGGGCCTGCTCGGGCGAGGCGTAGTCAACGGTGCCGAGCATCGTGCCGCCGACTTCGATGACTTCGCGACCACCCTGCGCCCGGAAGTGGCTCATGACGCCGAAATCGACGAGGACCGGGCTGTCACCCTCCCGCACGAGGACGTTGGCCGGTTTGAGGTCGCGGTGGACGATGCCGCGGCCATGCACGTAGGCGAGGATGCGCGCCAGCCGGTACATGAGCGTCAGGCCGCGCGCCAGATCGCCTCGGACGACGCTCTTACGTCGCGCCGGCTGCCCGACGCCACCCGCGCCCCCGGCGCTGGCGAGCGCGAACGGCACCACCCCCGGAAGTGCCGTCGCCGCACCCGTATCGATGTGGCCGGAGGTTTCCTTTGAGCCGCGCACGTACTCCTCGAGCGGCGCGCCATCGAGGAGCTCCATCGCGTACCACGGCGCACCGTGCTCGGCTCCGGAGTCGAGAATCCGTACGACACCGGGATGCCGGAGCCGGCTGAGGGCGTGGATCTCGCGCCGCATGTACCCGAAGTAACGCGACATCCCGGGGAGAGCGAGTTTGAGCGCGACGTTCGAGCCGCCGTCAACGTGGCGCGCGAGATACACCGCTCCCATTCCGCCGCGACCCAGCTCGCGCTCCACCTCGTACGGACCGACGAAGTGCGGTACGGTGGCTTCGATGGCGGAGGCCTGGCTCATCGCGTCACTCGACGATGACCATTCCAGGACAGAAGCGCTGCACGCCCTTCATACCGCCCAGAACAGCAGACTCGACGCAGCCGATCGCGAAGCCGTTGCGGACCCAGTCGCCGGCGAGAACGAGATTCTCGTAGCCGGGATGGGCCGGATCGAGGCGGTACTTCGTGCTGCCCGCAACCGAGAGGACGTACGTCTCGGTGGGCTGGTTGTTGATGCGGAAGAACTGCGCACGGAAGCGCTCGTCGTTCGTGAGATCGGTACTGGGGTCGTTCACGGCAAGCCACTCGTACCGGAAGCCGCCCTCCGGCCGCGTGTTGAGGAGTAACGAATCGATGTCGTTGTCGACATACTTCCGCGCGCCGTCGATGACATCCTGCAGCGTGGAACCGGTACGGATCGGGCCACAGAAATAGGAAATGTTCCTGACAGGGACATCCCACTCCTCGATCGGAATGAGATGGCTCATGTCCGCCCAGGTGTCGCATGGCTCCACGAAGCAGGAGAGGACGCCACGTTCGCCGAAGCAGCGGCCGTCGATCGCCGGGCCCCATCCGAGGTCGGCAACGTTGCGCGTCCACCAGAACTGAAAGGCCTGGGTCGTAACGATCTTCACGTTGTCGACCATCTGCCGCCACGGTTCCTTTTGCGCCAGGATCTGGCTGCAGACGTACGGGACTGCGCCGAGGGAAAGGCCGAAGACGGCGAGGTCAAAATCCTTCCCGTTCTCGAGGACGAGCTCCTCGACGTCCGGCCACGCCGCCTCGTAATCCTCGAGGTCGATCTTCTTCGCCTTCAGTTGGTCGCCCTGCACCAGCAGGTCGTACTTCGGTTTCGACGGCCAGCAACCGATGCCTTTCACGTCGACGAGTGGATCGTAGCCGGCGGGGTCAGAAACCGTGGCCTGCACACCGAAGTGCAGCGACTCGATCCGGGCGCCGTCGGGGCTGGGGACCACGTCGCGCAGCCGATGGAAGAACTTGAACTTCACACCGCGCTTCTGCAACACCTCGTACAGCGGGGTGAAGATCGTCTCTCCCATCGAGGCCTGCATGCGCATAAAGAGCGATTCGTAGAAATCGAAAATGATCCTCACCGTCGCACACGCGGCCGTGCCCGCGGCGATGTCGGCGAACTCAGGATGGCGCGCATGGCCGTCGTGGTAGGCGAAGACGAGGTCGTACAGAGAGCGCACGGCGGAGCACCAGGCGGTTTCCTTGTGCATCCCGTGTTTCGTGAGCCAGGCGCGCCACTCCTGATCGTCGATCACCGTCCAGTCGTTCGTCGCGCTAAGGTCGCGCACGATGCCGAGGGCGGTGGCGATGGCCATGTCCAGGAGTTGCAGGAGGCGCCGGAACTCGCGCGAGTGGAAATCGAGCGCGAAGCCGGCGCCGATGAGGAGCTGAACGCCTTCCAGCGCGAGCACGAGAAGCTCCGACTCGACGTCTTTCTCCGCGTGTTTGAACGCGGTCTTCAGAGCTTCTTCGATGGCACTCAGGTGTGAGTGATGCGTGTCGGGAAGCGCTCTCTTCGGCGCGGCATGCGTCGCCCCGCCGAAGAAGCTCGCGATCCTCTGGAGCGTCCAGTCGACGATCAGCGGAAGGTAACCGGACGGCGGGGGGAAGCTCGTCTGATCGCCGGGGTAGCCGGGCCGGAGCGGATAGGTGACGACCCACTCGTCGCGTAGCCACTCGTCGACGCCGTGGCGCTGCTCGTCCTCCATCATGGTCACGACCGTCTGCGGTTCGAACGCATCGCGCCACGTCGCCAGCGGCGTTCCCGGCGGGCGGTTCAGCTCCCCGTACGCGCCGCGCATGATCCGGAAGGCGTTCGCGTAGAACCCCATCCAGATGTGAAGGCCGTGTTCCTCGATCCGATTGCCCGCTTCGGCGTTCCGTCCCGCGGCGCCCTTGCCACCGAGCCGCCATCCGAGTTGATAGACGGTGACGTCGTGTTCGGCAGGAGACCCGTCTTTTTGCGGGTTGGTCAGCCAGTACGCAGCTGCCATTGCGCCGACCCCGCCGCCCAGAATCGCGATCTTCATCAACCACCCTCCCTCTCAGAAACGCTGACGCACTTCGATGGAGATCTTCCGGCCAATCGTATCGCCGAAGACGTGCTGGCGGACCTGCCGATTGAGCAGATTCGTCCCCGACAGGACCACCTCGGTGCGCTTCGAGACCGAACATCCCAATGCGGCGTTCACGAGCGTGTACGCAGGCGTCGTCCCCCAGAAACGGGAATCGAGGATGTCTGCCCAGAACGCGGCACCGGTGTAGGCGATCGACGACGAGCCCATCCAGCGCTTGCCGCGAACGTACGCCGATACGCTTCCGCTGTGATGTGGCGGCTTGTTGACCGGAAGGGGCACACCGGCGACGAACGCGGCAACCTGTGGATCGCGCTGGTAGGAGTAGGCCGCCTGAAGGTGCAGTCCGCTATCGAGTTTCGTCTCCGCCGAGAGCTCCAGTCCTGAGTTGCGCACGGTTCCGACGTTGAGGAACGAGAAGGTCTTCGGCAGCGCAAAGAGCGGGACGGTCGAAGCGGGCGCGGGCCAGCCGGGTGGAGGGTCGGCCGGGCCGAAGAACTGCGTCGGCAGAAAGACGATGTTGTTGCGCAGCGAGTTGCGGTAGACCGACACGCTGAGGGATAGCGGGCCCCGTTGCATCGTCCAGCCGATCTCGAGCGCGTCGATCGATTCCTGCTTGAGTTGGTCGTTGCCGATCGTCCTGCTGACGAAAATGAATGGCTGCGCGCCGAGGAAGAGAACGTTGGGGACGGCGGTGTTCAGATAGTTCTCCACGAGCGTCGGCGCCCGATAGGCGCGATTCGCAGCCAGCCGGATGCTCTGGTCCGGCGACGGCTTCAGGATGACGCTGAGGCGCGGCGAAACGACGGTTCCGAGCGTGGCAAAGTGGTCGGCGCGCGCGCCGATGTTCAACTCGAGCCACGGCGCGACCGCGGCGATGTCTTCGACATACACACCGCCATCGCGGCGGGTGTGCCGGTCGGGTGCGAGCGACAGATCGAAATGGTTGTCGCGGCCGCTCAGCCCGTAGACAAACATCTGTTTCTCGCCGGCAAGCGTGCGGTTGGTGGCCTCGAGAACGGTTGTGCGGTTCTCGAACTTGAAAAGAATCCCGTTCAAAACGCTTGGCGCATCTCCGATGAGATGATTCGAATAGGCCTTCAGCTCGAAGGCACCGCGGTTGTAATCGACGTCTTCGTAGTTCACGTGCGATCCGGGAAGGATCGCGAACGGACCGATCGACGAGTGGAAGATGCCCTGCGTCCCGGCGTAGCCCGCACGCATCGAGAGCATCGCGTCGGTACCGAGATCGCGATCGACGCGCACGTCAGCCTTCGGCTGCCGCGTTGGTCTGTTCGGATAGGTGTAACCGAACGGGAATGGCGAGCCGTCAGGCAGCGTGTTGGCGCGCGGCCACGGGTCCTGCTCGAAGAAGCCACCGGAGACTTTGTAGCTCCACGGACCGGTCGCGCCAGCCCAGCGGACCGTTGCCGCTCGTTCGCCGCGTTCGCCGAGGGTGGCCGTGACGAGGCCACCGGCCAGGTCACGCGGCGACCGGGTCCTGAGATTGATCACTCCGTTCAGTGCGTTCGAGCCCCAGACCGAGGAGCCGGGACCACGCATGACGTCGATCGCTTCGATTTCGTCGAGCGAGACGGGGACGTAGTCCCAGATCACGAATCCGTAATAATCGAGATAGATCGAGCGGCCATCGATCATCACGAGTTGCGCGTTTTCGATGATCTTCGTCGGACCGCGGGTCCGGATCGACAGCCCGCTCGCGGAGGTCTGGATCGCGCTGACTCCCGGTACCCCTCGCAGCAGGTCGGCATAGTTACCCGCAGGAGCGGTGTCGATCTGCTCCCGGTGAACCACCGTCACCGCGACGGGAGCATCGAGCACCGGCTGCTCGACACGCGAGGCGGTCACCTCGATCGTTTCCTTCACGACCGGCGGCTGAGGCGCAGGGGTCGCGTCCTGGCCGGCCAGCGGCAAGGCGAGCAGAAGACAGGCGACGGAGAGAACGTGTCTCATCGCGGGACTCCATGGACGACTCGTGTCTGATGGGGAGATGCGTTCAGGATAGACGCGCGATCGAAGCGGTGTCAAAACGTTTGAGAAAGGCGCCGTTCAAGGCTTGCTCCGGAGACGCTGACTTGTCGCGTCGCGCGCTGTCCAGGACATCACACGAAGCGCCGCGGGTCGTCGTCCTACTGGAAAATGAAAAGGTGTGCCGGCGGCGTTGAAGATGTTGATTGACCCATCGACGCCGATCGTAATCCGAGCGTTGTTGGCCAGCGTCCGGCGGGCGGCGTAGTTGATCGTGCTGACAGCCCCGGATAGAGTCACCCGTCCGCTGACGGTCGGCTTTACCACCGTGACATTTGACCGCGGCCGCCTTTGCGTCCGACGCAGTTCTGTCCGAAATTTGCACGCCTGTTCCGGTTCAGAACGGCCTGAAAGACTTCGCCTCGATGTAACTTGTTGATTTCAAACAGTTAGGCCAATGGCATTCCCCTTGGACTATGACTTCGTGACACACAGGAAAGGGGAAACCACATGACTCAGATCAAACACTTCGTCACCGAAACCACCATGGACCTGCGCGGCGGCCGCCACTCCTGGCGCGTCCTCGGCGCCCTCTACTCGGTCGCCCTCCTCATCGGCGTGACCGCAGCCATCCTGCCGCACTGAAACAACCAGCACCTTCGCCTCGATACCTTGCAGGCTCTGAGGCAACGCTCACGGTGTGGTTGCTCGGTGGCGTTTACCCGGAGGAGTTTTGACACTGGAGCGGGCGACGAGACTCGAACTCGCGACCAAGAGCTTGGGAAGCTCCTACTCTACCAACTGAGCTACGCCCGCTTGATGCCGCAACCCCTGCATTTTCCGCTAGATACAGCAGCCTGCGATCGACAGATAGTGCGAACCACAGTTTACCACGTTCCTCTCTGTCCACGAGTGTCAACGAGTGTCCAAGAGTCCCAAATAGAGACCGAAAATAGAGACCGAGATGAGGACCGAGATGACGACCCAGATCGTACTGCACAAAACGATGAGCCACTGCTGCGCTCCAGAACGTCAGGCCTACATGCAGGCGAACCATCCCACCTGCATCATTTCTCATCCGAACTGGGAGTGCGGACAACGAGTAGCGCGAACTTGACCCAGCGTTTCATCTGAAGTCGGTCTGCATGAAGCGGAAGATGCACGCATGGCGCGTGGCGCGCGCGCCTCTTGCATTCCATGGTAACCAATACATTCCACTGGCGTACTTCCACATGCTGTTGGAAGGCCTTTCCGAAGCTGGAGCGCTGGAGAGCAACAGTAGAACGATGCAGAAACCAGAACCGGTGTCTCGAGTGGCTACAGATCTCCTGGGGTGCGACGGAGCCAGCCGTCGAGACGCTTCTGGTCCGAGTGAAGTCGATGGGTAGGAAGGCAATCCGCGTGAACCGGCACGTAGTCGCGGTGCCGCTGGTAGTGTTTACGATCGGCCACTCGACACGCACGTCAGAGGATTTCATCCGCCTTCTCAAGGCGCATTGCGTGGAGAGACTGGTTGACGTGCGCACCGTTCCGCGGTCGAGACACAACCCGCAATTCAACCGCGCCCAGCTCTCACCGGCGATGCATCGTTCGCGGATTCACTACCGGTACATGCCCGGCCTTGGTGGCTTTCGCCATGCACGGCGGGACTCCACGAACACAGGCTGGCATAACGCCAGTTTCCGCGGCTACGCGGACTACATGCAGACGCCTGAGTTCCGAGAGAATCTCGACGCGTTGATCGGGCTCGCCCAACACGAGCGAATTGCGATCATGTGCGCAGAAGCAGTTCCATGGCGATGCCATCGATCGCTCATCGCCGACGCTCTGTTGGCTCGAGGAATAGAGGTGAGAGAGATCACCGGCACAAGCGGGTCCCGCCTTCACTCGCTGACTCCGTGGGCTCGGATCGAAGGCACTGAGGTCAGCTATCCGGGTGAGCCATCTTCGTTGGAACCTCACCGAAAGATTCGGGCACCGCGGCCCACGAAATCGACGAGTAAGGCAGCCGCTCCTGACGTGGGGAACGGACAGAAAGGGAGTGAAACAATGACCCTGGAATTCAAACTGATCGAGGGAATCGGGGAAAAGCATGGCCGCGTCTCCCCGCTGAAGAACGCGCACACTCGTCAGCGCCGCGACGATGCCCGGCTCGTCGTGCCGGATGACGGCCATGGTTCCGGTATTCGTCGGAAATCAACGCCTCGGAGGACATTCAAATGAGCGAAGCAGACACGAAGCTCAACGGGCCTGATCTCGCCAAGGGAATCGCACTCTCGGCGGTCGCCGACGGCGCAATGCTGCTCGGACACGCGCACGGCGAACCCGTGCTGCTCACGCGCCGCGGCGACGAACTGTTTGCTATTGGCAACGTCTGTACACACTATGGAGCGCCGCTGAACGAGGGCTTGCTCGTGGACGATACGGTCCGGTGCCCCTGGCATCACGCCTGTTTCAGCCTGCGTACTGGGGAGGCTCTTCGTGCGCCGGCGCTGAACCCGGTCCCCAAATGGCGGGTCGAGCAGAAGGACGGCACTGTGTGCGTTCGAGAGAAACTCGAGACCGCAAAGCACCACGCGCCTTCGCCGGAGGCTCGCATCCCTGGATCGGTCGTGATCATAGGTGGGGGGGCCGCAGGCAACGCCGCGGCGGAAACGCTCCGTCATGAGGGCTACATCGGTCGTATCACTATGCTGAGCGCCGATGAGTCGCTGCCCTGTGACCGGCCCAATCTTTCGAAGGGTTTTCTGGCAGGCACTGCTGCCGCGGAGTCGAATCCGCTGCGATCCGCGGACTTCTACAAGCAACATGATATCGAGCTGAAGTTGGGTGCTCGAGCCACCTCGATCGACGACTCGAGCAGGCACGTGACGCTCGCTGACGGCAGCCGCTATCCCTACGACGCGCTTCTGCTCGCCGCCGGCGCCGACCCGGTTCACCTCGACGCGCCCGGCGAAGACCTGCCCCACGTGCACTACCTGCGCACACAGGCGGACAGCAGCTCGCTCCTGGCCAAGGCACTCTCATCGCGTCGAGCGGTGGTGATCGGTGCGAGCTTCATCGGACTGGAGGTGGCCGCCTCCCTTCGAGCGCGGGATATCGAAGTGCATGTGGTCGGACGGGAGACAGGTCTCATGGAAAAGATCCTGGGACCGGAGGTGGGAGGTTTCATCCGCAAGCTGCATGAGGAACACGGAGTGACGTTCCACCTCGGCACCACTGCGGTATCGATCGATGCACGTGGCGTCATATTGAAGAACGGAGAAAACCTCAAGGCCGACTTAGTCGTCGTCGGCGTGGGTGTACGGCCGGCGATCGCGCTGGCGGAACAGGCAGGGCTGGCCATGGACCGGGGTGTCACTGTAGACGAGTACCTCGAGACGAGCAGCAAGGGCATCTTCGCGGCCGGCGACATCGCACGCTGGCCCGATCCGCTCACAGGCGAGCGCATACGCGTCGAGCACTGGGTTGTTGCCGAACGCCAGGGTCAGACGGCTGCGCGCAACATCCTGGGTCGATGGGAACGCTTCGAAGCGGTCCCATTCTTCTGGACTGAGCAGTACGATTTCGGCCTCGCCTATGTCGGTCACGCCGAGCAATGGGACCAAGCCGAAATCGACGGGCAGCTCGACGCGAGAGACTGCGCGATCACCTATCGAAAGAATGGCAGGAAGCTCGCCATGGCCGTAATTCACCGCGATCTCGAAGGCCTTCGGGCTGAGGTCGAGTTCGAGCAGGCGATTGCGAGGTTGCGAAGCGCAGAACCATCCAAAGGCTGAAGTTTGGGAGCCGCAACGTTGCGGGCGCCTGGAAAGGACGATCCAACGCGGTTGTAGAACACCCCGTAACGCCGGAGGCCATCATGACAAAGACATTCAGAGTCGGTGATCACGTGACCTGGAACTCGGAAGCGGGGCATGTTCGCGGCAAGGTCATCAAGGTGCACAAGAAGGACGTTCAGTACAAGGGCTACACTCACCATGCGAGCGAGGACGAGCCGCAGTACGAGATCAAGAGCGAAAAGAGCGACCACATCGCTATGCACAAGGGCTCGGCGCTGAAGAAAGTGAGCCGCTGAGAGACAACGCCGCCGCCCACAGCCAACGCGATGCGCTGCTTCTCGATCACCGCTCGCTGGTCATGGACAGGGCCTCGCGAATCATCTGATTCGCGTAGCCCCACTCGTTGTCGTGAGTTCGAAATTGAGAGACTCCAATGATCCAAGTGAAGCGAGTCTACGAAAAGCCTTCTCGAAAGGATGGCATCAGGATTCTGGTCGATCGCCTCTGGCCGCGCGGTCTGACCAAAGAGCGGGCGGCTGTGAACCTGTGGCTCAAAGAAGTGGCCCCGAGCACCGCGCTGCGAAAGTGGTTCGGCCATGACCCCGCCAGGTGGAGGGAATTCCAGACCCGCTACCGGAAAGAGCTTCGGCAGAACAAAGACCCGCTCGAACTGCTCGAGATGAAAAGCAATGGACATACGGTTACCCTCGTCTACGGCGCACGCGACGAGGAGCACAAACGAGGCGCTGGTGCTGAAGAAGATTCTCGAAGGTCGCCGGTGATGACGCTGGCTCCCTGCAGCTACCTCGATCGCAAAAGACCGCTTATGCAAGCTCGCCGATCGGCGCGATGCTACGAACCCTCTCCAAAGGAGTCCCGAAATGACATATGCATCCGGTGAAGTGATCGACATTCGTCCGCTGGGTTCCCAACTGGCACAAGCGAAGACGACCGCCCTGGTGAAGACCGCGACTCTGCAGGTCATTCGGCTGGTGATTCCCACCGGAAAAGATATCGCTACGCATCAGGCCGATGGTGAAATCACAGTCCAGTGCCTGGAGGGTCGAATCACATTCACGGCCGGCAGCAGAACACAGGAGATGGAAGCAGGGCAGTTGCTGTACCTTTCCAGCGGAGAGCCGCATTCGCTCCACGGCATCGAGGACGCCTCGGTGCTCGTGACGAAATTCCTCAATAGGTCTGCGTGATCGTGCGTATCAGCCGCAAGATACTCATCCTTCTCCTCTCGCCGCTCCTGGTCGCGGTCGTCGCGGCGTATATCCAGTGGGGCACTGCCGGTCTGCCGACGGTCGCGCCAGGTTCCGTATTCACGGCTGCAACGGCTGCGGAGCCTCACGGTTTTCCCGCGTGGCTCCGCATCACTCACTACGTCAACTTTCTGCTGCTGATCCTGCTCATCCGCAGCGGCCTGCAGATCCTCATGGATCATCCACGTCTATACGGGAACGTCCACTGCACGCCCGGCACCGAGTGGCTTCGGCTCACTCCCGTCGAGGTTCCGACGGA
>JBBRTE010000005.1:0-223363 GCA_038244715.1 Thermoanaerobaculia bacterium
CCTACCAACACGGCCTACCAACACGGCCTACCAACACGGCCTACCAACACGGCCTACCAACACGGCCTACCAACACGGCCTACCAACACGGCCTACCAGGCGCCCTCTTTCGTCGAGCACCCCTCGCCCCGCGGAGCGGGGAGAGGGAGACACGGAGCAAAGCGGAGTGCGGGTGAGGGGTGTTGCGAATTCAGATCACACCAGGTTCCCGATTCTCGCGGGATAGAATCGAATCGATGTCGTACTCCGTGACTACCCTCGACGGTGAGCGCAAACCGCGGCGCCTTCCCGCGCGTGAGCTCGACGCTCTCGAGATCCGCATCCTCGGCTGCCTCATGGAAAAGCAGCTCGCCACTCCCGAGTACTACCCGCTGACGGCCAATGCCCTCGTTGCGGCCTGCAATCAGAAATCGAATCGTGATCCGGTCATGGAAGTGGCTGAGAGCGAAGTGCAGCGGACTCTCGACCGTCTGCAGGACGAGAAGCTGGTGTGGAAAGTCCTCGGCGGCCGGGCCACGCGCTGGGACCACAACCTCGACGCGACATGGCAGTTGGACCGGCCTGCGAAAGCCATTCTGACGCTGCTCTTTCTGCGCGGTCCGCAGACCGGTGGTGAGGTTCGCGGCCGCAGCGACCGCCTGCATTCGTTCGAAGCCATCGACGACGTCGAGGCGACGATCCAACGCCTGGCGGCGGGGGCCGATGCCATCGTCCGGGAGGTGCCGCGCCGTTCCGGACAGAAGGAGTCGCGCTGGATGCACCTCCTCGGCGGCGCTCCCGCCATGACCGAACCGGAGACCCAGGAGCCTGCGTCGAGTCAGGGAGAGCCGCTTTCGCTGCGCGTCCAGCGGCTCGAGGGAGAGGTTGCGCTGTTAGTGGCGGAGCTCGCCGCCCTGAAGGCGAAGCTGGGCGAGTAACTACGTCCGCACGCGCAGAAACAGGTAGAGGCTCTGCGGCTTGTGGCCGTAGATGCTCTGCAGTTCCCGGGTCTGCGTCTGGTAGTCGATGTTGACGCCGACGCCCGTGCGCAGACCGCGCATGTGCGTGAGTTCGACGACATCGCCGATCGTGAAGTGTGCCGTGCGCCGGAGTGTCGGGTAAATCGTCCCGGCCGGGCGGTCGACGTCTTCGACGCGGAGTGAAAGGACGTTGCGCGTCGCGCGAAGAGACAGCTCCACGCCAAACGCTTCCATCACGGGTGTGGTGACCGGCACGTTGCGACCCGGCTCCTGCCGCGTCCAGATGGCCGACGCGGCGAGAAGGCCGCCTTCGTACGTGATGGAGCCGCTCGTGACCTTGCGATGTTCGTCCCCGAGAGAACCGCGCGAGGCTTCGATGGCGAGGTGGTCGATCGGACGGACGGTGACCCGGCCACTCCAGGAATCCATCTTGCCGTCGCCGAACGTGGTGTGCCGGCCGGTGGTGGTCGACGCGTGAAAGACGGCTCCTTCGACTGCGAACGCACGAGTGTCGAAAGCCAGGCCCGCCAGGCGCGTCGCCCGATGAGACGACTCCTGAATGTCGTACGCAAACGGCGCTTCGGCGAAGTCGACCGAGGAAACGCGCTGCTGAAACGGGGTCGTGCCGAGTGGCGCATCACCGACCGGAGCGAGATCGATCCGCAGAGCGCGCCACGAAGCACGGAGCCTGGCCTCCTGCACAAGGTCCTGTGCACGCATCCGGTCGACGAGCGGGCCGCCGCCCTGGGGTGAGACGTACTGAAGGAGCTGGGGATAGCCCTCGCGAGGAATGGTCAGTGGCTCGAGGGACGCGCGACCCCGGAATTCGATCGCACCGTCAGAGCCGAGGGCGCGCGTCACGCCGCCTTCGAACCAGTTCGTGGAGAAGAGGCGCGACTCCGGCTTGCGCGGACCCGTCTCGGTGACGTAGCTGGCGAAGACGGCACCACGCCCGAACGTGGTCCAGTCCTGCGCGTGAAGAGTGGTGGCGGAAAAGAGAAGGAGGGAAAAGCAAAACGCCCGGTGCATGTGCGGCGGGCGTCTGCAAATCCGCTGCCGGTCGCGTCAGCGGTGCGCACCGCGAGCACGCGCACTGCAGCCGTCGGGATCGAACGGCGAGACCGCGTTCAATACGTTCGAAAGCGACGCTGAGTCGCCCCTCGGATTGATGACGGTGACTCGGATTGTGTCAACGAACGTCGACCGCGCTGTGACGCTGAATTCATGGATGAGTGAGCAGGTCGGGACTTGACATCTTGATCCTATTGTACTAAATTAGTAGGACAAGAGGACACAGCGACGTGAGATCCCCCATCTCGATCGACCCCAACGACCGCACTCCGATCTACGCGCAACTCGAGCGCGGGATCCGGGTGGCGATTGCCACGGGACGTCTGCAACCCGGAAATCAGCTCCCCACGGTCCGGCAGCTCGCGGTCGACCTTCGCGTCAACGCCAACACAGTCGCGAAAGTCTACCTGGCGCTGGAGCGGGAAGGCGTCGTGATCACACGCCGTGGGGTGGGGACGTTCATCGCCGAATCGGTGCCGGTCTCGTCGCATGCCGGTCATCGCGAGCGCCACATGGCCGCCCACATCGATCGATTTCTCACCGATTCAGCAGCCCTGGGATATTCGCCACGTGAGGCCGTCAAAGAGCTCGCGCGGCGCTTGAAAGAAGGAGAAAACTAGTCATGTTTCCAGTCGCGGCAATCACCAACACCGAACGGGTACGACCCACCCCCCCGCGGGTGAACATCATCGCGATCTTCATGCTCGTCCCCCCAATCCTGGCCGGATCTATTCTCCTCAACATCACCGGCCATCCACTCTGGTTCATCGGAGGCATCGCGCTCGGCCTCCTTCTCATGCAGTCACCGAAGGTCGCCAAGCAGTGGGAGAAGGCCGTCGTGCTCCGCCTCGGCAAATTCATCGGACTGAAGGGACCAGGCCTCTTCTGGATCGTTCCCTTCATCGACACGGTCTCCTCATGGATCGACCAGCGCGTCATCACCACCAGCTTCGCCGCGGAACAGACCCTGACCTCGGATACCGTTCCGGTGAACGTCGACGCGGTCCTTTTCTGGATGGTGTATGACGCGGAGAAGGCAGCGCTGGAAGTGCAGGCGTATCAGGACGCGGTGAGCTGGGCCGCGCAGACCGCGCTCCGCGACATCATCGGCAGGACGTCGCTGAGCGATCTGCTGCGCGGACGGGAGAAGATCGAAGAGTTGCTCCAGGAGCTCATCGACAAACGCTGCAATCCGTGGGGCGTCACTGTGCAGTCAGTCGAGATGCGGGATGTGATCATCCCCGACGCGCTTCAGGACGCGATGTCACGCGAGGCCCAGGCGAGCCGCGAGAAGGCCGCGCGCATCATCCTGGGAGAGGCCGAGGTGGAGATCGCGAAGCTCTTCGCCGCCGCATCGATCTCGTATCACGACAACCCCACAGCCCTCCATCTGCGCGCCATGAACATGCTGTACGAAGGTCTCAAAGAAAAGGGCGCGATGATGATCGTCCCCTCGACCGCGGTCGAATCGATGGGCATGGGCGGCCTGATGGGGATGGCCGCGATGGCCCAGCGCCAATTGACCGACACGCCGCCGGAGACGGTCGCGTAACGCCCGGGTAGCGCCGGCGGGCCACCGGCTGGACCGCCGGCGGCCCGCCGGCGGCTCAGCCCACCCACGTCCACCCGTAGAGACCAGCCTTCGCCGGATTGTTGCGCACGTACGCCACCGCATCGCAAGAGTGCCGTTCATCGCGAATCACCCGGTCGTAGTACTCCCGCGACCACAGCCTTGTCGTCCCGACGATCGAGGACGCAATATGGGACGTGTACGACTTCCACGAGTGAACGATTCGCTCAAGGGTTTCCCCGCAGGACGGTCTGCAGACGACATGCACGTGGTTCGGCATCACGCACCACGCATCGAGGGTGTATCGAGTCCCGTTGAAATGCTGAAGGTTCTCAGCAACGACATCAGCGAGCTGCGGGTTGCGCAGAGGCGACGCTCCGCGTTCCGCATGCAACTCGTCGTCGACACGCAGCGCGAACGCCTCCTCAATGTTGAAGCGTTCGATCGCTGTGGGGGGGCCAATGCCGCCGGTGAGTTGCCGCGTCATCGCGTTCCGCTCGTACCGAAGGCGCTCCACCACGGCGAGCGGCAGCGAGTCGTGGAGCCGGAACGTAAGGAAATAGGTCGCGCCCTCGATCTCCCAATGGGGCAGGTAGCCACTGGAGCGGATCCTTGCGCGCAGGTAGTCGCTGTGGGGGATAAGTTGTCTGGGCATTCCGCGCGGAGAGAGCGCAATGCGGGTGTGGGAGGGGGAGTGTACCTCGGAGTGCGCCGCCGAGCCGGCGGCGGGCCAGCCGGCGAGCCGCCGGCGCTACGTTCGCCGCGCTACGACCGATGGACGTACCATAGCTGGCGATGAAACGCGCTGTGCTGGCTGCTGTTCTCGGTCTTGCTTCTGTTCGTTGCGCGACGGTCGTGAACAACACTACCGAGACGATTCCGGTGCGATCGACGCCGGCGGGTGCTGTGGTTTCGGTGGACTGCGGCAATGCGCCACTGTACGGCGGCGTGACGCCCACCGTGATTACCGTTCCGCGCGCGGCGACGCCATGCAGCATTACACTGGCGAAGGAGGGATTCGTTGAGTCCCGCCTCGAGTTTCAGCGGCAGCTCTCGCGTGCCACGTCGGCAAACAAGGTCGCGGCCGCTCCCATCGGCATCGCTGCGGCAATCGTCGGCTACGTCCTGACGAGTCACGTCGCGGTGTTGAATCCCGACGATGTCGCGGCGGGCAGCTATTCCGTCGGGACTGCGATTGCGGCGGCGCCCGCGAACTACTTCGACGAGCGCAGCGGTGGCGCGTACAAGCAGGTTCCCGGCGAGGTCGACGTTACGCTCGAGCCGGAACCTACGACACCGGCTCCGCCGCGGTGACGTCGTCCGGCTTCTTGCGCATATCCAGGAAGAGCAATCCGATGCCGATACAGATCGCCGAGTCGGCCACGTTGAAGGCCGGCCAGTGGTGTGATTTCACGAAGACGTCGACGAAATCGACCACATAGCCGAGGCGGAATCGGTCGATGAGATTGCCGACCGCGCCACCGAGGATCAGGTGCAGGCCCGTCTGCAGAACGCGATCCGTCACCGCCGCACGGAACGCATAGACCACCACGACGAAGAAGACGCCGATCGCACCGAGGTTCAAGAGCAGCGGCACGATGCGGGAGTCGGTATTCGCGCCGATTCCGAATGCCGCGCCGGTATTGCGCACGTGAACGAGCTGCAGGAAGTCAGGAATCAGCGGAATCGACTCGTGCAGGTCGATGCGCGTCGAGACCAGCCACTTCGTCCATGCGTCGGCGACGATGATCGCCAGCGAGAGAATCAGGTAGGGGATGCGTTTCAAACTGCCACGCCTCGCTTCTCGTCGATCAGCTTGTCGAGCTCCACGCGCAGGCGGCCGAGGATCTCGTCGTAGGTGTAGTGACCCAGGGACTGGGGACCGCGCTTGAGGTTCACGTACGTCGGCGCGCACCACATCCCGAGGTCGGCGTCATCGGTCTCGCCAGGCCCGTTCACGCGGCAGCCCATCACCGCGATCGTGATGTCGTGCTCCTTCGCGTACGACGTCATCTCCTTCACGTTTTGCGCGAGATCGATGAACGCTTCGTTCTCAACCCGGGAGCAGGAGGGACAACTGATGATGTTCATCCCCTTCTGCTCGAAGCGTGCAACGGAGCGAAAGCGACCGCTGGCGATGTCACTGAGGATCTGGCGGCCGATCGTGATCTCGTCGCCCTTGTTCTCGAACGGGAGTGTCAGGGAGACGCGGAGTGTGTCGCCGATGCCGCGCGTGATGAGCTGCTCGAACGCAACGCGCGTCTTGATGACCCCGTCCGGCGGCATCCCCGCCTCAGTCACGCCGAGGTGCAGCGGGACGTCGGGGCGGGCTTCATGGAAACGGATGTTGGAGTCGATGACCTTATTCGGATCGGAGTCTTTCAGCGAGACGACGTACTGGTCAAATCCCAGCTCGTCGAGCATGAGGCAATGTTCGAGCGCGGAGTCGAGCATCGGCGAGATCGAGTCTTCCTTCGGATACTTGTCGAGCTTCTCCGGATCGACCGAACCGGCATTGACGCCGATGCGGATCGCGCAGCCGTTGGCACGCGCGACATCGACGAGCCATGCGACCTTGGCGCGGATCGGCTTGTCGCGCTCGATATGGTAGAGGTGACCGGGGTTGTAGCGGAGTTTCTGGACGAACGGTGCGACGAGCTCGGCCAGGCGATAGTTCTCCTGCAGATCGATCACCAGGTTCGCGTTCGGCCGCGCCGCCCGGACCTCGGCGAGTGCGGTGACGTCTTTCGGCGTGTCGATGGCGATGCGGATGACATCGGCTCCCGCAGCTTCGAGCAGCTCGACCTGGCGGATGGTGGCCGCGACGTCCTGCGTGCGGGTTGCGGTCATCGACTGCACGGCGATCGGATGGTTCGCGCCGATGGTGACGTTGCCGATGCGCACTTCGCGTGTCTGTCTGACTTTCATCCGTTGCCGTAACGATGTGGTCCGGGAAAGATTTCCGCGCTCCCGCGGGACTGCCCAGAGTCAAGCGCCATGCGCAACCAGCATCGTGACGTTAATCCTTACGTGAGCCCTTCACTTCCTGTACTGTCCGGTTACTCTGTTGACTTCCTGATCTTCTGAATACGCCATGCGGAGGCAGTCGCCCTCCGAAAGAACTGTCTTCAATGCCCTCATGAGGCCCGTGTCGATTTCCCTGCTGCTGGTTTGCCTCCAAGGACCTTCTGCGCCGGCGGCAGCGTGACGCTATACCCCCGTCACTCTCACCCCCTGTCCAATGTACGATTCACGATGTGAAGAACGAACTTCTGGACCTTGCCCGCGACCACGCCACCGACTTTCTTCGCAGCCTGCCGGGCCGTCACGTGGGTGCGCGCGCAACGCGCGATGAGCTTCTGGCGGAACTCAATGTTCCGCTTACCGATCAGGGCGAAGATCCCTCTTCGGTGATCGATTCACTGGTGAAAGGCGCCGATCGCGGACTGATCGCCTGCGCCGGTCCGCGCTACTTTGGATTCGTCATCGGAGGAAGCCTTCCTGTGGCCCTGGCCGCCGACTGGCTGACCAGCGCATGGGATCAGAATGCCGGTATCTATGCAACATCCCCCGCCGCCTCGGTCATCGAAGAGATTTCGCGCCAGTGGCTGCTCGAGCTCTTCGACCTTCCGCGCACGGCTGGCGTCGGCTTCGTCACAGGCGGACAGATGGCGAACTTCACCGCGCTGGCAGCGGCGCGGCACGGAGTCCTTCGCCGTGCCGGATGGAACGTGGAAGAGAACGGTCTGACCGGTGCGCCGCAAGTTCATCTCGTCGTAAGTGCCACGGCCCACATCACGATCCATTCGTCGATGCGCATGCTCGGTTTCGGTACCCGGGCACTTCGCAAAGTGGATGCAGATGATCAGGGGAGAATGAAGCCTGCCGCGTTGCGCGCTCTACTGGCTACTCTCGAAGGGCCGGTCATCGTCTGTGCGCAGGCCGGCAACGTGAACAGCGGCTCGGTCGATCCCCTGCGCGAACTTGCCGGGATCGCGCACGAGCGGGATGCATGGCTGCACGTCGACGGCGCATTCGGACTGTGGGGCCGCGCCACGCCAACGAAGCGAGCACTGCTCGACGGCTGCGACCTGGCCGACTCCTGGGCCAACGACGCGCACAAATGGCTGAACGTACCGTACGACAGTGGCATCGTCATCGTGCGTGATTCTGCCTCGCATCGGGCCGCGATGACTGTCTCGGCCGAATACCTCGAGCAGACGTCCGGTGTGGAGCGCGACAACTTCGACTGGGTACCGGAGTTCTCGCGGCGCGCGCGCGGCTTCCCGATCTACGCCGCGATTCGGGCGCTGGGACGGAAGGGGATCGCCGCGATGATCGAGGGCTGTTGCGATCGCGCGACACAATTCGCCGAGGTGCTCGCGCGCGACAGCCGGGTGGCCATCCTCAATGACGTCGTGCTCAATCAGGTCCTCGTACGGTTCCGTGACAGCGACGACGCGACGCGGCAGGTCATCGCCAACGTTCAACGTGAAGGCACCTGCTGGCTGGCCGGGACGACGTGGGACGGGAAAGCGGCCATGCGCATCTCGGTGTCGAACTGGTCGACCACGGTGGAGGATGTCGAGAAGTCCTGCGCGGCGATTCTTCGCTGTTTGTGAGGATCCGATGAAATGGATTGCGGCTGCGATTCTGGGGTTCCTCGTTCTCGCTCCGGCTTCGATCCATCACACGATCGCGGCGGCTGCGGAATCGCAGGTCGGCGTCACCACAATCTACGACCCGGCGTACGTCTCGTTACGCTATCCAGGCGGTGACCTGCCGCGCGAGCGCGGCGTTTGCGCCGACGTGGTCGTGCGCGCGTTCCGCGGCGCGGGCGTCGACCTGCAGCGCGAAGTGCATGAGGACATGCGCCGTAACTTCCCGGCCTACCCGCGCAACTGGGGATTGCGCGCGCCGGACGCGAACATCGATCACCGCCGCGTGCCCAACCTCATGACCTTCTTCGCGCGCCGGAGAAAGAGCGTGGACGACGTGTTCGAAGAGGGCGATGTCGTCGCCTGGCGGCTGCCGGGGGGGCTGTACCACATCGGAGTGGTCGGCCCGGACGTCATCCCCGGATCGACGCGGCACTACATGGTGCACAACATCGGACGGGGCGCGCAGGAGGAGGATGTCCTGCACGCGTTCGCCATCATCGGGCACTACCGGTGGTGAAGCCGGGACTGCGGCACGCGTAGGGGAATTGAGGCTACCAGTTCCCTACTCTGCGTCCTTCATCACTTTCGCCACCCGCGCGAGGAGCACGTTGTTCTTGACCGGCTTCCGGATGAAGTCGGCCGCGCCTACCTCGAACGCCCGCACTTCTACTTCGTCGCCGGGAAGACCGGACACGAAGATCGCGGGGACTGACACGCCGTTCTCGCGCATGGCCTCGAGTAGCGAATGGCCGTCGATGTAGGGGAGGTCGACATCAAGGACCAGCAGGTCCACGTTTTCGCGTCCGACCATCATCAGCGCCTCGGCCCCATCCTTGGCCAGCAGAACTAAGTAGCCAGCGGATTTGAGAAGGGCGTTGGTGAGCTCACGGCTCAGGACGTTGTCCTCGACGACCAGGACGGTCTTGCGTCCGTGATCGGCCGGTTTCGCGTCCTCACCGCGTTGCGCGCGGATTTGCAGGATCTCGCGCTGAAGGGCCTTTGTCTCGGCGTCGGGCTCGATGCGCAATTCGCGCTTGAGCACCTTCGCGCAGGTCTCGTATTGCTGGAGACCCTCGACGATGTTTCCGCTCTGGAGGTACAGACGCATCAGCGTGCGGTGCATCGGTTCCTGCAGGAGGTCCAGACGCAACGAACGTTGTGCCGTGCCGATCGCGGCGTCGAGAGCACCGCGCCGCGATTGAATCTCGACCAGTTGCGTGTGAGCGCGGAGGGCCAGGCGATGCAGGCGATCGCGTTCGCCGAGGACGAACTGGTCGAAGCGCTCCTCGTTGATGAGAAAGCCGTCGAGGAAGTCGCCGCGATACAGCTCGATAGCTTCCTGCAACGCTTCTTCTAATCCCACCGCGATCAGAGACTCGAACTCGACGACATCGCAGGAGATCGAGGTATCGAGCCGCAACAGGTCGCCTTCCTCGATCAGCATCTTTTCGTTTGGCGCGATCTGCGAAAGCTCCTTGCGCACGGTCGACAGCGTCTGGCGGAGGCTCTGTCGGGCCTGGTCCGGTCCGGTGCTCGACCACAACAGGCCGGCCAGCTTTTCGCGCGACGCGTGTTGCGCAGGCTTCATCGCGAGGTAGGCCAGCAGGGCCTGCGATTTCTTCGCGCCGATATTCACGAGCGAACCGTTCCCTGCGCGAATCAGCAAATCTCCCAGGAGCTCCAGTCGCATCGAGGCCATCGTTGTACCGCAGATTATCTCAGGATGGCCGCACAAGGTTGCGTCGACTTTCGGGACCGCATCCCGTAACCTCCGCCCCGGAGGGGACTGGACCATGGAAACGATCTCGGTTGGCGACGAGCTGCGGGAGCTGATCCGGCAGCAGAGCTGGAACCAGCTGCGCGACCGGCTCACCGACATGCACCCCTCGGACGTGGCTGATCTGATCATCGCCTTGCCCCGCGAAGAGGAGGGGTTCGTCTTCCGCGTTCTTCCGCGCGATGAAGCCGGCGAGGTGTTCTCGTACCTGCCTCCGGACCACCAGGAAGGCCTGATCGAATCGCTCAGCAACGAGCAGGTGCGCACCGTGCTCGCGGAGATGAATCCCGACGATCGCACGCGCCTCCTCGAGGAAATGCCGGCGGAGGTGACGCGCCGTCTTCTGACCGCGCTCTCTCCCGAAGACCTGAAAAACGCGCGCTGGCTGCTCGGATATCCGGAGGATACGGCCGGCCGCTACATGACCCCGCGCTACGTCACGATCCAACCGGAAATGACGGCCGCGGAAGCGCTCGAGCACATCCGCCTCACGGGACCAGGGAAGGAAACGGTCAACGTCGTCTACATCGTCGACCAGCGTGGAAGGCTGGTCGAGGACATCCGTCTCAGCTCCCTCGTTCTCGCTGATCCGCAATCGAAAGTCGTCGACATCGACGATCCGCCGCTGGTGAAGATGAGCGCCACGGACGATCGCGAAGAGGTGCTGAAGGCGTTCGAGAAGTACGACCGTCTGGCACTACCCGTCACCGATGCCGACGGCCACATGCTGGGCATCATCACCGTCGATGACGTGCTCGATGTCGCCGAGCAGGAAGCGACCGAGGACATCCAGAAGCTCGGGGGTATGGAAGCCCTCGATGCGCCCTACCTGCAGGTCAACGTTCTCTCGATGATCAAGAAGCGTGCGGGATGGCTCTCCGCCCTCTTCCTCGGCGAGATGCTGACGGCGACGGCGATGAGCTACTTCGAGAAGGAGATCGCCCGCGCCGTCGTGCTCGCGCTCTTCGTTCCGCTGATCATCTCCAGCGGCGGTAACTCGGGATCGCAGGCGACGTCGCTGATCATCCGGTCGCTGGCGCTGCGCGAGTTACGGCTGCGCGACTGGTTCCGCGTCTTCCGCCGGGAGATTCTCTCCGGTCTCGCACTAGGGTCACTCCTCGGATTCATCGGCTTCATCCGCATCGTGCTGTGGGAGAAGATTGGACTGACGGAGTACGGCAGTCACTACATGCTCGTGGCGCTGGTGGTCTGGTTCTCACTCATCGGGGTCGTGCTGTTCGGCACGATCGCCGGATCGATGCTTCCGTTTATCCTGCGACGCCTCGGCTTCGACCCGGCCACAGCATCCGCGCCGTTCGTGGCCACCCTCGTGGACGTCACGGGACTGTGCATCTACTTCACGGTGGCGCTGATGATTCTGAAGGGCACGCTGCTCTGAGTGGAACGCTACGCTTTCGGCGGTTGCCACAGCTCGAAGCGGTTGCCTTCCGGATCGGTCGCCCAGCCGAAGCGTCCGAATTCGGAGTCGTCGACCTTCTCGTCGACGGTGACTCCGGCGCTGCGCAGCTGCGCGAGCATGGCGTCGAGATCGGCCACTCGATAATTGATCATGAACGGGGCCCGTGTCGGATCGAAATAGGTCGTCTTTTCGGGGAACGTCGACCAGATTGTCGTCCCGATCACGTCCTGCGCGTCGCGTTCACGCCATTCGAACGTGGCGCCGCCGTACGATGGGTCGACGGGGACGCCGAGGTGATCGCGATACCAGTCGCGGAGGGACTTTGGGTCCGCCGCCTTGAAGAAAATACCGCCGATTCCAGTGACCTTTTCCATGCAATCTCCTAACGAAGTGTAAAGATCGTTGCGCCTCCGCGCGAAGTGACCGTGGACGCGAACCGGTCGAGGGTTTGTGCGAGCATACGCTGCGCCTGGGGCGTCAGCGCCGTCTCGCGCTCACTCAATTTCTGGGGGACCGCGGTCGTGGGAGCGGCCGGCGCGACGACCGCGACGTGGGTGATCCCATCTCCGCGAAGGCGCGCATACAGCGCGTCGGGCGTGGGAGTCTCCAGATAGCGGGAGACGCGCGGCCCGTCGAAGTTGCCTCCGCCGCGGACGCTGCGCGCGAACCAGAACGTCTCGTTCAGTCCGACGATCAAGGCACGCGAATCGCGGGGCAGCAGGGCGTCAATCGATTGCGCGGTGGCGTACGAGGATCGTTGCTTCGTCAGGAACTCCTCATCGGACGACGCTCCCGAGAGCACGGTGAACGGCTGGGTGCGATCGATGAAATAGCCGATCAGAAACAGCTGCATCGCGATCGCGATCGTCAACAACGCGCGCATCAGGCGAGTTGGCGGTGAGGATCGTGCTGCGGGAATCGCCAGAAACGGCAGAAGGATGCGCGACGACGGGGCGAGCAGAAACAGCACCAGCGCGACGCCGATCAGAATCCAGGCCAGCGCGCCGGCCGACAGCGAGCAAGCAGCGATCAGCGAAGCGCCCAGTCCCTCGTCGAGAAAATGCGCATCGAAGACGTAGTCGGAGAGGAACGCAGCGCGGAAGCCGGTCACATGCGGCGCCGATGCAGAGAGGAACGGAGCGATCGGATTCGCTGTGAGGACGAGATTGCGGACGAAGAACACCGAGCCGATCGCCAGCCCGATCAGCAACGGCAAGCGGATGGGAATCGGCTGCACGTCCGTTCGAGTGCTGCGCCTTTTCCACATCCACAGCCCGAACGCGACGATCGCGAAGGGGATGAATGTGTACTTCGTCAGCAGCCCGGCGGCGAGTGCCACCGACATCGTGGCCACATCACACTCATCGAGTGCGAGGACCAGCGCGGCGCAGATTCCGAGCAGCGGCCAGTCGACCAGGGACCAGCCGGCGATCACGGCCAGCGCCGGAGTCGAGACGATTGCCGCGACCGCGATGGCGTTGCCGCGCGCGAGGCGGAACAGCAGGACTGTCGCGGCAATCGCTGCTCCAAGATGGAGGAAATGCGAGGCGATCCCTCCGCCGATCTGTCCGAGGATGGCCAGGAGAGGGAGATCGGCAGACTCGATCCCGAGCGGAAAGTACGAATGGGAGATCAGTGGCAGGGCGATGGCACGATGCTCTTTCACCCACGTCCACGGCACGGCCAGGTGATAGGCGAGCTCGTCGAGCGACGACGGCGGCGCCTGTGCCACGACCCACGCACCGAGGAAGACCATCGCGATCGCGATCAGGGCTACAGGATCGGCAATGTGGGGAACCTGGGGACGTCGCGACTCGAACCGGCGGACCACGACGTAGAGGCCTCCGACGGCGCAGAGTCCGAGCACGATCGACATCGACCACGTCGATACGTTGAGTGTTCCGACCAGAAAGCAAAGCGCACCGAAGATCGGGTAGCCGAGGAGAACGTCGCGCGGGAGATCGGCGTGCTCGCAGTCCCATACGCGCGTGAGCGCGCTGCGCGCCGCGAACCCGCAGCCGAGGATCGCCAGAGCCTCGCTCAGCGTGAGCAGAACGGAGTTTCCGGTTCGCCGGAGCAGCAATTCGACGAGGACGAAGCGATCGCCGAGGACCAGCAGCAGGTAGAGCGCGACAATGATCGCCAGGACGCGCTGCAGCTTCGGCATGGCGCGTTCCTCAGAGCGGAGGCAGAGCCCCACGCATCGCCAGAATGTCCCCGATGATCTCCCGCGCCACCTCGGGACGAATCTGCGTGGAGCGGTCGCTCAGCGCCGCGGGCGGGTTGTCGTGCACTTCCATGAAGAACCCGTCCGCTCCCGCGGCCGCGGCGGCGCGGGCGAGCGGGCGCGCGAACTGCGGCGTGCCGCCGGTCTGCTTCCCTTCGCCTCCCGGCTTCTGCATCGAGTGCGTAATGTCATAGACGACCGGCGCGCCGAATCCGCGCAGAATCGGGAAGGAGCGCATGTCGACGACGAGGTTCTGGTAACCGAACGACGAGCCGCGTTCCGTGATGAACACGCGGTCGTTTCCGGCCTCGTGTCCCTTATCCAGAATGTTTTTTGCCTCTTCCGGCGAGAGGAACTGGCCCTTTTTCACGCCGACCGCTTTCCCGGTCCGCGCCGCCGCGGCGATCAGGTCCGTCTGGCGGCAGAGAAACGCAGGGATCTGCAGGATGTCGAGCACTTCCGCGGCGCGCTCGGCCTGCTGCCATTCATGAATGTCGGATAGGAGCGGGAGGCCGGTTTCTTCCTTCACTGTTTTGAGAATCTCGAGGCCCTTCTCCAGGCCGGGCCCGCGAAAGGACTCGATCGAGGTCCGGTTGGCTTTGTCGAACGACGACTTGAACACCAGGTTGATCTTCATCTCGTCGCGCAGCGCCAGGAGCGTGCGGGCCATCCGCAGCGCGTGTTCGAGCGATTCGATGACGCACGGACCAGCGATAAACAGAGGGGGATGATCGCCACCGAAGGCGATGTCGTCAGTGATCGAAATGGAGCGCACGGTCATGAGCGCGGCATTGTACTCACGCGTGGACGTTGCGCGTCGAGGCACCAGCTCGGGCTCCCACCAGTGTCGCCCCGATGTAGATCACGAACGACACGAGGGAGAACCAGACGGGCTGCGGGATGATGAAGGCATTGGCGATGCCGGCGGCGAGGAGAACGCCACCCACGATGTACCCGGAGATCGCGGTCTGCGCGATCTTCGCAGCCAGCCAGGTGGCCACGAAGGTTGCGATCAGCCACCCGCCGAGCACGATCAACAGTGCCGGGAGAGGCAGCGATGCCACGAACACCTTCACCTGCGCCATGTCGTTGAGATTTGTGCCCGGAGGCGGGGGGTAGAGCTTGTGGACGATTCCTTCCGCACCGGATACCAGCAGAAACGCGACGACGAATCCGACGATGACGGCGCCGACGCGCCGGACGATCGTCATACCAGCTCTTTTTCCTGCTCGGCCGTGACGGCGGTGGAAGCCTTCGTGGCGTTCTTGTACGCGCGGCCGGCCGCGATGAACGACCGGAAGAGCGGATGCGGCGCGGTCGGGCGCGACTTGTACTCCGGGTGAAACTGACAGCCGAGGAACCAGGGATGACCTTCCAGCTCGATGATCTCGACGAACTTGCCATCGGGCGACGCGCCGGTCACATGGAACCCGCGCTCTTCGAGTTGCGGCACGTACTCCGGGTTGACCTCGTAGCGATGGCGATGGCGTTCGTCGATCAGCTCGACGCCGTAGGCCTGCCGCGCGATCGACCCCTCCTTCAATGAGCAGGGGTACGTGCCGAGGCGCATGGTGCCGCCGAGGGCATCGACGCCGATCAGGTCGCGCAGCTTGTAGATCACCTTGTACGGCGACTCATCGTCGAACTCAGTAGAGTTGGCGCCAACCATGCCGACGACATTGCGCGCGAACTCGATCGTGGCGCACTGCATGCCGAGGCAGATGCCGAGGAACGGGATGCGCTTCTCGCGGGCGTAGCGGATGGCGCGCAGTTTTCCTTCGACGCCGCGGGATCCGAATCCCGGTCCGACGAGGATGCCGTCCACCCTTCCCAGCTCCCCGTGGTACCCCTCCGTCTCCAACTCCTCGGAGTCGATATAGATGATGCGGACCTTGACGTTGTTGGCGATTCCGCCGTGTGTGAGTGCCTCGTTCAGAGACTTGTAGGAGTCCCCGAACTCGATGTACTTGCCAACGAAGCCGATTCTCACCTCGTCTTCCGGATGGCGGAGCTTGCGGATGATCTCTTCCCACTTCGTCAGCGCGCCGATCTCATCGTGCGGGAGGTGGAGCTTGTCGAGGAGGATCTCGTCGAGACGCTCGCGGGAAAACGCCAGCGGTACCTGGTAGATGAACTCGACATCGAGAGCGGGGATGACGGCTTCCTGCTCGACGTTGCAGAAGAGGGCGATCTTATCGCGCATCTCGTCGGGGATGGGATGCTCGGAGCGGCAGAGGAGCACGTCGGGTTGAATGCCGATCTCGCGCAGCTTCTGCACCGAGTGCTGGGTCGGCTTCGTCTTCAGCTCATCCGAGGCCTTGATGTACGGCACGAGCGTCAGATGCACATTGATGGCGTTGCCGCGGCCGACTTCGAGGCGGAACTGGCGGATGGCCTCGAGGAAGGGGAGGGATTCGATATCGCCGACGGTACCGCCGATCTCGACGATGACGACATCGACACCTTCGCTCACCTCGCGAACGGATTTCTTGATCTCATCGGTGATGTGCGGAATGACCTGGACCGTCTTGCCGAGGTAGTCACCGCGCCGTTCTTTCTCGATGACTTTGAGGTAGACCCGGCCGGTGGTGAGATTGTTCTTTCGCGTTGCCCGCATCGAGGTGAAGCGTTCGTAGTGACCGAGGTCGAGGTCGGTCTCGGCGCCGTCATCGGTCACGAAGACTTCGCCATGCTGGAATGGCGACATCGTCCCGGGATCGACGTTGATGTAGGGATCGAACTTCTGCAGGGTGACCCGGAACCCGCGGGCTTCGAGGAGTGCGCCGATGGAGGCCGCGGCGATCCCCTTGCCCAGTCCGGAAACAACGCCGCCCGTCACGAAGATGTATTTGGTGCTCATCGGTCATGCCTCCGGTTGATAGAGAAAGGGCCCATCAGAAACGATTCTGAAGTGCTGGAAGTGGGCAGCAGCCCGGCTCGTGTGTTGGTGAGGAGAGTGAGGCTGGCTGTGGCGAAGAATCGTATGTGCGTGAGCACAACGCTCACGAACGGTCCCCGGTGTCACGTTTGTTTCGCCAGCTCATCTTCGACGCGCGCCACATCCTCGGGACGATCGACACCGAGGTGCGGTCTGTTGGTTTGAACAACACGGATTTTAAGGCCGTTCTGCAGTGCCCGCAACTGTTCGAGCGATTCCTCTCGCTCCAGCGGTGAAGGCGGGAGGGCAGCCAGGGCGCGCAGGACGCTCGTCTGGTAGCCATACATCCCGACATGCCGCTGCGCACCGGCGAGCGGGGCGCGTGAAAAGTAGAGTGCGTCACCGTTGAGTGCTGTGACCACCTTGACGATGTCGCGGGAGAGCCGCTCCTCTTCGTTCTCGATCGGTGTGGCCAGTGTGGCCAGGTCGACCCCGGTCGTCTGGAGGACCTCGATCACGCGGTCGATCGACCCGACGTCGATCAGCGGTTCATCGCCCTGTACGTTGATGACCTGGTCGTACGAGTCGCCGAGAAGGTCGAGGGATGCTGCGATGCGGTCGGTGCCCGTGGCGAAATCGCCTGCCGGCCGGACGAAGCGCCCGCCGAACGCCGCGATGTGGTCCGCGATGCGCTCGTCATCCGTGGCGACGAAGACGGCGCTGGCGCGGGCGGAACGGATGGCCCGTTCGTAAACGCGCTGAATGAGAGAGACGCCGGCGATCATCGCCAGCGGCTTGCCGGGGAATCGCGAGGAGGCCCAGCGGGCGGGAATTACAATGACCGACTTCATGGACGCTGCTGATTCTAATCGGGGAGCGGAACGCGCGACGACGTTCGTGCAACCGTCTCTGCGTCCGACCGCAGCCGATCTCGTGCTGATGCGGCGGCTGGCGATCCTGGCCGTGGCCGTCTTCACCGTCGTGGCGGCGTTCAGCCGTCTCGATCTGCTGTATTCACACAAGTTCTCGGACAACACGGGCCGCGCGCAATGGATCTGGCCGCAGAACCGGCTGGCGGAGGGGAAACCCGTGGCGTTTTTTGCCACGCGCAACTTCGACCTCCCGCCGAACCGAAGCTTTACCCGGATCAAGATGCTCGGCGATCCCGAGTACACCCTGTACTTCAATGGCGTGGTCGTCGGCGGACGCCATGTGGCGGACGACAACGAGGCGCTTGACACGTACGACGTCAGCAGTCTCGCGCGCGACAAGCAGAACCGGATCGTCGTGGCGGTGAGGAGTGCGAACGGCGTCGGTGGCCTGATTGCGTCGATCGATCTGACGCAGGAGTTCGGCAACTTCATCGTCACGGGCGGCGACTGGCACATCGTGCGCGGGTGGCGCGACGATCTGCTCCTCCGCGATCCGCCGGCGAGCCAGATCACGTCGCCGCGGCTCCTGGGGCGTCCTCCGGCCCGACGCTGGAACTATCTCGCGCAACGGGAGGGGAAGCCCTTCGCGCCCGCGCACCGCGTCATCGCGCCGCGCGAATCGTCGGAATTCGCCACCGCCCTCCCAGAGATCGCCGTCATCGGTGGGACGGCCGTGACCGTGTCGCGGAAGACGAACGCGATCGCGTACGATTTCGGGCCGACGACGGGACGGGCGCGCCTGACCGCGCGCGGACCGGCCAGCGTCGAGAGGAGTGTCACGGTCCGCTTCGCCAACGACCGCTCCGAGCTGTTCGTCGTCGAGGGAGACGTCGAGCGGTTCGTCTTCGCCGCCGGCGAGCGGACGATTCTCGATGAAGAGACCCGGAACTTCCGCTACGTGACCGTGTACGGAGGAACGGCCAGCGTCGACGTCGTGCAGTAACGATTACAGGAGCACTTTCAGAATGAAGTATCGCTCGGGCGTGATCGTCTTCGATTCCAGAGCCTGGGCGTCGTCCCGGGTGAGATGAAACCGTCCCGCTGCTCCCCCGGTCGTCGTCTTCATAAACAGATCGACCGAGTCGATCTGCACGCCGCTGATCCCGGCGTTGTGCGCCATCAGGAACGCCGTCGCCGAGAGCGTATTGAACACCTTCTCTTCGCTGTCGGCGGTGATGTCGGCGCGCAGTGACTTCGGGCCGGTGGCGACGAGTTTGTGCTCGAAGATCCCGACGTTCTCAAACGCGCGCTCGAACTTGGCGATGACGTCCGTTCCCAGTCCCGTGCCCGGAGCCGCGGCCACAGGTCCTGCGTCCGCGGGCGCCGACGGAGCTGGCGCCGGGGCGGGTGTGGAGGGGGCGAGGGAGCGAAGTTTGATCGCGTTGCCGAGCGTCGAGGCCTTCGACGTTCCGGTCGTCGGCATCTGCTCCACCCCGAGCAGTGAGCCGCCGCCGAGCCGGGTCACTTCCTCCGACTTCGCTGGATCAATCGCGGCCGGATCGAGCGACAGGATGCTGCCATTCAAGAGCGTGACGACGGCCTTGCCGTTGACGACCGACCACTTCGATTTCGCCTCGTAACGCGACCCATCCTTCATGACCACCCAGTAGCTGGCGGCGAAGGCCTGCATCGATACGAGGACCCCGAGGACTGTGAACAGAATGCGTTTCTTCATGCGGCTCTCCCGGAATGAGGCTTCAGAACGGTCGATTATACTGGGCTCATGCTCGTCGTCATGGAGGCCGGGGCCCGGCCGGATCAAATTGAAGCAGTCGTCCGCCACATCGAGAAGATGGGGCTCAAGGCCCACGCCATTCCGGGCGCGAACCGCACGGCCATCGGAATCACCGGAAAACAGGGCAAAGCGGACCCCGAGGTCCTGGAGAATTATCCCGGGGTCAAGGAAGTCATCCGAGTCTCCCATTCGTACAAGCTCGTCAGCCGGGAAGCGAAGCCGGAGGACAGCATCATCAACGTCGGCGGGGTCGATGTCGGGGGCAACGGGATCGTCGTCGTCGGCGGGCCCTGTGCGGTCGAGTCGCTGGATCAGGCGCGCGCGATTGCCGAAGGGATCAGGAACGCCGGCGGGCAATTGTTCCGCGGCGGCGCCTACAAGCCCCGCACCTCGCCGTACTCGTTCCAGGGCCTGGAAGAGCAGGGGTTGGAGATTCTCGCGCGCATCCGCGAGGAGTTCGACCTTCCCATCGTCACAGAAGCGATCGACAACGAGTCGCTGCAGTTGGTCGTTAAGTACGCCGACTGCATCCAGATCGGCGCGCGCAACATGCAGAACTTCTCGCTTCTCAAGACCGCGGGCCGCGCGCGCAAGCCGGTGCTGCTCAAGCGGGGGATGTCGGCAACGCTCGAAGAGCTGCTCCTTTCCGCCGAATACATCATGGCCGAGGGCAACTACAACGTGATCCTCTGCGAGCGGGGAGTGCGCACGTTCGCGGACCACACACGCAACACGCTCGACCTGTCGCTGATCCCGGCGGTGAAGCGGATCAGCCATCTGCCGATCCTCGTCGATCCCAGCCACGGCACGGGAAAGCGCAACAAAGTCGCGCCGATGTCGCGGGCGTCGATCGCCGCGGGCGCCGATGGCGTGCTGATCGAAGTGCATCACAAGCCGGAAGAGGCGTTGTCCGACGGCCCGCAGGCGATCCTGCCGGAGGCGTTCGCTGCAATCGTGCGGGAGTGTGACGCCATCGCTCGCGTGGTCGGAAGAAGCCTCCAGCCCGCGCTGACGGCCACCGCCTGAGGACGTTTCTACGACCGCACGCGGTGAATCCGGAGCAGGTTCGTCTTGGCGCGCTGGTAGATCGGTGACCCCATCAGGATGACCAGGCGATCGCCGGGGACCACGATGTCGCGGCTGAGCAGGAAGTCGTCGACGCGCTCCACGATCTGCTCGTGATATTCGCCGACCTCGCGCAGGACGAACGGCTGTACGCCCCACAGCATGTTCATCCGCCGGGCGACCCAGGTCGAGGGAGTGAGCGCGATGATCGGCTGTGATGGACGGAACTTCGACATCAGCCGCGCGGCAAACCCCGTTTGCGTGAACACGATGATGTACTTCGCATCGAGCTGCTGGGCGGCATAGTTCGCGGCGCCGGCGAGGGCATCGGTGAACTCGTCGGTCTCCGAGGAGACGCGGAAGGGATCTCGGCCGCCGGCCACCTGGAACTGCCGGTTCTGCTCGGCCGCCATGATGATCCTGGCCATCATCTGTACGGCTTCCACGGGGTAGGCGCCGGACGCGGTCTCAGCAGAGAGCATGACGGCATCGGATCCGTCGAAAATCGCGTTCGCGACGTCGGAGGCCTCCGCGCGCGTGGGGCGCGAGTTCGTGGTCATCGACTCCAGCATCTGCGTGGCCGTGATCGCGAAGCGTCCCCACACACTGGCCTTGTTCAAAACCCGCTTCTGGACGATCGGCACGTCTTCCGGCGGGAGCTCGACACCGAGATCGCCACGGGCCACCATCACGCCGTCACTCACGTCGAGGATGTCTTCGAGCGAATCGATGGCCTGCGCCTTCTCGAGCTTGGCGACGACGTTGATCTCGTTTCCACCGAGGGACTCGAGCAGCGTGCGAAGCTCTTCGATGTCCGAACGCCGGCGGATGAACGACGCGGCGATGTAGTCGAGCTGATTGGCGACGGCGAAGGCGACGTCCTCACGGTCCTTCTCCGTGATCGCGGGGATCGTCAGCTCCGTGTCGGGGAAATTCATCCCCTTGTTCGACGAGATGGGGCCGCCGTGGACGACGCGGGTGACGACCCGGGACCCTTCGAGGGCCGTGACGACCAGCTCGACCAGGCCATCATTAATCAGGATGCGCTGGCCGAGGTGGACTTCCCTCGGAAGCGGAGTGAACGGCGTGGAGACGATCGCGGCGTTCCCGATAAGCGGTTCGGTCGTGATCGTAAACGTTTGTCCGGTCTGCAGCTGCAGGACGCCGGAAACGTCTCCGATACGGAGCTTGGGCCCCTGGATGTCGGCGAGGATGGGGATGTACTTGCCTTGGTCGGTGGCAACGCGCCGGATGATCTCGATCAGGCGGATCCGGTCGGCGGGAGTACCGTGGGAGAAGTTCATCCGGAAGACGTCCACTCCGGAGGTAAGCAATCGCAGGATGAGGTCTTCCGTGGCGCAGGCTGGTCCGAGGGTGGCGATGATCTTGGTTCGACGCATTGGGGTTGGATATATCACGGAGGGCGGAAGGTCGGTTCCGGAGGCATGGAAGAGTCTCACCAAGACGTGACGTTCTCCTATTTGACTCGCGGCAAACGACTCCTTAGACTCGTTTGCGGGGACAAGGAGGGAGACAAATGCGCCGACTGCGTGCGATTGCGATAGCGTCTGCCGCCATCGTTGTCCTCGCTGTCCCTGCGCATTCCGAGGTTCCCCTCCCGCCCTTTCTGCAGGTCCTCGGCAATGTCACGACGTCGGCGCGGCCGGTCGGCAACGCGCTCGTCATCGCCCTGAATCTGAACAGTCTCGATGCCGTGCAGACGTTCAGCGGCAGCGACGGACGGTTCTCCCTGCCGCAACTTCCGTCCGGGGTCTACAAGATTATCGCGATGAAGTACGGCTTCGCGCCCGCGATCGAGACGATCGTGCCGACGAGGAAAGACTACCTGCTCCGGTTGAAGCTCGAGGTGGAGAAGGCCCGCGGCGCGAATCAGCAGATGTGGGAGATCCGCGGGTCGCTGCCCCCGGACGTCCTCCGCGACATCGACATGGTGATGTCGCCGCCGCCCGATCCGATCGGGCCCGCGGCGGCGACGACCTACGCGGTGCCCCGCTTCAAGGGCGAGATGATGTCGATGACGGGGATGACGTCAGGAGCGGCATCGCCTTCCGGTCCTGCGTTCGCTCAGACCGCCCTCGGATTGCAGAGCCGGATCGGCAGCAGCTGGGAGCTCGGCTTCCGCGGCAATCTCCACCGGGTCGAAGATCCGAACGACAACGGGTCCTTCGGGACGCCCGTTGCGGAAGCGAGCGCGGCACAGATCGAGCTGCGTTCGTCGCCGACGGACTCCTATCGTCTTGCCTCCACGCGCTCCTGGTGGCGTTACCGCGACGAACTGCCGGACGACGCCCACAATGCCGACATCCGTTCACATAACTTCGAGTGGGAACATGGCGGCTCGAAGGTGCAGGTCCGTTATCTCGCGCAACAGAACATTTTTCTGGCCACACCAGGATCGGATCTGATCGAGATCGCCGGTGGAACGACCGTTTTGCAAACGACGCGAAACGACGTCGGCGTCTCCCTGCGCGTCACGCAGGAGAGTGTCCACAGCACGCCGGGAGCGGTGAGCGGCCCGACGCTGCGCACTGCCGATGTCTCGGCCAATGCGAAATTCGAGGTCGTGCCCGCATTCACCCTCGACTACGGCATGTCCAGCCGCGTCGGTCTCTACGGAGCGGAGTGGGCGCCGCGCACGGGTGCCGAGCTGAAGATCGGCCGGGACACCGCGATCGTCGTCTCGGGCATGTTCAAGGTCGTCGATTCGACCCATCAGAACACGTTGCCCAGCGTGATCGTCTGGACCGATGACTCGCGGCTGTTGCCGCATTACGCATATTCGGCCGGCATCGTCTCCGGGGACACGGCCCGCGAGCATTTCAGCGTGATCGGAAGTGTGAGCGCGGCCGATACGCCACTGCGGATCGTCTTCACCGATGGCCTCGAACACTTCTGGGATGGGCTTTACATCGATGCCGGCGACGTCCGCCGCGACCTGCGCGTCGCCTTCCGCAAGGAGCTCGGCAGCCGGATCCTGATCGATGTGTCTTCGATGGCGGGGACTGCCGGTCCGGCACATCAGGCACTGTCGCACAGCGGCGAGAAACTCTACCTGGCTGGCGATGTGGAGTCGACCTTCTCGCCCACGCGGACGACGCTCGCAGTCTCCTATCGCCAGATCCAGCAGCCCCAACCGAACGGCGGGGACCCCTATCGCACGCGCCGCGTCGACGTTCGGCTCGCGCAGTCGCTTCATCTGCCGCTCGATCTGAAGGTTCTGCTCGGCATCGAGCTGGCCCGCTCCGAGAACTCGCGGATCCTCCTGGACGCCCTCGACGCGGATGGGAACACGCGCCGCTACCTCGGCGGCCTCGGCGTCAGCTTCTAGCGTTCAACTGACCCCGTTCGCTACTTCAGCCGGATCTCCTCGACGAGCTTGTCGAAGCGCATCGAGATCCCTTTCGTGACGACGATCTGCTTTAGGTAGTTGAGCGAGGTAATCGCGGCAGGCAGACCGGACATCGCTGCAGGGATCGACGCCAGGCGTCCCGCAAGCTGCATCGTCTTGTCGGCCAGGCTGTAGTCCTGCGACATCAGATCGGCGCGGGCTTCGCTGTTGTAGGCGATGGTCAGGAGATAGATGTCCGCGACCAGCTCACGGAAGCGCATTTCGCTGCCCCACGCAAAACAGTCGCCCTTGCGGATGTTCTCGAGAAACTCCGTCGTGGTCTCGCCCTTGGAGACCGTATGGACCTTGGCTACATGCTTGAGCGTATGGGCGTCCGAGCCACCCACCATCGACACGTGGCGCCCATTCTTCTTCACGCTGTTCACGAGCTGCGCGACCATCTTGTTGTGGAACGACGCCATGGCACCGTTGAGTGCTTCGAAGATCTCGAACATGTCCAGCAGCTCGGCGATGTAGCGCGCGGCGACGTTCTTCATCCGATAGTTCTGGAAGAGGTGGTTGACGCAGAAGATCAGCCGCTGTTCCTTGAGGTAGGGGACGAGCTCCCGGATGTTCGGCCGCAGCCGCTGGATCTCGCGATGCTGCTGCTCGTTCAGTCCCCAAACCCCGACGTGAATCCGCTGTCCCGTCTCCGGGAAGTAGGTTTCGACTTCTTCTCCGATAAAGAAGTCAGTCATATCGGGATACTTGTTGAGAAGGTAGAGTGCGCCGTCGATGGAGTCGTGATCGGTGATCGTTACATACGTCATCCCTCGCTCTTTGGCGATTCGGTAGACGTCCTCGGGGGCGTTGTAGCAGTCGCGGGTGTTCGCCCGTCGGAAGTACTTGAAGACGGAGTAACGGCTATGGCAGTGCAGATCGGCCCGCTTGACCTGGGGATCCGCAAGGATCTGCATCGTGGCCGCGTCGTTCATCGGGTTTGCAGTAGTCTCAGTATGATGGATCAACCTGTGGGGTTTTCCTACAATTCGCGTGCCGTTGACGATGAGCACGGAAGTGTAGCCCACGGAACGTCATTCGCTCCGCATTCCTGACGCACGCAGCCAGGACCTGATCTCGATGGCACAGACGACCCGTAAAGCAGCAACGAACGCCAACGCCTCCGACTGGATGGAGGAGGAGATTCCCAAGACACTCCCGATCATCCCGCTCGTCTCCTCGGTTCTCTTCCCAAACGGAGTTCTCTCTCTGCAGGTGGGAATCGACCGGAACGTCCGCCTGCTGAAGAGTCTCGGAGACGATCAGAACCTGATCGCCGCTTTCTGCCAGAAGAGCGGGGACAAGGAGAATCCGCGCGCGGAGGATCTGTCGCCCGTCGGCGTGCTCGCCGCGATCGTCCAGCGCCTGCCGCTCTCGTCCGACCGCTACCAGGTCTTCCTCCAGGGACGGCAGCGCGTCGAGCTCGTGCAGATGGTGCAGAACGAGCCCTACTTCGAGGGGATGCTTCGCGAGATCGCCCAGCGGCCCATCCCGCGAAACGCCAAGACAGACAACCTTCTCAACAAGGCCCTGTCGCTGTTCGAGAAGCTCGTGGAGAGCGACTCCAAATACTCGAACGAGGTCCTCAACATCCTGCGGATGAACCTGAGCGAAGGGCCGGACACTTTCGCCGATCTCCTGTCGTCGTTCGTGAACTTTCCTCTGGAAGAGAAGCAGCTCCTGCTCGAGACGGTGAATCCGATCGAGCGGCTGGCCCTGCTCGTCGACTGGATCCAGCGGGATCTCGGCAAGGCGACGTTCGATAAGGAACTGCAGCGCCAGATCCAGACCTCGATCGATCGCCGCGAACGGGATTCCTACCTGCGCGAGCAACTGCGCGTCATCCAGGACGAGCTCGGTGACACGAACGCCTCCGAGCGCGAGGCGGACACGTACCGCACGCGCATCGAGACGCTCCCCCTGCTCGACGAGCACAAACAGACCCTCCGGCGAGAAGTGAACCGTCTGTCCCAGCTCTCTCCGTCATCGAGCGACTACTCCGTCATCAAGGGCCATCTCGATACGGTCTTTCAGGTGCCGTGGTCGGAAAAGACCGACGACCGTCTCGACCTGGTGCGTGCCGAAGAAATTCTCGACACGCGGCACCATGGACTGGAGAAGGTGAAGGAGCGCGTCCTCGAGTTCCTGGCCGTCCTGAAACTGAAGGGCGATCTGAAGGGTCCGATCCTCTGCTTCGTCGGGCCGCCCGGTGTGGGCAAGACGTCGCTGGGCGCCGCAATCGCCGACGCGCTCGGGCGCAAGTTCGTGCGCATGGCCGTCGGTGGCGTCACCGACGAGTCGGAGATTCGCGGCCATCGCAAGACCTACATCGGAGCGATGCCCGGCAAGCTGATCCAGAGCTACATCCAGGTCGGCGTCAACAATCCTCTGATCATGATCGACGAGATCGACAAGATCGGGAAAGACTTCCGCGGCGACCCCGCATCAGCACTGCTTGAAGTCCTCGACACGAAGCAGAACAGCGCCTTCGTCGACCGCTATCTCGAGATTCCATTCGATCTCTCGCACACGCTCTTCATCAGCACGGCGAATATGCTCGACACCATCCCCGGCCCGCTTCGGGATCGGATGGAAGTGATCCGGCTCTCCGGCTACACCGAGCGTGAGAAGGTCGAGATCGCGAAGAAGCATCTCATCCCCGAGTTGCTCGAAAACCATGGCCTCCTCGCGGATCAGGTGAGCATCGACGACGACGCTCTGCTGGCCGTCATCCGTGATTACACGGCCGAAGCGGGAGTGAGAAACCTGGAACGGAAACTGGCGACGATCCTCCGCAAGATCGCCCGCAAGGTCGCCACCGGATCCGGAGAATCGCACTACACGGTCGGTGCCGGCGCGATCGAGCCATACCTCGGATTGCCCTCCTACGAACACGAATTTGCGGAGCGCCATCCCGAAGTCGGCGTGACCACCGGCCTGGCCTGGACGCAGTATGGCGGCGAGATCATGTTCATCGAGGCCACGTGCATGGCGGGCAGCGGCCGGACGACGGTCACCGGCCAGCTCGGTGACGTCATGCGCGAGTCGGTCACGGCTGCCTATTCGTACGTTCGTTCCAAGGCGAAGGACCTGGGAATCGAGGATCGGAAGTTCACCGAGAACGACATCCACATCCACTTCCCGGCGGGAGCGATCCCGAAAGATGGTCCCTCCGCCGGCGTCGCCATCGCCACGTGCATCGCCTCCGTGATGGGGGACCAGCCGGTACGCCATGACGTGGCGATGACCGGCGAGATCACGCTTCGCGGTAAAGTACTCTCCGTCGGCGGGATCAAAGAGAAAGTCATGGCGGCGCAGAGAGCAAACATCCGGACGGTCGTGCTGCCGGAAGGCAACCGGAAGGACCTCACGGAAGTGCCGGAAGAGGTCAAGAAGGGTCTGCATTTCGTGTTTGCAGAACGCGTCGAGACAGTCTGGCAGGAGACGTTGATTCCGCATCCCACCGAGGGCGCGCCTGCGACCGAGGGCAACGAGACGGTGCCCGGTGCCGAAGTGGTGGCGGTCAGCGAGCGGCCAGAGTAGCGATGAGTCCGACGAAACGCGGCTGCCTGGACAATCTCCTCTTCGCCGCGATCCTCTTCGCCGCGTTTGGAATCAGCACTTATCTCTGCTTCAACTTGTTCATCCGGGGACGTTCCGTGTCGACGCCGAACCTGATCGGCCGGTCGGTCAGCGAAGCCAAATCGATCTGCTCGGAGCTTGGTGTCAGTCTGGTCGTCGACCCCGATCATCGCCGCAATTCGGACAAGATCGATGCGGGGAAGGTCGTCTGGCAGAACCGCACGCCGGGTACGACGAACCTCGTCAAGCGGGGAACCGATATCCAGGTCGAGCTCAGCGCCGGACCGCTGGTCCTGCAGGTTCCGGACATGGAAGGCCAATCTCCGCGGACGGCGATGCTTCGCCTGGGGCAGCAGAACCTCAAGCTCGAGACGCTGGTGTACTTCGACAGCGCGACGCAGCAGGGGATCGTGGCCGAGGATCCGCCGAAGGGGACTGTCGTGGCGGCGCAGGAGAAGGTGTCGCTGCTCGTCGCCGTTCCGTCCGCACCTCCGTCCTACGTCATGCCCGACCTGATCGACCGGCCGCTGGACGTGGTGCGTCCGGGATTGGAGGCCCGCGGACTGAACGTGTCGAATGTGAAGTTCGAGTCGTATCCGGGCATCGCGGACGGCATTATCATTCGCCAGTTTCCCCTGGTCGGAGCAGCGGTCAGCGGTCACGACCCGATCACGGTCGTCGTCAGCCGGCAGGCGGAAGGCGGCATCATCGAGCAACCAGCAGGTCCGGCTCCGGCCGCAACCGCGACACAATGACCAGAATCCGCATCGCGCCGTCGCTGCTCTCCGCCGATTTTTCCCGGCTTGCAGAGGAGTTGCGCGATGTCGAGGCAGCAGGGGCGGACCTCGTCCATCTCGATGTGATGGACGGCCATTTCGTCCCCAACCTCACCATCGGTCCGGCTGTGGTCAAGGCGTGCAGGGAACAGACGGCGCTGCCCTTCGACTGTCATCTGATGGTTTCCGAGCCGCAGCGCTGCATCGACGCGTTTCTCAAATCCGGCGCGAACATGATCTCGATCCACCAGGAAGCGGAGCCGCATCTGCAGCGCGCGCTCCAGATGATTCGCGACGGCGGAGCGAAGGCGGGCATCGCCATCAACCCGGCCACACCGGCGGAATCGCTGAGCACCGCGATCGAGTTCTGCGACTTCGTCCTGGTCATGACCGTCAACCCGGGGTTCGGCGGTCAGAAATTCATCGAACCTGTCGTGGGCAAGATCCGTCTCATTGAACAGATGATCCGGGAGAGAGGGGTTGCGGTCGACATCGAAGTTGACGGGGGTATCGATGCAGTCACGACGCCGCTGGTGGTTGGCGCCGGGGCGCGGATCCTCGTCGCAGGATCGGCTGTTTTCGGGAAGCCTGACCGAAAGTCGGCAATGGAAGCGATCCGCAACAGCGTTACCTTGAGAGTCTGAAGCTTCGGTAGGACCAGCGACGGCCGCGTTCTACTGCATGAAGATCCACCCATCGGAGGCACATTGAAGAAAGCATTGACCCTGATCGCGGTCCTGGCAATCGCCTTGACCGGCTGCCGGCACGCATTCCGTGGCCGCGGCACCAGCGGCGGCAGCAGCGCGACGCGCTCGCTGCGCGCGGCCTTTGACCCGACCCTCATGAAGATGCCGAAGGAGAAGGTCTTCCAACTCGGCGAGGAGCAGTTCGCGAAAAAGAAGTACGCGCGGGCCCGGCAGTACTACTCACACGTCTACGAGACGTTCCCGAACGATCCCCTCGGCCGGCGCGCGCTCCTCCGCGTCGCCGACACCTATTACCAACAGGGCGACCCGGTAAACCTCGTCGAGGCACAGTACAAGTACCGCGATTTCATCAACCGCTATCCCGGAAGCGACCGCGCGGACTATGCGATGCTCCAGATCGCCATGTGCTCCTACAAGCAGATGGAACGTCCGGACCGCGATCAGCAGAAGACCCGCGAGGCCCTCGAGAAGTTCGGTGATGTCCTCAAGACGTATCCGAAGAGCGCTCTCCGTCCCGAAATGGACAAACGGTTGCAGGACGTCCTCGACCGGCTGGCCAAGCACGATCACATCATCGCCCGCTATTACATGAAGCGGGGAAGCTACTTCGCAGCGGTGCAGCGCCTGAACGGAATCGTCGAGCTCTACCCGAACTACGGCGAGCGGGATGCCGTCTTCTACGATCTCGGGGCTTCCCTGGCGGGCCTCGGCCGGACCGCCGAAGCGCGGCTGTACTATGAGCGCGTCCTCAGCGAGTTCCCGCAGAGCACCTACGCCCCGAAGGCCAAGCAGAAACTGGGGACGATGAAGACAGCATGAAGAGCGCGGCGGCCGTCCTTCTTCTCCTGGCACTCACCGCGTGCGCGACGCAGCACGCCGACCAGAACGACGTGCCGTCGCTCGTTCCACCTCCCGACGCACCCACGGCTGCGACGAATCCCGTCACGGACGCGAGACTCAGTGAGCTGCAGACGTCGATGACCGAGCTGCTGGAACGGATGGATGTACTCAATGCCCGCATCGCCCGACTGGAGTCGGCGCAGTCGGAGCCGCGGATTGCTGCTCCTGCGCCACGGCCCGTCGAGGTCGCGCCGGTTCCGGCACCGCGTGTAATGGCGACTGCGCCTCCGCCGGTGATGACACTCGAGCCGCCTGCCGTGCGAGGTTCCTCGCCGGCGAGTACCCCGTTGCAATCGGCGGCCATCGCCGACAACTATCGGGCTGCGCTCATCGCCTACGGCAAGGGTCGTATGCCCGAAGCGCGTGCGATCCTGCAGCAGGTCTTCGACGCCGACCCTTCCGGAGATCTCGCCGACAACGCGCTCTACTGGATCGGTGAGACCTTCTTCGCCGGCGGTGATTTCGCCAGTGCCATGCGCGCCTATGAGCGGGTGACGAAGGAGTATCCCGAGCAGAACAAAGCGCCGGACGCGATGTTCAAGATCGGGATGACCTTCGAGAAGACGGGCGACCTCGGCATGGCCCGCAAGACGTTCGAGGAAGTGGAACGTCGCTATCCCTACTCCACCGCCGCCTCCTCGGCCAAGCTCGAGCTGAAGCGCGTGAAATACTGACGGAGGCGAGGACACCTCCCGTTCGACCTCCGACTGCCGATACAATCGCACGCATGCCTGACGAAACCGAAAGTGGGGCCTCGCTCCTGGCGCGCAGGGAGTACGAGCGCGCCGTCCCGCTCCTGAAGCGCGACCTCGACAAGTACCAGTCCAATCCCCGCATCCGCCTGCAGTACGCGGATGCTCTCGCGGGCGCGGGCGCGCACGAAGAAGCGATCGCGCAGTACGACCACACGGCCAAGTATTACGAAGACAACGGCCTGACCGTGCAGGCCATCGCCGTCGCCAAGAAAGGGCAGAAGCTGCGCGATCAGATGGTGCTCGCAAACCCGGCGCCGGATCCCGCGGGCAGGAGTGAGCCGCTCTTCTCACGTCCGGTGCCGCGCTCGCCCCTCTTCGAAGTACTGACGGAGGAAGAGCGGAATGCGCTGGTGCGCGAGATGGAGTTGGAGTCACACGAGGAAGGCAGCGTCGTCATCAGCGAAGGGCAGCCGGGCGCGTCGATGTACGTGATCGCCAGCGGCGAAGTGAAGGTGTTCACCCACGGTCCGGGCGGCGAGAGCCTCTACCTGGCAAGACTCGGGGAAGGCGACTTCTTCGGAGAGGTGAGCATGCTGAGCGGCAAGCCGCGCACGGCCACGATTACCGCGTCGCAGCGCACCGAACTGCTCCGGCTCGACAAGGAAAAGCTCGATAACGCCCTGGCGAGGTATCCAGGCATCCGCAAGGTGCTCAACGAGTTTTACCAGCGCCGCGCGGAACACACGGTCGAGGCGATGATCGAAACCCTGAAGCGCAGGTAGGAGAGCATTCCCGTGGCCGTTCTTCCCATCGTCAAATATGGCGATCCTGTCCTCCGCGAACCGACAAAGCCCGTGGTCGAGTTCGACGACGCGCTCCAGAAACTGATCGACGACATGATCGCCACCATGTACGCCGCACCCGGGATCGGACTGGCCGCGAATCAGATCGGCATCTCGAAGCGCCTGGCCGTCATCGATCTTTCGGTGGGCAAGAAGCCCGGTGGTCTGCACGTCCTGGTCAACCCCGACATGGTGGAGCGGGAGGGGGAGGTCACCGAAGAGGAGGGATGCCTCTCGATCCCCGATTTCGCCGAAGTCGTCACCCGGCCCGCGCGGGTCCTCGTTCGCTACATCGACCGCAATGGCGAGAAACGCGAGATGCGCGGCGAGGGCCTGATGGCGCGCGCGCTGTCGCACGAGGTCGACCATCTCAATGGCAACCTATTCGTCGACCACCTTCGCGGCTTCAAGAAGGAGAGGATCATGAAGAAGATCCAGAAGCTCTCGAAGTCCGGGATGTGGGGCTGAGCTACGGCATCGGTCCGAACGTCTCGCTGATCAGGTGACTCGTCCCGATTCCGTTGTCGCGCATCGCGTCGGCGACCCGGTCGATGAACGGATCGAAGCCCGCGGCCATCAACGTCGCGGCGCTCATCCCACTGCGGTTCCGCGCGATGAGAATCTCGATGTTTCCACTCTCGTGCACGATGGCACCCTGACGCGCGAGCGGGTCGAAGTCGCCTGCATAGAGGATGTTGCGGTGATCGGGCTCGTAGAGGACCGTAATCCTGCGGGGATCGTGCTCCGCGAGCATCCCCAGGACGATGCTGCGAACAGGCGCGATCCCCGTGTCGCCGGCCAGGAACACGACAGGCCCGGCCCCAATTTCGGGAAGAAGGAAGTCGCCGTACGGACCCTCGATCGTGACGATGGCACCGGCGTCGAGACGGGTCAGAGCCTTTCCGCCGCGCCCCGGACCGACCCGCACACAGAGTTGTACGGCGTGGGTGCGCTGCGGTGCGGACGCGATCGTGTAGGCCCTTGACACCCCGTCGGGAAAGCGGAAATTCACCCACTGACCAGCCTTGAAGGTGAACGGATTGCCGTCGAACGCCACCGTGATCTGCAGAACGCTCGGCGCCAGCTCTTCGATCTCGGTCACGGACGCGGTCTGTGAGCGCATGGGCGAAGTATATTGCGGCCCCACCCGTCAGCGGATTCCTGTCATCGTGTCGCAATCGTTTCGCGCGAAGCGCTTTGGACGGGTGGTGGATCGCGGGTCAGACACGATCCCCGCCTTCGCGTGGGGTCAGCGAACCTAGCGCAGCCAGCCCGGCATGATTCCCTGCTTCCGCGCGTCCTCACGAAACTGGTCGTACGCACGCTGTGCACGCGTGATCGCCAGCTCCGCCGCGGGGATCTGTTCGAGTGTGATCTGCAGCTCGCTCGACTGATAGGTGAACTGGTTCGGACGATAGCCGAGGGCGTAGAACTGCTCGATCTGGTGCTTGAGTGCGTCGGCGCGGTCGCGCAGGAGGGCCAGGTCTTCCTTCGCCCGGCGAATGCTCTCCTCGTGGAGGCGCGCAGACGTGCGCCACGACCACTCGTCGCCCTTGTCCCGCGGTTCCCGCGGCTCCGACACCTTCTCGAGTTTCAGCTCCGGAGCCGCCGTTCCGGAGTGGTTCTGTTCGAGCTCGTGCAGCAGGCGGTCGCGCTCTGCGGAGGAGACCTTCAGTTTCTTGTCGCTGTCGTTGGAGGCGATCACCGGTTTCGTGACCGAGGCGCGTGTGGCCTCGAGGTCGACGTCCGCGAGGGGAATCGAATAGAGCGCGCCGGCCGTGCGGAAGATCACGCGGCCCTGCTCTTCGCGGATGGGTCCCTCGACGTCGAATCGCGCCCCGTTGCGCAGGATGAGCGTCGTCGAAATCTGGAGGGAGGATGGCGAACTAGAAGAACTCGTCGCCGCCGCGGAATGAGTGCCACCAAGAGTGAGAACCGCTGCTGCAAGAAGCACCGTGGGAAGGGGTCTCATGGTCCGAATTATGGTCCCGATCACCGTGAAGAGGCTGTAAACGTTACTATCTGCGCCCGTGCCGAACTGGTTCTACCTCGTCATCAACCTTTTGTACCATCTGGGCCTCGCTCTCTGGATCGGCGGCGCCGTCGCCCTCGGAGCACTCACGGCGCCGGCGCTCTTCGCGAACCTGCCGCGGCCTCAGGCCGGCGGCATCTTCGGTGCGATCCTCCGCCGGTTTGCGCGTGTTCGAATCGGTGCGCTCGTCGTGATTCTCATCGGCGCGGGCACCAAATACATGCTCTGGGAGACCCACGCCGCGACTCCATGGATTGCCGTCCGCTGGCTGGCGATCGCCTTTCTCGCGTTTTCGCTGCTCTACGAGATCGTCTTCCTCGAACGTCCGATGGCGGTTCTGCGTACCGGTCTGGGAGCGGATGTTCCCGCGGATGATCCGAAACGGGTTCGATTCAACGTACTGCACGGGCGGGCGGAAGGGCTGATGAAGGCGTCGCTCCTGGCGGCATTCGTCGCGCTCTTCTTCAGTTGATAGAATCCGCCGCCACGCCCATGGGAAGTAGTAGCCTCTCGCACGTCACCTGGATCGTCCTCAGCGCGGTCTGCGGCGCGTTGTTCCTGATCTTCGACGCCATCCGCTACTTCGGGCAGCAGATCAGCCCCATGACGCTGCGCCGCTGGTCCGGCGATCCGGCGCTCGAGCGCAGCAGTCACTGGCTGCACTTCGACCCGCGCAACCTGCAACTGGTGAGCGGATCACTCCTGCAGATCACGCTGGTCGGCGCTTTTGTATCGACCGTGCGCGTCCTCGACGGCGAATCGCCGGCGTTCGCGTGCGGCGTCGCCGCGGCAGCCTGGCTGATCGTCGTCATCTGCTGGAAGTTCGTGCTCGCCTTCGTCTCCGAAGACATCGGCGAGATGGTCCTCAAGACGCTCATCCCGTTCTCTCACTTCTTCTACATCCTGTTCTGGCCGGTCCTCTTCCCGCTCCGTCGGGTGTTCGACAGGCTCGATCGCGAAGAGGAAGAAGCGCATGAGGACGAAGAGGTCACGGACGAGGAAGTGCAGGCCTACATCGACGTCGGCGAAGAGGAAGGCATCCTCGAAGCCAGCGAAGGGAAGATGATCCAGTCCGTCGTCGACTTCGGCGACCGCGTGGCCCGTGAGTTGATGACGCCGCGCATCGACGTGCATGCATTCGACGCCACGCAGCCGGTGGAGGAGCTGGCGCGGCTCTTCAGCGAGTCGAAGTACTCCCGCATCCCGATCTACGAGGGGAGCATCGACCGGATTACCGGCATCGTGCACATCAAGGAAGTCTTCGAGACCCTCGTGAAAGGGGAGGCGCGGTCCATCGCGGAGATGGCCCGGCCGCCGTATTTCGTCAGCGAGACGAAGAAGGTGTCCGAGCTTCTTCGCGAGTTCCAGAGTGAGCACATCCAGGTGGCCGTCGTCGTCGACGAATATGGAGGCACGGCAGGCATCGTCACGATCGAAGACGTGGTCGAGGAGATCGTCGGTGAGATCGCGGACGAGCACGAGGAAGAGGAAGCCACGATCGTCGACATGGGCAACAGCGAATACATGGTCAGCGGCCAGCTGCGCGTCGAGGCGCTGGAGGATCTCCTGCAGGCCGATCTCGCAGGCGACGACTACGAGACCGTGGCAGGATTGATCTTCACGTCGACCGGCCGCGTTCCGAAAGTGGGCGTGGTTGTGAAGAAAAACGGATATCAGTTCATCGTGGACCGGGCCGACCGCAGGCGCATCTATCGCGTTCGCGTATCGAAGGATCTGGAGTGGACGCAGGAAGATGAAGAGGAAAGGGAGTCTCGTGGCTGAAAGGAACTCTGTTCCCAAATCGCGATACGGGGTCATCGCGCTGGTCGGCCGGCCCAACGCCGGCAAGTCCACCGTGCTCAATCGCATCCTCGGCCACAAGGTCTCGATCGTCTCCGCAAAGCCCCAGACGACCCGCAACCGTATCGTGGGCATTCTCAACGACCCGCGCGGTCAGATCGCCTTTCTCGACACCCCCGGGATCCACCGTCCCCTGCACAAGATGAACGTGCGGATGATGGAACACGTCCGGGCCAGCGTGTCCGAGGCGGATGTGGTGGCGGTGATGATCGACGCCAGCCAGCCGTTCGGGCATGGCGACGAGTTCGTCCTGGAGATGATGCGCCAGCACAAGGCCAACGGCGCGGAGGGGAAGCGCTTCGCCATCCTTAACAAGATCGATCTGCTCAAGAAGAACAAGCTGCTGCCTCTCATCCAGCAGTACCACGACACGGCGCTCTTCGATCAGATCGTTCCGATTTCCGCGTCGACGGGCGATGGGGTGGAGCAGCTCGTGAATGCGTTCTTTGACGCGGTCGATGTGGGCGACGCGATCTATCCGACAGAAGACTTCACGACGCAGCCGGAGCGGTTTCTGGCGGGCGAGATCGTCCGCGAGAAACTGCTGGCGCATACGTCCGAGGAGCTGCCGTATACGACGGCGGTGGCGGTGGATCGGTGGGAAGAGGACGAGGCGAAGAACCTCATCAAGATCTACGCGACGATCGTGGTGGAGCGGGAGACGCAGAAGCCGATCGTCATCGGAAAGCGCGGCGAGATGATCAAGCGCATCGGAACCGAAGCACGTGTGGAGCTCGAGGCAATCCTCGGCGCGCGGGTGTTCCTGGACCTGCATGTGGCCGTGCACGCGTCATGGCGCGAGGACGAGCGTTTTCTCGGCGAATTGGACTGGCCGCTTTCCTGATTTTTGTCCTTCCCGCGCTCCTGTTGCGGCGGTGTAGAATCCGTGCACTTCAGTCCAACGGTTTGTCAAAAAGAGGGGGAGAACATATGCATTTACGCAGGCTGATTTGCTGCCTCGTTGTCGTTTTTGCGTCCACGTCGCTCTTCGCACAGCAGACGGGGTCGCTCCACGGAAGGGTCACTGCTTCAGACGGATCAGCACTGCCCGGAGTTACCGTCGAGGCGAAATCCAACGTCCTGCCGCAGCCGCGCGTGACGGTCACCGACGGCAACGGTGACTATCGATTGCCGCAGCTGCAGCCGGGAACCTACACGCTGACGTTCACGCTGTCGGGAATGCAGACGGCCACGCGACGAACCGACGCGCTCCTGGGGCAGGACACTGCCGCCGACGTGAAGCTGGGTGTGGGCGGCGTGTCGGAGAACATCACCGTCACGGCGCACGAGACGCTCGTCGATAAAGAATCGACGGCAATTCAGAGCGGCCTTTCCAATCAACAGATTTCTGCGCTCCCGGTAGCGCAGGAATACAAAGACCTTCAAAAGCTGATCCCGGGAGTCATGATCTCGCAGGACGTCGTGCGCGGACCGAGCGCGGGCGGCAGCGGTCAGTCGAACGTTTACCTATTTGACGGCGTCAATGTCACGATGCCTCTCTTCGGCGTTCTCGTGGCCGAGCCGTCTACTCATGACATCGCTCAGGTGAACGTGATCCGTGGTGGCGCCAAGGCCGTCGACTTCAACCGTTCGGGCGGGTTCACCATCGACTCAGTGAGCAAGTCCGGAACGAACAAGTTCACAGGCGAGGTCGAATACCAGGTGCTCAGACACTCGATGATCGCCAGCCAGGCCGGGACCGTGAACACGGTGTTCCAACAGGATCGCGATTGGGCCACCGTAGCAATCGGAGGTCCCATTCTGGCTGACCGGCTCTTCTTCTACGGATCGTATTACCGTCCCTTGTTTACCAGGCAGAACCAAGCCAACCTGACCGGGCCACTCCCGGAGTTCAAGAGCAAGCGCAACGAGGAGTTCGGGAAACTGACGTTCACGCCGACCGGATCGATCCTCATCAACGGAAGCTACCGTTATGAGCATCGCGTGGACACCTCTGGCGACGCGTTCGGAACCCGCACTGCGGGAACGGCAGGTACGGGCTACGAAACGAAGCTCGAGATCGGCACGCTGGAGGGTTCCTGGGTACTGAACCCCAAGAGCTTTGCAACCTTCAAGTTCACCGACTTCAAGAACCCTGGATTCGGTCGTCCCGACAACATCGCCAACATCGCCGTCTCCACGGCAGTAGGCGCTCACCTCGATATCGCCAACCTCGGTACGATCGGGTTGCTGACCGTGCCGACGGCGAGCACGACCAATGCTGCGCAGAGCGCGTTCGTCCAACCGTTTATCGACAAGTACGGATATCTGGTCAATGGTGTCCGGACCGGCGGTGGTACCGTCGGCTTCGGGACTCTGCTGCAGGATGCCGACAACTTCGGACGCCGTAACGGCCAGGCCGGCTATAACTACACGCTCGTCACCGGCGCCATGACTCATGACCTCCACGCCGGCTATCAGCGCTACACCGATTCGGAAGATCTGATCCGGACTTCGAACGGCTGGGGAAGCATCACCATCCCCGGCGGAACGGGAACGTGCCCAGCCTCGGCCTGCGGAACCGCCAAGCCGTCATTCTTTCAGGCCGTCCTGCAGCAGCAGACCGCTGGAATCGTTCCGCCCATTCACTCAGAAGTGCATTCCCAGAACATCGAGATCAACGACACGATCCACCGCAGCAACTGGACGTACAACATCGGGCTGCTGGCCAGCAACGATGCGCTCTACGGCCAGGGGCTCGTCAAGGCGGACAACATCGCAGGTTACGTGAAGTCGGTCGGATCGCAGTACAAGTCGCATGAATTCGGCTTCAAGCAGATGCTCCAGCCGCGCCTCGGAGCGACCTGGGCCTACAACGAGCAGGACACGGTGTTCGCAAGCTACGCCGGATACAACCAGTCCGCGAGCTCTCTGGCCCGGGCCTCTTCGTGGGACCGTCAGCTTCAGAGCGCGATCACCGGGTACTTCGACGCCAGCGGCAACCTCATGGGCGTCGCGCCCACCAACTCGTCTGCCGGCAAGTTGTTCGTCCCCGGCATCAAGCCGCCGGAGATGAAGGAGTACACGGTCGGAACCTCGCAGCAGATCAACAGCCAGTGGTCGGTGCGGGCCTATGCACGCCATCGCTACGCACACAACTTTCTGGAAGACACGCCAAACAACGAGCGTGTTTGTCTCTCACCGTTCGGCACTGGTGCCAACGCCGGAAACTGCACGGCGGCATCCTTCCCCTCGGACGCACCGGCGAACATTCCGCACGTCCCGTACATCCCCGATCTCGCCGCGAAGCTGAACGCCATCGGGAGCCCGAACGCTACCTATGTCATCGCCAATATCGATGGCGCCTTCACGAAGTACTACGAAGCGACGATGGAGAGCGACTGGCAAGGCAGGAACACCTTCGTTCACGGTTCCTATACCTGGAGCCACTATTACGGCAATTTCGATCAGGACAACACAAGTGCCAACAGCACCAATGACGCAGCCCGCTTCATCGGGTCCTCGAATATCGCCGACGCCGCCGGCCGCAACGTCTGGAACAATAAGTATGGTGACTTGCGTGGCGACCGTCGCAACATCCTCAAGGCCTACGGCAGCTATGCCTTTCCCTGGAAGGGCACCGTCGGTGCGTTCTTCTCTTACCAGTCCGGCCAGCCCTACCAGATTGAAAGCTATCTGCCGTACAGCAGCATCACCACCTCGACGAGCGACACCATTCGCTTCGCCGAGCCTGCTGGCCGCCGGCGTACACCGTCCTATAACCAGACCGATTTGAAGTACACGCAGAGTCTCGGCATGCCGCGGGGGCTGAATCTGCAACTGGTCCTGGACTGGTTCAACGTCATGAACCATCAGACCGGTTACAACTACGAGTCCCGGGTCGGGACAATCGGAACGTGTGATCCGACGAAGAGCGCTACCTGCTTCTACACGGGCCTGACCGGAGCGCAGGCCTATCTGAAGACTGCGCCGTCACCGAACTCGTTCTATGCCCCGCGTCGCTTCCAGATCGCGGCTCGTCTTCTGTTCTAGAGTCGATCCATAAGCAGCAAGACAGAGGCCCGGCGGCAAACGCCGGGCCTTTGTGTTTCTTGCGTCGATCGCTACTGGAACAGCTGCTCTCTGGCGATCAACGGTCGCGTCGTGGCGTTGGCGTGCGCGCGCGCGCTGGCGATGCGCGCCGAAGCGTCCGGCTCGTGCAGCAGCACGCTTACCTGCGCACGCTTGAAGAGGGCCATGGCGTAGGCAGAATCGGACTCCGGGACGCGGTCGAGTGCCGCGCGCGCCTCCTCGAACCGTTGCGATGCGAGATAGAGAACGCCGAGCTCGAGGTCGTGCTTGAACGCCGCGTTGTCCATGGCACGGGCCTTTTCCAATGATTCAATGGCCGGCATCGTCTGCCCGATCTCCATCTGCATTTGACCGAGTTGAGTCAACTCCGATGCGGTTGGGGAGCGAAGCGCGTAGATCCGCTGACGGAACACGACGGCATCCTCCACCTGGCCCTGACGTACGCGAAGAAGCGCAAGCGCTTCCAGGGCAGGAACCTTATCGGGCGTTTCGGTCACGATTCGCTCCAGCATCGGAACGGCGTTGCGCCATTGGGAGGTACGTGCGAGATGAAGAGCCAGATACGTACGAATATCCGGGGAATCAGGCGCGATGACCGCAGCGCGATGGAAGGCGGCCAGCGCGTCCTTCTCATGTCCGAGTGCGGAGTGCGCCGTGGCCAGACGCAAGGCGGCGTCGAGGTTGTGCGGATCCTTGACGAGAATCTGCTCGAGCAGCGGGATGGCCTCCGCGTACTGCTCATGAACGAACAGCCGCGCTGCTTTATCGAGCAGCGCGAACATCGGCGCCATGTCCGCCGGCCGCGGCGCGTCCGCGCGGACGACCGGCCTGGCCACGGAACTGACATACCCGAGGGCAGCAAGCTTGCGCTGCTCTTCATCGCTGAGTGCTCCGGCGCTGGCCTGTGCCGCCGTCGAGGGAATCGGATACTCCCGCAACGCTGCCCGCGCTTGCCGGGACAGATTCGCGTTGTTCGCGAGATCGTGAATCTCCGCCGGATCGGCGACGACGTCGTACACCTCGAGCCTGCCGGCCAGGATGGCCTTGTGATTGCCCTCGACCACCATTACCTGTGGCTGCCATCCGTAGTCGAGGAACGGCTTCATGGCCTCGCCGACAGCGACCAATTCCTGGTGGGACGCCGGCGGCCTCGCCGGCGATTGGCGATCGGGTACCGCCGGCGCCCCACTGGTTTCGCCGATCAGACTGTTCGTGGAATCGATGCCGGCCCAATCGAGAATCGTATGAAAAATCCGGCGCGTGCTGACTGAGTTCTCGGCAATGCTGGCCGGCGCAATCCGCGGACCGATCACGACCAGAGGCACGTGCATCGTGGCCTGATAGAGAAGATCGCCGTGCTGTTGCTCGCCGTGCTCGCCCAGGCCTTCGCCGTGATCCCCGGCCAGGACGATGGCGATTGGACCTTTGACTCGTTGCTGGAAGGCAGCGGTCAGCCGGCCGAGCTGCTCGTCCATCGCCGCGACTTCGCCGTAATAGGGTTGCTTCGCGTATTTGCTGCGATACGGCTCCGGCGGCGTGTAGGGATAATGCGGATCGTAGTAGTGGACCCATAGAAACAACGGCTTCGTCGCCGGTTTGTTCAGGAAGGCGATGACGCGATCGGTCGTCTCCTTTGCCGTTCGCTCCGGGCGGCCGCCAGGTTGCTCGTCGTCGTAGATGTCGAAGCCGCGCGCGAGACCGAACCGTCGCGCCAGAGCGAAGGAGGAGACGAACGCCGCGGTCCGGTATCCGGCCGCATGCAACGTCTCGCTGATCAACGTCTGCGTATCCGCGACGTGGCGCGCGTTCTCATGCACGCCATGCCCGGCAGGGTAGAGGCCGGTCAGCATTGAGGTATGTGAGGGCAGCGTCTGCGGCACCGTGGCGTAGGCCCAGCGGAACCGGCGTCCACGAGCGGCCAGAGCGTTGAACGACGGCGTCGACACGTTCACCGACTCGGGACCGATGGCATCGGCGCGCGTCGTATCCAGGGTTACGAGGAGGATCGACGGTCGTGGAGCGAGGGGAGAGGTGGCGGATTCCTTGTGACAAGCGAGCGAAAAGACCGCGGTCAGCGCGACGGCCACGATGGATTTCCGATGCATCGACGCCACTTCTAACACGACGAATGCTAGAGACCGCTCCATAATCAGTGATAATAACCGTAGCCCATGCTCCGCTTCGTACTCATCCTCAGCCTCGTCGCACAAACCGCAGCCGCGGTAACCTTTCCTCCCGCGGCCACTCCCGAGCAACCGGTCTCCGGACGCGTCTTCGGCCCGCCGGCGGGGAATCAGCAGACACTTGCCATCGCGTCCAACGGGAACGTCGGCTTCGCCGTCTGGCTCGATCAGCGCCGCGGAACCACGGATCTCTATGGCTCCCGCATCGACGCCAATGGCGTTGCGCTCGATCCCCTCGGCATCTCGATTGCCACGGGTGTCACAGGCGGCACGGTCATGTGGAGCGGGCGGCAGTTCATAGCCCTTTCCGAGCGTGGCAGTGAAAAGACATTCACGTTCATCACCAGCGATGGAGACATCACCGGCCGCAAGACTCTGACGCTGCTCTTCATGGCGATCGCGGCCACGATGGGGTCCGGTTCGGACGCCCGCATGCTCTTCCTCGGCGTGGGCAAGGCCACGATCCTCGATGCCAACGCCAACATCGTGATGGAAAACGTTCAACTGGCGATGCCAGCGTCGCAGTCACTGGCGGTCGCTGGCACCGGTGCGAACGAATTTCTGATCCTGCACACGAATCTGGTCCCGGGCCGTCACCTCTTCGCCGACCGCATCGACCGCGACGGCAACTTTCTCGGTACGGTCGATTCGGGTGTCGACCTCAACACCATTGGATCGACGCTGGCGCTCGCCGGGGGAAACGACGGCTACCTTCTCGTCGGCCGAGGGCCGTCGGAACGGGAGGTCCTCGCCATTCATCTCGACCCCAACGGTGTCATGACGACGCTGCGCACCCTCCTGGCCTTTGAGCAGGGGCTGCGTGTCTCGCTCGTTCCGATCGCCAAACCGGCAGTCCTGCGCGACGGCGATCAGTACTTCGTGACCTGGACCACATCGGAGCCAACGGGCGACGCGCACACCTGGCTGGTGACGGAGCCCGTCGCCGGCATCGGGTCGGAGCGGGTCCAGATTCTCGACTGGCTCGGCAGCGGCTACGGAACGGTCATCGGAAAGATTACGGAGCAGCCGATCGTCGTGACGGATGCCTACCGTATCGGCGTGTCCACGAATATCGATCCGGTGTCGACGGTCATTGGGAAGACGGGCCATTTCACGCTCTCCTCGACCGCCACGGAGCAGACGTTGCCGCAGGTCGCCACGTCCGGCAACGGCTACGCGGTGATCTGGAATGAGTTCGGTCCCGATGGCGCCTCGCATCTCTATCTCCGCCGCTTCTCCGCCTCCGCGGCCGCTGCGCCGGCCATCGAGGTCGCGTCAAACGCGATCGGCGTCGCCATCACCGGCCGCATCGCCGCAGCACGTGGCACCTATGTGGTTGCCTGGAGCGCGTCGGAGAACGTTTCGGGCAGTGCCGGCTACCTGGTGCGGCGACTTTCGGCCGCAACGGGTCAGTGGCTCGATCCCGGCCCCGTTCCGCTGACGAGTGCATTTGAAGTCGTGCTGGCATCGAACGGGGACAGCGTGCTCGCTGTTTACAACATCGAATGCACGTTCCGCTGCCCACGCGCTCGTTCCATCGCCGCAGACACGGCAGCCACCTTCCGCGGCGCGGAGACGATCATCCCCGGCACGAATGCCGCCTCCCAGCTGGCGATGTCGAGCAACGGCCGCGACTATCTTCTGGTGTGGGATGACAACGTCTGCGACTTTTCCTGCGACTCCTCGATCTCCCCGCGCTTGCTGGCGTTGCGCCTCGATGCAGACGGGCGCGCGCTCGACGCGAACCCGATCGTCATCCAGGACAACGGAAACTCCCTCTCGCACGATCCGTCCGTCGCGTATGCCGGCAACAGTTACACAGTGACGTGGGATGGCGGCAATGCGATTGGTGGCCGCCACGTCAGCGAGGCGGGTGTCACCGACCCGGTGCGAACCGTGGTCTCGCGGCCCTCGCAGGTCCGCTCGCCATTTCTCATCGGGAACGGCAACAATCTTTTTCTTATCTACACCACACAGACCGGCGACGCCGTCAGCTCGTCAGGCGTTGCGCTCGATCCGCAGTCGCTCACAGTCAGCGGCGGCGCCTCGCTGCTCGTGAGCGAGCAGCCCGCGAATGGCACGATCTCCGCGGCCGCGCTTCCGAATGGGCTCGTGGTCGCCTACGACCGCATCGATTCCGGAGGCGGCAACGTCGGCCGCGTCTTTGCGCGGGTCTACGGCGAGTCGTCGCGCCACCGCGCGGTCCATCGGTAAGCGGCCAGGCACAACGGCCTCGCCAGCTACAATCGCGGCATGCTGAATTACATCTGGTTCGGCCTGATGGCGATCGCCCTCGTCGTAGCGATCTTCACAGGGAATGCTGCTGCATTGACGAAGGCCTCCGTCGATTCCGCGAAAACTGCTGTTGAGATTTCCCTCGGGCTCGTCGGGATCATGACGCTCTGGCTCGGCATCATGCGCGTCGCGGAGCAGGCGGGACTCGTCTCCATGTTGGGGCGCATCCTCCGTCCGATCAGCCGCGTCCTCTTTCCGGAGGTGCCGCCGGATCATCCGGCCATCGGGGCGATGGTGATGAGCCTCTCTGCAAACATGCTTGGTCTCAACAACGCCGCCACGCCGCTCGGGATCAAGGCGATGGAAGAACTGCAGACGCTGAATCCAGACAAGGAGACGGCGTCGAACCCGATGGTGACGTTCATGGTCCTCAACACGGCGGGTGTTCAGTTCATCCCGACGACGATTATCGGCGTCCTGGCCGCGAGTGGCGCGCTCGCGCCGACCTCGATCATCCCTACGACACTGATCGCGACGCTCTGCGGTGCGGTCGCGGCCGTGACGACGGCGAAGGTACTCCAGCGCTTTTTCCCAACAAGACTCCCGCCCCCAACGCCGCACATCCCAGCCCCCGAGGCCGCAGAATGATCCGCGAAATCCTTCAAGGCGTCTCGCTGTGGGCCATCCCGGTTCTGCTCGTGGGCATTCCGCTGATCGGGCTCATTCGCGGTGTGAAGGTCTACGACGTATTCATCGAAGGAGCGAAGGAAGGGTTTCAGGTCGCTGTGCGCATCATCCCGTTCCTGGTCGGTATCCTTGTGGCCATCGGCATGTTCCGCGCCTCAGGGGCGATGGACCTGCTGACGAATGCGCTCCGTCCGCTCCTCAGCCGTACCATTTTTCCGCCTGAGCTTTTTCCGCTGGCAGTCCTGCGCACGCTCAGCGGCAGCGGCTCGCTCGCGCTGACGACAGACGTCATCAAACGCTATGGTCCCGACTCGATGATGTCGCGCACGGCCGCCACGCTCTATGGCAGCAGCGAGACGCTCTTCTACGTGCTGGCCGTCTATTTCGGAGCGATCGGCGTCAAGAAAACGCGGCACGCCATCCCGGCCGCGCTGGTGGGCGACACGGTCGCCGCAATCGTCGCCGCGGCGGTGTGCGTCTGGATGTTCCGTTGACGGCTACGCGATCTTGCTGACGTCGTCGCGTCCCCACCGGCGCTGCACCTTCACCTCGTACGCGCCCGGTCCAGTGATGACCAGTCCGGCACCGAGGAGGACGAGAAGGTGAATCGCTTTGCCGGCCACTTTCATCGCCAGAGCGACGATCCAGCCACCGATGAAGAGACCGCCGAGGGTGAGCAGAGCGGCGCGGATGGCAAGGCCGTCGGCAGTGCCGCGAAGGGTGAGTGAGCTGTCGTTGTCCATGTTCACGACGGAGCAACATGTGAGCCCGGTGTCGCCCTCTTCGGAGTATGCTATAACACCATAATTTAGGGTAGGAGCCTGGTCCCAATGCCCCGTTTCAAGGTGCTCGTCGTTCTCCTCGCCGTTGCTGCGGCGCAGCCAGCGCTTCTCGCGCAGTCGTTTACGTTCACGGCGTTGGCCGGTCCGACGGAATGTCCCGGGGCGATCGACGGAACGGGTGATGCGGCCCGCTTTCGCTACCAAGGGGGCGTGGCTGTCGACAGCCGAGGAAATGTTTATGTGGCGGATACGGAGAACGACAGAATTCGAAAGATCAGCCCTTTGGGAGCGCTGCCAACTCTCGCTGGTTCTTACGCTGAGTTTTCATCCTCAACGATCCGAAACCCTACCTTCACTCCGGACGTACTGGGACTCTTCACATTCCGTCTCGTCGCCACCGGCGCAGGGGCGATGAGAATCAGCACGGTCGACCTGTTGAGCGCCACAATCCCCGGGCGAAGGTACGCCGCCAGGCATTGAGCGTATTTACACTCCTGCTGGTTCCGTCGCGGGCGACATCAGATAGATCAAGGCTCCGATGCCCAGCGCAATCGCTGCGGCGATGAAGTTGAAGGCATTGAGCGTAAAGAAGAGCAGGAGGGAAATGACCGTGCCGAGGATCGGAAGAGCCAGAGTCGGCGTTCGGAATCCCTCGTTCAGTTTGCGCAGACGCGGAACGGCGGCGCAGGTGAAGAGATAGGTGGTCAGACGAGCCACTGCCGATAGCATCGCTAACTTTGCAAATGAGCCGGCGCAGGCGAGGACTGCGGCGACGAGAACGTGAATCAGGATCGCGACCGCCGGTGTGCGGAAGCGCGGGTGCACGTAGCTCAGTGCGCGAAGCCGCGGGCGCCCGAGCGAGATCGCGTAGAGCATGCGCGAGCCTTCCAGGACGGTGCCGGAGTTCGTGCCTGCCATCGACAGCAGTGCGCCGAGCGTGACGATCAGCGCACCGGCACCGCCGATGAGTGCCGCGGCTGCATCCGCGATCGGCGTCGCCGTCTTCGAGAGGTCGGGGAGTGCCGACATCGCGCCGAGCTGCGCCAGCACGTAGATCGCTGCGATCGCCAGCGTGCCGACGAGCAGCGCGCGCGGCAGCTCTTTTCGCGGATTGCGAAACTCGCCCGCGGGCACGCCCATGTTCTCGAAGCCTGCATACGCGAAGAGCATGAAGAGTGCTGCCCCGCTCCAGTCGGTGCCGGGCCCCGGCAACGCCATCGAGGCCGGAATCGGATTGTGCTTCCATGCGATCAGTGCGACCACGATGAAGCCGACCAGCGGAATCAGTTTGCCGAACGTGAAGAAATAGATCGACGCGGCGCCATACCGGACGCCGACATAGTGAATCGCGGTGAGGATCCCCAGCGACACCAGGATCACCGCGATCCGCGCCGTGGCGGTGCCGAGCGACGGGAAGATGCGCGCCAGCGAGACGACGAAACCGTTCGACAGCGCCGCTAGGGAGGTGACGCGCGCCAGCCAGTTCATCCATCCCGTCTCGAATCCGACGAAGTCGCCGAACGCGGTCTTCGCATACAAGTACGCGCCGCCCGGCTCGCTGAAGTGACTGGCGGCCTCGGCGAAGCAGAGCACCAGGACGAACACCGGCAGCGCGAAGATCAGCGGCGCCCAGAGCGAGAATGGCCCGAGGAGCTTGTACGACTCGCTGGGAAGGAGAAAGACACCACTACCGACGACGGCATTGATGCACATCGCCACGAGGCCCCAGAAACCGACGGCCCGCACGAGCGTTTCAGTGGAGTTGTCTTGCATGCTGGGATGGACGCGGCATTGTGCCACAGCGGAGTGGCACCGCCACCCAGCCACCCGGGTTTCAGGCAGTGGATTTGTCGCCGCGCTTCGGCGGGATCGGATGACAGGTTTTCTTGAGACGTCGCGAAAACCCGTAAATCCAGTAGAACGCGGAAGGCGCGAACTGCCACGGCGCGGGACGCATGACCTCGCACATCGTGCGATTGGTCGATCCTGAACACCGCCCGATCGACCGGATCTGCCTAGGGCTTGTAGCCCCGTCCCCGCAGCACCCGCCCCGGCAGTGCCTTCGTCATCGCGCCATCCTGCAGCACCGGTGTGCCGTTGACGATCACATCGAGGATGCCTTCGCTGAAGTGATGCGGATCCTCGTACGTGGAGACGTCGCGGATCTTCTCCGCATCAAAGACGACGAGGTCCGCTTTCATCCCGGGCCGAAGCACGCCCCGGTCCGTGAAGTTCGTTCGATCCGCCGCCTGCGAGGTGGCCTTGCGCACGGCTTCCTCCAGCGTGAAGAGGTGCTCGTCGCGCACGTAGTGCCCGAGGACGCGAGGGAAGGTGCCGTACGCACGGGGATGGACGGCGAAGCCGCCTGCGCGCGCCGCCGGCGGTGGTGATCCCGAATCGGATCCGATGGACACGAACGGCTGTTTCAGCGCGGTCTGCACGTCCGCTTCGTTCATCGAGAAGAAGATCACGCTGGGCGAGCTGTTGGTCTCGGCGAAGAGAGACATCATCGCCTCGTCAGGCTCGACTTTCATCAATGCGGCGATCTCTTCGACGTAGTGCTTCTCGTACTGCGCGAATGCAGGATTCCCGATGCGGGTGATGTAAATCCCTCTCGGTCCGCGCTTCTTGAACTGCCGCTGGAGCTCTTCGGCGATCCGCGTACGTTGTGAAGGATCCGCAAGGCGTTTCTTGAGCTCCGCGTATCCACCTTCGAGGGACCAGTCGGGTGCGAGCGTCGAGAGTGACGTTGACGACGCAGCATACGGATAGACATTCGCAGCCACGTCGAGACCTTCGGCTCGCGCGGCGGTGATCCGCTCGATCACGTGCGGCATGCGTCCCCAGTTCGCTGCGCCACCGACCTTGAGGTGCCAGATGTTCACGGGGATCTTCGCTTCCCGCGCGATCCGGAACGCTTCATCGAGCGCGGTGTCGATATGGTCGCCCTCATCCCGGATATGACTGAAATAGACGCCGCCGTAGTGCGCCGCAACCGTTGCCAGCTTGACGATCTCGTCGGTGGTCGAGTACATCGCCGGGAGGTAGATCAACGACGTCGACAGGCCGATCGCTCCGTCGCGCATGGCCTGGTCGACGATCCGCTCCATCTCCTGCATCTCGTCGGCGGTAGGTTGGCGATTCACCTCGCCGATGACGATCTCGCGCGGGTTGTCGGCGCCGACGAAGAGCGCGAAGTTGATGGCGCTGCCGTTCTTCTCGAGCGCGCGGAACCACTCGCCGAGGGTGCGCCACGTGGGCCGGTTCTTCGGATTGGCTGCGTCGATTTGTTTCTGACTCAAAGGGCCCGGCGAGCTGCCTTCTCCCGTCACCTCGGTCGTAATGCCCTGGCGCACCTTCGCCTCGAGGTGAGGATCGACAAAGACCGACCCCTGCGATTGGCCGAGGAGGTCGATGAAGCCGGGGGAGACGATGTTGCCGCGGGCGTCGATCGTGGTGGTGGCGGGAACACTGGCGAGCTCGCCGATGGAGACGATCGAGTCGCCGCGCACGCCAACGTCACCGCGGTACCAGGGTGCGCCGGTGCCGTCGATGATCCGTCCATTGATGATTTTCAGATCGAGCATGAGTGGCTTTGGCTGAGTTGCGCAGGCGGCGGTGAGCAGCGCGATTGTGGCGAGAACGGCCCTGGTCCCGAATTTCATCGCATCCCTTTCACGAGGTCGTCATAGGTCTGTCGCTCGCGGATCAGCCGGACATCGCCGCCGTCGATCATGACTTCCGGCGGCAGCAGGCGTGCGTTGTAAACCGACGCCATCGAGAATCCGTAGGCCCCGGCGTCACAGAATGCGAGGAGATCGTCGACCTTCGTCCGCACGATCCGGCGGGTCATGCCTCCATTGGTGCGCGTGAAGACATCGCCCGACTCGCAGAGGTTGCCGGCGACGACGACTTCGTCCGTCATCGCCGACGGATCGAAGGTCTGGCGGAGGGAGGCTGGCGAGCCATTCGAGGCATTCACGATGTGATGGTAGGCGCCGTACTTCGACGGCCGCACGAGGTGGTTGAACCCGGTGTCGACGCCGATCCACGACTGCCCGCCGCTCATGCGCCGCGACGTCACACGCGCGAGCAGGGTCCCACTCTCCGCGACCAGGTACCGGCCCGGCTCGAGAATGGCGGTGAGGTCACGCGCTCGCAGGAGGCGATCGGCGATGCGGGTCAACTCGGCACCGTACTCGTCGATCGGGAACTCGACGGCGCCGGGCTCGTACGGCACGGAAATGCCGCCTCCGAAATTGAGCCAGCGGAGGTTAGGAAACGCCGTGGAGAGATCGAGCAGGCGACGCGCGGACTCGAGCAGGGGAGCGATGCTGTCGATTCCCGAGCCGATGTGCGCGTGCAGACCAACGACCCGCCGTCCACTGTCTTCCACGATCATCCGCGCTGATTCAACCTCCGCGACGTCGATCCCGAACTTCACGCCGCCGCCCGCGGTGACGACGTCGATATGATGACCGGCGCCGATGTCCGTATTCACGCGCAACGCCACCGGATTCGGGAGGTCAAGCGCCAGGATGCGGTCGATCTCCGACATGGAGTTGACGTTGATGATGATCCGCTCGTCACCGATGGAGCGGAGGTCGTCGTCGGAGACGTTCGAGCAGGTGAACCAGATGTTGTCCGGCGTGAACCCGGCCTGACGGGCGATGAAGATCTCGCCGGGCGACACGGCATCGCAGCCGAAACCGGCGCCGCGGACGAGATCGAGAATGGCCATCGCCCCATTCGCTTTCATGGCGTAGAACGGACGGAAGGGAAGGTTGGAGAACGCGCGCCGGACGCGGTCGATCTGCCGGCGAATGATCCCCGCGTCGTAGAAGTACAGCGGAGTTCCGAAGCGGGCTGCCAGATCGCTCGTGGGGACGTTGCCGATGTGGAGGGTGCCGTCGATGAACTGAAGCATGTAAGCGCGCGGATTATAGGCGCGCTAAAATGAGCCATGCAGCAATACCTCGAGCTCGTCCAGCACATCCTCGACCATGGCGCTCCGAAGTCCGACCGGACCGGGACGGGAACTCTCAGCGTTTTCGGCTACCAGCTCCGGTTCCCTCTCGCCGCGGGGTTCCCTCTGCTGACGACGAAGAAACTGCACCTGCGGTCGATCATCTATGAGCTGCTGTGGTTCCTTCGTGGCGATACCAACGTCCGTTGGCTGAACGAGAACCGCGTGACGATCTGGGACGAATGGGCGGACGCCGACGGCGAGCTCGGTCCGATCTATGGGTATCAATGGCGCTCGTGGCCGGCCCCGAACGGAGAGCACATCGATCAGATCTCGGGGGTCATCGATCAGATCCAGCGCAATCCCGACTCGCGGCGGCACATCGTCAGCGCCTGGAACGTCGCCGACGTCGACAGGATGGCGCTCGCCCCCTGTCACGCGCTGTTTCAGTTTTATGTCGCGGACGGAAAGCTCTCCTGCCAGTTGTACCAGCGCAGCGCCGACGTCTTCCTGGGCGTGCCCTTCAACCTCGCCTCGTACGCCCTTCTCACGATGATGGTGGCCCAGGTCTGCAACCTCGCTCCCGGCGACTTCATCCACACCCTCGGTGACGCCCATCTCTACGTGAACCACCTCGACCAGGCGCGGGAACAGCTCGGCCGCGACCCGCGTCCGCTGCCGCGGATGATGCTCAATCCGGCGGTGAAGTCGATCTTCGACTTCCAGTTCTCCGATTTCACACTCGAGGCCTACGACCCGCACCCGAGCATCAAGGCTCCGATCGCCGTCTAAGAGTAAGACCACCACAGGGAACCATTCGATCGATTGGCGCATATCATGCGCACCGCATGCGGATCTCCTTCCTCGCGGCAGTGGCCTCCAACCGCGTCATCGGGCGAGACAACAAGCTTCCGTGGCACCTGTCGAACGACCTCAAGCGTCTCAAGGCGCTGACCATGGGCCATCACGTGATCATGGGGCGGAAAACGTTCGACGAGATCGGCCGCAAGCCGCTCCCCGGGAGGCAGCATGTGATCGTCAGCCGTTCTCCGATCGAGGCGCAGTCAGATGTCGTCGCCGTGACCAGCGTCGAAGCGGCACTGGCTGCGGTTCCACCGCACGAGACCGAAGCCTTCATCCTCGGCGGCGCGGAGATCTTTCGCCAGACGCTTCATCGCGCGAACCGGATGTACATCACCCAGGTCCACGCCGATGTCGTGGGCGATACGTTCTTTCCGGAGTTCGATGACGTCAACGAGTGGCACCTCACGGATCGCGAAGACTTCGAGGCCGACGAAAAGAACGACTATCCCTACTCGTTCCTCACGTACGAGCGGGTGGGTGGTGAGGGGCACGCCATTCCGGAGGAAGGGTAGGATTCGCGCCGCATGTACGTGCGGCTCCTCCGGGATAATCGCGAGTTCCGGCTCCTCTACTTCGGCTCCCTGATCTCCCTCGGCGGCGACTGGTTTCTGACCGTTGCGCTGCTCGATCTCGTCCTGCAACTGACCGGCTCCGCAACGCTGGCGTCTCTGATGCTGCTTTGCCAGACGCTGCCGATCTTTCTCACGACGCCGATCGCGGGCCGCGCGGTTGACCGCCTCGACCGCCGCAAGCTGATGATCGTCGTCGACCTGTTGCGTTGTCTGGCGTGTCTGCTCCCGCTCTTCGCCCGGACTCCCGCACTCCTCCCGTTCGCGTATCTCGGCGTGATCGCGATCTCGATCGGTTCCGCGTATTTCGAGCCGGCATCGCAGGCCGCGCTGCCGAACATCGTGGCAGCGGAAGACCTGAGTACGGCGAATGTGCTGATGGGATCAACGTGGGGAACGATGCTGGCGGCCGGCGCAGCCCTGGGCGGTCTCGTGACGATGCGTTTCGGACGCGATGTCTCGTTCGTCGTCGACTCGCTCAGTTTCCTGGCGTCTGCCGCGATCCTCTGGAGGATGCGCGCACAATTCGCCGAGGCACGGGAGGCGCACCACGAACATCCCGGCCTGATCGAATCCGCGCAACAAACGTCCCGGTACGCGCGCGCCAACCCGCGCGTCCTGGCCTTGCTGACATCGAAGGGTGGCTACGGACTTGGCGCGGGTGTCATCGCCTTGCTCAGCGTGTTCGGCAAGGAGATTTTTCACGCCGGCGCGTTTGGGATCGGGCTGCTCTTCGCGGCGCGCGGACTGGGCGCATTGTTCGGACCGTTCCTGATCCGCGCCGCCGGTTCGCGCCGCGCCGATCTGCAATACCGGCTCATCGGGCCCTGCGTCCTTCTCTTCGGGATCGGTTACCTGTGTCTCGGGTTCTCGCGATCCCTGGTCGCGGGAGCACTGGCGGTCTTCGCCGCGCACCTCGGTGGCGGTGCTCAGTGGCAGACATCGACGTTCGGCCTGCAGCGCGAGACGCCGGACTGGATCCGTGGACGGGTCTTCAGCGCGGACTACGGCTTCGTAACGCTGACGATGAGCATCTCCAGCATTGTCGCCGGCATTGCAGCGGACCGCTTCGGCGCGTCGGCGGCGACCATCGCTGTCGCATCGGTGGCCATCCTCTGGGGTCTGGTCTGGGGCGCGACGACGTGGCGCCTCTGGCGCTGAGCCGGCACGGCCGGCGGCGCAGGTTGCCCAAGGCTCAGGCTCAAGTGGCGCCGAAAAGGTTGTGCCGCGCAGACTCCTATGCCGGCTGCTGCGCGAGCATCTCGTTCTCGCGCTTTCTGCGCCGGATGCCCATCGTCCAGGGCACGATGGTCTTCGGAATGGCGATAAGGAAATAGACGACGCCGGCGAACTGGTGAAATCGCGAGTGGGCGATGGCGATCGAGATCACTCCGAACGCCCCCATACACGCGTTGTCATAGATGCTCTCTCTCGTGTCGATCTGTTCGACGTCATTGAGTTGCAGCGCGTCGCGGAGGCGAAATGCGTGCGCGTAGAGCGCCGCAAGCAGCCAGAACACAGCCGTCACTCCGATTCCGTAGATTGTGAAGAGAAACGTCTGGCCACCCGGTGGAATCTCGACACGTTCTCCCATGATTCCCTGCGTGAAGAGCGTGAACATGTACTTCAGCGGATAGACGTAGAAAAGCAGGACGAAGAGCAGCACCGTGTTCAGGAACATCGTCAGCTTGTCCTGCAGCGCGTACCGCTTGAAGAAATTGTGGTGTTCGAACCAGATGTCGATGAAGAGCCAGAAGCAGATGGCGAACGGTAGGAACCCCCGCAGCATCTCCATCATCTGGGCATACGTCTTCGGTGCTTCGAGCGACACGACGAGCAGCGAGATGGCGAAGCCGAAGATGACGTCGCTGAACGCCTCGACGCGAGACACCTCGTGCGCCCGGTTGCGGAACGGGATGGAGTGTGGCATCGCGCGATTGTAAACGGAGAGGAGGATTGGGCTGAGGATCAACTTCCGATAGTCTCGTCCTGCACTTCGATCCTGTTTCGAGCGAGGAACGTCATGTCTCAAGTGATTGTCCATACCTTCTCCCTCTCAATAGACGGCTACGGGGCCGGGCCGCTGCAGGATCTGGAAAACCCACTCGGGGTGGGCGGAGCGGAGATGTTCGACTGGGTCTTTCACACGCGGTGCTGGCAGCAGATGCACCAGGCGGGCGAAGGCGAGACCGGCGTCGATGACGATTTCGTTCAGGAAGGGTTCCGGGGAATCGGCGCCTGGATCCTGGGCCGGAACATGTTCGGTCCCGTGCGCGGACCGTGGCCGGACGAGAGCTGGAGAGGCTGGTGGGGCGAAGAGCCGCCGTATCACGTACCGGCCTTCGTCCTCACACATCACGGGCGGCCGCCTCTGGCGATGCAGGGCGGCACGGAATTCCGCTTCGTCACCGACGGCATCGAGTCAGCGCTGGCGCAGGCAAAGGCCGCGGCAGGGGAAAACGATGTGCGGATTGGCGGCGGCGTCTCGACGATCCGGCAATATCTCCGCGCCGGGTTGATCGACGAGCTGCGGCTCGTGATCGCTCCCGTTCTCCTCGGGAGCGGAGAAAGCCTTTTCCAGGGGATCGACCTCCGCGCGCTGGGATACGAATGCGTTCGGCATGCTGCGGGCGGGCGCGCCATTGCCCACGTTGTGCTGCGGAAGCGGTAAGGCGCCCGGGCTGGTGTTGCTTTGTGCCGGGGTGACAGCCCCTCAACTGGCCTTCGGCCACCTTCTCCCCGCAAGCGGGGCGAAGGACCTCGCGATTGCAGGTACTTCCGCTCGCAGCAGGTGGGGCACCGGCGGCCTCGCCGGCGAGTTAAGCGCAAGGCCACTCCTCACGCCTCGCGCCACCTGATACAGTCCCTCGATGCTTTCCCGCACCTACGAAGGGCGCTCACCCCGCCTCGGTCAGCGCGTCTTCGTCGCCGAAAATGCCACGCTGATCGGCGACGTCCTCCTCGGCGACGATTGCTCGATCTGGTACGGCGCCGTGTTGCGGGGAGATGTGCACTCCATCCGCATCGGCCCGCGCACGAACATTCAGGACAACTGCGTGCTGCACGTCACGAACGGCACGCATCCGATCGAGATCGCTGAAGAAGTGACGATCGGCCACGGTGTAATCGCGCACGGATGCACGATCGCCCGTGGCGCGTTGATCGGCATGGGTTCGCGCGTGCTCGACGGTGCGCGCGTCGGCGAGCTGGCTCTCATCGGCGCCGGAGCGCTGGTGGGTGAGGGGATGGAGGTTCCGCCCCGCACACTCGCTGTCGGAGTGCCGGCCCGCGTGAAGCGCGAGTTGACCATCAACGAGATCGCGCGGCTCGAACAGTCGTGGCGCCACTACCTCGAGTACAAGGAGACGTACCTCCACTCATGACCAGAACCTATGCCGGCACACTGCGCCGCGAGCAGTCCGCAACACGCGTCACGATCGCAGGCTGGGTCCAGAAGCAGCGCGACTTCGGGGACCTCGTCTTCATCGACGTCCGCGATCGGAGTGGAATCGTGCAGGTCGTGGTCGACCGGTCAAAAGGTGCGAGCGAGGTGCTCCTGGCCATCGCCAAGGAGTTGCGTTCCGAGTTCGTCGTCCGTATCGAAGGCGAACTGCGCGAGCGCGCCGAGGCGACGAAGAACGCGAAGATGCCCACCGGAGACATCGAGCTGGTGGCGACAACGATCGAACTGCTGAGCCGCGCCGATACGCCGCCGTTTCCGATCGACGATGACGTCGATGCCGCCGAAGATCTCCGCCTCAAGTATCGCTACCTCGACCTCCGCCGTCCGGCCTTGACGCGAAATCTGATCCTGCGGGACCGCGTGGCGCATGGCGTGCGCGACTACATGCACAGGCAGGGCTTTCTCGAGATCGAGACGCCGATTCTGACGAAGTCGACGCCCGAGGGCGCGCGCGACTACCTCGTGCCGAGCCGGGTCAGCAAGGGAACGTTCTACGCGCTGCCGCAATCGCCACAGATCTTCAAACAGCTCCTGATGGTCAGCGGACTCGATCGCTACTACCAGATCGCGCGCTGCTTCCGTGACGAAGACCTGCGGCGCGACAGGCAACCGGAATTCACGCAGGTCGACATCGAGGCATCCTTCATCGACGAGGAGTTCGTCTTCGCCCTGATCGAAGGGATGTTCGCCGAGATCTTCCCCCTGGCGGACATCCCGATCCGGACGCCCTTTCCGCGGATGCGCTGGCAGGAGGCGATGGATCGCTTTGGCATCGATCGCCCCGACACGCGCTTCGGTCTGGAGCTGATCGACATCACCGCTGCCGCGAAAGCCATCGAGTTCCCGGCGTTCCGCGAGGCCGAGACGGTACGCGCCATCGTCGTTCCGGGAGGCGCGTCGTTGTCACGCAAGCGAATCGACGATCTCACGGAGGAGGCCAAGAAGCTCGGCGCAACGGGACTGGTGTGGATCAAGTTTGATGCGCAGCGCGGCTCCTCGATCAAGAAGTTCCTCGACGACGCCGGGTTTGATTCGTTGCGCGGCGCTCTGCAGGCGAACGAGAACGACCTGGCACTGATCGTCGCCGGCAAGACTACGAAGGTCTGGGATGTTCTCGGATCTCTTCGTCTTCGTGTGGCGAAGGACCAGGGCCTGATCCCGGCCGATCGCTGGGACTTCCTCTGGGTCATCGACTTTCCGCTCTTCGAGTGGGACGAGGAGAGCGGCCGCTTCTTCGCCCGCCATCATCCCTTCACATCGCCGCGCCTGGAAGACTTCGACAAAGTCGAGAGCGACCCCGGCGCGACGCTGGCCCGCGCCTACGACGTCGTCATGAATGGGCTCGAACTGGGCGGCGGATCGATCCGCATCAACACGCCCGAGCTGCAATCGCGCATGTTCCGCGCGCTCGGCATCCGCGATGACGATGCGCGCGAGCGCTTCGGCTTTCTGCTCGACGCGTTCCGCTACGGCGCCCCACCCCACGGCGGAGTCGCCCTCGGCTTCGACCGGATGATCATGCTGATGGCGCGCGCGGAATCGCTGCGAGAAGTCATCGCGTTTCCGAAGACGGCCCGTGCGCAGGATCTGCTCAGCGAGGCACCGTCGCGCGTCGACGAAAAGCAGCTCGACGAGCTCGGGATCCGGATCAAGTAGCGCATGGTTCAACCGTTCCTCACGATCCGCCAGGCCAGTGCGAGCTATCCCGTTTACGTCGGCCACGGCCTTCTGGATGAGGTGGCGGAGCTCGTCCCCAGGCGCGGACGCAGGTTCGTCATCACCTCGACCGTCTTGCGCGAGCGGTTCGGCGCGCGCGTCGCGGCTGCCCTCGATGCAGAGCTGATCACGATCGAAGAGGGAGAGGCGTACAAGACACTCGACACGGCGAATGAGGTCGTCACGCAGTTGCTCGCGCGCGGTGCGAAGCGCGACGCGACCGCCGTGATCGTCGGCGGAGGAATGATCGGCGATACCGCCGGTTTCGCAGCGTCGATCTTTTTGCGCGGGATCGATCTCGTCCACATCCCCACGACGCTCCTCGCGCAGGTCGACAGCTCGCTGGGCGGCAAGCTGGCGGTCAATCACGCCAGCGGCAAGAACCTTATCGGCAGTTTCTATCCGCCGCGCGCCGTTATCTCCGACCTGGCCACGCTCGACTCCCTGCCGCGACGCGAGCTGCTCAGTGGTCTGTTCGAAGCTCTGAAAGGGGGAGTGATCGGCGATCCCTCACTCTTCGAATCGCTCGAGACGCCACCGGACGTCGATCTCGAGAACGTCGTACGAAAGGCCATCCGGGTGAAGGCCGGGGTCGTTTCCGCGGATGAGAAAGAGGCCGACCTGCGCCGCCTGCTCAACTACGGACATACGATCGCCCACGGAATCGAAGCCGCGCTCGACTATCGCGGCCTGACTCACGGCGAGGCTGTGGCGTGGGGGATGATCGGGGCCAACGCCATCGCCGTGCGCCGGGGGCTGATCGAAACCGCAGTGGCGCGCAGGATCGAAGACGCCATCCGGCGCTGGGAACCAAGTCCATTGCCTGCCGGCATCTCGCGCGCCGCCATTCTGGCCGCGACCGAGCATGACAAGAAGAACACCGGGAGCCATCGGGTGATGGTTTTCCCACGCGCCATCGGCCGATGCGAAGTCTTCTCCGATATCACCGAGGAGGAGATCGCGTACGGCGTGGAGGCGGTGATTGGCGGCGGGTCGCCTATGCCGCTCTCGTAATGGGCAGCCGCAGCACCATGCTCGTGCCCACACCCTCCACCGAGGCCACGGTGACTTCGCCGCCGTGTGCCTCGACGACCTGTTTGACGATGTAGAGACCGAGGCCGGTACCACCGCCGCCGCGGATGGACTTGTTGCCGCTCTGCTTGTACTTGTCCCAGATCTGCTGCAGTTCCGCCGACTTGATCCCCATGCCGCTGTCCGTCACCGTGATGACGATCGCTTCCGGGTGCTCGCCTTTGCGGACGATCTGCGCCCCGACGGAGATGAGGCCCTTCTTCGGTGTGAACTTCAACGAGTTCGAGATGAGGTTGATCACGGCCTGCGTCAGCTTCTCGACGCTGCCGATGATCTGGGGGATGTCGCGGCCGTGTGCGGAAAGGAGGAAGACCTCGTCCCGTCCGGCAACGCTCTGCAGACTGCGGACGGCGCGCTTGAGCAGACCCGCGACACGCACCGGCTCCTGCTCGACGGTGAAACTGCCGGACTGGATCTTGGAGAAGTCCATGATCTCGTTGATCAGGCTCATCATCCGCTCGGACTCGTGGCGCGCTTCCGAGAGCAGGTCGGCATTCATGGCATCGAGTTTCGATCCGTCCTGCGAGAGCACGAATTCCAGCGTGCCCTGGATCCCGGAAAGCGGACCCCGAAGGTCGTGAACGATCTGTGCAGTGAAATCGGACTTGGCCTGTTCGGCCTCCCGCTGCCGCGTGACGTCCTCGAACCATAAGGCCACGCAGGGCGCACCGTAGTCGTCGAGGTGCATGATCTTGTCGACGCGATAGGTGCGCCCCTCGATGTCCACGTCGAGGGATCGCTGTCCGTCGGTGTCGAGAAAGAACCCCCGCAGCCAGCCGCTCTCACCGGCGACGACGCGCGTTGCCTCCTTGAGCCACTCCCGGGCATCGGTACCGAACGTGGCCTCGAAGGCGCGGTTGCGCCACTGGACCGTCCCCTTCTCGTCGACCACGGCGATGGCCGTCTTGAGGTTCTGGGCGATGACGAACTTTTCGTCTGCGCTCATTGGGGCACCGTGATCGCGCGCTCCTGCTGCAGCTTGGCGAGGTTGAACAGCGTGGAGAATGGATCGGACGGGCTGAGGATCAGCAACTTCTGCAGATCGAGCCGTCCATCGATGAGCGACATGAGGTACCCCTCCTGCGCAGTCAGGTTGAAGCGATCGAAATTCGAGAGGAACTCCGCGGTCAGCTTCGGAACGGCCTGCATCCCTTTTGGATGCATGAGGAAATCGCGGACGATGGCGTTGCGCAGGATTTCCGTGTAGCCACGGAGCGAGAGGTCATCCGGATACGCCTTACGCGCCTCGATGAGCTTGAGGTACGTATGCCAGGCTCCGTACTGCGTGATCGAGTCCGCAACCAGGCGGCTCCAATCCTGCGTCGGCGGAGCGACGGTGGAGGGGACGGTGGACATTCCGCGGCATTCTACTTCCGGAGGGCCACCGCGCCGCTACCTGCACGCCTTTGTTACACTCACGAAGTGTCCGACGTCGTAGCACGCCGCCGTAAGTCCCGCATCCTCCTCCTGCTGATCGCGCTGGCCCTGGGGATTCCGGGAGGCTTCGTCCTCGCTCACGCCATTCGGGTCCCCCTTGTGAAGTCGCTGCAGAACTACCAGCCGGCCATCATCACGCGGATCTACGACCGGAACGGGACGCCGTTCGCGGAGTATTCGATTCAGAAGCGGATCGTGGTCACGAAGCGCGACATCGCGCCGGCGCTCGTGGAAGGCGTCGTGGCGACCGAGGACGCCGATTTCTACCATCACGGCGGAATCAATCCGAAGGCGATTTTTCGCGCCGCGCTGAAAGACATTATCGCCCGCAAGAAAGTCGAGGGTGCGTCGACGCTGACCCAGCAACTCGCCAAGCAGGTCTTCCTCACGCCTGCCAAGGATTTCCGTCGCAAGATCAACGAGGCGTTCCTGGCTGTCGACATCGAGAAGAACTTCACCAAGGACCAGATCTTCGAGCTCTACGCCAATCAGGTTTACCTCGGTCACGGTGCGTACGGAGTGGAAGCGGCCTCGCGCCTCTACTTCGGCAAGCACGCGAAGGACCTGTCCATCCCGGAGGCGGCGTTGATCGCGGGGTTGATCCGCGCGCCGATGTACTACAGCCCGATTACCCATCCCGATCACGCCACAGCCCGCCGCAATCACGTGCTCCGCCGGATGTACGAAGAGCACTACATTTCGAAACAACAGTTCGATCAAGCCGCGAACGCTCCCATTGTCCTCGGCACGTACAAAGAAGAGGCTCCGCGGATCGGGGCGTATTTCTCCGAAGAGATTCGCCAATCGATCGAGAAGAGCGACAAGTTCGGCGTCGAGAACCTCTACCAGCGCGGCCTGAAGGTGTATTCGACGCTCGATCTGCGCATGCAGCAGGCAGCGGAAACGGCGTTGCAGCGCGGGCTGCGGCACTGGGACCGCCGCCGCGGTTTCCGCAAGCCGGCGAGGAACCTGGTCACCGAAGGGATCGACCCTGCGGCCTACAAGGACCCGAGCTGGTCGAACGAGGCCTACGTCCCCGACAAGCTCTATCCGGCCGTCGTCCAGAGCGTCGACCGCAGCGGCGTCACAGCGCGCGTTGGTAGAGACTCGATGACGCTGCCTGCCGCATCGTTCGCATGGACGCAGCACAAAACGATGGAGGGAGTCCTCAAGACGGGTGACATCATCTACCTCCGTCTCGATGAAGATGGGAAGACGCACGCACGCAAATGGATGCTGGACCAGCTGCCCCAGGTTCAGGGTGCGGTCGTCATTCTCGATGTGAAAAGCGGGGAAGTGCGCGCTCTGGTGGGCGGCTACGACTTCCAGATATCGAAATTCAACCGCGCCATTCAGTCGCGCCGGCAGACCGGATCGTCATTCAAACCATTCGTATACGGAGCGGCGTTCGAAAAGGGGCTCACTCCCGCGGATACGATCTTCGATGAGCCGGTGGCCATCCCGGTCGGCAATCAGATCTACTCACCGAAGAATTACTACGGCAAGTACGCGGGCATCGTCACCATCCAGCGGGCCCTCGAGCTGTCGATGAACGTCCCGGCGGTGAAGACCTGGATGATGGTTGGCGCCAACCACGTGGTGGACTTCGCCAAGCGCTGCGGCATCACCGCTGACATCCCTCGCTATCCGTCGACTGCACTCGGAGCTGCAGGCGTGTCCCCCCTCGAGATGGCAGGCGCCTACAACGTGTTCGCCAACCAGGGTGTCTACGTGAAGCCACGCCTGGTGCGCAAGATCGTCGATCAGACGGACCGCGTACTCGAAGAACAGCTGCCGGAGTTGTCCGAGGCGACGCAGGCACAGGTGGCATTCGAGCTGACCCACGTCATGAGGGGCACGATTGATCGCGGGACGGGTTTCGAGGCGCACACACTTCCGCCTCCTCTGGCGGGCAAGACCGGTACGACGAACTCGTATACCGACGCCTGGTTCCTCGGGTTTTCGCCCGAGTACACGATCGGCGTGTGGGTGGGCTACGACGATCCGAGCCGGTCGCTCGGAGGTGGGGGAACCGGAGCGGAGGTGGCCCTTCCGATCTGGATCGACATCGTGAAACAGCTCGACGTCCTCAAGCTGCGCACCTCACGTCCCGAGTTTGATCAACCTCCCGGCATGGTCATGGCGCCGATGGACCTGAAGACCGGCCGTCGCGGTGTCGGCCCGTGCGAGCGGGTCGTGATGGAGGCCTTCATCGCCGGCCAGGAGCCGGACAAGGATTGCAGCGGCGCGACCGTGGCCATGAGTAAGCTGCCGTACTACCTCCAGAAGTCGTTCTACCAGCCGAAGGAGTTGGAGCCGACGCAGGCCGCGCAGGATGCGTCCGCCCGTGCAGGAGAGAGCGCGGAATCCCCCGCTCCGAATGTCGACGAAGGACCGAAGACGACCGCTCCTCCGCCTGCGACAGCGACCACCACGACGGCTCCGCCACCACCGTAAGCCAGCTATTCGAACGCTTCGTCAAGCCCGTTGATCCCCTGCAATGCCCAGCGTCCGTTTCCGTTCGCGAAGGTTGCGGTCGACTCATGTCGCCTGGGCGTGGGGATGAGCTGCGCGCTGACCGCGTTGGGTTGCCACTGCCAGGCGATCGTGGCGTGTGCCGTGTCGTTTTCCGGGCTGATGGAGACCACCGCGCCGAATTGACGGGTGGCCAGCGGAAGGCTCCATGTTGAGCCCTCATCGACGAGCCCATCCAGGTGAAGCATGCCATCGCGCGTCATGGCCAGCGACCCATCGCTCTGCAGGTCGAGGTAACCGAGGTGCTGCAGAGCGGCGATGACGTTCTGGTCGGCTGGTGTGCTGACGGTGGGCAGTGTCTTGGGAATGTGGGCCGTGTGTGGCGCCGAGAACTGCCGGTCGATCTCCACGAGATAGCGGACTCGCTCGGCGTCCAGTCCCGCCGGAAAGCTGACCGGCGTGTGGGAGGACTCGATGTGCAGTCCGCTGGCAGTCGCACTCTTCTCCTGACGCGCCCTGGAGAGCACGACCGCGCGTGCACACATTTTCGGAAGTGCGACCAGGAGCACGATAGCGATTACGATGGGAATGCCCGCAGTGCGGAGGATCCGCGAGCCGTCGGTCATTTCACGAGACGGTTGATCATCTCGATCAGCTTCTCCCGTGTCAGTGGCTTGCGCATCCAGGCGTTCGCGCCGGAGCTGGGGAACATCTCTTCCAGTGACTTCTCGGGGAGGTCGGAGATCAGAACGATGGGGATGTCCTTCTTGCTCGACTGCGACTTGAGGACTTCGCTGAGGCGGTTGCCCTTGATGCTGGGCAGGTTGACGTCGAGGAAGATGATGTTCGGTGCGGTCCCAGCCAGCACGTGGTTGAACTCGATCCAGCTCGATGCCGTGAGCACGGTACATCCTTCGCGTTCGAGCAACGCACGTCCAAGCTTCAGTACGAGCGGGTTGTCATCGAGGATCAACACCGCGACTTTGGCCAATGTCGTAGGCATCCAGGGTTCCTTTTTTTGCTTCCGCGATCGTGGATACGCCGCATGATACATTTTCCCGTCGAGTAAGAGGCCTTTTTGGACGAATCCGCGCTTCCCGAACTGACACCACCCCTGCCGCCGCAACCGGTCGAAGTACCTCTTCCGTTCCGACGTCCGGCGGATTATTACGCAGCATCAGGGACGGACCTCCGTCCGCTTTTCCCTCGCTGGGTCCCGATGGGATGCGGCTGGGCGTCACTCGTCTTTGTGATCGCGCTGTTCATCTTCGGGGCTCTTGCCCCGAAGTCCGGCTCGATTCTCGAGATGCTCTTCGGGAAGATCGAGGAAGACATGACGCCACATTTCCAGCGCGACGTCACTGCCCAGCAAAAGGCTGCCTTCGCCGCGGAGATGAAGCTCCTGCGATCCTCGGCGGCGGCCGGCAAGCTGAAACTGGACAAGACGCAGACGTTCCTGCGCCTCGCCACCGACGTCGATGCAGACGAGAAGATCGATCACATCGAGGCGGACAAGCTCATCGCGGCGGTCCGGGCGATCAACCGCAGCTCGCGATGAGCAGCGCGCATCCTCAGTCGTTGCGTTGCTGAGTCCCGGAAACCCGATATGAACTTCAAGCTTCTCTCGTCATTTACGCCCCAGGGCGATCAGCCCGAGGCCATCCGCCAACTGACCGAGAGCGTCCTCGCCGGCACGCGCGATCAGGTTCTCCTCGGCGTCACCGGATCGGGGAAGACCTTTTCCGTGGCCAAGGTCATCGAGGCGGTCAACCGTCCGACGCTCGTGCTCAGTCACAACAAAACCCTGGCCGCGCAGCTCTACCAGGAGTTCAAGAACTTCTTCCCCGAGAACAAGGTGGAGTACTTCGTCTCGTACTACGACTACTACCAGCCCGAGGCGTACATTCCGCAGAACGATCTCTACATCGAGAAGGAGATGACGAAGAACGACGAGATTGACAAGCTGCGGCTCGCGGCCACGAAAGCACTCTTCGAGCGGCGCGATGTCATCATCGTTTCATCCGTCTCCTGCATCTACGGAATCGGTGATCCCGATCTCTACCATTCGATGCTGGTCTTCTTCGAGCGCGGCATCGACAAGCCGATGACGGAGTACCTTCGCCGCCTGACGGAGATGCAGTACGAGCGCACTCCGTACGATCTGGCGCGCGGCACGTTCCGCGTTCGCGGCGACGTACTGGAACTCTGGCCGGCCTACGAAGACGACGCGGTGCGCATCGAGTTTTTCGGTGACGAGATCGACAAGATGACGCGCATCGATCCCATCACCGGCCGCACCTCGGGGATGGAGTATGACCGGCTGGCGGTCTATCCCCGGACGCACTACGTCACGCCGCGCGAGCGGCTGATGGTGGCCATGGAGAACATCCGCGTGGAACTGGACGAGCGCGTGGCCGAGTTGCGCGCGAACGAGCGGCTCCTCGAGGCGCAGCGGCTCTCGCAACGGACGATGTTCGACCTGGAGATGATCGCGGAGCTCGGCTACTGCAACGGCATCGAGAACTACTCGCGCCATCTGTCGGGGCGCCAGCCGGGCGAACCGCCGCCGACCCTCATCGACTACTTTCCGAAGGATCTACTGGTCGTAGTGGACGAGTCCCATCAGACGATCCCGCAGGTTCGGGCCATGTGGGGCGGCGACCGGGCCCGCAAGCAGACGCTCGTCGAGTACGGGTTCCGGCTGCCGAGCGCGATCGACAACCGGCCGCTGTCCTTTCAGGAGTTCGAAGGGAAGCTCAATCAGATTCTCTATGTTTCCGCGACGCCCGGGCCGTTCGAGCTGGAGAAGACCGGCGGGCTGTTTGCCGAGCAGGTCATCCGCCCGACGGGGTTGCTCGATCCGCAGATCGTGATCAAACCGGTCAAGGGTCAGGTCGACGACCTGATCGGCGTGATCAAGGAGCGGATCACCAAAGGGGAGCGCGTCATGGTGACGACGCTCACGAAGCGAATGTCCGAGGACCTGACCCGCTATCTACTGGAGCTCGGGATCAAGGTGAACTATCTGCACTCGGATGTGGAGACGCTGGAGCGCATCGCTATCATCCGCGACTTTCGCATCGGGACGTACGACGTGCTCGTCGGGATCAACCTTCTGCGCGAAGGCCTCGACATTCCGGAATGCTCGTGCGTGGCGATCCTCGACGCAGACAAGGAAGGATTTCTCCGCTCGCAGACATCGCTCATCCAGACCATCGGCCGCTGCGCACGCAATCTGAACGCGGTGGCGATTCTCTACGCCGACAAGATGACGGACTCGATTCGTTTCGCGGTCGCCGAGACCCACCGCCGGCGCGCGATCCAGCAGAAGTACAACGAGGACCACGGCATCGAGCCGGCGTCGATCATCAAAGCGATCGACAGCGATCTCGTGAAGATGGCGAACCTCGACTACTTCGAAGTCCCCGGCGGCCCGTCGTCGAAAGCCAGGCTCGATCTCACGGAAGGGGAGGACCTGGACAAGGCCATCGCCCGCTTGACGAAAGAGATGAAAGAGGCCGCGAAGAACCTCGACTTCGAGAAGGCGACCGACATCCGCGACAAACTGCGGGAGTTGAAAGAAATCCGGATCTTCGTGTGATCGTTCGCCGGCGAGGCCGGGGTGGCCTCGCCGGACGTTTCCAACGGGACTCAGAAACTCCACCGCACACCCAGCCGGACCGACGTTGCCGCTGTGCGCACGACCGGCTTGAGATAATTCGGATTCGCCGCGGCCGGCAGTGAGTTGTCGCTCTCCTGGAATCCGTAGCGCTGATCGAGTAGTACGGCCCGTTGCGTATTCAGAACGTTGAATACGTCCAGCAGGATGTTGACCTGTGAACGGCCGACCGCAATCGGATAGCCGGCGTGCACATCGGCGTCGTAGTTACTCGGCGTCCTTCCTTCGCCGCCGCGAGGAGTCAGGAAGAACTCGTAGCGCCGGTACGCGTCGGAGAAGCCGTAGCGCGTGACGGGGGTGCCGCTGCGCCAGTAGGCGGAGACGCCCAGGGAGACTCTCCACGGCGTGTTGTAGGTGCCGGAGGCTTTGAACTGATGCCGGCGATCATTCGAAAGCGGCCCGCGATTCGTAATCTTCGTGAGATCGCTCCCGTTCGTGAAGAAGTCGTAGTAGTCGTACGCCGCGGAGATGTTGGGATCGGCGCCGATGTTCGTGAACGGCGCGTATTCACCGTCGTAGTTTCCCTCGAGGCGGGAAAAGACATACGACGCCATACCCTGCCAGTTGTTCGAGAACGCCTTCGTTGCATCGAGCTGGATTCCCTTGTAGGTCCGCTTCGGTTTCGGTGCGGGGAACTGTTGTGAGTAGTCGAGCGTGAACACCTTCTTCATGATGCCTTCGCCGGGATTGCCGATGCAGTACGTGCCGTCGTCGATGCAGAGGAAGTCTTCGATCACCCGGCCGTAGCTGCGGTAGATCCCCTTCACGCCGAAGGAGACGTTGGGTGCGATCTCCCGCTCACCGCCGGCGATGAGCTCCGAGAGGTACTGATTCTTGAGATTCGGATCGGCCGGCTCCGTGAACCCGCCGAGGATCGCGGAGGTCGTGCCGGCATCGTGCTCGGCGTTGAGGTCAGGAACGACGCTGGTCGGGCTGTAGTTGATGATGCGCGGCTGTCGCTCATACGAGAACGACCGGATGACGAGGTCCATCGGAATCTCTTCGTAGTAACGGCCGTACGAAACGAACACCTTCGAGTGATTCGTGCCGCTGGGATCCCACACGAAGCCGAGCCGTGGGGCGTAGTCCTTCTTGAGATCGATCTGCGTGACGCCCGAGGCATCGATGATGCGCTGCCGATCCCAGCGGATGCCGGCGTTCAGCGTGAAGTCTTTCGCCGTCCAGTGATCCTGTAGGTATGCGGTCGTGTTCTTGTGCTGCGGTGATGCATTCAGTGCGGAAATCGGAGCGTTGGCCACCGTCGCATCCGGCGTCGTCCAGTAGGTATGGCTGTAGATCGGCTTCGAGGAGTTGACTGCGTTCGCGAAGATGTCGACCTGCTGTCCGCCGGACATGCGCTTCACGACGTTGGCAGTCTGGTCCTCGAACTCGATCCCTCCCTTGATCTGGTGCGCTCCGAGATACCGGCTGACGGAACCGCCAAAGAACGTACGCTCGAAGGACTTAGTCTGGATCAGGCCGAAGCCACCGGACTGGAAGAAATTGTTGCGGGCGTCGATGTACTCGATCGTGTCGCCCGCGGCGGTCGACGGACCGACCGAGTTCTCTTCCTTGTGGTGTGCGTCTTGCGCGGACAGCAGCCAGTTCGTTCCGATGATCCCGTCGTAGTGGATCGCATAGTCGCGGCCGCCGATGTCCTGTCGGCCGGAGTAGGTAGACGGGTCACCGATCAGGGTGTGGTTCGCATCGTTGATGGCGCCCGTGTCGACGCGCGGATCCTGCAGGAAGGTGCCGACGAACATGTGATGAAGAGTCATGCTGTACGTCAGTTTGGCGGAACCGAGGTTGCGATGGCTCAGCGAGGCGACCGCGTCGCCCGCGCCAGGGCCGGCAGGAAGGATGTTGTTCTGCCGGTTGCGAACCTGATCGTACGCACCGAAGAACCAGAGCTTCTCCTTGACGAGGTAGCCGCCGATGTCCGCTCCGTAATCCTTTCTGCTGTACCCGGCCGGGATCGATCCGACCACGGTTTTCGAGTTGGTCTGCAGCGAATCGCTGGTGTCGTATCCGAATGCATCCCCGTGAAACTCATTGCTTCCCGACTTGGTGATCACGTTGATGATGCCGCCTGTGGCGCGGCCGTACTCCGCCTCATACCCGCCGGTCTTGACCTCGACGGCTTCGATGAATTCGAAATTCAATTCCTTTCCCTGAAACCCGTACTCGGCATTCGTTGTATTCACGCCGTCGACGAAGAAAGCGTTCTCCGCACCCGACGAGCCATAGACGGCGATGGTGGGGGTCTGTTTGTCATCGGCCTGCACCGCGTCGGTGGAGACTCCCGGCGTCACCTGGACGATCGACGAGTAGTTCCGGCCGCTGGGTAACGTCTCGATCTGCATCGCGTTCAGGTTCGTGCCGAGAGTGGTCGAGGATGGATTGATGACCGGGACCGGATCGGAGACGGTGATCGACTCGGTCAACGCCGGCGAGAGGACGGTGTCGATTGTCGTGTCGTTGCCGAGGGACACCGGGACGGATGACTTCTTCTTCGTCGCGAAGCCACTGAGCGTAAATGAGACGCTGTAGGTTCCCGGAGGAAGGAGCGGCAGCCGGTAGAGGCCCGTTCCGTCGCTTACCGCCGCCCGCACTCCCTGCATGGCGGCGCTCGTCGCCTCGACGGTCACCCCCGGGAGCGAGCCGCCGCTCGGATCGTTGACGCGTCCGCTGATCGAGCCCGTCGTCTGTGCGGCGAGCGGGACCGTGAGGAAAACGAGAAGAGGAAGAAGTCGCCGGCAACGGGACATAGGGACCCTCCTTGTGCGTTCCGGGAGAGTTTACGCGTACCTGGTTAGGACGCTGCGCACACGCGCGAGGCCCGCTTCAATCTGTGCGGGGGAGACGGCACCGACGCTAAGCCGGAACCACCCGGTTTCCTGAGGGAGACCGAATGCCTGGAACGGAACGACGGCGAATCCGGCTTCGTCGAGCAGGAGACGGCGGATCTGTTCATTCGTCTTGATGCCCGCGCGACCGATCAGATCGAACTGCACGGAGAGATAGATCGCTCCCTGCGGCGCAATGGCGCGCACGGGCATGCCCTCCGCATTCATCGCCGCGATCCGGGAGTACAGCAGGTCCAGCCGCAGCTGGAGCTCGCGGATCATCGACTCGTGATAGGTGTCGATCGCCTCGCGCATGCCCATGAATCGGGCCACGGCCATCTGTTCAGGGCGCGGTGCCCAGGCCCCAACGTGTCCGAGGATGTCGCGCATGCGGGAGGTGATCAACGGGTCAGCGACGGTCCAGCCGACGCGCAGTCCGGTCGCGGCAAAGGCCTTCGAGATCCCGTCGACGAAGATCGTGTACGGCATCACTTCCGGTACGAGCTGAGGTGGCGCGTAGTGCCGGAACCCGCCGAATGTGAGCATCCAGTAGACCTGATCCCACAACAGCATCAGGGCGCGTTCGCCCGTCGCGGCGCGCCGCTCATTCTCTTCGACGACGAGACGGGCGATGCGCTCGACTTCCTCTTTCGACATCACGGTGCCTGCCGGATTGAGCGGCGTGCAGATGCAGATCATCCGCGCATCGCGCACGTGCGGACGCAGGAGCTCTGCGGTCGGGAGGAAGTTCGTCTCCGGCCCGACGGTGACCTCGACCGGGATGCCGCGCATGAAGTACGTGTAGTGATTGTTGTTCCAGGAGGGGATCGGATAGACCACCTTGTCGCCGGGGTCGACGACGGCTGCATAGGCCGCGAAGATGATCGGCCGTGCGCCCCCCGCGATGAGCACGGAATCGAGCGGAACCTTCAGTCCGAGGGCTTCGTCGTAGTAACGGACGACGGCCTGCCGAAGCTCCTTCGTTCCATCGGACGGTGGATAGTTCGTTTCGCCGGCCGCGAAGGCTTCGGCGATCAGGTTCTCGAGGATCTTCGGGATGCGGAACTCTTTCGGCGAGAAATCCCCCACCGTCAGATTACAGATCTCCCGGCCGGCCTCGGCGAGCGTCCGGATCTCCCCGGAGATTTTCAGGATCTCGGATCCGGTGAGGCCGAGGGCGAGCTGAGAGAGGCTGCGATTGTCGCAGACGGGGGCGGAAGTGCTCATCGATTCCTCATTCTATATGCGCGGCGGATCTTCCAGAGGTCGTGCAACGCTCGAAGGAAATCGTGCGATTTCACCTTCGATCCCGTCACGTCGTGCCAGCGCTTCACGGGCAATTCGTAGATCGCTGCCGCAGCCGCGTCGCGCCCCATACGCTGGACATACCGGGCGATGATCTCGACATCGAAAATCCAGCGCGAGAGGAACGGCTCCGAGAAAACGTCACGCAGCGTTGGGTTCGCACGGAAGACCTTCGCGCCGCATTGCGTGTCGTAAACCGCAAGGCCAAGACTCGAGGAAATGAGCGTCGCGCCGACACGCCCGATGTAGTGACGGGACGGACGCCGGCTGATTTCCCGGCCGAGCAGGCGGACGCGCGCGCCGATCACGATTGCGATCGCGGGCCGGGCGTCGAGGATTTCCAGAAAGCCGGCAAGCTCGGTCAGGGGAGTGGCGAGGTCCGCATCCCAGAAACCGAGATAGTCGGCGGGCTGGTCCATGGCGGAGAGGAACCCGCGGCGCACCGCCTCGGCCTTGCCGCTGTTCCTCTCCAGGTTCAGGACGCCGAATCGCTGCGGGTCGGAGTCGTGGAGCGACTGGAGAAGCCGGAGCGTCCCATCGGTACTGCCATCGTTGACGAAGAGAAAGTCGACCGTGTGACCGGGGACGGAAACGCCGCGGAATGCCTCGCCATCGAGGCGGCGCTCCTCGTTGTAGCAGGGGACGACCAGGGTCAGGCGCGACACGCGGGCGCATTGTAGCTACGATTGAACGATGACCGATTTCGAAATTGATCACGTCGCCGCAACCGTCCACGGCCGTTTTCTCGTTCAGCCAGGCCCGGCGGACCGCCTTCTCGTCGGGTTTCACGGATACGCCGAAACGGCCGCCATCCACATGGCAGAGCTGCAGCAGATCCCCGGCATCGATCGTTGGACCGTCGTCGCCGTGCAGGCGCTCCATCCGTTCTACCTCAACCGGACCGGGGCGATCGTGGCTTCGTGGATGACCAGCCTCGACCGCGAGTTAGCCATCGATGACAACCGCAACTACATACGATCGATCCTCGCCCGCTTCCCCAGGCCCAGGCAACTCGTCTTCGCCGGCTTTTCGCAGGGGGTGCCGATGGCCTACCGCGCCGCGGCGGGGTCGGCGGCGACCGGCGTCATCGCGCTGGGAGGTGAGGTCCCGCCCGAGATCGTGGAGTCCCGGCCCCCCCTTCCTCCCGTCCTCATCGGACGCGGAACACGGGAGGAGTGGTACACGGACGAAAAGCTCAAGAATGACATTAGCTTTTTGACCGGCGTCGCGAGCGTGCAAACGTGCGTCTTCGAAGGGGGTCACGAATGGACGCCCGCGTTTCGGGCAGCGGCGGGGGAGTTTCTGGCCGCGCTGTGAGCTGCGCTGACTCGTCAACATCTTGACTAGTCAGCGCGATGACCGGGGATGACGCCGCCTTCCGGAGTTGTTCTACGACCCTCTGATGTCTGACCGAATCGAACGGCTGAAAGCCCGGCTCAAGGAACTGCCGGACCGCCCCGGCGTCTACCTGCACAAGAACGCCGAGGGGGAGGTGATCTACGTCGGGAAGGCGAGAAACCTCAAGAGCCGGGTCGGGTCATACATCGCCGGGCGGGGGGCTCGCGACAGCAAGACCATGTCGTTGATCAACGAGATCGAATCGATCGACTTCGTGACGACGAACAACGAGCTCGAGGCGATCCTGCTCGAGAACAACCTCATCAAAACGAACCAGCCTCGCTACAACATCCTCCTGCGGGACGACAAGAGCTACCCGTACATCAAAGTGACGATGTCCGAAGATTATCCGCGCGTGGTTTTCACGCGCCGGCTGGACCGGAAGAAAGGTGATCTCTTCTACGGGCCGTTTTTCGCCGGCACGGCGCGGCGGCTGCTCAAGCTGGTCGCCGATCAGTTCAAGCTCCGGAGCTGCGACCTCGAGATCGTAGCCGGGAAGAACGCCCTTCCGCGTCCGTGCCTCTACTACGACATGCACCAGTGTCTGGGACCCTGCGTCGTCGGCCTGACGACGCAGGAGCAGTATCGCGAGATGGTCAGCGACGTCGTCCTGTTCCTCGGCGGCAAGACCAGGGAGCTTCAGGAGCGCTTGACGCAGCGTATGTACGGCGCCGCGGAGACGGAGAACTTCGAGATGGCGACGTACTACCGCGACCTCGTGCGCACCGTGGAGCGCGTGCAGGCCGAGCAGCAGGTCGCCTCGGCGGAAGATGAAGACGCCGACGTCTGGGGCCTCTACGAAGAGGGGAGTGACGTGGCCGTGCAGCTCTTCGTCATCCGTGACGGCAACATCGTCGACCGGCGCGAGCTGTTCTGGGAGAAGGCCGATCTCTACCAGCCGCCGTACTTTCTCGGCGAAGTCCTGCAGCGTTACTACCAGGACAACCTGTTCATCCCGCGGGAGGTGCTGATTCCGTTTGAGGTCGAGGACGCCGAGCTGCTTTCGGACTGGTTGACGGAGCAGGCCAACAGGAAGGTCGCGCTTCGGGTGCCGCAGCGGGGCCGGGGAGTGGACCGCGTGGAGCTGGCCAACCGCAATGCCCGGCTCTCGCACGAGTCGCGGTTCCGCAAGTCGACGCAGGACCGGCTCCAGATCGCTGCACAGAAACTTGGGCAGATTCTCGGCGCCGGCAGAGAGATCGAACGCATCGAGTCGTTCGATATCTCGAACATCCAGGGAACGGACTCCGTGGCCGGAATGGTCGTGCTCGACCGCGGCCGGTTCGACAAGAAGCAGTACCGCATCTTCAACATCAAGACGGTCGAGGGCGCGGACGATTTTCGCTCGATGGCGGAGGCGGTGGACCGGCGCTATCGCCGGCTCCTGGACGAGAGCAAATCGCTCCCCGACATGATCCTGATCGACGGTGGGCGCGGGCAGCTCAACGCGGCACTGGCCGCTCTGAACAAGCTCGGGATCGAGGAGATCCCGATCGCGGGACTGGCGAAGCGAGAGGAGGAGATCTTTGTCCCCGGGCGCGACGAGCCGATCCGTCTCGAGCGGCGCGACCCGGCCTTGCAACTCCTGCAGATGGTGCGCGACGAGACGCACCGCTTCTCGGTCTCTTCCCACCGGCGCCGGCGCTCGAAACGCACCCTGCACAGCGCACTGGACGACATGCCAGGCATCGGAGAGAAGCGCCGCCGCCTGCTCATCGAGCGCTTCGGCAGTGTTTCGGGGGTCAGGCAGGCATCCGCGCAAGATCTCGTCAACGTACTGGGACGCAAGGTCGGGCAGACGTTGTACGACGAACTGCATGCCTGATGGCCCGGTCGTTGCGGGCTCACCAAAAAACCGCATGCGATAATGCGCCGCTGTTCCGATGCCGAAGGATGGCCGGCAGCAAAGGGTAGGGCACGAATGAGTTTCGAAGGCGAAATCGGCGAGATCGATCTGATTCAGCGGCTCGTCGAGCTCGGAAGCGAGCAATTCACCGGTGCGATCCGTTTCGAGAGCGACGGCATTATCAAGATCGTCTACTTCAAAGGCGGAGACATCCTCTCCGCTTCAACCAACGATCGTTCCGACGCCATCGATGAGATTCTGCTGCGGGCGGGCAAGGTCACACGCGAGCACGTGAAGCAGGCCCTGGCCAAACGGAAAGAGAGCGAGACCCTCGGAGACGCACTTCTCGGGCTGGGCTTCATCACCAGGAAAGAACTGACGTGGGCCCGCCGCGTCCAGGTCATCGGGATCCTCCGCTCGATCCTCGGCTGGAAGAACGGCTCCTACACGATCGTGGCCGACTACCTCCCGAAGCGGGAAGAGGGGACGCTCTTCCCGCTTCCGCAGATCATCGTCGAGCTCACCGTGACCGACAACGACCGCGCGAAGTCCGAGCAGGTCATGGATAGCGGCCGGGCCGTGTTCCGCAAGTCGGCTGACTTCGATGACGCCTTCCGCCGCCTCGGCCTGAATGAAGACGCCGAACAGATCGCAGCGGAGATCGACGGCACCAGCAGCGCCGCCGAGGTGGCCGCAAGGTCGGGCAAGGATGTCTTCAACGTCTACAAGCTGCTCGAGGCCCTTCGACTTCTACGCCTGCTGACGAGAATCGATAAACCTGATGCAGAACATGAGGTTTTGGCTGCGGCACACTCGAACGTCGATAATCCCGACTTCACGCTCGACGATGTCGCGCCGACGGTGCCTCCCTCCAGCGTCCAGGAATGGGCCGTGAACTCGGAAAGTCAGACGTTGAAGCTGCCAGCGGTCAAAGCGCCTCTCTCTGCGCCCGCCAGCTCGGAGCCGTTGGTCGCACCGCCGTCGCGCTCCGTCTGGGACGACCCGACGGACGACGACGTCCCCTCGGCTTCGCGGCTCGACTCTCCTCCCGTCGTCGAGGCGGTCGAGCCTCAATGGGGGTTCGACGAGGCCCAGATCGAAGCGGCGCGCCGTGCCGCGGAGCCGGCAAATGAGAAGCGGGCGGTCGCTGCGCCGGCGCCTGCGTCGGGCTCAGGAGGTCGTCGCAGTTTTCTGATCCCGCTGCTCGTCCTGCTCCTGGTTGCCGCCGGCGCGTACGGTGGCTGGGTCTGGTGGCAGGGCCATCGCGCTCCGGCACGGGTGGTTGCCGTGCACCATGCGCCGCCGAAGCTGCGGCCGGTCGTGAACGAGATTGCGTCCACGATTCCCGCGCCGATGGTCACAACCAGCGTGGCTGGGAGCATGACTTCGACGCAGACGAGCCCTCCGCCCCCATCCCAGACCGCAACCAGCGCCTCCACCGCGACTGTGCCGGCCGTCAAGCCTGCAGCGGTATCGGCCACGGTCGCACCGGCCCTTCATCCAGTAGCTCCGGCGGTTCGCACCTCGACGGCAGCGCGAAAGACGCCGCCGGAAATCGTGCCGCCGGTTCCTTCCGCAAAACCGGCGGTCGCGGCAGTCCCGACGGATTCGGCCGACGCGGTCCGGGCGAAGTATGACGGCATGGCCCGCGACTTCGCGGCGAAGACCGAGGGAACCCACACGCTGCAGTTTGAGCTGGTGTGTGAGACGGCATCCATCACGAGAGCCCTGAACGCGGACGCGAAGAACGTCTGGTTTCTTCCGACGAGTTATCGCGGCCGGCCGTGCTACCGCGTGTTCTGGGGACGGTTCAACTCGGCGGCGGAAGCAGCCGCCGCGTCGAAGCAACTGCCGCGGGAGTTGGGCAGCGTTCCTGTTGCGGTCAAGATTCCACGCTCATGATCACCTCGCTTCTCACGTCGGCGGGACTCGGACTCGGAGCGGGGATCAACGCCTACGCCACGTTGCTGGTCTTCGGCGTGGTCGCGCGGTGGCAGCCGGGCCTCTTTCCCGGTGACCTGGCGCGCTTCTTCGCGACGACTCCGGTTCTGATCGTCGTTGGAGTCCTTTACCTCGTCGAATTCGTCGCCGACAAAGTGCCGACGATCGACCACGTGTGGGATGTGATTCACACACTAATCCGCCCGATTGCAGGGGCGCTGGTGGCCTGGGCCGCGGTTTCCGACCACATTCCTCACGGTGCCGTCATTCTCGCCGCGGTCATCGCCGGCGGTGCGGCTCTGGGATCCCACGCGACGAAGGCGACCTTGCGGGGCGCGAGCACGCTCACGACGGCGGGGGCGGCCAGTCCGGTGCTCTCGCTCCTCGAAGATGGGTTTGCTTTTGTGAACGCGGCAGTGGCGATCTTCCTGCCGTGGCTGGTGATCCTGACGCTGGTCCTGGTAACGATGCTGTTCATCCTCGTGTACCGGCGCGTGCGCCGCGTGCGGGCATGAGCTGGATCATCGACGGGAACAATCTTCTGGGGCGTGCCGGCGCATCGAGGGATTCGTCGGAATCGAAGCGGGAGCTGGTGCGCGCGCTGGCGAGTTTCGCGCGGGCGAAGCGGACGAAGGTGGCCTGCTATTTCGACGGCTCCGAGCCCGAGCACTTCGGCCGGCACCTCGGCAGCGTCAGCATCGTCTTCAGCGGCTCTGCGTCTGCTGACGACTTGATCGCGCGGCGGGTCTCGACGGGCAGCGGTTGGAAAGTGGTGACGGCGGACCGCGGTCTGGCCGCGCGCATCAAACGGCGCGAGGTCGAGATCGTCGATCCATCGGGATTCATGAGCGAACTCGAGCGGCTGCCGCGAGGGGAGGAGAAGGTTGCTGAGGAGGAGTGGCAGACGTGGTTTTCGGACCCGAAAAACCGGAACGTATTTTGATGTCGGCAAGCCGACATCGATTGTAAGCGCCTGAAACAACAACAATTTAACGCAACTCATTTCTCGCGGATTGCGCTCTCCGGTGGAGTGCCGGCGGCCCCGCCCGCGGCGTTGGCCGGAATCCACGCGGCATTTTCCACGGCTCGTCCTGTTACGCTCCCCGTGTGGAGTGGGCCGGAGGATCGCGGCATCGCAAGGTGTCGAGGAAAGTCCGAGCTCTCACGGGCAGCAGGCTGGCTAACGGCCAGGCGCGGCGACGCGACGGAAAGTGCAACAGAGAACAGACCGCCGATCGCCTCGTGCCGCAAGGCATGAGGAGGAGGTAAGGGTGAAACGGTGCGGTAAGAGCGCACCGCGCCCCACGCGAGTGTGGGCGGCACGGCAAACCCCCTGCGGAGCAAGACCAAATAGGGAAGTCATGGAGCCGCCCGTCTCCGCTATGAGCTTCCGGGTAGGTTGCTTGACCACCGCGGTAACGCGTGTGGCAGACGAATGATCTTCTCCCTGCACTTCGGTGCGGGGAACAGAACTCGGCTTACAGGTCCACTCCACACTCTTTGACACTTTCTGCCATCCGGGCTAACAACCTACGGCAATTTTTTTCACGCTGCTCTCACGGACCGATCCAGCATCGCGTTTGCTATGAGTGACACGAATGCTCATTCGTCCTCATCCGTTGGCCCGTAACGGCCGGGTCGTTGTACTGGCGATCTCCTCGCCGTCCGAGATGCCGCGCATCGAGGCCGGCGTGCGTACACTCGAGCAGCGCGGCCTCCACGTCACCCTCGCCGCCAACATCGATCACCGCTATCGCGGCTACCTTGCCGGCGACGACGATGAGCGCGTGGAAGAGTTGAACCACTACTTGAGGTCTGATGACGTCGATGCCTTCTTCTTCGCGCGTGGCGGCTACGGTGCGATGCGTATTCTCGACCGTATCGACTACGCCGCGCTCACCGCCAACCCCCGCCCGGTCATCGGATTCAGCGACATCACCGCCCTGCACCAGGCGATCGCCGTACGCTGCGGCCTTGCCTCCTTTCACGGTCCGATGGTCAACCTCGACTGGCACGACGGCCTCTCACCCGACATCGAAGAGTGGTTCTGGTCAATGCTGGCAGGCGCCGCTCCGCTTACGCATCGATTCGCGCCCAGCCAGGTCGTTCGGGAAGGGGTCGCCGAGGGGGTGCTGTTCGGCGGATGCCTGTCGTTGACGACGGCGCTGGCAGGAACACCGTATGACTTCTGGATCGATGACGGCATCTGGTTTTTCGAAGATGTCGACGAGTCCATCTATCGCATCGACCGCATGTTGACCCACCTCAAGCTGTCCGGTAGACTAAAAAAAATCCGAGCTGTCGTCATCGGGAAGCTGAAGGGCTGCGGAAGCGACGCGGAAATCGAGGCGCTCCTGCACGAATTCTTCGCCCCCAGCAACATTCCGGTCATACGCGATCTACCGTTCGGCCATCATGGGGACAACCTCCTGATGCCGATTGGCGGCCTCGTCCGCGTGGACACCCGGGACAGCACGCTCACGCTCACACAAGCGGCGGTCGCCCCATGAAAAGCGTTTTCAAGACGACCTCCGCAACAAAGGATCCGGTGAAGGACTCATCAACCGTCTACGCGCCCGGCGATGTCATCTTCCGACAGGGAGACCTCGGTACCGAGATGTTCATCATCCTCGAGGGTGATGTGAACATCATCAAACACATCAACGGCGCGTCGCATCCTCTCTCGCACCTGGAGAAAGGCGACTTCTTCGGAGAGATGGCCGTCCTCGAAAGCGTTCCACGCTCGGCCGACGCCATCGCCGTCACCGACGTCCGCGTCCTCGTCATCAACGGGGCCCGCTTCGACGAGATGCTCCGCAAGAACCCGGAAGTAGCGGTGCGCATCATTCGGAAGTACTCCAAGCGCCTGCGGGAAGCGAACACCCTCCTCGAACGCCTCGTGGGACGCGAAGTCGACAGCGAGCACTCCTTCGATTCGACGCGCATCGCGCCGCCCGAGAAGGAAGGACGGTGCCGGCTCGTCGACCTCGCATCCGGTGCCGATTTCTTCTTCAGCAAGGGCGACGAGACGACGATCGGCCGCGCCGACCCGGTCACCGGCATCCTGCCCGACATCGATCTCACCACCGTCGATGCGAACCGTTCCGTCTCGCGCCGTCACGCCAAGATCATCCGCAGCGGTACCGACTACTGCGTGCTCGAAGAGGTGGGAACCGTCAACGGGACCTACGTCAACGACCAGCGCATCCCCACCGGGACCCCGGTCACGATCCACAGCGGCGACTCGATCAAGATCGGGCTGATTGCGATGAAGGCGGTGTTTGACTGACGCTTCGCTACCGTGCGTAGAACTCTCGCCTGATCGCAGGTGACCGGCGACAATGCACGCGTGACGATCACGGTCGACTCGCCGGTCCGCGCACTTCCCGGCGCCGGTCCCAGCCGCGCCAGGCAACTTGAAGAGGCGGGCCTCGCCACAGCCGGCGCCCTCCTCTACTACCTGCCGTACCGATACGAGGACCGCAGGCACCCGGTGCGGATCGCCGACATCGGCCGTCACGTTGATTCGCCCGTCCTCCTGCGGGGCAAGGTGATGTCGGCGAATCTGCACGTCACGCGGCTCCGACGCATGAAGGTGTTCGAAGTCGTCCTCGAGGATGGCACTGGCGCGGTCAAGCTGGTGTGGTTCAACCAGGCGTTTCTGGCGGATCAGATCAAGCGGGGAGATCGCCTCTCTCTGTTCGGTACGCCGAAACTTTCCGGCTACGGTCAGTTGCAGATCGAGAGTGCCGACTGGGAAAAATTCGAAGGCGATGACGACGCCGATGGCGCCATCGTCCCGATCTACTCGAAGGTCGGCAACATCCCTCCGAAGGTCCTCCGTCAGATCGTCGCGGGCGCGCTGCAGTCACTCCCATCCCTCGACGACCCGCTCCCTCCGGCCCTGCGCAAGCGCCTCGGCGTCATCGACCTCGCTCCGGCACTCGAACAGATTCATCGCCCTCCGCAGCTCGACGACGCCTTCCTCGGCCGGCGGTCCCGCGCCCACGTGCGCATCATTCTCCAGGAGTTCTTCACACTGCAGCTCGCACTGCGTGTGCGCCGCGCCAGCGAGGAAGTGAAGATGAAGACGCGGAAGATCAAAGTCGACGACGCGATGCGTGCCGAGGTGAAACGGATCCTGCCGTTCCGGCTGACGAAGGCGCAGAAGCGCGTCGTGAAAGAGATCGCGGACGATCTCCGCTCCGACAAGCCGATGTACCGGTTGCTGGAGGGCGACGTCGGCAGCGGCAAGACCATCGTGGCCCTGATCGCCGCGATCCTCATGATTCGGAACGGACACCAGGTGGCACTGCTGGCGCCGACGGAGATCCTGGCCGAGCAGCACTACCAGCGCATCCGTCAACTAGTTGACCAGTCGCTCGTCGTGGCCAAGGCCACGGGCTCGATGACCGCGGGCGAGCGGCGGACATTCCTGGCCGGCCTGCGCGACGGCACCATCCAGCTCGTCATCGGAACGCACGCGCTGCTCGAGGATCGCGTCGTCTTCCACTCCATGGGCCTGGCGATCGTCGACGAGCAGCATCGCTTCGGTGTCGAACAGCGCCAGCGCCTCTTTGCCAAAGGGGAGACGCCGGACATTCTCGTCATGACCGCCACGCCCATCCCGCGTTCGCTGGCCCTGGCGATGTACGGCGACCTGGAGCTGTCGGTCATCGACGAGCTTCCGCCGGGGCGCCAGCAGATCAAGACCGCGGTGCGGGCGTCCACGCAGATCGAGCGTGTCTATCACTTCATCGACCGCGAGATCGACGCCGGGGCGCAGGTGTACATCGTCTATCCCATCATCGAGGAGTCGGAGAAGTCGAACCTCAAGCCTCTCAGCATCGGCTTCGAGGCGACGAAGCTTCGCTTTCCGAACCGGCGGGTGGCGACGATTCACGGCCGCATGCCGCCCGCCGGGAAAGAGGAGACGATGCAGCGGTTCAAGCGGGGAGAGATCGACATCCTCGTTTCGACGACCGTCATCGAGGTCGGGATCGACGTCGCCAATGCCTCGCTCATGCTGATCATCGATGCCGATCGGTTCGGACTCTCGCAACTCCACCAGCTGCGCGGGAGGGTGGGACGGGGGACGCGCCAGTCGTATTGCGTGCTGGTATCGGACAAGGAGAAGGAGCGGCTGACGCAGTTCGGGAAGACGCTGAACGGCTTCGAGCTGGCCGACCTCGATCTTCGTCTACGCGGTGCCGGCGAGCTGCTGGGGACGCGGCAGTCGGGTGCGCTGCGATTCCGCTTCGGCAACGTCGTCCGGGATCTCGCGCTCATGGAGAGGGCGCGCGATCTTGCCATCGACATTCTCGCTACCGACGGCCTCGAACGGGCCACGAAGGTCGTCGAGAAACTCCTCGGTGTCCAGGTTCCGGTGAACACCAAGGACTGACGGCCGAGCCGCAATGCGCGGAAAGACATCTGCTACACTGCGCCGTCCAAAACCGGCGTGCCTGCCGCGACGCGGTGTGACGCGCGCCAAATCCCCGGATACCGAGCCACGAGCCAGCATTGAGCAACACATCCCAGTATGTCCTGAGCGGCCTCCGACCCACCGGCCGCGTCCATCTCGGTAACTATTTTGGTGCCGTCCGGAACTGGGTGCGCCTGCAGGATCTCTACGAGTGCTACTACTTCGTGGCCGACTGGCATGCGCTGACGTCGGACTACGCCGATCCGTCGAAGATCACGCAGGCGACTTTCGACGCCGTGGCGGACTGGCTCGCCGCGGGAATCGACCCGAAAAAGTCGACGATCTTCATCCAGTCGGAAGTGAAAGAGCACGCCGAGCTTCACCTCCTCCTCTCGATGGTGACGCCGCTGCCATGGCTGGAGCGCGTTCCGACATTCAAGGATCAGCAGGCCCAGCTCGAAGACAAGGACCTGAACACCTACGGGTTCCTCGGATACCCGCTGCTGCAGACCGCGGACATCATCATCTACAGGGCGAACTTCGTCCCGGTAGGCGAGGACCAGGCCTCGCACCTGGAGATCTCCCGCGAGATCGTGCGGCGGTTCAACAACTTCTACGGCGACGTGTTCCCGGAGCCGCAGGTGCTGCTCACCGAGACGCCGAAGGTTCCCGGTCTCGACGGACGGAAGATGTCGAAGTCGTACGGCAACACCATCGGACTGACGTCGAGCGAGGACGACATCCGCGCGCTGGTCATGACGATGTTCACGGATCCCGAGCGCATCCGCCGCAAGGATCCCGGCCGCCCCGAGGTCTGCAATCTCTTCCAGTTTCACAAGCTCTTCTCGAACGGCGAGACGATCGCGCGCGTCGATCACGAGTGCCGCACGGCGCAGATCGGCTGCGTCGACGACAAGAAGCTGCTGGCCGAGATCATGATCGAATCGCTGCGGCCGATCCGCGAGAAGCGGGAAGAGATCGATCGCGACCCGTCCATCGTCTGGGACGTCCTGCGCGCGGGCAATCGCAAGGCGCGCGCGCGTGCACAGGAGACGATGCAGCTCGTGCGCGATGCTGTCAAAATCAGCTATCCCGCATTGCGATGACGACGATGGCCGGCGAAGAGAAAGAGATCGTGGTCGCACCGCAACCCGCGGACGATCGGCCCGCGGATGAGCAGGACGAGAGCGAGGGCGCACTCAAGGTCACGCTGCCGTCCTTCCACGGTCCGCTCGATCTCCTTCTGCACCTGATCAAGCATCACAAGATCGACATCTACGACATCCCCATCGCGCTCATCACCGAGCAGTACACCGGCTATCTCGATTCGATGGAGGAACTGAGTCTCGACATCGCCGCCGACTACATCTACATGGCCGCGCTGCTCATCCACATCAAGTCGAAGATGCTGTTGCCGCACGATGAGAGCGAGGGAGCGATCGAAGATCCCCGCCAGGAGCTCGTCGACCGGCTGCTCGAGTACCAGCGGTTCAAGGCCGTCGCGGAGTCCTTCGCCGAGCTCGACGTTCTCCGCATGGGAGTCTGGCCGCGGCCGGCCACTCCGATCCCCGGCACCGACGCCTCCGAGATCGACATGAGCGAGGTCGGGCTCTTCGATCTCATCGATGCCTTCCGCTCCGCGCTCAACCGCTACAAGCAGAACCACCCGCAGTCGATCGAGCTGCGGCGCACGGTCCACAAGATCTCCGACAAGATGCGCGAGCTCTACTCGACGCTGCGGGAGAAATCCCCGATCCGTCTGCAGTGGTTCCTGGAGGGGCGCGATCGCAACGAACTGATCGCCATCTTCCTCGGCACCCTGGAGCTCGTGCGCCTCGGCGGCATCTCGCTCAAGCAGAGCGACAACTTTGGTGAGATCCTGATCGCCAGCACGGAGACGACGATCGAGGAAGCTCAGTTCGCAGTCTTCGACAACAGTTGATCCGCGGAACGCCGCGCCGGTGACGCGCAGCGGTACCGTGATCTTGCCGGCAACAGGACCGGCTTCCGATTTCCTTTGGTGAACCGAAACTATGGCAATGGAATCAGCAGAATTACGGGCCGCCCTCGAGGCCATCCTCTTCGTCAGCAACGAGCCGGTGAAGCTCGACGAGCTCGCCGAGGCATTCAGCGATGAAGGCCGCGAGGCGGTGATCACGCAGCTCGAAGAGATCAAGCGCAGCCTCGACGCCAGCCTCGGTGGCTTCATGCTCGAGCAGACCGCGGGCGGCTGGCGTTTCGCGACGCGCGCCGAGCACGACCCGATCCTGAAGAAGTATTTCGCGAAGAAGGGCGAGAACCGTCTCTCCATCGCCGCCCTGGAGACGCTGGCCATCATCGCCTATCGGCAGCCGGTCACCGCGCCGGAAGTCTCCGAGATCCGCGGCGTCAACTCCAACCAGACCATTCGCACGCTGCTGGAGCGCCGCATGATCCGCGTGGCCGGACGCAAGAACGTCGTGGGCAGTCCGTTTCTCTACCGCTCGACGCGCGAGTTTCTCGTGCACTTCGGGCTGAACGACATTCGCGACATGCCGCGCCTCGAGGAGTTCGGCGATCTGATCGGCGAACAGATCAACGAAGACCTCGTCTTCGCCATCGAATCGACGCCGATCGCCGAAGGTGTGGAAGTCCCGCTGGCGCAGGGCGAGGAGATCGACGACGCACTGAACGCAGAGTTGAGCGCGGGCGAAGAACCTCCCGCGGCCGATGACGACGCGCAGTCTCCGGCGAACGCGGTACAATCCGGCGTCGTAAACGACAATCAAGAGTGATGCAACAAGAGCGATTGCAGAAGATCATCGCCCACGCCGGCGTCTCGTCGCGACGTGAAGCAGAAGCGATGATCCGGGAGGGACGGGTCACGCTGAACGGGCGGGTCGTCACCGAGCTCGGAACTCGCGCCGATCCGGACAAGGACCACATCAAGGTCGACGGCAAACTGATCACGCGCGCCGAGCCGCATCGCTACATCCTCCTCTACAAGCCGAAAGAAGTGATGACCACCGTCGAGGACCCGCAGGGCCGCCGCACGGTCATCGACCTCGTCCGCGGAATCCGCGAGCGCATCTATCCCGTCGGACGCCTCGACTTTCATTCCGAGGGACTCGTGCTGCTGACGAACGACGGCGAACTGGCGTTCAAGGTCTCCCATCCGACGCACGGCTCGATCAAGACGTACAGCGTCAAAGTGCGCGGCGTTCCCGAAGAGCGGTTGGTCGATAAACTCCGGCGCGGAATCACGATTGACGGCAAACGCACGCTGCCCTGTGACATCGAACGGATGCGCACAACGGGCAAACGTGATGACGAAGGCAACAGCTGGTTCGAGGTGAAGCTGCGCGAAGGACGCACGCAGCAGATCCGCAAGATGTTCCAGGCCGTCGGCCATCCCGTCTCGAAACTCCGCCGCGTCGCCATCGGCCCCATCTCCGATCCGAAGCTCACTCCCGGCGTCTGGCGCGAGCTGACGAAGCAGGAAGTGAAAATGCTGGAGACGATGAAAGAGATGAAGAAGCCGGCGAAGCGGCGGACAGCCGCCGGGCCGGTCTCGCGCAAGAAGCCGGCAACCGCAGCGAAACGCACCACCCCGGCCTCCCGCCCGAAAACGCGCACGACGACGAAACGGGCTCCGGCGCGCCCCGAGCCGCGGAGCTCGACGCGCCGTACGCCGTCCCCACGTCCGGCCACGCCGCGTCCGAAGGGAACCGTCGGCGGCAAGTCCACCAGCAAGAAAGCGCCCGCCCGCCGCGCCGGTGCACGTCCGCCACGCAGCAGCGCACGCCGCGGCTAGGCTTCGCGAATCGGAGGAGACGAGATGGTGACCGAGCCCGGGTCAGCCAGCGAAGACGCTCCCACCGCGTTGATCGTCGCCATCGACGGACCGTCCGGCGTCGGCAAGACCACTACCAGCCGCCTCGTCGCCCGCGCCCTCGGCATCCCGCACATCGACACCGGAGCGATGTACCGCGCGCTCGCTCTGGCTGCGACACGGGAAGGCATCGACACGCACGACGCCGCCGGCCTTGAGATGCTGGCGTCGCGGGTCCGGATCGACTTCATCCCGGGGGAACATTCGCAGGTCCTGCTCAACGGCGAGGACGTCACCGCGCTCATCCGCACACCGGAGATCAGCATGGCCGCGAGCAACGTCTCCGCTGTCCCGGCGGTGCGGCGGGTTCTTGTGCGGCTCCAGCAGGAGCTCGGCCGCCGCAGCGGCGGTGTCCTCGAGGGCCGCGACATCGGTACCAAAGTCTTCCCCGGCACGCCGCAGAAGTTCTTCCTCACCGCCCGTCCCGAAGTCCGGGCAGAACGGCGTCATGCCGAGATGGTGGCGAAAGGGGAGACCGCATCGTACGAGGCGATCCTGGCGGCCACGGACGCCCGCGATGCGCAGGATTCCAATCGCAGCGATTCACCGCTCCACTTCGACGACTCCTACACCGTCATCGACACCTCGGACCTGACGATCGGCGAGGTCGTGCAGCGGATCGTCGCGTTGTCGTCGTAGCGCGCCGGCCGGCTCAACCCCGGACGCCGGCGCGATCCGCCGTCTACTGGAAGTATCCCGTCACGTCGAGGAGCACGTGGACGCTGCCGAAGTTGTTGTAGACCGAGAGGTCGTTTGTCGTTAGAGAGACGCCGACGATGGCGCCGTTGGCCAGCGCCGGGTCGGTCGAGTTGAAGTTGATCGTCGAAACGACGGGCCGCGTTCCGCCGGACGGCCAGAGAGTGAGAAAGCTGGACTGGGTCGGGCCCGCGACCGTCACGTTGAGCGACACTGCCTTCGCCGTGGTGGGAACGCCGCAGACACCACGAACCTGAAAGTCGCGCTGCACGTTGCTGCCCATGATCGGGCCACCGTTGGTCGAGTTCGGATTGCGCGTGTCGACAATGCGGCACGGTGGGATCGCGTAGAACTGAAACGGCCCGGTCTGGGCCGTCGCCGAGACGGCTCCCATGAGACTGATGATCGTAAGAAGCATGAACTTCGAGAAAGTGCGCATTGTCATTTGAAGTACCCCGCTACGTCGATGAGAAAGTCGAGTGGTGTGCCTGCTGCGTTGAAGATGTTAATCGATCCGTCGATGCCGACCGTGATGCGCGCGTTGTTGGCGAGCGTACGGCCGACGGTGTAGTTGATGGTGCTGACCAGGGGCTTCACGGTATTCGCGGGCCCGGGATAGAGCGTCACCAGGCCGGCCACGACCGGGTTGACGACCGTGACGTTGATGGCCACCGACGTCGCCCCGGCCGGCACGCTGCACTTCCCGGTCAGGACGAGATTCATGAGGCCGTTGGCGGGAACCGGCGTACCGCCGCGCGTGTCGAGGACGCGGCAGGGGGAGAGGATGAAGAAGTTCGCGGCGGCGATCGCGGTCACGGTGACCGTGGCTGCAGTGCTGTCCGCGGTGCCGCAGCCGTTGCTGACGCGCACCCAATACGTCGTCGTCGAAGCCGGAGTGACGCTAAGCGAGGCATTGGTGCCACCGCCGACGGGGGTGGTTGTGACACCGCTCGTGCCGATGTACCACTGATAGGTGAGTGAAGTCCCCGTCGCGCCAACGGAGAGCGTCACGCCCGTGCCCGCTGGCACCGCCACGGATTGGGGCTGCGTGGAGATCGCGGGCGCGACGCAGGCGACGATCGCGACGGACTTCGTGTCCGTAATGCCGACTGCGCCGTTGATGAATCCGCCTCCGTTCGTACCGTTCTTGTAGGCGGTGGCACGGAGCACGACGTTGCCGGACGCGCCCGCGGTGTAGGCAATGGAGGCGATGTTCGAGGCGCTGGTGATGGTGCCGCCGGTGATCGTCCACGCAAACGTGGGCGTGCCGCCGTTCGTGGTGGTGACCGAGGCCGTGTTGCCGACAGAGTTTGGGCCGACGGTCGATGCGGCCGTGATGGCCGACATCGTGAACGTCCCGACGGCGGTGACGATGTTGAACGTGCCGCCGTAGGGTCCGATCGGTCCTGTCGCACTAAGCATGTAGTCGTCGAGCTCGTGATGACTGACCTCGGCCGCCTGCCCGAACGTGAACCGGCTCTGGGGGATACCTCCGGGTAGCACGTTGTGGCAGTAGCTCATGATCGTCCCTTTTTCGGCGGGGGCGGAGGTGTAGTTGGAGCCTCTGGCACAGGCACCGAACGGGGAGCTTTGCTCGCTCTCGAGCGTGTAACACATGTCGACGAAGAGCTGGCTGGGGTGGTTCGTTCCGGCAGCTTCCCCGGACGTGATGGCTACGCACTGTGTATGGTGACCGGCCAGGTTGTGGCCAAGCTCGTGTGCGTACTCTTCCAGAGGCCAGTAGTTGTTGCCACCCGTGGGCATCCCGTACAACGATCCATTCGTCGTGAGGTTCGGATCGGGAACGGTGCTGGTAAACGGTCCCGAAAGATCACCGATCGACCCGCACCAGGCGTAGGCACCGCTGTACGTGCTGACGGAGTTGATGCTTGCTGCCAAATCGCCCTCTCCGATGGTGCCTTCCCATGCAATGCCGCTCAAGGTGGCCTTGCCGCTGAGCATGACCACTGCAGAGCGCTTCAGCGCGAGGTGATTCGTGTGGTAGTAGTTGCCGATCTCCGCAAGGCCGCCGGCTGCAGTGGTCGCCGTCCATGGATCCATACCCGGGCCGCCCGAATACACGTGCAGGTTCTGCTGCAAGACGTTCGTCTTCAGGTCGCGGTTGTAGATCGTGGAGACCGCACCGGTCAGGTTCGTGGCAAGGGCCGTCACATTGGGGATGCTGTTGCCTGCCGCGGCGAAGAGCTCGTCGTCCGTCTCGACCTCGACGGTCATCGCGAACGACTGCGTGCCGGTGATGCCCTGGGCAACCACGCGGTGACCGAGTGCATCGGTCGCGGCGAGAATCCTCTTGTTGATGGGCGACATGGCTTGCAGCTTGTCGACGCCGCACTCCCAGGTCTGGCCCGTCATCGGGATCGTATCGCTGTCGTCGAATGCGGTCAGGAAATAGTCGAAGTCCTCGCCGCGGTCGCCGTTTTCGCTGTGGTCGTGCGTCATCGCACGCCGCCGGGATGCATTCACGGAGAACTTGCCGTCGCGCGTCGCGACCAGTCCGTAGATCCCTCCGCTTCGTCCGTCGACGGAGAAATAGGCGAACGATTCCGGATCGCCATTCACCATTCCACGGAAAAAGCGCATCGGAGGGGGATCGAGGTACTGAACGCTCTTCCCGTCGTGGACGACGACTTTGCCGTTTGGTGCCCACACCTCGAACTCTTCGAGGTCGATCTTCGCGGTGCCGTGCTCGTAGAGCGGCACATTGCTGAGGAGGATCCGCTTCGTCACGGACGAAGCGCGCAACGGGGCCAGCACGTCGTCATTGAGTTTGCTGACAGTCGCCGCGGCGAGCGGCCAGCTACACAGCGCAACGACGGTGCACAGCACCGCGATGCGAATCCGCAATAACATCCGCGGGGTCATTGACACGTCCTCGCCGGTTGGTCCGGTCTCGTTGAGATTGCGCATGGAATGGAGAACGAAACTGTACCCGATTTTGGCGCCTGCATGGGTGAACAAATTCCGATGTCCGGAAGAGTAGCGGCCCAGCGTCAGTGAGTCGTCATCGCGCACCGGCAACAATCGTGATCCCGGCCAGTGCCCCAGCCGGCGGAACGCTCCGTCGCGGCGTCGTGCATCCTTACGGCCGGACCTCGGTTCGCTAACCACCAGCGCTGGCGCCCGTAATTCCTTGACTCCCCCTCAGCCTCGCCACTAAACTCCGCATTTCGACTAGTATCAACAATTTACGCCCAATGCGCCTTCGGGCGGATGCACCGGAAACACCAGGAGGTTACCCGTTTCATGCCGTCGAGTGACGATCCAAACAATCTGAAACAACCGCTCCGTAAAGGGGGGGAGATAAACGATCTGGAAGGTCTGGGCATGGACGAGTTGCTCGACATGTACGACCGGAAAATGTCGAATTTCGCCGAGGGCGACATCATCCGAGGCAGGGTGCTGAAAGTGCTCGGTGCCGAGGTCGTGGTCGACATCGGATACAAATCCGAGGGCGTGCTTCCTGTTCATGAGGTGACTGGCTACGACGGCCAGATCACCGTCAAGAATGGTGACGAAATCGACGTTTACATCGAGCGGCTGGAGAACAATAGCGGCTACATCGTCCTCTCGCGCGAGAAGGCGGAGCGGATGCTGGTCTGGGACCGCATCGAAGCCGCGTTCAAGGCCGATGAGGCCATCAGCGGCCGCGTCGTCGAGCGGGTCAAGGGCGGCCTGGCCGTCGACGTCGGCGGAGTCAAGGCGTTCCTTCCCGGATCGCTCATCGACACCAAGCCGGTCAAGAACCTCGATGCACTGCGCGGACACGACTACAAGTTCAAGATCGTCTCGTTCGACAAGAAACGGAACAATATCGTGCTCTCCCGCCGCGCGATCGTCGAGGTCGAGCAGGCCGCGGCGAAGGCCGACACCTTCAGCCGCTTGCAGGAAGGACAGCACACGCACGGTATCGTCAAGAACATCACCGACTACGGCGTCTTCGTCGACCTCGGTGGCGTCGACGGACTGCTGCACATTACGGACGTCTCGTGGGGCCGCGTCAACCATCCGTCCGAATACTTCAACGTCGGCGATGAGATCGAAGTCGTCGTCCTCAAGTTCGACCTCGCGGCCGAACGCGTCTCCCTCGGATACAAGCAGAAGAGCCAGGATCCCTGGACCGATGTCGTGCAACGCTATCCGCTGGGCTCGAAGGTCCACGGCCGCGTCGTCTCGTTGACGGACTACGGTGCCTTCATCGAGCTCGAGGAAGGGGTGGAAGGACTCATCCACGTCTCCGAGATGTCGTGGACGAAGAAGGTCCGGAACCCGGCCAAGCTTCTGACGATGGGGGGGGAAGTCGACGCCGTCGTCACGGACGTCAACGTTCAGAATCGCCGCATTTCGCTGTCGCTCAAAGCGCTCGAACAGAATCCGTGGGACACGATCGCCGAACGCTACCCGATCGGGGCCGTGATCACGGGCAAGGTCCGCAACCTGACCGACTTCGGCGCGTTCGTCGAGGTCGAAGATGGGATCGACGGTTTGATCCACATCTCCGACATGTCGTGGAATCGCCGCCTCAAGCATCCGAATGAAGTGCTGAAGAAGGGCGATGCGGTCCAGGCGCGTGTGATCAGCGTCGATGGCGAGAACCAGCGCCTGTCGCTGTCGATCAAGGAGTTCCTTCCCAACGAATGGGACAGCTTCGCCAAGGCACACAACGTGGGCGATGAGCTGATCGGCGCGATCGCCAAGATTACGGACTTCGGCCTCTTCATCCGCGTCGCGGACGGGGTGGAAGGGCTGGCGCACATCTCCGAGATCTCGAAGGATCCGAAGGCCAAACTCGACAAGTCGTTTCACGTCGGTGAGGCGGTGCGCACCCGTGTGATCAAGATCGACTGGACGGACAAGAAGATCGGCCTCTCGACGCGCGACGTGGAGCCGCTGACGGCCGAAGAAATCGCAAGCCATGCCGCGGAGACGCCTGCCGCTCCGGAGCACCCGGCGGACGCCGGCAGCGACGCCACTCCTGAACCGGAGACCACGCCGCAAGGCTGATCCATGCCGGAACTCGATCCCGTACCGGTTCCCGGTGATGCGGTCGCCGAGCCGATCGCCGCGGCGCCGCCGCGCAAATCGCGCGCGGGAGTGTTCCTCTTCGGCGCGTTCAGCGGTTGCCTCGTCGTGTTCGGCGGCATGCTCCTTCTCGGGCTGCTGATCGCGTCGATGGCGGGCAACGACGTCAGCACGCGTGGCGACGTCTTCGGCGCCAAGGTTGCCATCATCCCCATCGACGGCGAGATTCTCAGCTCGCGCGACACGATCGAGGCACTGCATCGCTACGCGCGGAACTCCAGCGTCAAGGCGATGATCATGCGCATCAACAGTCCGGGTGGGGCGATCGCGCCGTCGCAGGAGATCTACGAAGAGATCCGCAACGTCCGCGCGCGCAGCGGGAAGCCGATCATCGCCTCGCTCGACAGCGTCGCGGCCTCGGGCGGGTACTACATCGCATCGGCCTGTGACGAGATCGTCGCCAACCCCGGCTCGATCACCGGCTCCATCGGCGTCATCCTGCAGTGGATGGAGACGAAGGACCTGCTGGCCTGGGCGAAGTTGAAGCCCGAGACGATCACCAGTGGCGCGATGAAGGCCGCAGGCTCGCCGTATCGCGATCTGACCGACGGCGAGCGCGCGTACTTCCAGTCGATCGTCATGCAACTGCACTCGCAGTTCGTGCGGGCGGTGGCGCAGGGGCGGAAGGGGAAAATCAGCGAAGCGGACGTCAGTAGAATCGCAGACGGCCGCGTCTTCACCGGCGAGCAGGCGCTGGGATTGAAACTCGTCGACCGGCTCGGCAATCTCGATGACGCCATCCGTGTGGCGGGGAAACTTGCTGGAATCGCAGGCAAACCAGGCACGATCTATCCGAGGAAGCGTGCCCGGGGACTGTTCGAAGCATTGGCGGGGAGTGACGACTCCGACGCGGAGACCGCGATCGGACGCATTCTCACGCGCCGTCCTCGGTTTCTATTTCAATGGTGAGCGGGATGAGCGAGGAGGCACCTTTGGATCAGCTGGAACCCGAAGAAGAACTCGAGGGCAAAGCGGGCGTGATGACCAAAGCGGAGCTCGTGGACGAAGTAGCACGGGTCGTCCAGCTCACCAAGAAACAGGCCGAGACGATCGTCAACATCGTCTTCGACTCGATCGTGGATTCGCTCCGCTCCGGGGAGAAGATCGAGCTGCGCGGATTCGGCAGCTTCCGTCTCCGCAGCCGCAAGTCGCGCACAGGACGCAATCCGAAGACTGGTGAGAAGGTCGACGTGCCGTCGAAGAAGATCCCGTACTTCAAGCCTGGGAAAGAGCTGAAGGAACTGATCAACAAAGTCTTGGAGACCGCCGAGGTTCCGCCCTCGGACGGAAGCGGTGTATGAGTTTCGTTTTCTTCGATCCATCCGCCGGCAGGAAATGTTGAGTGTTCAGCGTTGAATGTTCAATGTTAAATGGTCGAAGCCGTGGCCTGGATGCTCTCTAAATTCAACATTCAACACTGACCATTCAACAGTCAACATTCCGCTTTTCTGTTCCAGAGATCCGAGACTAGCCTGCAGAAAATGGACCCCGCCACGCACGCATGGAAATCCTTTTCACTCCCTGGAGGTATCCCTACTTGACCTCGCCCAAGAGCGAGATCCCGCAGGGTTGCATCTTCTGCAACGCGGTGAAATCGAAGTCGCTGCGTGACACGCTGACCCTGTTTCGCACGGAACAGGCTCTGGTCATGCTCAACCGTTATCCCTACACGAACGGGCACCTCATGGTGGCGCCGGTCGCTCATGAGGCGCTCCTGTTCGACAGCCGCGACGACTCGCTGCGCGCGCTGATCCGCCTCACCGCGGAGACGCAACGCATCCTTTCCGATGTCTACCATCCGGACGGATTCAACGTCGGGATGAATTTCGGTGCCGTCGCCGGTGCGGGTGTCACGGACCATTACCATATGCACGTCGTCCCACGCTGGAGCGGCGACGCGAACTTCATGACGGTCACCGCGCGCACCCGGCTGGTGCCCGAGGAGCTGGATGTGACGTACGACAAGCTGCTGCCACACTTCAGGAAAATCAAAAAGGGCTCGATCTCCGACCAATGAAAGGCCGCACACTTCTCGCCGTCCTCCTGGCGTATCTCGTTCCGGGCGCCGGTCATCTCTACCTCGGGCGCCGTGCGCGCGCCGCCAGCTTCTTCTGCATCGTCGTCGTCCTCTTCGCCATCGGCATCGCCATCGATGGCGATCTCTACACCCTCGGACAGACCGGCGGCTCGTTCCTGCGCATCCTGGCTGCCTTCGGTTCGCTCGGCGCCGGTGTCATGTACTGGATCGCCGTCTGGATGGGCGTGCATGGGGACGTCACGTCGATCACGTTCGAGCACGGAACGGCGTTCACGATCACCGCAGGCCTGATGAACCTGCTCCTCATGCTTGATGCGTTCGACATCGCTCAGGGACGAAAAGAATGAGCCTGCTCCGCAATCACATCGTCCTCATGTTCCTCTACGCGGTGGCCACCGGAGCGTTCTTCGCGCTGCTGTGGAAAGAGACGCGGGCGGAACGGATCCGCTTCTTCCTGGTCGTTTTCTGCTCGCTGTTCCTTGGCGGAATCGCGCTGGCCTGGTTGATGTATCCGTTCCCGCTGCGATGAAACTCGCCATCATCGCAGGCGAGGCGTCCGGCGATCTGCACGCCGCCGAAGTCCTGCGCGAGCTGAAGGCGCTCCATCCCGGGATCGAGGCCTTCGGCATCGGAGGCGACCTGCTGGCCGGACTGGGGATGCGTCTCGTGCATCACGCGCGCGAGATGGGCATCGTCGGACTCTTCAACGTCCTGCGCCATCTGCGGATGTTCCGCCGCATCTTCGACGAACTGATCGAGGAGATCGCCCGGGAGCGGCCCGATGCGGTGCTGCTCGTGGACTACCCAGGCTTCAATCTCCGCGTCGCCAAACGCTGCAGGGAGCTGGGGTTGCGCGTCATCTATTACATCTCGCCGCAGCTCTGGGCGTGGCGGCGCGGCCGCGTGAAGCAGGTCGCGCAGTATGTCGATCGGATGATCGTGATCTTCCCCTTCGAGGAGACGTTCTACCGCGAGCATGGAATCGAAGCGACGTATGTGGGTCATCCGCTCATCGAGGAGATCGGCCACCTCGAGCGCCCGCCACGCGTCGAGGGAGTGACGCGCATTGCGCTGCTGCCCGGTTCCCGGCGCGCGGAGGTCGTCTCGCTGCTGCCGGCGATGCTCGATGCGGTGGACATCCTGGCGCGGGAGCGCAACGTCGACGCGTGCATCGTTCAGGCGCCGACGATTTCCCGCGCTCTGATCGACCGCTTCGCGGCCGGGCGCAATGTGCGCGTCCTCGAGCACGACAGCGGTGTGGCGGTGGCCGGCGCCGATCTCGCACTCTCCTCATCGGGCACGGCGACGCTCGAATGCGCGGTGCTGGGGACGCCGGTCATCGTCATGTACCGCCTGTCGAGTGCGAACTACTGGCTGGGCAGAATGGTGGTGACGATCCCGCATTTCGGACTGATCAACATCGTGGCCGGGAAGGAAATCGTCCCCGAGCTGCTTCAGGGCGATGTGAACGGGAAGCGCATCGCGGCCGAGATGCGCACGCTCCTCGAGCCCGCCAACTACGAACGGGTCGTCGGAGAGCTGGCCGCGGTGCGGAGTAAACTCGGCGATGCCGGCGCCGCCCGGCGTGCCGCGCAAGCAATCATGGAAATCGTCAACCGATGAACGTCCTGGCGCGGCTCTACCGCTATCTCAGCCATTACAAGGCCTGGGCGGGGCTTGCGTTCGGCTCGATGATGATCTTCGCGGTGACGCAGACGGTCATGATCGGTCTGCTGCAGCCCGTGATCGACATCGGACTCACGCCACCGTCCGCGAAGCCGGTCGTGGAAAGCCATCCGTCGCGGGAACAGCTGGCCAAGCATCGCGTGCTCAACGCCGTACTCAAACGCGATCTGCCCGCGGGACAGCGCGGCTGGGTGATCAATCATGCGGATCAGATCAATCATCAGTTTCACGGCTGGTGGGATGCCGCGAATCGCAAGACGCAGTTCCGGCGCATTCTCCTGGCGCTGCTCATCGTCATCGTGCTCCGCGCTCTGGCGTCGTTCTTCTCTGAATACGCGTTTCAGAAAGTCGGGCTGTCGACTGTTCGCGATCTTCGCAACCAGCTGTACGAGCGGCTCATCTACCAGAGCCATCGGTTCTTCTCCGAGCGGTCCACGGGAGAGATGCTCAGCCGCGTCGTCTCCGATGCCGATGCCATTCAGGCGGCCGTCTCGACACGCATGGGCGATCTGTTTCAGGAATCGCTCACGCTGCTCTTCCTTTTGATCTACGTCTTCTGGACGAACCCGGAGCTTGCGCTGATCACGTTCATCGTCGCGCCGGCGATGGTCTACCCGGTCGTCCACTTCGGCCGGCGTCTGCGCGGCACGACGCATCGCTCGCAGGAGCGGATGGCGGACATGGCCACGCTGCTCGAGGAGACGATCCGCGGCGTGCGCATCGTGAAGGCCTTCACGATGGAGCGCTTCGAGATCGGCCGCTTCCGCGACGCCACGCGCCGCCATCTCGCGTCGAACCTGAAGGCGCAGAAAATTCAGGCGCTCTCCTCGCCAGTCATGGATCTCATCACCGGCCTGGGCGGGCTGGCGCTTTTCTTCTACGCACAACGCCGCATCGCTAACGGAACGCTCAGCATGGGCGCGCTGATGGCGTACATGGCGGCGCTGGGGGCCATGTACCAGCCGATCAAGAAGCTGAACAAGGTGAACCTCTCCGTGAACACGGCGCTCTCCGCGGCCGAGCGCGTCTTCCGGATGCTGGACATTCCGAACGAGGTCGTTGGGAAACCGGGAGCCCTGGCCATCGCCTCGGTGGGCAGCGGCATTCGCTACGAAGATGTCTCGTTCCGCTACGACGCGGAGCCGGTGCTGACGTCTGTCGATCTGAACATCGCCCCGGGCGAGATCGTGGCGCTCGTGGGTGGCAGCGGTGCGGGAAAGTCGACGTTCGTCAACCTGCTGCCGCGCTTCTACGACGTCAACGGCGGCCGGATCACGATCGACGGACGCGACGTGCGCGACATCGACCTGGCCTCGCTCCGTGGACTGATGGGCCTCGTCACACAGGACGTCGTTCTCTTCAACGACACCGTGCGCAACAACATCGCCTACGGACGTGGCGATGCCGACGAAGCGCGCGTCATCGAGGCGGCGAAAGCGGCCAACGCGCACGACTTCATCACGGCCATGCCCCATGGCTACGACACGGAGATCGGCGAATCGGGCGTGCTTCTCAGCGGCGGGCAGCGCCAGCGCCTGGCCATCGCCCGCGCATTGTTCAAGGATCCGCCGATCCTCATCCTCGACGAGGCCACCTCGGCGCTCGACACCGAGTCGGAGCGTCTTGTGCAGACGGCGCTCGAACATCTGATGCGGGGCCGCACGACGCTCGTCATCGCGCACCGCCTCTCCACGATCCGCAGCGCCGACAAGATCGTGGTGCTCGACAAAGGCCAGATCGTCGAGACCGGGCCGCACGAGGAACTGCTGGCGAAGCGCGGGGTCTATCGCAAGCTGTACGACCTGCAGTTCGCCGACGACGCCGTTCCCAGCGGAGCCATCGCGTGAGAATCGTTTCCTTCCTTGGCTACCTCTTCATCAGGGCGTTGCACGCCACGCTACGTATCCGGCATGTCGACGCCCACCACGCCGAGGAGAATCCGCAGCGCATCATCGCCTTCTGGCATCAGCACCTTCTGCTCTCGCTGCACTCCCGCTGGCGGAGACCGACCACGGCGATCATCTCCCGGTCGAAGGATGGAGAGCTGGTCGCCGGCGTTCTGCACCTCTACGGGACGGAGACTGCGCGAGGGTCCTCGACGCGCGGCGGTGAGATCGCCATGCGCGAACTTCTGCGCGACATCCGGCAGGGGAAGAGCGTCGCCGTCACGCCGGACGGGCCGAAAGGGCCTCCACGCGTCGTGAAAGAGGGCGTGATCTACATCGCGAAACTGTCGGGCCTGCCGATCGTCCCGTTCGCCTTCGCCGCTAAAAAAAAAAGTTTCTGCACTCCTGGGACAGAATGGTCGTCCCGCTGCCGTTCACGCGTGCGCTCTACCTCTACGGCCCGGCGATCATCGTGCCGCGTGACGGCGACAGCGAAGCGTGGCGGCGCACCCTGGAAGAATCGATGAACAAACTCGCAGATGAAGCAGAACGGCTGGTAAACGAATGATCACATCCATGACCGGTTTCGGCCGGGCGGCGGGCGCGCTCTCGCCGCGCTACTTTGTCGCAGTCACCGCCAAGAGCGTCAACCATCGCTTTCTTGAAACCTCGGTGCGCATCCCCGAATACCTCTGGGAGGCCGAGGCGATGGTGCGCGCGCTGGCGTCGGAGACGTTCGCCCGCGGGAAGGTCGACATTTCCATCCGCGTGCAGCGGACGTCGCAGCCTGACTACAACGTACGCATCAACACGCAGATCGCGAACACCGTGGTCCCGCGGCTTCGCGCGATCGCCGAGGAGCTCGGACTGGGATCGACGTTCTCGGGCAGCGATCTCCTGCGCGTCCCCGATCTTCTGCAGGTCGAGGCCATCGACGCGGAGATCGTGGAAGAAGAACGCGAGGCTCTGCTGGCGATCGTGCGCGAGGCACTCACGCAGATGCGTGCGATGCGCACCCGCGAAGGGGAGTCGCTGCGCAACGACATCACCGCGCGCCTGCAGACCATCCGCGAGCTGCAGACGCGGCTGGCGTCGCACCGCGATGAGATCCGTGCGGAGCTGCTGGCGGCCTACCAGTCGCGCGTGCAGGAAATCGCCAACGCCGCGGGCATCGAGGTCAACCAGGATCGCATCGCGCAGGAAGTCGTGATCATGGTGGAGAAGGGCGACGTCGCCGAGGAACTGACGCGTCTCGCGCATCACGTCGAGCAGGCGGAAAAGGCCGTCGGCGGCAGCGAAGCGGCGGGGAAGAAGCTCGACTTTCTGTCGCAGGAGATGCTGCGCGAGGTCAACACGATGGGCTCGAAGTCGCGCTCCGCGGCGTTGCGAACGCTCGTTGTAGAATTGAAGACCGAGGTCGAGCGGATCCGGGAGCAAGTACAGAATGTCGAGTAACTTCCACCCCGATGGGACGTTGTTCATCGTCTCGGGCCCATCGGGTGCGGGGAAGACGACGCTGATCAATCGGGTCCGCGAACAGCTCGAGCCGATCGGGATCACGCTCTATTTCTCCGTTTCCCACACCACGCGCCAGCCAAGGATGGGCGAGGTCGACGGCGGCAATTATCACTTCGTTTCGAGCGAGGAGTTCGCGGCCATGGTTGCGCGTGGGGAATTTATCGAATGGGCCTTCGTTCATGAGCAGCGGTACGGAACCGCAAAGGACGAAGTTCTGGCGCGCTTGAATCTGGGCCAGGACGTCATTCTCGATATCGACTATCAGGGCGCCCGACAGATCGAGGACGACGCGGAGCTGGAGCCCCGTTCGCTCAACATCTTCATCTTTCCACCGTCGTTCGACCACCTCGAGCGGCGCCTGCGCGATCGAAGCCTGAACAGCGAAGAGGAGATTCAGAAACGCTTGCAGAAGGCGGTCGACGAGATCGACGCCGGGAAAGAGTTCTACGACTACGTCATCATCAACGACAAGCTGGATGTGGCAACGGAGTGTCTCAAGGCCACCATCATCGCGAAAAAATTGCAGACGAAGACGGCGCTCGAAGCGATCACCGTGATGGCTGAGCGTCTGAAGGAGGAACGACATGGAAGGTTTACCTGAAGGCATTGACAGCAAGTTCCGCTACGTGCTGTTGGTTGCCAAGCGCGCCGAACAACTCGTGCAGGGCGCGATGCCGAAGAGCAAAAGCAAGCACAGCAAGCCCACCCGCGTGGCCATGGAAGAGATCGAGAAGAAGCAGGTGAAGTGGCAGCTCACTCCGCCTGAAGAAGAGACGACGGCGCTGGAAACGGAGTAACGCGGTCTCGCAGTTGCGCGGTCTCGCGGCGAATGCACCGCGCGACCGCGAAACGACGCGTCCTCGCAAACTGCACATGCACATCGTCCTCGGCGTCACCGGCGGCATCGCGGCGTATAAGGCGCCGGACGTCGTCCGCCGTCTGCGCGATGTCGGTGCCGATGTCCGCGTCATCCTCACACCCAACGGCGCCCGGTTCGTTTCGCCGCTCTCGCTGGCGGCCGTCTCCGGCCACGGCGTGATCATCGAGCAGTGGGGCGACGCGGGACAGGGCGGCGTCGATCACATCGAATTGGCCCGCTGGGCCGATCTGCTGCTCATCGCGCCAGCCACCGCGAACATGATCGCGAAGCTGGCGGTCGGTCTCGCAGACGACGCCCTCTCCACGTATGCCATCGCCCATCGTGGCACGATCATCGTCGCGCCGACGATGAACACGTCCATGCTGCAGCATCCGACCGTTCAGCTCAACCTGGCCAGCCTGCGCGACCACGGCGTCATCGTCCTCGATCCCGACAGCGGCCTTCTCGCCTGCGGGGACGAAGGATCGGGGCGTATGCCGGACCCGCCCGTGCTCGCCGAATTCGTGAAGCAGCAGTTCGCCACGCGCGATCTCGAGGGACGCTCCATCCTCGTGACCGCCGGCCCGACCCGCGAGCCGATCGATCCCGTGCGCTACATCTCCAACCGCTCGTCGGGAAAGATGGGCTACGCGATGGCGGAGGCGGCGCGCCGCCGGGGCGGGAAAGTGACACTCATCTCCGGGCCGACCTCCATCGCGGCACCGGCCGGCGTCACGCTCGTCAATGTGATCACCGCTGTCGAAATGCACAAGGCGGTGATGGACGCGCTGCCGTCGAATCAGATCGTGATCAAAGCTGCGGCGGTGGCGGACTTCACGCCGGTCTCCGTAGCCGAACAGAAGATCAAGAAACAAGATCACGACGAAACGACCCTGATGCTGAAGAAGGCGCCGGACATCCTCGCGGAGATCGGCAGCGCGTCGCCACGTCCGTTCATCGTGGCGTTCGCGGCGGAGACGGATTCCGTGGAGCTGAACGCGCGCGAGAAACTGATCCGGAAGAATGCGGATCTCATCGTGGCCAACGACGTCTCCGACGTCTCGATCGGATTCGACTCCGATCAGAACGCGGTCACGGTCTTCGCCCGCGACGGCGCGGCGGTCACCATCGACCGGTCTGCGAAGATCGTCGTGGCCAATCGCATTCTCGATCTCGTCGTCGAGCGCCTGGCATGAGCAGCGATTCCCTCCGTCAGGAGCTGGCCTTTCTACGCGACCTGGGATTCACCCATCTGGACATCCGCAGGCAGGCCACGACCCGAGCATCCTCGACGCTTCCTTCGCTCCTCGATGACCTGCGGGCCATCGCCATCGTCTGTGAGAAGTGCCGGCTGGCGAAGACGCGCACGCAGGTCGTCTACGGCGTCGGCAATCCGAATGCGGACCTGATGTTCATCGGTGAAGCACCAGGCCGTGACGAGGACCAACAGGGCGAGCCGTTCGTCGGCCGCGCCGGACAGCTGCTGACCGATATCATCAATGCGATGAAACTCACGCGCGACGACGTCTACATTTCCAACGTCGTGAAATGCCGTCCGCCCGAGAACCGCAATCCCGAACCCGACGAGCTGGACGCGTGCCGTCCGTACATTCGCCAGCAGGTCGAGATCATCCAGCCGAAGGTCATCGTCACCCTCGGCCCCTTCGCGCTGCAGAGCCTCACGGAGAAGATCTACAGCATCTCCTCGGTGCGGGGCCAATGGCTCGATTACAACGGCGTAAAGGTCATGCCGACGTATCACCCGGCCTACCTCCTGCGCACGCCATCCGCCAAGAAAGATGTGTGGGCCGACATGAAGAAGGTGATGGCGGAGCTTTCGCTCGAAGGTTAGGGATGCCGTGGCGCGGCGCGCAGTCGCGCCCGGAGCACCAGCGCGCTACCCATCAAGACCAACGCCGTGGCGATACTCACGATCGCGCCCGTGGCGACGGCCCTCGGCCGATAGGAAAGCGCGACGTCGTGTTCGCCCGCCGGAACGTAGATCCCGATCAGCGCGTAGTCGGCGAAATGGACTTTGAGCGGCTGCCGGCCGATCGCCGCACGCCAACCCCTCCACGCTGTTTCCGAGATGACGACCCACCCGGAGGTACGCATCGACGTGTGCAGCTGAAGGTTCGATCCATCCACATGAACGTCGACGCGTCCCGCGCCGTTCGCCACATCCTGGGCCGGGCCGTCGGTCTCAATCCACGCCTCGGCAGCGAAATCGCGGCAGCCCCGCATGCCCTCCATTACATCGCGGCTTCCGGCGTGAATTTTCGCCGGGATGAACGCGCGGGGAATGACATGGGTGTTCTCGAGCAACTGGTATCCCGGATACTCACCGAGGACGCGCCACGCCGGCGGAACGGCCGACTCGGGGAGTGCCAGGGCGAAGCGGACATTGAGCAGCGACAGCATCGGCGCCGTAAGGTCGTCGACACGATTCGACCACACGGGCTGCGGAATCGACCAGAGCGGAAACGTCTCGGCAAGGCGCGCGAAGGTCATCGCCTGATAGCCGCGAACATCCTCGAGACCATACAGGGTGGCGAGATTGGGCGCGAAGAGCGGACCCTGAGCCACGATGCGATACGGCGCGCCGCCGCGCGGCATGCGGTCGAAGCCGGCGATGGGCGGAAGGAATGCCCGACGGTCGACGGCGGGGATGAACCCTCCGATTTCGCTCACGCGTTGAAAGAGCAGCAGGCCCAGCAGACCTGCCATCGCCGCGCGGCGCGACGGAATGGCGCGGAGAACCGCAAACGCCAGCAGCATCGGGACGACTTCGCGAATAGCGTTGGCGCGCAGGAAATCCGGAGTGAGTGTGCTGCGCAGCGAGATCACCGCACTGACGACCGCGATCGACAACCCTGTGGCCAGGAAGAGCCAGGCCAGCCGCGCCCGATCGCCGACCGATGCGTGTAACCCCATCGCGGCCAGGACGCAGAGGCCGAACGCGGCGAACGAGATCATTCGCGCGTTGATGGCCAGGCTGAAGATCGGAATGCGCGCCAGCAGATCGCTGAGTCCCGGGGCCTCCGCGCCCGCGAGCATCCCCAAGAGAACCACACCGGCGAAGAACCGCTTGTCGCGCATGCGCGACCAGATCAACGCAAACAACGCCGGCGCAAAGAGCATGGCCCCGGCATACGCCGTTCCCATGGAGTGGTGCTCCAGTTCCCGGTCATGCTGCAACTCTTCCTCGCCCGGCGCGCCCTCGGCGAACGGAACCACGTTGTTTCGCAGCACGTGCGCCACGACACTCCAGGAAGCGCTCACGGCCCTGGTGCCGTCCCGCCGGTGGCGGTACTCGCGCGTCTGCGGGATCGCATCGATCATCGGAAGAAGAAAGAACGCCGTGAGCAGCAGCGCGATGGCGCCCGAGGCGATTCCTGCGCCGCATACCCGTGCGATCCGTGCCCGGGTCAGGAAGACGAGGTAGGCCGCAGCAAGAGCCACGATGTGCAGCGACGTCTCCGGATGTCCGCAGAGCGTGAGGAGCACCAGCGCCGCCGTCAACAACGCAACCGATCGCAGCTCCGGCTGAAGAGCGATCCGCCGGGCTCCGAGGAGTACCAAAGGAAGGAGAGCGATCGCGTTTCCGTGCGCCGTGTGCGTGAAGGCGACGACGTACGTCGACAACGCCCAGCCCGCGGCGCCGAACAACGCGGGCAGCGAGGGCAGCATGCCGAGCCCGAGGTTTCTCAGGAACAGAAACATCCCCATCGCCGCCAGGAAGTACGTCATCGCCGCCATGAACCCGTATGCATCGGGAGCCGGAAGCAGCAGACCGAGGAGCGTCACCGGATGGAACGGCGCGGACTGCGCGGCCGCGGCCAGCACGTTTCCACAAAGTTCGAACGGGTTCCAGAGCGGCCAGTGGCGGTGACTCAGTGACCAGCGCAGAGCCGCGTTCCACGGAAGAAACTGGACCGCGACATCCGACGGAAGGGGATTGGCGATCCGCTCGATGCCGACGCGGGACGCCATCGACGCCAGCGGGTCGAAGTGATAGGCCAGGTCCACCGGCGCGTAGATCGCTCCCGAAACGAGCGCACCTCCCGTGAGGCAAAGCGGAAGGAGGACGAGGACCGCCGCTGCCGATCGCGAGAGTGAGACGAATCTGCGAACGAGAACGAGGGTGCCGGCCGCTGAAAGGAGATAGAGAAGTGCGCCCACGGGATTGGAGCGGTGGACCAAACCACTCGACTCACGATTGTACCCGCGCTCGCGGCATACTGCGCAGATGCGACGAATCGCACTCGCGCTCCTGCTCGCCTGCGTGGCTCATCCGCTCCGTGCAGCCTATGCGGACCACGATCTCATGATCCCGGTCGTCGGCCGCGCCTCGGGAAGCGGAGGAAGACTCTTCCTCACCGCTCTCTGGATCACGAACGCGGACGACCACCCCGCCCTGATCACGCTGTCGTTTCTCGCGACCGGCCAGGCCAATCCATCGCCGCGGCGCACGATCCTCGCGCTGGCACCGCGAGAGACGCGCATGTTCGACCCGCTGGGACCGCCGGTGCTGGCGAGCATGAACAGTATCGGAGCGCTGCGCATCGAGGCAAATGCCGACATCGTCGCCTCCGCCCGCATCTACGGCTATCTGCCTTCCGCCGGTCCGAACTCGGCGGTCTCCATGGCGTTCACCGGAATCCCCACGCGGCTCGGCATCGGCAACGGGCAATCAGCGCTGCTCCAGGGCGACGGGGCGCGGGACGCGCAATACAAGCTCTACATCGTGGAGACTGCCGGATCCGCGCTCTCTGTTGTCGTCTCCATCGAAGACCTGCACGGCCAGACGCGGGGAGAGAAGCGATTCTTTCTGGACCGGTTCGAGCACCTTTCAACGGATACTCGGGTGATGTTTCCGGCGGTGCATCCAGACAATGTCGTCATCCGCATTCGGGGCGTCAACGGCAACGGCCGCGTGATCGCGGCCGGAACGCAAACGGTCCCCGGATCCCAGGACGGCTGCGCGTACGAAATGAGTTTCGCGCCCGAGCCCCGTACGCGCGTCCGCGCTCCCGAAGCGGCCGTTTACGTGGCCATCGCACTCGTCGTCGCGATCGCGATCCTGCGGCGGAGAAACTAGCGGGCAATGCCGTCCGGACTCTCTGAATTCGCCGAGGTGGCGATCCCTGTCGCGGTCCATGGAACGTTCCTCTACTCGATTCCGCTCGCGCTTCGTGACGCCGTCCGCCTCGGTTCGCGCGTCGAGGTGCCGTTTGGGGCGAAACGGAACACAGGCTTCGTCGTCGGACTCTCCGACCAGCCACCTGAGGGAGGGCGGACGAAGCCCATCCAGGCCGTGCTTGATGACGACGAGCCGGCACTGCTTCCCGAGATCATCGATCTCTGCCGCTGGGGAGCGGAGTACTACATCGCGCCACTCGGCGAGATGTTGCGCGTGGCACTTCCCGCAAATATGTCGGCGCGCGGGAAACGCGAAGTAGGAATCACGGGCGACGAGGCCATGGTCGCCGCGGCAATTTCGGCAAAGCAGATCCTCGATGCCGATCTCGCTCTCCTCGCCGAGCTCAGACGGCGGCCGATTCCTTACGCGGCGGCACTCGAGGCGAGCTCCCGCGCTACGATCGACCGGTTGCGCGATGCGGGTCTGATCACTGTCGGCGACCGCTTGCAGGACGCGAAAGGCGTTCGTTACGACCGCTTCGTCGTACTCGACACCGCGCCGTCCGGCCTCACCGCGAAGCAGCAGCACGCCATCGACCTGCTCACCGCCCGCGGCACGGAGATGTCGGTGCGGGCGATGGAGGTGGCCGGGGTCAGCGCAGCCGTCCTCTCCGCGTTGACGAAGAAGGGCATCGTCCGGATCGAACGGCGCGCGCGACGCCATACGCTCGATGCCTTCCTCTCCGGGCTCGACCCCGCCAGCGTTCGGGAGATGCGCCATTCCGTGGAGCAGACCGCTGCGATCGATGCCGTTCGGAAGACGATGGGGACATTCGCGCCGTTTCTGCTCGAAGGGGTCACCGGCAGCGGCAAGACCGAGGTCTACATCGAGTTGATGCGGGAGGCGGTGCGGCGGGGGGAGCAGGCGTTGCTGCTCGTTCCCGAGATCTCTCTGACACCGGTCTTTGCCGCGCGGCTCAAGGAACGGTTCGGCGAACGGATCGCGATTCTGCACAGCAGCCTTTCCCCGAGCGAGCGATTCGACCAATGGTGGCGCGCGCGGCGCGGCGAGGTCGACGTCGCAATCGGTCCCCGTTCTGCGCTCTTCACGCCGTTCCAACGCCTCGGACTGCTCGTCGTCGACGAAGAGGGAGACTCCGCGTACAAGCAGGATGAGACGCCGCGCTACAACGCGCGCGACCTGGCCGTCGTCCGTGCCAGCCTGCGCGGGATTCCCGTCGTTCTCGGCTCCGCGACGCCATCACTCGAATCGCGCGAGAACGCGGAACGTGGCAAGTACACGCTGCTGCGGATGACGTCCCGCGTCGAATCGCGGCCTCTTCCGGAAGCGGAGGTGATCGATCTTCGCAAGGAGCGCGCAGAGAAGGAAGACAAAGGCTTCGTCATCTTCAGCAGCGCGCTGAAAATCGTCCTGAAGGAAACCTTCGCGGCAGGGGAGCAGGCCATCATTCTGATGAACCGGCGCGGGTATGCGCCGTACCTGCTCTGCCGCCAGTGCGGCCACGACTTCCGCTGCCGCGATTGCAGCGTCACGCTGACCGTGCACCGCCGCGAGGGGATGCTCGTCTGCCACTACTGCGGTCTGCAAAAAGCGATTCCGGACCGCTGCCCCCTCTGCAACGGCGAAGTGTTGCAGCCGATCGGCTTCGGCACCGAGAAAGTGGAGGAGCGATTCCGTCGCGAGTTTCCCGAGGTGAGCGTCGACGTCCTCGATCGAGACTCCACGCGCAAGAAAGGGGAGATGGTCCGCATCCTCGATCGCTTTCACTCACGGAAGACGCAAGCGCTGATCGGAACGCAGATGCTGAGCAAGGGACATCATTTTCCCAGCGTCACGCTGACCGCGGTGCTGAACGCCGATTCGATCCTCGGCTATCCCGATTTTCGAGCGGCGGAAAAGACGTTTTATCTGCTCACGCAGGTGGCAGGCCGCTCCGGACGGGGAGAGCTGCGCGGCAGGGTGCTGATCCAGAGCGCGTTTCCGACCCACTACGCGATCCAGCACGCGCTCCGCCACGACTATGAGGCGTTCTTCAAATCGGAGATCGAGTTCCGCAAGATCTTTCACTACCCACCGCTCTCCTCGATGATCGCCATCCTCTTTCGCGGCGAACAACTGGGGGATGTGGAGCACGCGGCGCTCGATTGCGGCCGGCAGTTGGAAAAGGCGCTGCAACGGCTCAGCGGCAGCCGCATCCAGGGCCCCGCGCCCGCCCCGATGGCCCGCATCAAGGGTGTCTATCGATACCAGATCCTGCTCCGCGCGCCGCAGCGTAATGCACTCCGCAAGGCCGTCGAGACGGTAATGATCGGGAAGAAGTGGAAGGGCGTGGACGTCGCCATCGATGTCGATCCGATCAACATTTTGTAGTTAACGGCGCCGCCCGTAGACTCCCGTCATGCAAAGCAAAGCGACGACGGTCCCCGAGTACCTGGCATCCCTGCCACCCGACCGCCGCGCAGCGATCGAGGGCGTGCGCGCCGTGATTCTCGCGAACCTCGATGGCGACTACGAAGAGGGGATGCAGTACGGGATGATCGGCTACTACGTGCCGCATCGCGTTTTTCCCGCCGGCTATCACTGCGATCCGAAGCTCGGACTGCCGTTTGCGGCGTTGGCGTCGCAGAAGAACTACATGTCGCTCTACCTCATGGGGCTGTACTGCGGCGCGGAGGATGGCAAGGGCAACGAGCTCGTGGACTGGTTTCAGAAGGCATGGAAAAAGGCGGGAAAGAAGCTCGACATGGGGAAGGCCTGCACCCGTTTCAAGAAGCTCGACGACCTCGCCCTCGACGTCGTCGGCGAAGCGATCCGACGGCTGCCCGCGAAGAAGTACATCGCGGCATACGAGGCGTCGCGTGCAGCGACGGCCGCGCAACGCGGCAGGAAGTGACGTCCAACGGAAGGACTAGTCCCCTGCCTTTAAACGATGTATGGTGATCGTCTCTCACGATCATCCGACCCGTGCCCAATCTCAGGAGCCTGGTCAAAGCGACCGCGAAGTACCTCGGGGGCTGACCAATGGCAAATTTCTGTGGGCGCTGCGGCACTCCGGCTGTCACCGGCCAGAAGTTCTGCCCCAAATGCGGGTCACCGCTGCCCGATGCGACGCCGGCGGCACCGAAGCGAACGGGTCCTCTGCTGATCGGCATCCTGCTACTGCTATTGATCGCAGGAGTGATTGCTACGTACGCCGTCATGCGGAATCGGCATCCACCATCGCAGGGCTCGACCATCGCCGCACCCGTCGATCTTTCTTCCCTTCCGGGATCGAAGTTCGAAGTCACGTATCAGCCTGAGACCGTCGTCATCGATCCGGCCACTACGCAGAAGAGCTTCGAAGGCGTCAGCTCCGACGGCGCCCTCTTCGTCTTCAACACATCCTCTCCGGCCATCCGCGGTCTGCACGCGGGAAGCGTGATGCTGCTTCAGGGGCTGGCCCTGAAGAAGGTTGTGGCCGTGGAGAACCATGGCGACTCCATCGTCATCGCCACGAAGCCGGCGACGCTCACCGACGCCATTCAGGACGGTCATATTCAGTGGGATGCGCCGATTTCCTTCACCGCGGAAAGCAGCCGCGGCATTCCGTCGGGCTTTGCGGCGTCCCCGGCGTTTCTCTTCGCCGGATCGCAACCTGTCGCCCTGGTCGCCGCGCCGGATGCGAAGTCGGGATCCGAGGGGGACTGGAAATACACGGCGACGGCGACGAAAGAGGCAGGGCAACTCAATCTCGACGTCGATATCAAGGGTGCCATCGATGGAACGACCGTCGATGTCACCGGACGTGGCCACGTGCAGAGCTTCGGATTGCTCGCCGACATCCAGATCAGCCACGGCGTGATTGAGCAATTCAAGTACGTCGCGAAAAACCTTCGCGGCGACGTCACGGTTCATATCCTGGCGAAGAAGACCGGCGACGGGTTGATCAAGGGGCTCGAGGTCAAACTTCCCACGCCGTTTCAGGCGCCCCTGCCGATCGGCGGGATTCCGTTCGTTCTTTCGATCGGCGAAGCGATCATCGTGAAGCCGGCGCTCTCGGGGAAGAACACGATTGCGGAAGGCGAGTTCACCATCAAGTACGGCGGCGGGCAGGGTTTTAGCGTCAGTGGACCGGCCATGGCGGCAGAAGGGCAGCCGGAGGGCGAAAACAAGATCACCGCATCGTCATCGGCCGGCATGGCGCCGTTCGCGTACATCATCGCGATCGCGATGCCGCGCGTCGAGCTGACACTGGGACTCGAGAAGGCAACTGGCTTCGAAGCGCTGTCGAAGGCAATCCCGACGGGCATCGCCGATCGCGCCGCCGAGTTGTTGAGTAAGTCAGGCATCGGAGGCCAGATCGCCGGCCTCGTCAAGAAAACGCTGAAGAGCGAAGCGGCCGCGCACATGGAGATGGTCATGCTGATCAACCATCTCGATTCCGGACCACTGGCGCTGCTTCCCTGCAAGAAAACCACACTCGAGGTCTACGCCAGAGTCGGCTACGACGTGAACGCCCTTGGGCAGACCGCCGAAGGATCGAAAGAGATGGACCTCGGAAACAAGACGGTCATTCAACAAACACCGCCGGGCATCCGCTGCGGCGAATAGGGAGAAATCGATGGCCTCATTCTGTAGCAGTTGTGGCAAGCCGCTCACGGGCGACGGACGATTCTGTGGAGCCTGCGGCGCGGCGAACACGCCCGGTGTGCCGCCGGTCGTGGCTCCGCCCGTGCAGCAGGCCAGTCCGGTCGCCACCTACGTCGCACCGCCGAAGAAGGGAAGCTCCGCGCTGAAGATCCTGCTCGTCATCGTGCTGCTCGGTGGCGCCGTGGTGGTCATGGCCGCTGCCGGCGCGTTCTACTACGGAAGAAAAAAGCTCGCGGAATTCCGCAAGGAGAGCGGCCTGGCCGCAGTACTGCCTGGCTCCGGGGACTCGGCGAGCCCGAGCGGGACCCGCGCCTCAACGCCGAACGATGTCGCCCAGGCCGCGCTGCTCACCAAAGAGGAAGTTGGCGCGATCATCGGCGTCCCGGTCACGTCGATCGAGATGACCGGCAAGTCGGACGCCTCGTACAAGACCGCTACGATGGGGATGGAAGCGTCGATCGAAATCGAGCACGGGCACGATGAGGCCGATGCACTCCAGACGTTCGCTGCCGCGAGGATGGTCACGCAGAAGATGTTTGGCGGCAAGGCGGCACCGGTCACGGGACTCGGCGACGAAGCCGTCTACGGTGCGTTCAACGTCCTCTACGTCCGCAAGAACGACGTGGTGCTGACGATCATGCCGCCCAATCTCCAGCAGGCCGCACAGTTCGACCACTACAACAAGATGACTGCGGCGCCGATGGGCTCGGACGCACAGAAGGAAGAGCTGGAAAAGATGGCCGCTGCCGGCAAGGGCGATCCCGCGATGGCCTCCCTGGCCAAGCCCGACGCGATGAGCGGAGCCGTCGATCTGATCCAGCACGCCGCCTCGGATCGCGGCGGTGAGTACGAGACGAAGGCACGCTTGATGGCGCGTCAGATGGCCGAGAAAGTGTTGTCGAAGATCGGCGCATGACCGATCCGAAGGAGTCGTCGATGGACCGATTTTGCGTCAAGTGCGGAACACAGCTTCAACCCGGCAGCAACTTCTGTGAGAACTGCGGAACGGCGTGGACCGCCGCCGCCGATCCGCTCCCGATTGTGACATCCACTCCGGTCGGCGCGGCACCCGTTGTCGTCGTGCAGCCTCCCGAAAAACGGAAGTCGAGCGCACCATTGTTGATCACCGCGTTCGTGATCCTCGCCCTCGCGATCGTCGGCTGGCTCTACATTCGAGGGAGAGCGATCAACACCAGAACCACGGCTCCCTTGGCCGTCTCGAGCAGCACGGCACAGACGATGACCGCGAGCACTACCACCGTCACCTCCACGACGCTCACCCCTGCAGCGACCACCGCAGCGCCTGTCGCCGCCGCCGACGTCGCAGCCACTACCGTCGCTGCAGTGGCTTCCAAGGCCTGTTCCCCCCTCACTCCCGAGGAGATGGGAGCCATCCTCGGCATGAAAGTCGTGAAGGTCACAACCGAGAAGCAGATCTGTCACTACTTCACGAACGACGACAACTCCGCGGATGTCGAGACGACGTGGGAGGGAGGCAAGGCGGCTTTCGACCAGACGAAGGGATTCAACAGCGCTCCCGGTCTCTTCGAGCCCGTCGCCGGAATCGGAGATGAGGCGGATTTTCAGGCCGCGGGGATTCTTCACGTCCTGAAAGGCGACACCTATTTCGTGGTCGGCACGCGGGCGTATCCCAACGAGCTCGAGACCGAAAGCGCCATCGCCAGGAAGATCATGGAAAAGATGAAGTAACGGCCCGGACCCAGCGCCTCCGGCGAAGTTAAGTTCTTGAGCGGTGAACGACGGAAACGAGGAAAACCCTTGGACAAACTGTGTGCATCATGCGGAAAAGAACTACTGCCGGATCAGGCCTTCTGCAACCATTGCGGCACTGCATGGACCTCTGGGGCTCAAGGAGTACCAGACGCTCCCACTCCCGCCGCCGCGCCACCTCCGGCTGTGGCGGCACAACCCGCCGGAAAGGGCTCAGGAAAACTCCTGCTGGTTCTCCTCTTTCTGGTTTTGGTTGCTGGAGTTGCAGGATGGCTCTTTCTTCGCGGCCGGACCATTCGTTCCGTCGTCATGACATCCTCTTCATCCTCGCGCACGACGACCACGAGTACCGCAGCACCCCTCGCGTCTGCGCAAACGGCATCGACCAGCACTCAGCCGGCGCCGCCGAAGCCCCCAGGATTGCTACAAGCTCTGACGGGACATACGAAGAGAGTCACAGCGCTCGCGTTTTCGCCCGATGGCAAGACCCTTTTCAGCGGTAGCGAGGATGGAACGGTGAGGTCGTGGGATCCACAGACCGGTACGCTGAAGCAAACGCACGAAGAGCGGGGCACCGAAATCCATGCCATCGCATTTGCCGCTGATAGCAGCTTCCTCGCTCTGGGAGCAATGGTACCGAACGGACACGGATACGCAGCGCTGGTTAGCAACAGCCCCGCAGGCTTGGGCGCAACCGTCCGCACGATCCCGGAGGATTCCGTCAGTGGACTTGCTCTATCTCCCGATCACAAGACGCTGGCCATGGCAAATGGCAGTCTCCCTGTCAAGCTCTTGGACACCGACTCGGGAGCGGTGAGAAGGACGCTCGAGGGACAGGATTCCTGGGCAAATGCAGTTGCCTTCTCTCCTGACGGCAAGACTCTGGCGGGCGGCGGGGTTGGCTACCCGGTGATGATCTGGGATGTGGCAACCGGTCAAGCGAAGCAGCTCACCGGACATACAAGCGATACCTACGGAGTTGCCTTCTCGTCGGATGGCCAGACTCTGGCCAGCGCGAGCCGCGACGGAACGGTAAAGCTCTGGGACCTTCGCACGAACAGTCTCATCCGGACGCTCGGCAAGGGCGAAGCGAATGGGGACGCCGTCACCTTCTCGAACGATGGCAAGACCGTGGCCGTCACGTTATCGGAAGATGTAAAACTGTGGAACGTGCAGACCGGTTCCCTCGAGCAGACGGTGTCAGGTGAGCCGGGAGGAACTGCTGTCGTAGTACTCGCCTTCGCGCCAGATGACAAGACGATCGCAACCGGCTGCATGGACGGCAGCGTGAAGATCTGGAGCGTCGACCGAGCAAAGTGAATGTCGTCGGCAGGCAATTCAATCGTGGTCAACGAAGATCAGGGAACCGAGGAAGTGGCCGAGGCGCGTCAGCGAAGCGCTGTCCACGACGGGGAAGGTTTCCCCGCCCAGACCCACGCGATGAAGTCGGCGAGCGGAGGGTTTCCGCCCAGGTCGCGAAGCCGCGTGTTGACCTGGCCGCGGTGATACGTCGAGTGCGACGGCAGCTGCAGCAGCGTTTCGCCCAGCGTCGAGGGCTGTGCGGAGAACCCGGCGCGTTTGGCGAAATACGACGACCAGGGGAGCACCATCTCGCGATTCATCCCGTCCTCTGCGATCGATTCGAGATATCCGGAGGCCGCGGCGTAAACGTCTCGGGCTAGCGACTGGATAGCGTCGAGGCTGGGAAAGTCGCTCGCCGAGAGGAATGCGCCCTCCTGGCCGCGCCACGCCTGCAAGAACGCCTGCTGCGCCGCGTGGATGTGAAACAGCCGGTCATGGATGTTCTTGTCGTCCGCGGCTGCGGGGCATGCGCGAACGGCACGCCATACGGTCGCGTCCGCCCATTCCATGTGCGCGAAGAGAGGGCGGATGGCATCGAGCATGATCAGGCGATCGGTTGCGTGCGCAGCGGCGTCTCGAGCTTGACGAGCCCTTCGAGGAGACGCTCATCGACTCTCGGATCGACGCCGCGCACGAGCGTCAGAATCCGTTCCACATGCTGGATGACGACGAGCAGCGCACCGTAGAGCGGCTCGGCCTTCGAACGTTCTCCCGTATGAAACGGGAATCGCCGTCCGATCAGGTGCGGATCGAGCGAGTTGATGCTGGAGACGGCCTGGCTCAGCGCCCACCCGATGCGATCCCCGAGGTCGTGAGGGGGGTGGGTGTTGCGGGTGTGGCGGGCGGCGTCGGAGAGCCGGTCAATCGCGCGGCAGAGGGCGCGGAACTCGTTTTCCAGAGCGCCGCGGCGGGGATCGTCATGAGGCAACGCAGCATACGGGCTGTACAGCAGCTCGATCCGGTGACGCAGGTCCTGATCGACTTTCCAGGACATCCACTCCGCCGAGGGAACGTGCCGCATCGGTTCATTCTTCGCCCAGGTTTCGAGCGAGGACCGCCCCGCGGCGGCTTCTTCAGCGTCAGTTGCGAGCATGCTATTCATCTGTTAGGGTCACGCACCTATGAACCCCGACCCTACGCAGTTCGAGGAGCCCATTCTGCAGCTCCGGCGGAGGATCGAGGATGCCGCCGCGAGTGAGGTAGATCCCGAGCAGCTCGCGGCGCTTCAGGCAGAGCTTACCAAACTCGCCGACGATATTTACGCCAACCTCACCCCGTGGCAGAAAACGCTCGTCGCCCGCCATCCTCAACGCCCCTATACGCTCGACTTCATCGGCTATTTGTTCGACGAATGGACCGAGATCCACGGCGACCGGAAATTCTCGGACGACCCCGCCATCGTGGCCGGCTTCGCACGCTTTCACGGCATCCCCTGCGCCATCATCGGCCATCAGAAGGGGAGGAACACCAAGGACAAGATCTACCGCAACTTCGGCCAACCTCGACCGGAGGGCTTTCGCAAGGCCCTCCGCGTGATGAAGCTGGCGGAGAAGTTCAACCTCCCCATCTTCACCTTCATCGATACCCAGGGCGCCTACCCGGGCCTCGGCGCCGAGGAGCGGGGACAGGCGGAGGCGATCGCGGTGAATCTCCGCGAGATGTCCGCGCTGACGGTTCCGGTGATCGTGATCGTGATCGGGGAGGGGGGCAGCGGCGGAGCGTTGGCGCTGGGTGTGGGCGACCGCGTCTTCATGCTGGAGCACGCCGTCTACTCCGTGATCTCGCCCGAGGGATGCGCAGCAATTCTCTGGAAGAACCCGTCAGCAGCAGCCGAGGCGGCCGCAGCGATGCGGATCACCGCGATCGACCTCAAGCGCCTCAATGTGATCGACGAGATCGTCCCCGAACCAAACGGCGGCGCGCACGCGGACCCGGCCAAAACCGCGGAGCTGCTGTCGCCCTACCTCGAAAAAGCCCTGAAGGAACTGCAAAAGCTCAAGCCTGCGGCGTTACCGGAGGAGCGATACAAGAAGTTCCGGAAGATGGGAGTGTTCGAGAAGTAGGGTGGGGGGGACACCGGCGACGGCCGCCTGGAACGGGATGCGACGATTTCAAGTCACATGTCCAGCTGCGCACGGAGGGGAGCGCACGGATTATCGAGCGCTCTGGCGACGGATTTCGTGGTTGGACGCGGGAATGCCGAGCTGCATAAGTAGTGGTTGGGCGTCTGAGGCATGAGAGCAACCTCCAGAACACTGCTCGTCGCCGGAGTCGTCGTCTTGCTCTCCGGTCCCGCGGAAGCAGCCAGTCCCGCTGCCAAGGGAACGATCTGCATTGCTCCCGTCACGGCCGAAATGAAGAGAGAAAACAAGGGTGATCCGCGCGGAGAAAGACCCCGTCCGAGCTTTGCGTTCAGCGTGCAGATCGACGATGGTTACCCGATCATCGTGCCCGAGACAAATGGGGTTGTAGTTCGCGGGCTCGACTCCAAGCGCAGGCATCTCGTACGAATCCGCGACAGAGCAAGGGTGATCGAGTCCTTCCGCTTCACCTTTGCCAGCCGTGGCTCGCGTTCCCTTTGTCTTTCATATGGACCCTTCTACGAAACATGGGACTTGTCGGCACCTGGAAGGCGGCCATGGTGCAAGTGCAAGTAACAGACGCCTGAGTTCAAGGGTGAACTGCAACGCTGACGTTGTGATTGTATCGATCGACGGCTTCAGGTGTTGTTCTTAGAGCGCACCGCGGCTTTTCAGCGACCATTGAGAGCGCATGAGGTTCATGCGATCAGTGAGAGGCAACGCGGTAGCGTCAGCCCTTAGAGGCCGCTGACGTCAGTGAGACGATGAGGGTGAACCCGAAGGGCGTTGTGAGCGTCAGCGCGGCCGTCGCGACGCTCCGCTCATGATCTCGGTCGGGGTTGCGTATCCCAATCGTTTTCGAGGGCGGTCGTTGAGTCGTCGCGCGATCTCATTGCACTCGATCTGCCTGATCGAGGCCATTGAGGTGCGCTTCGGCAGATACTGCCGGATCAAGCCGTTCGTGTTCTCGTTCGTTCCGCGCTCCCACGAGTGATACGGCGTGGCGAAGTAGAACCGCACACCCGCCTTACGCTCGATCTCGAGGTGGCTGTGGAACTCCGTTCCATTGTCGGCGGTGAACGTCTTGAAGATGAGCCGCAGGTTGCGCGCGGGGCGGCGAAGCAATCGGAGCACACGATCGTTGAGAGCGCCCGCGAATCATCAAACGGGGTCAGACCTTCGGTCTTCGGATCACAGTCTCCGCGCTGTATCCAATGGAAGGCGAGAATCTCCTCGGAATGGAGGAATCGGATACCTGTTGTAGAGAAGACGATCAGCAGGGACGGATCGAAGATGTGGCCCCGGGCTGCTCCTCTTACCTGCACGTTCTGCGCGGCGGCCCGTCGCCGCTGAACCGCAGGGCCGTTAGGAGGCGACAGGATGTCTCTACTCAAGCGCACAACTAGCGAGGTTGTTTCCGGCGATGCTCAAAACAGGTGGTGTCCAGCCGGCGTCGTATCCGCTGCGGTGAAGGAGCGTCGTTGCGAGACGCGAAAATACAGAGGGCCGGTGTCTGATGTTTGAAAGGCGACTAGTCATCTGGATATTCAAGGGCTTCGCGGTATTGGCGATGTTGGGTTTCCTCGGGGTCGGGGCGTTGCTGGGGGCGCTCTGGCTGGAGCACAGGACCGAGGTCACACTCCCGACACCCACGGGCCCATTCGCGGTTGGCCATGCCACTTACGCTTGGGTCGACGATGCGCAAACGGACTCACTGGCGCCGTTTCCGGGGACCAAGCGAGAGCTGGTCGTTTGGATTTGGTATCCGTCGGTGACTGGACAACCCTCCGCCGCGATGGACGATTATGTGCCTGCTGCGTGGCAAAGGGCTGAAGAACAACAGTATGGTGTGCTGATGAGCAAATTTCTGACCCACGACCTGTCGCGGGTGCATACGCACAGTATCCTTAACTCCGAAATTTCCCCGCAGCAACCTGCCTATCCCGTGGTAGTCATGCGCGCCGGGTCTACAGCCTTGACTGCGGACTACTCGATCCTCGCCGAAGATCTGGCCAGTCACGGTTACGTCGTCGTAGGTTTAGATGCTCCATACCGCACTGCCGTCGTCGTCTTTCCCGACGGGCGAGTGGTCACTAAGGCAGCGCAGAACGAACCAGAGTTCGTTTCGGGTCGCGATTTGGATCGCCTCGCCGACAAACTGCTCCCCGCATGGTGCGCCGACATCGGATTCGTACTGGATCAGTTGGAGCGATTGAATGCTTCTGACCCGTCCGGCAAGCTCACGGGGCGGCTCGACATGGCGCACGTAGGAGTATTTGGACACTCATTTGGTGGTGCACAAGCCGCACAATTCTGCCACGACGATTCAAGGTGCAAGGCCGGGATCGATGTGGATGGCGCTCTGTACGGCAGTGTCATTCACGAAAGTCTCCATCAACCTTTCATGTTCCTCATGAGCGAGCACAGCAATGAGTCTGACGCGGACAGCCGTCAGATCGAAGCCAACATCCAATCAGTTTACGATCGCCTGCCTCGGAATGAAAGGCTACGAATCGTGATTCGTGGCGCCAATCATTTCAACTTCAGCGACGGAGCCCTGTTGAAGAGCCAATTCCTGCTGCGGACGCTCCGCGTACTGGGTATCCTCGGTATCGACGGACACCGCCAACTTGCTGTTACGGCATACTGCGTGCACAGCTTTTTCGACGCGTATCTCAAGGGTGCGAGCGTTTCCAGGCTCAAGATTCAATCTCCGCTCTACCCCGAGATCCAGAATCATTAAGCAGGGCCAGACCTTCGGTCTTCGGATCAGAGTCTCCACGCGGTGTCCAATGGAAGGCGAAAATCTCGTCGGAATGGAAGAACCGCCTACTACCGATTGTAGAAAAGACGAAAAAGCAGGAACGGAACGAAGATGTGGCCCCAGGTTGCCAGGTTGTTCCCCGAAGTTCGACACAGATCCGTTGATGCGGGGTATTGGCGCGCTTCCCGCAGAAGAGCCTCTGCTGGAAACGGCACGAGGATCCGACTTGGCGACTGTTCAATGGCCATGCATCTGACTTCCAGTGTGCCTAACAAATTCATTCAAGCCGAAGGCGCTTCACGGCTCCACTCAATTCAGGCGATCGATGTGATGACAAAAATTACTGTGTTTCTGGCATTTGTTCTAGCCGCTTCGATCGTCGGCTGTTCTCTGTTCGCCGCCGAGCAGCAACTTGAGTTCACTCCGCAGAATGGTTTCGCCGGTGAGAGTGAAGGCAATGGCTCGCTGAAATTGTTCCTTGGCAAGCCTCGCCCGTTTCATGTGGAAAGCCACGGGAGCGAGCAGAGCGATGGAACCTTTCGCCTTGAACAGCGGGTTACCTTTCAAGGAAAACCGGCTCAGGATCGAGTCTGGATTATGACCACTGTCAGCCCAGATCACTATTCAGCGACGCTCAGTGACGCTGCCGGCCCCGCTACCGGCTCCACGTCTGGCCCTCGCCTGTCTTTGCGATACAGAGTCAAGGGCCCGCTTGTCATGCACCAGGAGCTGCAGTTCATGCCGGACGGGAAAACCATTGACAACGCTGGGGTCATCACCTTTCTTGGTGTTCCTGTCGGCCACCTGCACGAGATAATTACGCGCCAAGCGCGCCAGGCGCCATAAGAGGGGAGGCCCCCGGGATTTCAAGCTTCATTCCGGGATTCGCTGCGGATTCCTTTTCCTCCAACGCTCAGTCACTGACTGAACTCCGATCGCGGCTGTTAGAAGTTGGAAGGGGATGACCGGAAGCCAGTATCGGTACTCAACCCACATGGGAATGTGCGTGGCAAGGGTCACAGTCCAGACCGCGGCGGCCATGGCCGCCGTCAGATTGCGACGCGACGCCGGTAGTCCGATGCACGCCGCGACCATGGGCAGCACACTGAAGAGGAGCATCAAGCCGAGCTTGAGCGCGAGGCCTGGAACGTCGTGGGCGCGGACCCCATCGGCGATGGATCTTTTCGCCCCCGTAAAACGAGCGAAGGTGGTGAGGAACAGGTGTGGGTAGGACCCGATCTGCCGTCGAACGTAGTCACGAGGATTCCGGCGGATGTTGATCACTGCCTGCTGCCGGCCGAAGTCGTCGGCGTTCATCACCTCGGCGGGCGTGACAGCCCTGCTGATGCGGACTCCGTAGGGATCCACATCATCGAAATACCGCCAGAGAGCCGTTTCGTCGTTCCTGTCGATCCAGGTCAGAGTGGGCAGGTACCAGTCGATGAACGATGGTGCCTGAATCAACACGAACCGTCCCGCCAGCCGCGATGACCGGACAATCCACGGCGCGATGACAGCGGCGGCGCCGATCACGATGAAGACGGCGGTCCGCCGGAAATGTCGAAAGAAAAAGATGAAGGCCACGCTTCCAACGTAAAGAACGGCGATGGACCGGCAGAGCGTGGCCATTCCAAAGACGATTCCCGAACAGAGCGCGAGCATTGCGCTGAGCCGCTCGCTGGCCCTCATCGCAAGAAATGCTGCCGTGAACAGCAAGGCGGTGAAAAGCGTCTCGCTGAGCAGGGTGGCGGAAGCCGAGATCGCACCTGGGTGAACCGCGTACAGCAACGCGGCGGCGAAGGCCAGGCGAACGCGGACGATGCGAGAAGCCATAAGAAACAACAGCACACAGACGAGGGCATCGAGCAAGGCCTGGGCGATTGCGCTCGCCACCCTGCCGCCTCCCACCTTCACCACCAACGCGAGAAAAAGAGGATAGACCGGCGGCCGTCGGATGGTGGATCGCATCGGCGGGCCGACGCTCATGCTGAAGGTTTGCGCGCGAAGGATATTGCGCGCTAGAAGCTCGTACTCCGCTGTGTCGGGAGTCCGCTGGATGCCTTGGACGACGAGGAACGCGACGCGCGTTCCGAAGGCAAGAAAGAACAGCAGGAGGGTGAACTTCTGTCGGCGGGAGGCAGGCATCAGGAGGCGCGCCGCAGTATACAAAGCATTGGCACCAGTGCCGTGCCCTCCGATCGCGGTGAAAGGGTTCGGTGAAAGGGGGCCACACCTTCTTCTTGGCTTTGATGCCGTCGGGACATTCTCGGGAGCTCGCCTCAGAGCTTGCATCGCTGCGATGTCCTATGAGCTGAGCACACCGGGGCCGCTCAACCAGTGGTCCACCTCCGGTTTTCCCATCAATCGGCAATCGGGGTCCAATCGGCAATCGGGGTCAGACCTTCGGTCCTGGGATCAAGGGATGGGGGTTCATCAAACAGGCGTATCCAATGGAAGGCGAAAGTCTCCTCGGACTGGAAGAACCGGCTACCTATTGTAGAGAGAACGAAGAGCGGGGACGGAACGAAGATGTGGCCCCGGGTTGCCCGGGTTGTTCCTGCCCCGGGTTGTTCCTCCCAGCCAAGCCAATCACCTCGTACAGGCTGAAGAGTGAATCGTCTCAAGGCGACGAGTCAGTGAGAACGCTCTGCGACGAAGCAGATGCTTGCAGAGCGGTAAAGCTCCTCGGTCTGCTTTTTTCGAACCGAGGATCGGAAGTACGCGCGTGGCGCGAGAAATGGCGTTGCCGCTGAGAAGCGATGCACGGCCTCGATCAGCAATTTTGTGACACGCGGATAACGTCCCATCGTCGCCAGCGCATGCAGGGTGTCGTGCGAGGGCCACAGCCGGTGCGTTACGAAGCCGGCGGAGCGCAGAAGCGCCAGGACACCGAACGGCGTGTGGTGAAAGTACGAATCGTGAAACGGTTCTCCCTGCGACACGGCGCCGAAGAAAATGCCGCCTGGAGCCAGGATGCTGGCAACTTGCGCAGCCGCGAGGTACGGGTTGTGGAGGTGCTCAAAGACGGCGTAGGAAAAGACGAGATCGAATGACGAACGCGCGAACGGCAGCGCATGCGCGTCGGCAAGAAAATCAGCGGCTGGCGACGAATAGTCGACACCGGCATAGCGCAGTTCATAGTGCGCGGCCACAGCTTCCTGGTCGCGTTGGCCGCAGCCGAGGTCGAGGAGACGTGCTTGGGGAAAAAGGTGTGGCTCAACGGCGGAAAAGAGCTCGGACGAGTCGCGGATGGCCAGCGGCCCGTCGTAGGTAACGCGAGGCTTCTCGATGTTGCAGGCATCGAGATCCGCGCGCGCCGTCGTATCGACAGGAAGCTCCAGCGCACGGCGCAGCGCCTTCTGTGGCCGCAGATCGAGCGGCGTGCCGGCTGTCGCGACGAATCCGCACCCGCAGCGTGGATCGGTGAGCGACAGCGTCCTGCCGCATTCCGGGCAGACGATGGCTCCCGCAAACCACGGCTCGATCACCCCGCTGTCCTCGGGTGCAGCGGAAAGGCGTCCTCGTCGTTCGTGATCACGTGTTCCCATTGTAGGCGATCGTGAAAATGGGGTCCGATCATCAAGAGCGATAGGGTCAGATCAGGGGTCCGATCATCAACGATCATCAAAAGGCGATCATCAAAAGGCGATCATCAAAAGGGGTCAGACCTTCGTCTTTCGGATCAAAGGGGGGCCACAAGGGATAAAAGGGAAAGGGATAAAGGGATAAAAGGAAAGGGATAAAAGGGGCCACACCTTCGTTCTTCCTGGCTTTGATGTCGTCCAACACTCTCCCAGGCCCGTCTCACACCTTGTATCGCTGCGATGTCCTTTTCCTGTGAACTGAGCACGCCGCAGGCGCGTCGATTTATCCAAGAACAGCCGCGATCTCCGATTGCAGCCGGCTGAGGAGAGCGCGAGCTTACCTGCGCGATACGGAAAGGGCATTTCGCGTCTCCGCCGGACGCACCTTCGCCGTCGGAGATCAGGCGGAAACCATCTGCGTCGACGGCTTACGCCATCTGCAGGAGCACGGATTCTACGAAGCTGACCAGCTCCCGGTCGCCCGCCAGTTCCCGCTTGCATCGTCGGATCTGATCCGACACGTATCCGAGACTTCGCAATCCGAGGCTCGAGGCGATCTCGCGCAGTCGAAGGACTCCCTCATTCCAGCCGAGCCAGGCGATGACTCGCCGCAGCTTGCGGTGGTGATCCGATCCGAAGTCTGAGCCTTGCTTTGCAGCGACCTTAGCCACAGTTCGAACGATCACTTTCATCGCCGGCCGTCCCACCGCGCGTTGCGTCTTCGGGTGCTCCCTCGATCGCCTCTTCGATTCGAGCACGCGCCGCACGTTCTTCGTCCAGGCCTCGGTGCCGAGGTAAATCCCGTTCACGAGCTTCTGCCACAGACCCTCGTGGGTATCCACGTTCTGCTCGACGAAGTCGCGATAGAACGTCCCGGCAACGGAACGATCCTTCGCGAAGGGGACCAGCGCCGCCTCGGCATCAAACCAGGCCGGCGCCGATTCCAGCCCCGCCGTCGCACGGTAGCTCGACCAGACGTATTCCTCGGGGCGCGCAACGATCTTCGCGCGCACGGGATTGAGCACAACGTAGCGAAGAACCTCCTTGAAGTAGCTCTCTTTCTCGATCACGAAGGCCTTGAAACGACCGCCGAACAGATGTCCCCATCTCTCGTGCCGATGATTGAACCAGCCGGCATACGAGCCATTGATCCAGTGCATGCCGCGCGACAGATCGGCATGCGGTGTTTGGATGACGAGGTGAAAATGATTGGTCATCAACACCCATGCCGAGACGACCCATCCAAAGCGCCTGGCTCCTTCGCCGAGGAACTGTAGGAACGCCTCTCGATCCTCATCGTCAAAGAAGATGGGGCGTCTTTCGTTGCCGCGTGAGGTGACGTGGTACAGAGCGCCTTCGTATTCAATCCGTATTGATCGTGCCATCGCGCTACCGAGGATCCCTCGGTGATTCGCGGGAGTCGTCAGAATCTCCGCGCTGTATCCGGGGGAAGGCGAAAACCTCCTCGGAATGGAAAAACCGGCTACGTGTCGTAGAGAAGGCGAAGAGCAATGACAGAACGAAGATGTGGCCCCCGGGTTCGCGAATGAACGAAGATGTGGCCCCCGGGTTTGCGGGTTTGAAGAACAACGCCAGAACGAAGATGTGGCCCCCGGGTTCGCGGGTTTTTGGTTCTTTGGCCGCAGTGGCCGCAGCGTTTTCGTACAAGGGGAAACTGGTCTTCGGCTATCGAGCGTTCAAGTCGGCCGACGGTCGCTCCTTAACCATCGTGTCGGTCGACCCCCACCCGCGCCGTCCTGAACAGCCTGATGGTCTGCGATCGCTGGTGAGGTTGAAACTGCTGTTTTCCGACCTGTCAAGCGATGCGAATCGCACCTGGGCCGGACGCGATGTCCCGATCCACGGCGCGGCGCGTATGATCGAACAGATGCTCACTCGTATCGTTCTTCCGTTCACTGTTGTGCTCTTGCTTCTGCAACCGACGCGCTCCTCAGCTCAGGTCACGGCCGATGGCAATCGCCTGATGTCAGCGCTCGATGATTTGAAGGTTGAGGAGCATTGGATAGCCGGTGCTCACGTGAAGTGGCGGACCGGTGAGCCTGACGGAAAGGAGGTTGCCGAGAGCGGCGTCCACTCTCATTGCAGCGCGTTCGTCGCGGCGACGAGTGAGCGGCTCGGCGTTTACATTCTCCGGCCTCCCGAGCACTCGCAGACATTTCTCGCCAACGCGCAGAGCGATTGGCTGGCCGAGGAGGGGAAGGCGCAGGGGTGGGCGCCGGTCGATACTCCCGAGGAGGCGCAGCGCGACGCGAACGCCGGAATGCTCGTGGTCGCTGTCTACAAAACGCGGAGCGCGGGAGCTGCGGGGCACATCGCGATTGTCCGCCCGTCGAACAAGAGCGCCCGCCTCTTGCGTACCGAGGGCCCCGACATCATTCAGGCCGGGACCGAAAACTTTGCGTCCACGTCGCTTCGGAACGGGTTTCAACATCATCCCGGTGCGTGGAGCCGGCGCCGGATCCGTTTCTATTGCCATCGGGTGACGTGGCCTCGATAACGGCTAGTCACGCGGTTCCCCACGTATGAGGTCTCGATCCAGGAGGTGAGCGAAATGGTCAACACAGGGTTGTTTCAAACGATTAATTAAACATCAAACGGGGTCAGACCTTCGCTCTTCGGATCGACGTGAAACGGTGTTCGCCGAGGTTGTGAGACTGGCGGGGAAAGACGCGGCCACATCAGAAGGAGACTCGGAGGTGCCGGTGGACAATGTCGGAGTCCCCCCCCTCTACGAATCAGCCCGCCGCGGCCCGGGTTCGAGGGTGTTGTAGGCTTCGACCAATGAGCCAGCAATCATCCAGTTACGGTGGACGAAAAGCGAAGGTCTGACCCCATTTCCATTCCGTTTCCAACCAAGTGGACGAAAAGCGAAGGTCTGACCCCATTTCCAATATTTCCATTCCGTGGACGAAAAGCGAAGGTCTGACCCCATTTCCCACCATTTCCCCATTTCCCACCTTCCATTTCCATTCCCATTTCCCCATTTCCATTGCCCCACTTTCCATGTCTAGACCTGCCCCCCGATCGGAACGCCTGGAAGCCGCATGAACCCGAAGATCCGTATGAATGTCGTCATCGCCGCGACGTGCTTTCTTTACACTGGCGTCGCCGCAGCGATCCTGATCTTGTTTACGGTGGTGGGCTCCCAAGGTAGCAGCGGTAACATTTCCGTGTTCCTCATCGTTGCGATCGTCCTCCTGTCGCCTTTGCCGATGTTGCTCGTTGGCTGGACATTTCTCCGGCGCAGGCGTTGGGCAGTTGTTCTTACCGTGATGCTGGCGCTAGCTCAAGCGTTGGCGACAGCGACGCAACTGCAGATGGGGAACGGCACTCCGATTGGCAAACTGGATGCGACACGGGCCGCTCTGTTCTATGTGTGTACCGCGCAGACGTTTTACCTCCCCGGATCGCTAGCCCTGGTAGTCCTTTCACCATTGGCGTTTCTTCGCGGATCGCACAACCGGGCGTCGGACCACTTGTGACCGCCGCCAGGTATGAACGGGCGTTCAGGCACCGTGGGGGCTTGGCGCGGCACGCACTGGAGGGTCGATGAAAGCAGCCACCATCGCACGTTACGGATCACCCGGAGTGATCGAGGTGCGGGACGTTCCGGCACCGAGTCCCGGGACGGGCGAGGTCCTGGTGCGGGTCCATGCGGCGACCGTCAATCGGACCGATTGCGGCGAGCTTCTTCACCCGGCATTCATCCGGCTGCTTACCGGCGGCGGGCGATCGGGACGAACGATCCTCGGCCTCGATTTCGCCGGCACCGTCGATGCCGTTGGCGCGTCGGTCAGCGGGTTCAAGTCTGGCGACCTCGTATTCGGGATGTGCCCGTTTCGGAACGACGGCGCTCAAGCGGAGTATTTCTGCATGGCCGAGAGCGGACCGATCGCACAGATGCCTTCGAATCTCCGCTTCGATCAGGCCGTGCTCTGCGAAGGGGCGTTCTACGCCGGTCCGATCATCGAACATCTCGATTTGAAACCCGGCCACACGATCCTGATCTACGGCGCATCCGGCGCGATCGGAACGGCAGCGCTTCAACTCGCCAAAGAGCGCGGCGCCGAGGTAGTCGCGGTCGTGGCAGGACGCCATCGCGAACTGGCGGGCTCGCTGGGAGCGGACCGCGTGGTCGACTACGCGACGGATGAATTCGACGAGCTTGGCCGCAGCTTCGACTTCGTGCTGGACGCGGTGGGCAAGCTGGGTGTCCGCCGATGGCGGCGATGGCTCAAGCCCGGGGGCGTATTCGCGACGACGGATCTCGGCCCCTGGTCGCAGAATCTGCTGTGGGTGCTCTGGTCGAAGGTCACTGGAAGCGGGAGGGTCGTGATTCCTTTGGCGAAGCGGGGAAGCGGGCAGGCGTTCGTTAACGGGCTGAGGGAGAGAATCGAAGCAGGTCGATTCATCCCGGTCATCGATCGCCGGTATCCTCTTGCCGAGATCGCGGATGCCTATCGTTACGTCCAGACTGGACAGAAGGCCGGCGTGGTCGTCATCGACGTCGTCCCGGAAGTTTAGGCAGAAGATCAGGCCGGCGCGCCAGGGTGACGGTCGCTCCCTAGGAAGCCGGCGGATCTTCACCGGACGCGCCCCAACCAGGCTGTGATCGCGTTCGCAACGGAGCGGAAAGTGCGGCGCGTTAGACTTGTGCGGTGCTGTTCACGAAATACCTGCGCGATGGCGTGCGAAGCGGCGCGATCACGCGAAGCGTTCGCGTGTGGATGCGTCCACACGTCCGCGCCGGCAAGCGATATCAGTTCGAAGCGGGCGAGATCGAAATCGACTCCATCAACACGATCACGCTCGAACAGATCACACCTCGTCTCGCTCGCGAATGCGGCCTCGCCAGCGTAGACGATCTACTCAAGCTGGCAAGGCATGGGCGAGGCGAAACCATTTATCTGGTCGACTTTCACTACGTAGCTCCGACGGACGGGCTCGCGGTTCGTTCCGGCGCGAGAGTCGGCTAACCCCACCGTGCGCAGGGTTGTTCGTCCACTTCTGGGCGAGTGATGAGATGACCCGGCTTGCCAGGGTGCTGTGGGAAGATGGGGACGAAGCAGGCCGCGCCGAAGTGATGCTCGAAAGACTCAGCCCTGGAGGAGGAAACGATGGTTCATGTCGGATTGTTGTTGCGTCTCGAAGCAAAGCCGGGAAGGGAAGCCGAGCTCGCGGCCTTTCTCAAGGACGGTCTGCCCTACGTGCAGCAGGAGCCGGCCACCATCGCCTGGTTCGGGATTCAGATCGGCCCGTCGACATTCGGGATTTTCGACGCCTTTCCCGATGACGCAGGACGGCAGGCGCACATCGCCGGCCGTCTCGCGGACGTGCTCCGGGCGAAGGCGGGCGACCTGCTCGCAAAGCCGCCGTCGATCGAGACGGTGGACATCCTCGCCGCGAAACTTCCGTAAGCGTCAGCGGGCGGTCAGCGCCACCGGCGTCTCCCGATACAGCTTCGGATACGCCCGCTTCAACGCGGAGATCTTCGGCAGGTCGTTGATCATGATGTAGGGCTGATGCGGATGAAGAATCAGGTAATCCTGATGGTAGTCCTCTGCCGGATAGAAGCCCTTCAGCGGCTCGACCCGCGTCACGATCGGTGAGGCGTAGATCCTCGCCTTCGAGAGCTGCGCCACATACGCCCGGGCGACGCGCTCCTGCGCGGGTGAGGTGAAGAAGATCTCCGAGCGATAGCTCGAGCCGCGATCGGGACCCTGGTGATCGAGCTCGGTCGGGTCGTGGGCCACGGAGAAGAAGAGCCGCAGGAGCTGTCCGTACGAGATCTGCTTCGGGTCGAAGGTGATCTCGATCGACTCCGCATGACCGGTGGTCTCCGTTCCGACCATCTCGTAGTGCGCGGTCGCTTTGTCGCCACCGGCATACCCAGCCACGACACGGGTCACGCCGTTGACGTGCTCGAACATCCCCTGAAGACCCCAGAAGCACCCGCCCGCCAGCACTGCCACCTGGGGTCCCGTCGCCTCGGCGGCAGAGAGATCGGATTCAGGAGCGGGGATCGCCTTATTGATGGCGTCGGCGTTCGCTCCGCAGCTCAGACCGATGGCGGCGAGCGTCAAGGTAAGGATGGTCGCTTTCAGAGGAAGTCGCATCGAGGTCTCCTTAGAGGTTCGAACAGGGAACAACACCTTCCGCCCGCGGCCTTCCGACCGCGGGCCGAAGGTGCAGAACTGTTACGGCATCAGGACGCGGTCGATGACATGGATGACGCCATTCGACTGGTAGACGTCGTAGGTCGAGATGTTCGCCACGGAGCCCCTGGCGTCTTTGACGACGATGTTGCGCGGACCATTCATCATGGCCCAGAGCGATTCGCCCGCGACGGTTTTCAGATGCGCCGTGCCGTTGCCCTTCCTGATCATCTGCATGAGCGCCGCGGAGTCGAGGCGTCCTGCAACGACGTGGTACGTGAGCACCTTGGTGAGCATCGCCTTGTTTTCCGGCTTCAGGAGATTGTCCACGGTGCCGTTTGGAAGGGCGGCGAACGCAGCGTTCGTCGGAGCGAAGACGGTGAACGGTCCCGAGCCCTGCAGGGTCGGCACAAGGCCGGCGGCTTTGACGGCGGTGACGAGCGTGGTGTGGTCCGCCGAGTTGACGGCATTGGCCACGATGGTCCTGGAGGAGAGCATCATCTGCCCTCCGACGCTGACGGTATCTGCACTGGTCGCCGCCATGGCGGCGCCTGCGATTGCGAGGGAGACTACGAGAGATCCGATCCGGTTCATTGGTAGAAGTTCCTTTCGTTTCTCGCGTTCATTGCGAGTCATGGACGACTACGGTTGGGAATCAGCGCCGGACTTATTCGGATCAATGAACTGAGGCTGGCACCCCCGGATTGTGTTCACTGTCGCGTCCGCTGGTAGGATGGATTTCATGCCCTCGACGAAGAAATGGCTGGACGTCACCGATGCGCAGGCGCGCGCCTGGGCGATTCTCTTTGCCCGTGGCGTTCTGGGATTCATCTTCCTCATGGCGGGGAGCTGGAAAGTGTTCGAGCTTGGTCCGGCCGGTCACGTGCGCCGGTTCTTTCTTCCGTTCCAGGACACGTTTCTGCCGGTGTGGTCGCTGTGGGTCGCGGGCTCGGTCATTCCGTTCGTGGAGTTGATCGGCGGGCTGCTCGTCCTCATCGGTTGGCGCGTGCGCGTCGCCTCGATCGCGCTGGGATTCGTGCTGCTCGTCGTCACGTTCGGCCATCTCCTGCACGAACCGCTCTACGCCTTTCACGAGCACGTCATCCCGCGCCTGGCCCTTGTTCTGTTTGTCCTTGCGATGCCGCAGGACGCGGACCGCTTTTCGATCGATGCGATTCTTGACCGTCGCCAGCCACATGTCTGACGGGACGAACGCGCGATGAGCTCGGCAGGTGCCACGTTCAAGCTTCCGATCTGAACCCTTCTACCGCTCCTTTCTACGGCTCGTAGACCCTCGGCCCTCGCATACACTCCTGTCATGCTCCACGACGCATGGCACACGCTCGCGGCGCCGCTGGAGCTGCCTCCACTTCCCATCGGCAATGACGCGCTGCGGGCGATCCTGGTCCGGCGCGGGATCACAACGACCGACGAATTTCAACGGTATGTCGCTCCCTCGCTCGACGATCTGCACGACCCCTCCACGATTCACGGAATCGCGGAAGCTTCCGAGCGGATCGAGCGCGCGGTTCGTGATTCCGAGACCATCCTCATCTACGGTGACTACGACGTCGACGGCGTCACCTCGATCGTCCTCCTCCAGACCGTTCTCCGGGCCCTCGGCGCCGACGCGGCGCACGTCGTGCCGCACCGGCTGGTGGATGGCTACGGCCTGAAGACGTCCGTCATCGACCGCGTGCTGACCGACCGCGACGTGAGGCTCATCATCACCGTCGACTGCGGCATCACCAGCGTCGATCCCGTCCGCCAGGCCATCGAGCGGGGCATCGACGTGATCGTGACCGACCACCACCTCCCGCCCGAGCTGTTGCCCGAGGCGGCGGCGGTCCTCAATCCGAAACAGGCGGGGTGCGAGTATCCGTTCAAGGATCTGGCCGGCGTCGGCGTCGCGTTCAAACTCTGCTGCGAGCTGCTGCGGCGGAGCGGGAAAAAGATATCGGTCTCGTCGCTGCTGAAGATCGCCGCGATCGGCACGATTGCCGATGTCGCGCCGCTGATTGGCGAGAACCGCACCATCGCATCCCTCGGCCTGGCCGGACTGGCCGATCCACGCAATCCGGGACTGCGCGCTCTCATGCGCCGTCTGGGAATGCTTGGTCGCCCACTACGCGCAGTAGATATCGGCTTCAAAATCGGCCCCCGCATCAACGCGGCAGGCCGGCTCTCCTCCGCCGAGACTGCAATCGACCTCTTTGCGGCGAAATCCGAGGAGGCGGCATGGGGCCTGTGTGCGGAGCTGGACCGGTTGAATGCCGAACGGCAGGAGATTGAGAAGGTTGTGCGGGGGGAGGCGGAAGAAGCGGTTGTGCAGTTGCGAGGCACCGAGGTAGCGGGGGTTGAAGGACCGCGAGACCGTGAGTCGGTGGGACTTCGCAACCGGATCCTCGTCCTGGCGGGGACGAACTGGCACAAGGGTGTGCTGGGCCTGACTGCGGGGCGCATTGCGCAGCGGTACTACCGCCCCACGCTGGCCATCGGCATCGAGGGGGAGCTCGCCTCCGGCTCGGGACGGAGCATCCCGACGATCAACCTTCACGCTGCGCTGGAGTCGGTTGCGGACCTCTTCACGCACTTCGGCGGGCACGAGTTCGCCTGCGGTTTCTCGCTTCCGGCGAAGAACGTCGAGGCATTGCGGCGCCGTCTGGAAGCGCATTTCGAAGAGTTCGACGACGACGTCTTCCGTCGCGAGGCGCAGGTCGACGCGGAACTTACGCTGGGCGAGATCGACCGAGAGTTCGTCGCCGCCCACGAGTTGATGCAACCCTTCGGCGCCGGGAATCTGCAGCCGCTGTTTCTCGTGCGCCGCGCCACGGTGAATGCTGTTCGTGAGTTCGCTCCCGACTGCTGCGAACTGAAGGTGGACGATGGAACGGGGCAGGCGCTGGCCGTCCTCTGGCCCTCCGTGCGCGCGTTGGCCCCGATTCTCGGCCGCGGCGCAATCGCCGATCTCCTGTTTCACATCGAGCCGGACGACTACGCGCCGGGCAACGCCAAGCTATCGATTGTCGACGCAAGGCCCGCGCTCTCGGAATAGCGTTCAGCCATAAGAAGTTGGCAGCGACGTGCAGCGCACGATCCGTATCCTCCGCGTGGCGCTTCCCCTCGTCTTCATCGGTTTCGTACTCCTGATCGCGATCAACTGGCGCCGCGGCAAGCCTCACAAGGACAAATCAGGTGCCGTACCGGTGACGTCGACGATGCGCCCGAAGGACAAGCCCGCCGTGTTCTCGACGACGTTCGAGGACACGCAGACCATCAACGGCCGGATCGCGTCACGCATCCGGGCGGAACGGGTTGTCGCCTTCCAGTCGGGTTGGAACACGCTCGAGAACGTCCAGATGACGATCTACCGGCCGACGGGCCTGACGTACGACCTCGTCTGTCCGCAGGCACAGTTCAACAGCAATTCGAAAGAGGCCGACGCCAAGGGCGGCGTGCGCGTCACGTCCAGCGATGGTGTGGAGATCACTACGGCGGAGATTCACTTCGACGGCGTCCACCTCACGAATCACGTCGCCGTGAACTTTAAAGTCGACCGCTGGGTGGGAAGCGGCGGCGCGCTCGACATGGATGTACCGGGCGAGATGCTGCGGCTGTACGAGAAGCTTGACGCGACCATGGCGCCGGAGACGGCCGTCGAGTCGCCGCTCAACGTCAAGTCGCAGGAAGGGATGTTCCGGCGGAAAGAGAACTACGCCGAGTTCACGAAAGACGTCGTCGCCACTCGCGACGCCGATCGCTTCAACGTCGACCACCTCGTCGGCCGCTTCGGCGCCGACCGCAAGTCGCTCCTCGCTCTGGAAGGACAGGGGCACATGACCATCGTCATGACGGCAGCCCTGCAGGCGACGGGTGGCAAGGCGACGGATTCTGCCGGCCGGAAGACGATCACCGCGGACCGGTTCTGGAGTGAGGTGGGCGCCGGCGGGCAGATCAGTGCATTCAACTTCATCGGCGAGACCGCTCCCGCGCACGCCATCATCGAAGGGCCGCCGAATCGCGATCTGGTTGCCCGCATCTTCCGCATCGGCCTGGCCAACAAGCAGGTGACCGACATGAAGGCGGACGACAACGTGATCATGAAGGAGCTCGCTCCGATCGCGCGCGAGATGACCTCGGGCCACCTGACCGTCTACTTCGACGCCAGCACGCACCACGCCACGAGTGCCGCGCTGGAAGGAAATGTTCACTACAAGGATCCGAAGAACGACGCCCGGTCGGTGCGGGCCAACTACGACATCACCAACGACCAGGTCGTCCTGACCGGGGAGCCTGGTTTCTATCCGGCAGTGATCGCCGACGGGCAGACCCTCAAGGCGAAGGTGATCGAGTTCTCGCCCCGCGCCGGCACGTCGCGCGCGACCGGAGAGGTCATCGCGCAGCTCGTCTCCAAACAGAACGGCGCGCCGACCGCGGTCAGTGCCGACTCCACAAGCATCTTTCCCGCCGGCAAGCCCGTCTTCGTCAACTCGGACGTCGTGACTATGCGGCAGGCCACGAAGATCGCCGTCTTCTCCGGCAACGTGCGGGCGTGGCAGGACACGAACACCGTGTTCGCGCAGGAACTGCAGGTGCAGGGAGCGGGCGATCAGGTCACGGCGCGCGGCAACGTCCGCACACTGCTCTACAACACGAGCACGAATGCGACTGCCGAAGCGCGCAAGGTGCCGATGCAGTCGAAGAGCGACGGCCTCATCGCGCGAAAACTCGAGCGGCGCATCGATCTCAACGGCAACGTGGAGATCGACGACGGCGAACAGCGCCACCTCAGCTCCGAACATGCCTCGTTCTTCTTCGACGCCAACAAGAAGATGGACCACATCGAAGCGCAGGAGAAGGTCGTCCTCGTGGAGAAGGCCAACGGCCGCCGCGGCACGGGCGACCGCGCGACCTACAACGTCGGACGGCGAATGATCTATCTGACCGGCAACCCGGCGACTGTGACAGCACCGAACGGCAATCGCGATGGCGAGATGATCTCCATCGACCTCACCCGCAACAAGGTGGACATCGTGAGTCCGAATCTGCCGATGCACGGGACTTACAAGCCGCCGCCATCGTGACGATGAGGCGCGAGCGCAGGGTATGAATCGCCGGGCTGCACTGGTCGCCTCTCTTTTCGTCGCTCTGGCGGTGGCACGCGTCGTCGCCACCTATCCCCATTTCTCGCAGACATTCGACGAGCCGGTGCATGTGGCGATGGGGCTTGAGTGGCTCGACCGCGGAACGTACTCGCTCGAGTTGCAACACCCGCCACTGGCGAGAATCTTCGACGCGATCGCGCTGCGCGTTGCCGGGCTGCGCTATCCACCGGGCCCGATCGTGCTCACCGATCCCGCTGCACCGGTTCGGAAGGGGAATGCCATCTTCGGTGGGGCAGAGGACTATCAACGAAACCTGACGCTGGCACGCATGGGGGTGCTCCCGTTTCTGCTCCTCGCGGCATTCGTGGTCTTTCACTGGACGCGGTCGATTGCTGGCAATGTTCCCGCCGTCGCCGCCGTCGCCCTTCTCACGGTGCTCCCTCCGATCCTCGGCCACGCGGGCCTGGCGACGACCGACATGGGGATCGCCGCCACACTACCCGCGGCGATTTACTCTTTGGTGCGCTGCCTGGAACGGCCGAGTGCGGGTCGGATGGCGTTGTTCGGAACCGCCCTCGCCGCCGCGGTGCTCTCGAAATTCTCCGCGCTGCCGTTTCTCGCAGCCATCGCGATCGTCGTGCTGATCCATTCGCGGGCGAACGTCCGGGCGGTGTCCCGCGTGGCGATGGCGATTCCGATGGCTCTTCTGCTCGTCTGGTCTGCGTACCGTTTCTCGATCTGGCCCACGGTGCTCTACGGTTTCGCGCCGAACGATCTCCTGGCCATGCTCGCCCCCGCGACGGCGCCGCCCGACCGCGCGCTGTTCTTTCTGCTCAGCCACGTTCGTCTGCCGGCGCCGGAGCTCTTCGCCGGTCTCGCGCACCTCGGCGAGCACACGCTGTTCGGCCATCCCTCGTATCTGCTGGGCCACATTCACGCGCAGGGCGTCTGGTACTACTTTCCGGTCGTCCTCGCGGTCAAGACGCCGCTTGCGTTTGCGATCCTCGCAATCCTCGGCCTGCGCAAGGCACCCGTTCCTGCGCTGTCGGCGGCGGCGGTCATCGTCATCGCGATGGCGGCACGGATCAACCTCGGTGTCCGCCACGTGCTCCCGGTCTATCCGCTGCTCGCGATCGGCGCCGGGATCGCGCTCATCGATCTCTGGCAGCGCAGGCGGGCTATCGCCATGATCCTTGCGGCGTGGCTCGGCGTGAGCAGTCTCCTCGCGCATCCCGACTACTTCGCGAACTTCAATGAGCTGGCCGGCAGGCATCCCGAATGGATCGTCGTCGACAGCGATCTCGATTGGGGACAGGATCTGCCTCGCCTGCGCGAGGCCGTCGCCGAACGGAAGATCGACCGGCTGTGGATCGCGTATTTCGGGACGACCGATCTGTCGCGCTATCCGATCGCGCCGGCCATCCGGCGCCTGCCGCCGCGGGCGCCGGTCCACGGTTGGATTGCGATCAGCAAGACGGCGTTGAAAGGTGTCTACGGAACCGCGGAGGATTACGCATGGCTCGATCGGGAGACGCCGGTGCAGGAGATCGGCCGTTCGATGTTGCTGTATCGCACGAAGTGAGCGCATTAATTCAGTTAACATCCGCACCCTGAATGTCTGACCGGCGCACCGTCATCCCCTTTTCTCCCAGCGAGCGCGAACGCACGCCGGACGCTCCGTTGCGTCTGGCCGCGGAGCATCTCGTCAAGGTGTACAAGCGCCGCAAGGTCGTGCGCGACGTCTCGGTCGAAATCAAGCAGGGGGAGATCGTCGGTCTTCTCGGGCCGAACGGGGCGGGAAAGACGACGACGTTCTACATGATCGTCGGCCTCGTCCGTCCGGATGACGGGCGCGTCACGCTCGGGAGCGACGACATCACGTCACTGCCGATGTACCTCCGGGCTCAGCGTGGGATCAGCTATCTGCCGCAGGAAGCGTCGGTCTTCCGCAAGCTCACCGTCGAAGAGAATCTGCTGGCGGTCTTCGAGACGATGGATCTGCCGCTGGCGGAGCGGAAGCGGCGCACGCGCATGCTGCTCGAGGAGTTCGGCATCACGCACATCGCGCGCAACAAGGCTTTTTCGCTTTCGGGAGGGGAACGGCGGCGTGTGGAGATCGCCAGAAGCCTCGCCATCAACCCGGCATTCATCTTGCTGGATGAGCCGTTTGCAGGAATCGATCCAATCGCAGTTTTCGAGATTCAACGCATCGTTTCGCAGCTTCGCGCGCGGGGCATCGGCATTCTCATCACCGATCACAACGTACGGGAAACGCTGAAGATCACCGATCGCGCATACATCATCAAAGAGGGTGAGATTTTCCGGCAGGGGCCGCCCGAGACTCTGTCAGCTGATGCGGAAGTTCGCCGGATCTATCTCGGCGAATCCTTCAACCTCTACTGACAAAGTCCCAGGCCGCAAGACGTAGTAACCTGCTGATCCGGACCATGGCACTAGAACAGAAACTCCACCTCAAGCTCTCCCAGAAGCTGATCATGACGCCGTCGCTGCAGCAGGCGATCAAGCTTCTGCAGTTGTCCAAACTCGAGCTCCAGGAAGTCCTCAACCAGGAGCTGCTCGAAAACCCCCTTCTCGAGGAATCCGCCGACGAAGCCAAGCAGGAAGAGGCCGACGTAGAAGCACAGGAAAAAACGCAGACCGAGGAAGAGGCGAAAGCGGCCGAGTTGGCTCCGGAGAAGGAGAAGGACTCCTTCGACGAGATCGACTACGACGCGTACTTCCAGGACTACATCGAGTACGGCTACAACCCGAGGATGGGGGAGGAGCATGAGGAGTTCCCGATTGAGAACACCCTCACCCGTCCGCCCAACCTGACCGATCACCTGGCCTGGCAGCTGGGGATGAGCGACGCCTCTCCGGTCGTCAAGGACATCGGCGCCTTCATCATCGGCAACATCGACGAAGACGGTTATCTGCGCGCCACGATGGACGAGATCGTGGCCGCCGGTTCCTACGATCCGGCGGATGTCGAGAAGGCCATCGCCGCGATCCAGTCGCTCGATCCCATCGGTGTCGGTGCCCGCGACCTCCGCGAATGCCTTCTGCTCCAACTCGACTTCCTGGAAGTCGACAACCCCATGGTCGAGTCCATCGTGCGCGACTACTGGGACATGTTCATGCAGCGCCATTTCGTCCAGATCGCGAAGGCGCTGGGCGTGGACATGAAGACGCTCGAAGGCGTCGTCGAGATCATCAAGCACCTCGATCCGAAGCCCGGCCGGAAGTACTCGAATGAGCGAGCCATCTACGTCGAGCCCGACGTCTACATCCAGAAGGTCGGCGACGACTACGTCATCGTCCTCAACGAAGACGGCATGCCCAAGCTGCGCATCAATGGCAGTTACCGGTCGATGCTGAACTCGATGGACTCGAAGTCGGATGGCGAGACGGTGAACTACATCAAGGACAAGATCCGCTCGGCGGTGTGGCTGATCAAGTCGCTCGATCAGCGCCAGCGGACGATCTACAAAGTCGCCGAGTCCATCGTCAAACACCAGCGCGAATTCCTGGAGAAGGGGATCGACTTCCTCCGTCCGCTGGTCCTGCGCGACGTAGCCGACGACATCCAGATGCACGAGTCCACCGTCTCGCGCGTCGTCTCCAACAAGTACATGCACACCCCGCGGGGCCTCTTCCTGATGAAGTACTTCTTCCACAGCGGCATCGACTCCGATACCGGTGAGGACATCTCCAGCCTCACGGTGAAGAAGAAGATTCAGGGCTTCATCGACGGAGAAGACCCACGGAAACCGCTGTCCGACTCCAAGATCATGAAGATCCTCAACGATGAGGGCATCAACATTGCCCGTCGTACCGTTGCGAAGTATCGCGATGAGTTGAACATCCCCTCGTCGACGGATCGCAAGCAGATCTTCTGATCGTCACGCATCGAAAATTCACCGGAGGCAACTTGATGTCCGCCATAACGCCCGAGATCGTGGGTCGCAACTTCAACGTCACACCTGACATTCACGCGCTGATCGAGTCCAAGCTCGGCCGCGTCGAGGACCGCCTCTTCGACGATGTCATCAGTGTCCGCGTCGTGCTGCAGGTCGAGAAGTATCGGAACACCTGCGAGATCCTGATCCACGGGAAGGAACATGACGTCAAAGCTGTCCAGGAGTCGGATGCATCGATGCCGGACGCCATCAACGCCGCCATCGATCACGTGAAGCGGCAGGCTCAGAAAAATCGCGAGAAGATCCGCGATCACCACCGCCACGACACTCCCGCGGTGCCCGACGACGAAGGCGTCGCCTCCTAGTCGCCGGCTGCCGTACCGAGGGGTACCATAGAGCCATGAGACCCTCTCGATCGAAGTGCCTCGCCCTCGTGGTTGCTCTTGTGGTTTCTGCCACCGGCCTGTTCGCCGCAGGTCTGTCCCAGACGTGGAAAGAGTGGCCGCGCACGCCGCTGGGCTACTTCATGACCGATGCCGAACGCGCGCAATGGCCTGCATTGCAGAGCGATGCCGATGCGGAACGCTTCGTTGCGGAGTTTCTGGCGCGACGCGGCGGCGACGCCTTCATCGCAGAGGTTGCCCGGAATGCCGCACAAGCCGACAAGTACCTCACTCTGGGAAAGAACCCCGGCTCGAAGACCGTCCGCGGCAAGATGATGATCCTCCTCGGCCCGGTGGCACCCACGGCCGTCACGAAGAAGAAGCGCGGCGGCGAGGTTCACCTCGCTCCCGGCACCGCCATGGGCGATTTCTCGGGCCCGAGCGTCGAAGACATGCGGTCCGCTTCGAATGATCCAGGCAACTCGACCACCTTCATCACCGAGTACACCTACACCTATCCCGTCTCAGCGCTTCCCGCCGGTTACGGCAAGCCACTGACCGTAAAGATCGAAGTGGATCCCCCCTCGGAGCGCGACCGGCTCGTGGGCCTGGGCGTAGAGCGGGAGTTGAACAAGCTCTACGAGATGGCTGCGCAGGCGCGGCTCGCTGCGGCGAGGCCGGCGAACCCGTAGCTTCGCATCCTGCTACGATGTGGCCGTGGGCCAGGGCGACGATTTCATCGAGACGACGGTCCGCTCCCTGATCGGTGAGCTCGATGAGCTTGCGCTCAAGATCATCACGGGCGACGACGGCCTCGATCGCACGATCCTGCGGCCGCGCGTACAGAAGCCCGGTCTGGCCTTCGCCGGCTATTACGAGTACATCAAGCCGTGGCGGGTGCAGATCATCGGCGAGTCGGAGACCAAGTACCTCGAGAGCCTTCCGGCCCGGCTGCGTGAGAAGCGCGTCCGCGACGTGGCCGCGCTCGATGTCTCCTGCTTCATCGTGACGAAAGGCATCACGCCGCTCGAAGAGCTCAAGCACGAATGCGAGAAGCGCTCGGTGCCGCTCTTCTCCACGCCGGCGATGTCGTCGACGTCGATCACGCGTACCACGTACTTCCTCGAAGAGACGATGGCGCCGAAGCTGACGATGCACTCCGGTCTGCTCGACGTCTACGGCATCGGCGTCCTGCTCCTCGGCGACAGCGGCATCGGCAAGAGCGAGTGCGCGCTCGACCTGATCTACCGCGGTCATCGCCTCATCGCCGACGACATGGTCATCATCAAGCGTCATCCCAACGACGTCCTGCTCGGCTACTCCAACGACCTGCTGCGCCATCACATGGAATTGCGCGGCATCGGCATCATCGACATCAAGGACCTCTTCGGCGTGGCGTCGACGCGGGACGTGAAGCCGATCGATCTCGTTGTCAAGCTGGAGAAGTGGGCGGAAGGGACGGAGTACGACCGCCTCGGCATCACCGGCGAGACGTTCGAGCTGCTGGACGTGAAGAAGCCGTACGTGCGGCTTCCGGTCGCCTCGGGACGCAACCTGGCGCTCCTCGTCGAGATCGCCGCACGGAATCACCTCATGAAGCTGCAGGGCTACGATTCCGCGCGCGCCTTCCTGCAGCGCATCGACGCGCAGATCGCCAAGCAGGGGAGTGGAGCGACGGAATCGCTTCCTCTTTCGAACAATGAAGAGCGGGCCAGCTCCGAGCTTCGCAGTCTGAACACGAAGATCCGCTTCCAGCCCGACGTCCTCGACCGCACTCGCCGCCAGCGATAGCAGCCGTCGCGCGTCAACCGGTGAAATTCTCGCAACAGCGGCTGGCGCCGGACCGCCCCTCACCACCTCGGGATAAACTGCGCGCATGGCTCGTCCCGAATACCTGGTCATCATCACCGGCCTCTCCGGCTCGGGAAAGAGCTACGTGCAGTCGACCCTCGAAGATGTCGGCTTCTATTGCTGCGACAACCTTCCCATCGGATTGATCGAGCCCTTCCTCGAAGAAGTGGGGGCTCACGAGAACGCCGACCGCGTTGGCATCGTGGTCGACGTCCGCACACACGACTTCGCCAATATCTTTCCCTCGTTCTACCGCGAGCGGATTCAGAAGCTGGTCAAGCACGTCGTGCTGATCTTTCTCGAGGCGAGCGATGAAGTCCTGGCGCGGCGCTATTCCGAGACGCGCCGCCCCCATCCACTGGCGAAGGACCAGCCGCTCTCCGAGGCGATTGCGTCGGAGCGGGCTGCGCTGACGGAAGTGAAGTCGCTGGCCAATATGGTGCTCGACACGTCGCAGTTTTCCGTGCACGAGCTGAAGTCCGAGGTGATGCGGCGCTTCGAGTTGAAGGACGAGAAGGTGACGATGCTTGTCACAATCGTCACCTTTGGGTTCAAGTACGCCATGCCGTACAACGTCGATCTGCTCTTCGACGTGCGGTTCCTGCCGAACCCTCACTTCGTCGAATCGCTGCGGCCGCAGACGGGCCTCGATCCAGAAGTGGTTTCCTATCTGAAAGCGCAGCCGTCGTACGACATCTTCTACAACAAGCTCTTCGACTTCGTGTCATACCTGTTGCCCGAGTATCAGAAAGAGATGAAGAGCTACCTCACCATCGGCATCGGCTGCACGGGCGGAAAGCACCGTTCGGTGGCCGTCGGCCAGCGCCTGGCGGAGGACCTCGCCGCGCAGGGCTACGCGATCGAGATCGTGCATCGGGACTGCAAGAGGTAGAACGTCACGGCGCGCAAGGCGGCCACATGACCTCGCGGCGGTGGATCGGCTCGAGTCGCCGGCGAGTCGGCGTTACAGCCGCCGGGCCGGCGGCGCTACGATGACTTCGCCGGCTTTCGTAGCGCCGAAGGCTTGCCGGCTGTAACGCCGCCGGCCCGGCGGCGGGGGTAGCACCGCCGGCGCCGCCGCAAGCCCACACTTCCCTCGTTGCGGCTATCATTCGCCCGCTACACAGGAGAGTCTCTTGATCGGTGCCCTGATTGTGACGCATGGGAAGCTTGCGGATGAACTGCTGAAAGCGGCCCGGCAGATTGAAGCGAATGTCGGCGTGATCGAAGCGGTACCGTTGGAATGGACGGACACGGTCGACGAGGCGCGGGAGAAGATCCGCCTGGCCCTCGAGCACGTCGCCGCGGACAACGGCGTCATCATCTTCACCGACATGTTCGGCGGAACGCCGAGCAACATCAGCCTCTCCTTTCTGGAGAAAGACCGCGTCGAGATCATCACCGGCGTGAACCTGCCCATGGTCGTGAAATTCGCCATGCTGCAGCACGACGGCACCGACCTGACCGCGCTCGCCCACGCCATCAGCGAGCGGGGCGCCAAGGCCATCCGTGTTGCGTCCGAGCTGCTCGCCACCGGTCCCGCGGGAGTGACCACGTGATCGAGCGCGACATCGAGATCAAGAACAAGCTCGGATTGCACGCGCGCGCGGCGGCGAAACTGGTCCACGTCGCGGCACGGTTCCGATCCGACATCAAGCTGCGCAAAGGCGACGAAGAAGTCGACGGCAAGTCCATCCTGGGCATCCTGCTTCTCGCTGCAGGGCGAGGCACGATGCTCACGGTCAAAGCGAACGGTGATGACGAAGCCGAGGCCGTCGATGCGATCGAGAAGCTGATCGACGCCAAATTCGATGAAGTAGAATGACTTACGGGTCGAACTGACCCGCATTCATGCTCACCGACCGTGCCACCAGACTCGCGACGGCATCGCGAAGCGACATCCGAACGTACAAAGGGATCGGTGTCTCCCCAGGCATCGCCATCGGACGCGCGGTCATCATCGAGCGGCGGGAAGCGGCGGTTTATCGCGTCCCCATCCGCGACGAGGAAGTCCCGTCCGAGGTCAACCGCTTTCTGGAAGCGCTGGAAAAGACCCAGAGCCAGCTTCAGGAACTGAAACAGAAAGTAAGCCGCTCGATGGGGGATGAGTACGCCTCCATCTTCGAAGCGCACGCCATGATGGTCAGCGATCCCTCCTTCGCCGACAAAGTGATTCAAAAGATCGAAGCGGAGCAGGTCAACGCGGAATGGGCTCTGGCCGAGGTGCAGGAAGAGTTGCAGGCGCGCTTCCGGAGCTTCGACGACGTCTATCTGCGGGAGCGTGTCGCGGACGTGAAAGACGTCGCCGATCGCGTGCTCATGAACCTGCAGGGGATCTCGCACCATGATGTCTCCGAGATCACGCACGACGTGATCATCCTTGCGGACGACCTCACGCCCTCGGACACGATTCACTTCAATCGCCGACCCATCGTCGGATTCGCGACCGAGGCTGGAGGACGAACGTCGCACACGTCCATCATCGCCAAGTCGCTTTTCATGCCCGCCGTCATCGGCGTTCCGCGTCTGACCAAGGTCGTGGACAACGACGAGATGGTCATCCTGGACGGCTACGAAGGCACGGTGCTCGTCAATCCCACGCAGGCGATGATCGCCGAGTATCAGTCGCGCGTGATCCGCCACGAGGAGGCCGAGCAGCGTCTGCTCGAGAATCGCGATCTCGAGGCGATCACGAAAGACGACCGCCGGATCACGCTGCAGGCCAATATCGAGCTCGTCGAAGAGCTGAAGGACGCCATCCGTTTCGGCGCGGAGGGCATCGGCCTCTATCGTTCCGAGTTCCTCTACATCTCGAAGAGCCCTCTGCTCCCGAACGAAGAGGAACACTTCCAGCTCTACAAGGCCCTGGCTGAATCCACCGCCCCTCGCTGGTGTGTGATCCGCACCTTCGACCTCGGCGGACGCAAGCTGGCCAAGGAAGTCATCGGGAGCAAGGAGAACAATCCGGTGCTCGGCCTGCGCGGCCTGCGGCTGTGCATGAAGCACCGCGACATGTTCCGCACCCAGTTGCGTGCGCTGCTGCGGGCCTCAGCCTTCGGCAGAATCAAGATCATGTTTCCGGTCGTGACGAGCGTGCAGGAGCTGCGGCAGGTGAAGACGCTTGTGCGCGAGTTGCGAGCGGAGCTGGACGCAGAGGGAATCGCCAACAATCCCGATCTTCCCATCGGCATCATGATCGAAGTGCCCTCGGCGGCAATCATCGCGGACATCCTGGCCACGGAAGCCGATTTCTTCGCCATCGGCACGAACGACCTCATTCAATACTCGCTGGCCATCGACCGATCGAATGAAAACGTCAGCTACCTCTACGAGCCTCTGCATCCGGCGCTGCTGCGGCTGCTGAAGTTCATCATCGACGCCGGGCACAAAGCGAAGATCCCGGTCTCGCTCTGCGGCGAGATGGCCGCTGATCCGCTCTTCGCGGTCGTGCTTCTCGGCCTGGGGCTCGAGGTGTTCTCGATGAATCCATCGTCCATCCCCGTCATCAAGAACATCGTCCGATCGGTTCGATACAAAGACTGCAAACGCATCGCCGAAGTCGCTCTGACGAAAAAGACGGCGCAGGAGATCGAGGAGTTCATCATCGAAAGCGTCGCCATGCGATTCCCTGAAGGACTGGGCTGACCGATCCCGTGACCGAAACGGACCACTTCTCCACACGACCGATCAAGCGCGTTCCGAAGCCGTGGGGCTACGAGCTGATCTACGCGAAGACGGACCGGTACGTCGGCAAGATCCTGCACATCAACCGCGGCGAGAGCCTCAGCCTGCAATTCCACGAAATCAAAGAAGAGACTCTCTTTGTTGTGTCGGGCGTATTGAAGCTGACGATCGAAGCGGATGGGGAGCGCCGGGAACTGACGCTTCGCGCCGGCGAGGCGTTTCACATTCCGCCGCGGATGATCCACCGCATGGAAGCATTGGAAGACAGCGATGTGGCGGAGGTTTCGACGCCGGAGATCGATGACGTGATCCGGTTGGAAGATCGATACGGACGGACCGGCACCACAGCCCCATGAAAGCATTCATCGCCATCGCAGTCTTTTTGATCGCCGCCTCCGGCATCGCCGAAGACTCGGCCCTCGTGAAAGCGGCGAAGGCCACCGGCGGCCCGAAGAAAAAGACCACGAAGAAGGTCATTACCAACGCCGACCTAAAGAAGTCGTCGGGAAAGGTCACGACGCTGCCGCCGGCCCCTTCCACGGCCAGGCCAGCGGCCGGCACGCCCGCACCGCACACGCTCACCATCGCGGAGCAGGACAAGCTGCTCCACGATCGTGCCGCCGCGCGGAAACGGGCCGACCTTGCGCAGTCGAAGGTGAGTGACCTCGACCGGGAACTCGATCGTCTCGAACAGGCGTACTACGCCGAGAACGATCCGAACTATCGCGACAAGACGATCGCCGATCGCTTCGAGCAGACGAAGAAGCAGCTCGAGACGGCTCGGAAAGACCTGGCCGATGCCCGCGACGGCCTCGAGAAAATGAAACGGGACTGAGCGCGATTTCATGAGCAAGACCTTCTTCATCGAGACCTGGGGCTGCCAGATGAACGACCTCGACAGCCAGCGCCTGTCCGGCAGCCTCAAGCTGCGCGGGTATCAGCGTGTCGAGAGCGAAGGGGAGGCGGATCTCATCCTCCTCAACACGTGCTCGATCCGCGACCGCTCCGAGCAGAAGGTCTTCTCGCACCTCGGCCGCCTCCGCGAGATGAAGAGCGAGCGCCAGGACCTCCGGATCGGCGTCTGTGGCTGCGTGGCCCAGCAGGAAGGGGAGGCCATCCTCGACCGCGCGCCGTGGGTCGACTTCGTGATGGGACCGGGCAACGTCGGTCACCTCGATCAGATTCTCTCGGGAGATCGCCGCGTCGCCATCGATTTTCCGGAAGACCGCAACTACGACTACCTGACGGTGGACCGCCCCTCGCCGACGAAGGCGCAGGTGACGATCATCGAGGGCTGCAACAAGAACTGCACGTTCTGCATCGTGCCCACGACGCGCGGCCGCGAAGTGTCGCGCCCGTTCGACGACGTGCTGCGCGAGGTCAGGGCGGCAGTCGGCAACGGACACGTCGAAATCGAGCTCCTCGGGCAGACGGTCAATGCCTACCGATGCCCGGCCACGAATCGCGATTTCAGCCTGCTGCTACGCGCTGTGGCCGCGGTCGAAGGCGTAGCACGGTTGCGCTTCATGACCTCGCATCCGGCGGAAGTGAGCGACGCGATGATCGAGGCCATGCGCGATCACGAAAACATCTCGCGCTACCTTCACCTGCCCGTCCAGTCGGGTTCGTCGAAGGTCCTGCGCCGCATGAAGCGGCTCTACACCCGCGAGCGCTATCTCGACACGATCGCCCGCATCCGCGCGGCGATGCCCGAGGTGCACTTCTCCACGGACATCATCGTCGGGTTCCCTGGCGAGACGGAGGAGGATTTCCAGCAGACACTGTCGCTGATCGACGAGGTTCGCTACGGCTCGCTCTTCGCGTTCAAGTATTCGCCGCGCCCGGGAACTCCTGCGCTGCGACTCGGTGCGGCCGTGGAGGACGCGGTGGCTTCCGAGCGTCTCAACCGCCTTTTCGAGCGGCACGAAGAGTACAAACGGCAACATCTGGCCGCCTACCAGGGGAAGATTCTTCCGGTGCTCGTGGAGGGTCCCAGCAAGCACGACGCGACGATGCTGACCGGACGCACGGACGACAACTGGGTAGTCAACTTCACGGGCGACTCGGCGACGATGCCGGGGAGTATGCTGGGCGTGCGCATCGAGCAGGCGCAGCATCACACGCTGCGCGGGGAGGCCGTCGCATGAGTGAGCTCGTACCGATGTCGATCAAGGGGCTGATGCTGGATCCCGTCTCCAATTCACCCATCGTCGTGCTGCGGGATGAGGAGGAGAAGTTTTTCCTCCCGATCTGGGTGGGGGTCTTCGAGGCAAATGCGATCGCCCTGCAACTCGAGAACGTCGAGACGCCGCGTCCGATGACCCACGATCTACTGAAGAGTGCCATCGCTCAGCTCGACGGTCAGGTAACCCGCATCGTCATCAACGATCTGCGTGATTCGACGTTCTTCGCGCAGATCCGTATGACCGTGCATCGCTCCGGGCTGGACACGATGCTGGAGCTCGACGCCCGGCCCAGCGACGCCATCGCCCTGGCGCTGCGAACGTCGGCACCGATCTACGTCGCGCAGTCTGTGCTCGATCAGGCGCAGACGATCTCCCCGGATACCGAGGATCAGGACGAGAGCTCGAAGTGGTTCGAGAATCTCGATACCGAGGATCTGGGCAAGTACAAGATGTAGGTTGTTTTCCTGATTTCTTGTCGCTTGGTTGCTGAGTTGTTTCGGTAGCGGGGTCTCGCGGCTGCGCGGTCTCGCCGCAGAAGCACCTTGCGACCGCGAGCCGCGCGGCGATGCCGGCAACCGCGCAACTCAGCAACACAGCAAGCCCACCGCAAGCTACAATCCCGATCAGTCCAGATGATCATTACCGTCGCCAACCAGAAGGGTGGAGTGGGAAAGACCACCACCACCATCAATCTCGCCGCCGCTGTCGCAAACAAGGGCAACAAGACGCTGCTGATCGACCTCGATCCGCAGGCGAACTCGACGATGAGCTACATCGATCCGCGCAGCGTCTCGCGCTCGATGTTCGACGTGCTCGTCAGCGAAGAGATGCCTCTGAACGACGTCATCGTCCCGACGCCGCTTCCGAATCTGTTCCTGGCCCCCTCGCGCATCGCTCTGGCGAAGCTGGAGTCCAAGCTGATCGGGGAGATGGACGGTCCCTTTCGGCTGAAGGACAAGATGAAGGACGCGGCCACCGAGTACGACTACATCTTCATCGACACGCCGCCGACGCTGGGCATGATCACGGTCAATGCCATGGTGGCCTCAACGCACGTTCTCGTCCCCATCCAGTCGTCGTACTTCGCGCTGGAGGGCACCGATGATCTGCTCGAGACCATCGAGAAGATCAAGGCGCGTCCGAATCCCAACCTGCAGCTCCTCGGCGTCGTGATCACGATGCACGACAAACGCACGACGCTGGCGCGCGACATCCACGCACAGATCGGCCAGGTCTTCGGCGAACGCCTTTTCAACACCGTCATCACGAAGTCGATCCGGCTCGAAGAGAGCCCCGCGTACAAGGAATCGATCTTCACCTTCGCGCCGCGCTCGAGCGGGGCGATGGAGTACTACTCGCTGAGCGAGGAAATCCTGTCCCGAGTCTGAGGAAAGCCCATGAGTATGAAACGCGGACTACCCGAGCGAGCCTCCATGCGCCACGACGCGCATTTCGTCGAAGAGCTGACGCGCCGTTCCGGCCGTCACATCGGTTCGATGATTCCGCTGGAGTTCGTCGAGCCGAATGCAGAACAGCCGCGCACCACACTGGGCAACATCGAAGAGCTGGCGGCATCGATCCGCGACAAGGGAGTGCTCGAGCCGATCCTCGTCCGAGGCATCGGCCCGAATCGTTATCAGATCATCTCCGGCGAGCGCCGTTTCCGCGCGGCCTCGCTGGCGGGCCTCGACGAGATCCCTGCCATCGAGCTCGACGTCGATGACAAGGAACAGCTCGAGATCGCCCTGATCGAGAACATTCAGCGCAAAGACCTGACCCCGTTTGAAGAAGCGGAAGGCTTCTCCGTGCTGCAGCAGAAGTTCGGCTACACGCACGAGAAAATTGCGCAGGTCATCGGCAAGTCGCGCTCGACGATCACTGAAACGCTTTCGATCAACGACATCCCCGATCGCATCCGGGCCATGTGCCGCGAGGCCGGTATTTCCAACAAGTCCATCCTCGTGCAGATCGCCCGCGCCGGCGATGAAGAGGCGATGGAGGATGTCGTCCGCCGCTTCGCCAGCGGCGAGCTGACGCGCGACGACGTGCGCAAGCAGACCGCGAAGCCGGAAGCGAAGAAGGCGGGGCGTCCGAAACATTTCACGTGGCAGGTCAAGGACAAGGCGCTGCCGTTCACCATGAACCTCAGCTTCCGCAAGGCCAACGTGGACAAGAGCGAGATCGCCGATGCGCTGCGCGAGCTGCTTCGGCGGATCGAGCGCGAATGATCGTCGGGGACGCCGCGCTGGCGAAGCGGCTGGAACGTTTCCAGGCCGAGATCGGCGCCGGCAACGTTGCGACGCGTGCCCCGTCCCTTGCAGACGCCATCGAAGTCGCGGGGGGCAAGGCCATCTTCTTCGGAGTGGACTCTCCGATCACGCAGGCCATCGGCATCGGGATCGGCGAGCCGGTTTCGGTGGCGGACGTCGACCGCGTCGAAGCGTTCTTTCGATCGCACGGTTCCTCTTCGGTCATCCACATCACGCCGTGGACGGACCCGGCACTCCTGGCGGAGCTTTCGGCGCGTCAGTATCAGTTCTTCGAATTCGAGAACGTCTTTGCGCAACGGGTCGACGTGCTCGTGACACTGCCGTCGGATCCCGCGGTCTCCGTACGGAAGATCGATCGCGATGAGGCATCCTCATGGGCGCGCATCTGCGCCTCGGGATTTGCAACCGAGGGCTTCGACGAAGATCTCGTCGAGCAGATCGCCAATGCGTTCAGCGACGCGTCCGGATCGACTCGTTACCTCGCGTCCATCGACGGCGTCGCCTGCGGCGCAGCCGCCTCGGTGACCTCACGTGCGTTGAGCGTCGTCGGTCTGTTCGGCGCCGCCACGTTGCCGGAGTATCGGCGGCGCGGCGTGCAGAGCGCCCTCGTGGCGCGCCGGCTGGCGGATGCGGCAGGGGAGGGATGCGAGCTCGCACTCGTCACCACGCTTCCGGGGAGCGCGTCGCATCGCAATGTCCGGCGCCGCGGTTTCGAGCTCCTCTACACGAAGACGTCGATGAAACGCTCGTGGACGTCCGGCGCGAATTGACAGCGCCGATCGATTTCCCTATCCTCCAGCGCCATGTCACGCCACGCCATTTCGATGATGCGCCGAATGGTGATGCGCCGCCCGGGCGCGGACGCGTAGACTGACTGCCTCCCCGACCCGGGTCCCTCCTGAAGCTGTTCTCCCAGAATTGTCAGCAGCATGAAGTCCCGCCGCGTCTCCGCGGCTGGAGGGGAATGACATGGTCCGATTCGATACGCTTGCGATCCACGCCGGGCAGCCCAACGATGCCGCCACCGGCGCAGTCACGGTTCCCATCTACCAGACCTCCACGTTCGGCCAGCTCGAGCCGGGCGTTCATCGCGGCTTCGGCTACGCGCGCACGGAACATCCGACCCGGCGCGCGCTGGAGGAGTGCCTGGCCGCACTCGAGGGCGCGCGATACGGGCTCGCGTTTGCCAGCGGGATGGCGGCGATCCACAACGTCCTGTCGCTGCTCCGTCAGGGCGATCACGTCGTCTCGACCCAGGATCTCTACGGCGGCGCCTGGCGCATCTTCACGAAGTACTTCGCCAAGTTCGGCATCACGTTCACGTTCATCGACGCGAGCGACCCTGCGTCCGTGGAAGGGGCCATCACGCGGGATACGAAGCTTCTCTGGCTGGAGACGCCGTCCAATCCGCTGTTGAAGATCACCGACATCGCCGCCTGCAGCGCCATCGCCCGCCGCGCGGGAGTCCGAACGGTCGTCGACAATACATTTGCCACACCCGTGCTGCAGCAGCCGATCGCACTCGGCGCCGATATCGTCGTGCACTCCACCACGAAGTACATCAACGGACACAGCGACACGCTCGGTGGAGCGGTGATCACCGACGACGAGTCGCTGTTCGCGGAGCTGAAGTTTCTGCAGAACGCCATCGGCGCCGTGCCGGGAGCGCAGGACTGCTTCCTCATCCTTCGCGGGATCAAGACGCTGCCACTGCGGATGGCCCGTCATTGCGAGAGCGCGCGACGGATCGCGGCCTACCTCCGCGGCCACGAGCAGGTCGCTCGTGTTCACGATCCCGGATTCGGCGCCATCGTCTCGTTCGAGCTCGATGCCTCCGTCGAGGAGACGATCGAATTCACGAAGCGCCTTCGGCTCTGGACGCTCGCGGAGAGTCTCGGTGGCGCGAAGAGCCTCTTCTGTCATCCGCCAACGATGACCCACGCCTCGGTCGAGGCCGATGTTCGCCGGCGCATCGGCATTGCGGACGGATTGATCCGGCTCTCAGCCGGCCTGGAGGATGTCCTCGACCTCATCGAAGATCTCGAGCAGGCGCTGGCTCCGGTCGCGTCGTCGAAGGCGGTCGCATGCGCCGGGTAAGCATCGGACTCCTCGGCTGTGGCACCGTCGGTCGAGGGGTTGTCGAGCTGCTGGAACGGGAGCGGGAACGAATCCGGGACCGCGACGGAGTGGACCTCGCTCTCCGGCGGATCCTGGTGAAAGATGCCGCGAAGGAGCGCCCCGGACTCGACGCATCGCTGATCACGACGTCCGCTGTTGACGTGCTCGATGATGGTTGCGACATCATCGTCGAGCTCGTGGGCGGGGTTCATTCTGCCGGTGCGTTTGTCCGCCGTGCGCTTGAGAACGGCCGCCACGTGGTCACGGCCAACAAGGCGCTGCTGGCGCAGTCCGGTCGCGAGTTGTTCGCCGTAGCTCGCCGAAAGGGCGTGCAGCTCGGCTTCGAGGCCAGCGTTTGCGGGGGGATTCCGATCGTCCGGTCGCTGCGCCACGGCCTGGCCGGCGACCGGATCGAATCCATCAGCGGAATCCTGAATGGGACCTGCAACTACATCCTGACGCGTATGGAGCAGGACGACCTGGAGTTCGACGAGGCGCTGCGACGGGCCCAGGCCAGCGGGTTCGCCGAAGCCGATCCGTCGATCGACATCAGCGGCGCCGACGCGGGACAGAAGCTCCGCATCCTCGGTGAACTCGCATTCGGACCGGAGAACGTCCGGCTGCGCGTCCACGGCATCGAGGATGTCAGCCGCGGCGAGATCGAGCAGGCCCGTGCGCGGCGGTGCGTCGTTCGCCATGTGGCGACCGCGCGCAGGATCGCCGGCGGCATCGAGATGCGAGTGGAGCGGCGGGAGCTGCCGGAGTTTCACGCGCTTGCCGCGATCCGGGATGAGACCAACGCCGTGGTGGTTCGGGGACGGGCCGTCGGGGAGATCATCTTTCAGGGAAAGGGGGCGGGCTCGCTCCCGACGGCGGCAGCGGTCCTGTCGGACGTCATCGAGATCGCCAGAGGTACCGGTTGATATCCACAATTTAACATAATCTATCTTACGGGACTCTGTGGAAACCTTTCTCCGACAGGCAAAGGCGCCTTCCATTCAGGACGTTACAATCCATCCGCCGATGAAGATCCTCACGCGCTACATCTTCAAGGAGATGCTCGGGCCGACCGCCCTGGGCTTCGCCTTCTACACGTTCATCATCCTGATGAAGAACCTCTTCGACTTCGCCGGGATGATCATCAAGCGCTCCCTCCCGGCGTCCACCGTCGGCCGGCTGCTCTTCGACTCGCTGCCGCACATCATCGTGCTGACGGTTCCCATGTCGCTCCTCTTCGGAATCCTCATCGCGGTGGGCCGCCTTTCGTCCGACTCCGAGATCATCGCCATGCGGGCCCTCGGCATTTCGACGCGCACGATCTACCGGCCCGTCTTCCTTTTCAGCTTCCTCGTGTTCCTCATCAACCTCTACCTGATGAACTTCGTCCTGCCGCGCGGCAACGCCGAGTTTGCGGCGCTGCGGTCCGAGATCTTCACGTCTCAGATCGAAAAAGAGCTCCAGCCACGCATCTTTTACGACGAGTACGAAAACCTCACGATCTACGTGAACGATGTCGATTCGAAGACGCTGCAGTGGAAAGGCGTCTTCGTCGCCGACAGCAGGACCGCCGACGAGACCCGTACCGGGACCAGCGCGCCCGCGCCAACGATCGCGCAGCAGCTCCAGAATGCACGCACCGAGGCGGCACAAACGGCGCAGATCCTGCCGCAGCGGTCGAGCAACAAGATCGTCGTCGCCGAGAGTGGCAACCTCTCCGTGCTCAAGCCGAGCAACCAGATCTGGCTCAATCTGAAGGGCGCGGAGAGTCACCTCTGGGATCCGAAGAAGCCGGACCGGTATGACCTCAACAGCAACGCCGTGCAGCGGATGCGGCTGCCGGACAAGTACTCCGACTCGACGGGCGGCTACCAGCGATCGCTGCGCGAGATGACCTTTCGCGAGCTGATGGAACAGGCCCGCTGGTCCCAGTACTCGCACGACCCGCACGCCCGTGAGACGTACTGGGCGGCCAAGGTGGAAATGAACAAGATGTTCGCGATCCCGTTCGCGTGCATCGTCTTCGGGATCCTCGGACTGCCTCTGGGGATCACCAATCGACGCGGAGGCAGAAGCTCAGGTTTCTCTTTAAGTATCGCGATCATCCTCATCTACTACGTGATGATCAACAACGGCGAGCATCTGGCGGACACGGGCAAGCTCGGCCCTGCCGTGGCGATGTGGGCCCCGAACGTCATCCTGCTCGCGCTCGGCATCTACCTGCTGATCCGGGCAAATCGCGATACCGGCGCACAACGCTCCGAGGGCGGGATCGTGCGGCGGATGATCCAGGCGATCAAGTCGAGAAAGCAGACCCAGGTGGGCGGGGCGGAGGCCAGCGAGGTTCCGGCCGTCCTCAGCCGCTTCGACATCACGTTCCCGAACACGCTCGACCGCTACATCCTGCGGGAGTTCCTCAAGATCCTCCTGCTGGTGCTGATCTCGACCGCGGCACTCTTCGTGATCGTCGACTATACCGATCTGAGTGGGGACATCCGTACCAACCACATCGCGTCGTCGACGGTGGCCGCCTACTACCGCTTCCTGATTTTCCAGATCCTCAACTACACGCTGCCGATCTCCGTGCTCGTGGCCACTCTGGTGACGTTCGGCATCTTCTCGAAGAACAACGAGGTCACCGCGTTCAAAGCGGGCGGGATGTCGCTCTACCGTGCGGCAGTGCCGATCATTGGGATCGCGCTGGCCATCAGTGCCCTCGCCTATCTCCAGCTCGACTACGTGCTGCCGTACTCCAACCAGCGCGTGGAGGAGCTGCGGAACAAGATCAAGGCGAAGCACACCGCGTACACGGCGACCTCGCCCCACCAGCAGAAGCTGTGGTTTCTCGGCAAGGGAAAGTACATCATCAATTTCCTGGCGTATGACCGCGAGGACAAGGAACTGTCGCAGGTCCAGGTGTTCGAGTTTCATCCGACGAAGTTCCGTCTGACCCGCCGGGTCTATGCCGAGCATGCGCGCTGGGACGGCGTGGGCTGGGCGTTCTCGAACGGATGGATGCGCTCTTTTGCTGACGATGGCAGTTCGACCTTCTCTCCGATCACCCGTCCACTGCGCCTTTACTACAGCGAGCGGCCGGAGGACTTTGCGACCGAAGCGCGCGCCCCCGAACAGATGACGTTCCAGCAATTGCGGCGCTACATCGAGACCATTCGGAAGTCGGGATACGCGGCCGAAGAGCTCACGGTCAAGCTCTACACGAAGACGTCGTGGCCATTTATCAGCCTCGTCATGGCCCTGATCGCGCTGCCATTCGCGTTCCGGATCGGCAAGCGCGGCGCGCTCTATGGAGTCGGCATCGGCTTGATTCTGGGAATCGTCTATTGGATGGTGTTCGCGGTCTTCACGAAGTTCGGTGAGGTCGGCAACCTTCCGCCGCCGCTGGCGGCCTGGAGCGCGAACATCCTCTTCGCGATCGCGGCGATCTATCTCTTCCTGAATGTAGAGACGTAGCGCTGGGAGCTCAGAACCATTCGCTGCGGCCGCGGGTGCTGGCCTCGAGGTGCGGCGTGGCCACGACCGTGGTGAGCACGAAGCCGGCGGTCTGCAGAAGGCCGTCCGCGGCACCGACCGAGATCGTGTTCCGCCCGCGCTCGAGCACGAGGTGTACGGTGCAGGACGACGAGAGACAGTCCGCGTGCTTCACTTCCGACAACTCCCCGCGCGAATTGGCGACGGCGATGGCGAGGCGCATCGGGGGCAGCGTCTCCGGGAGCTTCACAGCGAGGGTGACGGTGCAGGTGCTGCCTTCACAGGTGACGTCACTGGCGCGCACCTCGAAGTCAAAATCGCCGGGAGACTGCAACGCCAGGAGAGACGCCAGCACGCGCGAGTCGAGATCCGACACGTTCCGCCGTCCGCGGGGAACCCGAACACGCAACTTGCCCGGCGGAGGCTGACGATCGATGGAAGCCGTTCCCGGCGCGGGAGCGGGCGGCGCGACCGTGGCATGATCGGCGCGCGACGGCGTCGCCAGGGCACCGATCAGGATCATTGCCGGAACCAGAGTTCCGAGTCGCATCCTACGTCCTCCGCTGTGTTGAACGCTGGATAGAGTATGCCCGCGGCACGAGTTTGTCGAGTTGGGCCAAGGTGCCAACGGAACGGCCGAGGCTATCGACGAGTTCGCCTAGCCAGCCTGCCGATCAGAGCGCGTTGGCGATCTCTTCGTCGAGGCCTTTCCATTTTCGCAGGTACGCACGCCGGTCCGTGTCGTACTTCTCCACCAGTTGCCGATACTCTTCGGACCTCCCCTGCTGCTCGTACATCTTCTTCGGCTGCAGATAGTCCGCATCCTCGATGCCCGGTACCTCGGTGGCCACGAGGTAGCCGAAATCGGGATCCTTCTCCCATTTGATGGTGCCTTCGGCGATGGCTTTGACGACCGCGGATGAATGCTGGATCTTGACCTTCTTCGAGCGGGGATCCTTCTCGTCGCCGCCGATGCGGCCGGTGTTCATCAGATAGACGTCCATCGGACTCGCTTTTATCAGCTCCAGCATGCGGTTGCCCTGGAACGCGTGCAGCAGCGGAAAGAAGGGATTGGTTCCCGGCACGCGGAGGGATTTGCCAGCTTCCGCCGCTCCACCGGCGCTCGTTCCCTTGGTCTCCCCGAGCATGAAGTACGCGGCGGCGAGCGGACCCTCGAGCTTCGCCACGGCCGGAATAATGTTCTCGTTCCGGTTGAGGATGAGAAGGAAGTCGACATTGGTGACGTCGCGCGCGTCGAAGGCACCGGCGACATCATCCATGCGGATGACGGCACGGCCGTTCGGCGTGTACGACGTGTCGAAGTAATCGACCTTGCCAGCGTCATCCTGCGAGACGTTCTCGAGATATGCGTGCGGCGACGCGCAGGCGTGGAAGATCGTCGGCTCGTCCTTCGGGTTCAGCCCGAACGTCTTGGCGAAACAGCCGTTCTCGGTCGCGTAGACCTTGCCGCCCGGCATCAGCGCGCAGAAGTCGTCCTGCACCGGCTGGGAGTTGTTCTGCTTCGTGAACGTCGTGGTCGTCTTCCCCGTACCGGAGAGCCCGACGATCAGTCCGACCTTGTTCTTGCCCGCGACCGGGATGACTTTGCAGCCGGCGTGGAGGGCCAGACCGCCGCGCTCGTAGACGATCTTGTTCCACATCCGCAGTCCGCCCTTCTTCGATTCACCGAAGTAATCGGAGTGGAATACGCGCGTGATGGAGTGCTCGAGGTCGACGGCGATGAGCCGCTCGTCGGGGTAGCCCTCGGCCTTGAGGTTCGGGGTGTAGATCACGGTGACCGCCGGCTCGAAGTTCTCGAGCTCGGCCTTCGTGGCCGGGTAGTAAAGGTGTTGCTGCATGCCGGCGATGTTCGCGTTCGCCTTCTCGATGATCAGCCGGGCCGGCACCCGGAACTGCGGATCGTTGCCGATGAACCCGTCGATGACGAGCATGTCCCGCGTCCGGATGTAGTCGTTCTGCAATTTCGCCATCCGGTCGTATTCGGCACGGCTGATGGTCTGATCCGAATGGTTTTCCGGTGTGTCCGTTGCGACGTAGGTGGAGCCTTTCGAGCGCGATACGACCTCGGTCGCCACATTGACATTGCCGAACTCGGTCGCCCGGCAATTCGGCATCGCTTCGGTGAATCGCCGCAGTTGCTCCGGTGACGGGTTCCACACAACGGACTTTGGCTCGACTGGGAGTGTCAGGATCTCGGTCATGAATTGGCCCTCGCGAAGGTGCGGGATTTTACACGAAACAATAGAATGCCCTGGTGGATGATGGAGGCTGCATGTATCTCGTTCGCGACATCTTTCAGTGCAAACCGGGCAAGGCCGGTGAGCTCGCCGGGCGCTTCAAGAAAACGTTTCCGTCAATGCAGACTGAGGACCACTTTCGCAACTGCCGCGTCCTGGTCGACGCCGTAGCGAACTATTGGACCGTCGTCCTCGAGTGCGAGTTCGACTCTCTCGCCGACTTCGAGCACCACATGGCCGAGTACTCCCGGCGGGATGACGTGCGCGAGGCGATGGGCGGCTACATGGACCTGGTCGAAGGCGGCCGCCGCGAGATTTTCCGGGTCGTATAGCTCATGCGAATCGCGATCATCGGAGCGGGCGGCGTCGGCGGCTATTTCGGCGGCAGACTGGCGCAGGGAGGCTCGGACGTCACCTTCATCGTCCGCGGATCGACCCTCGAGGCATTGCGCACGCGCGGCCTGCGCGTCGATAGCATCAAAGGCAACTTCGTCATCGATCACCCCAACGTGACCTACCTTCCCTCGTCCGTCGGCCAGGTCGACGCAGTCTTTCTGGCGGTGAAGGCCTGGGAGATCGAAGATGCGGCTCGTGTCCTTGCGCCCCTGCTCGGCGAGGAGACCATGGTCGTCCCGCTGGAAAACGGAATCGATGCCCCCGACCAGCTCGCTGCGATCCTCGGACGGCATCACGTGTTGGGTGGCCTGTGCGGCATCGTCAGTTACATCGTGGAGCCGGGTCACATCCGGCACGTCGGAGCCGATCCATTCATCATGTTCGGCGAGCTCGACAACCAGAAGACAGCGCGGGTGGAGCGCCTGCGCGACGAGTGTCTGCGCGCCGGTGTCCAGGCCGACATCCCGGCCGATATTCATCATGCTCTCTGGTCGAAATTCGTCTTCATCGCGCCGATGAGCGGAATCGGTGCTGCAACTCGGGCGTCCATCGGCGTCTGGCGGTCGATGCCGGAAACGCGAGACCTTGCCACGCGCGCCATCGGCGAGATCATCGACGTCGCCCGAGCCCGTGGCGTCGATCTCGGCGCAGACGCCACCGAACGCACACTGGCTCGATTCGACGGACTGCAGGCCGATGCGACCTCGTCCCTGCAGCGGGACATCATGGACGGAAAGCCGTCCGAGCTCGATGCTCAGCTCGGTGCCGTCGTCCGGCTCGCCCGCGCCGCCGGCGTCCTCACGCCGGTGTGCGAAACGCTGCTGGCGCTGCTCCTCCCGCAGGAACGAAACGCCCGGAATCATTGAGAAGCCGCCGCGCGTCGCATACCATCAACGCCGATGCCCAAGACCCCCAAGACGGCCGCGATTCGCGACGCGCAGCTCCATCCGTCGATCGCCGAGGCGCGACGCGTGCTCCAGGTGGAATCGGCGGCGATCCTCGGCATCATCGATCACCTCGACCAGGTGTTCGTCGATGTGGTCGAGCTGGTCAACGCCTCGGCCGGACGGGTCGTGACGATGGGTCTCGGCAAGTCCGGCATCATCTGCAAGAAGGTCAGCGCCACGCTCGCATCGACCGGCACGCCGTCATTCTTCCTCCATCCGGCGGAAGCGATCCATGGCGATCTGGGCATGATCGTTCGTGGCGACATCGTCCTGGCGATCTCCAACTCGGGGGAAACCGAGGAGCTGCTGCGGCTGCTGCCGAGCATCAAACGGATCGGCGCGGAGCTGGTGGCCATCACCGGCAATGCGCTGTCGTCTCTGGCGAAGGGCGCGGACTATCACCTCTCCGCGGCGATTTCGAAAGAGGCTTGTCCATTGGGCCTCGCGCCCACCGCGTCGACCACGGCGACACTGGCGCTCGGCGACGCGCTGGCGATGGCGCTGCTCGTTCGCAAGGGGTTCAAGGAGGAGGATTTCGCGTTCCTCCATCCGGGCGGAAAACTCGGCAAGCGATTCCTGCGCGTGCGCGACCTGATGCACGGCGGTACACAGACGCCGGTCGTCGATCTGGCCACCCCGATGCACGACGTCATCTACGAGATGTCGGCGAAGGGATTCGGGATCACGGCCGTCGTGGATGCGAACGGCATCGTTCAGGGGGCGATCTCCGACGGCGATCTGCGCCGTCTCCTGCAGAAGGATGCGGAGATTCTCCAGAAGACGGCCGCCGATTGCATGAAGCCCGATCCGGTCACGATCGACGGGAACGAACTTGCGTCGGCCGCTCTGGAGAGCATGGAGCAGCGAAAGATCACCTCGATCTTCATTGCTGACGCAACGGGACGCGTGGAAGGTATCATTCACCTCCACGATCTATGGGGGCTGGAACTTTTCTGATGGATTCGCCAACAACAGTCGTATTGCGTTATCGCGACGGCCGGACGGAGAGGGCTACGCTCATCGACACCGATGTCGAGCGGCAGAGCGTCCGCGTCACGCGCGATGATGGTGCGAAAGACGACGTGCCGTTCTCGGCATTGAAAGCGCTTTTCTTTCCCCGCAGCGCTCCCGATGAACCTCTGGACTCGCCGGTGGGAAGCATCATCTCCGTGGAGTTCGCAGACGGCGAGGTCATCCGCGGGGTTGCCCAATACAACCCCGAGCGCAACGGGTTCTTTCTTTTTCCGCTGGATCGGAGCAAAAACGAGCGCATCTTTGTTGTCAATTCGGCGATCGTTTCGATCGAAGTCGAAAAGCTGTAAGCGCCTCCGCCCGATGCCCGCGACGCCGGTTTTGTGCCGGTCGGCGGCCACACACTCCCAAACTCATGAAGACCCTCACCGTTCTCCTCGCACTCACTCTCCTCACCGCGGGATCCGCACGCGCTGCAGAGCTCGACCGCGCTGCGGCAGCCCTTGCCGGAACCGAGGCGCAGTTCACGCAACGGTTCACGCCGAAGGGATTCAAGAACAGTCAGATCGACAGCGGCAGCGTTATCTTCGGCACTCTTCCGATGATGCGCTGGACGTACGCGCGCCCGGAACAGAAAGTCTTTGTGTTCGACGGGAACCGCTCCTGGTTCTATCTTCCGGCCGAGAAACAGGTGACGGTCACGACACTCGACGAGCGGCACCGCGCCGACCTCCCCTTCCTGATGATCGGCGACCCGGTCGCGCGGGCACGGCGCTTTCTTGTGAAGGAAACCACGCGTGGCGGGCGCGTCATCACGACGCTCCAGCCGCGGGATGGCACCGCGATGATCCGTCTCGTCACCATCACCATCGCGTCCGCGACGCACTCCATCCAGCAGGTTGCCTATTCGGATCGCGACGGGAACGAGACCGTCTTCGAGTTCTCCGCCGTCACCCGGCGTCCCGTGCCTGCGGAGCTCTTCCAATTCACACCGCCCGCCGGCGTCGACGTCGTTCAGCAGTAGAGGGAGGCAGTTATGGCTCAGGATTTCTCATTCGACATCGTCTCGAAGACGGAGATGCAGGAAGTCTCCAATGCGGTGCAGCAGGCGCAGAAGGAGCTTGCCCAGCGGTTCGACTTCAAAGGGAGCAAGAGCTCGATCGAGCTGACAGCCGAGGAGATCGTGCTTATCAGCGATGACGAAGGAAAACTCGTCAGTGTGAAAGACATCCTCGAGACCAAGCTGGTCAAGCGGGGCGTTTCGCTCAAAGCGCTCGACTATGCCGTGCTGGAGCAGGCGGCCGGCGGCACTGTCCGGCAGCGCGTGAAGATCGTGCAGGGCATCGAGATCGAGAAGGCGAAGGCGATCGTGAAAGCCATCAAAGAGGCCAAGCTAAAGGTACAGGCCTCGATCCAGAGCGAACAGGTTCGCGTCACCGGCCGCGCCAAGGACGATCTGCAGAAAGCGATGGCCCTGGTGAAGGCACACGACTACGGCATCCCGCTCCAGTTCACGAACTATCGCGGTTGAGGCTTCGGGACCATTCGTTTATTCTGTGCCCCGTGACGGCTCCCCCTTCCAGCAGCGCGACCACTGAGCACCTCTCGCGCGCGGAGCGTCTCCTCGACCTCGTCGCGCCGAAGCTCCAGCTCGTCGAGCAGGAGCTGGCCCGCAACTTCCAGTCGAAGATCAAGACGATCCAGGACGTGGGCGACCACATCCTGGCGGGCGGCGGGAAACGGCTTCGGCCGGCCCTTCTGCTGCTCGTCGCGAAGATGCTCCATTACGAAGGGCATCGCGACGTCACCTACGGCGCGGTCGTGGAGTTCATCCACAACGCCACGCTGGTCCATGACGACATCATCGATGAGGCGGAAGTCCGCCGCGGACGCACCTCGATCAACTTCCGCTGGGGCAACAACCTGACCGTTCTGGTCGGCGACTACATCTTCATGCACTCGATGTCGATGGCGCTGGCGGAGGCCAATCTCGACGTCCTGCGGCTGCTCTCGACGACGACCATCAAGATGATCGAAGGGGAGATCCTGGCGCTCGAACAGAACGGCCGCGCGGATCTCTCGGTCGACGACTACTTCAGCATCGTGGAGCGGAAGACGGCCTTGCTCTTCGGCGCCTGCTGCCGGATCCCGGCGTATCTGGTCGACCAGCCCGACGCCATCGGCCAGTCTCTCTTCGACTACGGCGTGAATCTGGGCATCTGCTTCCAGCTCATCGACGACATCCTCGACTTCACGTCCAGCACGGAGGTCCTCGGCAAGCCGGCTTTGTCGGACCTCAAGGAAGGGAAGCTGACCCTGCCGCTGATCCTGGCGATGCCGCGCGCCACAGCCGCGGAGCGGGAGAAGATCGCGCGAATCGCTGCGACAAAATCGTTCGATGGGATCGATCCTGCCGAAATGCTGGCGCTGGTCCGGAAGTACGAGACGCTCGACGAGACCCGCGCCATCGCCCTCGACTACGCCAATCGCGCGCGCACCGCGCTGGAACCGTTCGGCGACTCCCCCGCGAAGGAAGCGTTGGAGATGGCGCTCGACTTCGTCCTCGAGCGCGACCGCTGAGGTCTACGAGAGCAGTTCCATGATCTCGGCCATGGCGGTCCGGGCGCGCAGATGCACCCCTTCGCTGGCCTTGTCACTGGTCGTGCGCAGCACCTTGTTGTATTGCTCGATGGCCTTCGTGTAGTCCCGCAGATAGCGGTGGTAGATCTCGCCCTTGCAGAGCTTCGCATCGGCATTCAGCGGCTCGAGCTCCAGGATCTTGTTGAGGAAGATCAACGCCGTGTCGTACTTCTGCTCCTCCAGCGCCATGCGGTACCGCAGGCGGTAGAGGGTGATCAGCTCATTGTTCTTCGGGGCGATCCAGGCTCCAGGCAGGTAGTGGCGGATCGTGGAGAGGAGCCGGTTGTTGCTGTTCGAATCCGAGCGCTTGACATCCAGTCGCTGTCGCATCCCTCACACCCTCCCCGCTACTGATTGACTCGAATTACGACCATCTTAGGTTCGTCGGCCCCGATCGTCAAGACATTGACCACTATTGCCGGCGGCTCGCGCGGGCTGCCCACCCTCCGCCCGCCCTCACCTGCTACCATCTCTCGCGATGCGAACGGCCATCTATCCCGGCTCCTTCGACCCGCTCACGAACGGACACCTCGACATCATTCGACGCGGTTCCCGCCACTTCGATCGATTCCTCGTGGCCGTCCTGGAGAACGAAGGAAAGGCTCCCCTCTTCAGCGTCGCCGAGCGGATGGAGCTCATCGCACGCTGTACCGCCGACATCCCGAACGTCGAGGTGCACTCGTTCTCCGGCCTGCTGGTCGATTTCATGCGCCGTGTCGATGCCAACGTCGTCGTACGAGGCATTCGCGCCGTGTCGGACTACGAATACGAGCTGCAGATGGCGCTCATGAACCGCGAGCTGCATCCGGAGATCGAGACGATCTTCATGCTGCCCGCCGTCGAGTACACCTACGTCTCCTCGCGCCTCGTCAAGGAGGTCTTCCGCCTCGGCGGTGACGTCGGCCGGTTGGTGCCGCCGCTCGTTCTCGATTCGCTCAAGGCGCGGTTGCCCGTGACCGCTGGCTAATCGGCGCGAGGATCGAGCGCATCGCGAAAGCGGTCGCCGATGATGTTGAACGCGGCCACGGTAAGGAAGATCGCCACGCCGGGGAACACCACCAGCCACCATGCGTACTCGATGTACTGCTGCGCCGACGAGAGGATGCTCCCCCACGTCGCAGTCGGCAGAGGAACGCCGAGGCCGAGAAACGAGAGAGCCGATTCCGTGAGGATTGCGTAGGCGACGCCGAAGCTGGCCGAGACCAGGACCGGCGCCAGTGCGTTCGGCAGCAGGTGCCGGAAGATGATCCGAGCGTCGCGCGCACCCGTGGCCCGCGCGGCGTAGGCGAACTCCATCTCGCGGATGCGCAACAGCTCGCCCCGGACGAAGCGCGCCTCGCTTGTCCATGTCGTCAACCCGAGCGCGATCATGATCGTCCAGATGGAGGGTCCGAAGAACGCGACGATGGCCAGCGCCAGAAAGAGCAGCGGAAAGCAGAGCACTACCTCGATCGTGCGCGAGACGATCCAATCGGCGACGCCGCCGTAATAGCCAGCGATCGCACCGAGAAACGATCCGACGATGAGCGACATAGCCGTGGCCAGCACGCCGACCGTCAGCGAGACGCGCGCACCGTGGATCATCCGCGCCAGCACGTCTCTTCCCAGGTCGTCGGTGCCGAAACGGTGTTGCGCGTCCGGCGGATGGAGGCGGTGGACGACATCGATCTCGTTCGGCCCGAATGGGATGGGCGAAGATGCCGAGCTCGCCAGCAGCGGCGCCGCCAGCGCGATGAGGCTCACCGCGACCACATAGGCGAGCGCGGCCAGGGCCAGCCGGCTTCGGCAGAAACGCCGCCACGTGAGACGCCACATCCGGCTACTTCCCCTCCAGCCGGATCCGCGGATCGGCTGCGGCGTAAAGCAGATCGGCGATCAGACTGGCCAGCAGCGTCACCGCGGCCGTCGCCACTGTCAGACCCAGCACGGTCGGATAGTCGCGGGTGAGGATCGCGTCGAAGTAGAGCCGTCCGATGCCATCCCACTGGAAGATCTGCTCGACGATGACGCTGCCGGAGATCAGGTACGGAATCGTGAGACCGAGCAGGGTGATCATCGGAATCAATGCGTTGCGGAACGCGTGGTGCCAGAGCACCGAACCAGTGGCCGCACCCTTCGCACGCGCCGTCGTGATGTAGTCCTGACGGATCACTTCGGTCAGCGCCGACTTCGAGAATCGCGCGAAGACGGCGAGCTGCGCATACGCCAGCGTCACGACCGGGAGCACGAGGTGCCGCGCACGGTCCACGAGCTTCATCGCCGGACTCAGGTCGAGGTAGTTGTCGGACGTCATCCCGAACAGGGGCAACGTTCCCATGCGCACGGCGAACAGTTGCATCAACAGCAAGGCGACCCAGAACGTCGGTAGCGAGTAGAGGAGGAAGAAGCCCACGGCCGATGCACGCTCGGCTGGCCGTCCGGAGCGCGCCGCACTCCAGAGTCCGATGGGAACGCCGAGCAGCGCGGCCAGAAGAAACGCGGCCGAGTTGAGAAGCAGGGTATTGGGCAGCTTCTCCGCGATACGCCGCGTGACCGGACGGCGGTCGATGAAGGACTCGCCGAAGTCGAGTGCGACGATGTTGCGCAACCACCATCCGTATTGTTGCAGTAGCGGTTCGTTGAGGTGATGCTCGCGGCGGATCTCATCGAGCACTGCGCGCGGCACACCTCTCGAGCCGTGGGAGCCGAGGTAGAACGAGATCGGATCGCCGGGCGCGCTGTGGATGAGGACGAACGTCGCGACGGTGATGCCGAAGAACGTCAGGACGCCATACAGCAGGCGGCGGACGACGAAAGTCAGCATCGAGCGAGTGTACCGGTACCGAGGCCTTCCCGCGCGGCGAGCAGAGCGCTACTTCGTCTGCAGCCGCTTCGGAATCCACCAATCGAGCTCGCCCGGGTACCACGTGTAGAGCCCCCAGCCGACGCTCTCCTTCACGTTCCTGATCCGTTTGTTCAAGGCCCATTTCGTCGAGACCTGGATCGTCCACGTATAGGGCTGATCGTTCGCCAGAACCGCGTGGAGCTGACGATAGAGAGCGATCCGTTTCGTGTGATTCAGTTCTCGCCGCGCCTGCACGATCAGTGCATCCGCGGCCGGGTTCGCGTAGTAGACGAAGTTCTGTCCCTGTGGCGGGAACTGCGACGAGTGATACAGCGCGAACGGGTCCGGATCGGGATCGAGGTCCCACGAAAGGTAGGCGGACTGATAGTTTCCGTTCAGGACGCGATCAAGGAACGCGCTCGGATCGAGCGCAACGATCTCCAGATCCACGCCGACCTTCTTCAATTCGGACTGGTACACCTGCGCGAACGGATTGGACGCAGCGTTCCCACCCGCCACCGCCATCTGGAACCGGAACGGTTTCCCTCCCTTGTCCAGGATCCCGTCCCCGTTCGTGTCCAGCCACCCGAGGGAGGCAAGGATTCGCTTCGCTTCGACGGGATCGAACTGGATCACCGGTACCTCGGGGTTGTAGGACCACTGGTCGGGAGTGAACGGGCCGTTCATGGCCCGGGCCGTGCCGTGGTAGAGGTTGTTGATCACTGATTGCAGGTCGACGCACATGGCCAGCGCCCTGCGCACGCGCTTGTCGCCGAGGAGGGGATCCCGGCCGTTCCAGGCGATGTAGTTGTAGCCGATCATGTAGAAACGTCGGAAGTCGATCGACTTCTGCAGCTCCGCGCGGTGGCTCTCCATCATCCAGACGTCGGTGGTAATGATGGTCTCGTCGATGTCGCCTCTCTTCATGGCGTTCCAGGCCGTCGTGTCGTCGGTGATGAGCTTGAAGAGGATGGTCTGGATGTGCGGGCGGACACCCCAGAAGTCGTTGCGCCGTTCGAGCAGAATCTCCTTTCCGGGAACGCGCCGCACCAGCCGGTAGGGCCCGGCACCGACCGCGGTCAGGTCGAAGCCTGTGTTGAAGTCGGGTCTGTCGTAGACCGCCTGGGGGATCACGCGAAGGAAGGGGAAAAACGCCAGCTGCGACGCAATGGCCTCCCGGAACGCGACGATCACCGTGTGGGCATCAGGAGCGCGCGATTTCGTCAGATCGAACTGCTCGAACTGGCTCGCCAGATTGGCCGCCTCGGATTTCGGATCGACGATCTTGCGGAGCGTGAAGAGAACATCGCTCCCGCGCACCGGCGAGCCGTCCGAAAACGTCGCTTTCGGATTGAGGTGAAACGTGTACTCCTTCCCGTCGCTCGAGACCTCGTACTTTTCGGTGAGCGAGCCGGCGGTCGTCGGCATGAGGTTGCCGTCGAACTGGAGCAGCGGAGTGAAGAGATAGAGCGCGACGTAGTGCTCGTAGCGGCTGTTGATCCGGAGAGGATTGAGGGTACTGACGTCGCCCTGCAGCCGTCGGATGAGCGTTCCGCCATCCTGCGGAGTCGACTCGTCGTCGTCGGCCACCTGTTGCGGGGGAACCACGCGCTGCTCCTGTTTCGAGCAGCCCGAGAGGAAGACGACGAAGAGAGCGAACGCGGCAACGATACGGTTCACGCCGCTAAGTATAGAGGGTTTGCCGAAGCCGTTACGGCAGCCTGATCGACTCCGTCGCTACGTTGTAGAAGGCATCGACGGCGCGCACGATCACGAACTTGCCAGTCAGCGCGCTTCGCTTCAGCCGGTAGGTCTCACTGGCCGAGTCGCTGATTCCGTCGACGGGAGTGATGCGGATCCACTTCTGCGCATCGGCCGAATATTCGACCTTCCCGATCGGGGACAGCTTGTCAGAAATGTGCAGGACGACGTCGTCGCCTTCCGTCGTGAACGTGATCGAAGGCGGCGTGTTGTCGACCTGGAAGTCGATCCCTTCCTTGCTGTCCGTCAGGGCTTTGTCCGGGTTGTCCTGCGCATCCGTGACCGACAGCCGCAACTCGTACATGCCGTCGGGAAGCTGCGAGGTGTCGAAGTTCATCGACGTTTCTTCGACGTTTTCGCGGAGCCGGAGCCAATTGGCGGTTCCTCGCTGCCGGAACGAGAGCGTGTACCGGAGGGAGTCGCCGTTGTCGTCGTGACCGCGCCACGTGACCGTACGGAACCCTTTGCGATAGACCTTCTTCCCCGTCTCGTTCTTTTCGCGCGGCGGATCGAGACTGGTAAAGATTCCGTACTCGTCAGGGTTCGTCGCCTCGACCACCTGCGGCGACTGCGGATAGCTGCCCGTGATGTAGACGACGGCGGGGTCCTGTACGATCACGGTGTCGATGACCGGAGCGACGTTCCGGTTGATGAACGCCACGGAGACCGCATCGACGGAGACATCCGACGCAGGTTTCGGCATCGTCAGTTTCCATTGAACATACCGGGCTGCCGGCGCGCTGACCGGCCCGCTGGTCGCGGTCGACGCCGCGCTCCACGGGCTCCAGGTCGCGTCGGGCGTGCGCGTCGTACCGGAACGGAACGCGATCGCCAGATGTCCGTCGCCGACGTTCTCTCCTTCGATCCGGTAGTTGCCGAACCGCGAGAAGCGCTCCACGTCTTTCGCCACCGAGCGGAACTCCGCCTTCGCGGAGGGCGCGGACTCCATCCGGTAGACGGCACCGCTGTTGGTCGTGGTGACGAGCGTTTCGCCACCCACCGTCGAAATGGACACGACCTGTTTCTCGGGAACGCTGCCCACGAGTGCCACTTCACCGTGGTTCAGTTCGTAGATCCTGCCCTGCGGACCCGTAGCCAGGAGGATCGATCCATTCGAGCTGCCGGTGATGGCGTAGGCCATCTCGTGCTCGAACTTCCGCACGACCTCGACGAAGCCATCGGGATTGATCTTGTAGACCTCGCCGCTCCCGCCCTGACCAGCCGGCGAAGGGTTGCCGTCCTCGAATGAAACGCTGACCTCGACGTTCCCCGCGGGTTCGTCTTTCTTGGGCTCAGTCGCGGGCGTTGACGCGTTCGCCGCGGCTCCCGACTGCCCGCCGGATTTCGGTGGGGACACCTTCGGAGCAGTGGACGGCAACACATTGCTCGCGGCGGATGCCCATCCCACACCGTTTGCATCCACGTAGATCGACGAGATCTCGGAAAGCGGCGAGTCGTACAACGCGTGCGCCGCACCGTCGGGACGAATCTCGTAGATCCGCCCTTTGGCAGAGCCGCCGGCCAGGATCGTCCCGTCACTCTTTGCCGCGAGGGATCGCAGATGCGTCTCCGGCGAGTCGAACAGAACCTTCCCCTCCCCTTTCGCGTTCACCAGGAACAGCTTACCGTCGACGCCACTGGCCACCGCGAGGTCGCCATTCGGCAGAAACGTCATCGCCCAGATGTACGCCTGCTTCGGATCGTAGAAGACTGCCGGCTTGCCGCTGTTCGGATCGATGCGATAGACTTTTCCGTTCGGCGAAGTTCCCGCGTACAGCATGCCGTCGTGGAACGCGACGGTGTAGACCTCTGGTTCCGGTGCGGTGCAGATCACCTTAAGCTCGCTGCGGCGCAGACGGTAGATTTTCCCGTCGCTGCCAGTGCCGAAGAAGTGATCCCCATTCGGCGCCGCGACCTGGGCCAGGACGAATGGATCGGTGAAGGTCCCCAGCTTCTTCAGGGAGGGAGCCGGGCGAAGGGCACCGCGTGACGTGACCGCAAACCCTTCCACGTCGCCCGCCAGAAAATCCTCGGCATTGCGTACGCGCCAGAACTGCGGGGCGACGGCGAACAGGTTCGATGCAACAAGAAACGTAACGGAGAGCGCGAGGCCTCGACGCATTGTGCAGGTAGTCCTTTCGTTGCGGAGTGGACGTCGCCGATTCAGCTGGCCGGCTTGACGTCGAGATCGATCTTCACGACTCCGTCGACGATGTAGTCGAGCGGATGCGCGAGATGCTGCGAGGCATGGTACCGGACTGGAGCCTGCGGACCATTCGACGTATCGCTGGTCACGATCGCGCGCATGGTCGGCGGGAGATTCGGGAGATAGACGCCGGCGGTCACTGCTCCGTCAGTCTGTCCGTAGAGGCCGAGGGTGAGCTCGGTGGATGGGCGGAGGCGGCGGAGGACGGCGATCACCTGATCGAGACTGCGGGGATCAGGAGGCACGAGCAGGAAGTCGACCTGGTTGAGCACCGAGCCGCTGCCGACGAGCAGGTACGCAGCACCGGCCGGCTGATCGTCCGGAATGGTGACGTCGAAAGTGTCGGTGAACGTCTCTCCGCGATACGGCTTCAGGACCGCGCGAACCTTGACGGCGTCTCCCGCATGAACGCGGCCCTTCGCCGGCATCTCCAGCGAGGCCTCGAGGATCTTGGCGATCTTCAGGTCGTCCGTGTGGCGCAGATGGATCTTCACGGATTCGATATCGGCGATACGGAACTCGTTCGACATCACGTAGCCCGCGACGACCGCGAGGTAGGACGGAATGGCCTGCCGCGCCTGCGCTCCGGCCCACCCTTCGCGCAGGAGGATCGGCTCGTTGAAGCCCTTCAGCCGGATCTCGGATTCGAGCATGACGGTCCGCTCACCCGCCGCGCGCTGCGCGTTGGCGACGACCGTGTCTGCCGCCATCGCCAGAATCAGCGGCGTGAGCTGCGAATGCCGGAGAACGTCGACGTGGTATTTCTGCGCCGGACCGCCCCCTTCGACCTCGAGGTCGACCGGGATCATGTCGGCCTTGCGGCCCATGACGCCCATGATTCCGACCGCGCGATCCTGTTGGAACGCACCCACGACGGCACCGGTATTGGCAAACTTGAACGAGCTGGCGAGGCTGGGAAGCACACCGACGATCTCAGACTTGGCCATCGGAAACGCCACTTCACCCATGTCCAGGAACGGATGGCCGAACGCGTAGACGCGATCGCCGTCGATGTAGGTGACTGTTCCGGTCGCCGCGACGTTGAAGTCACCGCGCAGGAGCACGGCGCCAATCGCGTCGCCCGCGGCGAAGTCTTTGGTCGTGGCCGGATTCGCCGTCGTGGAGGTCGACGTCGCGCCGGCAGGAACGGGCATGAAGCCCATCGGATCGAGGTACTTTCCGAACCGGCCGAGGGTGTCAGGCGCGAAACTCGACATCGAGAGCGGGACTGCGATCGGCCGTGCGCCGGCGACCGCTGAGGCCTGCGACGCCCCGGTCATGCTGCTCATCATCGACTCGAATTTCTCCGACGTCTTGTGCTCGATGATCGCTTTGAGAAACTCGGAGCCGCTCATGCGCGGTGTCGCCGCCGCGAGCACGCCCACAGGGCGCCCATCGATCTGCGCGATCTTCAGCATCTCGTCAATCGGCGTGATGCCGGCCACGGCCTCTTTCTCGAACTGCCACGAGTAGGAGAGCGCGCCAATCACCTTCCCATCGATGTAAATCGGCGATCCGCTCATCCCGGCGATCACACCAGCTCGGTCGACGACAGGGCCGGAGACTTTGGCGAGGATCAGATCCTGGCCCGGCCCGATGTTTTGCAGGATGCCCGTGATCTCGACGTCGAACTTCTGGAGGGTCGTTCCGTCGAACACCGTCTCCCCGTATCCGTGCATCCCCTTGTGAACCTGCGACAGCGGCATGGTCGTCGTCGCAGCGAAGGCGGACGTGGAGAATGCAGTGGCGAGGGAAATGGAGACGGCCAGGAGTGTGCGCACGCCGGATCTAACAGCGCCTCGGAACGGCGCTATTTCGCGAACGGTGTCGTTTTCCACAACACCGCCAGGGCATCACCACCCCCGCACGGGACGCCATTCATCGACGATTTCGCCAGCTTCCACGACCTGGTACCGGTCGTACATCGCGGCTGTCAGGCAGGAATGGTTCGGGATGACGCGAACCCGCGCGCCCACGGGCAGCGGCGCGGCCATCTTCAGCTTTCCATGCTCCTGCGACAAGGCCACGAGGCGCGCTCCCAGCGGTTGCAGCGCCAGGTCGCACACGACGCCGAAACCGAAGTGAGGCTCGAGGTGATCCGGACCGACGTCCTTCGACATCGCCAGTGCGCCGGCGTCCAGAATTGCCTCTCCCCGCTCCGGATAGGAGCCGACCACGGTCGCCAGCACCGACACGGCCACCTCCTTCATGGAGCAGGAACCGAGCGTGGCCTGAAACGCGTCGAAGAAGACGTAGTTTCCCGGCCGTACCTCGTCCGTATCCGCGAAGTGTTCGACGCCGGCGGTCGTCGGAGTCGATCCGATGCTCCGCGTGATCTCCGAGAGTCCGTGGGCACTGAGGAGCGCACGGAACCTCGTCAGTGATTCGGTCTCCTCCGCCGCAATCCTGCGGACCTCGCCCAGGGTACGCGCGTTGTAAGAGTGACCGGCGTGCGTGAGCAGTCCCTGAAGACGGATCGCCGGCGACCGCGCCATGGCCACGGCCAGCCGCACGCTGTCGGGATCTTCCGGATCGACTCCGGCGCGGTGATAGCCGCAGTCCACCTTGAGAAAGACGTCGAAGACGACGCCGTGCCCGGCCGAGAACTCTTCTACCGCGCGTAGAGCCCCCTCACTATCGATGAGCAGATTGAGCCGCTCGATCCGCGCGGCCAGTGCCGCCGCGCGCGCCAGCTTCCCTGGTGCAATCGGGACGGCATATGTGATGTCCCGGAACCCGCCCGCGGCAAAGAATTCGGCCTCCGCCATCGTCGAAACGGTGATCGGACCGGTGCCGCCGCCATGTTGCATTCGCCCGACCTCGAGTGCCTTGTGGGTCTTCACGTGCGGACGGAACGCGACGCCCGATACCTGTGCCTTCGCGCGCATCCGCGCGCAGTTTTGCTCGACAATGGAGCGGTCAACGAGGAACGCCGGCGTCGTCACATGCGAAAAATCATTCATATCGATATGGACGCATTCTATGCGTCCGTGGAGCAGCGCGACCGGCCGGAATTGCGCGGCAAACCGGTGATCGTCGGGTGGCCGGGCGAGCGAAGCGTGGTCTGTGCCGCGTCGTACGAGGCGCGCACGTTTGGCGTCCACTCCGCCATGCCTGCCACACGCGCGATGCGCCTCTGCCCGCAGGGAGCCTTTATCCATCCCGACTTCGAGAAGTATCGGACCGCCTCGCGGCAGATCCGCGACATCTTCGAGCGCCACACGCCGCTCGTCGAGCCGCTCTCGCTCGACGAGGCGTATCTCGACGTGACGGTGGAGCTGACCGGAATCCCGACGGCGACCGAGACCGCCGAGACGATCCGCCGCGAGATCAAAGCGGAGACGGAACTGACGGCATCGGCCGGCGTGGCGCCGAACAAGTTCCTCGCAAAGATCGCCAGCGACTGGCGCAAGCCCGACGGTTGTTTCGTCATCCGCCCGCATCAGGTCGAGCAATTCCTCGTGCCGCTCAATGTACGGAAGATCCCTGGTGTGGGAAAGGCGACGGAGAAGGTACTGACGGAGATGGGCATCGCCACCGTCGGCGACCTGCACGGATTCACGTCCGAACAACTCGTGGCCCGTTTCGGAAAATGGGGCACGCGTCTCTGGGAGCTCGCGCGCGGGATCGACGAGTCTCCGGTCGTACCTTCCCAGAAGCGCAAGTCGTGGTCGAGCGAGAACACCTTCGCGCGCGACATCACGCTCGACGACGTCATTACCTGGATTCGCGAAGAATCGCAGAAACTCTGGAAGGCGCTCAGCGACAAACAGATGACCGGGCGGACTGTCACGGTGAAGTTGCGCACCGGCGATTTCAAGACCGCGACGCGCCGTCTCACGCCAGAATCCATACCGGCCAGTGGCGATGACCTCGCGCGCATCGGCACGGAGCTGCTGTCCCGCTTCGAGTTTCCCGGGCAGAGCCGCTACCGTCTTGCCGGAATCGGCGTGTCGAATTTCGTCGATGAGATCGAACCCGCGGACGAGGCCACCGAAGAGCAGCCCGCGCTATTCACGGATTCGGAGCCCGCGTAACCCGCCGCCCCTCGCACGATCCACTACAATGCGCGCCACTTTTCCTCACGAGGTGCACATGAATCCCGTTCAACCCATTACGGTTGCCCAGTACGGCATCGGACCGATCGGCGCCGAGATCGCGCGGCTACTGCTGACGAAGCCGTGGCTACGAGTCGTGGCCGCCGTCGACGTCGATCCGGACAAGATCGGCAAAGACCTCGGCGAGGTGATCGGGCTCGATAGGGAGGTCGGCGTCCGAGTCACCCGCGAGCTGCCGGGAAAGGTCGACGTCGTCTGCCACTCAACCGGCTCGCGACTTCGCGATGTGTCTGCACAACTCAAAGATCTCCTTGGGCGCGGATGCCATGTCGTCTCCACCTGCGAGGAGCTGTCGTTCCCGCTCGACCAGCAGATTCGTGAGGAATTGCAACAGACCGCCCGCGCCAGAAACGTCACACTCCTCGGTACCGGCGTAAACCCCGGCTTCGTGATGGACAAGCTCCCGCTGACGATCACCGCGGTCTGCCAGCGCATCGATTCCGTTCAGATTATTCGTATCCAGAATGCGTCGACGCGACGCGAGCCGCTGCAGCGCAAAGTGGGCGCCGGCATGACCCCCGACGAGTTCCGCGCTGCCGTGACCTCAGGAAAGATCAAGCACATGGGCTTGCGTGAGTCACTGATGATGGTGGGCAACGGCCTCGGCGCCGAATTCGAATCGATCTCCGACGAAAAAATCGAGCCGATCATCGCCGACCGCGAAGTGAAGACGCAGTACCTCACCTGCGCTCCCGGCCAGGTTGCCGGCGTGCATCAGACGATCGAAGGCCGCGGGAGGATCAACATCAGTCTCGAGCTGCGCATGTACGTCGGGGCCGAAGCGGTGGCGGCGGACCGGGTGATCGTGCGAGGCGTCCCGGATGTGGAGATGGAGATCAAAGGCGGCATCCACGGCGACCGTGCCACGGCAGCGATGGTTGTGAACTCGATCCCCCGCGTGGTCAGCGCCCGACCAGGCGTGCTCACGATGGACGACATCCCGGTCTCGTTCCGGTAGTTACGACGAATGGTCGTACACGATCCGCCACCCCTCCGGGCGGCGATGGACGATCAGCGTGAAACGGCCATGAGGGGTGTCGGCATCGCGTGTCAGCTTCCAGGCGCCGGTCACGACAACGTCATCGTTACCAAGCGGACGGAGGTCGACGCTCGAGAAGCTCAGCGTCCCCATCTTCGCGCGTGAGTCGTACTTCGCTTTGTAGCGGTCTCTGACCCTGGTCCAACCCAGCGTTACGTCGGTGCCGACGAACATCGTGTCGTCGCTGCGCGCGTATCCAGCCATATAGCGATCGATGTCGCCTTCGTTCCAGGCGGCGACCTGCGCATCGAGCACTGCCCGGATGGTAGAGAGATCGCTCGCGCGAATCCGAGCGAAGGCGGAGGCCGCAAGAAGGATTGCGCCAAAAGCCAGGATAAGGATTCGTCGCCGCGAACCCATCACAGGCTACCTCGGTGGCCGGATAGGTGAGTCATCGAATCGACCGCCACCACCCGGTTCGCCAGATACCTGGCTGCCATCCGCAGCGACTGCAACTGAGTAACCGCGCCGCGAGAGTCGAGGGCGGGGCCGAGGATCACGATCGGCTGGTGCTCTCGGATCATGCCTGCGTTGTCGGAAATCGTGTACGTCCCCACGACCACGGGCACACCAAATTTGCCGAGCGCAACCGGCACAGCGGGCAGGCCTTCTGAGCGATGTTCCGCATCTGTATAGACCGAGTCTTCGCCGCGGTCGAAGATCGTCTTCCAGTTAATGGTCCGGCCGGACGCGAGGGTCGGGCGAGTGGGCCCGTAGCGGAGCCTGTCGGTTGCCTCCATGCGAACGGTGAGAGAAAGCGGCCGCGGGCTCGGCGCAACGGCATCACCGAGCTCCAACTGCGTCATTCGCTCGAATACCCCGGCTCCAAACTGGCGCGAGGCTTCCGGCGAGGCAGTGACCGAGACGCGAACGGAACCGGTACCAACGATGGGCTGATGGGCACAGGAAACAGCGAGGAACGAGATACCGACGAAGAACAGGCGTTTCATTTCAATTAGCCCTCCGTACAGGCCTGTCGATTGTATCCAGTGGTGAAAAAACACGACAAGAGCGTTTCATTCTGCCGAGCGCCACGACCCGCGACGCCATCGTTCGGTCTGTCTGCACGAAAGGTGAACGCGTCCGCGTCAGCGGCTCAGCGCCTGCACACGCATGGCAACGAACTCGCCTGTGCGCATGGCCAGGTCGCTACGCACGCCGATCCCATCCACGTTGCCAATCCCCGAATTCACCTGCAGCGGCTTCGACTCGATGAGACGGCCTTCGGTGTCCGTGATCGAATAGGTCCCACGCAACTGTAGATAGGCTTGCGAAGAGTCGCCTGTGATCGAACGGGGCTGGACCGGCACTGTGGGCAAGGCACCCTCCTGCGCACGATTCGCCCCAGCCGTTCCGAGTGTGCGGAACTGCGGCGAGGTCGAGCTATTGGGTTCGACCCTCACTCCGGACGCAGCGCTGTCGAGGAACAGGGAGACGTTTAGCGGACGCGCATTCGGGGCGTAGTGCGCGATGGCCTGCAACGCGGCGGTGCGCACCTCGCGCGCGAAAACCTCGCTGAGTGCGAGGTCGCCAGTCACGCTCATCGTGACGGGGATGGCGCGCACCGCGATCGGTCCTGGCGCGGGATGACTAGCGCACGCGTTGAGAAGGAGAACACAACTGAGGACCGAGATGGAAAATCCGCTCTTCATGAAGCCTCCTTGCCACCACGAGCCTTCGGCGGGTACCTCGACTAGACCTTGCTACGAGCCCTTTTGCTGGTGCCCGCTGCTGCCTCGCGTCGCAATCAGTGCGCCAATCGCGATCAGCGCGCACAGACTCCAGAGAATCTCCCAGGCCACGGGCGCAGAACGCATCCAGTTCCACATGACCAGCGTGATCGACCAGAGCCCGTACACCAGCAGGAACGTCCTTCGATGATGACGATCGTCATCAATCCCGGACGCAATACTGGCCGCGAGCGCCATGGTGGGGAACAAACCGAATACGACGTTGAGGATGTGGATCACGAAGCGATCACGTCCGGTACCGCACGTCGATCACCTTGCGCACGACGTCCTTGGCAACGCCCGGCAAGTTCTGCACGCGCGACAATACGTCGTTGAAGGTCTGCGACTCGCCACCATGCTTGAAGCACTCCGCACAGCGGGGTAATTCGGTGAAGTCGCGCCGCTCGAATGCGTCCTGCATCGTAGCGAACCGCGGAGAATCGAGGATCTCGGCCAGCGTCTGTGTCTTGAGATCGCCCAGCACCTGGTCACCGTGCGCGTCGTAGCAGCAGTGCGTGACCCGGCCATCGGCGAAGATCACGACCCAGGTGAAGAACGCCCCCTGCACGCAACCATAGAACTTGCCGTGCAGGTCGGTCTCCTCATTGACGTCGAGCGCTTCGCATGTTTTCTCGATGACGCGGGCGTTCCTGTACTTCTTCAATTCGAAGAGTGTCTTGAATTCGTCCACCGTCTCCTTCAACGTCAGACGGGAGCGCATCTTCTGAATCTCGATCCGGATCGGATGCCCTTTCGCCTGCTCGAGAAACGCGCGCGTCAGGACGACCAGCTTCTCGAAGTCGCCCCCTGTCCGGATCTGCGGATAGACCTCAGGATTGATCGAGTCAACGCAGATGCGGATCCGTTTCAGCGGCGACGCCAGCAGCTTCGCGCCGATCTCTTCCGTCAGCACCAGGCCATTCGTCGACAGACTCGCTTCGGGAAAGAGGCGAATGGCGTCGTCGATGCGGGCGTACAGCAGAGGCTCCCCCATCTCGTGCAGCCATTTCAGCTTCAGGCCGGCGCCATGAATCTCGCGCTCCGACTTCTCGACCATCGGCCAGACCATGTCCTCGTACGGCCGGCGCAGCACGGGTAACGGACACATCCCGCAGCGCAGGTTGCACTTGGACGTCAGCTCGAGGCCGACTTTGATGCGGCGCGGGTTGAGTTTCATCTCCCGTCCACTAAGGCCGCAAAGACAGCAGCGTATTCCGGCCATGAGTACTTGCGTGCGGAGGCGGCGGCAGCAGACTCCATCGCAGCAGCGTCGCAGCTGGTGAAGAATTCGCCGACGGCTCGCGCCAGCGATGGCGGATCGTCTGGAGGAATCAGGATGCCGTTACTGCCGTCGATGATTTCGGGTAGGCCGCCAACGGTGGTGGCGATGACAGGCCTTGCAAAATGAAACGCCGTCAGAGCCACACCGCTCTGTGCCTCGATCCGATACGGCGCCAGAACGACATCCGAAGCGGCGAAGTACGTTGCAATCTCCGAGTCGGGAATGAAACGGAAATCGAATCGGACGTTCTTCATCCCCGCGCCGAGAGTCCGATACTCGGCTTCACTGTTCCACCATGCTTCGCCCGCGACGAGGAGCAGCACGTCATCGGAAACCTCCCGCCAGGCGCGCAGCGCGATGTCGAGTCCTTTGAACGGCCGGACGTGGCCGAAGAAGAGAGCCACCTTTGCGGACGCGTCAATTTCGAGGAGTGCGCGGGCATCAGGCCGCGCCGGAATCGCACCGCCGAGCTCGTGCACAGGGAGAAACGTCTTCACGCCCCGCCGGCCGCCTGAGCGCTTCCAGGCTTCGTCCGCTTCCGTACGCGCATGCGTTACGAGCACGCCGGCGCGGCGGAGCACGCGGTTCGTCAGCCAACGCTTCCAAGGCGCCGGCTCCTTGTCTCCGATGTTGTGGCACTGCAGGATGACGCGCGTGCGCCGGCGGAGCAGCGCCATCATGACGAGGTAGGCAGGCGCGAAGAGCCAGACCCACCAGACCAAGATCACGGCGTCGTGCCGCCGCATTCGCCATCCGGCCCGTAACCATGTCAGCGGGTTCATCACATCGACGATGAACTCCGCTGCTGCGGGCGGCAAGGTCGGATCGATATCCTCCCCGCCAGGGTAAAAACGCTTCGGAAACTGGCGCGAGAACGAGAGAACCTCGACGTCGTACCGCTTTCGGAGCTCGTCGGCCAGGCGCGTCGTGCAGTAGGCGATCCCGGCTCGAAACGGAAAGACGGGCCCGACGATGGCGACCGACAGCTTCGGGACGTGCAGGGACCCGGCGTCTGTCCCTACACGTCCCTCACTCATTGCGCGGGAACGTATGTCGGATCCTCTGTGCCACGGTCGATGACGGAACCGTATGCCGTGACCTTGCCCGAGCCGCTCACAACGCTGACCGTGATCCGCCCGTTGTAGGTGTTCGCCGCGTTCAGCGAACCGAGGATGCCGACGAATTGCCGGAACTCGTTACCCTGCAGGTCGACCTCAGTCGACGTAGTGGCAACCGAATCCGGGAGGTAAAGCGTGAGGCGGACCTTCACCGGATTTCCGGTCAGCTCGACGATGCCCACATTCGTCCGGAAGTTCGGCGACTGCTCGAGCTGCAGGATCTGGAGCGGACGATCACCCGCGCCAACCCCTTCGACAGGAATCACGCCGGGGATGAATTGTCCGAATGTGCCATTGGCAGCATCGCGGCTGTAGGTGCGTCCGCTCGCCACGAGGGACGATGGCGTCGCGGTCGTCGCCAGCACGGAGCCTCCACCCGCCGTCACACCGAACAGCGTCGGCAGCACGTTGTCGAATGCCTTGACCTCGCCGGGTGCAATCGTGAACGGCGCGGCGGTCTTCGCATCGGCTACATTCTGTTGCGGGAAATACGTGAGGCTAACCGTGGCCGGCGCCGATCCGCCGTTGTACAGACGGATGTCGGAGTGGAAGTTCGAGCCGCTGTTCAATTCCGCGACTCCTGGCAACACGTAGCGCGTCGCGCTGAACTGGGAGGGGACGGCCGGCATGACGGCCAGCGGGTCGGACGTGAGATTGTCCACTACCGAGGCGTAGGCGGAAACGGCACCTGTTGCCGAGTCGATGGTCACTTCGATCCGGCCATCGTCGAGAGCGATCCCGTTCGTGGCGAGGAACCCGTTCAACTGCTGATGCTCACCCGGCTGCAGGCTGTACGGAACGGACTTCAGCACCGCTCCCGCGTCGTTGATGATCCGGATCGTGCCGCTCGCCGGCGAACCGGAACCTTCGGTGAGCCCCAGGTTCGTGCGGAACTTCGCCGATTCGGCAATCTGCTGAAGGCTGAGAAGTCTGGGTACCTGCGGTGGGATGCCACCTGGAATGGGAGACGCGGTCCCCGGTCCGATGAACCTTGAGAACGGAATCGCGGCGACGAACTGTCCCAGGCTTCCCTTCGGCGTGACGGCGTACGTCCGGCTCGACGCATAGGTGAGCAGGCTCGAGCTGTTGACCGGGCGGATCTCGAGCGATCCAGAGCCCGCATCGCTCGTGTTGCCCGTGGCGCCGAGTCCGAAAAAGTCGTTGACGATGTCATTGAGCGCAATCGTCTGCGCGGCGGCCACGGTGATCGATGTGTTCTTTCCCGTCTTCGTTCCGTCGGAGCGCGTTGGCGTGAAGTTCAGTTGGTAGGTGACCGGAGACGAGGCCGCATTGGTCAGCCTGACGTCGGAAAAGAACGGGCTGTTGGCCCCGTTGACGTGGGCGACGACAGGGATAATCAAGGCGTTGCCTGGAGGCAGCGACTTGCCGCCCGGCCCGACTGGAGTCACGAGACTGATCGACACAGGAACGGTGACGGTCGTCGCGGAGGTGATCACCGTTACGGTGCCGGTGTTCGCGCCGGGAGGGAGGTTGGTCGGATCGGCAGTGACGGTCAGCTTGGTGCCGCCCGGCGGAATCGTGCCGCTTGCCGGCGTGACCGTGAGATACGGCTTGTCGGTCGACGTAGTGAAACTGGTGTTGTCCAGCGCTCCGACCTTGCCGGCCGGGGGAGCGAGGTTCAACGTGAGGGTGGCAGGCTGGGTGGATCCGAACGGCACGACCGCATCGCCTCCGCGGGGTGTGATCGCCGGCTGCGGCTGCACCACGGTCGAGACGGTGGAGGAGAAGGGACCTGCACCACCGCCACAGTTCGTGGCACGCACGCGGTAGAAAAACGCTGTCGCCGAGGTCACTGGATGGCTGAACGTCGCAGACAATCCGCTGACGGTCTGCGTCTTCGCGATCGTCGAGAAATCCGCAACGGTCGATTCGTCGATCTGATACGTCGTCTGAGGATTGGTGACTGCGCTCCAGTTGACGGTGTACGACAAGCCGGATTGCGTGACCGACGGCGCCGACGCCGTGGGCGTGCAGGTGAGAGGCGTTGCGTTCGAGAACGCGTACACGAAGGCTGGATTCGTCTCGCCTTCGGTGTCGGTAAAGCTGGTGAACGCGAGGATGGAAACGGGCCCCGAGCCCGTGATGTGAACGGTTTGCGTGAACGACCCCTGCGGGTGCAGGACCGAATCGCCGAAGCAGACTGCGATCGGAAAACCAGTCGGGAAGATGCTCGAGTCGAAGCACTGCAGCCCGGAGAGCCCGGTGGTCACTCCGCTCAGCGTGGCCTGCGATCCAGGAGCTTCAAACCCCGTCTCGAAAAACCCGCTGCAGGTGCTGGTTCCACTGTTGGTCGTCGTGGCCGTGCAGTCTGAGGCGTTGCCGCTCGTGGCGCAGGAGACGCTAATTCCGAGACTGCAACCGCTGGTTTGCGCGTGGAGAGGAACTGCGAAGAGAGAGAGGACGATGAGGGCACGAATGAGGCGGGTCACGAGATCTCCTTTGGAAACGTAGACGGCAAGTTTACGCTGCGCTCAGGAAGTTCACGACCGTCGACGCAAAGTAGGCGCCCCATGTCCGGACGTCGAACACCAGCGACGACGACATGAAGCAGGAGTGCGTACAGTGGCATTCCTTGGCTTTGATCGAGGCGCGCTGCGCGTCGGCCTCGGGTGAGAACCAGAGCTTGCCGAAGTCGTAGCCCGTGTCCTTCACGTTGCCGACCGCCTCGCGCAGCTCGCACATCCGCACCTCGCCGCGCGCGTCGAGCACTCCCGAGATGCGGCCGGCGTGGCAGGGCTTGACCTGCGTCTCCTGCTCGAGGATCTCCAGCTCCAGCCTGCGGGTGTAGATCTTCACGAACTTCAGGAAGCTGTCGTAGTGGTCGTACGAGTTCCAGTACGCCTCGAGTTTCGGCAGCAGCTCGCGATACTTGTCCGTGGAGATCGGCTGGATGTTCTTGTCCGGCTGGTCACCGCGCAGCATCTCAAACGAGTGAAAGGAGATGTTCGGAAAGTCCCTCCGGACGGCGACGAACAGCTCATCGAGGTCATCGGCGTTGTAGCTGCACAAGCATGTGTGCACGTTCACCGTCAGATTGCCGTACTTCTCTTTCAGCGGCATCAGGGCGGCGTAGGTCTTCTTTGCGCGTTCGTAATTGCCCGGAACGCCGCGGATCCAGTCGTGTTTTTCGCCGACGTGATCGATCGAGATGTTGACGACGATCTGCGTATCGGGACAGCGCTGCAGCGCTGCTTCGGTCGACCGCGCCGTCAGCTCGCTGGCGATGGCACCGGTTGGGATCGTGATCTGCTTGACGTGATTCTGCGTGGCGAGCATCGCGCAGACATCCGGCAGGTCGCGACGGAGAAACGGCTCGCCGCCACTCATGACGACGAACAACAAATCGCCGAGCGAGGAGAACGTCTTCTGCAGCTCCTCGAAGGACAGTTCGTGCTCCTTGTTCTTGCGGAGCTGCTCCCAGTTGAAGCAGGTCCGGCAGAACGAATTGCAGTCGTACGTCAGCCCGAGAATCATGTAGACAGGCTTCATCCCCCGCTTGTCGACGAGGTAACGCAGGTACTGCAGCTTGTCGGTGAACTTCATCGCTCGAATGCGGTCAACCGCAGCACGGCGCGGCGTAATCCTTCAGAATTTGCCGAACCATGAGCTGATGTCAAAGTAGACGGACTTCTTCTGCCCGTCCGCGGTGACGATATCGATCTGATCGGCCGGCTTGTCATTGCACCTCAGGAGCGCCTGGTTGACCTTCTTCGACCCTGGGTAGTTCTCGGCGATCCAGGCGTTCTCGCGTTTGATCCCTTCCTTCTCATTCGCGGCGTCCATCGGGACGGCGCTGTCGCAGGTCAGCCCGCGGGACGCGATCGGCACCACGACCGGTGAATGCGGTCGCGTCTGGGCCGGAGCCGGCGCGGCTTCGGTCTGCGGAGTCGGAGCGGGCGGAGCGGTGGCGCACGCAACGAAAAGGAGAAGGGCAATCGAGAGGTAGCGCATCTGCAGATGCTAGCGCACCTTCGGCACCGCCGGGCAGGCCCGGACCCGGCCGGACCTGCCTCGCCAGGACTCAGATCAGGCGCGCCTTCAACGTGATCTCGATCGCTTTGAGCGCCTTCGAGACCGGGCAGTTTTCTTTCGCGGACGTTGCCTGCGCATGGAACGCGTCGGCGTCGATCCCCGGAACCTCGGCTTCGCAATCGAGATCGATGCGTGTGATCTCGAATCCCTCTCCGACCTTCTCCAGCCGCACCGAAGCGGTCGTGTGCACCCGGGTGGGTGTGTGTCCGGCCCGCGTGAGACCCGCGGAGAGTGCCATCGAGAAGCAGCCCGCGTGTGCGGCCGCGATCAGCTCCTCGGGATTGGTCCCGTTCCCCTCCTCGAATCGCGAGGCGAACGAGTATTTGCCCTGGAAGGCGCCGCTCCCGAGACGAACCTCGCCACTTCCCTCGCGCAACGATCCTTTCCACTCCGCGTCTGCTTTCCGGACAGCCATGCTGATCTCCTTATCATTTCGGCCGCAATCGTATCGCACGGATCGCACCCCAGACGATGGCTGCGAAGTACGTCGCATGATGCGCGGCGAACGCGAACGGCAGCACGATCCAGTCGCGTTTCGGCAGGCGCGTGGTGCGCGCGCCGAGGATGAGGGTAAGGAAAACGTAGGGAACGACCGTGACGGGCGCCGCGAGGATTCCGATGATCGCCGCCGCGAGAAAGGCCTGGATCTTCCGGTTCTTCGCGTACGGTGCGGCGCCCCGCACCAGCATCTCACCCGTCTTCACGCGGTAGCGCCATCGCTGGCGCAGGTACGGGCCCGGAAAGGCACGCCGGCGGTGAAACACGCGAACGCCGGAGTGATAGACGACGGCCGGTAACAGAGACGCGATCAGCGAGGTGTCCTCGCCGATGTAGCCGATCGACTCGTCGAAACCCGTGAATGCCGCGCGGCGGACGAAGAGATTGACGAGGGCGATGTCACTGGCGCTCGTCACGGGAATGATGCCGGGCCGGTTCTCGTGACAGGCCAGGCCGCTGCCGATCCACGGCGTGGCGAGCAGTGTTTCTGCGATCAATTCGGCCCGGGTCGAATCATCCGGAGCGGGATCGGGGCCGCCGAGGACGAGGAGGTCCGGGTGGGCGTCGAGGTAGGAAACGGCGGTTGCGAGCCATCCGGCGTCGGCCACGGCATCGTCGTCGATGAACGCCAGGATCTCTCCCCTGGCCTCGGAAGCCGCTCGATTTCTTCGAGTTGCGGGATTACGATTCCCCTCGATGACGTTCCGAACGCCGGTCTGGACTCCAATCTGTAACGGCGCCGCGGAGATCAGAATCAGCTCGAAAGGGAACGGCGCCTCCTGACGCAGCACCGACCCGATCGCACGCTCCGCGTCGCCGCCGATCCGCTCCACAGGCATGATGACTGACACTTTCACCACATGAAGCTTATCGTTCAAATCCCCGCCTTCAATGAAGAAGCGACGATCGCGCAGACACTTCGCGATCTCCCGAAGAAGATCGATGGCATCACCTCGATCGAGAGCCTCGTCATCGACGACGGCTCCACCGACAACACCGCCGCCGCGTCACGCAACGCCGGCGCCACGCACGTCATCCACCTGAAAACGCACCGTGGTCTCTCCTCCGCGTTTCTGGCCGGCATCAACGCCGCCCTGGAACTCGGCGCGGACATCATCGTCAATACGGATGCCGACAATCAGTATGCCGGCGCCGATATCGCCAAACTGGTTGCGCCGATTCTGCGCGGGACGGCGGATGTGGTGATCGGAGACCGCGAGGTGGCCAAGTCGCCGCACATGTCTGCGCTCAAGAGCCTTCTGCAACGGATCGGCAGCCGCACGGTGGGCCTGGCGTCCGGAATCCGCGTCGCCGATGTGACGAGCGGATTCCGGGCGTTTTCGAGGGAAGCCGCGATGCAGATCAACGTCTTCAACCCGTTCACCTACACCCTCGAAACCGTCATCCAGGCCGGTAACCGCAACCTCGGCGTGCAGTCGGTCCCGGTGCGGACGAATGCGCCCACACGCCCCTCACGGCTCTACAGCGGCATGGGCACCTATCTGCGAAAGTCGGCCGCGACCATCTTCCGCATCTACACGATCTACAAGCCGCTGAAGACCTTTTTTGCGATCGGCGTGCTCCTCATGCTTGCCGGTTCCGCACTCGGCGCGCGTTTCCTCTGGGACTTTCTCCACGGCGATCGCGGCGGACACATCCAGTCGCTGATCCTCGCCGCCATCTTTCTCATCATCGGCTTCCAGACGCTGCTGATCGGACTGGTCGCCGATCTCATCTCCGTCAACCGGCGATTGAGCGAAGAGGTCCTGGTCCGGCTCAAGCGGATGGACGTACCCACCGTCGAACGCCGTCCGCTCCCGCATCGCGTCACCCGCGAACCGCGGGCCGCGGCGCCAACCCGTCCTCCCATGCTGAAACGCGAGGTGGCAGAGCCGACAGCACCATCCACCCAGTGGGTATGGCTTCTCGACGAGGACAAGCTTTCGGAGCGGGGCATCAAACCTGGCCCGATCGCGGAGCCGGATCTGGAAGAGGACAACATGCCGGAGCAGCCGGCAACCGCAGCAGGCCCGCGCCGTCGCCGCCGCCGTCGGGGAGGCCCGCGCCCGGGGTCAGGATCGGGGTCGTCGGAACCGACATCGTAAAAGGCGTGGGGTCGCTGCTGGCTCGTTCGCTCGCCAGGCCTCGTTCGTCCTTTTCTCAATCAACCTGTCCTTTCGAGCCGGCGCGAACGCGGCGAGGAATCCTCTCCCCAACGGAGTGCTCCGAGTTCCCTCAGCCGTTACAATCGGCGCGGAGGGAATCAGTCATGCGCCGTCTTGCCGTCTCGATCGCGATGCTCCTTGCCGCCGCCCTCCCCCTTGCCGCGCAGCACGAACATCAGCACGAGGCGGGGGAACGTCTCGGAACCGTCTCGTTCTCGATCACCTGTAGCGCTGCTGCGAACGCCACCTTCACACGCGCGGTGGCACTCCTGCATTCGTTCTGGTACGAGGAATCCGAGAAGGCGTTCCTCGATTCGGCGAAGGTGGATCCGCAGTGCGGGATGGCGTGGTGGGGCGTGGCGATGAGCAACTACCACCAGGTCTGGCCTACGCCCTACTCGCCGGCCGAGCTGGGGCGCGGCGTGGCCGCTGCAGCGAAGGCATCGTCAATCGGAGCGAAGACCGATCGCGAGCGTGGCTACATCAATGCCATCGCCGCGTTCTATCGAGATGTCGAACACAACGACCTCATTCCTCGTGCCCGAGCCTACGAAGCGGCGATGCAACAGCTCACCGCAGCCTTTCCGGACGACGACGAAGCATCGATCTTCTACGGTCTGGCGCTCATCGCCCACGGCATGTCCACTCCTGCCGACAAGACGTACGCCTACCAGAAACGAGCCGCAGACATCTTTAACCGACTGCTGGCCACGCATCCTGACCACCCCGGAATTGCTCACTATCTGATTCACTCGTTCGACTATCCCGCACTCGCGCCGCTCGCACTCAACGCCGCGTATGCCTACGCGAAGATCGCACCGTCCTCGCCGCACGCGCTCCACATGCCGTCGCACATCTTCGTCCGACTCGGTATGTGGCAGGAGACGATCGACTCGAATCTGAAGTCGGCGCTTGCCGCACAGACGCATGCTGCCTTGATTCATCCGGGAACTGCGTCGTTCGACAACCTGCACGCGTCGGACTACCTCGCCTACGCGTATCTGCAACTCGGTCAAGACGAACCGGTTCGGCGACTGGTCGGAGACCTGGCCGCCATCAAGTCTCTCGATGTCGAGAATTTCGCGGGCTACTACGCGATCGCCTCCGTGCCTGCCCGCTTCGCACTGGAGCGCCGGAAATGGTCCGATGCCGCATCACTCAGCGTCCGGCCGGCGGATCTGCCGTGGGATCGATATCCATACGCGGAGGCCATGACCTGGTTCGCCGTGGGAATGGGAAAAGCCCGAACCGGCGACACGGCCGGGGCAACGGCCGCCGTGGAGCGACTCCAGCAATTGCGGCAGAAGCTCTTCGATCAGAAGAACCGGTATTGGGCGGAGCAGGTCGACGTGCAGGTCCTCGCCGTCAATGGCTGGATCGCTCATGCCGCGGGCCGGAACGAGGATGCCGCGGGGATGTTGCGGTCGGCGGCGGAGCTGGAAGAATCTACGGACAAGAGTCCTGTCACTCCCGGTGCGATTCTCCCCGCGCGGGAGATGCTCGGTGATCTGCTGCTGGCAACGAATCAGCCGGAGAAAGCGCTGGAGGCCTACGAGCGCTCGCTCAAAGACTCGCCCGGGCGATGGAACGGTCTGTCGGGCGCGGCCCAGGCGGCGCGGCTGTCCGGCGATCGCGAGAAGGCGCGCGCGTACTTCCTCCAGATCGCGAAGCTGCTCGACGCGAAGCGATGAACCAGGCTGAATGAACGACGCGTAGACCTACGCGTAGGCGCCGACGAACCGCGCGGTCGCCGCCGCGGCCATGCTCAGTTCGAACGGCACGTGCACCAGCGGATGGATCGCGTTGTAACTGTGGCTGGCGTTCGCGATCACGAGATGCGACACATCGCGCGCGTACGACACGATCTCGCCCGACTCCGCCACCGGCACGCTCTCGTCCCGCCCACCATGGATCACGAGGATCGGCTGCTCGATTTGCGTGACGCACTTGAGAATGTCGAGCCGCTCCCGATTCGTCTCGATGTCTTCAAGCATGCGCGTCGACATCCGCATCATCTGCTTCGTCCGCATGTTCTCGACTTCGAGATAGCCAACGCGCCGCCACAACGCCTTCGTCGCATCGTCCCAGCGGTCGGTGCGCGCGATCGCGCTCCATGTGACGATGCCGTAGAGATTGTCGATGCCCGACGCCGCAAGCAGAGAGACGCCGCCGCCACGCGAATGGCCGACGAGAAATGTCGGAACGTCGACGCGCTCCTGGCAATAGTGGACCACCTTCTGCAGGTCGGCAACCTGTCCCGAGTACGTATCCTCGGCGAACCGGTCGAGGCGGTCGAACGTCTCCGGGTTCTCGTCGACACCGCTGCGCGACATGTTGAAGCGGCAGGTGGCAAACCGATGGTTGCCCAGGGTCTCCGCGAGCCAGGGGAAGAAGCCCCAGTCCTTGAAGCCCTTGAACCCATGCACGATGACGACGAGCGCTTTCGCGCCCGGCGGATTGTCGAAATCGCCGCGGATCGGAAGGCCTTCGTCAGAGAGGATCGTGAACTGCATCAGACGTTGAAGCGGAAGAGGATTACGTCCCCATCCTGCACGACGTAATCCTTTCCTTCGCTGCGCATCTTCCCGGCCGCCTTCGCCTGCTGCTCGCCGCCGAGGGTGATGTAGTCGTCGTAGGCGATGGTTTCGGCGCGGATGAACCCGCGCTCGAAGTCGCTGTGGATCTTGCCCGCGGCCTGCGGTCCCTTCGATCCGCGATGGATCGTCCATGCACGCGCTTCCTTCGGTCCGGCTGTGAAGAACGTCTCCAGATCGAGCAGTTTGTAGGCGGCACGAATGAGCACGTTGAGACCCGGCTCATCCAGTCCCATCTCCTTCAGGAAGTCCGTGCGCTCCGCGGGCGGCAGCTGCGAGATCTGTGCTTCCAGCTCGCCACAGATGACGACGATTTCACCGTTCTTTTCTGCCGCCACGTTGCGGACTTTCTGGACCAACGGCGGCTCGGTACCGAGGTCGGACTCGCCGACGTTAGCAACGTAGAGTACCGGCTTGAGCGTGATCAAGTTCAGCTCGCGCAGCGATTCCAGCTCTTCCTCGGTGAAGTCGACGGCGCGAAGCGGAGTTCCCTTGTCTGCCGCTGCTTTTGCCTTCTCCAGCGCCTCGGCCTGGACGATGTACTCCTTCTGCCCGACGCGGGCGAGACGCGCGACGCGGTCGAGCTTCTTGCCGACGGCATCCATGTCGGCCAGGAGCAGTTCGGTCTCGATGACCTCAATGTCGCGTTCCGGATCGACGGTGCCTTCGACGTGAACGACGTTCGAGTCTTCGAAACAGCGAACGACGTGCAGGATCGCGTCGGTCTCCCGTATGTTCGCAAGAAACTGGTTTCCCAGCCCCTCCCCTTTCGAAGCGCCGCGGACGAGGCCGGCGATGTCGACGACTTTGAGATCGGTGTAGACGGTCTGCTTGCTCTGCGCCAGCGTTGCGAGCTTGTCCAGCCGTTCGTCGACGACGGGCACGATGCCCACATTCGGTTCGATCGTGCAGAAAGGATAGTTCGCGCTCTGCGCCCCGGCGGCGGTCAGCGCATTGAAGATCGTCGACTTGCCGACATTAGGCAACCCCACGATTCCGACTGAAAGACCCATGTGTGTGTTGACTCCTCTGAACTGCGGCGGCGTCAACGGCTGGGGATGGGTGGCGATTCCTGAGATGCCCGGATCGCGCTCAACCCAACTGCCGGTTCGCCATCTCGGCGGCGCCCAGAAGTCCAACCTTGGGGTTGGTGATCAGGTTGACCGGAATCGCACCGAGGATGTTCTGGAAACGTCCCTTTCGCAGGAACGCTGTCAGGAAGCGGCCGTCGGTGAACTGAGCAACATTCTTCGCAGCGACGCCACCCGCGAGGTAGACCCCACCGCGAGCCAGCAGACGCAGCGCCATGTTGCCGGCCTCGGCGCCGTAAATATCGACAAAGATCGCGAACGTGCGGGCGGCGACGGCGTCCCCGTTCGCAAGCGCTTTTGCGATCTCCGTGGGACCATCTTCCTCGTAGGGGCGATCCTCGTTCGAGAGAAAGTTGTGGATGTTGACCAGGCCGCGCCCCGACAGCAGCCGCTCCCAACTGACGTGGCCGTATTTCGCGTGCATCGCCAGAAAGAGCCGCGATTGCTCTTCATCCTGCGGCGCAAAGTCGGCGTGGCCGCCTTCGGAGGGAACCACATTCCACTTCCTGCCGTCGTGCACGAGGTTCGCTTCGCCGAGTCCGGTCCCCGCGCCAAGGATCGCGATCGGAGCGAAGTTGATCCGCGACCCTTCGTTGAGGACGAGCATGTCGGAGGGCGCAAGGATCGGGACGCCGAGTGCGACTGCATAGAAATCGTTGATGAGGGAGACGCGGCCGATCGAGAACTTCTTTCCCAGCGCCATCGCGTCCAGCGACCACGTCAGGTTCGTCACCTCGGCGCGATCGGCGAACACGGGGCCGGCCACCGCGAAACAGGCTGCCTCCACTGGTCCGACGACGTGATCGCGGAAGAACTCCGAGAGCAAGCCGTCAAAGGAGGCGTACGCACTGCTGTCGTAACGTTGCTCTCCGGCAACGGTTCGTCCCGACTGCGACACGTCGACGAGCTGCAGCAGAACCTTCGTCCCGCCGATGTCTCCGGCCACGATCTTCATGACGGGTAGTCTCGCACAAGCGACGCCGTCACTACATGGTCTCGTCCGCGCTCGTTCCGTACGTCGCCGGCAGCGGGACGTCGAGCAGGCGCAGGTAAACCGAAAGTTGGCCGCGATGGTGGTAGGAGTGATTCATCAGGACCGTGCGGATGATCACAACTTTGCGCGTTTCGATCACGACCGTCCCACCGCGAAGCAGCGTGAACGGCTCGCGCAAGGCGTCGTCGTCCATCGCTCCGATGGAGGCTACGACCTCCGCGAGATTCCGCTCGTATGCCGCGACGAAATCGGGAGCATTTGTGGTCTGCGGCGGTCGCGCATCGGCGAGATCGAAGCGTCCCACGCCCACCAGCCGGACCGCCGTCGCCGGAATCGAGGCGAGGTGCCACGCCAGACGCCCGAGGGACATCGACTTCGGATGGGGAACCCAGTCGAGATGATCGAGAGGGACGCGTGCAAGCATCCGCACCGTCGATTTACCTTCCTGCTCCAGTTCCGCCACCAGGGATCGTGCAAGGGCCATCGGTCATCCTCCCTCTGGATCATACGGCGTAGGCCGGCGATCCGATTCACGGACGGCCGATCGAACCGGCGATGTCGCCCGGCGGAAAACCGAAGCTCATGCGAATCGCTGCATACTCCGGATGCACGGAACCGTTGGCGCTCCGAATGATCAACGGCGGTTCGATCCATGGCTGGCGGCCGGGAGGGAGGTCGGCGGCGCGCGCTGCGGCAAAGAGCGAGATCATCGGCGTCTCCCCCTCTTTGAAAACGATGTCGCGCCGCCGCATGAGCACTAGATCGTTGTCGATGAGTGAGCGGTCGGCACGTTCTCGCTGGATGAACGGGAAGACAAACACGAAGAGCCCTCCCTGCGCGAGGATCCGCGCCGCTGCGGCAGCGTAGTCGGCCACACTGCCACGCATCTCGATCCGCGCGGGAACCGCCTGCGCGTGTGCCGCACCAGTTGCGTTTTCGGCAGGCCAGTACGGAGGCGAACCCGTGACGAGGTCGAAAGGCGCTTCGTCAGCGAGGATCGAGGCGTCGCGCAAGTCGCCTTCGTAAGCCGTGAACCGCGAGTCGACCCCGTTGTAGCGGATGCTCTTCCGCGCCAGCCGGATCGAAATCGCCTGCGCTTCTACCGTGCAGACGTGAGCGCCCGGAAGGCGCCACGCGGTGATCAGCGCGACCGACCCGATGCCACTGCCGAGGTCGGCGGCACGGTCCACGCGGGGAGCCCATTGCGTGGCGTACCACGCCGTCAGAACGTCATCGGTCGAGTAGCGATGTCCCCGTTCGTACTGAAAGATGCGGAAGTATCCACAAAGGTAGTCCAGCGTCTCCCCCGCTTCGGGTTCAACCCCTCGGGGCGGAATGGGCCCGGGCCGGCGCCATCCGCGATATCCTCCGTCGTCATCACTGTTTGGCATCACTGTTTGGCAACCCGGAAAACCCTCTTCGCATCAAGACGTATCACACAAATCGCAACCCTCGCGTCCCGGCAAACCACTGTTCGGAGCACGCGCGGAAAACCCAATACTGGAGGCATCAATTGAAGGGATCAGTTCGAAGACTGTCCACATCATTGTTCATGCTTCTGACGATGACGGCGAGCCTGCACGCGCAGGACCTCGCCTCTGCCGAGAAGCGCACGACCGTGCGTAAGCTCGACAACGGCCTGACGGTCATCGTCATGGAGCGCCCCGAAGCCCCCGTTTTTTCGTTCACGACGATCGTGAACACCGGGTCGGCACAGGAAGTCCCGGGGATCACCGGTCTCGCCCACATGTTCGAGCACATGGCGTTCAAGGGCACGGACAAAGTCGGCACGACGAACTACGAGGCGGAGTCGGCAGCGCTGGCGAAAGTCGAAGAGGCATACGCCGCCTACGATCGTGCCCGGCGCGATCCGGTCAGCCATGACGAGGCGAAGATCGCAGCCCTCGAGAAGGGCTGGAAGGCGGCGATCGACGACGCGCAGAAGTACGTCGTCCCGAACGAATTCAGCAAGATCGTCGACCGGGCCGGCGCCACCGGCGTGAACGCCGGAACGAACGCGGATCAAACGGTTTACTTCTACTCGATGCCGTCGAATCGCGTGGAGCTCTGGGCCTATCTCGATTCCGAGCGGTTTCTGCATCCGATCTTCCGCGAGTTCTACAAGGAGCGCGAGGTCGTCCATGAAGAGCGGCGCATGCGTACCGAGAGCAACCCCATCGGGCGTCTGGTCGAGCAGGCCCTGGCCGCTGCCTTCACCGCCCATCCTTACGGGCAGCCCACGGTCGGCTGGCCATCGGACCTGGAGAGTTTCTCGGCAACGGATGCGGCTGCATTCTTTAAGAAATACTACGTACCGGCCAACATGGTCGTGGCCATCGTCGGCGATGTGAAAGCGTCCGAAGTGATGCCGATCGTTGAGAAATACTTCGGGCGTCTGCCGAAAGGGGTCGCCCCCGAACCGCTTCGTACGGTCGAGCCAAAGCAGACTGCCGAGCGCACGGTCACCCTTCGGGAACAATCGCAACCGGTTTACTTCGAGGCCTACCACCGTCCGGCCGCAACGGATCCGGACGGACCAACGTTTGATGCCATCGAGATGCTGCTTTCGGAAGGGCGCACCTCGCGTCTCTACCGTTCGCTGGTTCGCGATAAGAAACTGGCTGCTGTAGCGGCGGGCTTCAACGGATTCCCCGGCAGAAAGTATCCCAACCTCTTCGCGTTTTTCGGCATCCCGACTGCCGGCCATGCGGCGAGCGAGCTGGCGGACCCGATTCATGCAGAGATCGAGCGCCTCAAGAGTGAGGACGTGTCGGCTGAGGATCTGCGGTCGATCAAGACCAGAGCAAAAGCAACTCTGCTCCGGCAGCTCGACAGCAACAATGGCCTGGCCTTGCAGCTGGCTTCGTATCAGACGATTTTCGGCGATTGGCGCGAGCTGTTCCACGAAGTCGAGCGGATCGACAAGGTCACGCCCGCGGACATCCGGCGCGTCGCCAACGCCACCTTCATGCCCAGCAACCGCACCACGGCCATCATCGAATCGGCGAAGAAGCCCGCCACCGCGGCGCCAAAGGGAGACACGAAATGACATCGCTTCGCATCCATGCGATTGCCGCGGCGACTGCGCTTCTGTCGCTCCCGGCTCTGGCCCAGGTTTCTGACTATCACCAGATCAAGACGCCGTCGCTTCATCAGATGCAGCTGGCACAAGCGAAGCGCATCCAGCTCGCCAACGGAATGGTCATCTTTCTGATGGAGGATCACGAGCTTCCGCTCATCCGAGGAACGGCACGCATCCGCGGTGGGGGTCGGGATGTCGCTCCGGAGAAAACGGGGCTGGCCGGAATCTACAGTGGCGCCTGGCGCACCGGCGGCACCACGGCAAAGACCGGCGATGAGCTGGACGACTTCCTGGAGTCGCGCGCTTCGCGCGTGGAGACGGGCGCGGGCGAAGACTCGATGAACGTCAACATGTCGGTTCTCAAGGGCGACTTCGACACGGTCTTTCCGATCTTCGTCGACGTGCTCGAGCACCCTGCCTTCCGTCAGGACAAAGTCGACCTGGCCAGGACCCAGACCACCGCTGCCATTTCCCGCCGCAACGACGACGCCAAGGGAATTGCCGATCGCGAGATGGCCAACCTCGGCTACGGTCCGGACTCGGTCTACGCACGCCAGCCGGACTACACGACGGTCGCGTCGATCACGCGCGACGATCTGATTGCGTTCCATACCAGGTATGTCCATCCCAACAACATCATCCTCAGCTTCGTCGGCGATTTCGACAGCGCGATGATGGAGCAGAAGCTCCGCACCGCCTTCGGTTCCTGGGCGAAAGGATGGCAGGCTCCCGCCGCGGCTCCCGCCGTCGGAACGCCAGCCAAGACGGGCGTCTACTACGTCGCCAAAGACGACGTCACGCAGAGCAACATCTACGTCGTCCACGGCGGCTCGGGCGTGCTGCGTAGCAATCCCGACTTCTACTCTCTGCAGGTGATGAACGAGATTCTCAGCGGCGGTTTCTCCGGCCGCCTGATGAACGACATCCGCACGGCGCGCGGTCTTGCCTACGGCGTAGGCGGCGGCGTCGACACGAACTGGGACCGTTCCGGACTCTTTCACATCTGGATGGGAACCAAGAGCGGCTCGACGGTCGAGGCTGTGAACGCGCTTCGCACCGATCTGGCCGACCTGCAGTCGAAGCCGTTCACCAGCGATGAACTGCAGCAAGCCAAGGACGCCATCCTCAATGCGTATGTGTTCACCGCGGATTCGAAGGCCAAGATTCTCGCCCAGCGCGTAAACCTCGAGTTCTACGGCTACCCCGCCGACTACTACCAGCAATACCCCGCGAAGCTGCAGGCAGTGACCGCCGAGGATGTCGCTCGCGTGGCGAAGAAGTACGTCCAGCCCAACCAGACGTCGGTGCTCGTCGTCGGCCGCGAGAAGGACTTCGACAAGCCGCTGTCATCCCTCGGCACCGTTACGCCGATCGACATCACGATCCCCGAGCCCGGCGCGAAGCCCGCCGCCGCCGGTGGAGCGGCCGCCACACCGAAGGCGACTGCCAGCACTCCCGAAGGGCTCGCACTCGTTCACAAAGTGCAGACCTTCGTCGGCGGGAAAAAAGCGATCGACGCGGTCATGGGCATCCACACCGTCGGGTCAATGCAGGCACAGACTCCTCAGGGACCGATGGAGATCGAAGTCGACAGTGTCGTGAAGTTTCCGGAGTCGAGCCACCGCGTCATGAAGACGCCCATGGGCGAGATGACCATGGTGGCCACACCCGACGCAGCGTTCATGATGAGTCCCATGGGCTCGCAGGACATGCCCGGATCTCAGCGCGACGCGATGCGCAACGAAGCCCGCACCGACATCCTCAACGTGCTGAAGAATGCCGACAACCCGAAGTACATCTTCGCGATCACCGGCAGCGAGAAGGTGGGAGCGGTCGACGCGCAGGTACTGTCGATCAACGCCGATGGCGCGATGGCGAAGTGGGACGTCGATCCGTCGACCGGAAAGATTCTCCGCAAGGTTTCTCAGAGCCCGCGCGGCGAAGGGGTGACCGACTACACGGAGTGGAAGACGTCGGCCGGCATCACGCTGCCGTCGGCATTCACGACCGCGACGAATGGTCAGCAAAGCGGCAGCGGGAAGCTCACGACGATGGAGATCAACCCAGCCATCGATCCGAAACTGTTCGAGAAGCCGGCGCCAAAGTAAGCGCGTCCAATGCCCTGAACCAAGACGGGGCCGTCCTTCGGGGCGGCCCCGTTTTTGACCTTACTGGCTCCTGATCCTCGCCGGCGGCGCGGCCGGCACGCAGGACACGGCTCTACCGGTGGAAGACGCGCCGCAATGCGGACTGCGCAGACCAATATCCGCACATCCCGTGAACCCCGCCGCCAGGCGGAGTGCTGCTCGACGCGATGAAGATTCGCGGGTTCGGCGTGGCGTACGGATCACGACGCGCGACCGGGCGCGCCAGCACCTGGGAGAGCATGTTCGCACCGCCGGCAATGTCGCCACCGACGAAGTTCGCGTTGTACTGTTCATACGCCGCGGGATTGATCGTGTGTCTTGCGCGAATACGCGTCCGAAAGCCCGGCGCGAACCTCTCTACCTGGCGTTCGATGACCTCCGTCATGTCCTCGGTCGACCCGTGTGGAACGTGGCAGTATGCCCATCCGGTGTGATTCCCGGACGGCGCACGGGTTTCATCGAAGCGGCTCTGCTGCGCGACGAGAACGAACGGCGTCGCGGTCGTCCGTCCGCGCCAGATCGCCCGCTCATGCTCCGCGATCTGTTCGATCGTCCCGCCTACGTGCACGGTGGCCGACTCTGCGCATTCCGGCGCGCGCCACGGAATCGGACCATCGAGAGCCCAGTCGACTTTGAAAACGCCTGGGCCGTACCGATAACGCCGCAGCCGCCTCTCGTACGATGACGGCAGGTCATCGCCCGCAATGGCAGCCAGCTGCCGCGGAGTGACATCGAACAGAACGGCGCGGGATTCCGGAAGGTCGCTCATCGACCGTATCGGTGTGGAGGTGCGAATCGTTCCGCCGAGGGAGCGGAAATAGCTCGCCAGAGCGTCGATGATTGAGGCCGATCCGCCCCTGGCGCAGGGCCAGCCCACGGCGTGTCCTGCCAGCGCGAGGGCCAGCCCGAAGGACGCCGATCCCGCGTCTTCGAGCGGCACAAAGGAGTGCGCCGCGCATCCTCCGAACAGCGCCCGCGCCGCATCGCCTCGAAAGCGGCGCACCAGTCCGAGCGCCGAGCGAACGCCGTTCCATCCGAAACGGGCCATCAATAGAGGATGACGCGGGAAGAGACGGACCGGCCGCAGAATCTCGTCGAAGAGCGAAGCGGTGTGATCGGCTAGTGGTTTCATCAGGGACCGGTACGCATCGCCGTCCTCACCCAGCCGTGCAGCGGTCTTCTCCAGCGACAGTTCGAGTACTGCGGCAGTCCCGTCGTCCAGCGGATGCGCAATCGCAAACGGTGACTCACGCCATTCCAGGCCGTGCTCCGCGAGCGGCAGGGTCTGGAACAACGGCGACACCCGAGCCATCGGATGAATCGCAGAACAGACATCGTGCCGATACCCGGGTAACGTCAGCTCCTCCGTGCGCGCCCCGCCGCCGATGGTTTCCTTTGCTTCGACGACGAGGACGGCCAGGCCGGCTCGCGCGAGCGTGATCGCCGCGGCAAGCCCGTTCGGTCCCGACCCGACTACAACGGCGTCGAAGGCACTCATTCACGTCAGTGTTACACGCCCCGTTCATCGCAGGAGAAAACCGGCCCCCTCGCGGGCCGCACCTTCTGCGCGAGAATCGGCGTGGAATCGCTCCGGCACCGCTCCAAACTACACTGCACGCAATGCCGCGCCTCGACGATCCTTCACCCCAGGCCCGCCGCATCGCTGCCATCGCCCTCGGCAAGCATGGAGGGACTGGCGCGATCCCCGCGCTGCGAGACGCATTGGCGAAGGAAGACGTCACGTGGGTCCGTCCGTCGATCATCCTCGCGCTTGGCAAGATCGGCGGCGAGGAGGTTCGCGTCGCGCTCGCCGGCCTCGCGACCCGCTCCGAGGCGGAGGCGGAGGCGCTGCGCAAGGCGCTGGATCGCGTGAGCGGGCCCGCAGCAGGGTTTGCCTGGCGGGGTGGGAATGCCGGTGTTCGATTCTTCGCCAGCGTTCCTGTCGGCCTGGAAGACGTGGCCGTCTCCGAGGTGCACGAGCGCCAGATCGAAGCGACCGTGGTCCGGCCGGGGATGATCGTGCTGTCCGCGAAACCGCCGATCCTTCGTTGTGTCTACGATCTCCGTCTGCTCCTCGCGGAAGGGGCAGCGGGCGCGTTCGCGGAGACGATCCGCAGTGCGCAGGTCCCCTGGCGTGATTGGATCAACAGCGAGAGTGGCGCGCTTCCGTATCGGTTCTCGCTCGAGAATGTGCGCGTGGCCCGGCAGCAGTTCAGCGATTTGCTGCGGCTGGCTCGCGAGACTTTCTCGCCGATGGGGCTCATCGATTCACCGTCGAGCTATGCAGCGATGATCCGCGTCGAAGCTGACGACGATGCGACGCGCATCTGGTTCGTGCCGACGTTCGAGCCGGATGAACGATTCGCGTATCGCGTCGCGGACGTCGGCGCGTCGATCAACCCGGTCGTTGGCGCCTGCCTGGCGCGGCTCGTGCGCCGCGGTGCCGGTGGTGTCGTCGTCGATCCGACCTGCGGCAGTGGAACATTGCTCGTCGAACGGGCACTGCTCGATCCCGAGGCGGTGTTGTCGGGCATCGACATCAGTCCGACGGCCGTGCGGGCGGCGGCCGGGAACATCATCGCCGCCGGTCTCGCCGCGCGCATCGCCGTGCGACAAGGGGACGGCGGCGATCCTGCTGCCTGGCCGGAGTCGTGCGACGAAGTGCTCGCCAATCTTCCGTTCGGCCTGCGCACGGAAGACCGCAACATCGACGGTCTCTACCGGCGCGTCACCGGAACCCTCGCTCGTACCCTCGCGCCGGGCGGACGGGCGCTGCTCTACACCGCGCGCACCAAGACGCTCGAGGCGTTGCTTCGCCGCACGCCGAAACTGAAGATCCTCGCAGAGCGGCGCGCGACGAGTGGTGGACTGCTCGTCGGAGTCTGGCTGATGGAGCGCGCGTGATGGACACGGCTCTTCGCCAGCGCCTGGAGGCCTTTCTCCGTCCGCTCTACCAGGATCTCGATGGCGCGTCGCGCTTCGGAGAGATCGAACGCGTGGCGTCGATCGCGCGGCGGCTGTACGTCCCATCGAAGGATGACCAGGAGGCCTTCGAGCTCCTTCTGCTCTTTCACGGACTGGGGCGCTGGCTGGAGAAGGTCGGCAACCGCTCCCGTGCCGTGCTGACGATCGGACTCTCCGATTCTGCGCTCCGCGCAACGGCGGCATCGATCCGGCGAGTGGACGAACCGTCGACGGACGGCGAGCGGGCGGTCGCGGCGGCGTTGCTCGTGGACGCAGCAGGAGTGCGGGGACTCGCCGAGCGGCTCGCGCGCGCGCGGCGCGAAGGCAGCTCGGTGCTCGATGTCATCCGCAACACGCTGGCAGATTCCGTGGATCCGGAGTGGCTTCCCGAACAGGCGCGGCGCTGGCTCGCGGTTCGCCGCGACGCGCGGCGGGAGGTCTGCCGCAGAATCCTGGCCGAGCTGGCGCTCGACGATCTCGACTGAGATCAGGTCCGCATGACACCGGCGCGCTCGAAGACCTTCGCGTCGATGAAGATCTTGACCAGTTCCGAATCGAGGAGACCGTCGCCGACTTCCATCTGGAGAATATCGAGTGCCCGCTCGGTGGAGATGGCACGTTTGTACGGACGGTCGTTCGCGGTCAGCGCGTCATAGATGTCGGCCACCGTCATCATCCGCGATTGGATCGGAATGTCCTTCGCCGTCAGCTTGCGCGGATATCCCCTCCCGTTGAGCTTCTCGTGATGCGCGTAGGCGATGCCGGCGACCGCGGCCAGGTCCTTGGTCCAGGGAATCTTCTGCAGGAAGTTGAACGTGTGCGTGACGTGGCTTTCGATCTCGCTCCGTTCAGTGGCGTCCAGGTTGCCCTTGCGGATCGATAGAATACGAACTTCTTCCGCGCTCAGGAGCCGGCGGCGCTCGCCGCGGATGTCCCAGAACTCCTGATCCGCCAGCTGCTGCAGGTATTGAAACTCCCCTTCCGGCAGAACGGTTGGCTCATTCGATTTGGTGATGAACGCGAAGTCGTTCTGCATGCGTTCGATCTGCGTCTGAAACTCGCCGTCCGTGCGCGCGCCAAACTCCGCGAATTGGTCCAGGCCGTGTTCGAGGATATGGGCAAGCTTCCGCTTGTTGGCGTCGTTCTCGGCGGTCTTCATCGCAAAGTCGAAGCGGTTGCGGAGCGTCTCGAGTTGCAGCGGGTAGAGTTTCTTCTCCTTGACCAGCACCTGCTCGCGCACGCCAACCTTACCGAAGTCATGCAGAAGCGACGCGTAGCGGATTTCGCGCACCTGATCGGTCGTGAACTGGATGTCGTGGTAGTGATCATCGTCGCGATCGATGACCCGGGCCAATTCCACGGTCAGATCCGCGACACGGAAGGAATGACCAGACGTGGTGGGATCGCGCTGTTCGATGGCGGTGACGGCAGCGGTGACGAACCCCTCGAACAGACGTTCGATCGACTTGTAGAGCAGGTTGTTTTCGACTGCGACCGCTGCCTGCGCCGCCAATGAGCGCATCAGTTCGACCGTCTCCCGGTCGAACGGGACGACATCAGACGGAACCGTGGCCGCGGTCAGCTTTTCCGGTGCACCCTGCCGTTTCCGATTGATGAGCTGCAGGACGCCGACGAGATCTCCGACATGCGTGACCATCGGGAAGACCAGGATCGAGCGCGTGAGGTAGCCGTTCTTCTCGTCGAAGGATCGGTTGATCTCGTACTCGGCTTCCTCGGGAAGCGCGTATGCGTCGTCGATGACGAGCGTGTCTCCGGTCAGTGCCACCCAGCCGGCCAGGCTGCGGCGCGTGATCGAGAGCACCATTTCCTCGAACGCACCGACCTTGATCGAATCGTTCTGCGCCAGTTTCCAGCGAAGCACTTTCTCGCCGTTCACGTGATCGAGCAGGTACAGCGATCCGGCATCGGCACGCGACAGCTCACGCGCCTTGCTGAGGATCGTCGTCAGCAGAACGGAGTGATCGCGTTCCGCCGAGAGCGCGACCCCTACCTCGCTCAATTCGCGCAGCTCCCGCGTCCGCTCGCCGAGTTGGACCTCGAGTTGATCGGCACGAAGCTTCTGATGGAGCTCCCGCCAGGCCTGCTTCACCGCGTTGAGGAGCGCGGCCTGCGTGGGTGCCGCCTCGAGCCCGACATAGATGCCGTCGTCACCCAGCCATTGCGGCTCCTGATCGAGTCCGATGCCGACGACCGCAGTGCGGCGGTCGAATGACGCCGGGCGCCCGTTGTTGATCGCGGGATCGAGCAGGAGAACACGAAGTGCAGCCGGGTCCGCCTGGACGTCATCGAGGCCGATCACCGCGATCGACTCATGCCGAAGGGCGTCGGCATATCTCTCGATCGGAAACTCCCTGGAATGGACCAGCGTCAGCGTCTGCATTGCAGTATCAGCGTGAGCCTCAACTGATGGCCTCTCTATTCTTCCATGCGAGCACGGAACCGCTTACAATCCGCCGCGCCGCCGGATTATCTCACCGATCCGACGAGAATGTTGCCGCGCCCGCGAGCGTTCCGACACGCGGACACCACCCCGCGTTTCCCAGGAGGATCCTTGGCAGCCTACACGACCGATACCATCACACCGAAACATCACGACGCGCTGGTCGCCTGGCAGAAGCAGCACTTTCCCGAGCTCGAGTTCCTGCAGGACAACTGGTCGAAGTACTACAACCAGACGCCCTTCCAGCTGTTCGCGAAAGTCGGCAAGCTGGCCTCGGAGAACATCTCCTACGGACGTATGACCGGCCAGCCTCGCTTCGAACAGGCCGGCGACATGATCGGCAACATGTTCTACACGGCCCGCGACATCATCCGTGCCCAGGCTTCCACCGAGCTCGGCTCGATCCAGCAGCACCGGCTGACGCTCGAAGAAGCCCCCACCGACCAGATGAAGATGGCCGTCCTGCGCATCATGGCGGAGGAGCTGCGCCACGGCTACCAGATGTTCTGGGTGTTCGACCACGACAAGAGCTGGAAGAAACCGGGGCATCCCGACGTGGCGCAGGACACAATCGACGAACTGCTGGCCATGGAGCTCGGCAACCACGTCCTCGACGCCTTCAACATCCCCTTCGTCAACTTCATCGACAACGTCGTCTTCGCGACCGTCATCGATCTCGTCGGCAAGTACCAGCTCGAGATGCAGAAGGTGTTCTCGTACGCGCCGATGGCGCGCTCGATGGGACCGATGCTCTCGGAGGAAGGATTCCACATCGGCAGCGGACGCGGATTCCTGCGCGATCTCGCCGTCGCCGCCCACAACGGCACGGGCAAATACTCGTTGGAGGAGATCCAGCAGGTTCTGAACGTCTGGATCCCCCGCGGAGTGGAGATGTTCGGCAACGAGCGCGGCGGTGAGACGTCGATCGCGTTCGGCTTCAAGGACCGCAACAACGGCACTGCGCAGAGCGAGTACTTCAACGAAGTCCGTGAAGTGCTCGAGCTGGTCAACATCGCCGTGGTCCAGCTCAAGGTGAAGGACACGCCCGCACCCGAAGCGCGTACGATCGTCCGCGAGGTGCAGGACACGCGGGAAACCGTGAGCGGTGTTTCTCCGAAAGACCTCCTGTTCGCTCCCGACGTGAAGTTCTTCCGCTCGCGCGGAATGGAAGAGATCGCCTTCATGCCGTACGACGTCGACGGCGACATGATCATGGAGAACGGGAAGCCGGTCAGCGGCGAGAAGTACGTCGAGTATCTCAAACGGCAGCTTCCCGGCTACTACGTCTCCGGCCCCGTGTTCGCCAAGTACCGTGAAGCACTCCTCGGCCGCGAGGCACCGCAACCGGGCCGGAGCTACGGCTGGTGACGGAAGCGATCGCATCGGATCAACAGGAAAGCGCCGCCGGAAACGACGGCGCTTTTTCATTGCTGGCTGGTCTGGCAACCGGCTGCGCGTTCGCCGGCCTGCTCGAGTTCACGCGAACGTTTAACGCATTCGGAAATCTCCAGTTCATCCCGACCGAGGCAACGCAGAGAATGTTCGTCGCCTGGACCTGGGCGATGCTGGCTGCGCCCGTCTCCGTGGTGGCATCGGCGATCCTCATCACGATCGCCGTCAGGATCAGACCGTCCCGCGCAATACGGATCAGCGCCGTCGTGGCGCTCCTGGCGACCTGGTGGCTCGCCGCCCGCGTCTGGGAAAACGTGACCGGCTACCTCGTCGCGGATCCCAACGGTCCGCCGGCCGCAGCGTCCCCACTAGCGCCCGAGCGGTGGCCTCTGGTCTACACGCACGCCGTGCCGGTTCTGATGTGCGGTCTTTTCGTCGCGCTCGGCGGGATCGGATACGCCCTCTGGCGCACCCGTCCTCGTGCGGTCATCTTTCCGGTCGGGCTCGTCGTGGCGCTGGCCGCTGTGTTGGCTGGAGGGCAATTCGGGTTCTCCGCGGTCGCGTTTCTGCGGCTCCGCAACATCGGCATCGCCGTCGCGATCGCTGACGCCATCCTGCTGGCGCTCCTGGTGCGCAGGCGATCCTTCGATGTGATCTTGTTGCCGGCCTTTCTCGTCGTGGCCGCGTCGGCGTGGCAACTGACGGTCTCGTGGCTGCAGATGTTGCCGGAGATGCCGCACGGAATCGATTTCCCGGCGTGGTAGGCACTGTTTTCAAACATGAAACTTGCGATTGCCAGCATTGCGCGGCTACCCTTCGCGTCGCATGTTCCGAAAGCTCATCCCGTTCGCATTGCTCCTGATCCTCGCCTGCGGCAAGTTGAAAGAGCCGACCGACCCGGGCGCGGGAGGCGGCGATCCGATCGACCCAACCGCGACGTTTACGCGTGTCCAGAACGAGATCTTCACGCCGACCTGCGCCCAACTCGGCTGTCACGACCCCCTCGGCCGGCAGGAGAGCCTGATCCTCTCGCCGGGACGCGCCTATGCAATGAGCGTTGGCGTGGCCAGCCTCGAAGCGCCGCAATTGCCGCGGGTTGCTCCGAGCGATGTGGCCAGCTCGTACCTGTACCGCAAGATCACCGGCGCCGGGATTACCGGCGACCGCATGCCGCAGGGAGGCCCGCCCCTGACGGACTCGCAGACGAAGCTTGTGCGCGACTGGATTCGACGAGGTGCTCCGAATGATTAAGCGTAGTGCGGTGATCGGCGTGCTCGTCGCGGCGCTGTCCATTCCTCTGTTCGCCCAGGAGAGCCGCTACACACCGCTGCCACCAGTGCCACTCGGTGACGCGCTGCTGTCGCTCCCGACATCGCACATTCCGAGTGAAGGGACGTGGGAGATCAAGTTCACGCACCGCTTCAATCAGTCGATCGACCAGGGAAGCTTCAGCGACCGGGTGCACTCGCTGTGGGGACTGGACAGCAACGCGGACGTCGCCATCGGGCTGTCGTATGTGATCAGCCGCGATCTTCAGGCGACGTTCGTCCGGAGTAACGCCAGCGACGACATCGAGTCGTCGTTAAAGTACGTCGTCGTGCAGCAGGCGGCCGCCATCCCGTTCTCGCTCGCGGCGCGTGGAGGGATGGACTGGCGGACGGAGCGCGACGTCACTGACCGGACGTCGTTCTTCGCGCAGGTAATTCTCTCGCGTCAGTTCGGAGGAAGGGCGGAGGTCTTCGTGATGCCGACGTTCGCAACGAACGCGGGACGCGCGGTGAACGGGACGACATCGACCGCACTCTTCAGCCACGCGGTGAACGTACCGATTGGTGCGGCGTTGATGATCCGCCCGGGACTCAGTGTGGTGGGAGAACTGATTCCGAAGAATCGCGATCTGCCGGCCTCAGCAAACGGCGGCGACTTCGGATGGGCGCTGGGACTCAAGCGCGCGATCGGTGGGCACTACTTCGAGATTCTACTGACGAACAGCAATGCCACGCACGTGGACCAGTACATCACGTCCACCTACCAGGGCACGCCATTGAACAAGAGCGACATCCATCTCGGATTCAATATCGAGCGGCGATTCGGCAAGAAGTGGTAATCCCTGGAGGGCCCGGTCCTTCGGAGGACCGGACGACCTCTTAGGGGATTTCGACACCCTCGACGACGAGATCCGCAAGATCGATGTCCGAACCCGGCTCTCCCGGTTCGGCATTCTTTCGCTGCGCTCGCTTCTCTGCCTTGACCTGCTGACGCTCGCGTTTTGCCTGCTCACGCTGACGTTTGACGACGGAAACTTGTGGCCTGCCCATAAACCTCCACACAACGAAAAGGGCAGGATCGCTCCTGCCCTTTCGTCGATTGCAATATCGGCTACTTAGACCGCGACTACGTTCGCCGCCTGCAGACCTTTCGGTCCTTTGACGATATCGAACTCAACGGCGGCTCCTTCGGGAAGCGACCGAAAGCCGGCGCCCTGGATTGCCGAGAAGTGGACGAACACGTCGTCACCGTTCTCGCTGGTGATGAAACCAAAACCCTTTGCGTCGTTGAACCACTTGACGTTGCCAGATGTTCTCATTCTTGAATCTCCTTTCTGTGCTGCCTTGGGAGATTCAAAACGGTGTTCTTCGTCTCGGCCTGGCAAATCACGGATGTACGAGCCAACCGGACCTGGGGGCAACCTATTCCGAACTCAATCGGTGGCCGCAAACGGGCATGGTGGCGGATCGTTTGCAGTTATTAAAGGTCAACCATGCGATGCCCGGAATGCAATACGCCGTTCGAAGCGAGCGCCGCCTCCTGCTCCACCTGCGGCCTGCTCCTGCTGAAGCTCGCCCCTCAGCGGCGAGCCGAGGATATCGGGGCAACGAAGAAACGCCGGGCGGCCGATCAGATGGCGCCCTGCAAGTTCTGCGGCTCCGAAATCCCCACCTCCGCGATCCGGTGCAAGCAATGTTCGGAAATCGTCAATGACGAGTTCTACCGGGAGCGTGCTCAGCGGAACCGGTCCCGCATCAACCACGCCAGCTGGGTGGCGTACATCTTCGGACTGGCCGCCCTCCTGGTCTTCCGCCCCGTGGGGCTCGTCTCCATCGGTGCAGGCCTGCTCCTCTCGATCCTTTACTACGCCCTCCCGACCGAGCCGCCCGCATCGAAGCGCAACCCTCGCCCGCGGATTTCCTTCTGGAAGCGGGTCAAGCAGCAGGTCAAACTGGAACGGGTCTCCCTCCCGATCCCGAACTTCCCGAAGCGGAAGCTCGTGTTCGTCGGCACGCCCCTCATCGCCGCCGTCATCGGCTATTCGGCAAACGCCATCCTCCTCCAGCAGCCGGTCAACGAGGTGCTGAAGGAGAACGCCGCCTTCAACGGCATGGAGATCTCCGCCCACTACCAGTACTACATGGTTCCGGGTGTCGTGGTCTATGACCTTCGGAGCATCGGCGTGAGACAGACTCCGATCGATGTCCACACCGCCTTCCTCGAGTTCGCCAAGAAAGTCCGGGCGAATCGCTACCGCCGCGTAGAGCTCTCCTATCGCGGCACGACCAAATTCTCCATCGACGGCGCGTCGTTCCATCGGATCGGCGAGGAGTACGCGAAGCGGAACTTCGACTACGTGCTCTACACCGTGCCGCACCTCTTCCATCGGGAAGGTCCCAGCAAGTCGACGGCAGCCGCGAAGTCGTCCGCTTCCGATCGCGACGCACTGCTCCAGTTTCATCGCCAGTGGTACGGCGAAGACCAGCTGACGCGTACCGTCGCCAACGGCATGTAACTAGAGCAGTCCCTCTGCCTCCAACTCGGCGATCAGCGACCGCGCGTCGGTGAACTGGTAGGCGCGGATCCCCAGGGAGCGTGCGGCGTAGACATTCTCCAGGAGATCGTCGACAAAGATCGTCTGCTGCGGTGTAGCTCCAATCAACGTCAGGGCCTTCCGGAACGCGTCGGGATCCGGTTTCGCACTCTCAATCCGGTTCGAAAAGACGATCGGATCGTCTTTTTCGAACAGTGCCGCGAACTGTTTCGGGATCAGCTCGGCGTGGATCTCGTTCGAGTTCGAGAAGAACGCGACACGATAGCGGGTCCGCACCCGCTCGAGCAGATCTTCGGCTCCCGGCACCGTTCCGTCGAAGAAATCCGACCAGATGACATGGAAGTCCCGGATGGACCCGCTATATCCGGCGTGATCACACAGAAACTCGTAAAACTCGTAGAACGAGACCGCTCCCCGTTCCATGTCTCGATAGGCACCCGGCTCCTCGAGGAGATCGACCAGCTCGTCGCGGGTGACGGTCGCTTCGGCGCAGACCGCTGCGAGGACCCGTTCGTACGCGAGCCGGATGATCGTATTGCCGAGGTCGAAGAGGAACCAGGTGTCGGTTGCCATGTTGCCAGGTTGCCTGTTGCCTGAACGACAACCGGCGACCTGGTAACCGGGCAACGGGTCGTGTGGCTACATCCGGAACACCCCGAACTTCGGATCCTCGATCGCCGCGTTGTACGCGATCGACAGACCGAGGCCGAGGTAGTTGCGGGTGTCGGCGGGGTCGATGACGCCGTCATCCCAAAGCCGCGCCGTCGAGTAGTACGGCGACCCTTCGGTTTCGTACTTCGCGAGCACAGGATCGGCGATGGCGCGTTCGTCGGCTTCCGACAGTTCCTTTCCTTCCCGCGCCAGCTGATCGCGCTTGACGGTGGTCAGCACGCCGGCAGCCTGTTCACCGCCCATGACGCTGATTCGCGCGTTCGGCCACATCCAGAGGAACCGTGGGGAGTACGCCCGGCCACACATCCCGTAGTTTCCCGCGCCGAACGACCCGCCGATGATCACCGTGAACTTCGGTACGGTGGCGTTCGCGACCGCGTGGACCATCTTCGCGCCGTCTTTGGCGATCCCTCCACGCTCGTACTCTTTCCCCACCATGAAGCCGGTGATGTTCTGGAGGAAGACGAGCGGGATGCGCCGCTGATTGCAAAGCTCGATGAAGTGCGTGGCCTTGAGCGCACTCTCCGAGAAAAGCACGCCGTTGTTCGCAAGGATGCCGACCTGATACCCGAAGATTCTCGCGAATCCGGTGACGATCGTCGGCGCGTAACGCTCCTTGAACTCCTGGAAGCGCGAGCCGTCCACGATGCGGGCGATGACTTCGCGCACATCGTACGGCTTGCGCGTCTCGCTCGGAATGACGCCGTAGATCTCCTTCGGATCGAGGGCCGGTTCCTCCGGTTCGATGCGCGTCGGTGGTTCGTGCTTCAGCAGTGGCAGATTCTCGACGATGTTTCGCACGATCCCGATCGCGTCCGCGTCGTCTTCGGCGAAGTGATCGGCTACGCCGCTGATTCTCGTGTGTACGTCCGCTCCGCCGAGTTCCTCCGCCGTCACTTCTTCGCCCGTGGCGGCCTTCACCAGCGGCGGACCTCCCAGAAAAATGGTGCCGGTATCCTTCACGATGACTGCTTCGTCCGCCATCGCGGGTACGTACGCGCCGCCCGCCGTGCACGATCCCATCACAGCCGCGATCTGTGGGATCTCGCGGGCGGACATGAGAGCCTGGTTGTAGAAGATCCGTCCAAAATGCTCACGATCCGGAAAGACCTCGGCCTGCAGCGGCAGGAACGCGCCTCCCGAGTCGACGAGATAGATGCAGGGAAGATGGTTCTGCATCGCGATCTCCTGCGCACGCAGATGCTTCTTCACCGTCATCGGAAAATAGGTCCCGCCCTTCACGGTGGCGTCGTTGGCGATGATCAGGCACTCGCGCCCCTGGATGCGCCCGATGCCGGTGATGATGCCCGCCGCTGGCGCGCCGTCGTCGTACATCCCGTTCGCCGCCAGCGGCGAGAGCTCGAGGAAGGGAGTGTCCGGATCGAGGAGCGCCGCGATCCGGTCACGAGGAGGCATCTTCCCCTGCTCTTTGTGCCGGGCGATGTACTTCACACCGCCGCCCTGGCGCGCGATGGCCACGCGATGGTTCAGCTCATCGACCAGCGCTTTGAGCGCCGCGGAGCTTCGGCGAAATTCGTCCGACTTCGAATCGAGATGCGTCTGAAGAGGTTCCATCGAAGGCGCGCAGACTACATGGCGCTCGCGCCGGCTGCAACCGATCCGGTGAGTGACGAGCGGTCAGTGTCCCAGCTGGAACTCGGCCCGGCAGCCGTGCGAGACCCAGATGCCGCGCTGGCTGTATCCCCAGTTCTGGTTCAGTACGCAGTTCGTCCTGCTCAGCTGACGCGTCAATCGCACTCCGTTTCGCGTGTCCGCGTCGCACTCGTGACGATGGTTATAGTCGGACTCGCAGACCACCGTCCGTGAATAGCCATTCCGCCGGTCTTCGAAGCTGTTGTGGTTGTGATTCGCTTCCCGGTCGATGAGGAACTCCGCGCGGCAACCGTCGGAGACCCACACGGCGTTGCGGCCATCCCTCCCCCACGTCTTCCCTTCAACGCAGGACGTGCGGCTGAGCTGATGGGAAAGAGCCACCCGGCCCCATCCGCTGAAGGTGCAGACGTGTCTGCGGTTGTAATCCGACTCGCAGCGAAGGACTTCGTGAGCCATGGCTACGGGAGCCAGAAGCGACACCAGGACGATAAGCGAACCGAACAGTCGACGATTCATGCGGAGCCTCCTTCGGCGGTTCTGGAATCATAGAGACGAGCGAGCCGATCAGCAAGCAGGAGGCGTTGCGACGGGGTCAGACCCGCTCCACGGGACGAGAGCTCCTTCAGAAAGCGCGTCGTGCGCGGGTCGAGGCCAGCCAGCTGACGCAGCTCGTCATCGAACGTCTCGCTCACGCGGTCGACAAGACCGAGCGAGAGCGCCTCGGCCGCACCGACAACAGCGTTGGCGAGGAAGAGCTGCTTCGCCGCAGCAGGCGTCACCGCCTTCCGCCAGCGCGACGTCCCGCCGAATCCCGTGACGATGCCGAGCTTTGCTCCCGGATGCGAGAAACGCGACCGCGGTGTGGCGAACCGCAGGTCAAACGCCAGCGCCAGGTCGAGCGCACCGCCAACGCAATCGCCATCGATCACGACAACCGTGACGACAGGCAATCGCTCGATCGAATCAAAGACCTCCTGCCCACTCCGCGCAAACGCCTCTGCCTCAAGCGAGCTGAAGGCGCGCATCTCCACCATGTCGGCACCCGCGGCGAAGAGACCGGGACGCGCGGACCGCAAGAGCAGGATCGATTGTTCGTTTGTCGGATTGACAGACGCGGAACCTGCAAACGTTTCGACCTGCTCCCCGATCCAGCGCAGCATCGACCTCGAAAGGAGGTTCATCCCTCCGTCGTCGAGCGCGATCTCGTGGATGCTCACACGTTCACGGCGCGGCGGATTGCATCCACCGCGGTAGCGGTCGGCGTTCCCGGCAGAAAGATCTCCCGGATTCCGATCGCCTTCATCTTCGGGATGTCCTTCTCCGGGATGATTCCGCCGGCAAAGACGACGATACTGCCGGCGCCTTCATCGCTCAAAAGCCGCATGATTTCCGGAAACAGCACGTTGTGGGCGCCTGAGAGGATGGACAGACCGATGGCATCGACGTCTTCCTGTACCGCCGCGGCCACGATCTGCTCCGGAGTTTGCCGCAGCCCGGTGTAGATCACTTCCATGCCGGCATCGCGCAGCGCCCGGGCAATGATCTTCGCCCCGCGGTCGTGGCCATCCAGGCCGGGTTTTGCGATCAGTACGCGAATTTTTCGGTCGCTCATGTCTCTCCCTGTTGTGGCACGTCCTCGCGGAACTTCGAAAGAATCACGATGTCGTGGTACTTCCCCTCGCGAAAGAAATCGCGCCGCAGGCAACCCTCCTGCACGAAGCCAAGAGCTTCCAACACATGCTTCGCGCGGTCGTTGTAGGCGAACACGTGGATTCGTAATTTGGTTAGGTTCATTTCCTCGAACGCGAATCGGACCAGCGTATGGATGGCGTCTCCGCCGAATCCACGGTTCCAGGCGGCCGGCTCGCCGATGAAGAGACCGAACCAGGCCGCCTGGGACACCCAGTCGATGTCGTGGATGGAGGCGTTCCCGATGTGCGACCGGTCATCCTTTCGCTCGACGGCAAAGTGGCGCTCCGTGGGAGTGGGGTGGATGGCCCGGTCCAGCCACTCGATCTCGTTTTGAAAGGCGATCGGATAACGGGTCTTCAGAGTTCGCACGATGTTGGGATCGTTGATCCAGCGATAGCAGCGCTCCGCATCATCCCGTTCGAAGGCACGCAGGATGACGTGTTCGCCCGCGATCATAAAGCGCCGCCGCGACGGCTCCCGTCCCTGCTCGGCGAAATCACGCTCGGTGCGGTTTGACATGCGGCGGGGATTATATGGGCGGTCGTGCGAGCGCGACGTTTCGCCCGTGTCTCGCGGCCACCATCGATCAACCTTGTGACCCGCGGGACCGTGCTACCTCGTAGCCGCAATCCTCAGCCCGCAAGCACGACCTTCGGGCGGACTTCGACGGGCCCGCCTTCACGCAAAATCGTGACTACCTCGCCGATGGCAATCATGCGATCCTCGGGATTGCCGAGGGCAAGAAGATCGCCGACGACAACCGCGACGGGAGGTGTCATGATCACCGGCTGACCGCGCATCAGTTTCCCCTGCTGCGACCAGTCGATTCGTACCTTCGGCAGGGGAAGCTCGACTTCGGAAAGGGACTGAAACCACGGCGACGTCAGCAGCTCGTCCGCCGGCGCGTTCTCGAGCGTCTCGTAGGGCAGAGAATCCGCGATGTGGAAATTGCCGATGGCTGTGCGGCGCAACTCTTTGAGGTGCGCCGGAATGCCAGCGGCGGTCCCCAGCTCGTGCGCCAGCGAACGGACATAGGTTCCCGCTGACGATCGCACCCGAAACCGTGCCGTCGATCCCGTCACGCTGATGATCTCGAATTCATAAACGGTGACGGCCTTCGGGGTCAGCGCCGCCACTTCGCCCTTGCGCGCCAGTTCGTAGGCGCGAACGCCACCGACTTTTTTCGCGGAAAACTGTGGCGGCATCTGCTGGATCGCTCCCATGAAGGGAGCCACCAGCGGGCCGAAGTCGATGTGCTCCACGTTGACTTCGTTCGTCTCCCCGGCGGGGACGCCGACGGCGTCATACGAGTCTGTAGCCCAGCCGAACTGAATCACTCCTTCATACGTCTTCTCCATCCCCATCAGATAGGCCTGGAGTCGCGTCGCTTTTCCGACGCAGAGCACCAGCAGACCGGTCGCCAGGGGATCGAGGGTGCCGGTATGCCCGACTTTCTTGATCTTCGAGCGCCGCCGGAACTTCTCGACCACGTCATGGGAGGTGATGCCGGTCTTCTTATCGACGAGCAGGAGCCCGTCGACTTTGGGTGGAGGCGGTTGCATGGGCGGCGAGGATAAAGCAAACGCTCGCCTGCCGCGCGCTAAAATGTCGCGCCGTGACGAAACCAACCAAACCGAAACGCAGCAAACAACATCTCGTCTGGATGGACTGCGAGATGACCGGTCTCGATCCCGGGAAGCATGTCCTCCTCGAGATCGCCACGATCATCACCAACTACGACCTGGAAATCGTCGCTCGAGGACCGGTCCTGGCCATTCGCCAGAGCAAACCGAAGCTGGAGATGATGGACACCTGGTGCCGGAACACGCACGGCAAGAGCGGCCTGCTCGATCGGGTTCGCGACGACGGAGTCCCGCTGGCCGAGGCCGAGCGGCAGACGCTCAACTTCATCCGGCGGTACTGCTATGTCCGCACGGCGCCTCTCTGCGGCAACTCCATCGGCCAGGACAAACGATTCCTGGTGAGATACATGCCGAAGGTCGACAACTTTCTGCACTACCGGATCGTCGACGTCAGCTCGATCAAGACCCTCATCTCGCAGTGGTATGGCGGCCGGTACCAGCCACCGAAAAAGCAGGAAACGCACCGGGCACTCACGGATATCGAGGAGTCGATCGCTGAGCTGGATTACTACAGGAAGACGGTCTTCGTTCGCTCGTAACTACTCGTCTTCACTGCTGCTTTTGTCCTTGTTGATGCCGGCGAGGAGATCCTCGATCCGGCCGGCGCGCACCGCCGTCTCGTCAAATTTGAAATCGAGCTCCGGCGTCGAGCGAAGGCGAATCCGCTTGCCCAGCTGCGAACGGATGAACCCCTGACGATCCTGCAGCGCGCTCACGGTCTCCCTCGTCGTCTTCTCATCGAGGCCGCTGATGAACACGCGGGCGAAATGAAGATCCGGGCTCACTTCCACGCCTGTGATCGACGTGAGTCCGAGTTGAAGGTCGTTCAGCTCCTGCCGGAAAACCTCAACGAGGGCATCCCGGACCGATTCGCCGACGCGGGAGGTTCTGCGGGTCTTGCGCATGGTGCTCTCAGTCTATCCTGACCCACCGTGTGCCGTTTACGGCCACTCACAACCCATCCAGCATCCCCTTACTTTTCTTGATTCCCGCCAGCCTGCTGGCGCGAAGGACAGGAAGCCACCAGAGCTCCGTGGACGATGGACTCCAGTCTCGGACACTCTCCCGCCTGATCGACGGCGGAGCGGGAACGAGCTCGCTCAGTCGATCGAAAAGCAGAACGCGCTCGTCCGGGCCGGCGATGCGAAAGAGATTGAGCAGCGTCAACGAATCGCGCGTACGAGCCCGCGAAACCACCGTGGCGATGTCGTGCGTTCGTTCAAAGTCGTTGACGGCCTCGCGAAAGCGGGGGTCCGCATCGTCGAACACCGGCACCGTCAGCTCTCCGCCCGCCGAGATCAACGCCGAAGCACCCTGTGGCACGAGGGATTGTTCGTAGCCGTGGGAGAGATCCACCCAGCCGGCGATGACATGCAGCACTCCCCTTCCGTCCGGCTGGATCGTGAGCGTGTATTCGCAACCGAGGTCGACGGCGCGGGCCAGAGGTGTGTCGATGACGAAGACCCCCGGTGGCGACGCGGTCTTCGCATGAATCGTTCCGACGGTCAGTACCAGACGATGGCGTTTACGCCGGTTCTCGATAAGCCGAACCGTCGTGTTCGCTCCGAGGTCGAGCGTCCCGACCGAGGGCGACTCCAGTCGCACGTTGCCGGCCTGTGTGCGCACTTCGTCGCCAGTTTGCAGAATGGAGTGAGGCAGCGTCACCGCACCCGAGGTTTCCGTGGCCCGCCACCCGTTTCGGGGAATGTAGAAACGCAAGGCGCCGGCAACTGCGCAAACGAGCAGCGTCGCCGCTACGGCCAGAGGCCAGCGCGGACGGCGGCGCATCACCACGACGCGGCGAAAGTCCGGCATCGGAGCTGTGGAGCGATAGCGGCTGAGCAGAGCCTCGAGGTGCTTTACGTCGGCATCCGGCTCGCCGCTTCCGTCCCAGAGATAGTCGTTATTCATGCGTCACTCCCGCCGAGCGCACCGCGAAGCATCTGCATCCCGCGGTGGAGATTGACGCGCACCGATCCCGGCGTCAGACCGGTGCGCAGCGCGATTTCCGCTCCGGACATACCCTCTACCAGCCGCAGCATCAACGTCTCGCGATACGCCTCGGGCAAGGCCCGGATCGCTTCGAGCGCCCGCGCCGCTTCCGCGTCTTCGTTCTGGCTCCCCGCGGTGGCATAGGTCGCGTCGAGCTCCAGGGTATCGGTCATCCTGCGTCTGTGATCCTCCGCCGCGTTGCGCGCAGTGCGACTGATCCAGCCGGCGAATGCTGCCGGCTCCCGGAGCTTGGTCAACTTCGTGTATGCCGTGACGAAGACGTTCTGCGTGACGTCATCTGCGTCGGCGGGAGAAAGGCGTCCCAGCAGGATTGCGCGCACAACCGGTGCATACCTCGCGTAGAGAAGCTCGAATGACGGTACATCGCCTGACTGTGCGGCACGAACCAGGTCAGCATCAGTGCGTGACATCAGCACACACAGGACGCAAGGCGCGGTCGAAGTGTTAACACGTTAACGCTCATGTTCCGGATGCCGTCCTCCATCTGAAAGAAGGAGAACGTCATCATGACCCGAGTCGTCACTCGAATTCAGCTTCTGGCTCTCGTCTGTATCCCACTTTTGAACCGCTGCAGTCCCGCCCGTGCGGAGCCCGCGCTTTCCTCGCAGGTCCGGATTGCGAGCACCAGCGAACCAGGCACCCAGCTGATCGTGACCGGCCGCGTAATCGGAGCAGACGGCGCGCTAAAGGCCGGCGTCATCCTCGAGGCCCACCACACCGATGCAACGGGCATCTATCTGGCCGAAGGGGCAACGGGTCCGAACCCGGCCGTGGCAGCGCGGCTCTGGGGCCGGCTGGCGACAGCAGCTGACGGCACGTATCGCATCGACACGATCCGGCCCGGCGCCTATCCGGGCGGCAGCGCGCCAGCTCATATCCACATCCACCTCCGTGATGGCCGCAAGGAACAGTGGGAGATCCTGGAGTTTGACGACGATCCGAATCTGACGCCCGCCATCCGTGCGCGCGATGGTGCGGGCGGCACGTTCGCGACCACTCGAACCGTGCGCCGCGATCCTGCGGGCGTTCTCCACGTCACTCGCGACTTCCGCCTGGGAGGTGCCAGATGAAACGCGTCGCGCTCCTCTTGCTCCTGCTCGCTCTTCCCGTCTGCGCCGATCCGACGCATTACTACGTGAAGCCGGTCTATACCAACATTCGCTTCTCCATCGTGAAGTGGGGTGTGTTGAAGGAGGAAGGGATCTTCCGCGATTTCAACGGCACGCTGATCTACGACCCGGCGCATCCAGAAAACGCGCGCATCGACATCGTGGCCAGGACGGCCAGCCTCGATACAAAGAATGACGGCCGCGATCAGGTCGTGACAGGCGAGGATTTCCTCGACGCAAACCGCTATCCAACGCTGGAGTTTCACAGCACCGCCGTCGACCACAACTTCGTCACCGGCGATCTAACCATTCACGGCACGACGCGGCGGGTCCGCTTTCCCGTGACGCCGCTCGGAGTCCACGAAATCCCCAGCATCGGAAAGATGGCAGGCTTCGAGACGACGTTCACCATCAATCGCCGCGATTACGGAGTCCTCGGCGCGCGCTGGGGAGCCGTGCCGGGAGTGCTCAGCGACAACGTGGAATTGCACATCACCGTGGGGGCGATCACCAGACCGTGACCAGCCACCAGGAAGGGGGGGGGCTCCTCACGAGAAATGCGGGACACCCAACGCCACGGTCTCGTCGAAGTCGAGCTTCTCGCTCGTCCAGCCGGTAAGCGTGCCCTCGGTGTTCGTCTCGACGAAGGTCTGCACCCGTTCGAGCATGGCGTCGGCCGAGGCATCGTCGAGGGAGACGAAGGAAACGGCCATGCGGGCGCGCTGATGAAGATCGTGCAGACCGACTTCGCCGGCCGAGATCTCGAAGCGGTGTCTTAGTTTCTCGCGCAGGGATCGCACGACCGTCCGCTTGTCTTTCAACGACTGGGCGTGGGGGATGAAGAGTTCGAAGAGCGCGACGGAGACGATCATTGAATCAGGGACGAGGGAGATGAAGCAGGGACGAGGGTTCCCTCGTCCCTAATCCCCTATCCCTGTAGTACAGCCGCGAGTTGCTCGATCTTGAACGCTTCGATGATGTCGCCGTTCTTGATGTCCTGGAACTTCTCGATGCCGATGCCGCACTCGAAGCCCTGGCGGACTTCGGCGACGTCGTTCTTGAAGTGCCGCAGCGAGCCGATCTTGCCTTCGAGGATGACTCGATTGTCTCGAAGGAGGCGAACACTGGCCGAACGCGGGATCACGCCCTCGATGACCATGCACCCGGCGATGACGCCAGCCTTGGGAACCTTGAATGTGCTGCGCACCTCGGCCCGTCCCTGGAAGACTTCCTGGAACTTCGGATCGAGCAGACCGGTCATGGCCAGTTTCATCTCGTCGACCAGGTTGTAGATGACGGTGTAGAGGCGAACGTCGATCCCCTCCTTCTCCGCTAGCTCGCCAGCCGAGCGTTCGGGACGGACGTTGAAACCGACCACAATTGCATCCGAAGCAGATGCCAGCAGGATGTCGTTGGTGGAAATGGCTCCCACGGAGGAGTGGATGACGTTGACTTTGACCTCGGCTGTGGAGAGCTTGCGCATGGTGTCGCCCAGCACTTCCACCGAGCCCTGAACGTCTGCCTTCAGGATGAGGTTGAGCTCTTTGGCGGCACCCGACTGCATGCGCTGGAAGAGCTGATCGAGTGACATGCGGGAGGTCTTACCCTGCCCTGCTTCGCGCACCTTCTCCTGCCGCATCTGTCCGATCATGCGAGCCTGGGTCTGCTCGTCGACGACCTGCAGAGAATCGCCGGCATTCGGTACGTCGTCGAAACCGGTGAGCTGGACCGGTGTGGCCGGCGCGGCTTCGGTGATGCGCTTGCCGTTTTCGTCGGTCATGGCGCGCACTTTCCCGGAAGTTGCTCCCGAGAAGAAGGCGTCGCCGATCTTCAGCGTTCCGTCCTGCACCAGAACCGTGGCCACGATCCCGCGGCCGACTTCCTTCTTCGCTTCGAGGACGACGCCCTTCGCGCCGATCTCCGGTGATGCCTTGAGGTCGAGCAGGTCTGCCGTGAGCAGAATCATGTCGAGCAGGTCGTCGATGCCGGTCTTCTTCGTGGCTGACACTTCGACGGAGACGACTTCGCCCCCCCACTGTTCGACCTGAACGCCGTTCTCGGCCAGCTCGCGTCGAACGCGCTCGACATTCGCGTTCGGCTTGTCGATCTTGTTGATGGCGACGATCAGCGGCACCTTGGCGGCGCGTGCGTGGTCGATCGCTTCCTTCGTCTGGGGCATGACGCCGTCGTCCGCAGCGACCACCAGGATGACGATGTCGGTGACCTTGGCGCCGCGGGCACGCATCATCGTGAAGGCTTCGTGACCCGGCGTATCGAGGAACACGATCTTCCGTCCCCGCTTCTCGACGTGGTATGCACCGATGTGCTGCGTGATGCCACCGGCCTCACCGCCCGCGACGTTCGTCTCGCGGATGGCGTCGAGCAGCGAGGTCTTGCCGTGGTCGACGTGGCCCATGACGGTGATGACCGGTCCGCGCGGCGTGCTGCCGGTGGCGCCGGTCTTCTCCATCGCTTCCAGCTCGACGGCTTCTTCGAACGACACGACTTCGGCGTCGATGCCGAGGTCTTTCGCGATCTCGAGTGCGAGGTCGGACCCGAGCGGCTGGTTGATGGAGAGCATCAGCCCCTTCTTCATCAGAAGGTGCTTCATGAGGTCGTTCGCCTTGATCCCCAGCTTGTCGGCCAGTTCCTTGACCGTCGCCCCTTCGCTGAGCGGGATCTTGTTCGTCGGACGATTGAAGTTCAGCACCTTGCCGGAGACCGGCGCGGCCTGTTTGCGGACGTCGCGACGGTTCGACGGCGTGCGCGGAACACCATCCTCATCCGTCTCCGGCATCGGGATATCGGGCCCGAGGTCGTCGTTGATGATCTGGGTCCCGGAGAAGGGACCTTTGGTGAACAGCTCGTTGTCGACTTCGGACGGGCGCTCGCTCTTGCCGCGTTTGCCGGTGGTCTTCTTCTTGGGTGACGAATCTTCGGCACCGTCGGGGCGTCCGGTCTTGCGACGTCCCATCGCGCCGCCGGGCAGGGTGCCGGGCGGTGGCGGAGGAGCGGACGGACCGCCCGGACGGCTGACGCCGGGGCGAAATCCGCCCGGGCCTGCGGGACGTGCGCCCATCGGAGCGCCTGGACGGGCGCCCGGCGTGGACGGTCGTGAGCCGAGGGGCGGACGGGTGCCGGTTGCGGGTCGTGCACCCATCGGCGCGCCCGGACGTACTCCTGGTGCGCTGGGACGGACGGCTGTTCCCTGCTGGCTGTAGCTGGGACGCGAGACCGGCGTCTGGCCGGCATAGTTCGGACGCGCGGCCTGCGGTGCGCGTGCGCGTGGTCCGGTCGGACCGGTCGGGCGACGCGTGTCGGGTGCGCCGACGGACGGCGGCGGTTGGTGTGCCGGAGCAGCTGGAGTGGTTGCGGGAGGATGCGCCGGAGCGGCGGCCATCGGTGTCGCTGCAGGCCGCGCTGGAGTCTCTGTGGGTGGTGTCTCGGGCACCGGGCGTGGCTTCGGAGCGGCGACGGGCGGTGCTTCTTTCGCGGCGCGCTCTTCTGCTTCGACCGCTTCGACGAACTCGGGGATGATCACCGTGGGTGCCGCGGGGGCAACCTGCGGCTCTTCGCTGGCAGGGACTTCGCGCTTCGGGCGCGGCGTCGGTTTCACGATGGCCCGCGGCGGGCGCACCGCTTCCTTCTTCGCAGCGACCTGCGGCTTGTCCTCGCGCATGATGACGCTGCGCGTGCGCATGGTCAGTTTCTTACCGGTGATGAGTGCCTGAATGACCTCAGGCTCCAGAGCCTGATTCGGGTCACTGATCTCAGCACCGAGCGACTGCAACTGGAAGATGACGTCCTTCTCGGACTTGCCCATCTTCTTTGCGATGTCGCTTACTCGAAATTTTGCTGCCGCCATTGAATCCCCTTGATTTGCTCGTTACAGACGTGAACAGTGCGCGATTACTCCACTTGGGCCTCTTCTTTTGATGCTTCGGCATCCTCGGGTGCGGCAGCCGATTCTTCTTCTTCCGGCTGCTCGTCTTCCTCGGATGCTTCGTATTCTTCTCCGTCTTCGTCGACGGCAGGTTCGGCTTCGTCGATCTGCTCGTGCTTGCGGGCGACCTCGATCATCTGCTGCGCCGTTTCCTCGTCCACGCCATCGATCGCGGTGAGGTCCTCGACCGACGCGTTGATCAACGAGTCGAGGTCGTCGTAGCCGGCGGCTTCCAGCGTGTTCGCCCACTCTTCGGGCATCTCTTCGATGTCGTGGACATTGGTCTCTGCGCGGGCTTCCGCCATCGCTTCCTGCAGCATCGCGCTGAGCGCGTCGGCGACCTCGCCCTTGACCTCTTCCTCAGACTTGATGTCGATCTTCGCGCCGATGAGCTCCGCGGCCAGGCGTACGTTCAGTCCGCGCTTGCCGATGGCGAGAGAAAGCTGGTCGTTGTCGACGATGACGTCGAGGTGTGGGCGGTGCGCCTGTTCGTCGCTCGTCACCGAGACGCGGGTGATCTTGGCCGGAGCCAGCGAGTTCTGCGCGTAGATGACGATGTCTTCGTTGAACGGGATGATGTCGATCTTCTCGCCGCGCAGCTCGCGGATGATCGACTGCACGCGCGATCCCTTCATGCCGACGCACGCGCCGACCGGATCGACGTCCCGCTCGCGCGACATCACGGCGATCTTGGCGCGCTCGCCCGGCTCGCGAACCGCACCACGGATGACGACCGTGCCGTCATAGATCTCGGGCACTTCCATCTCGAACAGCTTAATGAGCAGGCGGGGATCGGTGCGCGAGAGGACCACCTGCGGCCCCTTCGGCTGTGTATGGACATCGACGATGACAGCTTTGATGCGGTCGCCCTGCGAGTAACGCTCCGCGCGTGATTGCTGCGAGCGCGGGATGATCCCCTCGGTCTTGCCATTGAGGTCGATGATCATGTCGCCGCGCTCGAAGCGCTTGACGTAGCCGTTCTCGAGCTCGCCGGCCTTGCCGATGAATTCGTTGTAGACCTTCTCGCGCTCCGCCTCGCGGACCTTCTGATACAGGACCTGCTTGGCCGACTGCGCGGCGATGCGGCCGAAGTCCTCAGCCGCCTTCGTCAGCGGGATGTGGACCTCGTCGCCCTGCTCCACCTCGGAGTCGATCTTCTGGGCTTCGTAGGTGCGGATCTGGGTGTTCGAGTCCTTGACGACGTCGACCACTTCCTTGCTGATGTAGCTCAGCCGGATGCGGCCGCCCACTTCAACCTCGGGATCGACCTTGCGAGCCTGGTCCAGGGTCCACTGCGCCTGCGGATCTTCGATCTCGTTCTCATCGACGACGACGTCCTTGATGACGTACATCGTCATGCCGCCGCTGACTCGGTCGATGACGGTCTCCATCGGCTCCCGCGTCTTGTAGTACTTGCGGGCTGCGGTGGCGAGGGCATCCTCGAGCGCGGCAAACACACGCTCGACGTCGATGGACTTCTCGTACGCCAGCGCCTTGATGTTCTTACTGAGGTTCTCGTCGAACATTCTGCTCCCTGAGTGACCGGGTTGCTCGGTAGCCGGGTTGCTGGGACCAGCCCAGCAACCTCGCAACCCAGCAACCGGGAACCCTAAATCTCCACTTCCAACCGCGTCTCTTTCACGTCCGCCAGCGGGATGAGGTAATCAGGATCCTTTTTCATCACCGGATCCGTGACAACGATCGTCTCGCCGTTGAATGCTTTCAATCTGCCGACGACGACGTGAAGTCCCCGGATCGCCTTCGACGTCCTGACACGGACAAGGCGGCCGATGAACCTCTCGTAATCCGAGGGCTTGTAAAACTTCCGGTCCAGACCGGGAGAAGAGACCTGCAGCTCATATTCAGCAGGCACAACATCATCGACGTCGAGAAACGCGCTGACCTGGTGCGACACCATCTCGCAATCCTCGACCGTCACTCCACCCGGTTTATCGATATCGATCCGAAGCAGGAACCCATGACCCTGCTTGCGGTACTCAATGTGAACGAGCTCGAGACCTTCTGACGTGGCGATGGTCTCGATTTGCTGCTCAACCCGTTCGGGTAAAACGCTCATATGTCCTGACAACAAAAAAAGCGGCCGGATCGGCCGCTTTCGATAGGGTGTTGCTCGAAAGCTGACGGATGATACCACTTTGCTGCACACCGTCACAACGCCGTGAACGTGTGACGGATTCCGCTTCGCAGCAACGCTCAACCCTCCCTAATTGGCGAGTTGAACGGAGACATTGTACCCCACGAACGACGGCCGCGCGGGGTGCACGGCCGTCGTTCGTGCGAACCGCTGAATCCTAGAACTGGTGCTTCACCGCGCGGTGAATCGTCGTGCCCGATTTGCAGGCCGCGACGTCCGGGCTGTAGATGCAGGTGATGGCGTTGTTCGTGAGCGGCTGCAGGAACTGCGGCTCGAGCGTGGTCGGGTCGTTGGTCTGGTTGTCGAGCGACGAACCGAAGGCGAAGAACGCCGGGCAGCCTGTCGGGCAGCCATTAGCAGCGGCGTCAGACGTCGGCTGCGTGCTTCCCTGCTGGACGATCATGTATGCGTTCGTGGAGGTGGCGGCGTTGACGAACGACGGGAAAATGGTCGCGCTTCCTACGGTGCCCTGAAGAGTGCCGAGCGGCTGGAGCGTGAACGTGTTCTGCGCCAGCTGCGAGCCGGAACCGCTGAAGAGCGTGGCTGTAATCGTGGTCGCCGAGAACTGCGAGGCGTTCACGAAACCCACGTTCGTGCGGTACTGCGCGGTATTGCGGATGCCGGTGATGAAGACCTTATCCAGTCCCGCTCCCGAAGCCGACTCCGAAACGAAGTTGTACCAGGGAATGCCCGAGAACAGCTGACCGGTCGTCGGGGCCGCATTCGAATCCGCATTGAGCGAGGCCGAGTAGATGCGGCTCTCGACGCTGATGTTGCGGTAGTTGGCGTTGAGGCCTGTGGTCGGATCCGGAGTGCAGTCTGCGCCGGCTTTGCAGGCGTTGAAGATCAGCTGACCGAGGGCGCTGGACTGGTTCAGCGTGGTCTTCACGAAGTCGCGTAACTCGCGGCGCTCCCGTGCGGCCAGAGTAAGCACCTTCGGAAAGGGCGTCTGCGTGCCATTCGTGGTCTGCGACAGGATCACGGAGACATCGACGCTGTCATCACTGAGATTCGAGATGAAGATGTCCGATACGAATGTCGCGGACGAGCTCGAAATGTGGCCCGCTGCCGGGACGTAAACCTGGTCGGCCGCGCGGAAGTTGCTGGCCATTGCCACACCTGCGAACAACGTGATCGCTGCGGCTACGCCCAACTGCTTGACTTTAAACATATTCTCCCCTTCTGCTACGAGTATTTGTTGATCAGACTCTTCCCATCGTAAAGCGCGTACGCATTCTAAACGACTTCGCGAGACCGCAAAAAAATGAAAATCTCAACGTGATACGGTCGAACCAGATGAAATGTCACACCACGGTCCATGAGGCATCAATGATTGAACTATGCGATTGTAGCATCCGATGATGCGGTCATGAACGTTACATTTTCGAATCGTGACGAGGGCGCCCGACTCGACAGCGCGCTCGCCGCACGATTGCCGGAGCATAGCCGAAGTTTCATCGCACGGCTGATCGATGAAGGCCGCGTGACCCTCGACGGACTCCCGGTCTCGAAATCCTCCCTTCGCGTCGCGGAAGGTCAGACGGCCTGCATCGACGTTCCGCCTCCCGCGCCATCCACTGCCCTCTCCCAGGACCTGCCCCTCACGATTCTGTTTGAAGATGCCGATCTCGCCGTCATCGACAAACCGGCCGGCCTCGTCGTCCATCCCGCTGCCGGCCATACCGATGGCACCCTCGTGAACGCGCTGCTGTTTCATGTCCGCGATCTCAGCGGCATCGGCGGCCAGCTCCGACCGGGCATCGTCCACCGGCTCGACAAGGACACGAGCGGCGTCATGGTGATCGCCAAGAACGACGCCGCGCATCGCACGCTGAGCGCGGCCTGGGCATCCGAGTCCGTTCGCAAGGAGTACGTCGCCATCGTCTATGGCACGCCCCAGCAGACGCGCGGCACCATCGACGCTCCCATCGGACGCGATCCCCGCAACCGCAAACGCATGGCCATCGTCGCCGATGGACGCCGCGCCGTCACCGACTACGAAGTCGTCGACACGCTTCGCCATGCCTGTGTCATCCGCTGCGTTCTGCACACTGGACGCACGCACCAGATCCGCGTCCACCTGAAATCGATCGGACACCCGATCATCGGCGATCCCGTCTACTCCGGACCACAGTGGCGAGGCATTCCTGACAAGAAACTCCAGAAGGCGATCTCAACATTCAACAGGCAGGCGTTGCATTCGGCTCTTCTCTCGTTCCCGCATCCAGAGACGGACGAGATCGTGAGTTTCTCCGCGGCCATGCCAGATGACATGCAGGCTCTGATTCGAGTCCTTCGCTAGCAGGGGGTCACCGCGATTCACGGTCGAACGATCGCGGCGCCGATCAGCGCATCCGACTGCAATGGCTTCCGGGAACAGAACGTGACCACGGCCTCGCGCTCGACGTCCTTCGTCGCCTATGCGTCATCAGTCGATAACGTCACCGGCGACGCGTGGACGACACTCGGTTCGAATCTTCCGATCCCGATCCCCTAGCCACGGCGGAGTGAGTCGATTACAACAGCATCCCCGCAATCGTCGCGGTCAGGAAGTTCGCCAGCGTGCCGGCGATCATCGCGCGTAATCCCAACCGGGCCAGGTCGCCTCGGCGCGATGGCGCCAGCGATCCGATACCGCCGATCTGAATTGCGATCGATGAGAAGTTCGCGAAACCGCACAGCGCATACGTCACGATGACGAAGCTCCGCGGATCGAGACTCGAGCCGACGCCCGGCTTTCCGAGATTCACGAAGGCCACGAACTCGTTCAGCACCATGCGCGTCCCGAGGAGGTTGCCGACGGTCAGGGTGTCTTTCCACGACACACCCATGGCCCAGGCGATCGGACGGAACATCCAGCCGAGAACGATGTCCAGGCTTGCCGGGAACCAGAAGATCTGTCCGTGAACGAAGCCGAATACCCCGTTGACCAGCGCCACCAACGCGATGAACGCGATCAGCATGCCCGCCACGTTCAGCGACAAGTGCAGCCCTTCGATCGCGCCCCGTCCGGCCGCATCGATCACATTGACGTCCTGCTTCGGAACGACCACTTCGACATCGGCGCCGGTGGCCGGTTTCTCCGTCTCCGGCACGATCATCTTCGCCATCATGATCGCGCCCGGCGCCGTCATGATCACCGCCGTCAGCAGATGGATCACGTCGACCTTGGCCACCAGAACGTAGGCCGCCATGATCCCCCCGGAAATGTGAGCCATTCCGGCGGTCATGATCGTCATCAGCTCGGACATCGTCATCCCATCGATGAACGGCCGGATCGTCAGCGGCGCCTCGGTCTGCCCCATGAAGATCGATGCGGCCACCGACAGCGACTCCGCACCGGAGGCGCCCATGAACCGCGACATCAGCTTCGCGAAGAAGCGGACCACCACCTGCATGACGCCGAGGTAGTAGAGGATGGCGAAAATGGAGGCGATGAAGATGATGGTCGGCAGCACCTGGCAGGCGAAGACGAATCCGATGTTCGTGTTCTTGGGGTCGCCCAGCGGTCCGAAGACGAACTTCGAACCTTCTGCGGTGAAGGCGATCAGCTGCGTGACCACTTCCTTGAGGTTCTCGAAAAGGTAGGCCAGCAGGTTGTACGCGAGAAAGAGCACCGCGCTGATGACGAGGTAGACCGACCAGAGGGCCTTCCGTCCCGTTCCCAGGGGAAGGCGCTTCGCGATCTGCACGATGATGATGGTCAGGGCGATGAAGATCAGCGCCGCAATCCACTGCTTCAGCGAGGGCATGAACGTGCCGAAGGCGGCGGCGATCTGCTTCCCCTTCAACACGGCGATCGCAGTGAGGATCTGCAGGCTCAGGCCCCAGCCGACGGTCTTCCACCGGATGGCCCGGCGGTTCGTCGACAGCAGAAATGCAATCGCAAGGATCCCGAAGAAGCCGATCAGCGCAGAAAATCGCTCCATTTACTGCTCCCGTTGCTGCCGTATTTTTGGATGAGACCGTTGAGGTCGACGCATTATGAGGGAGGAAGGGGCGTTTCGGTAGCGTGGTGTGGCTTGCCACGCGTGGTCGCGCGGTCTTGCGTCGTGCCGCCGGCAATGTCGCTGCGTGGCGCGATCAACCCCAATGACCTGAGCGCTCGCAACTTCGAGACCGCGGCACCGCGCGACCCCGAGACCGCACGCTATACTCCGCCGAAATGATCACCGCAATCGACGACGCCGTCCGTTACGTTCGCTCCAGGACCTCCATCCAGCCACTCGTCGGCGTGATCCTCGGATCCGGACTCGGCAATGTCGTCGATGCGCTCGAAGTGGAAGCATCCATCCCCTACTCCGAGATCCCCGGCGCGAAGGCATCGACCGTCGTCGGTCACCAGGGACGCATGATCCTCGCTCGCGTCCACAACACGCCCGTCGTCGTGATGCAGGGACGCATTCATTTTTACGAAGGCCACGAAATGCCCGAGGTGATGTTCCTCTCGCGCGTCATCGGCCGCCTCGGCATCAAGCAACTGATCGTCACAAACGCAGCCGGTGGCATCAACACGAAGTTCAAAGCCGGCGATCTGATGCTGATCTCGGATCACATCAATATGATGGGCGTGAATCCCCTGCGCGGACCGAATCTCGACGCCCTCGGCGTCCGCTTCCCCGACATGAGCGAGGCGTATCCCGAGACCCTGCGCGATGTGGCGAAGGACGTCGCGCGCGAGCTCGGGCAGCTGCTGCAGGAAGGCGTCTACCTCGCCCTCTCCGGTCCGACGTACGAGACTCCCGCCGAGATCCGCGCCTTCCGCACACTCGGCGCAGACGCCGTCGGCATGTCCACCGTCCCCGAAGTCATCGCGATGTCGCAGATGCAGATTCCGGTGCTCGGCCTCTCCTGCATCACCAACATGGCGGCGGGAATCCTCAAGCAGAAGCTGACGCATCAGGAAGTGATGGATACGACCGCGCGCGTGCAGGCCGATTTCACCGCGCTGGTCCTCGGTTGCCTGCAGCGATTCGCGGTCTGACGCCTGACGCTCAGAGCGAACGCTTCTCCTCCGCGCCGAAGTACACCTCGATCTCGCGGATCTGCCCACCGGCGCAGCGAATGAACTCGGTGTTCCGAAACGGGACACCATCTTCGACGCGCGTTACGCGATAGCGGACGAACGCCTCGTCCCCACGTTCGAAGAGCGTCTCGATGCGGAAGTCTTTCAGTGCTCGGCTGTGCGGCCAGCAGCGGACGAAGTACTCGGCCCTGTCGATGTGGTCGTCCTGCGGACTGGTGAAGGTGAAATCGCCGGCCAGCAGCTGCTCCATACGCTCCCGGTCCTGCGAAAAGAACGCGTCATAACAACTGCGCACGATGCCGGCCGTGTCGCTCGCTTGCATGGATGTCGAGCGTGCACGTCCAGTGCCTCCCGACCCGGCTACGGTTTGAATGGCTCCACGATCTTCGGCCCCGTGGCGATGTCGACGAGCGCGTGAATCAGCACGCGCGTCCCCTTCTGCAGATCCTCGATCGGGTTCTTCTCATTGACGTCGTGACCCGGATACGGCTTGTCCGGAAACCACATCCCGAACGCGATGGCATTCGGCAGCCGCTTGGCGTACGTCCCGCCACCGGAGATCGCAGCCTTGGGGTTCTTCGTTCCGGTCGCCGCCGCGTAGTCGCCGAGGAGCCGCCGCACGATCTTCGCCTTGGGATCGAAACCGAGCGGTTCGTCCTCGTAGAAGCCGGTCGCGACGAGCGAGGAACCATGGCGCTTGTTGAACGAGGCGACGAACCGCTCCATCTTCGTTTTCAATTGGGGACCCGTACGCGGCGGGATGCGGCGAATGTTGATCGTCAGCGTCGTCATTTTCGGATCGTTCGCTGCCGGCTTGATCGTGGCGATGTTGACCGCATAGCGTCCCCAGACGGGATCGCGATCGGTGATGCCGAGGCCGGTGCCGTAAAGGTCGGGACCGGCGGCGCGGACGAAGGCCAGCAGATCGTCGGCTCCGCCGCTCGGAAGTTTGCCGTCGAGGATCCGCGCCAGCGCGACGAGCGCATTGCGTCCCCCTTCGAGATTCACACCCGCGTGCGCCGAATGACCGTACGCGACGACGCGAAGAACGTCGCCGTCCGCCTGGGTGGCCACGCGCGTCTCGGGAGGACGCGGCGCTTTGGTGATCGCATCGATGACGGGCTGCCAGTCCATCCGCGTTCCCGGCTTCCACATCAGCTTCACCTCGGCGCGCTCGGGAACGATGCTCGTGGCGAGACCGGCTTCGAGGTACGAGACCCGCCACGGTTTGACAATCCCCGGACGCTCTGCCGTCGCGTCGGTCGTCACGGAGAGCGAGTTCCACGCCTTCTCGCCGACGATCACCGGGAAGTTCGAGTCGATGACGAGTGTGTAATCCGGAGCCTGATGGGTCTTCAGGTACGTCGTGACATCGGTGTTGGCCGATTCCTCATCGCTGCCGACGAGCAGCCGCACGGTGTGCGTCCGGGCGATCCCGCTCCGTTCGAGCGCCTTCATCGCCAGCAGTGCCTGGACGAGCGGTCCCTTGTCGTCTGCTGCCCCGCGCCCGTAGACATACGTCGCGTCGGCCTTCCCCCCGAACGGCGGAAAGAACCACTCGTCTGCCTCGACCGGTTGCACGTCGCCATGCACCATGAGGCCGAGGACCGGAGCTCCGTCGGGACCGGGAAGCTCGATCTCGTCGACCGGCCCGGCGTCGCGATATGCGAAGCCGAGGTCCTTCGCCGTTTTCGCGAGCCACAACTTCTGTGCGGCGTGACCTTCGGCATCGGTCTGCGTCGTCGGAAACTGCAGCACCTCGCTCAACAGCGGGACGAGGCGCGAGGCATAGTCGTGGTCGTAGACCTTCGTCACCTCGGTGACGTTGGACTGCAGGGTGGCGGCGAAGAGGAGCGCGAAGAAGACCATTTCGCAATTCTCCCGTAAACTGCGCCCATTCATCCAATTCGGGAGGAACGTTTTCGTGAAGACCTTTCTGAAGATCACGGGCGGAGCTGTACTGGCAGTGATCGTACTCGTCTCGGGCGGCGTGACGTGGCTGGCAGTCCGGAAGCCGGAGTCGCGGCCGCCATCGACGGAGAGAGTGCAGGCGAACGCAGCGCAGATCGAGCGCGGCAGATACGTCGTCGAACACGTCTCCGACTGCCTCGGATGCCACTCCGATCACGTCACGAAATTCGGCTTCCCGGTCAAGCCCGGCAGCGAAGGCCAGGGCGGCTTCGTCTTCGACAAGAACCTCGGCTTCCCAGGCGTCGTGGCCGCGCAGAACATCACGCCCGATCCCGAATTCGGGCTGGGAAAGTGGACCGACGGCGAGATCATCCGCGCCTTCCGCGAGGGCGTCGACCGCAACGGCGACGCGCTCTTTCCGATGATGCCGTACCAACACCTGCGCAGCATGAGCGACGACGACGCAAAGGCCGTCGTGGCCTACCTTCGCACACTGAAACCGATCCGGAATTCGGTGCCGGCGAAGCACATCGACTTCCCGGTCAACCTCTTCGTGAAGTTCGCCCCCAAACCGGTCGACGGCACGGTGAAGGCCCCCACTCCTCACGACGGAATGGCCTACGGCAAGTACCTGACGACGATCGGCGGCTGCTACGAATGCCACACGCCGCATGACGATAAGAACGCACTCATCGCAGACAAGGCCTTCTCCGGCGGCTGGGAAATGAGGGGCCCGTGGGGCCGCAACTTCACGGCTAACCTGACGCCCTCCACTGGCACGTACATGGCGCACGCGACAAAGGAAGAATTCATCGGCCGCTTCCGCGCCTTCGCTTCAATGGA
>JBBRTE010000006.1:0-223233 GCA_038244715.1 Thermoanaerobaculia bacterium
CGATTCCACGGTACGCTTGCACGCTCGACGGGCTCTTGAAGTGTTACCCATGTCTCCGGTCTATTTTGTTACCCATGTCCCCGGTTGATCCGACCAGTTCGTCCGACGCATGACTGCCTGCTGGGGTGGGAGCGGAACGGTGTCAAGCCGGCTGGGCGGCGCAGGGCTTGACACCGTTCCGCTTCCACCGAATCACATTCAGGCGGCGGTCGAACGGCCACTTTACGATGTCAAGCTACCCACCTGTAGCAGCGAGGAACCAACAAAGAATCCCCTGCTTCGGCCGCGCGCCCTGTCAAACAGGTGCACATCGTGATTCCTGCAAATCTTCCTCGGGAACAGCTGAGCGCGCTCGCCGCTGAATTGCTCGAACGGCGCGAGGCGATCCTCGAGGCGTGGCGCGCCGCCGGCGAGGCGGCTCCGGGGCAAAACATCGCGTCGTCTCTTTCGCGTGCCCAATTCAATGATCACATTCCCGCGGTCCTCGACTGTCTGGCCAATACGATCCAGGCCTGGCCCGTTGAGCAGGATTCACTCGCTGCGCAACTTGAAGCCGAGATGGTTTGCGCGCACGGCCTCCAGCGCTGGCAGCAGGGTTACCCACTCCGGGAACTGATCGCTGAGTGGGGGTACCTGCAGATATCCGTCGCAGACGAATTGGAGCGCTATGCGGCGACTCATCCGTCGCTTGAGCCGAGCGTCATGCCGACGGCTCGTCGAGCCTGGTCACTGCTGTGTACCAACGGCGTCACGCAAAGCGCGAATCAGTACTGGCGCCTTCAACAGACAGAGTCGGCCGGTCACGTCAACGATCTCGAGCACGCGCTCTCCTCCCTTCACACCATGGAGCAGTCGCGGGCCGAGGCGTGGCGAACGGCGGCCCATGATTTGCGCGGCAGTGTGACGGTCGTGAAAGGTGCTGCGAACCTTCTCAGCGACAGCGAGCCTGGGCAGTCAGAGCTTCGGGTTGAAGTCGCCGACATGCTCAGCAAGAGCGTTTCCTCGCTCCACGAAATGCTCACCGATCTGCTGAGCCTGGCCCGTCTCGAAGCAGGACACGAGCAACGGGAGATCACCACATTCGATGCCGCCACACTGCTACGCGATTTCTGCACGGCTTCGCAGACCGCCGCCACGGACCGGGGCCTGTTTCTCAAGATGGACGGTCCGAGCACGCTCCCGGTAGAAGGCGACAAGAACAAAGTCCTGCGCATTCTTCAAAACCTGCTGCTCAACGCCGTCAAGTACACGCAGCGCGGCGGCGTATCCGTCACGTGGGGGCTCGACGATGGGCGGGATACCAATCGCTGGACTTTCTCGGTGCAGGACACAGGACCTGGGATCGACGACAACAAGGCCGCGCCGTTCGCACAGGAACTGCTGAGCGCCACGGATGTCGCGAATGATGCCAAAGAGGCGAGCACGGACCGGCGACGCGATATCGATCCTGCCACGACGCTCCCTTCCGCCTCGAAGGAACTGCCACCAAGCCTGCAACCGGGAGAGGGCGTGGGTCTGACGATCGTCAAACGGCTCTGCGAACTACTCGATGCCGGCCTGGAACTGGCGACGAAACCGGGGCAGGGCTCGACGTTTCGAGTGCTCCTGCCTCGCAGTTATGGCAACTCGACGTCGCGAACGGAGTCCGACGAGGTCCCAAACTGAGCCTGGACAGATCGACGGATGGGTCATTTTCTCGCGGAACCGTTCCCGAGTCACGGAACGATCGGCGATGACGTCATCGAGATCACGGGGCGTAGACAGCTCGCGCCGAATCCGATCGCGCCGCCGGTCCGGGGACTCGCAGCTCGCCTAATGCGTGACCACAGCGGTCATGTCACCGGTGATTGTGACGATCGTCCTAGGTCGCACACCCACGCAGAATCCAGCATAGAGCTGGAGAACCCGACTACGGCAATCATCGGGCCTCAGATCCGGAGCAACCCGTGAAAAGGAGTCATCATGAGTCCCGTCTCGAAAGCCGTTGTCGCCCCCCGTGGTGAGCTTTCCCGAATCCTCGGGTCAGGATCCGAGCGTGCAACCGGGCGCAAAGTGATTCCAGCAATGACCCGGTACACTCCCAAAGCACTACGTCAACGACTGCGTCGGAAAACACGTACGACCATCAGCTGTTTCACCACCGGAGGACTCTTATGACCCGTACCAGACTTCTCGCAATCCTGCTCGTTCTACTGGCGTCAACTCTCTGCGCTGCGACGCATCGCGCGGTGATGCCTCCGAATCCGGCGGACGCGCTCGGGATCGGGCCGATGTCCGGTGCCGCCGTTTCGGGCTCGGTCGCTTCCGTCTCCGGGACCACCATCACGCTTAACAGTGGTGGCGCGCAGACCATCCGCATCGATGCCTCGGCAGCAAAGTTCCAAAGCGAGCAGGGCACAGCGTCCATCAGCGACGTGAAGACTGGTGCGCGGATCTCGGCTTTTATCAACACTACGATCACGGTTGCCGCCAGCGCCGCACTGCCCGCGCAATTGATCGCCATCGAATCGTCGCCTGATCTCGCGGTCAACGGAGCCATTCAGAGCATTGATCCCGCTCATTCGACCTTCTCGGTCCTGGGCATCAACATCGCCGTCGACGCCAATACCAGCTACGGCACCACGTTCCCGACGTTCGCACCCATCCGAGGCCTGCAGGATCTGGCAGTCGGACAGATGGTGAATGTGACTGCCGCGTTCACAAATGCGAGCATCCTGGCGAAGCGCGTTCAGATCACGTCATTCGTGATCCCAACCACAACCATCCTTCACGGCACCGTCAAGTCGATCTCCGCCTCGGCGTGGGTAATCACCACGGACGGCAAAGACACGACCGTGACCATCGACGCGCAGACCAAAATCCTTGGCGACGCGAAGGTTGGCGACAGCGTGCAGGTGATCGCGAACGTCGACTCGGCGCACAACTACCTCGCTATCGCCATCATCAAGCTCATCCCGGCCGGCCCTCCCGACTCAGCGACCATGAAGCTGAGCGGGTGGGTGAAATCCATTGCACCGGCGCAATGGACGATCGGCGGTCCCGCAGGCTCCCTCGCTCCCGATTTTCTCGTGAGGATCACGTCGACGACGAAGATCTATCCGAATCCAGCGGTGGGCGATCACGTCGTGGCCACCGGCGCGCGCGATACAACTGGCACGTTCGTGGCGGTGAGCATCGTCAGGGAAGACTAGAACTCGTCACCGGGAGGCGAGTTCCGAACGATCTCACTCCACGTGTCCTGGTTGATGTCCTTGAAGTGGAAGAGGATCTCACCTGCGACCTTCGCGGGGCGGCCGTCGATGACGAACAGCCTGAACTTCCAGCGGCGCGCGGCCTCGACGGCGGCGGTATCCAGGCCGAAAGGGAGGCGCGTATTTCGCGCGCAAAGCACCTCGTCGCTCTCGGAGACAACCACGTCAACTGACACCGTGCCGCGGATACGCGCCTTCATGGTAACCGTCGGAAACGAAGGGACTGGGCCACGCACGACCTGCGCGAAGAGACGAGTTGGATCAATCCTCGCGATCTGCGCATCGTGCGCTGTGCGACTGATCACAGGATGGTGTAGCAGCCTTCCTCTCGGCTCCGGTCGTGGGAGCGCTACTGTGCATCCGTGATGCCTGATCAGGTGCCGGATGAACGGCAGAAGCGCGTGGTAACGCCAGCAGGCACATGGATCCTCGTCGTGATCACGGCGATCGTGCTCTACCTCTGTTGGGCGATGATCGCGCCGTTCGTCTCCGTATTGACGTGGGCGATTGCGTTGGCCATCATGACTAACCCGCTGTCCCGGAGGCTGCGGCGCCGATTCTCGAACACGGTAGCGGCGTTGCTGGTCGTCTCGATCGTCGTGGTCGCTCTTGCCATCCTGGCCATTTTCCTGTCGCAGGGATTGGTGCGCGAAGTTACGCGCGGACAACAGGCATTGCGCGGCATGCTTCAACCGGCGGCATGGCAGCATACGCTCGAATCTCAGCCATGGCTCGCCGGTATCTGGCGCTGGATCGGGCCGCGAATCGATCTCGCCGAGATCGCGCAGCAGGCATCGACGGCCGTAGCACCACGCCTCGCAGCGGGCCTGGGTGCATCGGCAGTAGTCGTTTCAGAGGCTGGTTTGTCGCTTTTCGTTCTGTTTTTTTTCGTGCGCGACGAAGAAGTGCTGGCCGGCGCACTCCGACGGGCCGCTCCTCTCACGAAACAGGAGCTCGACGCCGTCTGGGAACGGGTGTCATCCGCGATCCGCGCCTCCGTGTATGGGCGCGTTCTGATCGGGGCGATTCAAGGTCTGATCGGCGGCGTGATCTTCTGGGCGGTCGGTCTCCCCGCACCGCTCTTCTGGGCGATCATCATGGCCGCGTTGTCAATCCTGCCGCTCCTCGGCGCGTTTGTGGTCTGGGTGCCCGCGACCGCGGTTCTTCTTGTGACCGGCCACTGGATCAAAGCGCTGATCGTCGCCGGCTGTGGAATTGCAATCATTCATCCCGTCGACAACATCCTCTATCCGGTCCTCGTCGGCCCGCGAATGGGATTGCATCCCATCGTTTTACTCATCGCGTTCGTAGGAGGACTGATTGCCTTCGGCGCGGCAGGACTGATCCTCGGACCGGCAATTGTCGCGTTAGCTCTCGCACTCGGCGACATCTGGAGTCAACGTGCTGTCGCATGACGATGCGGCAACAGCGCGCCACCGTCTCTCCAAGGAGACGGGATCGCAATCGTCTCGATCCTCGACGCCGCGGCCCGTACCGAGAACATCGCAACGGTCGAGGTCTCGGAAGTCAACGAAACGCCGAGGCACGGTTTGCGCGGAACGATCGGCGATGACGTCATCGAGATCACAGGGCGCCAACAGTCGCGTCGAATCCGATTGCCGCGCGCCGCCGGTCGCACCAGGATGGAGTGCATCGTCTCAGCAACGGCAAATACGCGGCTACGCTACGATTCCAGGACGTCCCGCGCGATGAGAGCCGTTCGTTCATCCATCATCTCGTCCCGCAGCATCAAGTCAATCGCGTGATGCTGGTCTTCGGCGATCGCGCCGCCGAAGTGCAGCATTTTGCGAAGCTGGTCCCAGATTCAGCACCAGTGCCGGGCGCGATCGCGCGATAGGCCATCGACGTGCTGGCGGTGCTCAACGCCCTACGCGTAGCGATGCCGCTGAGGGAGTTGAACGACCTGGAGGTGCATTCAGGAATGTGACCTACGCGTGATCTTCTTCATCGCGCTCCGAGTCGGCTTTGGTGGCGTGGACGGTCCCGTCGCGGTGCTGAGGAGGCGAGTAGATCGAGTACAGCTTCATGTCTCCTGTCCCCGTATTGGTCACGTTGTGCTCCGTCCCTGCCGGAATGACGAATGCGGACTCGACGTGAATCTTTGAAAGCTTGCCTCCCATCACGAGATCGCCATCACCTCGCTCGATCCGGATGAACTGATCGACCTTGTGAACCTCTTTGCCGATGTCTTCGCCCGGTTTCAGGCTCATGACTACGAGCTGACTGTGCGGTCCGGTGTAGAGAACCTTTCTGAAGTCGTCGTTCCCGACGCTCTGTTTCTCGATATTCGTGACATAGCCTTGCATCTGAATCCTCCTTCGTTCGCGGTTCGAATCGCCGCGCCATGGATCAATGCAAAGATCGATCACAGGCGCTGGCCATACGGCACGGACGTATGTGATGCGCAGCACTGCGTGTTACACAAGCACCCCGAGCAGATGCGCAGCTGGTTCATGCGTCTCACTCTGGCGCACGCCACTGAACGGCAACCTCACCGTGAATGTCGCTCCTTTTCCGATGCCCGCACTCTCCGCGCGCACGGTGCCGCCATGGAGCTCGACCAGGGTCTTCACGATCGACAGACCCAAACCCAGTCCGCCCAGCCGCGCCACGCCAGTTCCTCCCTGCCGGAATCGATCGAAGATATACGGAAGCAGGTCAGGGGCAATGCCATCGCCGTCGTCGTGCACCGAGATCTCCATCGATGAGCCGGTACACCGGACGCCAACATCGACCGAGCCGCCCCTCGGCGTGAATTTGATGGAGTTGGAGAGGAGGTTCCAGATGACCTGCTCCAGCCGTGTCGGATCTGCCATCAGCATCTGCGCCGGCGCGCCGGCACGCCTGCGAATCACGATGCCCTTTGCCTGTGCCGATGGCGCCACCGAGGCGATGGACTTGCCGATCACTTGCGCGACATCGACTTCCGACACACAGAGCTTCAGTTTGCCGGCAACGGTCCGCGAGACGTCGAGCAGGTCTTCGACCAACTGCGACTGGATGTGCGCCGCGTCATGGATGTTGGCCAGACCTTCCGCGATCAGCGCTCCCGACTTGTCGGTCGCAAGCAGACCGCACCAGCCGATGATCGCAGTGAGTGGCGTTCGCAATTCATGCGATATGGTCGCAAGAAACCCGTCCTTCATCTGATCCGCTTCTTGTGCGCGCTCGCGCGCTGCCTGTTCCTGAGCCACGGCCTGCCGCAGATGGTCGCGCACCGCCAAGTCGGCTCGCAGCGTCCGGTCGACCTGAACCAGCACCGCCGCGAACAAGAGCACGGCGATGAAGCACACGATTAACGGCCCGTAAAACTCGAAGCGCCGCGCCTCGACGGCCGCCGAGGTCTGCAGCTCAAGCCGGCGCAGTTCCTCCGATCGCATCTGGTCGAGAATCTGGCTGATCATCCGGCTCACGGCCGTTTCCTGCAGCACGATTTCATCAATGTCGGATGGCGCCGCATTGCGCTGCTTTAGCAAGACGAGATTGCGAAGGAGGCCGAGGCGGCGAACGAGAAGTGTGTCCAGGGTGTTGGTGAAGGCGCGTTGTTGTGTGTCAGGCGACGCGAGCGTTTTCAGCCCCCGGATGCTGTCGCGAACCGAACCTGTGGCGCGCTCGAAATCGGCGCGTAGAAGCGGTGACGCGGTGATCACGTATCCGCGGGCGTTCGACTCTGTCTCGAAGAGCCCGGCGCGGAGCTGATCGATCTTCAGCAGGACCTCGCGCGTGCGGTCTACCACGGCAACCGCGGCGGCCATCGCACGCGTCGAGCGATCGGTAATCCAGCCTGTCGCGATCAGGCTGGTCAGCGAGACCACCGCGCCAATCAGGATCCATCGTTTCCGGACCATGGTTCAGAACCTAGCGTTACACCAGGGTGACGGCCATCGTGTGCGTCACACGCCAGAGGAACGTGGATCACATCAGTCACTGCTTTCCGTGTACTCCGTGACCAAAGGGTCAAACCTTCGCGCGTTTCAATCCGCCGACGTGTCAATCGTGATCTGCTTCGGTCCCGGGAGAGCACGCGATGAAAACCCTCATCCTTCTGGCAGCGCTGGCCGTGACGTTGTCCTCCGAGGCGCAGGAGACGAAGCTCAAATGGCACGGCCACTCCGCGTTTTCGATCACGACGCCGAAAGGCAACGTCCTGCTGATCGATCCCTGGCTCAGAAACCCCTCGAACCCCGAGGCCAAGGACGGCCACGATCCGCTGGCCAGCATTCCTCGGGTCGACTACATCCTGCTTACGCACGGCCATCGCGACCACGTCGGTGATGCCGTGGAGATCGCGCAGAAACGACACGCAGTCCTCATCTGCAATCCCGAACTGGCCGGCAACCTCGTGAAGCTTGCCGGCTTCCCTCGGGAGCAGGCGGAGACGGACGCGATCATGGGCATCGGCGGCGAGATCGAGATCGCCGGCGGAGAGGTGACCGTCTCCATGACGCCCGCAGTTCACTCGAGCAGCGTCTTCAATCCAAACGCCGGCCCGACCGAGGCCGAGCGCGCCTACGCCGGCACTCCGGCCGGGTTCGTGATCATCATCAAGAACGGCCCAACGATCTACCACTCCGGCGACACCGCCTACTTCCGCGACATGGAGACGATCGGCGAGACGTACCCGATCGACGTCGCGCTGCTGAACATCGGCGGTCACTATGGGATGGAACCGAAGATGGCAGCGCGCGCCGCGCAATCGCTGCGGACGAAGCTCGCCATCCCGCACCACTACGGAACGTTCGCAGGAATCGCCCAGACCGCGGACGCATTTGCGGCCGCACTGAAGAAGGCCAAGATCGCGTTTCGGGAGATGAAGGTGGGGGAGACCGTGACGTATGTTGGGAAGACGTTGCGCTGAGGGTGGGGCCAGTTCTTCGGTTCGACCCTACCGCTTCACCCCCAGCACCAGCGGCATCGGTCTGCCCGGCGGGGCGGTCGGGATCTCGTGGCGGCCTCCGGGTCACCCCTTCGTGATTTGCCGTCCTCGGATCACTCAATCACTAACCATTCTCCGATCTTCCTGAATCTGCCCGCCCCAACCGGCGACAGCTCAATCGTTTGCGCTTCAGCGAAAAGCGAAGGTGTGGCCCCATCAAGTCACCCGCGAATAGCCTGTGCAGCGGGTCGCGCCGCGGCGGCCGGACATGTTTCGTATCGACGCAGGCGGAAGCCTTGCGTTTGATGTGATGAGTGGCGCCAGCAAAACGAGCGAAGAAGCCTGGACCCGGGTGACTCTGCGTCGAATTGTGTAAACGACCGTGAGCGGAACCCGTCCAACCGGGACTGAAAAGACCGCGGCCTTCCTCGCAATAGAGGGAGTCCCGCCAAACAGCCCGAAGGTCTCGACTGGGAGAAATCTAGAAATGATCATTCCTACTGAACGGCGGATCGCAACGCTCACGCTCGCCGGTTGCATCCTGAGCTTTCTGACCGGGTCTGTGCGTGGGGATACCCGCATGCCCGAGGCGAACGGACAGGCCAGGTCCGTTTCCCAGACAGCAACGACTTCGCGCAGACGGGCAGTTCCCCATCTACCTTCGCGCGCCGCTCTTACCGTCTCCCTGGGCAGCGGTGGGGGCAGTTATACACCGGGAAGCACGGTCCACATCTGGGCGGACGCCACGGGACCCGACTCGGTATTCGACCGATGGACAGGAGATACCGCAGCGCTCGCGGATCCGAACGCCTGGCATACGTCGCTGCTCATGCCCGCCGTTCCGGTAAGCCTGCTCGCCACCTACAAGTCAGCCCCTCGCTGGGCGCCGACGGACCACGTCATGAACGGCCTGCCTTCGAGTAATCCGGGCGCAGTCCACCTCATCTATTTCGTACCGCCTGCGTCGATCGGAATGATCTTTCGTTTCCACGGATCAGGAGGCAGTGCCGTAAGCTTCTTTTCCAAAGTGGAAGACAGCAGCTTCGCCAGAGATGCCGTCGCCTCGGGCTTTGCCGTGGCCGCTCTGGACAGCCTTGACCGGGTCAACAAACAGTGGAGCGGCGATGCCACCAATGCCAATACCGATGTTCTGTCGGTCCAGGGAGCAATCGCGTATCTGAAGGCGCAGGGACTGATCGGCGACGCCACACCCCTGTTTGGGATCGGCATGTCCAACGGGGGCGGTTTCGCTCCGAAGGCTGCGTATTACCTCGGGTTCAGGGCCAGCGCGAATGTCTGTTCTTCCGGGTCGCCTGCTCAGCTCTTCAACCTTACTTCTGTACCCAACATCTGGTCTCTGGCCCAGGCGGATGATCAGGTTACCCATCCCACCTTTCTACCCGATGCACAGAGCCATGTGATGGTCTTGCAGAACCGGGGCATCGCCAATGAACTTCGCGAGAATCCCCCCTCCCCTGTCTATCCCATGCGCTTCGCGCGAATCGCCGGGATCACACTGTCCGACTCTCAGGCGATCTTCCAGAGTCTTGACTCCGGCGGATTCCTGGACGCAAACCACTTTCTACAGGCGAGTCCGGACACAAACGCAACGGCTCTTACGGCCGCCCTGCCTGCCGCTTACTCGCCCTTTGCGAAGGACATTCTGGAACAGCTCAACTGCTGCTATTCCGAGCACCAGTTCTTCAGCGATTTCAGCAACCGGATCCTGGCCTTCTTTAAAGCCGACCGTGGGCCGCACTCGTGAGTCCTGGGCCCATCAATAAAACGGTGAATGCCTTTGCCACTCCGGGCCTCAGTCCTCGTAGTTTCGCGGGGGGACTGGAGGCGTACTTCGGCTTTTCGGATGCCGACGACCGAACGCGCGCGAGCGAGCCATGCGCGGCCGGATCGCGTGATTGATTGCCGCCGAACAGCCAGGGTTCCGCGCGCACTCGACTCGAACCGATTGTGTGACAAGACCTCCAGTCGCGCTCGGTTAACCTTCTCGGCTGCTCCGCCCACTCTTCGGCGAAGGAAGGACGACTGTTCAATGGAGGCTGGGGCCAGGCCTTTGACATTCCTACCTTCGTGCTCTCCTGAGGGAAAATTACTGCGGTCCGCACGAGCGCAAGAACATTGGCTCAGTTAAGTCGTTCTGATTTAGCGGTTTAGCGGGCCGAGAGAAAAACGAAGGCCCGGCCCTCCCAGAGTCTCCCTGCTTACTCGACGACCTTCGGCTTCGGTGGGGCCACACCCTTGCGGATGTCGCGAGTGACTCGCTCGCAAATCGGTTCGTCGGCGTCCCTGACCACCAGGTCTCTTTCCGCCGTGATGCGCACGTTGCGCAACGTCACCCCGGTGATCCGGCTGTCCGGCAGACCGACGATCCGACCCGCGTCGCGCGAACCAGTCACGGTGACGTTCTCGATCAGTACCTGGTGCACTGCCGGGATCTTCTTCGGATCGCCTTTGAAGTCGGGCCGGTTGTTGTCGACGTAGTTCAGGTCGATGAGGATCGCGTGCTCGACGTTCTTCATCGTGATGCCGGTGTAGCGGAGGTTTTCAACGAGCCCGCCCGCACCCCGCATCGACTTGATGCGGATTCCGTTGTCCGTGCCGTCGAACGTGCAGTTGCGGACCAGCATCATGCTGACGCCCAGGTCTGTGCCGGATCCGATCGATATGCCGTGGCCGTGCCTGATCGTGCAGTTCTCGACGAGGATGTTCGTGCCGCCGCGCTTGATCACGATGTCGTCGTCCCCGGTGTCGATGTCGCATTCGCGTATGAGGAAGTTGCGTCCGGGACCGAGATCGATGGCGTCGGTGTTCGGCGCATCGAATGGCGCGCGTACCTTGACCCGTTCGATCGTGAGGTCGACGACCTCCCGAGGTACGAGGTGGAACTTCGGCGAGTTCGTGAACGTGACGCCGGCCACGTGCACACGCTGGCAATTCTCCAGGACCACCAGGTTGGGGCGCGGGTAGACGATCCGCCCGGGTTCGGTGCTCTTGTGCTGACGCGCGGCGCGCTCCGACCAGGCCCACCAGTGCGCGCCGCTGCCGTCGATGGTACCGCTGCCCGTGATGGCGACGTCGTGGAGGTTTCTCCCGGAGATGAGCGGCTCGGGCACCTTGACCTTTGCGCTCACCTCGTCCTGAGAGCGGAGTGTGGCCGGCTCGGGTAATCCCGCTGCGGTAAACGTTTCAGGCGCGCGGATCACCGCGCCCGCGGCGAGGTGGAGGTCGAGGCTCGAACAGAGTGCGAACGGCCCCGTTACGTATATGCCTGGGGGCACGACGAGCGTGCCGCCTCCCGCCTTCTCGACCGCAGCGATGGCCTTCGCGAATGCCACGGTGTTGAGGGTCTTGCCGTCGCCGGCCGCACCGAAGTCAGCGAGGGAGAGCGTACGATCCGGAATCGTCGGAAGCGCCGGCTTGAGCTTCTCGATCGAGGAGACATCCACTGCCGCGTACAGCGCCGTTGTGACGAGCGCAGTGAGTGCCCCTGCCCAGACCCGCAGGGACACGCGCGGCGCGATCGTTTGCAGACGGCGGCTGGCTGCGGCCTCAGTCATGGTTGCTCATGGTAACGGACGGACAGGATCTCGGCCGCCAAGAATCGGCGAACGGCGCGAGGATGATCCTCAACGACCGAAGCACAAAGGTGTGACTCTACCGCTTCCTCTGTACCGAAGCTCTGACACTCCGATTCTTTTCCTTCGTGTCCGTAAGTAGCGAACTGTCAATTATTTACCGGCCTGCGAAAAACGAAGGCGTGGCCCCACGCGTGTCTCCTGTGCTGGGCATTCGTGGAAGCGGCCAACTTCGCAATCCGGGGGGGTACGAGGTGGCCCGGAGTTACTACCACCGCAAAGCGAGCAAGACGAATGTGATCCTGGCGCGCAAGGCGTTGGCGCACAAGCTTGCCCGAGCGAGTTTCTTCGTGATGCGTGAGAAGAAACCATTCATACCGGAACGACTCTTCGGCTAACGATGACGACCGGCGCCCGAGCCAGCAGTAGGGTTGCGGCTTGACCGCATCAGGTGTGATTGGACGGGCGCCGGTCTCCAGATCCTCTCTCTCGATGCGAACGCCGGCGCGAGCCACTTCGGGTTGGAAGCACTCATGGTGCGAGCCACAGATCTGTGTCATCACAATGGACGCGCTCGACGAACCGATCACGTTTCTGGGCATCGACTCCGATGCAGGGCGCCCGGCGGAGAGCCACCACACTCGGCCAGCAGCTTGATCCTGATGGGTGACTGGTGCGGATCGATGATCCGACACCGCACAAAACGAAACGACGGGAACCGCACCAAGAGATGGATCGTCGCATGCCGGTAGCCTCCGCTCCACGTCTCGTCAAGCCCTGACGGGCTGCTCCGCTCCGCTCCGCCCCTTCGGGTGACAAGACGCTCCGCTGCGGCTTGCTTGCAGCAATGGACGAAGCCGACGCTTCGTCCATTAGGGACGAAGTCTGTAAACCCGAGCAAAAACGGGGGAGACGACCGAGGGACGGTTCGGTAACATCTCCTCGTGACGCAACACGCCCCACAGTTCTAGTTGACGCCGGACACTTGCCCCCGGCCCTTGCAGTCGTGTTGGGCAGTTGCTTGAGTGGCTCCTGAGGGTGAGTGATACAGTTCTCGTGACCGCAGGTAAGAATTCAGGGGGATTGCATATGCGAACCGGGTCGATCTTCACCGCCTCGATGTTGCTCTTGGCCTCATCCGTCGCGTCGGCATCAGACGGCACCGTCACCGGAAGTTTTCGGGTGGGAAAGAATGCGATCTCGCCGAAACATGCTGCCGCGTACAGGACGGGAGACAGGTTCAATCCTGGAAAAACTGTGACCGAGGTCGTTCTTTCGCAGATGCCGTTCGACGCCACCGGCGCCGCGGCCGCCTTGGATAAGCATAAGTTCAGAATCAACGATCCCGGCCTGCGCCATGGGGGCCACATCATTCTATGGATCGACGACGATGGCGTGGTCGACATGAATGCGACGGTCGCTGAACCGATGGCGATCTATGCAGGTTCAACCGCTGAGAAGGGAGCGATGCATCGCGAGCTGAAGGCTGAGTTGACGGAGAACAAGCCCGGTCATATCGCCGGCCGCGTCTACACACCCAGCCCCGTCAAAGTGGAGAGCGATTCTTTCGAGCTCGATGTGACCTTCTCGACAGATGTCGCATTTCGAGCAGTCGATTCAAAGCTGCCGGCCGGGGGTGGAGCGCCGGGAAAGGCGCTGCAGGGACTTCTTACCGCGATGGCAAAGAATGACGGCGCGAACGTCAGAAAGTCTCTGAGCAAGAGGGTCGTCGGAAAACTCTATGACAACGAGTACAGAACCGAGGCTGCAAATCTAACGTTTGCAGTGGAGATGCTGAATGGCGAGCTGCCGAGGAAGGACGTGAAAATCCTTGGTGGAGATGTATCTGGCGACGCCGCAGTTCTTCAGATCGAAGGCGCCACCGAGGGCGTCCGGGCGGCCTATCTCATTCGCATGCTCAAGGAAGAAGGGGTGTGGACCTTCGATGAGGCATTCCTGGCCGGGTATCTCCAGCCCGGATGATTCACGAGCCCGCGTCGTGGGGGGTAGCGATGAAGAAGCGGGTCGTGCTCGCCTCGTCTGTGTCCCTGTTCATGACGGGCCGGTCAGTCCGGTCATGAGCGTCATCCCAAGTGGTCCCAAGTGGGGTCGCCCATTGGGCGCTCGAGTCAAGTGCGAGGTAGTGTTTTGAGGTTTTGAACAGACTTCGTCCGTGATGGACAAAGCGCCGCTTTGTCCATCGCTGCAAGCCAGCCGCAGCGGAGCGTCTGGTCACCCGAAGGGGCGGAGCGAAGCGGAGCAGCCCGTCAGGGCTTGACGAGACGTGGAGCGGAGGCTAATCGGCGCGCGACAGATCCAACCTGGCGCGGTTCCCGTCGTTTCGTTTTGTGCGGTGTCGGATCATCGATCCGCACCAGTCACCCATCAGGATCAAGCTGCTGGCGAAATACGTTGGGTTCGCCGGCCGCCCTGCATCGGAGTCGATGCCCAGAAACGTGATCGGTTCGTCGAGCGCGTCCATTGTGATGACACAGATCTGTGGCTCGCACCATGAGTGTGCGCTGAGGGTGGGGCCAGTTCTTCGGTCTGACTCCCTACCGCTTCACCCCCAGCATCAGCGGTATCGGGTCTGTCCGGCGAGGCGGTTGGGATCTCGTGGCGGCCTTCGGGGCGCACACCTTTGCGGTTTTCAGTCCTCGGATCGCCCAATCACTACCATTCTCCGATCGTCCTGAATCTGCCCGCCCGAAGCGCTGACAGCTCAATCGTTTGCGCTTCAGCGAAAAGCGAACGTGTGACCCCATCAAGTCGCGGATGGGATGGCTGGCTTTTAGCGGTACCCGCGTTCACCGCTTCTTCTTCAGCAGAGCCTCGATCTCACTGTTATCGCTGGCCAGCTTCCTTGCGTTGTACGGCTCTTTCTTCGGATCCAGGCCCCCCTCGAGTAGGGCGGCGACGACATCGACGCGATCCGCGAGGATTGCTACGCGAAGAGGTGTGTCACCGATTGACGAAACGGCTGACAGCGGCAGGCCCGCCTTGATCAGCGCGCGAATGACGCCAACGGGACAGTCGTGTGCTGCCATGGTCAATGCGTTCGCGCGGTTGGCGTCGACGCCGGCAAGATCGGCTCCCGCGGCGATGAGCAACTCAGCAACGGCGACCTGCTGCTCTGCGTCAGAGCGTAGATCGCAACGCTCCGCCATCAGCACGATGGGCGAATAGCCGGTGACGCTACGCGTGTCCCGTACGTTGGCGCCTGCGGCAATGGCCAACGCCAGGCGCAACGGCTCACGTTGTGTGATGCCGTCCCAGAAGTGGTCCTGAATCGTTGTCGCGGCGCCGGGACGCGACAACGACTTCCTGGCCTGGTCAGCCGAGCGCGTCGGATATGGAGGGAGAGCCTTCCAGTCCATGACCGGCTTCGCAATCGCGGTTGCCGCTACGGGAGCTTTCTTCCCTGCGAGCAACGCCAGGATCTCGGGCCTGCCGCGAGCATCTTCGCGCAATTCCTTCATCGACGGCTTCGGATCGAAGCCCGCCTCGAGCAGCATTTTCACCACCTCGGCCGCCGGCTCGCCATTGTGAATGGCATGGGAGAGCACGTTTCTCTTGAACTTGTCGGTGATCGTGAGATCGGGTTTCTGAGCGAGGATCACGCGGAGTACGTCGGGACATCCCACGGACGCGATGGCCGGCGTACGATCGTTGTCCCCAGCGTCACGAAGACTGGCATCGGCGCCCGCTTCGATCAGCAGCCTCGCCATTTCCGCGGTCTTCGGATCGTGGCACGCGTAGCGGAGCATGTAATTGAGTGGATAGGCGGAGTAGGAATCGCCGCTGTCGCTCTTGAAACTGATCGGTTTGTTCGCCGGGATGCCGATCGCGAGGTACGCCTCGAGCAAGTCGACGACGTTGTCGCTGCTCGTTGAAAGGATGCCCAGCAGTCCCTCGCCGGTCAGAGGCCGTTCCTCGGACTGAAGCCGTTTCGCCGCTTCGTCGCGGGTCGGCTTCCTGTTCGCTGCCTCACCCTGAACGGCAACAACAAGCACGAGTGCTGCGATGAGCAGACGATTCCGCATGGCCAGCTCCTTTTTCAACGGTGGAAAGCTTAGCGCGTCGCGCCTGCAACAACACCATTGCCGCGTGCGACTAACGATCGGGGACGATCGGTACTGATCATAAGGGCAGCGGCTCCGAGGCTCCGGTGTCACACCTTCGTCTTGAGGCTCCCCATCAAATCCTCTCGATTGTGACGAGACCTCCTCTCCCGCTCGATTACCCTTCTCGTCTGCTCCGCTTGGACTAGGGTGGGGGAAGGACGACTGTTCCGATGATGAAGTCTCTCGCCCTGCTGGTGCTCCTTCTGTCTGCTTCCGCGCATGCCGCCGACCTCGACGTTCCCGCCGGCACCTTCGAGGACGAGCGCTCCCTCGCCGCCGCCATGCCTTCGCTGGCAGAGCGTCTCATCCCGACTCTTCATGACGATGCCCGCGATCCGCATCTGAACGCCCTCTTCCGCCTGCAGCTCGTCGCGGGGCGGTATCAGGAGGCTCTGGCGAACATTCGCGAATTGCGCGAGCTGCGCAAGGACGCGGATCCGGGTCGCGCGTCGACGCTGTTCATTCAGTACGAAGTCTTTGCCGGCGCCCGCCTGATCGAGACCTCGCGTGGCGTTCCGTTCGCGGAGGCACTTCGCCAGTCGTATCGCGAGGTCTTCCAGCGGCTCGACGACAAGACGGCCAACGATGCGGAGTTCTCGTTCGGGGGCAACCTGCAGGCGATGCACGACGATCTGACCAAGTTGCTCGTCGCGCATAAGGGCGATGCCCGGATCGCCGAGGGGGATGCGGTCGACGTGGTTAGGAAGTATCAGGTCTGGATGGTTTATCAGAGTCTTCTTCCGAGGGTCCCTCAGCTGGTTGCGGAAGACGCCGGGCGCCGCTATCTCGTGGATGAGAGCCTGGTGATCCGAACGCACGACGGCGCTACACTTTCGGCGATCGTCGTGCGCCCGCGCTCGACGACAAAACCATTGCCGGCGCTCCTCAACTTCACGATCTACGTCGATCACGCCTGGAAGCTCAACGACGCGAAGCGCAACGCCGCGAATGGTTACGTAGGCGTCGTCGTATATGCGCGCGGCAAGGACCGCAGTCCCGACGCGCCGGTGCCCTACGAGCATGATGGAAGCGATGCGAACGACGCCATCGACTGGATCAGCCATCAGCCGTGGAGCGATGGCCGGGTGGCCATGTTCGGAGGCAGCTACGAGGGCTTCACGCAGTGGGCCGCCGCGAAGTATCGCCATCCGGCGCTGCGAGCGATCATGCCGTCCGTGTCGGTCGCTCCCGGGATCGACGTTCCGATGGAGGGCAATGTCTTCCTGACCTTTCCCTACAGGTGGCTCCCGTACGTGATGAACACGAAGGGGCTGGATGAGGCCGCGAACAACGACGCCGGACGTTGGAGTGCCATGAACCGCAAGTGGTACCTGGGCGGAGGAGCCTACCGCGACCTGGATCACGTGGATGGGATACCCAGCCCTATCTTCCGGCGCTGGCTCTCCCATCCTTCCTACGATGCGTACTGGCGCGCGATGATTCCCTATGGCGAGGGGTTCGCTCACATCGACATCCCGGTCCTGGCCACGACCGGCTACTATGACGGGGCCCTGGCCGGCGCGATGTACTACCTCGCCGGACACACCCTCTACAACCCGCACGCCACACACTTTCTCGTCGTCGGTCCATGGGATCACATCGGCGCGCAGCGGCGGCCGGCCAACGTTCTCAATGGCTACGCAATCGATCCGGTGGCGCAGGTCGACATCGAGCAACTACGGTACGACTGGTTCGATTACGTCCTGCGCGGTGGCCCGAAGCCGGCGATGCTCGCTGCCAACATCAACTACGAGGTGATGGGCGCGAACGAGTGGAAGCACGCTCCGTCGCTCGCAGCGATGAGCAACGCCACACTGCGCTTCCACCTGTCAGCCGGGCATGGCCATCATCACCGCCTTGCCGCGAAGGCTCCGCAGCGTTCTGGCTTCGTCCGCCAGATCGTCGACCTGCGGGATCGGACGGACGTGGATCGCTCCGACATCGCGAACATCATCGACTCTCACGTCGACGACCGGAACGGTCTGGTGTTCATGAGCGATCCGCTCGCGAAGCCGACCGAGATCAGTGGGCTTTTCTCAGGCACGCTCGACTTCGTGGCGAACAGGAAGGACGTCGACCTCAGCGTCTCTCTCTACGAGTGGAATGCAAAGGGGGAGTATTTCGCGCTCTCGTACTGGCTTGGCCGCGCCAGTTACGCGAAGGACCGAACCCGCCGCGTGTTGCTCGTTCCGGGTGCGCGGAGCCGGCTGCAGTTCCGGAGTCTCAGGCTGACGAGCAGGCTGCTTCCGGCGGGAAGCCGGATCGTGGCCGTCCTGGCGGTCAACAAGCGGCCCGACGGCCAGATCAACTATGGGACGGGGAGAGATGTCAGTGACGAGACGATCGTCGACGCAAAGAAGCCGCTCAGAATCCGCTGGTACGGTAGCAGTGTGCTCGACATTCCCATCTGGCGGTGAGGGCTGGCATCCTGCCAGCCCCGCGTGGCGGCGTCCGCGCCAACACCACTGCCGGCTGGACACGCGCGCCTCTTCGCTATCGGGGCAGCGGCGACGGCACCAAAGGTGTAGCCGTTGGCGGAAGTTGCGCTACCGCCAACGGTCGTGCCCTAAGAGTGGGGCCAGTTCTTCGGCCGGACTCCCTACCGCTTCACCCCCAGCGCCAGCGGCATCGGTCTGTCCGGCGCGGCGGTTGGGATCTCGTGGGTGAAGCGCAGCGTTGTCCCGTCGAACGTCCAGGAGCCGTCGGTGCAGCGGGAGGTGGGGTCGATCGATTTTCCTTCGCGGGCGCGGATGGCGTTCGCGGTGGCCTCGCGTTCGGCGCGGTAGCGGAATGCGCGGCGCCAGACGGAGGTCAGGTCTGTCCCCAGTTCGTTCGCGCGCGGGCTGACGTCGCAGCGGGTTTCCTTGAGCAGTTCTTCGGCGATCGAGCGATCGTGATCGACGGATGCGGCGAGCATCTTCGTCGGAAACAGAGAGAGGCGGCCCTTCGCGTACGACGCCGTCTGATGCTGGAACGCGTCGAGTAGTGGCCGGACGTTGTCGCGCATCTGCAGTTCCGAGAACCATGCCGGCGCGGGCAGCGGCAGTTTCCAGGCGACCGCGTTGATCATCCGCGCCGTCGTCAGCGCGGCCGTCTGCGCGATCAACTGCGGATGCCCGCCCAGTGAACGGGCGAGGTTCCACGCGGCGTGCAGATCATCCCATGCCGCCGGATCGTTTGCCCGGGCCTTCGTGAGCGCGCTCGCGACGAGCAGTCGCGCGACCGTTACCTGCAGGACGTGCTCGGCCATCGAGTCATCGCCGCCAATCCCTGCGCGGCGCCTCCAGACGATCGGTTCGCGCAGGAGCAGGTCACGGATCGCGGAGACGTCGGATACAGCCGGTGGCTGGCCGATCGTGAGCTGGCCGCGGGTGATCTCGCGCTGCACGAAACCGGCTGCGGTCTCGTTCTTGGGGAGTGCGTTGGCGAGCGACGTCAGTGTCATCGACGCGTCGTTCGCCTTCGGCGGTAGCGACGGATCGGCGACGGAGGCGAGGCTCCCCATCCCTCCCGGCCACGGCCGGGCGACCGATGTCGCAACGGCGTCCGGGGCTCGGAACCAGGAGATGACCCAGGCGACGAACGCCACCGCTGCGACGACCACGAGCGCTTTTTTCATCGTTGTCTCAGGTTCGACTGGCCGTCTTGAATCCTGAGCGTGGTTCCGCACGCCTTCAACGAGGTGCCCTTCGTACCAATCATGCGTTCAGACTTTACCGAGCAAAGTGCTTGATTGCAACGAAGAATTTCGCGTCTCCTGCACGCCGTCCCGGGACGACGTTCGAGCCACGGCGGTCCCGATCGGTCGCGAACGCACGCGCCTGGCTCACCGGATCGCGGCCTCAGCGCGCTTGTTCGGGACCTTGCGACGCATAGGCGTGGACGAGCACCGCGAACTCCGCCATCTGCTCGCGCATCGTGTTCGTCAGGTGTGTCCACTGCGGTTCCGCCGCGGCGCGGAGCTCAGCGAGGTCAGGCAGTCTCGTGCAGCGCTCACGCACTTCCGCCACGACGTCGGCGCTGCGGATCAGATCGATGTCCCAGGACTCCAGGCCGATGGTGCGGACGAGGCTGCGCGAGCGCTCGTCGTAGCTGATGTTGATCGCCGGCGTTCCAAAGCTGAGGCACGGCAGGAACGCGTGCAGGCGGAAGGAGACGACGAGGCGCGCGCTCCTCAAGAGGTCGAGGTGCGAGTAGACGTCATCGGACAGGATGTACTCGACATCGGTGAACGTCGATGCGAAGGCCGCATCGCGCGCGTCATGGCAAAGGATGCGCACCGGGCCAAAGCCGTCCGCGTTCATCGCGGCGATGAGGTCGGCGATCGTCGCGTGCAGCCGCGCCTGATCACGGAGCGGAATGCTCATCAACCGAGGGTGACGCACGGAAAGGAGGGAACCGGCCGACGGCGCCGCGCGGACGGGTTGCGCCACGTGGGTGTTCAGCGCGACGATGACATCGTCCGGCATCGAATCGCTGCGCCGCACCAGCTGGTGCCGGTTGGAGTTGAGGAAGATGATGCCGCTGTTTGCCTTCGCCGGAAACAGCGCGACGAGCTCGGGATCATGACACCAGCGGTCGTTCCGGAAGTCGCGATCGCGATAGAACGCCAGCTCTCCTCCCTCCAACCCTTCTTCCTCTGCATCCGAGAAGAACAGAATGCCGCCGACGATTCGCCGCGGCCAATCGAGGTGGATGAAGTCGCGGTACCCGCCGGCACTCTTCGACTGAAAATCGATCCGCGTGAAGACGTCGTTCGGAGGAGCCTCGTCGCCGAGGGTCGGACGATCTTTCTGCTCCCGCGACTCGACGAAGGGCACGACGCGCGCCTGTTCGGCGTCGACGAGACAGCCCTCACGTTTCATTTCGGCCGAGAAGCTGCGCAACACGCTGCGGACGAACGACTCGCTGGAGAGCTGGTCATGAAGCGCACGCCAGCCGGGATCGCGCAGCACCTGCGCGTACGGCGCATCGCTCGCCGTAATGCCCCACGCGGCGCCCGCCAGAGTCAGGTCATCCGGAAATGGAAGAGCGGCGTAGGTTTCGGGATCGACAATCGGATTGATGACGAGGTGGGGATGAGGCTGGGGGACGTATTGGGTTGGCATACACCGATCGAAATGGTCGCGCATCAGCACGGATGGCCTCGGACATAATGACGCATTCGTCCGACCGTCGTTTACGCGTCCATTCATTAGAACCGAAAAACGTTGTTTCATGGAAAGCACTTCACGATGCATGGCGCGCGCGGAGCGCAGATGACCGCCCGATATGATCGGTCGCCGCGAACCGGAACGCGGCGTCGTGGAGAGGTATGAGGCTGGGTGCACTCTTGGCGTACGTCATCGGTGTCAGCGAGGATGTGCTCTCCGCGTTCGTTCCACGGAAGATACTGCTGCCACCGGCACGGCTCCGGATGAACGTCAGCGGCTCGGGGAGCCGCCGCGAGTTCGCCTCCGCCGGCGAGCGCGGCGCCCGCATCGTCTCCGAGGCCATTCCGGCGAGCGGCTCCACGACTCCGGTGCTGGACTTCGCCTGTGGTCCGGGACGGATCGCGATGCCGCTGCAGAGACTCCGCGCGGATATCGAGCTGTCGGGTGTGGATGTCGATCGGAAGGCGATTGCGTGGTGTCGAGCGCGCCTTCCCGGAACGTTTCAGCGGATTCAACCTGCGGGCACGCTGCCATTCCGTGACGGCGGGTTCCGCGCGGTCTACGCGTTCAACGTCTTCACGCATTTCGACGAAGAGGAGCAGGCGCACTGGCTGCGTGAGATCCACCGCGTGCTGTGCTCCGGTGGAACGTTTGTCGTGACGACGCGTCCGACCGAGCTTCTCGGAACGGTCGCGGCACTCACGGAAACGGAGCGCGCGTCTCTGCGCGGGCGCGGCTTCGCGTTCCTCGTCGCGCCAGCAGCCAGCCACTTCAACGACCGCCTGGCGTTTCTCTCCGCCGACTACATGCGCCAGGCGTGGGCGCCGTGGTTCCGCATGACTGAGTACCACAGCGACGCATTTCTCTCGCGCGACGTCGCAGTGTTCACGCGCAACGACGGGTCAGAACACTCTTCATGAATCCCCGCGTGACCGTGCTGATGCCGGTCTTCAATCGCGAAGCATTCGTGGGCGACGCCATCGCCAGTGTTCTGGCGCAGGACTTCGACGACTTCGAGCTCGTGATCGTCGATGACGGATCGACCGACCGGACCGCGGAAGTGCTCCGGACGTGGGCGCAGAGAGATCCGCGGATCGTGGTGATTACAGCGCCACGGAATCTCGGGATTGCCGAGGCGCCGAACCTCGGGTTGCGTCACGCAGGGGCGGAGTATGTGGCGCGGCTGGACAGCGACGACCTCATGACGCCCGGCCGGCTGGCCGCACAGTACGCCGCCATCGATGCGCATCCGAATGTCGTGCTGGTCTCCTCGGCCTACGAGTTGATGGACCGCGAAGGCCGTTCCCTCGGCACCTGGAACGTCGACGAGCCACACGAAGTCATCGTCCACCTGCTCGGCTACACGAACATCGTGGGCGGGGGAGGGCACGTCATGTTCCGTCGCAGCGAGGTGCTTGCCGTGGGGGGCTACGACGCGGCCTTTCCCTCGTCGGAGGATTACGACCTCTGGGTGCGTCTGCTGCGCCGTGGGCGGATCCTGACGCTCCCGTCGCTGGCGATGAGGCAGCGCGATCACGAAGGCCGCGCCACGATCGCGTTCGCGGCGAGGAAGCGCACGAACTGGACGGCGATCATGAGGAAGTCGCTCGAACCGTGCCTCGGCCGTCCAGTCCGCGACGACGAGATCGCCGCGCTCATCACGGTGTGGCGTCACGATGGCGCGACCGGCATGGCGTCGACGGCCAGCCGGACGATGCAGGAAGCATTCACCCGCTTCTGCCGCGACCACGCGGACCGCGAGCTCCGCAGACGCGTGCGGCGGCGAATCGCTCGCCAATGGATGGAGGGCGCACGTCGGTTCGCGGACCTCGGCAATCGCCTGGAGGTCGCGCGATTCCGCTTTCAGGCCGTACGCTGGAGGTTGCCCCGTTGATCGGCGCGGAACGTTGAGGTTGGACGCGGTTTCCTGGCTCGTGCGCCAGCGGAAACGCGCATCGAAACGGAGCCGCATCTGCGGAACTCCCGGCTACCTCCGCCGCCCCATCGCTCCCTTTACGATCGCGTCGATCATCTCGGTGTACGAGCGTCCGGATTCCTTGGCCGCCATCGCGAATTCGGCGATGGGGTCCAGCCACGGATTGGGATTCGCCTCGATCAGATAGATACGGCCGTTGGTGCCGAGGCGGAGGTCGATGCGGGCGTAGTCGCGCAGGTGCAGGGCGCGGAAGGCGGTCACGGCGACCTTCTGGATCTCGGCCACTAACTCCTCGCCGAGGTCGCGCGCGGGGGCGGACTTCGTTTTCTTGTAGGCCTCGCTCGACTCGTCGAACTTGATGTCGTAGCTGGCGATCTTCGGCGTTCCCTTCGGGAGTTTCGACAGGTCCAGCTCGACCAGCGGCAAGGCTTCCGGCGGCTCGTTGCCGAGGACCGCGGCGTAGATCTCGCGCCCTTCGATGAACTCCTCGATCAGCGCGGGGGAATCGAATTCATCATGGATCCAGGCGATGCGTTCGAAGAGGTCTTTGATCGACGACACCACGGCATCGGAGTCGATCCCTTTCGACGCATCTTCGGCCGATGGTTTGACGATGACGGGAAAGCGGATGTCCTGCGCCGGGCCGACGCGTCCCTTGTCCATCACCACGGAGTCGGGGGTGAAGAGGCCGTGGTCGCGAATGATCGTCTTGGCGATGCTCTTGTCCATGGCCAGGTACGAGCCCTGCGGTCCGCTGCCGGTGTAGCGCTTGCCGATCAGGTCGAGGTAGGCGGCGAAATGCATCTCCATCGTGTCGTCGCCGTTGTACGACTCGATGAGGTTGAAACAGAGATCGAAGCTCGTGCGGGCCAGGCGCGCCAGCGTCTGTTGCCGGCCATCGATCGGGAAGGGGACGGGTTCGTGACCCAGCTCGCGCAGAGAGTCGGTGACCGCTTCGACGTCGGTCTTTTTCTTTCTGCGTTTGCGTTTTGGTCTTGCGGTCTCGACCTCGTTGATGGGTTGTTCCTCGTGGCCCTCGAACTGGCCGAAGAGCACTGCGATTTTCATGGAACCTTCCTATGGCGCAGCGGACGCTTTCCGGTGAGGAAGGTCATCGACAGCGCGGTGATGTAGACGGTGAGCTCGATCATCTCGGAGCGGCTGCGGTCGCTCAGCGAGAGGAGGCCGAGGACGCGGAGACGATCCTCGGCGGCGGTGACGAGGGCGCGCACGAGCGTGCGGCGGACGCCGGTCCAGTCGTTCACCTTGTCGATGAGATCGCGGCGATGCTCGGCGAGTAGCGCGGCGGCCGGACGATAGTCCTCGCCTTCGCGGCCGCGCACCGGATCGACGAAGATGTCGGTGAGGTCGGTGTCGAGCGCCAGGCCGGCGATCATGTCCGACTCATCGTAATGGACGTCGCGGTAGAACTGCTCGACGGTCTGCTCCATCTCATCGACGGTCACGTCGGTCTCACCGCTGGCATGCGGCGGTACGACGTCTCCAACCTCGCGCGCGATGCGATCCACGTAGAGCAGTTTGCGCATTGCGCCCCAGTTTGCATAGCGCGTCCGCCAGTGCGAGCCGGGATCGAGCCAGACCGCGAACGTTTCGGCGAAATCTTCATCGGGATGCTTCTGCGCGTACCAGCCGGCGATGTGCCGCACGTATTCGCGGGAAAAGGGCACGAAGGGATAGTCGTCGCGATAGGGACGGCGGAACGACCCGAACAGCTCATGCCACTCGTCCGTGCGATAGAGCTCGTACGCATAGTTGAACGCATGGCCGGCCTCGTGGCGGAGGTACATCATGATCTGCCGGTCGTCCTCGATGTCGTTGACGAAATCCTCAATGTGCCGGACGCGCGGATCGCCGAGGTAAAAGGGAATGCCGATGACCGGCTCCTCGGAGGGGCAACCCCACTCGTCGGAGAGATAGCAGAGCGGGCGGTAGTGGTGGAGCCCGGCGGAGGCGAGCTCCTGATACAGACGGTGGACGTACTCCGCGACTGGCGAGTCTTCGAGCCGAAGGCCCAGCTCCCGGATGGGAACGGCCAGCACCTGCCGGGCTTCGGGAGGAGCTTTTTCGAAAGCGACCACGAGCGTAAGGGGAGCAAGAGATGGGCCGGGTGTGTTTGTTCCTGGATTTCCGTCGGCCGGCTGGTTACGGACGCACCCAAATCACCGCCTGTGTTGTGGCGTCGATCGTCACTCCGCCGATGATCGTGTCCTCCGGTCCATACCGATGGAGGATCCACTCATTGATTGGTCGTACGGCTTGCGGGGAGATTGGCGTGGGCAACAACCTGGGATGGTGAGGACGAAACGCCGCCGCGATCGCGCAGGATCATCCGTCCGAAATCCGGACACTTTCCGATCCCGCAACCGCTACCACTGTTGGGCCTTCGACCACAACAGCTTGTGTTTTCTATTGGTTACTGGTCGGATGCCGATGGTCGGTCCTTTGCTGAAAGAGAGCGCAGAGGTCTCGACACGTATGGCCAACTTTCAACTTGTCTCATCCCTTCCGTCTGGCTTTGAAGCGCCCTGCTACCGTTGCCGGCAGCCTGTGGACTTTCTCAAGGCGGCGTTCTGCGATTGCGTGACGCGTGAGCGGACCTTGCTCTGCCCGTCGTGCGGCGGGTGCGCATGTGAGGCGCCGATCAAGGCACGAAACGAATTCTGGGTGTCCGGACCTCCGGCGCTCTGGGAGCGGAGGCGTGAGGAGCAGAGCAGCGGTGTCGAGCGGCTGCAGTCGCTCGATCCGGAGACGATCCCGCGGCCACTGGCGCTGATCGCGGATGACGACCCGATCGTGCTCGCCGTCGCCGGCCGGTCCCTGCGTGCCATGGGATTCACGACACTCCTGACGTCCGACCCAGAAGAAGCGCTGGAGCTCGCAAACACGATGCTTCCCGATCTTCTGCTGACCGATGCCCTGATGCCGCGTCTGGATGGCCGCCAGCTTTCTCTGCGATTGAAGAGCAGTCCGCGTACACGCCACATCAAGATCATCCTGATGTCGGCGCTCTATCGCGGCGCCGTGCAGCGCAGTGAGGCCTTCCGTCAGTTTCGTGTAGACGAGTTCCTGGCGAAGCCGGTCAAGCCAGGGGTCCTGCGCGAGGCTGTCGACCGGCTGATGCCGGATCTCGCCCGCACGCGTCAGCATTCCGATGATGTGCGTGCGGCATCATGAGCGGAGTCGATCAAGCCGTGTGCTTCACGTCGCGCTCGGAACTTCTGGAGATGTTCGAGGGAGACGTCGCGTTCGTCGAGGAGCTCACGCAGGCATTCCTCAATCTGTGTCCGCTCGCGATGAAGGAGCTTCACGCCGGCTTGCTCGCCGGCGATCCCACCGCGGTGTCGCGAACGGCGCATTCACTCAAAGGCACGCTGGGCTACTTCGATGACGGAGACGGCCTGGAAGCGCTGCATACGCTCGAGCGGGTGACCGGCAGCGATCTCTCTCAAGCTCACAACGTGCTTCGCGGACTGGAGCGGCGTCTCGGCGACCTCACCCGGTTCCTCACGGAAGGATGTTCATGAATCCCCTGTCTGCAGACGAGACACATCCACGAGTGCAGCGGTTGGCGCAGCCGTCCCTGATTGCTCGCCGTATCGAAGAGAGCGAGGGGCACGCGCGCACCATCGATCGTCTGCGGTGGTGCTGCAGGCTGATTGCGCTCGCTGCCATGGTCATCGGCGTGATGGTCCTCGCAGGCTGGGCGTTTCACATCAGTATTCTGAAGACAATGATTGCCGGCGCGGTCACGATGAAAGTGAACTCGGCGCTGAGCATTGGCCTGTGCGGAGCCTCACTGGCACTCCTGATGGCGCGGGAAAACCGGGCGCGGAAGCGCCTGGCACGTGTGCTCGCAGTCGTCGCGGCGTGCATTACCACAGCGACGCTCGCCGAGTACGTTCTGGGTGCGAACCTCTGGCTGGACAACGTGGTGTTCCCCGACGCGTTGACGAGCTACGCCACGTCTTCGCCCGGACGGATGGCTCCGACCACCGCGTTCGGCTTCCTGGCGATCAGTATCGCGCTCCTGTTGCTGGACTGGGAAACCAGCCGGAGGCGGAGGCCTGCGGAGTGGCTTTCATTGGGTGCCATGATCATCGGCCTCCTCGCCATTGTGGGTTACATCTACAACGCGGTCGCTCTCTCCCGCCTTTTTCTCTATACACAGATCGCCCCGCACACGGCAATTTCTCTGTTCCTGATCGCCTCCGCGGTGTTCTTTGCCAGACCGCATGCCGGCATTGCGGCCGATCTCACCAGCGAAGGAGTCGGTGGGAAGATGGCCAGGAGGTTTCTTCCGGCGGTGCTCCTCCTTCCGGTAGGCATCGGCTGGGTACGGCTCATGGGGCAGCGTCGGGGTCTCTATGGAACGGAAATGGGGCTGGCGCTCTTCGCAACCTCTCTGGTGATCACGTTTGCCGTGCTCGTGTGGCTGGCTGCCCGCGGTATGAATGCCGAGTCTTACCAGCGTCGCGAGGGAGAGCTGGCCATTCAGGAAATCCATGGCGAGCTGCAGAAAGCGCAGGTGTTTCTCGCGTCGGTGATGGACAACATCCCGGAGATCGTCGCGGTCAAGAGCACCAGGGATCACCGCTACGTAATGGCCAATGCCGAGGCGAAAACCCTCGGGTTCTCGGTCGTCGGTCAGAGCGACTTCGACATGTTTCCTCCGGCGCTGGCCGCGCAGATGCACAGCTCCGATATCAAGGTTGCAGAAAGCGGGTCCACCGTCGCGAACGAGGTGCTCCTATTCAACATGGGCCGGCAATCACGTTCGTTCGAGACCACGCGCGTTCCGCTGTTCGATGCCGAGGGGAACGTCGAGTTCATCATCGTGTTCGGGCGGGATGTCACGCACGAGCTCTATGAGAACGAACTGCTCCGGCAGAAGGATGCGGCCGAGGCGGCGAACGCGGCCAAGAGCGAGTTTCTGGCGCGCATGAGCCACGAGATCCGCACGCCGATGAATGGTGTGCTCGGGATGGCCTCGCTCCTCGGTGACACGCAGCTGTTGCCCGAGCAACACGAGTACGTGGAGACCATCCAGACATCGGCCACCGCGCTGCTCGTGGTCATCAACGACATCCTCGACCTCTCGCGGATCGAGTCGGGAAAGATGGCCCTGGACACGCAGCCGTTCCTGCTACGGAAGACAATCTCGGACAGTGCCCGGGTCCTCGCGGTTGCCGCGTCGCAGAAGCAGCTCGAACTGGTGATCGACGTCGATCCTGAAGTGCCGGACGCGCTTCTGGGAGACGGGCCGCGCATCCGTCAGATGATTCTCAACCTGGCGGGAAACGCGGTGAAGTTCACTGAGAGCGGCGAGGTCGTGGTCTCCGTGGCCCTCGACAAGGCCGAGGGCGCCTGCGCGAGCCTCCTCTTCTCAATCCGGGACACCGGCGGAGGCATCCCATCCGATCAGATCGCGCGTCTGTTCGAGCCGTTCGAGCAGCTCGATTCGTCCGACACCCGCAGCCACGGAGGGACCGGGCTCGGTCTCACGATCACGCGCAAGCTGGCGGAGTTGATGGGGGGGCGGGTTTGGGCGGAGAGCGAGCCGGGCTCCGGATCGACGTTCTATTTCACGGCGAATGTCGCGGTGCAGGAGTCACACGGAGCGACGGCCCGGGCGAAGGAGTTGCACGGCCGGCGTATTTTTCTCATCGAGGACAACGCGTCCGCACGGAGTGCCGTGACCGGCATGCTCGTGTCGCACGGCGCAGACGTCACTGCCTTTGGCAGTTGCGAAGAGGCGGGGGAATTCTGCAGAAATGGTGCTCCGCTGCCCGATGATCTGGTCATCGATGCACTGCTGCGGGAAGGTGGAGGGAAGCGGGCGGTCGACGACGCCATCGCGCACGGAATGCGCGCCGACCAGATCGTGATGATGCTGTCCGCAGCGCAACTCCAGGCCGGCGCAGAGCAGATCGCCGACTTTGGTGTCAAGCGCTATCTCGTCAAACCGATCTTCGAGGAAAAACTGATCGAGCTGCTCTCCCCCGGGTTCGCAGCGCGGCACCGATCGCATCCATCCGAAACGGAGGTTGCCATCAGGCCGTTGCGTGTGCTCGTGGCGGAGGACAATCTCATCAACCAGCGCGTAGTCAGCCGGTTCCTGGAGCGGGATGGACATTCGCTCGTTCTGGTATCCAATGGGCGGGAGGCGGTCGACGCGTTTCAGCGGCACGCGTTCGACGTCATTCTCATGGATGTGCAGATGCCGGAGATGGATGGCCTTACCGCCACGCGCGAGATCCGCAAGCTCGAACGTCCCATGGGCTCGCATACGCCGATCATCGCGTTGACGGCGCACTCCGTGGAGGGAGATCGCGAGCGATGTCTCGATGCGGGGATGGACGGCTTCGTCTCGAAGCCGATCAAGATTGCCGAGCTGCGCCAGGCGCTTCTCACCACGAGACTTGTCCACGATGGCGAAGCCGCATGAGGCGCCGACCGGTCGAGGGGTGCGATGGCAGCTGTAGTGCATTGCTTTGCGAGAGTAACTCGATAACGCCTGATCGGTTGGTCGCGATTCGCGTTCCCATACGCACGTCGATGGACCCCCGCCCGCCCCTCAGACGCAGTGCGGAGGAGGCAGCATGGTGGTGATCCCACAACCCGGACTTTGTGGCAACCTTTCGGTTCGCTCCGAGGTCGAGATCATCGACGTACTCCGCGAGCCGGAGCGTGCCCTGGACGATGGCATCTTCATGACTTCGACCTTGGTCAGGGTTGGACCGCTCCCCGTCGTGAGGATCGTCGGCACACGCAGCCAGACCGAGGTCGTGCTGCGCGTTCTGGGCCTGGACAGGAACGCAGCATGAGTATCGTGAAGACTCCTGCCGCGCAGCAGGAGATCAGTGCCCTGATCGCCACGCTGCTCGAAACGGAGAGGCGTCTGGAGGAGCTGACGGGAGGAGAGGTGGATACCGTCGCAGCCGCCGATGGCCGGCCGCTTCTCTTGCCGCGCGCACAGGAGCAACTGCGCCGCCATGAACTGGAAAGGCAAGCCGCAATCCTCAATGCCCTGCCGGCCAATATCGCGCTCCTCGATGCGAGCGGGGTCGTCATCTCGGTCAACGAAGCCTGGCGACGCTTCGCCTCCGCCAGCGGGATGCGAGGAAAGGAGCAGGGAGTCGGCCGCAACTACCTCGAGATCTGCGACGGTGCCCGCGGGCCGGAAGCGCAGGAGATTCACGCCATCGGCAGGGGAGTGCGCGCCGTCATCGAGGGGCGGCAGACCGCCTTCTCGGCGGAGTACCCCTGTCATTCCGAAACGGAGCAACGCTGGTTCCGGCTGACCGTGACGCCCCTCATCAATGACGGGGCCAGCGGTGTGGTTGTTATGCACGTGGACATCACGCTGCGGCGGGAAGCTGAGCAGGTCATTGAACGGACCATCAGCCGCCTAAACGAAGCGCAGCGTGTCGGGCGGATTGGCGATTGGGATGTCGACCTCGAGAGCCAGACGATGGAGTGGTCGCCCGAACTATTCGAGATCGTAGGCCGCGATCCGCTTCTCGGTCCGCCCCGCGATTTTGAAGAGCACTCCGCCATCTACGATCCGGCCAGCAGGGATGTGCTGCGCGCCGCCATCGCCAGCGCCATCGCATCGGGGGAACCGCAGAAGTTCGAACTGGTCATCCCCCGGCCCGACGGTCAGCACATCCACGTCCAGGCGATCGCCGTGCCCGTGCGGGAGCGGAGCGGCCGGATCACACGCATCCATGGAACCGCGCAGGACATCTCCGCGGTCAAACATTTGCTCACGGAACTGCGCGAACGTCAGGACGAGCTGCAGGAGACGCAGCGCCTGGCCGGCCTCGGCAGCTGGTATATCGACTTCGATGCGGATCTGGTTCGGAGCTCCGATACGACCTCGCGGATTTTCGGGCTGGCTCCGCAGCCCGCTCCTCGACTGGGCAGCGAAGCCTCCGAGGATCTCGCGACGGTCCTGACACGCGAGAGTTTCCAGGCCATGAAGGCCGCGCTGTTGAGGACACGCAAGCACGGTGACGCGTATGAAACGGAGCTCGAGGTGGTCAGGCCTGATCGAACCCGTGGCTGGGTGCTTTCGCGCGGCGAAGTGGTGCGGGATGGCCATGGAAGGATTCACGCCGTGCGCGGCACCGCGCTCGACATCACCGAGCGGAAGACCGCGGAAGTCCGGCTGGCGGAGCTGTCGCGCCAGACGGAACAGCGAGAGCGGTTGCTGATCACGATGCTGTCATCGATCGAAGACTTCACCTACATCTTCGATCGGGAAGGACGCTTCCTGTTCGTCAATCAGCCGCTCCTCGACCTGTGGGGCATTTCCCTCGAATCCGCCGTCGGGAAGACGTTTCATGAACTGGGATATCCAGACGAACTGGCAGCGCGTCTCCAGCAACAGATCGAGGACGTGTTTGAAACGGGAAACGGTGTGACGGATGAAAACCCGTTCGTCTCCGCTGCGGGAGAGCCTGGATACTACGAATACATTTTCTCAGCGGTGATCGCGCCGGACGGACGTACGGAGTTCGTGGTCGGCTCAACGCGCGACGTCACCGACCGCAAGCGGGTCGAAGACGAGCTTCGTGCGAGCAATGAGAAATTTCAACAGCTGGCGAACAACATTACGGACGCCTTCTGGATCCGGTCGCCGGACATGAAAGAAGTGCAGTACGTCAGTCCCGCCTTCGAGCGGATCTGGGGCCGGCCGGTCAGCGGCCTTCACGCCGAGCCCCATCTCTGGTCGGACTACATCGTGCCCTCGGACCGCGAGCGCGTGGTCGCCGCCTTTGCGGGTCTCACGGATCGGACTCCCAGCATCGACCTCGAGTACCGAATCACACGCCCGGACGGCGAAGTCCGCTGGGTCCGGGCCCGCGGCTTTCAGGTTCGCGACGATGCCGGGACGTTGATCCGAAACATCGGGATCATCACGGACATCACGGAGCGGCAGGAAGCGATCGAGGCGCTGCAGAGGAGCGAGCTGGATTTCCGGACGCTGGCCGAATCGATGCCCCAGATCGTCTGGATCACCGAGCCGGACGGCGGAAATATCTATTTCAATCAACGCTGGACGGATTACACCGGATTGACGGCCGAGGAAAGCCGCGGCAGCGGATGGAGCGCACCGTTCCATCCGGATGATCAGCCCGCGGCCCGGGAATCGTGGCAGAGAGCGACATCCCACGGCGGCACCTATTCGATCGAGAGCCGTCTGCGGCGCTCGGACGGGGTCTACCGCTGGTGGCTCGTCCGCGGTGTGCCGTTGCGCGATGCCGCAGGCAATATCACCAAGTGGATCGGGACCTCTACCGACATTCACGACATCAAGCTGGCCGAGCTGGAAGTCATGCGATCGAACCATGCGCTGAAGGCCTCCGGGGAAGCGCTGCGGAAGAGCGAACAGGAACAGCGGCAGCTGGCCGGACAGCTCGAAGTCGAACGGACGCGGCTGGTCGTGGCGCAAGAGGTAGCCGGAGTCGGAAGTTGGGAGACAGATCTCGCGACGATGGGCGTGATCTGGTCGGACGAAACGCACCGGATCTTCGAGACCGATCCGCAGATGCCGGTCACGCACGGCAACTTTCTGGCACTGGTGCATCCCGAGGATCGCGAGGATGTCGACGGCGCACTGGTCGGGTCGCTCGGCCGGCACACCGCGAACTCCATCGAGCACTGGCTGCTCCTGCCTGACGGGCGGATCAAGTTCGTCGAGGAGCGCTGGCAGGTGGTTTTCGACGAAGCTGGCGCACCGGCGCGCGCGGTCGGCACGTGCCAGAACCTCACCGAGCGCAAGCTGGCGGAGATCGCGGTACAACAGAGCCGGCGGCGGCTGCGCGACATCATCGACGGGCTCGGACCTTCGATGTTCGTCGCCCTGCTCACGCCGGAAGGCATCCTCGTCGAGATCAACCGGCCTCCGCTCGAAGCGGTCGGTCTGAAAGCTGAGGACGTCCTGGGCAAACCATTCGCAGACACCTATTGGTGGACGATCTCGCCGGCCGTCCAGCAGCAGTTGCGCGAGGCCATCGCGCGCGCGGCGCGGGGTGAAGCATCCCGCTACGACGTGCGGACGAAGGGCGTCGACGGAGCATTCATCGACCTCGATTTTTCTCTGCAACCGCTGCGCGATGAGCGCGGCGACGTCGTGTTTCTCATCCCTTCCGCGAGTGTCATCACCGAGCGCAAACAGGTAGAAGGAGCGCTCCGGCAGGCGCAGAAGATGGATGCGGTCGGCCAGCTGGCGGCTGGCGTGGCCCATGAGTTCAACAACATCCTGCAGACGCTGATGTCGATGGCGGCCGTGACCCGCCTCCGGGCTGTAAGTCCCGAGATCATCCGGATCGCGGGCGAGATGGAGGTTCAGATCCGGCGCGGAGCGAGTGTCACCGAGCAACTGCTCGTCTCGTCGCGACGCCAGGATGTGACGAAGTCGAACCTCGATCTGCGCGAGCAGGTAAGCAAGGCTCGCGACCTGTTGCGACGCCTCATTCCGGAGAACATCGACCTCGTCGTCGACCTGCCGCCGGAACGAGCCGGTGTCGAAGGGGATGCCAGCCAGATCCAGCAGGTCCTGTTGAATCTCGCCATCAACGCCCGGGACGCGATGCCGGCCGGTGGCCGCATGACTCTGCGCGTCTCGTGCAGCGCCGCAGAGGCGTCGTTCGAGGTCGCAGACACCGGTACCGGGTTCAGCGAGACAATACGGGAACATCTGTTCGAGCCGTTCTTCACCACGAAGGACGTGGGCAAGGGGACCGGACTCGGGCTGGCCGTGGTTTACGGGATCGTCGAACAGCACGGCGGGCGGCTCGAGGTTACGAGTGAACCTGGCAAGGGAAGTTGTTTTCGCGCCATCCTCCCGCGGGCCGCGGATCAGCAGGAACTCGGTGACGCCACGGAACCTGGGATCGAACGGGCGACCGGCAGGATTCTCCTGGTCGAGGACGAGGATGGGGTGCGGGAGGGGATCCAGCTTCTGCTCGAATTGATCGGATACGAGGTCATCGCCGTCAACAGCGCGGAGCAGGCTTTGGCTCTTCCCGTGACCCTGGTTCCCGATCTGCTGTTGTCCGACGTCTCATTGCCCGGGATCAGCGGGCCCACACTGGCTTTGATGCTCCAGACGCGCTGGCCTCCGCTGCGCATCACGCTGATGACGGGATACGTGGCCACGGGAACACGCGACGTATCCCGCGAGGAAGGATGGCACATCCTGCAGAAGCCGTTCGACATGGCTGGGTTGAGCCGGCACCTTGCCTTCGCATTCAACGAGGCGAGAGCGACTGTCCTGCAGGCAGGATCGCCGAAGCGTGGCGATCTGCGCGAATTGCACTAGGCACTCAGCGTTTCTTCGGGCGTGATTGCCCCGGGAGCCTGGATCGCCGTGATCGCCGTTGCCGGCGTCGCCAACCTGGCAGTCCGCCGGGCTCCGGCGCCCGCTGTGCAGTGAACTTGAACGGAGGAGTGTGTGATGAGCAATCGAACGGTACGCACGAAGTTTGTCTCGCAGCGCGATGACATCGCCGAACTGGTCACGAGGCGGCCCGGGCACGCGATGGAGCAGCTCAATCCCTTTCTCTTCATCAATCATCGCGGACCGCAGGTCTATCCGCCGCACAATCACGGCCTTCCGTTCGGACCGAATCCGCACCGCGGCTTCGAAACGGTAACCTTCATCGTCGAAGGCTCGCTCGTGCATCGCGACACCGCCGGACATGAGAGCGCAATCGGCGCCGGCGGGATTCAGTGGATGACCGCGGGCAGCGGCATCGAGCACTCCGAGACATCGTCGGAGGAGTTCCTGGAGCACGGAGGACCGCTGGAGATTCTGCAGCTGTGGGTGAATCTGCCCGCAACGCTGAAGATGACCACGCCGCGGTACACCGGGCTGCAGAAGAGCGACATTCCGGCATTCGATGGCGACGGAGCGACGATCCATCTCATTGCAGGGGAGTGGAGTGGACATCGCGGTCCGATCGAGTCGCTCACTCAATTGACGATGATGACGGTGGACTTGAAAGAGGGATCGCGTCTGACGCTTCCCGCACCGTCAGAACGAACCGTCTTCTGTTATGTGGTGTGGGGCGGCGTGCGCATCTCCGGCACACCAGCCGTTTCATTCGATCTCATCGAGGTCAATCACGACGGGGACTCGGTCGCGATCGAAGCGGAGAGTGATGCGCTTCTGATCTTCGGTCACGCCGATCCGCTACACGAGCCGATCGCCGCACAGGGTCCGTTCGTCATGAATACGCACGCGGAGATTCTGCAGACGATTCGCGACTATCGGTCGGGTGTGTTCGGGCAGGCTGGGTGAGTGAATCGCTCATCAGTCGTTTTGTCGTCACTGGCGCATTTCTGAATCACGCCACGGTCGGTTCGTCGTCGTCGAACGCCTGATCGAGTAGCGCGCCGCGGCCTCCTGAGCGGTGACTGAGGTACTCCTCCTGCGAGAAATCGTCGACCTGGATGGCGGCGGTGCGGAGGGCTTCCGATCGGAGTAGAACGACGTGCTCCTCCGACGTGATGACACCCTTTGCCAGCGCGGCGTCGTAGAGTGGCCGGCCTTTCAGCTTCGGGATCGACGTCGCCTTCATCGCGGTCCGTACGTTGCGATCGATCGCTTCGGCTTTCTTGACCACGCGGAACGCTTCCTCCAGCAACCCGAGTTGCTCGACATCGTTCGGCGGCATGTAGACCCCCTCGGTATGCCGCAGCCGTTGCTCGCTGTCCTTGAGGATCAGAGACGCGATCTTGTGCGTGTGCTTGTCGTTCGCCTCGCCGGCCAGCGCATTGAGGTTGGACCAAATCCGCAACGGTCCGGCGAAAAACCAGGAAAGGCCGGGCACCGGCAGGTTTCCGAAGATGCCGTCGAACGCCTTCTGGATCTCGTAGAGGGCATGGTTCATCGCGAAGTGCACGAAGGGGAGGTCTTCGCGCAGCTGTCCCTCCGCCTCGTAGCGGCGTAGGACCGCGGTGCCGATGTACATCCACGACAGCACGTCGGCGTAGCGGCCGGTGAGCTTCTCCTTCAACTTCAGGGATCCGCCCAGGGCGCCCATGGCGATGTCGCTCATGATGGCGAAGGTTGCTGAGGCCCACCCCAGCTTGCGGTAGTAACGGGCTGTGGCGCCGCCGACCGGGCTGCCTGCGAACGCGCCGCGCGTCAGCGAGAGGACGATGGCGCGGCAGAGATTGCGAACGACGTGTCCGATGTGGCCCCAGAAGGCCCGGTCGAACTTGCCCAGGTCGCGCGCGGCGATGGCGTTCACCTCCGCGAGCGCGAACGGATGCGCGCGGAGGGCGCCTTGGCCGAAGATGATCAGGGTGCGCGTGAGGATGTTCGCCCCTTCGACCGTAATTCCGATCGGTGTAGCCATGTAGTAGTGCGCGAGCAGATTGCGCGGTCCGCGCGAAATGCCGGAGCCACCGGCGACATCCATGGCGTCGTTGACGATCTTGCGGCCGATCTCTGTGGAGTTGTACTTCGCCATCGCCGTCACGACGGCGGGCTTCATGCCCTGATCGATTGCCCCGAGGGTGTAGCGGCGCATCGCCTCGAGGAGATAGTTGAAGCCGGCGATGCGCGCCACCGGCTCTTCGATTCCCTCGAACTTGCCGATCGGCAGGCCGAACTGCTTGCGCACCGACGCGTAGGCGCTGATCACCCGCGTGATCAATTTCGCTCCCCCCGTGCTCTGCGCAGGGAGCGAGATCCCGCGTCCGGCCGCGAGCGACTCGGTGAGCATCCGCCAGCCCTTGCCGCAACCTTCGATCCCGCCGACGACGGCGTCGATTGAGACGATGACATCGTGGCCCTGCGTCGGGCAGTTGTAGAAGGGCGTGCTCAGTGGGTCGTGGCGGCGTCCGATGACGACGCCGTCCGCGCTCGTCGGAATGAGGGCGCAGGTGATGCCGAGGTCCTCGCCGTTGCCGAGAAGGTTTTCCGGATCGCGAAGTTTGAACGCGACGCCGAGGAGGGTGGCGATCGCGGCGAGCGTGATGTAACGCTTGTTCCAGTTCAGTCGGATGGAGATCTGGCCATCCGCGGCTTTGAAGACGATCCCGTTTGAAGCGATGGAACCGGCGTCGGATCCGGCCCCCGGCTCCGTCAGCGCGAATGCAGGGATGTCCTCGCCCGACGCCAGCCGCGGCAGGAGCTGTTTCTTCTGCGCGTCGGTGCCGTAGTGCATCAACAATTCGGCAGGGCCGAGAGAGTTCGGCACCATGACCGTGATGCAGAGCGGGATCGAGCGCGTGGCCAGCTTCATGATCACTTCGCTGTGCGCCATGGCGGAGAATCCGAGGCCGCCGAATTCCTTCGGGATGATCATGCCCATGAAGCGCTCGCGGCGGATGATGTCCCAGGCGGCCGAGGGCAGATCGCGGCTCTCCCACACGTCCCAGTCGTCGACAACGGAGCAGAGCTCATCGACGGGGCCGTCGATGAAGGCGCGTTCTTCTTCGGTGAGCGAAGGATAGGGCTCGCTCATCAACTTCCTGAAGTCCGGTTTCCCCGAGAACAACTCCGCCTCGGCCCATACCGAGCCTGACTCGATGGCGGTGCGCTCGGTCTCCGAGATCGCCGGCATGATCGGTCCGAGGATCTTTATGACCAGACTGGAAATGAGCGCGCGGCGAATGGGCGTGATGAGGAAGATCGCCATCACCGCGGTAAACGCGATCAGCAGCCACAGCGGCGCGCCGAAACCAAACAGGATCGCCAGGCCGGCAAGTGCCCAGAGGATCAGTGGCGCACCGAGGAATCCGAGCGCGAGCAGGAAGACAATGACACCGGCGATCGAGAGCGGCGCCCAGCGGAGGAAGACGCCGTTCAAGTTGTGAAGAAGTTCTGTCATGTCCATGTCGTTATCCCACACCGCCCACGGCGAATCATCCTACGCTTTGCTTTCGAGCGAAACCCGAACACCGTATCGCGGATAGACTGCGTTTCGAGGGAGAGAATGATCGAGTACCTGCTCAAACGCACGGATGGCGACTGGTTCGACACCGGAGACATGAGCGCGGTCTGCCGGCCCTCGACCATCGCCTTCGAGACGATCGACGGTTGGGGAGATGCGCGCATTCGCATTGGAGCGTGCGATGTGGCCTTTTCCTACGAAGATCCCGGCATTCAGATCTCGTTCGAGGGGAAGATCGATCCGGACCTGGCGAAACAGGTGGCAGAGGAAGTCCTGCAGCGGATTATCGCTGGCTCCGGACAACAAGGCATCGCGGTGCAAATCTCCTGGTGAGGCGGAATCCGACTGCGATTCATTCACATCGAGACGGCCAGCTCCGAGGGTCCGACCTTCCCCATCGAGGTCTACATCAACTCCGATGACGAACATGGGGGTACGGGCTGGCTCGTGAATCCTGCGGACGTCGATCGCTGGAAGGACTGGCCCCGCCCGTTTCTCATGGAACACGATATCCGGCCTGCAGATCTCGTGACCTACGGCACCTCGCCAGACCGGGTTTGCCGGGAGCTGGCCCCGAGAGCCAGCGACTGTCTCATTCACACATGATCGGCGGCGGCGTTTCAGCGAGCTCGAGCGTATACTTGCGTTGAGTCCGATGGCCGGATTCATTCACGCTGGAACCGCCTTTTCTCCCATCCCTTTGGAACGTCTGTTGCGCTGACTTCATGCGCTCAAGGAGGCCCCGATGCTCATCGTCCGCCGTCTATTTCTACTGGCCGGGTTTGTCTTCATGCTGGCTGTACCGCTGGCAACGGTTGCGCGGGCTCAGGATGCCGGCGTGCCGGGCCGGAACATCGCCGACATGAAGTTCATGCAGATTCCTGGCATGCCGACCTGCGCGACTGGCTCCGTCCAGAATGGCGACCCCACGAAAGGTGCGTCAATCATTTTCGCCAGGATGCAGGCGGGCTGCGTGTTCCCCATGCACTGGCACACTCCGACGGAAACTCTGATGATGGTCGAGGGCGATGGTCGCGTGGAAATGAAGGATGCCAAGCGCGTCACGCTTCATGCTGGCGGCTTTGCGCAAATGCCCAGCAAGCACGTTCACAAGTTTGGTTGTGCAAAGAAATGCACGCTCTACGTCGTGTCGGACGCTGCCTTCGATATGCACTATGTGGACGGGAAAGGGAACGAGCTCTCTCCGGCTGCGGCATTGAAGATCGTCGGAGAAACGCCCGCCGGATCGCCGGAGTAGGCCTTCCAAAACTCGTTCGCTATCGATCGAAGGGGACTCGTTACGACAGGCAATGAGCGAGGTTCGTAAGCGAAATTCGATCAGAGAAGGCGTTTTCCGCGCGGAAACGCCTTCGTCACTCACAGCTCAGTCCCGCCACCTGCTGTAACCCTCGTGGTGCTAGCATGCATCCTTCGCGAACGCGCGAGCAACTACCCTCCTGCAGCCACCTGAACGCCGGTAACCCGGCTGAGGCGAATCAGCTCGCCGACTCCGGGCTCAGACCGAGGGCTCCTCTATGAAATCGTGGTTTCGTGCGTCGCTGGTTGCAGGATTCGTCTGTTCCCTTTCCGTCCTCCAGGGTTGCAGGGAGGCTTCGCACACGGAAACGGTGACGAAGACGGACGCACCTTCGGTGGCCGTTGCAGCCCCGGCGGTCCCTTCAACTGCGCCCGCCGCCGGTGCAGGAACGATCCAGGATCTGACCCCTCTCGGGCTCCCGATCTATCCCACCGTCTACGAAAGCGGTTGGACTGGGGGCGATCCCGTTGTGAACGCAGCCATGGGCGCAGCGCCTTCGGCCGGGCGTGTCGGCCAGATGAACACGCACGATTCCTTCGACGACGTCTATGCCTGGTACCACAAGGCGATGCCCGCTGGATCAGAGGCGGACGCAGCGGCCGCATCGAATCATACGAACGAGGATGGCGATCGCATCGCCCTCTTCGAAGTCGGAACGAATGGCGATCCAACCTATCAACGGGTCATGTTGATGCATGGCAAAGCAGACGACTACACCATCATCAATCTCGTTGGCCATGTCTCGAAGTGACTGCGCCACGACGTGATCGAACACCTAACCTCTCAATCGAGGAGCTCCCGTGAAATTGACATCGACATTTGCCGTGATTGCTCTGTCTTGCAGCAGCTCGCTGCTGGCTGGAGATCTGACTCTGACCACGAAGACCTCCGGCACCCTGAAAGATCAATCGACCTCGTATCTGACCGCCAACTGGACCCGCACGAACAGCCCCGGCCTCGGCATTGACGTCATCCATGACATCCAGAAGGGCATTCGCTACACCGTCGTGCACAAGACGAAGTCCATCAGGTTCGTGAAGATCGCGGATCTGGCGGCGGCGGCGAACGCGATGGCTCCGGCATCGGGCAAGGGAGCCGACCAGATGAATTCCGCGATGAATGACATGTATGGCGACTCGGCCATTTTCAAGGTCGAGAACGCCGGCACTGAAATCGTCGCCGGACGCTCCTGCAAGAAGACTCGAATCACGAGTGGGAAGCTCGTCTGGGAGTACAGTACGGATCCGACGCTGCACTCGCCGGTTGATCCTGCCGTGAATCTCAAAATGGCCAATGCGACCTATGCCGCGCTGGCTGTTTATCCGAACATGGCCAAGGTGATGAGCAACCTGACAAATGCGGCTGCGAAGCTTTCCGGATTCCCGCTGAAGACGCGCATGTCGGGATACAACGGAGAGATCGTGTCGGAGATCACGTCTGTGAGTCAGACCCCGATTCCGGCATCGGCCTTCACGCTGCCCGCCGGCTACACGATGGTCGACGAACTTGCGGAACGTGCCAAAGCACTCGCTCACCGGAGACACTGAGCGGCGGGATTCGAATGGGATCAGCGGTACTGCAGGATCGCCACGATGAGCGCTCCGGCGAGGATCACGACGGACACCACGTATGTTCCGCCCCACAACAGCACGGTCTTGAACATCGTTTTGCCCGTTCCCAGCGCGTAGTACCTCCGCTGCGCGAAATAGAGGTACGTCACGTTCAGGATGATGTGGATCGCGGTCAACACTTTCTGGATCGGCCCGGGAGTGAATCCCATCACTGCATAGACCGGCCAGATGAGCAGGCTGAGGACGTACGAGAAACAGAGGTAGTGAGCGGCGAACACGAGGTGCTCCACGAACGCGCGCTTGCGCCGCACATACAGGAGCTTGAGGACGGCGGCGATTCCGATGATGTTCGCCAGCTGCAGCATGGAGAGGTTCCTGTGCCAGCGGTGGTCGATCTCCTCCGCGTACGCTTCGCGCGTGACGTGATGCTTCGCCGCTTTCCGGTCCAGCAGTTGTGTGAGGTTTCCACGGGTGTCGAATTTCCGGAAGGTCTCGACGGAATAGACCGCCGCCGGTTTGTAGGCCGTGTAGGCGAGGAACTGCAGCGCGAAGAGCGTCAGAAACAGCCGCAGAGGTGGGATTGATCGCTGTTTCTGGCCCGCGAAGTATTCGCGGGTCAATTGTCCCGGCCGCAGGATCAGCTCACGCAACGTGCGGAAAAGCTTGCCGTCGACGTGCGCGAGCTCGTGAACGACCTCGTGAAGAAAGTGTTTGACCGTCAGATCGTGATGGCCAGGCTGTCGTTCGCCACAACGCGCGCAGTACACACCCGCCTGCGGATCGCCGCAGTTGGTGCAAACGCTGGAAGGTGGGACTGCGGTGCCGGACACGAAGTCGGTATTGTAGGGGCATCGTGGGACGCATCGACCGAACTCTGGGTGGGAACCTCCGCGCTGTGTGCGCGGATCTGCGGTCCCTGTCGGTCCGCGGTCTGCGTGGCAGAGGAGTCGCGCCATGACCGCCATGGAGATCCTGATCGCGGTCGCGCGCGGTGACCGCGTCGACGGAGACGTCACCCCGGTCATCCCGGCCGCTGCAGCCGAGGGGATGACGGGTCTGCTGGCGCGCGCGGCGATGTCGGTGCCGCGTCCCTTGCGGATGAAGGCCATGGCCATTGAGGCGCGCGGTGCGCGGATGGTGGCGGAGCTCGCGCGCATCGCAGACGCCTTCGAGGAGGCGCGCATCCCCATGCTGACATTCAAGGGCGCGGTGCTCTCGCAGCAGCTGTATGGCGATCCCGGCGCGCGCTCATTCAGTGATCTCGATGTCTTCGTCGATCCGGGGGATGCCCGGTTAGGGGAGGAAGTCCTCGAGCGCCTTGGCTATCGCGAGACCGAGCCGCTCACCGAGGCGCAGAGGCGGACCCACCGCCGCTTTGCCGGCGAATCGCTCTTCATCGACGACACCCGTGACCACGCCAGCGGAGTTCTCGCGGATTTTCACTGGCGGTTCTCGCACTTGCAGTTTCCGCTGCGCATCGAATTCTCGGAGGCGTGGGCGCGGAGGCAGACGGTGGTCATCGACGGACACCGATTCGCAGCGCCTGGTCCGTTGGATCTCGTCGTCCTGACCTGCAACCATGCGGCGAAACATCTCTGGCATCGCCTCGAGTTTCTCGCGCAAATCGCAGCGCTGACGAAAGTCGACGTCGATTGGCCGGAGGTCGATCGCCTGGCCCGGAATGCGGGGGTGGCCCGGCAGGTCGGGCTCTCCTTTCTTCTGGCACGCGACCTTCTCGGTGTCGCCGGCCCACCGCTTCCCTGGTGTGACGCGGCATCGGAACCGTTCCTCGAGGCCGTGAGGAGGATCGTCGATCAGAACCTCTTCGCGGAGCATCGGCGCTCCGATGCCACCGGCCGCGACCTTTTCCGGCTCCTCGACCGGCGCCGCGACGCGCTGCGGTCTCTGGCTCTGGCCGTCATCGTTCCGACGCACACGGACTGGCGCGGTTCATCGTTTCCGGCCTCCTTCCACTGGGTGCTCCGCCCCTTCCGATTGCTGGGAAGGAAACTCGTTTCCCGATGAGTGATCACGAGGAACCCAGTCATAACCTCTCGCGGCGTGCGAGCTGGCGAAGCGCGTGAAACGCGGAGACGTGCATGCGGGAAGTGTGAGGCCGGCCAGAATCTTCTGGAAACCGATCGTAAGCGGGCAGGTGATTGGATAAGCTGCCGCAATGCCGGGTTCCGTACGCGCGGCCGATGTCGCGGTCGGCCTGCTCACTGAAAACACGCCGCGGATGCTCGCGCAGGCTATCCGCCTCATTCGTTCCATCCGCTGGTTCGGGGGCGAGCTGGCTCAGGCCCGCATCGTGGTGTGCGGAGTGGGTCCACTGGAAGCGTCCGCGCGGGCGACGATGGAAGCCTTCGGTGCCGAGGTGCGGAGGGTGACCCGTTTCCACCCGGCCAATCCTACGGGGAACCGTCATCAGCTCATCGCGGAGCTGCTGACGGCACCGCAGGAAGTCCTCTTTGTGCTCGACTGCGACACGCTCATCGTTCGCGATCCGCTGCCGTATCTCGACGCTCACGCCTTTCAGGGGAAGATTGCGCCGACACCGACCGTGAGCGACGAGGTGTTCGAGAGACTGTTCGCGCATTTCCAGCTTCCGAAACCGCCGCGGGCGCACATCGCACCATTCAGCGGAACACCGATCATTCCTTATTTCAATGCGGGCGTCCTGGTGATTCCGACAACGCTCGCACGCAGGCTGGCACCAGCGTGGCGCCGGTACAACGAGATCCTCGCCGATCATCCTGAGCTCGCGGCGCCTTGTGAAAATCACATGCATCAGGCCAGTCTGTCGCTTGCGCTGGTGGAGACGGGGGTGCCGTACCAGGAACTGCCGGCGGAGATGAACTATCAGATCAACGCACAGCAGTTGACACCGCCGCCGGGCTTCGCCGAGACGGATCCCGTCATCATCCACTACCACCAGCTCGCCACGGACGACGGCTTCGTGTTGCCCTGTTCGTATCCGCGCGCTCAGGCCCGGATCGACTTGTTTCACGAACAGCTGCTCGCGGAGGGACTCCGTCCGTCGGAGCAGCGGCGCAATGGACACGTGTCGCGACCGATCGTGATCCTGGGCATGCACCGCTCCGGGACCTCCCTCGTCGCAGAGCTGGTCAGTGCGCTCGGCGTCTATCCTGGCGGGCGCGACCAGCTCACGCCCCCCGACATCTTCAACCCCACCGGCTATTGGGAGCACAGCGAGGCCGTGACGATCGACGGGGAGATTCTGCAAGAGCTGGGCGGGAGCTGGAGCGACGTCGCGGGTGTGAACGTGGCGCGTCTCTCGGGGCCGGTGCGCGACGCGTTCGCGAAGCGGTTGAGGGGAGTCATCGGATCGCTCACGGACCGCGGAGTGTTTCTGATCAAGGACCCGCGGATGTCGATCGTGTTTCCGCTCTGGCGCGAAGTCCTGGCGAATCCGGTCGTCATCATCGTCTGGCGCGATCCGATTGCGGTTGCCCGCTCCCTGGCGCGGCGGGATAAACGGCCGCTGGTGCTCTCGCTCGCCTTGTGGGAGCACTACAACCGCACGCTCCTACACGATTCCGCCGGACTGCCTCGGATTCTCGTGTCGTACGAGGAACTGATGGCCGATCCCGTCGCCGTCGCGCGCGCTCTGCACGAACAGCTGACCAACGCCGGAGTCCCTGACCTTTCCGTTCCCGGTGAAGAGCAGTTGCAGCAGATGGTCAATCCTGATTTCAATCGCAGTGCAACCGGAGCGGATGGCGAACGCCTGCTGTTGAACGGCGAACAGACTGCACTGTTGGATGGCTTGCGTACCGGGTCCGTGCTTCACGGGACGGTGCCTGCGACGTCGGCGGCAACGCTGCGCCTGCTCGCTCAATTCAGCGGACTGGAGAAACGGGTCAAGGCGCTGGAACGCCGTGTAGCCCAGGACAGACAGCTCCTGGGCGCGGTATTCGAATCGAGAAGCTGGCGCGTCGGTCATGGAATGAACCGAATCCTGAATGCGCTTCGCCGCCGGTCGGATCTTTCGGCCAGCGAGCGATGGAATGCCATCGAGTCCGATCGGAAGCGGGAGACGGAATGACAGGGCTCTCCCCAGTTGCGCACCACGGCCTGTCATTTCGAGCCGGCGCTCAGGTGGCTTTCCGTACTTCCTGTGCTCCTCCGTCGGTTCGGCAGACCAATCTTCGGACCGGGGATCCTTCGCTCTTCGTACTTTCAGCTCTGACGCCATTGGCGATACTCTCCCGGTCGTTCGCCCCTTCATGAAAACCGCCGTCTTCTCGATCATCTCCCCGAACTACCGGTACCGCGCCAGACTCCTCATGGAGTCGCTGCGGGAGCATCAGCCCGAGTGGGAACGTTTCGTCCTGATCGTCGGCGATGAGGCCGGCTCACGGGACCACGAGGCGTTCACGTCGATCCCGATCGGCGACCTGTCGCTTCCGAACGCGCGGCAGTTCTACTTCCGCTACACACTGCTGGAGCTGAACACCGCGGTGAAGCCGTGGATGTTCGCGCTTCTTTTCGCGCGCGGCTTCGATCGGGTTGTCTATCTCGATCCCGACATCGTCGTCTACTCAGCGCTTGTCGAGGTCGACAGCCCGGCCCCGGATTCGTTCCTCGTCCTGACGCCTCATCTCACAGGATTCATCAGCGGTGAGAATCATCCGAGCGAGCGCACCATCCTTCAGGCCGGAACCTTCAATCTCGGATTCCTGGCCGTGACACGCCACGAAGCGCTGTCTCGCTTTCTGTCGTGGTGGCAGGAGAAGCTCGAGTTTCAGTGCGTCATCGATCTGGAGCGGGGGATTTTCGTCGATCAGAAATGGATGGATCTCGCGCCGTCGCTGTTCCCCGACGTCCGAATCCTGCGCCACGAGGGATACAACGTCGCCTACTGGAATCTGGAGCATCGAACGATCGCGGGGGAAGGACGGGACACCACGGTCAACGGTCAGGCTCTCCGCTTCCTGCACTTCAGCGGATTCGATCCCGAGTTTCCGCGCGATGTGTCGCGCCACGTGAACGGGTTGAAACTCGACAAGATCGGTGTCGCTGCCGCTTCTCTCTACCGTAACTACGCGGCCGCTCTCCGCACATCCGGCGCTCCGCTCTCCCGTCATGCCCCCTATGCGTTCGGCGTCTTCAGCGACGGAGCTCCGGTTCCCGATGCCGCCCGCATCGCCTATCGCAATTCTCCCTCGCTTCAAGCCGCGTGCGGGGAGGATCCGTTCCAGCATGCCGAGAAGTTTCGGGGCATGTACGATCGTTCGCGAAACCCGCGGGCGGCGCGGGTCGCGGTCGAAACCTACACGCTCCTCTCCCGTGCCCGGCCGCTCGTCCGCCTGATGCCCAGAAGCCTGCGTTCCGCGATGCGCGAGTTTCTCCTCGGGCGCCGCGATGCCGTTCCGGCCGCACCCCGCGTGGAGTCGCAGCTACCCGCCGGCTTGAACATCGTCGGATACGTGACGCGCGATACCGGCGTCGGCGAGTCAGCACGACTCTGCGCGAACGCGTGTGACGCGGCAGGCGTGCCGAACCACCTGATCGATGTCGATCGCAGGGATGGGCTGGCGAAGCAGGCGGTTTATCGAACCACGATCCATCACGTCAACGCGGACCAGGTCCCCGCGGTCTACCGCGAGATCCCGCACATCTTCACATCGAGCGGGTACAACATCGGCTGCTGGCATTGGGAGTTGCCCGAGCTGCCGGACGAATGGATCGCGTCGGCCGAACCGTTCGACGAGATCTGGGCTCCGAGTGCGTTCATCCAGAGCGCGATCAGCGCCAGTGTCACGATTCCTGTCGTTCACATGCCGCATGGAATCGAGGTCGCGAACCGGGAGGCATGCGCACCCGAGGAGTTCGGCGTACCGAAAGGCCGCTTCACGTTCCTCTGCATGTTCGACCTTTCGAGCATTCCGGCCCGGAAGAATCCCGAAGGTGCGGTCGAAGCCTTTCGGAGGGCATTTCCGACGGGGTCGTCGCCGGCGCTGCTCATCAAGGTCGGCCATGCAGAAGCCCATCCCGAGGTGTATCAGCAACTCGCGAAGCAGTTTCGCGATGTTCCGAATGTCTACCTGACCGATCGGATGCTGACGCGAGCGCGCGTGAACGGGTTGCTGTCATCGGTCGACGGGATTGTTTCGCTGCATCGTTCCGAAGGCTTCGGACTCATCCTGGCCGAGGCGATGTCCCTCGGCAAGCCGGTGATCGCGACGGGGTGGTCCGGCAACATGGACTTCATGAACGCCGGGAACTCGTGTCCCGTGGCGTACGAGCTGGTCACGCTCGATCGCGACTATCTCTCCTATCGGGCCGGCCAGCGCTGGGCGGAACCGGATATCGATCACGCCGCATACCTCCTGCGGCGAGTCGTGGAGAACGCGGCGTACCGGAAACGCATCGGAGAGCGCGCCCGCGCCACGATCCGGTCCGAGTTCAGTCCCGCGGCTGCGGGGCGCCGCTATCGGGAGCGGTTGGCGCGGCTCGGCCTGTTGGATCGTTTCGCGCTTCCCTCCCGCGCGCGAGAGGCCGCCGGGCGGTAACCGATCGCCGTTTTCGCGGATGGTGCTCGTTTCGGCGCGCGAATGCGCGCCTTTGGACTGCGGCGGCAAGGCCGCCGCTTTCGTAACGGGCTGGCGCGGAAAGAGAGGAAAGCGCCGCACTTCCGCTTCGCGCGAAATCAGGCCACCGGTCCGCCGTGAATCTCGTCCGACGGATCGCGGAGCTTCACGCGGATGACGTAGTCGAGGGCCAGCGCGAGGCCCTGCCGTTCCCGCAGCGTGGCCAGCAGCGGAATCGACAGCGCTCCGAAAAAGAAGGCCGTGGAGAGCCAGCCGTTCGGATGAATTCCGAAATAGAGGAAGGCGATGCCGAAGAAGATCGGAATGCGATCGGTGATGATCATGAACATCAGCGTGTCGCCGTAGTCGCGCTGATAGAGAAGATTGCAGGCGGAACAACGGTCCCAGGTCTTCAGCCAGCGGCGGAACAGCTCTCCCTCTCCACACTGCGGGCATCGCCGCCGAAGGCCGCGGCGCAGCGCGACACCTAGGGGCGGGTGGGTTGGGACGTGCATCCGCATCTCGATAACTTTCCCCGCCAATCGGCGATTCCTGCAACGGATGCGAAACCAGGCACTGCCATGCGCTATCCTTTTCGCATCGTTCCGATCGGAGAAATCCAACCATGACCGTCCAGGCCTCACCCTCCTCGCTCGAGCGGGAGCTCGAGTACCGAAAGAAGCTGACGGGGATCACGAATCAGATCAATGCGGCGGAATCGATCCCGCACATCCTGATGACGCTCAAGGACCGGATCCTCGAGCTACTCGACGCCGAGCGGCTCACGATCTACGCGGTGGATACCAAGAACCAGGAGCTCTACTCGCTCACGAAGGTTGGCGACGTCCCCAAAGAGATCCGCGTTCCCAAGTCGTTTTCATCGATCGCCGGCTTCACGGCGCTGGCGCGGAAGACGATCAACGTCAAGGATGCATACGACGCGGCGGAGCTGGCGAAGTTCCACGCAAACCTTCGCTTTGACCAGCGCTGGGACAAGCAGACGGGCCTGCACACCAAGGCCGTGCTTGCCGTCCCCATCCTGTTCGAAAAGTATCTCCTGGGTGTCGTGCAGCTCATCAACAAACGCCACGGTGTGGCCTTCACATCACAGGACGAGGATGCGGCCGAGGAGATCGGACGGATTCTCGGGATTGCGTTCTACAACCAACACCGCGCAACGCGGCAGACGAAACCCTCGCGGCTGGGGGCGCTCGTCGACAAAGGCATCATCTCCGAGAAGGACATCGAGTCGGCGGTCTCGAGCGCCCGCGTCAACAACGCCCCGATCGAGAAGGTCCTGATCGAGGACTTCAACGTTCCGAAAGAAGAGCTGGGCAAGTCGCTGGCAGCGTTCTACAGCACCAGCTTTTTCTCTTACGACGGCAGCCAGACCATCCCCCAGGAGTATCGAGATCGGATGCCGTCCGAGATGTGGAAGAAGTACGTCTGCGCGCCCATCGAGCGTCGCCCCGGAGTGCTCGTCATCGCCGTCGATGATCCGCACGACCTCACGCGCCTCGACGCGATCCGGGCGATGAATCTCTCCCCGCGCTACGACTTCTGGGTAGGGATGAAGCACGAAATCCTCTCCTATATTGGCGCGTCGTACGGCGAGGTTGAGGAGACCTCGAGCGACAGCGCCGACCTGACCAAGATCCTCGACTCGCTGGGCGAAGGGGAGATGACGGCGGAAGAGGAAGAGAAGGACAAGGACGAGATCGACGAGACGGATTCCGGCATCGTCAAACTTGCCAACCAGCTCATCGTCGAAGCCGCGCAACGCGGTGCGTCTGACATTCACATCGAGCCCGACGGTTCCAAGAATCCATGTCTGATCCGCATCCGCATCGACGGCGACTGCGTCAAGTTCATGGAAATCCCGGGCCTTCACCGGAACGCGCTCGTGCAACGTCTGAAGATCATGGCCAAGCTCGATATCTCCGAGCGCCGCAAGCCGCAGGACGGCAAGATCCGCTTCAAGTCCTCGAAGGGCATCATCGAGCTGCGCGTCGCGACGATTCCCACTACGAATCAGAACGAAGACGTCGTCATGCGCATCCTGGCCGCGTCGAAGCCGCTGCCGATTGAGAAGATGGGGTTCAGCGAGACCAATCTGAAGAACTTCAAAGCGATCCTCGCCAAGCCCTACGGGATCTGCCTGGTGGTCGGCCCGACCGGCTCCGGCAAGACCACGACTCTTCACTCCGCCCTCGGCTCGATCAATACCGAGGATATGAAGATCTGGACGGCGGAAGACCCGGTGGAAATCACGCAGAAAGGGCTGCGCCAGGTGCAGGTCCAGCCGAAGATCGACTTCACGTTTGCCGCGGCGATGCGGTCGTTTCTACGCGCGGATCCCGATGTGATCATGGTCGGCGAGATGCGCGATCACGAGACGGCGGCCATCGGCATCGAGGCGTCGCTGACGGGACACCTCGTGTTCTCGACGTTGCATACGAACTCGGCGCCCGAGACGATCTCGCGTTTGCTCGACATGAACATCGATCCCTTCAACTTCGCCGACGCGCTCCTCGGCATCATGGCGCAGCGGCTGATTCGCACGCTCTGTCCGAAGTGCAAGGAGCCTCATCACCCCTCGGAGGAGGAGTTCGACGAGCTGATGGAGATCTACGGCCGGGAGTATTTCCCAGCGCTGGGGATCAAGTACTCACCCGATTTCGTGCTCTACGAACCGAAGGGCTGCTCGAACTGCAACAACACCGGCTACAAGGGCCGCATGGGCGTGCACGAGCTGCTGACCGGCACGGATGAAGTGAAGCGCGCGGTGCAGCGCCGGGCGCCAATCGATGAGCTTCGCAAACTGGCGATGCAGCAGGGGATGCGCACGCTCCTGCAGGACGCGCTGGAGAAAGCGATGCGCGGCATCACCGACGTGAAGCAGGCACGGTCGATCGCGGTGAAGTAGGACTGCCGTTCAGGCCGCCTTGGGAGCCCACAAGTTCTGAGACGGCCGTGAACTGTCTCGCAGTGAAAGGCGGCGTCCAGCCGGCGGCCCCTCAACCGGCCGCTGGCCACCTTCTCCCCGCAAGCGGGGCGAAGGCCCTCGCGATGGAGTCCTGCGCGAGAGAGATTGGTTGGGGCTCCGGGCCTTGCCGGCGTAGGTCTTCACCTGGTAGATCTTCTGCCGCTCGCCTGCGGGGCCGCCGGCGTCCCACCGGGCGCGGTTCTCGGATCGAGCCGTGATATTCAACATCCAACATCGGCCTTTGAAGCACCGCCGCCTCGGCTGCCCGCGCCCACTCCTGCGCTAGAATCTCACCTCCCTGGCGCGGGCGGGCGTGTGATGCGCGGAGCGGGGCGGCGACGACGAAATCCATGACCACTACCTACGACAGTTCTGCCATCGAAGTCCTCACGGGACTCGAGCCGGTGCGCAAGCGGCCCGGCATGTACACCACCACCGAACGCCCCAACCATCTCGCGCAGGAGGTCATCGACAACTCCGCCGACGAGGCCATTGCCGGCCACTGCGATGAGATCGTCGTTACGCTCCATGACGACGGCTCGCTCTCCGTCGCCGACAACGGCCGCGGGATGCCGGTCGACAAACATGCCAAAGAAGGCGTCACCGGCGTCGAAGTCATCCTCACGCGCCTGCACGCCGGTGCGAAGTTCTCGGACAAGAGTTATCGCTTCTCTGGCGGCCTTCACGGCGTCGGCGTCTCGGTCGTCAACGCACTCTCGAAGCGCCTCGAAGTCCTCGTCCGCCGCGACGGCAACGAGTACGCGATGGTCTTCGCGGACGGAAAGAAGAAGCAGGAGCTGAAGATCGTCGGCCAGGTCGGCAAGCGCAACACCGGCACGACGATTCGCTTCTGGCCCGACGAGAAGTTCTTCGACACGCCGAAGATCAATGTGCCCCGTCTCAAGCACGTGATGCGCGCGAAAGCCGTCCTGGCGCCCGGTCTGCGACTCCGTTTCATCAGCGAGTCCGATCCATCCGAGAGCGAGGAGTGGTATTACGAGAACGGCCTTCCGGCATACCTGATGTCGGAGCTGGCCGGGCTCACCACACTTCCCGAGAATCCCTATGTCGGCACGTTCAAAGGATCGAACGAGGAAGTCGACTGGGCCGTGGTCTGGCTGCCGGAAGGCGATGCCGCGGATCTCATCACGGAGTCGTACGTCAACCTGATCCCGACGACGCAGGGCGGCACCCATGTCAACGGCTTCCGTACCGGGCTGACGGAGGCGATTCGCGAGTTCTGCGAGCTGCGCAATCTGCTGCCCCGCGGCGTCAAACTCGCGCCGGAAGACGTCTGGTCGCGCTGCAGCTACATCCTGTCACTTCGGATGACCGAGCCGCAGTTCACGGGACAGACCAAGGACCGTCTGTCGTCGCGCGAAGCGTCCGCCTTCGTCTCCGGCGTTGCGCAGGACGCCTTCTCCATCTGGCTCAACAACAACGTCGCCGACGCCGAGACGATCGCGCAGGTCGCCATCGCATCCGCAATGACCCGGCTGCGGCAGGGGAAGAAAGTCGAGCGCAAGAAGCTGACCAGTGGTCCTGCGCTTCCCGGCAAGCTGGCAGACTGCACATCAACCGATCTGAATCTGACGGAGCTTTTCCTCGTCGAAGGAGACTCCGCGGGCGGCTCTGCCAAGCAGGCGCGCGATCGTGAGTACCAGGCCATCATGCCGTTGCGCGGCAAGATCCTGAACACCTGGGAAGTCGATCCGAACGAGGTCCTCTCCTCGCAGGAAGTCCACGACATCGCCGTCGCCCTCGGCGTCGATCCCGGCAACGACGACATCAAGGGCCTCCGCTACGGGAAGATCTGCATCCTCGCGGACGCCGACTCCGATGGCGCGCACATCGCCACGCTGCTCACGGCGCTCTTCGTTCGCCATTTCCGCAAGCTGGTCACCGAGGGACGGATTCATGTGGCGATGCCGCCGCTGTACCGGATCGATGTCGGCAAGAACGTGTTCTATGCGCTCGACGATCATGAACGCGACGGCATCCTGCAACGCATCGAGGCCGAAGGCATCCGCGGCAAGGTCAACATCCAGCGCTTTAAAGGCCTCGGCGAGATGAACCCGCTGCAGCTGCGCGAGACGACGATGAACCGCGACACGCGCCGGCTCGTGCAACTCGTCCTGGTCGCGGACGACGGCGCCGATGCGACGATCGACATGCTGCTCGCCAAGAATCGAGCCGGTGACCGGAAGATCTGGCTGACGGAAGAGGGAAACAAGGCGGAGATCCTGGAGTGATGATGGTGTTCGTTTCGGCGCGCATGCGCGCCTTTGGACTGCGGTGGCAAGGCCACCGCTTTCGTAACGGTCTCGGGTTGCAGTAGAAAAAAGCGGCGGCCTTGCCGCCGCAGTCCAAAGCGCTTCGCGCGAAAAAACCTATGAACGTTTCCTCTGTGCAAAACATCCGGGCGCACTTCCCGGCGCTGAACCGTCTTCACAACGGCCATCCGGTTGCCTACTTCGACGCTCCCGGTGGGACGCAGGTGCCGCGCGTCGTCGCCGATGCGATGTCGGATTACCTCTTTCATCACAATGCGAACACGCACTGGCTGTATCCGACGAGCGAGGAGACCGACGCGATCATCGAGCGCTCGCGCCAGGCAGTCGCAGACCTGCTGCACTGTGCGCCGGACGAGGTCATCTTCGGCGCGAACATGACCACGCTCACCTATCACCTCAGCCGGACCCTCGGGCGTACCTGGCAGGCCGGTGATGAGGTCATCGTCACGGAGCTCGATCATCATGCGAATGTTGCTCCGTGGCGCGCGCTGGAGAGCGAGCGCGGGATCGTGATCCGGACCGCGCGGATGATTCCGGCGACGGCGCAGCTCGACTACGAGCATCTGGCGTCTCTCGTGTCCCCGCGCACGAAGCTGATCGCCGTCGGCGCCGCGTCGAACGCCGTCGGTACGATCAACGATCTCGCGCGCGTGGGCGCGATCGCCCGCGATGCCGGAGCGCTCTTCTTCGTCGATGCCGTGCATCTGGTGCCTCACGAGCTGACGGACGTGCAGCGCATCGGCTGCGATTTTCTGGCGTGCTCGTCCTACAAGTTCTACGGTCCGCACGCCGGGATCCTGTTCACGCGCCGCTCGCTGCTCGATTCCCTGCCGTTTCCGAAGCTCGATCCGGCACCGGACACCGCGCCGGATCGCGCCGAGACCGGAACTCAGAATCACGAGGCAATCGCCGGAATCTGCGCGACGATCGACTTCCTGGCCTCGCTCGGCGGCGAAGAAGGCTCACGGCGCGAGCGTCTCGCGCGCGCGTACGCAGGCCTCCATGCACGCGGTGAAGCGCAGCTGCGAACTCTCTGGGATGGACTGACCGCACTGCCCACGGTCCGCGTGTACGGGCCGCCTCCCGGCCAGCCACGCACACCGACCGTCTCCTTCACGATCGACGGGATTCATCCCGATGACGTCGCGCGAAGACTCGCGGGCCACGGTCTCTTTGCCAGCAACGGGGACTTCTACGCACTGACCTGCATCGAGCGTCTCGGTTGTCCGGATGGCGTGGTCCGCATCGGCTGCGCCGCGTACACGACCGGCGACGAGGTCCGGCGGCTGCTCGAAACCGTCGAAATGATTCGGCGCTGATCAACCGTTCGCCAACTGCCGCGTCAACGCGCGGCCGCGCGTCGTCTCGCAGGAGCTTGCGTCGGCAGCGCCGAAGATTCGGGCCGGCGCTCGCCAAAGACAGCGACCGAGGTGGGATTCTGGATCATCGTGCGGACGCTGATGGCGTGGTCGCTGATTCGCATCCGCTCGAGCGAACGGGCGCTGGCGATCCAGAGAAACTGCGGGTCGATGTCGAACGCGATGGCCATGATGGGGGAACCGGTGGAAGCCAGCACCTGGTACACGAGGCGGCCGGAGGCGTCGAAGAAGAGGACGTGGTCGTCGGTTGCGGCGGCGAGGCCGCCATCGCTGAGGGCGCGGATCGCGTGGAAGTGCTGGCTGCTCTCGATGGACGGCAATGGCAGCATCGCGCAGGTGTCGAAACGATTTGCCGATCCACCCTGCCCGGTGTAGACGAGAGTGCAACCGTTGGGCGTTACGTCGATGCTGATGGTGCTTCCGTCGGCTGGGAAGTTGGGCAGCATGACGGTTCTCTGAGCGACTCCTCCCGGTGAATAGACAGCCAGGTTTCCACTGATCCCGACCACGTAGGAGTAGCCCGCGGCATCGACGGCCACGGCGGTGGCTGGCTCGCGCAACTGCACGATCCGGGCAGACTGGAGCGTAGGATCGATCAATTGAAGCGTCGTCGACCCATCAACCGAGTAGAGGTTCCCCACGGAATCGAAGCCAATCGCCATTCCTGAGTTGACGTAACTCTTGAACTCGAGCTGGCTCGTGTACGCGGCCGTGCGTGGAGGCGTCGGACACATGAACAAAAGAGGGTCCGCGCTCCTGACGACGTCGCCCCGAACGAGCTCGGCGCTCAACCCGGGAGCGACAGCAAGGCCAAGGAGGAGAATGGACACGACGCGCGAGATGGTCACGAAACCAGTGTAAGTCTTCAATGGACGGAATGCCACGCGATGAAGGAAGCCGCGCGCCGGCTACGCGATCCGAACCACGACGATCGTCACGTCGTCCTGCTGCGGCTCGGCGCCGCGAAAGGACTCCAAGTCCCGCAGCACTGCGTCGCGGATCTGTTCCGACGTTCCGGAGAGTGCGGCGACCAGGCGGGCCAGACGGTCCAGTCCGTAGGTCTGGCCGTGCTCGTTGGCCGCCTCGTAGATCCCGTCGCTGTGCATCACGAAGACGTCCCCCGAGGCGAATGGGACCACTTTCTGGGGAACGCGCGCGCCGAGTCTTGCCCCGAGTGGTGGGGAGAAAATCTCGACATAGTCATGGCTTTCGCCGTGAACGTGCAGCAGGGGAGGGTGACCGGCTGAGGCGATGGTTGCCTGGCGGGTTTGGGGGTCGAGCAGGAGGACGGCGAGCGTGACCATCATCCGCCGCCGGCTCGATTGTGTGACGACTTCCTGTAAGCGATCCAGAACGTGCGCCGGGTCGAGCAACGCATCCCGCAGAAGCGTGAACCCGCTGCGAAGCGCGGACAGCGTGATGCCGCTGGCCAGGCCGTGGCCAGCCACGTCGCCGCAGATCACGGCGAGCCGCCCGTCGATGATGTAGTAGTCGTAGTAGTCGCCTCCCACCTCCGTGGCCGGGAGCGACACTCCTGCGACGTCCGCCCAGCCGAGCTGGGGCGGTGCGTCGGGGAGCATGCTGATCTGGACTTCGCGCGCGAACCGCAGCTCGTCGCGGATGCGCAACTGCTCCCGAGCCTCTGCACGGCGAAGGACGCCTTCCTCGATCGCCTGTTTCCGGACGCTGCGGCTGAGGAGTGCGCCGGCACCGAAGGTGACAAAGTTGACCGAGACGAGCGCGATGGCGACGCCCGTCGGATTCGTCTTGTTCCGGGTGGCGGGCGCGGCGAGGTAGGCGATGACGATGATCGCCAGCAGCATCGTGTGGAGTGCGATCCGATGGCGCATGAGGAGCCGGAGCGCTACGGTCGTCACGGGAAAGGCGAAGCCCCAGGCGACCCAGCCGGCTTTGTCCGTCAGCGCGAAATAGACGAGCGCGAAGAACTTGGTGGCGAAGAGTGCGACCAGCCACGCGGAGAGATGCGGCGCGACGAGTCGTGCGTACGTGCGGGGCTGTCCGCGTTCCCGCCCGCGCGCGCGGCGCAGCTCGGCCATCGCGGCGATCATGAAAAACGTCAGCAACGCGTCGGCGATGGATACCGCGGAGTGCGAAAGACGTTGTTGTTTCCACGCCAGCGATGCCGGGACGAGAATGAAGGAGATGAAGCCGAAGACCCAGGAGATGAAGTAGACCCAGCCGAGGTTCTGTTCGTCGAAGCGCCGCTCCACCATTTGCGGCTCGGTGGTCTGCGCGAGATGTTCGAGGGGGGGACGATCCATCGGCGGCATTGTCGCCGATGACGATCGTCGGTCGGACGCCTAAGTGCGTCGAAGGCCGGCTCATGACGAGCCGGCCTTCGTTCGCAAGGAGAGGGAGCTAGTTGTGGGCCACGGTGACCGCGACACTCTTCGTGGTCGTGTGTCCGCCGCCGTCGGTGCAGGTGACGGTGATCGTGTAGACGCGCCCGCTGCCGCTTCCGGCACGCTCGGCCCGCAGGTTTACGTGATGACCGTCGACGATCTGCCAGTCGGGGGAGGTATTCCCGTCGCCGGTACCGTTGAGGGGCTCATTGCTCGTGACCGAGGTGATCGAGCAGGCGTCGGTACCGCATCCACCGCTGATGCTGTAGCTGACGGTGACCGCGATCATCTTGTGGTTCGGTGGCCAGAGCGACGAAGGGCTGGCCGTTCCGCCGGCGATGACGAGCGGCGGTGCGGTGACTGTGACCGTCTGCGTGGCGCTGGCGCTGTTGCCCGCGGCGTCGGTTGCCGTCCAGGTAATGGTGGTGGTGCCGAGTGGGAATGGAGAGGACAGCGGCTGGCTGTCGCTGCGCGCGCTGCCCACGGTGACGGCGGAGCAGCTGTCGCTCGCCGTTGGCGCGCCGGGATTCACGGTGGCCGAGCAGGTCGCGCCCGCCACCGCGGTGACATTCGCCGGCGCCGTGATGGTGGGCGGGGTTCCGTCGGTCACGGTGACGGTCTGGGTGGCGGAGGCGCTCAGAGCACTCGTGTCGGTGGCGGTCCAGGTGATCGTGGTGACGCCGATCGGATAGGGAGCGTTGAGCGCCTGGCCGTCGCTGCGGGAATGGGTCACGACGACGCTCGAGCAGGTGTCGGACGCGACCGGTGTTCCGGGATCGACCGTAGCGTTGCAACTTGCGCCCGCGGTGGTGCTGATGTTCGCCGGAGCGGTGATCGTGGGCGGATTGGCGTCCGTCACCGTCACGTGCTGGGTTGCCGCGGCGCTGTTGCCGTGGCCGTCGCTTGCGGTGTACGTGACGTTCGTCGTTCCTGCCGGGAAGACATTGCCAGGAGGAACACCAGTGCGGACGATGACGACGCACTCGCTGCAATTGTCGTGAGCCGTGGCGATGCCGAGTTGTCCGTTGCTGACGACTGCCGAGCATGCGGGGCCGGCGGGGACTGTCACGTCCGGGGGCGCCGTGACGACGGGCGCCGTGGTGTCGGATCCACCGGCTGTGAGAAGGACGCTGGTCGTCGCGGTGTTCATCGTCGGCACGATCAAGTCGGCCGCACCGTCGCAATTGAGATCGATTGCCGCGATGGCGTTCGGCTGCCAGTGCGAGTTGATGCACGTGGGTCCGTAGCCGACACTGATGGGAACGATGGCGCCGAACGTCCCGTCGCCGTTGCCGGGGCGAGCACTCAGGTTGCTGCCGTCGGGTGTACAACCGAACTGATTCGCGGTGACGATGTCGATGTTGCCGTCGCCGTCGAGGTCTGCCAACGCCACGAAGATCGGGTTCGTGACGACGGAGTTGATCTTGAACCGGCTGCGCGTGAACGTGGCGTTGCCATTGTTGCGGAAGACCGTGACGCCACCGGGCCAGTTGCCGGCTGTCGTGACGAGGTCGATGTCTCCGTCGTGATCGATGTCCGCGGCTGCGACGTGCACGGCGCCGTCCGCTCCCTCGATGGGATCGGGATAGAGCAGGTAGGTCGGAGGGGCGAAGGTGCCGTCGCCATTGCCGAGGAAGATGGCTGTGCTGTCGCCGGTGGTGACGGCGAGGTCGAGGTGATGGTCGCCATTCAGATCGGCCGCCACGACCGCGTTGGGGGTGTGCGTGTCCGTAGAGATCACAACCGCCGCGGCGAAGTGACCAGTTCCATCGCCCGCGTAGAACCGGACTCCGTTCGGAGTGGAGTTGGCGTCGACGGCCAGGAGATCCATGTTGCCGTCTTCGTTCAGATCGACGGCGACCAGCCGCGTTACGAACCCGTTCGACGCAGGGCTGCTGCCGGGAGCAAGCGTCGTGAAGGTGCCGGTGTCGTTGTTGTTGTTCAGCAGGATCGAGATCGTGTGTCCGACCGGGTCGGAGCTGAAGCCGGCGTTGTTTCCGACGGCGAGATCGGGCGCTCCATCGTTGTTGAAATCGGCGGCGACGATCGACAGCGGTGTCACGAAGCCGGCGATCGTCGAGAGCGTCGGGAATCCGCCGCTGCCGTTGCCGAAGCGAACGGTGACGCTGTTTGCGAACTGATCGGCCGTGGCGAAGTCGGCGGCACAGTCGTTGTTGAAGTCCCCGACCGCGACGGCTGAGGGACCAAGCCCCCCCGTCAGGATCGTCGGCGGGGGATAGGAGATCGCCGCTGACGCGCGTACCGCGACCAGAAGCGAGAGAACAGACAAGAACCGCAGGGGGACCATCGGACGAGGCATGGTGGCTCCTTCTTGTTATGCCGCTCCCCGCACGGTGAAGAACGGCGTTGTATGAGATGAGAGGGGAGAAATATACGCTCTTCAATGATCGACGTTGTGACGAGACGCACGCAATGCCGGCGACCGGCGCGCCCCAAGGCCTTCGGCCCTCTTCTCCCCGCAAGCGGGGGAGGACCTCGCGATGATGTCTGTCGCGACCCTGTCGGAAACGTGCCCAGGCAGCGGCAGGCCCTAGTAGTCCGCCAGCTTCAACGCTCCGCCCACCCAGACCCTCCCAAACTCCGAGGAGGAGGCCGCCGCATTTTTCTTCTGAGCGCGCAGGGCGGCCGCCAGGCCATAGAGCGACCTCGGATTGTGGGGATTGCGTTTCAGGTCAGCGCGGAAGACGCGTTCCGCATCCGCGGAGCGGTGGTCGCGCAGCAGTGCGGCACCGAGGGTCTCGCGCGTCGGGTAGAACCAGTCGGTAGGCTCGTCGTAGTCGAGCGTGTCTTCCTGTGCGACGGCCTTCTCATACTCGCCGATCGCCGCCTTGCGATTGCCGTCCGCTTCTGCGATGCGTCCGGCCAGCACGTGGACCGCCACCTGGGCGACGGCCAGTTGCGAGTTCTGGAAGATTCCGGGATCGTCGGGCACCTTCGCGATCGAGGCTTCGAATGCGCTCTGCTCCGCGCGTGCGCCGGCGGTATCGCCCAATCGTGCGAATGCGGATCCGCGCGCAAAATGGGTGAACGTCGTGGATAACGGGCCGGTCTCGGCCGGCTTCTCGCGCAGCACTTCCGCCCATCGTCCGAAGCGAACGAGGAGGAGCAGCGTGCTGGCGGTAGCGTATTCGGCGGGAGGCATCATCTTCGCCATCTCCGCGGCGTTTTTCGAGAACTCGTCTGCCATCGTCTTCGCTTCGGCGTAGCGGCCGATCATCGCGTAGGAGGCGAGGCCGAACTGCAGGTTGTGGTTGTAGTACATCGCCGCATACACGCTTTCGGCGCCATGCTTGCCGATGAAGACGCGGTCGGTTGCCGCGGCGTTGGCATTGGCACGCGCGGCGCCGGCGTAGTTGCCGACCCGCTGATAGATGTGCGCAGGCATGTGCACGAGATGGCCCGACATCGGGGCGAGCGTGCGGAGCCGTTCGGCGCTGGCCAGGGCACGTTCCGGGTGGGGCGAGGCCTCGATCGCATGGACATAGTAGTGGTTTGCGCCGAGGTGGTTTGGGTCGCGGCGCAGGACGGACTCGAGGACGGAGACGATCTCGGTCGTGCCTTCATTCGGCGTTCCGTCGTGCGACCAGAACTTCCATGGGTGCAGGTCCATGACGCTTTCGGCATAGAGCGTGGCGACGTTCAGGTCGTCGGGATACTTCTTTGTCAACGACTGCATGGCGACGCTGTAGTCATGGCCGAGTGCCTTCAGGTCTGCCTTGGGATCATTGCTGTAGCGCGTTGCCAGGGCCCGGATGAGTGCCTTCTCCTTCGGGCCGGCGTGGGCTTCGTGCGCCAGCGCCGTGTGGACCGCGTTGTACGCCAGTTTCTCGCGATTGGGATCGACGTCCAGGTTGATGTTGGGTCCGAGCGCCAGTGCCGCTCCCCAGTAACCCATGGCGAGATCGGGATCGAGCTCCGTGGCGCGCTGGAAGGAGGCGATGGCGGATTCGTGATTGAACCCGTAGACGTACTTCATCCCCTGGTCGAAGAAGCGCTGCGCCTGCGCGTTCTTCGTCGAGACCGGCCAGTGGAAGTGGCCTAGGCCGGACTCGATGGCGACGGGTTTGGCCTCCGGCGCGTGCATCTCGTGCTGCGCAAACGCAGGGACGGTCAGGGCGAGAATGGCGAGCAGCAGACGGGAACAGCGCACGGTGGCCTCCCTACGAAAATGAGATCCGGAGCAATGGGGGCGGATCTGGCGAAATGATATCGCGCCTCTTTTTTTGGCGGGCTAGCCGGTTGCCGGTTGCGTGTTGCCGTCGTAGAGGATCTCGTAGCGAAGCTCGGTGGCACCGAGCCGGACGACGTCGCCGCTCTTGAGCAGAGCGTGAAAGGAGCGGGCGCCATTCAGCCAGGTGCCGTTGCGGCTCTTCAGATCCTCGATCGCATAGCCGTCGGGGCCGCGATAGATGCGGGCGTGATGGCCGGAGATGCCGAGGTCGTCCATCGGAATCTGGTTATCGCGCTGCCGTCCGATGAGGTACTCCGCCTCCGTGAGAGGAAACATGAGGCCGGTGTGTTCGCCGTTCGTAATCGTCAGCTGGGCGATCATCGGCTTGACCATGTCTTTGAAAGAGAGTTTGGCGTCGGTCGATAGCAGGAGGTTGGTGTCGTCGCCCACTTCCCGAACCGTCGAGTCCGCGCCGAAGGTGGCCGGCTGCTGGCGCATCGTGTCGTCCATCGCGGCAGGAGCCGGCGGTTTCGAGCCGTCGGTATCGTCGGGCGACGCCGTTCGCATCACCGGTTCGATCAATTTGTTCGCGAAGAGTCCGTAGACGACGCGATACACGTGGAGCGGTTCCTCTCCGGCGTCGTTTGCCAGTTCGGACAGCGTGCGCCTTCCGTTGATGAGGAAGAGGATTCGCCATTCGTCCTGGGAGAGCGTGATCTTTTCGGCGTCGGGGTTCGAGACGACGCGGAAGATGACGTTGCTGTCCGGGAGCAGCCGCGCGCATTCCTCCCATTCGGCGATGCGCCGCGCACCTTCCATGATCAGGTTCGCGAGATCGATCGAGATCGTGACGGCGTACGGCGGGAGCTCGGTGTCATCGATGAACGCGAATGTCCCGGCCGGCCAGACGAAGCAGTCGTAGAGGATTTCGGAGACCTGGACCTTGAGAAAATCGTGGAGCTGTTCGTCCGTGAGCAGACCCTGCTTCACCGCGAGCTGTCCGAAGCGGCCCCCCTGGTCGCGCATGAGGGCGTCGATCGCGTCGCGCTGCTCGGGGGAGATCCGTTTCCGCCGAAGAAGCGTGGCGCTCAGCCGCAGGGATTCCTGATTCGATCCCGCATAGACGACGGCGCCGGATGCGAAGAAGACGGTGGCCTCACTGGAGTCATTCGTGAGCGTGAGCGTGCCGCTCTTTCGCACCGATGAAAGGAGCGTCAGGATGTCCGGCAGGCGAAAGGACGTGAGGCTTCCGCGAAGTGACGGCTCGTTCATCGATGCGGGGGATTGTAGCGCGCGGCTCCATTACAATCGCCGCCCTCATGCAATCCCACTCCCGCCATGCGGTGGCCGCCGGTTTCCTGGGCTGGACTCTCGATGCCTTCGACTTCTTCGTCGTCGTGTTCCTTCTGGACACGCTGGCGGCGCAATTTGGCGTGCCGAAATCGCGGATCATCCTCACGCTGACGGCCACGCTCGCGCTCCGGCCGGTGGGCGCGATCATCTTCGGCATGCTTGCGGACCGCTACGGACGGCGCATTCCGCTGATGGCGAACGTCATCTATTTCTCGCTGATCGAACTGCTCTCCGGGTTCTCGACGACGTTCACGCAGTTTCTCGTGCTGCGCGCGTTGTTCGGAATCGGGATGGGTGGGGAGTGGGGTGTGGGAGCGTCGCTGGCGCTGGAGAATGCGCCGCGCAAGTGGCGGGGAGTGCTCTCCGGCATTCTGCAGAGCGGTTATTCGATCGGCTATCTGTTGGCCGCGATCGCCTCACGCGCCGTGCTGCCGCATCTGGGGTGGCGATGGATGTTCTGGCTCGGTGCGCTGCCGGCGCTCCTCGCGCTCTACATCCGGACAAAGGTGCCGGAGTCGGAGGCGTGGAAAGAACATCGGGTGGCGAACTTCGGCGAGATGCTGCGCACAGTGAGAGGGCAGGGGGGCAGCTTCCTCTACCTCGTGCTGCTGATGACGTTCATGATGTTTCTCTCGCACGGGACGCAGGATCTCTATCCCGACTTTCTCAAGCACGCGCATGGCGTTCCGGCGTCGACCGTTCCGTACGTGGCGATGCTCTACAACGTCGGCGCGGTCATCGGCGCGATCATCTTCGGCCAGCTGTCGCAGAAGATCGGCCGGCGCTACAGCATGATCGCGGCGCTGACGGTGTCCCTGGTGGTGATCCCCATGTGGGCGTTTGGCGGATCGCTCGTGGTCCTCGCGACCGGCGCGTTCCTGATGCAGGTGGGCGTGCAGGGGGCGTGGGGAATCATCCCCATCCACCTCAATGAGCTGGCGCCGGATTCTGTTCGAGGCCTGATGCCCGGACTGGCCTATCAATTCGGGATCCTCGTGGCCGCGCCGACCAACTCGATCGAGGATGTGCTGCGCGACCGTTTCGGTTATGGCTGGGCTCTGGCCGGATTCGAGATCGTCGTGATGATCGTCCTCGTCGTCATCCTCCTCCTTGGCCGCGAGAACCACGGACGGTCATTCCACTCGGGCGACCTGCTGATCGAGAAGGAGTAGCGCTACAGGGTTCGCATCACGGCAAACAGCGATACGCTCGAAATCACCAGCCACAGTGTGATGCCGAGGAGCAGCGGACGTGCGCCGACGGCGGCGATCGACTTGCGCGAGAGTCCCGCGCCGATGAGGAAGAGTGTGATCGTCAGGCCGATGCGGGCGAGCATCGTCAGCGTCGACCAGACGTCCGCGGGCGCGGGAACATATGTGCGAATGACGGACGCGACGACGAACCACAGGATGAACCAGGGGATGCTCACGCGTGCCGACTTGCGCTTGAAAAAGTAAGCAGTGGCCAGCGTGACGGGGACGATCCAGAGCGCGCGGGTCAGCTTGACCGTGGTGGCGATCTGCAGTGCGTCCGCTCCGTACTTCGCTGCGGCGCCGACGACCGAGCTGGTGTCGTGTATGGCGATGGCCGCCCACACGCCGAACTGCGACTGCGTCAATCCCAGGCGGTGTCCGATCATCGGGAAAATGAAGAGTGCGATGGAGTTGAGGATGAACACGGTGCCGAGCGCCACGGACATCTCCTCGTCGGTGGCGTTGACGACCGGTCCGACTGCTGCGATGGCACTTCCTCCACAGATGGCGGTCCCAGAGGAGATCAGATGTGCGGTCGTCGCGCTGATGCGCATCGCACGTCCGAGGAGGAATCCGAGGAGCAGGGTCCCGGCGATGGTAACGAGGGTGAAGACGACGCCCGTCCGTCCTGCTTCGACGACTTTCTGGAGGTTCATGCCGAAGCCGAGGGCCACGACGGAGATTTGCAGCAGGAGCTTCGTCGCTCTTGAATTACGGGATGCGAACGGATGCCCCAGCGTCAGAGCGAGACACAAGCCGAGTGCCAGCGCGATCGGCGGAGACGCCCAGGGAGTCAGGCAGAACGCCAGCAGAACGACGAAGACGACGATCCGAAGGACGTGCACTACGTAACGTTCGTCTCAAAGAAAGCGATCGTGCGCTGCCAGGCGTCGGCGGCGGATTCGGCGTCGAAATTCTTCCCGGTGTCGTTGAAGAAGGCGTGATCATTTTCGGGAAAGATCACGAGCTGGACTTCTTTTCCGAGAGCACCGAGGTCGCTGGCGAGGGCGCGACCCTTGTCGGCCGGTACCCCCTGGTCCTTCCCGCCGTAGATCAGCATGATCGGCGCAGACAGCCCCTGCCAGTCGCAGGAGACTTTCTGGAATCCGCCGTAGAAGCTGACCACGGCCCCGACCTTCGCCTCTTTCGTGGCCGTGTACTGAGCGAGCGCGCCGCCCATGCAAAAGCCGACAACGCCGTAGCTCTCCGACGTGCATTCGGGACGGCCGAGGAGGGATTCGCCCGCCGCGGCGATCTCCCTCTCCGCGCGCGCTACGTCGAGCTCCATCAGCATTCTCCCGGCTTCGTCCGGAGACTTCGTGGACTTCCCGTGGTAGAGATCGGGAGCGATGGCGGAGAAGCCGGCGAGCGCAAAGCGGTCGACGATCTCCTCGATGTGCGGCACGAGGCCCCACCACTCCTGAATCACGACGATCGCTGGTCCTGTGCCGGCGAAGTACGCCTCGCAGATGCTGCCATTCGACGGAAACGAAATGCGCTCACCCATCGGAACCCCTCCTGGAAAACCGGTCGCGATTCTAGTGCAAGGGAACCGTTGCCGCCCTTGGTGCGTATTCATGGCAGAATCATCCGAGAGAGAGGACCCCGATGACACTGACCAAGGACCAGGTTTCCGGTCTTGCGAAAACACCGCGTTGCCCGCGATGCGATCTGACGAAGACGATCGGCAACGCTCTCTGCCGCGGTTGCCGCGCAAAACTGCCGGAGAACATGCGCCTGGCCCTGGAGCGGATTCCATCGAAGGACGCCTGGATCGTTTCCCGCGCGGTGCGTGCGGCGGCACGATACTTCGACGTTCATTTTCAGTCGGTTCGCAATTTCGGGGGCGGACGGCCGCGGTAAGTGATCGCGCCCCAGCAACCATTGCGGCGTCGCCCGCTGAATCCGGACCGGTCGGGGCCGAACCTTCAGCCGGCAGCCTTTGAGAAGCGCCCCTCAGTGATGATGCACGGTCTGCTCGGCGATGTCGGCCAGATCGTCGATGTGCTCCTCGCGAGCTTTGGCCACGATCGCATCCGCTTCTCCGCCGGAGCGCAGGGTCTGCGCCCACGCCGCGGCCAGTGAGGCACGTTTCATTCTCGTCGAAGCGGAGCTCCAGCGACGGAGGTCCGCGACCCGGATCCGCGACATCGATTCGCCCGAACGGAGCGTGGCGATCGTCTGATCGGGGCCGGCATTTGCGTGGAACTCGATCTCATACAGCGCCGTCGCATTCGGCCGGGGCGATCCTGTCAGCGCGTGATGGGACGCGACGGCATCGCCGAATGTGAGCTGCACATCCGATGGAGTCGTCCCCGGTCCATCGACCGATGCACGCAGCAGGTATTTCGTCGAATCGAGTGGAGCCGCCGCTGCCTCCAACTCGACCTGAAGGTTCGAGGGGACGAGCGGCGGGGCCGCGAAGTGCTGAACGATGGCTGCGCCGTCGGCCTCGCGCGGGGCCTCGCCACGCGCAATCGCCTCTTCGACGGCCACAAAGTTCCGGACCGCGCGTGATGGCTCAGGAGAGAATCGATCGCGTGTGGCCGAGGCCTTGGCCAACGTTCGCTCCCGTGGGAGCGAGGCGTCGGCAGCCACCTGCATCGGAGGCGGTTCGGCGGCCAATGGAGCGGGAGCCTGAGCGGCGGGCGCCGCTCCTGCGCTGTTGACGGCTGCAAGCGTTTCGGTCTTGGCGAGGGGCGCTTCCATCGTGTTGCCGGCGAACGCGGGCGCGCCTGTGGTCATCCCGACGGTCTCTTGCCGCTGCGCCTCCTGCATGCGCGCCGCCGGCACACGCGCGACCATTGACGGTGGCGTATTCGGCATCGACGGGAGATCCGAGCGAGCCTGTATCCGCGCGCTGCCAGGTTCGGGGGGCGTCGTCGGCAATGCCGTCGTGGGTTGGGGAGCGGATGCCTCATCACGCGCGGCTGGAGACGTCGTTGTCAATTGCGATGTGACACTCGAACGCGACGTGAGTCGCACCACCAGATAGAGCGACGACACGAAGAGCACGAGCGAGGCGGCGATCCGGAGGTTGGACGACGACCAAAACCCCGTGCGCACCGGTTCGATCCGGGAGGCGGAGCCGAGATCATGGGGGATCTCGGCCTTGATGCGCTCCGCCAGACCGGCGGGCGGCGTGGCCACCGGCGCCATTGCCAGCTTGCGCTGCAGCTCTGCTTTTCGATTGCTGGTCATGGTCCTTCTTCCTCAACGCTCCCGCCGAGGACTTCTTCCAGCAGAGCGAATGCTTTGTGAAGACGTTTGCGGATGGCCACGGTCGTGATCTCCTCGATCGCCGCGATTTCCTTCACGGCCAACCCGCCCCAGAAATGCGCTGTCACGGTGAACCGCAGATCCTCAGGCAGCTGGAGCACAGCCGCACGGAGACGCGCCCCTTCTTCCGCGTCGCTCAGGACCTCGTCGGCGCCCGGCGCGTTGTCGGGCATCTGCGGGGCATCGCTCCCATCGAGCGACTTCATCAGCCGAGGCCGGCGGATGTGATTCAGAAACGTCGTGTAGCCGATGCGATAGAGCCAGGTGAAGAACTGGGAGCGGCCGTCGAAGCCTGCAAGAGCCTCCCACGCTTTGCGGTAGGTTTCCTGCGTCAGGTCCTCGGCGAGCTCGCGGTCGGCACAGAGCCGCAGGAGGGAGGCGAAGACTGCGGAGTACGTGCGATCGACGAGCTCTTCCGCGGCGGTGCGATCCCCACCGCGAATCGCAGCCAGGAGGCGGCCTTCCTCGTTCTGGAAAGGAATCACCGCATCACACTCCGGCCGCGCGACCGGGAAAGGCGAAACATTGCTCACCCCGATTGGACACGGCTCTGCGACATTTCGAAACCACTCATTGAGTATCCTATCTCCGACCGATGAGACGCACTCTAGCCATCCTGCTCCTGTTCGCCGCCTGCCGATACGAAACTCCCGCCGGATCGATCGACGGAACCAGCGCCGGGAAAGAGATCGAGGAGTGGCGGCAGCATCGCGCCGAGCGGCTGAAAGCGCCCGACGGGTGGCTGGCGCTCGCCGGTCTCTATTGGTTGAGTGAAGGAAACAACGACGTTTCGCTTCCCTCCAAGCCTCCGCTTCCAGCGCAGTTTGTGCTGCACAGCGGCCACGTGACTCTGCAGCCGAACGCGTCGCTGACGATTGACGGCAAGCCGGTCACCGCGCCGGTCGAGCTCCACAACGACCTCGAGCCGCAGACGACGGTCGTTCGCAGTGGAACGCTCTCCTTCGCAGCGATCCGCCGGGAGGATGCGGTTCACGGTCCCCGTTTCGGGATCCGCGTGCGCGACTCCGCTGCGGAATCGCGGTCGCATTTCAGAGGACTGGACTACTTCCCGGTCGATGACAACGCGCGGGTGGAAGCGCGCTTCGAGCCCTACAATCCTCCCAGGAAGATCCCCATCACCAACGTCCTCGGCATGACCGCCGACGAGATCTCGCCGGGTGCGCTCGTTTTCACGCTGCAGGGCCGCGAGCTCCGCATCGATCCGATCCTCGAACAGGGGGAGAAGGACTACTTCATCATCTTCAAGGATGCGACGAGCGGGAAGGAGACGTACGGCGCTGCACGCTACCTGTATGCGCATCCACCCGACGCCAGCGGCAAGACGATCGTCGACTTCAACAAGGCGTACAACCCGCCGTGTGCGTTCACACCGTACGCGACATGCCCGCTTCCGCCACCGCAGAACCGGCTTCCGATCCGGATCGAGGCAGGGGAGAAGAAGTATGCCGGCGGCCACGCGTAGAGCGCCCGCCGGCGGGGAATGGCCGGCCGCAATGAGATCTAGTCGGGGTTGGCGCGCTCGTCCGCGAGTACCTGCGCGACGCACGCGGTCACGTTCTTCCCCGTCTGGATGTCGATGAACTCGTTCGGCCCGTGCGCGTTGCTGTGGGGTCCGAGGACGCCGGTGATGAGGAACTGGGCGTCCGGAAACTTCTGTCCGAGCATTCCCATGAACGGGATCGATCCGCCTTCGCCCCACATGGTGGCCGGTTTTCCGAAGAACATCTTCGATGCGGAATCGATGGATCGAGCCAGCCACGCCTCGACCTTCGGGGCCGCCCATCCGCCCGCGCCCTTTTCGGGCTCGAAAGTGACCTTGGCGCCGTAGGGGGGCTCGCTTTCGAGGAGATCCTTGATCTTCCGGTCGATGCCGGACGCATCGAGCGTGGGAGGTACGCGCAGGGAAAGCTTGATCGAGGTCTTCGGGCGGAGGACGTTGCCGCCCTGAACGAGATCGGGGAGGCCGGCCTGGCCGGTGTACGAGAGCATAGGGCGCCAGGTCCTGTTCAGGAGCAGTTCCACGGGATCGGTTCCCATCGGCTGCATGCCGGGCAGGAACGGGAACTTGCTATAGATCTCGTCTCCGAGGATCCGAGCGCTTTCCCGAACCTCGGCCATGCGATCGGGGGGTACGTCCGCGTGGAGCCATTCCGGGAGGATCCGTCCCGTCTTCGCGTCCTCGAGCCGGTCGAGGAGGATCCGGAGGATGCGGAAGCTGGAGGGAACGATCCCGCTGGCATCGCCCGAGTGAACCCCTTCGCTGAGGACTTCCACGGTGAGATTGCCCACGATCGAGCCGCGGAGCGAGGTGGTCATCCAGAGCTGTTCGTAGTTCCCGCAACCACTGTCGAGGCAGATGACGAGGCGCGGTGTGCCGATCGTTGGGGCGAGGAGGTCGATGTAGGCCGGCAGATCCATGGATCCGCTCTCCTCGCAACATTCAATGATGATGACGATGCGCGCATGGGGCGTTTTCTGCTGCTTCAGCGCCGCGATGGCGGAGACGGCCGCGAAGACGGCGTAGCCATCGTCTGCGCCGCCGCGACCGAACAGCTTGCCGTCGCGTAGTACCGGGGTCCACGGCCCTAGACCTTCGTCCCACCCGGTCATGGCCGGTTGCTTGTCGAGATGGCCGTACATGAGCACGGTCGACGACGCGTCGCCGTCGACTTCGATGAAGAGGAGAGGGGTCCGGCCCTCCAACTGGTGTGTCTCGATGCGCAGACCCTCGATACCCTGTTCTTCGACCCATGTGCGAGCGAGCGCGACCGCCCGCAGCATGTGACCGTTTTTCTCCCAGTCGGGGTCAAAGAGAGGGGACTGATTGGGGATGCGGATGTACCGCTCGAGAGCTGGGACAATCGAGGTATCCCACGTCTGTCCCACGCTTCGGGCGATCTGCTCTGAATTCATGAATGCCTTCCAGTCAAGAGGGGGTTCTTGGCGACGGCGGAGAATAGCACCAGTTTTGCGTGGTTCGGGGAATCGGGATGCAGTGTCCGTCTGGAAATTATCGACACCTTTCCGCTACTACATCGGGTATGCTTTACCCACACAAGGTCCATGTTCTAGTGTCCGCGGTGCAGCGAAGTCTCCGCTTCCATGCGAACTGGTAGTGTCTTGTCATCATGTCCATAACTATCGATTCACAGCTTCCACCAGAAAGAAGGAACGCAGTGCTCGATCCGAATCCGCTGGAAACAATGAGAAGAGCCCCCGCGACGGAGGCTGCCGGGACACGAGCCGCCGCAACTCCGGGTGAGCCGGCCGGCGACATCGGAGAACTGTACGTCCGCCATCGCCAGCTGCTGCTCTACGTTGGCTGCCGCAAGTTTCGGGTTCCGGAATCGGAAGCGGAAGGGTTGATCCAGGAAGTGTTTCTGTCGTTCATGACGACGACCACGAAGATCGAGAACGTCAAGGGATGGCTGGTCGCGGCGATGTGCAATGCGAGCCGTCACTACTGGCGCTGTCAGGGTCGCACCGAGGGGTTGCCGGAAGACTTTGAGGACCAGGGTGATCCGTCGTCGAACGGGATCGCGGAGAAGCTGGCGATGATGATCACGATGCAGCAGGCGCTGGACTACCTGCAGCCGCGCTGTCGGGAGACGCTGTACCTTCACTATTACGAGGGGCGGTCGGCGAATGACGTCGCGGTCTCGCTCGACACGACGTCCCGATACGCAGAGAAACTGATTCACAACTGTCTGAAGCGGGTCCGGGAGATCTACTTCAGCATCACGGCGGTGAAGCGATGATGATCGAACAGCACTACGACGAAGAAGTGCTCGCGGGATTTCTGAGCGAGCCGATTGACCTGACGTCGCGCGACAAGCACCTCGCAAGCTGCTCGCTCTGCAAGAAGACTCTGGCATCGATCCGTGAAACCGCGGGAGTGCTGCGACTCGCCGAGGTCTGGGAATCGCCGTCGCACGCTTCGGGGCCACGCGTGGAGACCCTCGCCTTCCTGCGCAACGTACAGAAGACGATGGGGGAGGAAGACGCGCTGGCCGAGGTGTATGTCAAACAACTTCTCAGCGGTAGCCGGGAGAGCTGGGCGGCCAATCTGGCGTCTCACCCCGAATGGCGGACCGGCGGGATGGTCAGAAAACTGATCGCTGCGACGGACGGCTACAACTTCAGCTCGCCGCTCGATGCAGTGGAGTTGACCCTGCTTTTAACGGACGTGGCGGAATCGCTGCCGCAAACGACCGCGGGCCGCGACTCTCTGGTCGCAGATGCGTGGCGCGAACAGGCGTACGCACAGATGGTCGTCGGCTCCTACAAAGAGGCGATGGCGGCGCAGACGGTTTCGGAGCAGTTTGCGGAGAGGGGAACCGACTTCGCGCGCGCGCGGACGACGCTCATGCGTGCGCAGATCCTGCGTGGCATCGAAAACTGGTCGGAAGCGGTACCCATGGCGCAGCGTGCGGCAGCGGAGTTCCGCCGGTTTGGGGACGTTGGGAAAGAGGTTGCGGCGCGGTTGACGGAAGCGGGGACCCTGTACGAGAGTTCCCAGTATCGTCAGGCTGCCGAACTCTACGCGGAACTTCAGCAATTCCACTCCGCAATCTCGGAGCAGACACTCGCTCAGGTCCTGCACAACGAGGGCACGTGTCTCCGCGAACTAGGCCAATTCGATCGAGCCGAGCAGGCATTCGTCCGCGTGATCGCCATCTGCGATCGTCTGCAAATGGCCTCGCTCCGGGCGAAAGCCCAATGGCATCTGGCGAGAGTACTGGTGCGGCAGTCGCGCCACGACGAAGCGCTGCGGATGCTGAAGCCGCTCAGTCTGGAGTTCGAAGAGCTGGGTATGGCGGATGACCTCGCCGGCACGTCGGTTGATACGGCGGAGTGCCTGCTCGCCGTCGGTAGAATGGCGGAGGTCCCAGCTCTCTGCAGGAAGGCCATCGAGTACTTCCGTTCATCGGGCCTCACGTATTCGACAGGCGCGATGACGGCCCTGGCCTATCTCCAGGAGTCAGCGGCCAACGGGCACCTAACCGTCGACAAGGTTGCCGATGTGCGGGTATTCGTCGAGCGCCTTCCGAAGGCGCCGAACGCTGTCTTTATGGCCTCGTTTTCGTAGCCGGCTTTCTCTTCCCCCAGCTATTTTTTTGGCGATCCGTGACCGGGGGGTAGGGAAAAGTCCGCGCCGGTCACTCCTATGGCAGGGCGCCCTCCATTTCGAACCATGCTCAACCGAGCATTAGGAGGGTGTATGTCTCGTCGCATTGTTGCTGCCTTTTCTCTCGTGGTCGTCCTGTCGATGACCGCGCCGCTGCACGCCGCCCAACGGGTCGATCCGAGCCAGGGTCAGAGCTTTTTCGATCGTTTCGTTCAGCAGATCCGGAGAGTCGTCCAGGACCTCACGGACATCTCGCTGCCGAAACCGTAGCGGCGGCTGTCCCGTACAATACGCCTCCATCAGCTTCCTGGGAGTTTGCTCATGTCGGTCGTATTGTCCGTCAAGGACGTGGTAAAGACGTTTGGCCCCGTGCGGGCGGTGGACGGAATCTCGTTCACCGTCCAGCGCGGCACGATTACTGGTCTGCTCGGCCGAAACGGCGCCGGCAAGACCACCACCATCCGCATGATCACCGGCGTCTTTTTTCCTGACGCCGGCTCCATCGAATGGCTCGGCAGTGGACGCGACGCGCGCGATCGCATCGGCTACCTTCCGGAAGAACGTGGCCTCTACCGGCAGATGAAAGTGAAGGAGCACCTGCTCTTTCTCGCCGAGATCAAGGGGAAGCGCGGAAGCAGTGTCGTGCAATCTGCCGAGCGCTGGCTGAAGCGTTTCGAGCTTTGGGACAAGCGTGACTCCAAGGTCGAAGAGCTCTCGAAAGGAAATCAGCAGAAGGTCCAGCTCATCGGAACGCTTCTCCACGAGCCCGACCTCATCATTCTCGACGAGCCGCAGTCGGGCCTCGATCCCGTCAACATGCTCCTCGTCCGCGATCTCCTGCGCGAGTTGAAGGAGGAGGGGAGGACGATCCTGCTCTCCACGCACATGATGGCCGAGGCGGAGAGAATGGCCGACGAGATCATCCTGGTACACAAGGGGAAGGTCGTCCTGGCCGGCGCCATCGACGCAGTCCGGAACTCCTTCGGCAAGAACACGCTGCAGATGGATTTCGAAGGGGACGGCACCTTCCTCGAGACGCTTCCAGAGGTGAGGCGGGCGGCGGTGGTCAACAATGCTGCGGAGCTCAGCCTCGTCGAAGGGGCTGACCCGCAGAAGGTACTTGAGGCCAGCATGGGGCGGTTGCGCATCCGCAGGTTCGAACTGACCGCTCCGTCTCTCGAGGAGATCTTCATCGAGCAGGTCGGTGCCGAGACGATGGAGTCCATTCGATGAATAAGATGTTCGCGGTCATCAAACGAGAGTACCTGCAGGCCGTGCGCAGGAAGATGTTCCTGTTCATGACACTGTTCTTCCCCGTGCTCATGGCCGGGCTCTTCATCGTGCCCAGCCTCATGGTGGCGCGTGGTCTCGGCGACAAGAAAGTCGCGGTCGTCGATGGTACCGGTGCATTGCGCAGTTCGTTTTCCCATCACCTGGCGCCTGCAGCGCCCGACCCGAAGAAAGCGATGTCGGGCCGTAACCGCGGCGAGCTGCCGCAGTCGCTGGACGTCGAGTACGTGGATGCGCATGGGCAACCCGTGCTCGCCGCCGCCGCCCGCCCGTATCTCGACCGTTTGAATGCCGACAAGAAATCCGGCCAGCGCGTCGACGCCGTCCTGCTGATTCCGGCGAATGCATTCGAGGGCAGCGACGCGAAGTTGACGTACTACAGCCGTTCGTCCGCGGACCTCATCTCGCAGGAGCGGCTCGGGTCGATTACCAACCGGGCCATCCAGCGCCAGCGCCTTGCCGCGCGCGGGATCGGTCAGGACGTCGTCGACACCCTGACGCGCGACGTCCCCGTCGACAGCGTTCAGCTCTCGCGAAGCGGCGAGCAGAAGAAGGGCAGCGAAGCCAACTTCCTCATCGGCTTCATCTTCGCCGGTCTCCTCATCATCCCGTCGTTCATCTACGGTCTCGAGACCATGCGCGGAATCGTGCAGGAGAAGAGCGAGCGCATCGTCGAGGTGCTCGTCTCGTCGATGTCGCCTCGAGAGCTGCTCACCGGAAAGATCCTGGGTGTGGCCGCCGTCGGTCTGACGCAGGTGACCGTGTGGTTGACGATCATCGCCATCGCCGGCACCCTCGGCGCTCCGGCCGCGATGATCGCCGGCTTCGACGTTACGCAGTTCCTGCGCCCCATGGTCTTCGTCTACTTCGCCCTCTTTTTCGTTCTCGGCTACCTGACTTTCGTCTGCATCTACGCGATTGCCGGCGCCGCCTGCAACACCGACAAGGAGGCACAGCAGCTCGTGGCGCCCATCCAGATGATCATGATGGTGCCCTGGTTCGTGATGTTTGCCATCATCACCAATCCGGACTCCTCGTTTGCCGTGGCGCTGTCGCTGGCGCCGGTGTACGGTCCGATCACGATGTTCGTCCGCACTCTGGTCTCCGAGCCGCCGGTGTGGCACGTCCTCCTGTCGATCGCGATCTCGATCGCCACGATCGTCGTCTTCTTCTACGTCACCGCCAAGATCTTCCGCGTGGGCATCCTGTCGTATGGAAAGAGGCCAACGATTCCTGAACTGTGGCGGTGGTTGAAAGTAGCCTGACTGGAGTTCCGTTGGATCGGGCACGCTGGAGGCGTGGGGTGGCGAGCGGGCTCATCCTGTGCCGGGCTAGGCTATGATCCGCGACTACGGCGAAGAGGGGGCAGCGCGGATGGAGATCAAGACTCTCAACGACATCTACACCGTCACCTGCGCGCTGGATCGTCCGGCGGCGACGAAGTACAAACGCGGTGGCAAGTGGGTCGACACCAGCGTCGCAGAATTTCGCGACACGGTTCGCTACATCGCGACGGGACTGCATCTGCTGGGTCTGAAGCCGGGCGATCGCGTCGCCATCCTCTCGGAGAACCGGCCGGAGTGGGCCATGGCAGACTTTGCGATCCTGGCCAGCGCGGCTCTGACCGTCCCCATCTACCCCACACTCCTCGGCTGGCAGATCGAATACATCCTCAATGACTCGGGGGCCGTGGCGGTCATCTGTTCGAATGAAGAGCAGATGAAGAAGATCGCAGGAGTCCGCGATCACTGTCCTCACATTCACAACGTGATCGTCTGCGATCCGCCGCCCACCCTGCCCGCAGGCATTTTGAGCTACGCGCAGATCGTCGAGAGCGGCCGGGCCGCCGATGACGCCGCGGCGCGCACGCGCTTCGACGAGACACGTGCCAAGCCGTCCGCCAATGACGTCGCCACGCTCGTCTACACGTCTGGGACGACCGGCAATCCGAAAGGGGCGATGCTCACGCACGGCAACATCGCCAGCAACGTCCTGGCGACGACGCAGGTGCTTCCGATTCAGCGGGGGCAGGTGGCGCTGTCGATCCTCCCGCTTTCGCACATCCTGGAACGGGCTGCCGATTATGGTTACTTCCTCCTCGGTGTGACCATCGCGTACGCCGAGAGCGTCGTGAAGGTCAGCGACAACCTCCGTGAGGTGCATCCGGATCTCTTCGCGGCCGTACCGCGACTCTTCGAGAAGATGCGCACGACGATCATGGACAACGTGGCCGTGCAGCCCGCCTCCAAGCAGAAGATTTTCAAGTGGGCGATCGGCATCGCAGAGAAGCGCCTGCCGTACCGCCTGAGCCGGAAATCCATGCCACTCGGCCTGAGCCTGAAGGCGGCGGTCGCGGACAAACTCGTGTTCGGCAAAATCCTCGACCGGCTGGGCGGGCGCGTGAAGATGGTCCTCTCCGGTGGCGCGCCACTCTCGGCGGAGCTGGCGGCGTTCTTTATCGGCGCGGGACTCGACATCTACGAAGGCTACGGCCTGACGGAGACGTCTCCCGTCATCGCCATCAACACGCCCGAGCATCGCCGCGTTGGCACCGTCGGCCGGATCATCCCCGGAGTCGAGGCGAAGATCGCGGAAGATGGGGAGATCCTCAGCCGCGGCCCGCACATCATGAAGGGCTACTGGAACAACGATGACGCCACCCGTCAGGCCATCGATCCGGACGGCTGGTTTCACACCGGGGACATTGGCGAGATCGATTCCGACGGGTTCCTGAAAATCACGGACCGCAAGAAAGACATCATCATCAACGCGTATGGGAAGAACATCGCTCCGCAGCCGCTGGAAGCGTTGCTCAAGAGCTCCCCGTACATCGGCACGCCGGTCCTGATCGGCGACCGCCGCAAGTACCTGGCGGCGCTGCTCGTGCCGAACTTCGACAAGCTCGAGCGCGACGCCGCGGCCATGGGCGTCCAGTTCTCCTCACGCGACGAGTTGATCCGCAACGAGAAGGTTCGCGGGATCTATCAGACGGAGATCGACCGCTTCAATTTGAATCTCGATCGTCAGGAGAAGGTGCGCCGGTTCGCGCTGCTGTCGCGCGACTTCACGATCGACGAGGATGAGATCACCCCCTCGCTGAAGGTCAAGCGGAAGATGATCGACAAGAAGTACAAAGACATCATTGACACGCTCTATCTCGATGACAACGTCGACGACGAACGCGAAGGAAAACGGGCCTGAGCAATGCCATCCCTGGTTGAAGCCTCTCCGCGGAGCACCTATGCATTCCGAATCGAGCGCGCGGGAGACCTGGCCATCGTCTGGTTCGACCTTCCCGGCGAGAAGGTCAATAAGTTCTCGACGACCGTGATGGCGGAATTCGCCGGGGTCGTCGACGAACTGGAGCACGACGGCGACATCAAGCGCGTCATCATCGCCTCCGGCAAGCCGTCGATCTTCATCGCCGGTGCGGACGTCAGCGAGTTTTCCCGGGCGACATCCGAGGAGCAGGCCAGGGAGTACACGCGGTTCGGACAGCAGACCATTCATCGCTTTTCAAAGCTTCCCCAGGTCACCGTCGCTGCGATCAACGGAGCCGCGCTGGGCGGCGGTTGCGAGTTGTCGATCAGCTGCGACTATCGCGTGATGTCCGACAGCCCGAGGGCGCAGATCGGATTGCCGGAGACGAAGCTGGGGATCTTTCCGGCGTGGGGCGGAGTCACGAAGTTGCCTCGCCTCATCGGACTGCCAGCGGCGCTCGACATCATCCTGAACGGGAAGACGCTCGACGGAAAGCGCGCTAAGAAAATCGGACTCGTGGACGAAGTCGTCCCGGCAGCGATCCTGCTGGATGTGGCCCGGCAGTTCGCGACCAAGCCGAAACGGCATGGCAGCGATCGGACAAAGTTCTATGTCGAAGGGAATCCGCTGGCCCGCCGCGTCATCTTCGGCAAGGCGCGGAAGGCCGTGCTCGCGCAGACTCATGGGCAATATCCTGCCCCGCTCAAGGCCATCGACGTCATGGAGTACGGCATGTCCGCCGGAGTGGAGCGCGGCCTGGCGCGCGAGGTCGAGGAAGTCGTTCCACTGATCATCGGTGCCAACGGAGACGTCGCACAGAATCTCATCCGGCTCTTCTTCATGATGGAGGAGTCGAAGAAGGAGCGAATCGCCGCGACTCCCATCGAGGTTACCGATGCCGGTGTCCTCGGCGCCGGGATCATGGGTGGGGGGATCGCGCAGCTCATCGCAGACAAGACTGATGCCGCTGTGCGCATGCGCGACATCAACTGGAAGGCCATCGCCGGCGGGATGAAAGCCGCCTCGAGAATCTGGAAGAAGAAGGTCGATCGCCGGCACATGACCCGCGGGGAGATGCAGCGCAAGCTGGCGCGCATCACCTCGACGATCGACTGGAGCGGGTTCGAGCGCTGCGCGATGGTCATCGAGGCGGTCGTCGAAAACATCGACGTGAAACGCCAGGTGCTGAGCGAGTTCGAAGCGATTGCAGGACCCAATGCCATCTTCGCCACGAATACCTCGACGATTCCGATCAGCGACATCGCCGCACAGGCGCGGCGGCCCGAGAACGTGGTGGGGATGCACTTCTTCAATCCGGTCGACCGCATGCCGCTCGTCGAGGTCATCCGCGGCTCGAAGACGTCGGACGTAGCGATGGCCACCGTGGCGAACTTCGCGCGCAAGCTCGGAAAGACCGTCGTCTACTGCAATGACGGGCCGGGCTTCGTCGTCAACCGAATCCTGGGGCCCTACATGAACGAGTCGGGGTTCGTGCTCGAGGAGGGGAACTCCATCGAGTCGATCGACAAGGCCATGGTCGATTTCGGCATGCCGATGGGTCCGATGGCGCTGCTCGACGAAGTCGGCATCGACGTCGCTGCGAAAGTCGCCAAGATTCTCGGCGCGGCCTTCGGCGCACGCATGGAGCCGTCGCACGTCGTCGAGACGTTGTATGCCGGCGGAAGGTACGGGAAGAAGAACGGGAAGGGGCTCTATCTTTACGAAGGCGGTAAGCGGCAGGGTCCTGATCCTTCGGTCTACAAAGTGTTGAACATCAAATCGACGCATGCGGCCGATCCGCAGGCGGTCGTGGAACGAATGATCTTCGCGATGGTGAACGAGGCGGCGATGATCCTCGATGAGAAGATCGTGGCCTCGCCCGGCGAGCTCGATCTGGCCATGATCATGGGCACGGGGTTTCCGCCATTCCGCGGCGGGCTGCTGCGGTACGCGGACAAGCTCGGGCTGCCGTACATCCTGGCGCGGCTCGACGATCTGGCGCAGAAACATGGCAAACGGTTCCTGGCGACGGCCGCGTTGCGCAAGATCGCCGAGCGCGACGGGAAGTTCTATCGCCAGTCGTGACGTGCCGCTGTCGTGGGGAGTCGGACGGGTGCGAGGCAGGGATGAGGGATGAGGGGAGTTGCAGCGACCCGCTCTTCCCTCATCGCTGCATCCCGCATCCCTGCATCTGGTGGCTCCTTTTGTGAGATCCTTCGCCGGCTTCGGCCATGGATCTCAGCCAACCACCAACGGTTCTGACGCGGCGCCAGCGTCTGGCGTTCGCCCTGATTGCGCTCGTCTGCGCGGCGAGCCGTTTTCTGGCGATGTCACGCTCGATCTGGGACTGGGACGAGGCGCTCTTCTGTCTGGGAATGCGCTCCTATGACGTTACCAGCCACCATCCACACCCTCCCGGATTTCCCGTCTATATCGCGCTTGGCCGCATCGTCCGCGTACTGATCCACAGCGACTTCCGCGCGCTGCAGGCCGTCAACATCGCCGCTGGTGTACTCGTCTTTCCGGCGATGTTTTTTCTGGCGCGCGAGCTCCGCCTTTCGGTCGTCACGGCCGCGATCGCCGGCGCGCTCTGCGCCTTCTTCCCCAACGTCTGGTTCTTCGGGGGAGGAGCGTTCAGTGACATCCCCTCGCTCGTTCTGGTCGTGCTTGCGGTGGCGTTTCTCTTTCGCGGTTGCCGTGACGCGAATGCCTATCTCATCGGCGCGGCGCTGCTGGCGCTTGCAGCAGGAATCCGGCCGCAGAATGTTCTGATCGGTCTCGCTCCGGGGTTGCTTGCGACGTGGTATCGGGCGCGTGTGGCCTGGCGCGACGTCGTCTTCGCTGCCTTTATCGGTGCGATCACCGTCGGTGTCGCATTCGGCGGCGCGATGGCCGCGACCGGCGGCTACCACCCCTACATCGATGCGGCAAAGGAGCATGGCGAGTACATCACGCGCGTCGACTCCTTTCGCAGTCCGGCCCGTCCGCCGCTGTGGCGTCTGTTCGACCGCTTCTTCATCAAGCAGTACGAGTCGCTGGCCCTCGGTTTCATCACGTCGATTCTGGCCACGGTGGGGATCGCAGGGGCGATCGCCTCACGCGACCGGGCCATGGGCTGGCTGGCGCTGACCTTCGGACCATTCGCGATCCTGGCCTGGATGATGCTCGATCGCTACAGCATCAACCGATTCTCGATCGGGTACTGTCCGCTCTTCGCGATCCTGGCGGCGGAAGGTATTCGCCGTCTCACCCGCCTCTGGCCGCGCGCCGAGCCGTTGGCGGGGGCTGCACTGATCGGTTCGTTTTTCTGTTGGACGCTGCCGGCGCTGGCCGTCGTTCGAGACACGGTCGCTCCCTCCGTGCTTGCCGTCGAGGCCGTGCCGCAGCATCTCGATCCTCACACCGACGAGCTGTTCGTCGCACGCGATATGGACCCCTTCTTTCAGTACCTGTTGCCGAGCTATTCGTACGTTCACGTCCTCGACAAGCGCGCCATGCCGCTGACGATCGCGCGTCGTCGCCCCTGGATTCTCGCGGAGGCGGATTTCGATGACCGCGAGGGATTCGTGTTTCATCGCCAGCGGGGTCACCTCTGGAACACGGCGCGCCGGCACTACTTCGACGCGGAGCTGATGCCCGTGACGAACGTTCCGCAGTTCCTCTCGGGATGGTCCGGAGCAGAGCGGAAGGGGTCGCTCGAGTCACGCCGGATGGGCGCTCATTCCGTGACTCGGCTTCCTCCGTCGATCGGGGAGACCATTCTCCGCCTCCAACTCCATATCCCGGCGGCGTCGCTCGCCGGGAAACCGGTGGTGTCGATCGTCCTGAACGGCCGTCTCGCCGGCCGGTTTGTTGCGCAGGCGGAAGACGAGGATCGCACGTACCGCGTGTCGCCTGCCGCGCGGGGAGAGGCAAACATCCTCGAGCTCTCGATCACGCCGGCGCGAGCCGGTGATGCGGAGATGTCCGTGCGATGCCTCTCCTTCGGTCCTGAATAGATCAGTAGGCCCAGTAACCGGCGATCCACACTCTCCGGAAGCTATGGCGCTCCCAGTGCGGTGCGATCCAGACGGCGTTTGCGCGAGGCGGCGCGATCCAGCGGCCATCGACGAGCACCATTCCCGCCCGTGGCGGACGGACGCGATTGTGGTCGTGCACGCGGCGGCACCGAAGCTGACTGCAAGGATTGCGATTGAGATCCAGCGTTTCATGATGATTGGCTCCTCCACAGCAAGAGACGGAAACGCGGGCGTCTCGTTGACGTGCAGAGCGAAAGGTAACGAGTCGGAAACGCGCAGGTACGCACACTGGCGCGTTCCTGCAATCGTGCCATTCGCGATGCGCTATTTCAGTTTCGACCGTCCGTAGCGGCGGTTGAGATCGACGTAGCGGTGCGCCCTGCTGGCGCTACTTCACGGGTCGTTTTCTCGCAGTCCTGCGAACCACGCCGGGTTTCTTCGCGAGCGCCGGATACTGCTTCCCTGAGACCGCGTTGATGTAGCGAACGAATTTCGTGAAGAGTTGCTCGCTGCGATCGACCGGAGCGGTGTCGCGGGAGAGCTCGTCGACGTAGGTCCCCGCCGTGAGTTGAAGATGTGGATCGCGCGTCAGCATGGCCACCATCATGTCGGAGACCGCGAACTCCTTTGGCGTGACCAGGTGGAGCGACCTCGAGGATTCTGTGATCGCCCTTCGCGACGCGGCCGAGAGCTCGGCAACCTGGCCGGCGAGGGTCGTCTCGATGTGGCTCGATTCCGGCGTGATGATCGTGACGGCGCTGCGGGAGGGGACGAAGGCGGGCGACGCGTTCACGATCCCTTTCGTGGCCGGGAGGAAGAGCTTGTCGCCATTGTTCGGATCCAGCTCGTTGTAGATCGACGGACGGAGCAGCCGTCCCGAGTTACACGCGCTGATGATGACGTAGTAGATCCCTTCCGGCTCGAGCCGCTGCTGGAGCGCGCCGGCCGAGATGTATGAGCGGTCGGCCGCTGCGTCGTAGCTCTGCTGGAGCTTGAGGCCGTTTCCGTTCGTACCGTGTGTTTCCAGCACCAGCGTGAAGATGCGGCGCTCCGGATACAGGACGTTGTACCGATGAACGTCGGTCAGCACCTGCTCCCAGTCCGCGCTCTGAAAGCATGCGAAGCCGATGCTCTCGTAGAAGCGGCAGTTGTCGTCGACAGAGAGGTCCGGGCTGAACACGACGCCGATCCCGCGCCCGATGTCCTTCACAGCTCTCGAGGGGACATTGGGCCAGGCGTGGTTCAGGAGCGTGAGGCTGGTGTTGTCCAGAGCGAGCGCCGGCATCGCCGCGGCGAGGAGCATCGCGAACCCGAGACCGAGGACGAAACACGGGTTTCTGGCAGCATTCGGCATAGGCACTCACCGCTGAGGTTGCAAACGCTTCGCCCATTTTGCCCAACCCGTGAATCGAGCAGGGCCGGGGGACGCTGCTGAACAAGCGAGAGCGGGCGGTCCTCTACTGCTTTCTCTGGCTCTTCGTCGCTGCCCACGGCGGGGGAATCTGGAGCATCGACAACGTGCTCCGGCGGCGCAGGGTCCTCACGAACGCGTGAGCTGGCGCAGCGCCGCCTTCAACAGCGCGGAGAGCTCGGCTTCGTTTCCGAGCTCCTTCCGCGCGATATCCAGCGCCGCCTCCGCATCCTTCGGCCGGTAACCGAGGTTGATGAGGGCGGAGTGGACGTCATCGTCGACGGACACGCGCGCCGATGGCGTAGCGGCCTGTCGCGCCGACTCGGGGATAAGGAGCTTGTCCCGAAGCTCGAGAATGATCCGGTCGGCCGTCTTTTTGCCGACACCGGGAATCGAGGACAGCTTGCGAACGTCTCCGCGCGTGACCGCTTCCGCGAGGTCGGGCGCGTCGATGCCGGAGAGGATCTTCTGCGCCAGTGTGGGACCGATACCGGAGATCGAGATCAGCTTCTCGAACGCGAACTTCTCTTCCCCGCTGGCGAATCCGTACAGCGACAACGCATCCTCGCGGACATGGGTGAAGATATTGAGGGCGACGTCGCGCTGGCCTTCGAGGCGGTAGTACGTCTGCAGCGAGATGTGAACCTCGTAGCCGACCCCTCCCGCGAGCACGAGCGCTCGCGTGGCGTCGAGCTGCTTCAGCGTTCCTTCGAGATAGCCGATCATCGGCGGCCCGGGATGTTCGTGACGAGCGATGTCATTTTCGTCTCCAGCGGGTTCCGCCCGGCGTGTCTTCGAGCAGGACTCCGCGGCTCACCAGGGTGTCGCGCAGGCGGTCGCTCTCCGCGAAGTTCCGCGCCGATCGGGCCGCATTGCGTGCTGCCATCAGCGACTCGATCTCCGTGTCGAGGTTCTCTCCGCGCTTCGGAAAGATGTCCAGCACCGGATCCACCTTCATCAGCACCGTTCTCAGTCCCTCCGCGTCGCCGGCGAGAATGCGACCATCGTCGAGTGCGATGTTCGCCTCACGGATCAAGGTGAAGAGAGCGCCGAGTGCTCCCGCGGTGTTGAGGTCGTCGTCCATCGCCGTCTCAAAATCCCCCAGGAACCTTCCGATCATCTCCTCGGCGGCCCCGTCCGAGTGCCGCGCGTCGTGCGCTGCCGAACCCGAGACCTCGCCGAGGCGCAGGAGGAAGGACTCGATCCGTGACAGTGCGCTCTTCGCGTCGTCGAGCGATTGCGTCGTGAAATTGAGCTTCGTGCGGTAAGGCACTGAGAGCAGCGCGTAGCGGAGGGCCAGCAGGTCGTAGCCCATCGCCTCGATCTCGGGCACGGTGTAGATGTTGCCGAGCGACTTCGACATCTTCTGCTGGTCGATGTTGAGGTGCTCGCCGTGAACCCAGTAGCGGACGAAGGGCTTGCCCGTGGCGCTCTCACTCTGCGCGATCTCGTTTTCGTGGTGGGGGAAAATCAGGTCGACCGCTCCGGTGTGGATGTCGAAGGTCTGCCCGAGGAGGTCCATGGACATCGCGGAGCACTCGAGGTGCCAGCCGGGACGTCCTTCACCGATCGGTGTCTGCCATGCAGGCTCGTTGTCTTTCTTCGCCTTCCAAAGGACGAAGTCGCGGGCCGATTCCTTTTCGTACTCGTCGGATTCGATGCGGCTGAACCCGCTGCTCTGATCGATTTCGATGCGCGCCAGCTTTCCGTAGTCGGGCATGCTCGCGACTTTGAAGTAGGTCGAACCGTCGACCGTGTAGGTATGCCCACGCTCGGTAAGCTGCTGGACCAACGCCACCATCTGCGGAATGTACTCGGTGGCTCGGGGATAGGCGTCCGCGGGGCGGACACGGAGTTTGGCCAGCGAGGCGTGAAAGGACTCGATGTAGGGCGCGGTGTAGGTCTGCAGGTCCTGGCCGGCGGCGGCGGCGTTGCGGATGATCTTGTCCTCAACGTCGGTCACGTTCATGACCTGCCTCACGCGCAGTCCCCGCCACTCGAGGTAGCGACGCAGAACATCGCTCCAGAGGAAGGTGCGCAGGTTGCCGATGTGCAAGTGGTTGTAGACGGTGGGTCCGCACGAGTACATGCGCACCTCGCCCGGCACGAGCGGTTCGAACGTCTCTTTCTCGCGAGTCAGGGTGTTGAAGAGCTTCAGGTCGGACATGCGGGTGGGATAGTAGATCAAACGCTCGCGGGGCCGCACCGCCGATCGGCTACTCTAGAGCTCGATGCTGAGCCGGGACGAATTCAGGCGGCGCTTCGGCACGCATGCGGTCATCGGGATGGTGCACGTGAGCGCGCTGCCGGGAGCGCCGTTATACGCGGGCTCGATGCAGGCGGTGATCGAGGCCGCCGTCCGCGATACGCGGGCGTTGCGCGACGGTGGCTGCGATGCAATCGCGTTCGAGAACTTCGGGGATCGGCCGTTTTTCAAGGAGAGCGTCCCTGCGGAGACGGTCGCGGCGCTGACGTCGGTGATCGTGGAGGCGGCCGCCCAGACCAGCCTCCCGTTCGGCGTCAACGTATTGCGGAATGACGCGGCGTCCGCGGTCGCGATCGCAGCCGCGACCGGCGCGTCGTTCATCCGCGTCAACATCCATACCGGGACAATGCTTGCTGATCAGGGTGTGATTGAAGGGCGGGCGGCGGAAACGCTTCGTTCCCGCGCCCGGCTCGCGCCCGGCGTCCTGATCTTTGCCGATCACATGGTCAAACATGCCACGCCACTCGTCGCGTCGGACGAGATTCACTCGGCGCAGGACCTCCGCGAGCGTGGTCTGGCGGACGCCATCATCGTCAGCGGTGTGGCGACGGGAGCGGCGCCGCATCGCGAGCGATTCCTGGCGTTGCGCAACGCGTTGCCCGGAGTGGCAATCCTGATCGGCAGCGGGCTCACGGCGGAAAATGCAGACGCGTTCGCGGATGCCGACGGCGCGATCGTCGGCACTGCCATGAAAATCGACGGGCGCGTGGAAGCGCCCGTCGATCCAGGTCGGGTCGCGCGGCTCGTGGCCGCGTTCAAGCGGGTTGTCTGACTAGACGACGCGCCGGCCGGTGACGAGCTGAATCACCAGAACGATCACCGCGATCACGAGCAGCAGGTGAATCAATCCACCGCCGACGTGCATCGCAAAACCACCGATCCAGAGAATGACGAGAACGACGATGACGAGCCAAAGTAAGTTTCCCATGGGACCCGGTCCTAGCTACTCGCGTGCCAGCCAAACGCGACGGGTGCCCGCAGGACGTTCGGCGATCCGACGGCTGGCGGACTGAGCGGGGCAAGCGGCACGAGCGTCAGCCGGTGAAGCCAGCTCTGCGAGTCACCGATAATCAGGCGAAAGGGAAACCAGGACCAGCTCGTCTTGACCAGCCCGACGTTCCGGACCGTCGCCGGCACATCGAAGGCGAGACGGCTCTCGAACGCTCCGCCCGGATCGACGAAGGATGTCAGTGGCGCGCCTGCCACGCCTGCTCGAACCAGCGCCTGCTGCCCGGACGGCGAGACATCGAACCGGTGCCCCGTTTCATCGATGAGAAAGACACGAACGTCCGTCTCGCGTTGGGGGCGCCCTTCGGCGCGGCTGCTGATCTGAACTGTCGCGACGTAGAAGACCCCGTTGGCGCGTGTCGCACCGATCGCTTCCTGCCGCGACGCTCCTTCGACCGTGATGCACCAGTCATCGAAGCATTGAGGTGTGCCGATCGGGATGCGCTTCTCCGGCTCCGCGAGCGAGAATCCCAGCAGCACGAACAGATAGAGGGCGATGAAGAGGCCGAGCCGCGTCAAGGACCTTACGGCAGCGCGCCAGCGGCGACGCAGCAAGAGGTAGGCAGCGCGGCCCACACCGAGGATCGCGGTCACCATGGAGGCGAGGAAGAGCAGGTCGAAGAGTGACATCGCCGCACAATAGGACAAGTACTTTATGAAAACAAGTGAAATGCTTTCCGCCGGACCCGCGCAGACCGATCAACCCCTCGGTCTGGAAGTAGAGCGAGTAAAACGCGGAAAAGAAGATCGCGCCGAGACATCGCGGCCAGCTCCAGCGCGCCCGCGGCCAGGAAGGCGAAACCGATGGCGCGAACCAGCGCTCCAGCAGCCGCGGCGGCGATGCTTCCGCGATGTAGTCGTCGAAGATCATCGTTGATAGATGCACAGCTCCGGCTCACTCCAGATGAGGCGGAACTGTTGCCCTGTCTGTCCCCGCCACGCGTGCGACCACCACAGTGACGCAGCCTTGCGATGTACGCCGAGGATGGCGTTTGCGGACGCGATGCCGAAGCGGGGAGGCTCGAGGATGACATAGCGAACGCCCGCGGCGTCGCAGTAGCGGGCCAGCGTCGCTTCGTCCGGCGCGAGCAACGCTTCCTGCGCGCGTTCGAACGTGCGCACGTCGGGCATCGTGCCGAAGTTGTCCATGATCACGGCGTGATGACCCTCGACGTCAATCGCATGTCCCATCGACCACGGACCGAGCACGCGCCCGGACGGCATCGTGCGAAGGAAGGATGCGGCGCGAAGCCATTGCTCCTGATTCGATGGTACTGGGGGGATCGGCGTCTGCATCCACCCGTAGAGCTGCAGCTGGGGAGGCAGCGCGATTGCGAGCGCCGCCACGAGTGCCAGTCGCTTGCGCTGAATCAGCGGCACATAGAGCGCTCCGGCGAGCGCCAGCAGCGGAATGGCGATAATCCAGAAACGGCGGCTGGTAATCGTCAGCAGGAGATAGCTGATCGCGAATACCGCAACGGTAAGCCGCACGCGATCCCGCGTGCGCAACGCGCGAGCGAGCAGGAGCCAGACCAGGACAGCACCGCCGGACAGTCCAGTGAGATCAGAGAGCAGGTCCTCACCACGCGCGCGCCAGAGCGGCTGAAACTCCTGGATCGTTCGTAGCCACCGGTCGCCGCCGAGGAAGTGTGCTCCGGTGAACAGCGACTGAGCCACCGTCGGGGTCACGAGAAGAATGGCGGCACCTGACAGGCAGGCCAGCAGCCGTCGCGCGATCGTGGTGGGGCGAGGTGATCGCCACAGGATCGCGCACGCCACCGCCGCAGCAGCGAAGAGCGCCGCATGCGTCCAGCCGAGGAACCATTGGTTGTCGGGAAAGCCCGGCGCTCGTGTGAGTCGATAGACCGCGACCGCAAAGGCCGCGATGCCGAAGCCGCAGGCGCCTGCGAATCCATCGGTGAAGAGAAACAGGACCGCGAATGCGAGTGCCGCGCTGATGAGAAGCGCCGTCTGCACGAACAACGCTGCGACGATCGCGATGCCGAGGAGCACGCCGGCGCGGATTCGTTCCCGTGTGTTGCGAGCACGCAGCGCCAGGCACGCCGCACCGAGGATCGCGAACGTCAGCCCAGGTTCGAGATAGTGATGATCGATGCTGCCGATCCAGGAGGTCGTCACCAGAAAGGGCGACGTCGCCAGCGCGATGCCGCTGAGAACTGCCTCAGCAGTTCCGCAACTCACCGCCAGGACCAGGACGGCGATCCCGGTGAAAAGCGCAAACAGGATGGGAGGGAACCAGACCACGTGTTGACGAACGCTATCCGCATCCGTCGCTCCGAGGAGGCGCGCGGCGCCGCCCGCTGCCACGTCGTAAAGCGGGGGCCAGGGACAGAACGCTCCATCGACGCCGCGATCGAGGTCGAATTCCAGGACATGCGGAAAGTGCGCTGCGGAGTAAATCATCCGCTTCGCGTGATACAGCTCGTCCACCGGCGCGATGCGTACATTTCCCTGCGCGTCCATCACGAAGGGGAGGTTCAGGAACCGCACGGCGAGAGCGAGGACGAAGAAGGCGAGCGCCAGGAAGCGAGGATCGGGAGCACGGCGCGCGGGAGAGGGAGCTGGATTTCTTCTTGCCATTTTTGCCGCGATGCCTGAATCTTATTTCGCGTCGTCCAAGACGTCCGAAAAATTCAGGTGACCCCGCTGCGAAGAACGTTCGCCGCTGTCCTCTATGCGCTCGCCGTCTATCCAACGGCGGCTGGAGCGCAGGGCTTTGTCTCGACGCGCTGCCATGAATCCGTCGTCACCCTCGATGCCACGCACAACGCGGCGAGACTCGATGGCTGTGGCGACCCGAACGCCGCGAATCTGCTCTGGCATCTTGATCGAATCGATCAGCGCGACGGTCTCCTCGACGGTCAGTATCGCCGCCATGCCCTCGGTTCCGGTGTCGTGGTCTACGTCATGGACACTGGCGTGATGGCCGCGCACACGGAGTTCGCAGTTCCCGGCGGTGCGAGCCGCGTCATCGCCGGCTTCGACGCAACGGGCTCCGTGACCGTCGGCTCGTCGGCATGCAGGAGCGCGAACAAGGCGCTCATGCCGTGTTTCTCGAATATGACCGAGCTCGTGGGCGCATCGCACGGCACCAGCGTGGCCTCGCTCGTGGCTGGAAAGAATGTCGGCGTAGCACCCGAAGCGATGATCGTCAGCATCCGAGTGATGAACGAGCTGGCGCTGGCGACGACACGAACCTATCTCGACGGCCTGAACGACATCATCGCGCACGCCTGGAATCCGTCCACTCCAGAGTTCCACACGGCTGTGGTCAATATCAGCGGTTGGGTGCTGGAGAAGCTCTCGGCGAATCGTGACGATGCGCCGGTTCCCTTCGCAACCCTCGAGCGAAAGATCCGCGACATGATCAACGGCGTCGATGCGCTCGGCCGTCCTGATCCGAACGGCAAGCGGTTTCTCTTTGTCGTCGCGGGCAACAACGTCGATAACGGCTGCGGCCGGGCGGGCATCGTCGACCGCTTCCCGGCCACGCTGGGGAGGGATGTCGACGGACTGATGACGGTGGGCGGGATGACGGCCGACAACAGCTGGTGGCCGGGAGCATGTCATGGTGGTCTGGAGATCCTGGCGCCGTCGCAGGGGATTTTCAGCGCGTCGATCACGGCCGCCGATCACTATCGCGGTACGAAGCCCAATCTTCGCTCGGGGACGTCGTTCGCTGCGCCGATCATCGCCGGCATCGCGGCACGCCTGCTGTCCGAACGGCCGGACCTGACTCCTCAGGAGCTGGAGTCGATCATCGTTTCGACTCCATCGAGGATCGTGAACCCGGATGCGAGCCGGGCGGATGGCAAGGTCGCGTTCGTACAGGACGCGCCTGCGCTCCTGATCGCCAGCCACGCAGCCGCAACGTCGCTGGTGCGGCGCGAGCCGTAACCGTCACATCATGTGAAAGGCGCGATGGCCTTTGATTTCGTACGTCTCGAGCAGCGCATGCCCACGACCGTGCAGGAGCCACTTCACGAATCGCTGAGCGTTCTCTGATTCCGCGCCGCGCGCGGTGCGCACGAGGATGACCGCGTAGACATTGCGCAGGACGGGATCTCCCGCGAAGAGGAGCCGGAGTTGCAGACTTCCCTCGAGTTGTTCGAATGTGGCGCGATCGCTCAGCGTGTACGCCTGCAGCTCGCTCGAGGAGCGAAGAAGGTGAGCCATCGGCTGGCCCATCTTCAGATAGCCGGGATTCGTTTCCGGAACGATGTTCGCGGCCTTCCAGATCGCGCGCTCCTTCGTGTGCGTTCCCGATTGATCGTTGCGCGAGGTGAAGCGGCGTTGCGCATGCGCGATGCGGGCGAACGCGTCGGTTGCCTGGACGGCGTGCGCGACATCGGCAGGATCGCCGGGTGGGCCGGCGATGACGAAGTCGTTCCACATGAACTGCCGGTACAGGAGTGCTCCATTCCCCGCCACGAAGAGCGTCTCCGCCTGGGGATCGTGCGTGATCGTCACATCCGCTTCGTTCTGCGACGCCAGCTTCAAGGCCTGCCCTGAGCCGGCCACGAGTGGGTGAATCTCGATGCCGGTGTCCCGTTTGAACTCGGATTGCAGCAACGTTAGAACGCCGGAGCCCTGCACGCTCGTCGTGGTCGCCAGGATGAAGGATTTCGATTCGGGCTTGCGGGAGCAGGCGGCCAGAAGAATGGCAATCGCGGCAAGCGCACGACGCATCGTCATTTCTTCGCGGCGGCACTGTCGCCGGCGCGGAACTCGTTCTCGGAGAGCTGCAGGTCATCGCGCCGCGGGCCGTCACCCATGATGCCGTCGTAGACCTCGCGCGCCGACTCCCGGGTCAGGTGGGAGTAGACGACGCCGTCGACGATCATGTTCGGTCCGTGGTCGCAGAGGTCGAGGCACGAGACGGTGCAGACCCGGACCAGAGCCTTGCGCTTCATCTGCTTGTTGTGACCCTTGAGCTCTGCGTGGATCAGTTCCCCGCGGTCGTGTCCGCGGTCTTCGTCGCCGCAGCGGCCGCCGACACAGACGAGGAAGTGCTTTTCGAACGGGTACTTCATCCGTTACCCGGGAGCGACGAACTTCTTGCCGGCGTCCAGAACGTGTTTCAGATCCTTCGGACTGCAGGCTTCGGCGTAGATGCGCGCCACAGGCTCGGTCCCGGAGAGGCGGAAGAGGAGCCAGGTGCTGTCGTCGAAGATCAGCTTCACGCCGTCGGTAGTGTTGACCTCGCGCACGACGAAGCCGTCGATCGCCTTGGGCGGGTTCGCCAGTTTGTCCGCGAGCGAGTCCTTGAGTTGCTGCGTCAGCTTCATGTCGATGCGCTTCGAGTAGAAGTACCCGAACTCCTGGTACATCTCCTCGATCAGCTGATTGAGCTTCTTCCCCGTGGCCGCGAGCATCTCGGCGACGAGGAGGCAGGCCAGGATGCCATCCTTCTCCGGGAGGTGGCGGTACATCGACATGCCGGCACTCTCTTCGCCGCCCATCGCAATCTTGTCGTCGAGAATGAGCTCGCCGATGTACTTGAAGCCAACGGGAGTCTCAAACAGCTCGACGTCGAGCTTGCGGGCGATCGTATCGATCAGATGGGTGGTGGCAACCGAGCGTGCCAGCCCACCCGGGATCTTGCGGTCGCGCTTCAGGTAGAGCGCGAGCAGCGACAGGATGACGTTCGGCGAGACGAAGCGATTGCGGTCGTCGATGATGCCGAATCGATCCGCATCCCCATCCGTCGCCAGCCCGAGGTCGAAGCCCTCCTCGGTCACCACTTTGCGGAGCTCGCTGAGGTTCTTTTCGTTGCACTCCGGGGAGAACCCGCCGAAGTACGGGTCGCGATAGTTGTGGATGATCTTCACCTCGACGCCCGACTCGAGGAGGAAGTAGTCGAGGTAGTCGCGGGAGGTGCCGAAGAGCGAGTCGATGGCGATGCGCAGGCCGCTCTTGCGGATGGCATCGACGTCGACCTTCTGCTTCAACTCGTCCAGATAGCGGTCTTTCGGATCGATCTCTTCAATCAGCTCGGCCTTCTCGTAGACGTCGACGCGCTGGCCGGTCGCGGCGACGGCGTGGATCTCCGCCTCGATCTGTTTCGTGATCTCAGGGAGGGCCGGGGCTCCGTTCGACGTCGAGAATTTCAGGCCGTTGTACTCGGGCGGGTTGTGCGAGGCGGTGAAGTTGATCGCGCCCATCGCTTTGCGGCGGATCGTCTCGAACGAAGCGCAGGGCGTGGGCACGTCGCGCGTACAGAGGTAGGCCTGGATGTCATTGAAGGCCAGGATGCGAGCCGCTTCCAAGGCGAACTTCTCGGAGAGGAAGCGGGTGTCGTAGGCGATGACGACGCCGCGTCCTTTCTGGGTCGATTTCCGGAGGTAGTTGGCGATGCCCTGGCTGGCGATCCGAACGTTGTCGAAGGTGAAATCCTCTCCGATGATGCCGCGCCAGCCCGAGGTCCCGAATTTGATCATGATTCTCCCTGTCGATGCGGCGTGCGAACTTAGCACAAGGCAGGGAGGCAGGGACGAGGGGAGAAGCAGCGGCCTGTCTCCTCTCGTCCCTCATCCCTCGACCCTGCACCCTCATCCCTGCCTCTCTGGCGTGATTCACGCAATATCATTGCCTGAGAAAATGCCTGACCGGGCGGTCCTTCTGATTGCGGACGATGACCAGGATGTGCAGCGCCTGCTGACGCTCTACGTGCGTCCACTCGATTGCGAGGTGCTGACCGCGCGCGACGGCGAGGAGGCGCTGGCGATCGCACAGACGCGGCTGCCCGATCTCGTCCTCCTCGACGTGATGATGCCGAAGCGCAGCGGATGGGAGGTCTGCCAGGCGCTGAAAGCCGTGCAGCGCACGTCCCACATTGCCGTTGTGCTCGTCACCGGCCGCGGCGACGTCAAGGACCGGCTCACGGGATTGCAGCTCGGCGCCGACGACTATCTCGTCAAGCCGTTCAATCCGGACGAGGTCGTCAAACGTATCGGCGCGCTGCTCCATCGCAAGCACCGCGGGCCGCAGGACGTCGCCGGGGCCGCGAAATCGTCCGAGAGCATGCTCTTCGATCGCGCCAGCGGCCTGCCGACCGTGCCGATGGTCCTGAACCGTCTCAAGGAAATGCTGATCGAGCAGAGCGAGATCGGCATCGTCTACGTCGACATCGAGCAGTTCGAGTCGATCGAGGCCGAATACGGCTGGGCGTTCTTCGACGAGTTCCTGCGATGTGCCGCCGAGGCCGTCAACGCCGAGGCGCGGACCCGCTTTCCGAAGTCACTGGTGGCCGCGAACCTCGTCGGCGGATCGAGCTTCTACATTTTCTTCGAGTCGCGCGGCAACGACCTGCGTCAGGAAGCGGCCTTTGATCTGATGGCAAACGACCTCCGCGAGAAGCTCATCGCGGCGATGCGGGAACGGTTTCCGAGCATGCAGCAGGGGCAGATCGGATTCTTCGTCGGCGCGGCGCGGATCGACTACCGGCCGCAGATCCGTCTGGAGCGGCAGGTGTACCAGGGCATGCAGACTGCCGGCGATGCGGTGCGCGATGCCGAGCAGCAGCGCAAGAAGCAGCTGACCCGCGAGTTGCGCGACATCATCCGCCGCAAGCGCATCACGACACTCTTCCAGCCGATCGTCTGGGCGCGCGAAGGCACCGTCTTCGGCTACGAGGTGCTGACCCGCGGCGCCCCGAATTCGTCGTTTCGCAACTCCGACATGCTCTTCGGTTTCGCGCGTGACGCGAAACTGGCCTGGGCGCTGGAGACGGTAGCCCTCGAGGCGGCTCTGAAACGCCTTCGTTCCTTCGACCTCACTGGGCGCAAGTACCTTCTCAACCTCGAAGCGGAGATGTTCGAGGAGTCCGAGTTCCGCATCCACGAGATGGTGTCGTTCTTCTCCGAGCACCGCGGGAACTTCGTCTTCGAGCTGACGGAGCGCGCGGCCATCGAGGACTACGCCGTCTTCCGGCGGCTGCTCGACGAGTTCCGCGACAAGGGCATCGAAGTGGCCATCGACGATGCCGGCTCCGGCTACGCGTCCCTGGAGGCCATCGCCGCACTCTCTCCCGACTATCTGAAGATCACGAAGAGCCTCGTCTCCACCCTGGCCGACGAGCCGATCAAACAGGATCTGGTGAAGATGCTGGTGGACCTGGCGGCAAAGATCGGAGCGAAGACGCTGGCCGAGGGCATCGAGACCATCGAGGAATTCGACTGGTGCCGCGACCTCGGTGTCGACCTGATTCAGGGCTACTACCTGGCCCACCCGCAGGACGAGCCCCGCGTTGGAGACGAAGAAGTGAAGGCATCGTTCGTCGCGGATGCGGAGCGCCGGGTCACCCGCGAACCCGGTCCGGTGGAACACTCATCCTGACCCCTTTCGCAGCTCGATAATCGTGATCTCGGGCGAAATACCGATCCCGAAGCGCCACGGAAAGAGCCAGTAGCCGGTCCCGGTGCTGACGTACATCTGCGAGGCTTCCACCCGGTAGAGACCCATGTGATACGGCAGGAAGACGCCGGCCAGCGACCAGCCCAGCGGACGAAACGCGAACTGGCCGCCGTGGGAATGGCCGCACAACGTCAGCGGCAGCTTCCGCTTGATCGCTTCCGGGAACGCCTTCGGCTGATGTGCAAGAAGGATCGGAAAGGCGCCCTCGGGTTTTCCCTGGAGCGCGGCATCGACGTTGGGTTCGAGTCTCGGAGTCCGCGCAGCGAAGTCGGAGATCCCCGCGATCCACACCCCGCGCACCATCGCTCCCTCGTTCACCAGCAGGTGAATCCGGCTGCCGCGCAGCCGCCCGATGACTTCCGCGGGATCGCCATACATCTCGTGGTTGCCCAGCACCGCGAGGAGCGGCATGTGCGGTTCGAGGACGTGGGTGGCCGCGAGCAGCTTCGTCGTGAAGTACGGATCGTCGTCGATGTTGTCGCCAGCCACGAGAATCGCGTCGGGCTTCTGCGCGGTCGCCGTGTTGAAGATCTTCTCGAGCCTCGACGTGCGCGAGTAAAGGCCGGTGTGGAGATCAGAAATGAGGGCGATACGGAATCCTTCGGCGTCCGCGGGAAGTCCTGCGACTGTGATCGGAACGCGCTCCACACGCAGGGGCACGAGAGCATTCCAGATTCCCAGCACCAGCGCGACGAGCGTCGTCCAGAGGAATACTCGTGATGGCCATCGCGCAAATCGTGCGAAGGACACGCGACGCCGAACCGGAAGCCACGCGATCGTGAGCAGCAGAGCGAACATCGAGTAAACGAGTGCAAAGCTCGTCCAGGCGAACCACGGCGGTCCGAGGGTAGCGCGGATGAATCGCGAGACCTCAGTCCGCGCGTTGAGGAGCGGAAAGAACGGCCAAAGGGCGTTGCCGAGGACGAAAAAGGCGATCACGATTCCGCGGCGCGCTGGGTGAACCCTCGTCAGGATGCGATAGGCGGAGATATTTGCGACGACGAAAGTCGCCACAACGAGAGCAACGATGAGCGCCGTCGGCATTCGATGGGCGCGGATTGTAGCTGCTCACCTCCTGGCCCGATGAAGCGGGGTGCCAAACCATCGCTCGTTTGCCGAGGAGACCAGCGAATCAGCTCGATCGATCATTTTCATCCAGAAGCACTCGGATACGCCGCGATTGCAGGGCGAATCAACGAGACGCTTCAGGTTCGCTAGCGACTGCGAGGGCTCGCACCGCAACCGCACGGCCCAACCTCGCTCTGCTTGCAGACGACTACGAGCTTCCGGCCGCCGCTTTCTTCCGCGCCACTACCCGCATCGAGTGATCGAGCACGCGCTTGCGGATGCGGATCGAGAGCGGCGTGACTTCCACCAGCTCATCGTCTTCGATCCAGTCGAGGCACTGCTCGAGCGTCATGATCTTCGGGGGCGTGAGTTGCACCGCCATGTCGGAGCCTGAGGCGCGCATGTTCGTCAGGTGCTTCTTGCGGCAGACCTGGACGACCATGTCGGCGTCGCGCGAGTTCTCGCCGACGACCTGCCCGCCATAGACTTTGAGACCGGGCGCGACGAAGAGCGATGACCGCTCCTGCAACGGCTCGATCGCGTACGCCGTCGTGTCGCCGCCTTCCTTCGAAACCAGGGCGCCACGATTCCGGCCCGCGATCTCTCCGCGGTACGGTCCGTATTCGAGGAACGTGTGGTACAGCAAACCGGTGCCGCGCGTTTCGGAGAGAAACTCCGTGCGGATACCAAACAGTCCGCGCGTCGGGATCTTGAACTCGATGCGCACGCGGCCCGAACCGGGGTTGACCATGTCGGTCATCTCGCCGCGGCGTACCTGCAACTTCTCCATGACGGCGCCGACGTGCGCCTCGTCGATGTCGACGACGAGGGCCTCGTACGGCTCGCTCTTCCGGCCCTCGATCTCCTTGAGGATGACCGTGGGTCGCGACAGCGCGAACTCGAAGCCTTCGCGGCGCATGTTCTCCGCGAGGATGGAAAGGTGCAGCTCACCGCGGCCACTGACTTCGAAGCGGTCGGGGAGATCAGTCTCCTTGACGCGCAGCGCGACGTCTTTGCGCAGCTCGCGATCAAGGCGTTCTTTGATGTTCCGCGACGTGACGTACTTGCCTTCCGTTCCGGCGAAGGGCGAGTCGTTGACCAGCCAGAACATCGACACGGTCGGCTCGTCGATCGCGATCGGCTCGAGACGCTCGGGGCTGACGGCGGAGGAGAACGTCTCGCCGATCTCGACATCCGCGAATCCGGCCACGGCGACGATCTCGCCCGCCGAGGCGTCTGCTACTTCCTGGCGGCGCAGACCCTCGAAGGTGGTCAACTTCGTGATGCGGCCCTTCTTGTGCGTGCCATCGCGAAGGATCAGGATGACATCTTCGGCCTGGCGCAGTTTGCCGCGCTGAATGCGGCCGATGCCGAGACGCCCAACGTATTCGTTGTAGTCGATTGCGGAGACGAGAAGCTGCAGTGGGGCGTCAGCGTAACCCGGCGGTGGCGGAATGCGTTTGAGAATTGCATCGAACAGCGGCCGGCAATCCTCAGTGGTATCGGAGAGGTTCGTCCGGACGATGCCCTGGCGGCCGATCGCGTAGAGGATAGGAAAGTCGAGCTGCTCATCGGAAGCGCCGAGCTCGATCATCAGGTCGAACACTTCATTGACGACCTCGGTCGGACGCGCGTCATGGCGATCGATCTTGTTGATGACGACGATCGGCAGCAGGCCGAGGCCAAGCGCCTTCCGCAGGACGAACCGCGTCTGCGGCATCGGGCCCTCGGCGGCATCGACGAGGAGGATGACACCGTCGACCATCGAGAGGACGCGCTCGACCTCACCGCCGAAATCGGCGTGGCCCGGCGTGTCCACGATGTTGATCTTGACCTCACTCGGGTGAATGAAGCTGGCCGGAAGATCGTGTCCGGATGCCGTATGCGTCGCTTCGTGATGCACGAGGTGTCCGAGGGCGTCGGGCTCGTCCACGAGGTAGCGGATCGAGGTGTTCTTGGCGAGGATGGTGATCCCACGCTCTTTCTCGAGATCGTTGGAATCCATGACGCGCTCATCCATTTGCTGGTTGGCGCGCACGGCGCCCGCCTGCTTGAGGAGGGCGTCCACGAGGGTGGTTTTTCCATGGTCGACGTGGGCAATGATGGCCACGTTGCGGATGTCGTATCGAAACTGAGGCATGCCCGGGGGGTAACGCACACAAAAGGGATGAATTCCTGCGTGCCAACTCTGACCGTTTTACAATCCGGCGATGCCATGCGACCACATAGGCCCTCCGGAACTGATCGAGATGGCCGAGAGTCACCTCCGCGAGACGCATGCAGAGGCCGTGAACGGCATGCGCTTTCGCTGGAGTGAGAACCCGCCGGATGGAATGTGGGCGTCCATCGCGATCGAGATCGAGCGGCGGGGAGAGCAGTGGATCGTCACCCGGCTCGATCGCAACCGGGAGCCGCTGCCGGCGGATGCGACAGGATTCCGCGCGCTGTGATCCGCAGTCTCTGCGTCTTCTGCGGCTCGAGCGCAGGCATCGATCCACGGTTCGCCGAGGCGGCACGCGCGTTCGGCGCGTTGCTGGCCGGCCAGGGAATCGCGCTGGTCTACGGTGGCGGCCATGTCGGATTGATGGGCATCGTGGCCGATGCGGCCCTCGCCGGCGGTGGACAGGCCATCGGCGTCATCCCCCGTTCGTTGTGGGATCGTGAAGTCGGGCATCGCAATCTCACCGAGCTGCACATCGTCGAGACGATGCACGACCGCAAGGCGATGATGGCATCGCTGTCCGACGCGTTCGTGGCGCTCCCGGGAGGGCTGGGGACGCTGGAGGAGATCTTCGAAGTGTGGACGTGGGCGCAGCTCGGGATCCATCGCAAACCAGTCGGATTCCTCGACATCGCCGGTTTCTACGGACCGCTGCTGACGTTTCTCGATCGCGCGGTCGACGCGGGCTTCGTCCGTACGCAACATCGCGCGACGGCGATCATCGACGCCGATCCGGCGTCGATGCTGCGGAGGTTGGGTGAGTACACGCCCCCTCACATCGAGAGGTGGATGCACACGGGAGAGACTTAGGGTTGGTTGCCGGGTCAACCGGTGCGGAGTCTCATTCCGTCGTCTTGTCGTCGGATTGCCCCTTGGATATCCAAGCGGAAGGCGAAGTTGTGATGGGTGGCGCAAAGTACCCCGAGGCTACGCACAGGGAACGGAACGCTCGCTGAACGCTCCGCTCGCTCGAATGGGGCCACGAATGGTCGCTCGAATGGGGCCACACCTTCGTTTTTCCGCTCGAACGCTCGCTCGCGCTCGCTGGAAGACGAGCTCGCTCGAATGGGGCCACACCTTCGTTTTTCCGCTCGAACGCTCGCTCGCGCTCGCTGGAAGACGTCGAACGTCGAACGGGGCCAGACCTTCGTTTTTCACTCGAACGCTCGAACGGCGCTCGCTCGAACGGCCACTCTCGGAATGCTCGGAATGGCTCGAATGGGGCCACACCTTCGTTTTTCCGCTCGAACGCTCGCTCGCGCTCGCTGGAAGACGAGTCGAACGGGGCCACACCTTCGTTTTTCAGCGGTGACGCCGTCCAAGACACTCTCATGGCCGCTCGCGCACGACGGCTACCCCTGAAGAGGAGTGCTTGCCAGGCGAGTCCCGGACGAAAAGACAGGTTTCGCTTGTTCGTTCTACGCAACTTCGCCGTGGAGACCGACGAGACCCTTCGTAGCGCCGACTTACGCCATCTGCAGGAGCACGGATTCCACGAAGCTGACCAGCTCCCGGTCGCCCGCCAGTTCCCGTTTGCAGCGCCGGATCTGATCCGACACATATCCGAGACTTCGCAATCCGAGGCTCGAGGCGATCTCGCGCAGTCGAAGGACGCCCTCATTCCAGCCGAGCCAGGCGATGACTCGTCCCAGCTTGCGACGGTGATCCGATCCGAAGGCTAAGGTTTGCTTCGCGGCCACCTTCGCCACAGTTCGAACGATTTCTTTCATCCCGGGCCGCCCCACCGCCCGCTGCGTCTTCGGGTGCTCCCTCGATCGCCGCTTCGATTCGAGCACGCGCCGCATCTTCTTCGTCCAAGCCTCGCTGCCGAGATAGATCCCGTTCACGAGCTTCTGCCAGAGACACTCGGGCGTATCCACCTTCTGCTCGACGAAGTCGCGATAGAACGTCTCGGCAGCGGAACGATCCTCCGCGAAAGGCACCAAAGCCGCCTCGGCATCAAACCAGGACGGCGCCGCATCCAGCCCCGCCGTCGCGCGGTAGCTCGACCAGACGTACTCCTCGGGACGCACAACGATCTTCGCCCGCACTGGGTTGAGCACGACGTACCGGAGAACCTCCTTGAAGTAGCTTTCCTTCTCGATCACGAAGGCCTTGAAACGACCGCCGAAGAGGTGTCCCCATCGCTCGTGGCGGTGGTTGAACCAGCCGGCATACGAGCCGTTGATCCAGTGCATGCCGCGGGATAGATCAGCATTTGGCGTCTGGATGACGAGGTGAAAATGATTCGTCATCAGCACCCAGGCCGAGACGGTCCATCCAAAGCGCGTAGCTCCTTCGCCTACGAGCCGTAGGAAGGCCTGCCGGTCCTCGTCGTCGTAAAAGATGGGACGACGTTCGTTGCCGCGTGAGGTGACGTGATACAGGGCGCCCGGGTATTCAATCCGTATTGATCGTACCATTGCGACGCCGAGGATCCCTCGGCGATCGACAGGGCTGGCCAGAATCTCCTCGCTGTATCCAATCGAGGGCGAAAACGTCCTCGGAATGGAAGAACGAGCTACACGCTGTAGAGAAAGACCGTACAATTTCAGAACGAAGACGTGGCCCCGAGTTTTGCCCCAGGAATCGATATGCATATGCGCTGAACTCCCCAATCAAAGCCTTCGACCCCGACGGACGCCGGACAGCTATTGCATACGGAGTGCGGGTGAATGTCGAGCCAGGGTACGTATTGATTCTCGGCTCAGGAGGTGCCCCGAACCATGCTTCAATAGTCGTTGGATTCAATAGAGCACCCGGCGGGGAGCTATCAGTGAAGATCGCAGAGCTCGTCACGGGGATGAAAAAACCCCCCAACAGCAGATCTGCGCCGCCAGACACAAAGCCGCACGCTATGCAGATCACAGATTCCAACAGCCCCACCGTTGGTGGAGAAGACTTCCACAAAGATACCCTCATGAAGGTAATTCCCAATCATCCGATCGACACTACGGCCTTCGGACCGTACTTCGACACAAAGGCTGTCGTGAACGCAATCAATGCCGTCGGCAACTTGCAATATAACAACACACAGTACGGCTGTCTCGGGTTAGTGTGTGATTGTGCCGGGGCCGTTAACCAAGTCACGCAAGCACTCAATGGCACCCTCCAATATCAATCGTCTTGGGACTGGCTTTTCCGCACCGATCAAGGCTACTCCTTCGAAGACTACTATGGCAAAAGTCCGGGTGACTTCATTGACCCGTCCGCCAAATGAAAACTCCTTTACGCGCATTTCTCTGGTGTTGCGTCCTCGGACTCGTCTTTTCCAAGCCAGTTTCTGGTTCGAATGAGGCATTTTATGAGAGTACATTTGCGATAAAGCGGAATGTGCTGGTTATCCAGGGAGGGCAAGATCGGCCCTTGGGATTTCTGCGTTGGATTCCAACTCGTGGCGATTACGACCCCGTCAACCCGCCGAGCAGTGCGGAAGAGATACGACCGATCGCATTTGTCGTGGATGATGCGCGTTCAATCCTCCTATTATCGATGTTGCCATTGCACTCGTACTCGATTTGGCAGGTTGAGTTCGGCACGGACGGGAATCCGGCAATCGTTAGGCCCGTAACGCGGCCGTTCACGTCACACAAAGACTTTCGTGCCATTCGACGCATCAGCGGGTCCAACTTCCTCGTGTTTAGCAACGACGCCGCCGCTATTGTCGGACCCCTCGGTATCAACTGTAACTTTGTTTTTCAAAGCGAACAGGGGCTCTACGGAACTGAAACGGCTGCGTTTCAGAATGACAAATTGTTGCTGGATGTTCGGCCGCGAATATATGATCTCTCCGGCGGTCGATGCCCGCGCGTCCCTTCGGCGGACTGGTCAAACACCCGAAATTCTGGAGCCGCCGCCATCGACGGCGACTGGTTAACCCGAAGCCCTTTGAATCAACTTGTTCTCCTCACGTCGGATCTGAAGACTATTTGGGTCGCGCCCATCGAGTCGGGCCCCAGCCAAATCGAAGTGACGGGTGCTGGCGCCGTCGTTTGGAATCCGAACGTTCGTAGAGCCCTTCTCGTTCGGAATCGTCGACTGTTCCTTGTGCGACTTCCCCCGGGCAGCGAAGAAGTCGACCTTGTGCGGTCAACGGAGCCTGAATTGCAATTCGCCACCCGAACTGGGGTGCTCAGCCCGATATCTGTTACGGAGGTAGAGGTGCATGTGGGTTTCAGACTCCCTTTCGCGGGAATCTTTGTGTCAACCCGGGGAGTGATAGTCTCTTTATTGATAGCTGTGTGTTTTGTGTTTCTTGTCGCGACGTTTTCGTTTAGGCGTGCTCGACCAAAAGTGATCACCTGACTGGCGGTGGAGTTGACCCGATTTCGTGGACACCTGACCATGTTGGGAGGGACGAGTAACTGGGGCCAGACCTTCGTTTTTCGCGTGGGTGACAGCCCAGAGGTGACAGGCCTTCGTTGTTTCGTTTCTGCGAAAGTACTGAGCAGAGGCCACTTGCGCGAGCGGGTTTTTTGGCCGTACGTCGCGCCGCTGGTTATGTGTAGAAGGCATCCCGACGCCGCTGCCGGCCCGGCCAACCACCGAGATTGCGTCCGACAACCGCCTCGACCCTGCGCCCGCTACCGCCCTGGCTTCTCGTCACCTCGTTCCCGTCGCGCGACAGTTCTCGACGAGTGGCGTTTACACCTACGACGGGTCGGGGAACATCAAGACCATCGGCAGCGACTCGTTCTTCTACGACGTCGATGGACGGCTGGCCGACGCCACGGTGCAGACGAACCGACAGACTTATGCCTACGATGTCTACGGCAACCGCCTCAGCGCCACCCGTTGGAACGGCGCCATCGGCTGTCTCGGAGGTACCAACTGCGAAGCACCGGTAACGATGCGCGAGACCCCCTCCACCACCAACCACCTCGCGGGCGTCACGTACGACGACGCCGGAAATGTCAAGCAGGGTTACGATGCCACCTACGTGTACGACGAAACCGGCATGGTCATGGGAGCAACGGTGGGCAGCGACGTCCGGAACTTCGCCTATACCGCCGACGATGAGCGGATCGCCGTCAAACGCGGCGCGTCGTGGACCTGGACGGTGCGTGATCTCAGCAGCAAGGTTCTGCGCGAGTTTACGAGCCTGGAGAACACCCCGTTCGCGCTGACCGTTCATCGCTGGGAGAAAGACTACATCTGGCGAGACGGCCTTCTATTGGCCTCGGTCTCCCGCACTGCTCCGAGCGCCGACTCGACGACGACCGCTCACTACCATCTCGACCACCTCGGCAGCGCCAGGATGATCACCCGCGAGGGAGGCATCGTCGTCTCATTGCACAACTACTATCCCTTCGGCTCCGAGATGGACCTGGCACCCCAGGAGAACCCCGCCGAAGCGATGAAGTTCACGGGGCACGAGCGGGACATCGTGGCCGGCGACAGCCACAGCGTGGATTACATGCACGCTCGGTATTACAACGCTAATTTGGGAAGGTTCCTCTATCCAGAGATCCGGCGCTCGACATTGACAAGGCGATACGCGAGCCGCAAGCATGGAATCGATACGCGTACGTAACAAATAATCCACTTCGCCGCGTTGATTTGAATGGTCGCGCCGAAACAGAGATCGAGTTATTGTGGCACCTCTTTGGTCATGTCTTCAACAATCACATCGACAAGGTCAACCGGCCGACCAAATCTAAGTTTGCGACTAATGATACAGAAGAGGTTAAAGGGCTGATCAGACAGACAGTCAAGAAAGAGAACCTCACCGAAATGCAGGGCGGTGGCAAAAAGGTATATAAAAACGAGTTTAGTGAGCCTACGGGTACGCGCGGCGAAACCGGCGTCGAAGTGGTCACAAAACCGGGCCCAGCAGGCGTTGAAACAATCGTAACCGCGCGACCATCTTTTGTGAATACCTCGATGACGGCGCTGGGTATCGCGAGTTTTATCGGACCTGCTTTGAGCATCTATAATTTTTCGGTCGGCTTCGCCAAGGAGAACGGTCGGGACCCGACATGGAGCGAGACGGCACGTTTTTTGGCTACTGGCGACTCTCGATCAGACGACAAGATTATGCGGGAGTTGCTCACGTGTAATCCAGGATCACTTTAGCGACCAAACCAACCGTCCGTGTGAGTAGGCTACTTACTATGGTGATTGAGGCGATTTTCGAATTGTGGCTCGTAGGCGATGGAAGTTATCCCCATCTGGCGGTCGGGATGCATGTCAGCCTCTCATTCGAGATGGCTCTACTTCAATTGGGAAACGATGATAACGACAGTCAACTGATAAGCATCCGGGATACAGAGTACTCGTTCGCTGGTACCGTGATTGCCCGCTACGAAGAGCCTGAGCCGCTGGTGGTGATCGAGGCCGGCAATTTTCGCTTCTTTAGCGAGGGCCAACTGATGACCGACCTTAGGCTTGGTGACAAAGTCAGCGGAGAGGGAGTTCTGGTCGTCGACTACTACGCCTGGGCTGAGTATGTGGATGTGAGACCAGCCGCGCCGGATATTTTCAGCACTTTTGCCGTCCGACGCATTCGCCGCGCTCAGATCCCCGCACACCTAGTACATGTTGCCGGTTCGCGAAAGTCGTACCCAACGCGAGTGCGAATCGCAGACTGCAGCGACATATCTGAGGTTAAGACGACCGCCGCCATCAATGACGATAGCGCGTTTTACGTTCTGGATCTCGAGACAATCGATCAGATGGTGCCGCGCACTTTCATATCCAAATAAGTAGGTTGGAAGACATCGAAGTAGTGCGTGAAATGGGGCCAGACCTTCGCTGTTCGACCTTCGCTTTTCGCGTTGGCCGTTTGAGCTGGCCCGGTTGAACGAGACCACACTTCGTTGTTCTGGATTTGATTCCTCCAAGACACTTCATGGGTGGGGAATCGGGGGTCACACCTTCGATCTTCGCGATGACATCCTCGCCTCCACGCCCGGTATCGAGATTTGCCATTCTGAGGAGTTCGGCGTCTCCGATCTCTACGTCAGGCAGATTCCCGACGCTTATCGGGGCCATACCTTCGTTTGCTGCTGAACAACATGACGACGCTTTTCGCTCCACTGAACGCGGCGCGAAGCGTCTTCGGTATGTCCGCATTCAGCTACACCGGGGTGTCGTTCCCCGTGACGGGCGGGCGGATCGTATCCGAGCACATCCAGCAGCTCCGGGACCCGCTACGATGAGGAGAGGTCGAATGAACCCACGACGCATTCCCGGAGGGCGCGCGGCCTGCATCGTTCTCGCAGGCTTGTCGCTAGCCCTTGGCACCGCCTCCCTGGCCGAGGGGGCCACCTCGAAGTTCAGTCCTTCATCCACGGTCGATGCGGTCATCGGACGCTATCTCGTCACGCTCGAGTCCTCTGTGCCGGCGGATATAGCCGATGCCTCGGCCGAGGCGCTTGCGCATTCTTACGGTGGTCAGCTAGTGCCAACCGCGTCGAGGGATCGCCGCACCTTCACTGTGAGCATGCTGCCGTCGAGCGCCCGCACGCTCAGCGCGGACCCGAGGGTGCGGGAGGTTGTGGAGGTCCCGCAGGATGATCGCCTCGACCCTGCGCCCGCTACCGCCCTGGCTTCTCGTCACCTCGTTCCCGTCGCGCAACAGTTCTCGACGAGTGGCCCTTACACCTACGACGGATCCGGGAACATCAAGACCATCGGCAGCGACTCGTTCTTCTATGATGTCGATGGGCGGCTTGTCGACGCCACCGTGCAGACGAACCGACAGACCTATGCGTACGATGTCTACGGCAACCGCCGCAGCGCCACCCGTTGGAATGGGGCCATCGGCTGCCTCGGCAGTACCAACTGCGAAGCGCCGGTAACGATGCGCGAGACCCCCTCCACCACCAACCACCTCGCGGGCGTCACCTACGACGACGCCGGAAATGTCCAGCAGGGTTACGATGCCACCTACGTGTACGACGGAACCGGCATGATCATGGGAGCAACGGTCGGAAGCGACGTCCGGAACTTCGCCTATACCGCCGACGATGAGCGGATCGCCGTCAAACGCGGCGCGTCGTGGACCTGGACGGTGCGTGATCTCAGCAGCAAGGTTCTGCGCGAGTTTACGAGCCTCGAGAACACCCCGTTCGCGCTGACCAATCACCGGTGGGAGAAAGACTACGTCTGGCGAGACGGCCTTCTGTTGGCCGCGGTCTCCCGCATTGCTCCGAGCTCCGACTCGACGACGACCGCTCACTACCACCTCGACCACCTCGGCAGCCCCAGGATGATCACCCGCGAGGGAGGCATCGTCGTGTCGTTGCACAACTACTACCCCTTCGGCTCGGAGATGGACCTGACCCCCCAGGAGAATCCAGCCGAAGCGATGAAATTCACGGGGCATGAGCGGGACATCGTCGCCGGCGATAACCATAGCGTCGATTACATGCATGCAAGGTATTACAACGCGAATTTGGGGAGGTTTCTGGCACCTGATCTCCATCTTGGGCGTCCGGAGGTGCCGCAATCATGGAATCGGTACTCTTACGCTAGCAATAACCCACTCAAACTCTTCGATCCGGATGGGCGCGATGTAGCTGTCGCGCCGGAGATGCGGGCCGCCGTCTCTTTCGGAAATACCCACAGCCTCCAATTCCGGACTCAATACGAGCGCCTCAGCCGAGACCACAATGTTCTATGGATAATTCATTCGGAAATGCACAAGAACGTCGGCACTCGAGCCCATTCCGATCACCTACGACTAACTAAAGATCCTGAGACTGGTAAACTTCTGCATGCGGGTCAGACTTCGTATATACCTTTTGTGGGTGAGAGGGAAGAGGCCGTTTTGATAGGTCACGAGGGGAAACATCTTGTGCAAGTGCTTGATACAGGACGCTCTGTACTAGAGCGAGTGCAGAGCCACGATCCAGACCTCTTTGAAACGCCCGGGGCAGCTAGAGGATCTTATGAGTCGCGTAAGGTATTAGTGTTTGAGGCCCTCATAAGGTTAGACTTTGGAAGTGACCAACAACCCTTCTTGCCGATTAGTCGGGAGATTGTAAGGAACGTGATCGACCTGACGCCAGGTCAAAAGTAACGACATGCGACCGCTGAGCTGCTTTTTCGTACTCCTTCTTTGGCTAGGTTGCGCAACGCGGCACCAGCGATCTAACGCCGACATAGCTTTGTTTCTGGCAACTGTCACGGATGCCAACGACCCAAGGGTGGCTGGGGTTATCGACAACGTGCTGAAGGATATCGAGCAGGGAACCGGTGTCTATGATGACGAAGTCAGGAAGTATACTTTCGTCGCTATCGGTCGGCTGCTGCAAAGCGACGACAGTGTTCGTGCGCGAGTCCGACTCATTGCGGGGCGTACCGTCGCCATGAGTAGTTCGCCTAACGGCGGATTAGAGTTCGTGTCGGTGCTTGGTGCCCTGACGGTGCTGACGGAGTTCAAAGACGGCGATGCGGTTTCTCTGAATGTGGCACGGTTGACCGAGCCTTCGTTCCGACAGACGGCCGTCGAGGATTTGAGATATTTGAAGGCATGGGAAGTTACGCCAGATGTTGAGCGAGCATTCGATGCGTTCTATCGGCGACCGAAGCCCGACGCGGCAGTGTTGACAAGCTTTCTCGTATTTCTGAATGAGTCGCCCATGACATCGCCGTCGGTATGCAGACTCGTTACGCGATCTAAGGGCGACGTCGCGTCATGTTGCGCTGTAGGGCTGACAGCAGCAATTAATCTCGAAGGGCGCCTAAAGTGTGATCCGAGCGAGCCCGAGGGGTCAAATCGCCAAGTGACGACGGTCAGGGATTGATTTCAAACCGGCAGTCTTCAAGGCAACTGGGCAGTCGCGAGTGGAGACTCTTACGGCGATGCGACACCGACTCTTCGTCCTTTTGTTTTTGTTACTCTGTTCCATAGGAAAACGTAACTGGGGCCATGCCTTCTTTTTCGGTCTTGATGCCGTCCCAGACACTCTCTCGGGCGCTCGCGCGCTACGGTTATCCCAGTAGAGGGGTGTTGCCACGCGAGTTCGCGACGACAATGCACGTTTCGCGTCTCCGCTCGACGAACGTTCGCCGCGAAGAACCGACGAGACCCTCGGGGCGCTGCCTTACGCCATCTGCAGGAGCACGGATTCCACGAAGCTGACCAGCTCCCGGTCGCCCGCCAGCTCCCGCTTGCATCGTCGGATCTGATCCGACACGCATCCGAGACTTCGCAATCCGAGGCTCGAGGCGATCTCGCGCAGTCGAAGGATTCCCTCATTCCAGCCGAGCCAGGCGATCACTCGCCGCAGCTTGCGGTGGTGATCCGATCCGAAGTCTTTTGACGTGCCAATGCAGAACGGGGGGCAGGCCTTCGTTCTTTGCATCCCGGGGGACGGTTGGCAACGCTCCGGATCCGAATTGACGTTCGAAGGCTCCCAGCTGCACTTTCCCGGGTTTTATCTTCCTACTCCGGGTAGAGGAAGAAGAGCTCGTTCTTTCGCACGAAGGCGTTGCGGAGCAGGAAGACGTAGGGGCGCTGGCTCTTGTACGTCATCAGCACTTCGCTCTTCGTCTTCTGGACCTCGGTCGACAGACCATACGTGACCCAGGAGAAGGCTTTCATGCGATTGGGCGGCAGGATGGCTCGTTTCGGAGTGCTCATGAACGCCATGTGGATCCGGCTGCGAGCGGTGTGGACGAGGTAGCCGAGCCGGGCCGGGCGGAGGTGGAGATCGTAGAGCGCGACGTCAGTGATCTCGGCGGCGGCGCTGTGGTCGGGGTGCAGGTCGAAGTGAACCGGGGCGATGACGGTAGTGGGCTGCACGAGCGTGATGATCTTCTTCACGTCGCTCATCACGTTCGCGTAGCTATAGTCCGCGCGCGGCGTCACGGCGTCCGCGTAGGGAACGCTGTTCTCGCGCGTCGCTTTCGAACGGACGATCGCACCCGGATTGTCGACCATCGTTCGCAGGCCGCCGTCCGGGTAGCCGAGCACGAAATAGTGGTCGCCGGGGATCCCGAGGATGTGCATGGCCTGATGGGCTTCACTGATCCGCGCATGGCCGACGCCGAGGTAGTCGGAGGCCGTCGGACCGAGGGTCTTGTACATGAGGCGGGCAGAGAAGCGGTTGCAGTCGCCAGCGGTGAGGAAGACGACGTAGACGTCCGCGCCGTTGGCGAGTGCGTCGATCGCATAGCCGCCGGCGCCGATCGACTCGTCGTCGATGTGCGGGGCGATGATGAGGATGCGATCCTTCTGCCCGGCCGCCCGAAGGTGGGGGTAGGGTTGTGCTTTCGTGGCGCTGGCGTGTGTCGGGTTGAGCAGGAGCATTGTAGTCAGTGCGATCAGAGAGAGAACCATGCTCGGCGACCGGGAACGAACGAACGAAATAATACGGGGGCGAGACTCGGGAGTTCCCGGATAGGAACCTCAGAACCCATAGCGAACTTCCACTGTCACGGAACGGCCATCGGTATTCGGGCTGAAGCCTGACTGTTGCGCGGCCGGACGGCTTCCGGTGACCTGCGCAAACTCGGTCCCGAGACGGACGTTCGGTTTCAGATCGTGCATCCAGGCCAGCACCCAGGAATGCCCATGCTCGGAGTTGTTCTCCGCGACGCCGTCGCGATCCTTCGTCGAGAACGTATCGAACCGAATCGAGAAGCGGTCTTCCGCCCGTTTGTACGACGTGAGCAGATACCAGGTGGAAATGTCTGCCTGGACGAAATGCGGCGTGAATCCCATGCCCGTCGCACCCCAGCAGTATTCGCCGGCGAACGTCGTCGGGGAAGTCAGACCGATCTGCGCCGCCGCGATGTTGAAGTGCGTCTGCCACGCGTACTCGCCGCGATATTCCTTGCGGTCGCCGCGGTTGTCGACGCGCGTGAGCTGCATCATGGCGCGCTCGGGAAGTTGCAGGCGGAGTCGCCCGGAGATGCCGGTGCGGCCATCGAGATCGCGCTCGAACGGAACGGTTCCATCGCGGCGCTGATCGGCGAAGTCGGTGGGCAGGGAGAAGAGAGGCGGAAGGGGCAGGACTTCGTTGTAGACCGTGAGACGGTTGCCGACTGTCCATCCCCGCCAGGCCAGGAGTGCACCGAGGGAGTCGCTGTCGCGGAAGGCCGTAGCGCCGGCAGTGACGTAGAAATTGGGACGCCAGGCCAGATCGATTCCGACCGGTCGAAACTCTTCGCCGATCCATGAATTGAGCGGCGAGAAGTTCACGGTGTAGGGCGAGGTCCAGAGCGGATCGGTGTTCTCGCGGGAGGTCCCGAGAAAGAACTGCCCGGCGCGGACCTCGAAATGCTCGGAGTGCACGTCGACGTAGGCTTCGACGAGTCCCGCTCGTTTGCCCGCGGAACCCGGCTGGTCCCGTCGGGCAACGCCGTGCGCGTGAAGGTCGATCCACGATGCGGGCGCCCACTCCGCGCCGATCTGCGCGACAGCGAGGGTGGTGAGGCGATGGTCATCGACCGCGGCGGCGCCGGTGTCGAGCCTGCCGAATCCGCCCTGCAGCCACCCCGGTTGTCCGCTCGTGTAAATCTCGCGAGCGGAGAGAAAGCCGTGAAGTTGAAACGATGACTGGGCGATCGCCGGAGTGGCCAGTGTGAGAGTGAGCAGGGTGAGTCGCAGAAAACGCATCGCGCGCGATTGTAGGAGAAGCTGAATGCCGGAACGACGGCGGAACGCTCAGAAGCTGTAGCAAAACTCAATCGAAATGGTCGAGCCGCCGGTGCGCGGATCGAAGTCAGGCGCCAGGCCGGGACGATCTCCCACCACGCGCACGTATTCGAGTCCTGTGCGCGAGTGCGCGCTCGTCTCGTGCATCCACGCCGCAGTCCACGCATGGCCGTGCTCACGGCTGCCGTCCGGGCTCGAGTATGCGGTGCTGCGCGTGGAGAAGCGCTCCACGCGTCCGCTGATCCGCTCGTGTCCGAACTTGTGGGAGGCGAGGAGATATGCCGTATCGAAGTCCATCGTGAAACTGCCTCCGGGGAAGCCGACAGCCGTCGAGCCGTATGCCCATTCCGCGGCGACCGTCGTATCGCTGGTCGAACCGACATCGGCGCTGACGACGTTGAATCGCGTCTGCCACGGTGTCTGGCCCTTGATCTCGCCCGGCACGATGGTGGCGCGATTGTCGATGTGCGCCACCTGCAGCATGGCCCGCTCCGGAAGCGAGACGCGGATCCGCTCCGCGTAACCGTTCCTGTGATCGAGATCCGCGCCGATCGGACGCGTCGTGACGGGCTCGGGGAGTGGCATGTTCTCGTCATAGACGGTCAGGTAGTTGCCGAACGTCCATCCCCGCGCCGCCAGCAGCGTGCCCATCGTGTCGTTGCCGCGAAAGACCGTGGCGCCCGCCGTGATGTAGAAGTTCGGGGACCACTGCAGGTCGGCGCCGACTGGCCGTACTTCCTGTGCGATCCATGAGTTCAATGCCGAGTACGTGATCGTGTACTTCGACGTCCAGAGAGGGTCGGTGTTCTCCCGCGATGTCGGCAGCCAGAACTCGCCCGCGCGCACGCGCCAGTGATCGTTGTAGACCTCCGTGTACGCCTGCACGATGCCGGCACGAGCGCCTCGGGAGCCGGAAGGTCCGTGGCGCGCGACGCCGTCGGCATGCAGTAGAAACCACGATGCCGGGGTCCAGTCCAGACCGAGTTGGGCACTCTCCGTGTTGACGATGCGATGGTCGTCGGCGCTGTCGGCGCCGACGTCGAAGCGCCCCACGCCGTTCTGTAGCCAGGAGCGCTGCGACTGCACGTAGATCTCGCGTCCGGTCAGGAACCCGTGGAACTGCAGCGATTGCGCCCCCGCGGTGGTGACGATTCCGAGGAGAAGGAACGCGAGAGTTCGTCGCATCGCGAAATTGTAGTGTGCTCTAGTGTGTCCGCGGATCGCGCCAGAGGCCGACTTCCCTCTTTCCGTAGTCAATCGTCACGAGAAATTTCGAAAGGATGCGATTGCCGATGCGCGCAGCGGCGACGTCCGCGAGGCGAATGTCGAGGTCGCCGAGATCGGCTCCCGCGAGTTGCACGCGGGCGTGCGTGCGGCCGGACGCAAGTCCGTTGCGGGGGAGGATCAGGGTGTCGGGTGAGGCCGTGTCGATGATCGCGTCGACCGGCGAGCCGTTCACGGTGATGCGCGCGCGCGGCTCGGCTGCGAAGCGATAGATCGTCATGAGCTCCGGGTGAATCCCCGCTTTCTGGTACGTGATCAGGCCCGAGGTGTAGTCGATCGAGACTGCGCGATTTCCCCACACGTCCGCACCGATCATGCCATCGGCGACCGAATGCAGATCGAGCAGCACCGGATCGAAGCGCAAGGATTCTTTTTCGTTGAGCTGCAGCACATGGGGGGTGGCCGCCCCGGCGGGCAGCGTTCCCATGAATCGGGGATCGAGCGCCGTCCTGGCATCGGAGGAGGCAAAGAGGAACTGACCGGGCCTGCCGTCGACCTTCGCCGAGGTGAGGAATAGCAGATTGTTGCGCACGACGAAGGCGACGTTCACTTCTTCGCCGATCGGCTCGTGGCTCCACGGCAACGAGATCGAACACGACGAGCACAGCAGCGCTGTGACGATTGCGATGATGAGGTTTTTCGAGTACATACCCGGCGGCGTTGCAAGGGGAACACCGCAACGCGGAGGAATCATGCTGAACGAATTCAAGAACGAGCCGCTGACGGACTTTACCAAACCCGAAGAGAAAGCGATCATGGAAGCGGCTCTGGCCACGGTTCGCGCGGAATTCGGACGCGAATACCCCGTGGTCATCGGCGGCGAACGGATCACCGGCCTCAAGACGTACGAGTCGATCAATCCCTCTCACAAGTCGCAACTCCTGGGACGTTTCAACAAGGCCACAAAACAGCATGTCGAGCACGCCCTCGATGCCGCGTGGAAGGCGTTCGAGTCATGGAAGCGTCAGCCGCTCGACGTGCGCGCCGGCCTGCTCGTGAAGACCGCAGCGCTGCTGCGCGAGCGGAAGCATGAGTTCTCCGCGACGATGGTCTACGAGGTAGGTAAGACCTGGCCCGAGGCGGATGCAGACACCGCCGAGGCGATCGACTTCCTCGAGTACTACGCCCGGGAGGCATATCGCTGGGGAGGTGAGCAGCCGATCACGAAGATCGAATCCGAGGACAACGCGCTCGTCTACCTTCCCCTCGGCGTCGGCGGTGTGATCCCTCCCTGGAATTTCCCGTTGGCGATCATGGCCGGAATGACCACGGCCGCCGTCGCCACCGGCAACTGCGTCATTCTCAAGCCGTCCTCGGATGCGCCCTGGATCGCATACCGGTTCTTCGCGTTGCTGGAAGAAGCGGGGATGCCACCGGGCGTGGTGAACTTCCTGAGCGGTTCGGGCGCCGAAGTCGGCGACCCGCTCGTGATGAGTCCGCGCCTTCGCTTCATCTCATTCACCGGTTCCAAGGAAGTGGGTCTCCACATCAACGAAGAAGCGGCGAAGCCGCAGCCGGGCCAGCTCTGGATCAAGCGGGTGGTGGCGGAGATGGGCGGCAAGGACGCCATCATCGTCGACCGCGATTTCGGCAATCTGGACGAGGCCGCGACCGCCGTCGTCGCGTCGGCATTCGGCTTCCAGGGGCAGAAATGCTCAGCCTGTTCGCGCCTGATCGTCGATGAGGCGATCTACGACAAGCTCGTGCCGATGGTGGTCGAAAAGACCAAGGCCCTGCGGATCGGGTCGCCGGAGCTCGGCGCCACGCAATTCGGCCCCGTCGTCAACGCGTCGGCGATGCGGAAGATCAAGGAGTACATCGAGAAAGGGAAACGTGAAGGCAAGCTCCTGGCGGGCGGAGAGATTCGGGACGAGGAAGGCTTCTTCGTCGAACCGACCGTGATCGGCGACGTCGCGCCGGACGCCACGATCTCGCAGGAGGAGATCTTCGGGCCCGTCCTCGCGATCACGCGGGCGAAGGACTTCGACGACGCATTGCGGATCGCAAACAGCACGCAGTTCGGGTTGACCGGCGCGGTCTTCACCAATGACGAGTCGAAGCTCGAGCGCGCACGCGAGGAGTTCTTCGTCGGAAACCTCTATCTCAACCGTAAGTGCACAGGCGCCCTGGTGGGCGTCCATCCCTTCGGCGGATTCAACATGTCGGGAACGGATTCGAAGGCGGGTGGCCGCGACTATCTCGGACTCTTCCTGCAGGCGAAGGCGATTTCCCGCAAGGTGGGATCGCAACCGAAGACCGTCGCGGATGCGGAAGCCTTCTAACCGGTGCGAAACCTGCGAGCGGCGGCGGATCTGCCGCCGCTCGCGTCAGAGCGCAATTCGAGTGTGAAGTTCCAGGAGCTCGTTTTCGAGATCCATTTTTCAGGTCCCCTTTTGCTTCTGCGCGCGTGTTATTTAGCGATATTGCAGCCAAGCGTTCACTGCGCATTACTACTGTAAATTCAGCAGGTTACGAGCGCATGCTAGAATGCCGGACGTGGCTCGGATCTCGCGTTTGGGACTGCTGATTCTGGTGGGCTGTGCGAGCGCCGCTCGCCCGGTTCCGCAGGCCTGGGAAAGCGTGCCTGCCGCGGCCAGGATCGAGCGATACTGCGAAGCCTTCAACTGTGCTGCGAAGCCGCAGAGCACGGTTCGGATCGCAGACAACCGGCTGTACCGCGGTACGGTCGCACTCACACCACAGTTCGAGGCGATCGACTCGTTCGACGTATCTCTGGAACGGAAAGAGGTAGTGTTTTCCGCGCGCCGGAAGGACAACTTCGACGTCGGGCTTGTGTCGCTCGACGGCAGCGAGATTCACTGGATACCCAATGACCCGGCGGACGAAGTCGGCGCGCAGTGGGCTCCGCGCGGCAACAAGGTCAGCTTCATCGTCCGCACGCTGACAGGGAGCCTCGTGCGCACCGTCCATGTACCGACCGCCACGCCTCTCTCGATCGATTTCCCGGTGACCCAGGTCGATGCGCTGGCGTGGGAGCCTCAGGCCGAGCAGTTCGCGGTAGTCATCGAGTCGCCCGAGGATTCTCAGAGCCTGGTGTCGATGACCTATGCAGGCGAGAAACGGCGGGTTCTGGTCCCACCCTCCGCGCACCTCGATGTTTCTCTCGAGCCGATCGGTGGTGTCCTGGTCATGCGGCCTGGCTCGGTTCACTACAACGAGCGGCTTCCTCTCGTGGTCTGGCTCGATCCCAGCCCGTTTGCCTGGAACGATGCGCGCGCCGCGCTCCTGCGCAGCGCTCGTGTGGCAATCGCCATCGCTCCGGCCACGAGCGCGGACTTCTGGTCGGAGATCGCGAAGGTCGCCTGGATCGATGCGGGCAGGGTTTATATCGTCGGGAGCGACTCAGGGGTTCTACCTCGCGGGGAGGCGGTCGTCATCCGTGCCGATCCCAAGCTTCCGCCGCACCGCTATGCCCGGGCGGGAAACCACGTCACCGCCGGACTCGCTGTCGTACAATCGTTTGCCGCCGCGTTTATTGCGGACGATCTGAAGGGAACACCCCCGCCGAATGGCCGTCGATGAAACCGAAAAGAAATCGACGATCCGCGAGTACTACGAAGCGCTCCTGATCGCCGTCATCTTCGTCAACTTTGCCCGCATCTTCGCCTTCCAGGCTTTCAAGATCCCGACCGGGTCGATGGAAGACAACCTGAAAGTCGGCGATCACATCATCGTCAACAAATTCATCTACGGTCCGGGCACCTCGCTCGGGCCGCTCCTGCCGTTGCGGGACATCCAGCGGGGGGACATCATCGTGTTCCGCTACCCGCTGCAGCCCGACACGGACTTCGTCAAGCGTGTGATCGGCCTGCCGGGCGACACCGTGGAAGTCCGCGACAAGATCGTGTCGATCAATGGCAGAGCGATGCCCGAGCAGTACGTCATCCATGTCGATCCCACGATTTACCCGCCCCGGCCCCAACTTCCGGAACCCTACCGCTCCCGGGACCAGTACGGTCCCTACACGGTTCCGGAAGGGCAGTACTTTGCGATGGGGGACAACCGCGACCGGTCGAGCGATTCCCGATACTGGGGCACGGTTCCGCGCTCGATGATCAAGGGACGTGCGTTCATGGTCTATTGGTCCTTCGAAGGGACGCCGCCCTCGCCCGAGGCGCCTCCGTCCGCCCGCATCCGGGAACTGGCCGGGGTCGTCGTTCACTTTTTCACACGCACGCGCTGGGAACGAACGTTCTTCATCGTCGACAGCAAGTACCATTTCACCCCCGGCCTGACGCCTGAGGGCGAAGCCGGCGAGAGTCCATGAGCGACCGAAACGGGGATTGGGAGATCAAGGCGGAAACAGAGGCCTCCACTGCCGACCCTTACGCAGCCGATGATTCCGAGACTGGCAGCTTCGCGCCGCCGGTCACTGCTGATCCAGGTCCGGTCGAACCATCGACGCCCCCGGAGGACGCGCTTCCTGACGAACCGGGGATCGTCGTCGACCGCAGCGACCATCCGATCTCGCGCCGCCGCATTCCCGAGAATGTGCTCAAGGTGCTCTACCGGCTTCACCGCAGCGGGTATCGCGCCTATCTCTGCGGGGGAAGTGTCCGCGATCTGTTGATGAGTGGAACGCCCAAGGATTTCGACATCGCCACGGATGCGCATCCGGCCGAAATCCGGCGTCTGTTCCGCAACAGCCGCATCATCGGGCGCCGCTTCCGGCTGGTGCACATCATTTTTCAGGACATGCTCGTGGAGGTAGCCACCTTTCGTCGCGAGCCAGAGCGGAACGAAGACGTCGCCGAGCTGCTGATTACGGACGACAACACGTTCGGATCTCCGCTGCAGGACGCGCGGCGCCGCGACTTCACCATCAACGCGCTCTTCTACAACATCGCGGACTTCTCGGTGATCGACTACATCGGCGGGCTCGAAGACCTCGAGGCGAAACGGGTTCGTGTCATCGGGGACCCGGACGTTCGCTTCCGCGAGGATCCGGTCCGCATGATGCGCGCGATCGAGTTCGCCTCCCGTCTCGGATTTCAGATCGAGCCGGCCACCTACGACGCCATCCTCCGCCACAAGAACGAGATCCTGAAAGCCTCGGCCCCGCGCGTTTCGGAAGAGATCCTGGAGCTGCTGCGCCGCGGCTGGTCGCGCGGCGCGATCCGTCTGATGATGGATACCGGTCTCCTCGACCCGCTGGCACCCGAGGTGTTCAAGGCCATCAGCGTGGAACGGGCTCCGTACTTCTGGAAGATGCTGGAAGTCCTCGATCGCACCGTGCAGGCCGGACGGAAGATCTCCGATCCCGTTTTGCTGTCGGTCCTCTTCCTCCCGTGGATTCTCCAGGAGCTGGAGCGGGAGGAGGCCGGACGCGAGACGCGGATGAAAATCGGCGAAGTGATCCTCTTTATCCGCGATCTGATCCAGCCGATGTGCATCCGGATGTCCCTTGCGGCGGGAACGCGGCACCAGATCGAGTCGGCGCTCGAAGCGTTGTGGCGCCTGCTCGAGCCACCCGTCGACCGCCGCACCCAGTTCAAGTTCGTCTATCGCGAGCCCTTTAACGACGCGCTGGCGCTCCTCGAGCTCTACGCGCTCTCCTCCGGCAAGTACGTCGACGTTTTCCGGCAGTGGCAGCAGTTTGCGCAGCGCGTGCGGCGTTCCGGTGAAGGTGAGGAGAAGCCGCCGCCGGCGAAACGGCGGCGACGACGTCGCAGCTGACGGCCGGCGACTTACGGTGCGGCCCTGCTGCGTCCGGTTCGTGAGGGGAATGGTCCGCACCGATGCCGTTCCGTTCGGCAACGGCTGCGACTGCCGGTATCATCGTCGCTGCGATGCCCGACCTGCCGGTCTACATGGACCACCATGCGACGACTCCCGTCGACCCGAGGGTGGTCGAAGCGATGTTGCCGTTTTTCACCGAGAACTTCGGGAACCCGGCATCGCTGACCCACGAGCATGGCCGGAGGGCGTCGAATGCGGTGGAAGACGCGCGCTTCACGATCGCGCGCTTTTTCGGCGTGGCGCTGAACGAGGTCTACTTCACCGCCGGCGCAACGGAGTCGAACAACATCGCTCTCAATCTCCTCTCACCCGGGGATCACATCATCACCTCTGCGATGGAGCACAAGTCGGTGCTGGTTCCGCTCAAACGGGCACAGAAACATGGTGTGGAGGTGACGCTTCTCACTCCCGACCGCGAAGGGTTCATCGATCCTGAGGAGCTGCGATCGGCGCTGCGACCGAACACCAGGATCGTTTCCGTCGAAGCGGCAAACGGCGAGATCGGTACGCTGCAGCCCGTCTCGGTCCTCGGTGCGATCTGCCGGGAACGCGGCGTGCTCTTTCACAGCGATGTCACGCAGGCCGCCGGGAAAATCCCGATGGATATGACCAACGTCGACCTCGCCTCGTTTTCCGCGCACAAGCTGTACGGACCGAAGGGAATCGGCGGGATGATCGTCCGGCGCGGCATCCGTGTCGAATCGGTCATGCTCGGCGGCGGACAGGAGAAGGGGACCAGGAGCGGTACGGTGAATGTCCCGGGTGTCGTGGGGATGGCGACGGCATTTCGCATCCGAGGGGAGGAGATGGGGGCGGAACGCGAATCTCTGACCGCGCTTCGCAATCGGCTCTGGGACCGGATTCTCAGCGAGGTGTCGGACGCGTTCGTGAACGGTCCTAGGGAGCGGAGACTGCCGGGCAATCTGAATGTCAGCTTCGACCGCGTCGAATCGGATTCGGTGATGCTGGCGATGCGGCACTTCTCGCTCTCTTCCGGATCGGCGTGCAGCTCCGGGGAACGAAGCGCCTCACCGGTTCTGACGGCGATCGGAGTTCCGGAGTCGCTGGCCTATGGCTCGATCCGCTTCGGCCTCGGGAAGTCGAACACCGCCGAGCACATCGACCTTCTCGTGAACGATCTCAAACGCAACATCGGCCGGCTTCGGGAGATCTCCGCTGCGTGAGTGAATCCGAACCAGGGCGCATCCTTCTCGTCGACCATTCGCGTGGCTCGCTGCTCTTCCAGGAATCGATCCTCCGGCGCCGCGAGGCCACAATCGTCACTGCCCTGGCAGGAAGTCTGGGGCTGGAGATCGCCAGAAGCGACCATCCGCAGCTCATCATGTTCGCCTTCGACCTGTTCGACATGACGGCGCCGGAGTTCTGCCGCGAGATTCGCGCAGACTCCGTCACGCGGGGCGTTTCGCTGATGCTGGTCTGCGAGCGCGAGAGTCCGGAACACGCGGACTTGTGTCTTTCGGCCGGCTGTAACGACGTCGTCTACCGGCCGTTGCAGCGGGACGACCTCGACATGAAGATCTCGCGGCTGACCTCGATCCCCTCGCGTCGCGAGCTGCGAACGCTGACGCGCATCGAAGTCTCGGTCGAGAAGAACGGGCGTTTCATTATCGGACGCAGCATCAACATCTCCGCCAGCGGGATGTTCTTCGAGACGGACCACCGCCTGCCGGCAGAAGGAAAAGTTCGGCTGCACTTCTACCTTCCCGGAGACCCGAAGGCATTGCAACTGGAGAGTGAAGTGCTGCGTGCGGAGTTCACGGGCGGGACGGCGAAGTATGGGGTCGGCTTCACGAGAACCGATGACGACGAGCGCGCCCGGATTGAGCGGTACGTGCGGCGGCTTCGATCGCGCGAGTTGCTCTGATGACCAATGTCCTCAAGCGCATCGATGAAGCGATTGAGCTCACCAGGTCCGGTGAGTACCTCGAGGCCCTGACCCTCTTTCTCGACGTCTACGGCGGGGAGGAGCCTCCCTCGCCGATGCTCTCATCGAAGACCGCAACGGGACTGTCGTTTTTCGGGCTGTCTCTCGCGCTCGTTCAGAAGAAGATCAAGCCCGCCATCGACCTGTGCAAGCGCGCGATCGAGCTCGAGTTCTACAACGTCGACCATTACGCAAACCTGGGACGGGTCTACCTCGCAGCGGGCAATCGAAAGAAGGCGATCGACGCGGTCGAGCAGGGATTGAAGGTGCATCCCGAGGACAAGACGTTGCTCGCGGTGCGCGGCGAGCTCGGGATAAGGTCACGGCCGGCGGTGCCGTTCCTCGAGCGCTCGAATCCCATCAACGTGACGCTGGGGCAGGCCCGGCATGCGAAAAAATCGGCCGGAAGCCATCCGAAAAACAAGTAGCGTGGCAGTCACTGTCATCATCCCGACGCTCAATGAGCAGGAGTGGGTCGCCGGTGCGATCGAGTCCGCGTTCGCGGCGGGGGCCGCGGAAGTGATCGTGGCCGACGCAGGGAGCGTCGACCGGACCCCCCGACTGGCGACCAGTGCCGGTGCACGCGTCCTCCTCTGCCACCCCATTCGTGCCTGTCAGTTGAACCTCGGCGCCGAGGCGGCTTCGCACGACGCGCTGATCTTCCTACACGCGGATAGCCGCCTGCCTCTACACGCCGCCCCCGCCGTGGAGCAGGCTCTGGCCGGTGGTGCCGGCTTCGGCGCCTTCCGCATCGCCTTCCTCGAGGATGCATGGAAGCTTCGGCTGGCCGCCGCGATGATCAACGCGCGGACGCGTGTGACCCGCTGCCCCTGGGGCGACCAGGCACAGTTCGTCCTGCGCGATCCGTTCCTCGCTGGCGGCGGGTATCGCGAGATGCCGTTGATGGAGGATTACGAGCTGGCCGTGCGGATGAAGCGCGAGGGCCGGACCGTGATCCTTCCGATGGCGGTCATGACCTCGGGGCGCCGGTTTCTTCGAAAGGGCCTCCTGCGCACGGCGATGCACAACTGGCGGACCGTCGCGCGCTATCGCATGGGAGCGGACGTCGCCGATCTCGCGAGGAGTTACCGAAAGTGAATTGCTACATCCTGGTCGGCGGGCGCTCGAAGCGGATGGGACGTCCGAAGCGGGAGCTTTTCCTCGATCGCGTCGTGCGCGAGGCGTCGCAGGTGTTCGATGACGTGATCGCCGTCCAGCGCCGCGGAGGGCCCGCCGTATCGATCAGTACGATTTTCGAGCGCTCCCACGATGACCAGGCCCCGGTCTTCGGTGTCGAGCGCGCGCTCGATTACGCCGGCGGCCGCTGCTTCGTACTGGCAGTCGACTACCCGCTGATCACGGCGGCCGTCCTTCGCCACCTGCGGGAGCGCTTCGATGCATCCCGGGTGCTGTTGCTCGCGCCGGTGTGGAGCGGGAAGACGCAGATGCTCTGCGCGGGGTATGGACCGGAGCTGCTGCCCCGAATCCAGCGGCGCATCGCCGAAGGACGGTACGACCTTCGCGGACTGGCCGATGACGAGGAGGCGGAGATCATTCCGGAGGTTGAATTGCGCGCGCGGTTCGCGGGTGAGCCGCTGATGAACGTCAATACACCCGAGGATCTCGAGAAGATCCGGTAGCCCAGATCGGGCAGTGGATCGGTCTGGACCATCGCATCGGCTAAGCTTGACGCGATGACGAAAGACTTTTCGCACCTCGACGAGACCGGTGGCATCTCGATGGTGGACGTCGGTGCCAAGCGCAATACGACCCGGGAAGCGGTGGCGCTGGCGACCGTGAAGATGACACCGCAGACGCTGAAGAAGCTGGTCGAGCAGGCATTGCCGAAAGGGGATGTGCTGACGACGGCGAAGGTTGCCGGAGTATTGGCGGCCAAGCAGACGCCGAACCTGATTCCGCTGGCGCATCCGATCGCTCTCAGCACCGTCGACATCACGTTCGACCTCGACCCGAAGGCCGGCTCGATCGAGATCCGGTCGATCGTCCGTTGCGAGGGAAAGACGGGCGTCGAGATGGAAGCGATGACCGCCTGCGCCATCGCGGCGCTGACCGTCTACGACATGTGCAAGAGCGCAGAAAAAGGCATCACCATCGAATCGCTGCAGCTCATGCGCAAGTCCGGCGGAAAAAGCGGGACCTGGGAACGCGGCTGACGTCGGGGCAGTCGATTCAGTGTTTGTTCTGCATCCAGGCCGGAACCGTGGTCGTGTTCGCGTCGGGGCCGTTCTTCGCCTGCTTGTCCGCGGTCACGAGTTGCTTGCGGATCGTGCCGAGGATGCGCTGATCGGCAGCCGTGGCAAGGTCGAGGAGATGCTGGCGGTCGTGGTAGCCGTTGAAGGCGACGATGAAACGGTCGATGCGGAAGGCCACCACGCGTCCCAGGAAGCGATCCTCCGCCGTGAAGTTGTCCTCGCCCAGGTTCGGGATTGGGTCGAGCAGCTTTCCGTTGTGCAGATAGAGGCCTTTGTACTGGTCGAGGATGTTCGCGGCGGATTGCTTGTTCGTGGTCGGGATGACGAGGCCTTCGATGATGTCGTTGTCGAGATTGAACGTCGCCTGGAATGAGTTTGCGAGAAAGGGCTGGCCGAACGCGGAGTCCGACGAGTAGCGCTCACTTCCCGGCACACGCTGCGTGTCGGGCAGAAACGCGAAGACCGCAGGTTTGCTCGGCGCGGGGGGCATCCGATCGGAGACGAATCGCGCCAGCCTCAGGACGGCATCGCCCTGCGCGGCCCCGGTGATCCGCACATAGAACGGACCGCGCCAGACGTGAACCGAATGCGGCTTGGCGAACGACTCATTCGGGATATCGAGGAACCTCAGGTTGCCGTTCTTCTGTTTCGAATACGCCCCGAACGCTTTCACGAAGTCGGGGAAGCGGAAGATCTCCACGGTCGCGAACCCGTCCGCGCCCGGCATGCTGTACTTGCCAATGGCCAGATCGAGAGTCTCGTAACGGGCGAACTGCGGCGCTTCAATCGTGCCGAGGTAGGCATTGAGGTGATCGCCGGGAACGACGATGGGGTCCTCGTCGAGCTTCCAGATCTGCGCTTCCTGCTGCCGCGGAAGAAACTGCAGGCTCGGTGAGTCGACCATCGCGAAGTTCACCTCGTTGCGAGGTGGTGGCGCGATCCGTACCTGGGCCGGGCGGCGCGACTCACAGCCTGCCAGGCTGACGATCAGGAGCGCGAGAGCGATTCCAGGAAGGCCACCGTGACGCGGACGCCGGCTCCCGTCGCTCCACGCGCTTCCCGCGCTGTTTCGTGCTCCGCGTACGCCGTTCCGGCTATATCGAGATGCGCCCAGGATGGACAATTGACGAACTCCTTCAGAAACACTGCCGCCGTGGTTGCTCCGCCCCAGCGACCCCCCGAGTTTTTCATGTCCGCCCATTCGCTGCGGATCAGCTCTTTGTAGTCGTCCCACTCAGGAAGTCGCCATAGGCGTTCGCCGACGCGCTCTCCACACTCAATCAACTTCTGAGCCAGCTCGTCATTGTTCGAGAACAACCCGCTCGCTTCACTGCCGAGCGCGACGACGCAGGCGCCGGTCAGCGTGGCGTAGTCGAGGATGTGATCGGGCTTCAATTCCGAGGCGTAGTGGAGTGCATCGCTGAGGATCATCCGCCCTTCGGCGTCCGTGTTGACGACCTCGACGGTCTTGCCGCTCATGGTCGTGATGATGTCGCCGGGTTTGTACGCGCTGCCGCTGGGGAGATTGTCGGTGGAGGCGATGACGCCGGTGATGCGGACGGGGAGGGCCAACATCGCCGCCGCCTGGATCGTGCCGATCACCGCCGCGGCGCCGCACATGTCGAACTTCATCTCCTCCATCTTCTCGGCAGGCTTGATGGAGATGCCGCCGGAGTCGAAGGTGATGCCTTTGCCGACAAGGGCCACGTGTGTCTTCGCCTTCCGTGGCGCGTATTCGAGGACGATGAAGCGCGGCTCTTCGGCCGATCCGCGATTGACGGCGAGGAGGCCCCCCATCTTCATCTTCTCGATCTCGCGCCGGCCATACACCGTGCACTTGACGCCCACGTCCTTGGCCACCGCCTCGGCGCGCTGCCCGAGGAATGTCGGCGTGACGAGGTTCCCGGGGCCGTTGCCGAGGTCGCGCACGGTGCGGACGCCGGCAGCGATGGCCTTTGCTTCGTCATCGAGCTGCTTTGCACGCTTTGTGTCGACGGAGGCGGGGGGCACGAGAGAGGCACTGATCGGCAGACCCTTGTCGTCCTTCTTCGTGATGTAGCTGTCGTACTTATAGTCGGAGGCCGCCAGGGCGTCGGCTGCGAGCCTGGTCGTCGCGTCGGCGCCGAGGTTCGCGACGGCGAAGGGGAGGACGACGACGATGTTGCGGTCGCGCTGTTTCTTCGCCGTTTTTGCGATGCTGTAGAGCGCTGTCTTCAGGCCGCGGATGGTCAGGGCCGGCTCGCTGCCAATTCCGACGAGCGTGATCTTCTTCGGTTCTCCCGCGACCGTCGTCAACGACTCGTCGGCGCGCCCGGAAAAGCCGGCTGATGTGATGGCATGCATCGCCTTCGCAGCGGCGGGCAGCTCCGGTTTGGTGTTTTCCGCGATGAGGACAAAAAGATGATCCGCCTTCGCGATTTTCGGTTCACGAGTGATGGTGACGTCCATAGCGGCGCGGATTGTACTTGAGGAGCCCGCGCTCTCAGAGGGTCCCGCGGACGGACGGGGCGGCGCGGGTTCCTAATCCGATCCGCCTACAATTGGCCGGACTCATGCACAAGAGAGGTTCCTGAATGGCGTTCCGAATCCTGGTCATCGATGATGAGACTGCCATCCGTGAAGCAATCCGGATGACGCTGGAGTACGAGGGATACCGCATCGACGAGGCACGGTCAGGTCAGGATGGGATCGACAAGGCCACGCGCACCGCTGCTCCGTACGACGCCATCCTCCTCGACATCAAGATGCCCGTACTCGACGGAATCGAGGTGCTCGAGAATCTGAAGGAGCAGCACGTTCCCTCGCCGGTGATCATGGTCTCCGGCCATGGTGACATCTCCACCGCCGTCGAGTGCACGAAGCGCGGCGCCTTCGATTTTCTCGAGAAGCCGCTGAACCGCGACAAGCTCCTGCTGTCCGTTCGCAACGCCGTCCGCCAGCAGAAGCTCGAGGAAGAAGTCGGCGAGCTGCGCGAGCGGGAAGCGCGCGACTACCAGCTCGTCGGCGAGTCTGCTCCCATGCGCGAGCTGCGGGCGCAGATCGAGCTGGCGGCACCGACCAAGGCAACCGTGCTGATCACCGGCGAGTCCGGAACCGGCAAGGAGCTGGTGGCACGCGAGATTCACCGTCGCTCGTCGCGCGCGGCGCAGCCCTTCATCCAGGTCAACTGTGCGGCCATCCCTGAGGAATTGATCGAGTCCGAGCTGTTCGGCCACGAGAAGGGTTCGTTCACCGGCGCGGTGCGCAAGCAGACCGGCAAGTTCGTCGCAGCGGACGGCGGAACCATTTTTCTCGACGAGATCGGCGACATGTCGCTGCGCACGCAGGCCAAGGTGCTGCGCGTGCTGCAGGAAGGGGAGGTCGAGCCGGTCGGGTCGGCCACCGTCATCAAGGTCGACGTCCGCGTCATCGCAGCGACGAACAAGGAACTCGTTGAAGAGATCCGCGCCGGACGGTTTCGCGAGGATCTCTTCTACCGTCTCAACGTGATCCCGGTGCGCACGCCCCCGTTGCGCGAGCGCAAGGAGGACATCCCGCTCCTGGCGCAGCACTTCGCGATGATGTTCTCCCAGCAGTACAACCGCCACGCGAAGAAGTTCTCGGCGCCGGCGGTAAAGGCCCTGCAGGACGCAGCGTGGCGCGGCAACGTCCGTGAGCTGCGCAACATGATCGAACGGCTGGTCATCATGGTGCCGGCCGAGGCGATCGACATCTCGGATCTGCCGGCCGAGTTCTTCCGAGCTGCGGGCGACATCATCGCCACCGCCATGCGCCTGGCAACGCTTCAGGATTTCAAGGACGAGGCGGAGAAGGCGTTCATCCTGGCCAAGTTGCGCGAGAACGGCTGGAACGTTTCCAGGACCGCCGAAGCGATCGACACCCCACGCTCCAATCTCTACAAGAAGATCGAGCAGTACAACATCAAGCGCGAAGGTGGTGGATCGATGGCAGCGGCGGAGGGTGCGGATGGCACGTGAAGAAGGGACGAGGGGTGAGGCAGGGACGAGGGGACCGCTCGAGCAAACGCGACGCCCGTTAATGCGGGTTCGTTAGTCTACTGATTCTTCCCGCCTGATCGAGAATACCCATGGTGACCCGTCCTCCTCGCGCGACGTCCCTCGTTCCTGGCCCCTCATCCCTCATCCCTGCATCCAAAATCCCTGCATCCCTCATCGGCGTCTTCGATTCGGGTGTCGGCGGGCTCACGGTATTCCGCGAAATCGCCCGCGCCCTTCCGCATCACTCCCTGATCTACCTCGGCGACTCCGCGCGCGTACCGTACGGAACGAAATCGGCGGAGACCGTCACACGCTATTCGCTGGAGGCCGCCGCGTATCTGCTGGAGCGCGGCATCGGCATGATGGTCGTGGCCTGCAATACGGCGACGGCGGCCGCGCTGCCAGCGTTGCAGACGAAACTCTCCATCCCGGTCATCGGCGTCGTCGATCCGGGCGCGCAGGCGGCGGTGGCGCGAACGAAAGGCCGCGTCGGCGTGCTGGCGACCGAGGGGACGGTCCGTTCGAAGGCATACACGAAGGCGATCCGGAAGCTCAATCCGGACATCGAAGTGATCGAGTCCGCGGCACCACTCTTCGTGTCGCTCGCGGAGGAGGGGTGGGCGAATACGCATGTGGCTCGGGAAGTGGCAGAGGTGTATCTGGAGCCCCTGCTGAACGCCGGCATCGACACGCTGGTCCTCGGCTGCACGCACTACCCGATCCTGCGCGGGACGATCGAGCAGGTGACCGGCCCCGGCGTGGCGATCGTGGACAGTGCGGAGACGACGGCCGAATGCGTGCGCGCGGCGATCGGCGTCTCGTCCGAAGGCGTCGCGAAATACACGTTTCTGGTCACGGATGCTGAGGAACGGTTCCGCAGAATCGCCAGCGACTTCCTGGAGACGCAGATCGAGCACCTGGAACTGGTCACGTTGTAGGCGTGAGCGCTGCGGCTGGAGCGTCTAAATCGCGCGACGATTGAACAAAGGCCGCCAAGAAGGACCGTCAAACCAAAGAATTGGTAGGCTGTTATTAGGGCAGCTGTGCTTTAGACCAACGAGAAGACCGCATTCACCGAACCCTTTTTCAAAACGTGGTCCGCAGCGAGTGACCTGGCAGTATTTAAGCAGAGTTCCCTTCTTGGCATCCGAGAATAGGGTGGATTCCTTCGCGAGCACGTTGGCCTCTATGCCAAGCTCGGTCACTGCCAATACCGCTGCGAAGGCCTCGACTAGCTCGCGGGCGGGCTCATTCAAAATCAGAACGCCAACGAATACAGCCGCGTTACTCGGACGAACTATGGATTCAACATTTTCCCACCACGTAGCGAGTGTTCGGCCGGTGCCGGCAAAATCGTCGACAAAAACAATCGCATCGACCTCACCTGGGGATAGATCGGAGACCTCGAGCATGCTCAACACCTTATGAGGGGTACCCCGGGTCAGGTCGCGCAAAACCCGGACCACGATCGCAGACCCGGAAGCTGTCGAGCCAACGGCGACGAACACTGCCGTGGCGAGCTCGCGATCGCGCAACTCAGCCTCAATCATTTTAAAAAGTTGCTTCGTCATTGCCCTAATATTTGAAGAGGCGAGATATCGAATCGCTTCCAAGACCTCGATCGCCAAAGGCAAGTCCTCATCCGCAAACTGGGAGAGCCATCGCAGGATCCGGCCGGCGTTCATTCCTTCGTGGTCGCCGAACTGGTCAGCGGCCTCGTCAATTTCATCGCTATACTTCGCTTGAATCTGTGCCGTCCGCGACATCCCTCACCCCAACTAATAGTCCTGCCTCAAGTTTGTCGTGAAGAAGCCGCTCCAACTCCTTAAGGGTGCGGACCAGGCTCTGATCTGAAGCGATCGCTTCCACGGCGAGCGGTCCTAACTGGGCGGCCAGTCGCCGTGCCGACCGATTCACTTCTTTGGTCTCTTTCGCGAAAGACGCGCCTGGAACGTCAATATCGTCGATCGTCATTTCTGGGCGATCAAGGAACTTATTGAATTCAGACTTCAGCTTACGCTCTTGGTTGCGAAGCGCGGCAGCTTTGTAGACCTCCGCCAGCCGGCGGAAATCCGTTACGGATCGTATCGTCGCTGCTTGATATTTGGATAGCACGGTGTCGATGACTATTGAGTCGCCGCGTTCAATCCACGGCTCGAAGCTATCGTCGAGAGCGGGGCGCCGAATCCTATCTAGCTCGATGAAAAAATCCGCCTTCATTCGATCGGTAGGAGGCGCGAGCATCATGTTTTGATACTTCTTAGGGTAGGTGAGAAGAATCTTGCATCTCCGAATTTGGGCCAGAGAGAGCTTTGTGAGTTCGGCCAGCTTTCGCTCATTGGTCTCTTGCAGAGCGCGAATAAGCGTTTGTAGCTTGAGTGCGGTAGGCATCAGCTGCCATCCCTCGCGCACGTTGTGAATGTGAAACATCGTGAGAATGTTTTGAGTCTCGTCGGGTCGCTGGACAATAATTGCAGGGACCTCGTGGATTGAAAGGTCCTTGGCGCAGCGCCAACGACGCTCGCCGTCGAGAAGGATGTACCTCTCCGCTTTTGGGGAATGACTTGACGGCGCGTCGTAAAGCGTAACCGGTACGAGAATTCCAAGCTTCAGCACAGATTCTCGTAGTATCTGCATTGGTTCCTCGTCGAAGAGACGTCGCGGATTATGCGGATTCGGACCGATTTCGATAACCGGGATATTCAAAACTCGGGCAGCTTCACGCACAGCAAACTCCTAATAGTTGACCATTAGTAATTCGGACACACCACCGCGGGCCATCCCGTTGCAGGCGATCAACGATTTGGATTGCACGACTTTCGTGCGGAGTGTCTTCGGGTAGAGGACCCGAAGCTCGTTCCTGTCGGCCAGCGCGAGCATCAGGTGAACACCTCTGTCAGTCAGGCGTTGAACCGCCCGAGACAATCGAAGATGTTCGCCCGGAGTAAAAAACGATCGTGCGTACCGGTTAAACCCGGAGTCCTTGGCTCCTCGTGGATAGGGTGGGTCGAGGAATACGAAGTCGCCCGCACGCGCATATCGTAGAACGTGGGAGAAATCGCCCTGTAAGAGAGTCACATCTGAGAGTGCAGCTGATGCCGTACGAAGTTCCTCAAGGTCCCAGAGGATAGCCGGCAAGCGATCACCGATAGGAACGTTAAAGTGGCCGTTCCGATTGACCCGATACAGTCCGTTCCACGCTAGGCGATTGAGATACGCGAAGCGTATCGCCCGCTTCATGGACGAGATAGGCCGGGCGCGTCGCATTGTGTAATAGAGTTCTCGGGTGGCGCTCAGCGCAGCAAGGTTGTTCAGAAATCTTACAGGCTCCAGTTTCAGGACATTATAGAAGTTGATGAGGTCGGGATTGATGTCCGCTAGCGTAGCGCGTTGTGGGCGGAGTCTAAAGAATACTGCGCATCCGCCGGCCATCGGTTCGAAATAGCGGCCCCAGCCCGAAGGAAGCAGGCCGGTGATGGCGTCGAGGAGCGCGGTTTTTCCGCCCGCCCAGCGAACCACAGGGCGTAGAGCGCGCCGATCTGGCGGTGAATCGAGGATTGGATGGGCTGCGTTCATCACTTCGTAGGATAGCCGAGGCGGGGATTGGCGTGACACTCGTTTTCACTCAGTGCCGGAAGTGCCGTTCGCCGGTGAACACCATCGCCATGCCGTGCTCGTTGGCGGCGGCGATGACTTCGGCGTCGCGTACGGAGCCGCCCGGCTGGATGACGGCGCGGATTCCGGCATCGGCCAGGAGATCGAGCCCGTCGCGGAACGGGAAGAACGCGTCGGATGCGGCGAACGTCCCCGCGACTGGCAGGATCGATTTCATAAGGGCCACTTTGGCTGCGTCGACGCGGCTCATCTGGCCGGCCCCGATGCCGACGCTCTGTGATTGACTCGTCAGCACGATCGCGTTCGACTTCACGTACGCGCAGACGATCCACGCGAACTCCAGTCCGTCCATCTCTTCCGGTGCAGGTTGACGCTCCGTGACGCACTTCCAACCGGCGGGTGCGCCAACATGGTCGACACTCTGCGCAAGGATGCCTCCTGCAGCGCTGCGGTAGTCCGTCGATCCGGAGGGTGCCGGGGAAACGATGAGGCGCAGATTCTTTTTCTTCGCCAGCACGTTGCGCGCCCCTTCGCTGAATGACGGAGCCACGATCACTTCCAGGAACATCGGCTCGGCGATGCGGGCGCTCTCTTCATCGAATTCGCAATTCGTACCGATGATGCCGCCGAATGCCGAAACCGGATCGGATTCGATCGCAGCGCGGAGCGCATCCCCGGCCGTCTTGCGACGGGCCACTCCGCATGGATTCGTATGTTTGATAACGACCGCCGCCGGTTCGCCGAAGGAATGCGCGAGGCGCATCGCCGAATCGAGGTCGAGGAGGTTGTTGTACGACAGCTCTTTTCCCTGAATCTGTTCGAAGGGTTTCGCGGCATCAGAAACATAGAAGGCCGCGGACTGCTGGGGGTTCTCGCCGTAGCGCAGGTCCTGAAACTTGCGGAGGTTCAGGGTCAGTGATCTGGAACCCGCCGGCGAGACCGCCGGCGCCACCCCGGACGCGTTCGCCGTCAGAAACTCCGCGATTCTCGCGTCGTAGGCGCTTGTCTTGCGGAACACCTCGATCGCACAGCGCAACCGGAAGTCGTTGCTGATCTCGCCCCGTTCGAATTCGTGCAGAAAATCGGCGTAGAGCGAGGGATCACACAGCGGCAGCACGTGGCGATGGTTTTTCGCGGCGGCGCGCAGCATCGACGGACCGCCGACGTCGATCTGTTCGATCGCCTCGGGGATCGTCACGCCTTCGCGGGCGATGGTCGCTTCGAACGGGTAGAGGTTGACGACGACGAGGTCGATCGGCGGGATGCCGAGGCGTTCGACGTCGGCGCGATGGGACTCGAGGGTGCGATCGTGGAGGATGGCCCCGAACACGCGCGGCGTGAGCGTCTTGACCCGTCCGCCGAGGATTTCGGGGGCACCCGACCAGGTGGCGATCGACGTGACCGCGATCCCATTCTCAGCCAGATGCTTCGCCGTCCCCCCGGTGGATAGGATCTCCACGCCGCGGGATCGCAGCGACTGCGCCAGCTCCACGATTCCGGTCTTGTCGGAGACCGAGAGGATGGCACGCTCAATGGGCATGCTGTTCCCGGGGCCCGCGGTCGACGTTGCCTCCGGCCGACTTCCAGATGAAGTAGTAAAGGTTGGCGGTGTCCGTGATGGCGTGCGAGTAGCACACGGAGGCAACTCCGAAGGCGGTGGACCGATCGTCGAACGTCGCCCCACTGCCCCGCCCGTACTCCTCGGCCATCAGGGGAGAGAAGCGGGTCGTCCGGGCGAACATCGTGTCGAGGTAGGTGTTGAGAACGAGGTTCCGGTCGAGGCCGTAGAACACCGGCGCGAAGCGGGACAGGCGACGTTCGAAGTACTGCTCGAAGTCGGCGTGCGCTGCGGCATCCTCCTCGCCGACATGGAACGGGTTGTTGGCATCCCCGACGAGGTGCGAGAGCACGGCCATCTGGCGCACGACGTCGCTCATCGGTGCGTCGGCGCGGATCATCTTCACGATGTCGCGCGTCTCCCGGTCGATCCGTTCGCGCAGCTTGTGGCGATGGATGTCGGTTCCTTCCGTGGCGAGGGCTTCGTCGACACCGCGGTAGTAGTCGTTCCGGTACTTGCTGATGAGCAGCCGAAGATCGGAAGGCGCCAGCTCGGCGCTCCTGGCGGCGATGCGCTGGTCGGCGGCTCGTGTCCAGGCCCGGGAAGGAAGTGCGATCGAAAGGAAGAGCAGTGCGACCGCGAGGCGTTTCATCAGTGGACGCGATGGTACAACACGCCGATTTCTCACGACACGTCGAGCTGCTCACCGCCTGCACTGCCTGTCCGAACGTCTTCGGACGGCCCGTCATCGGTGCCGCTGCCGAGGCGCAGGTGCTGCTCGTCGGGCAGGCTCCCGGACCGCACGAGGCGGATTCACGCCGGCCGTTCGCGTACACCGCCGGCAAGCGCCTCTTTCGCTGGATCGCCGATCTCGGCGTGGACGAGGAGACGTTTCGCGAGCGCGTTCACATCGCGGCGGTCATCCGCTGCTTTCCGGGGAAGGACGTCAAGAGCGGGGGCGATCGCGTGCCCGATGTCGATGAGATCGCCCGTTGTGGCGCGCATCTCGACCGTGAGATCGTCATCCTCGAGCCGAAGCTCGTGATCGCCGTGGGGACGCTGGCTTCGATGCAGCTCGTCGGCATTTCGCAGCTCAAGGATGCCGTCGGAAGAATGCACTCCGCGGCGCGCGCTGGCCAGATCTTCGATGTCGTCGTCCTTCCGCATCCGTCCGGACGCTCGACCTGGCTGAACAAGCCAGACAACGCCGCGCTTCTGCGGCGGTCCCTCGATCTGATCGGGGCGCACCCGGCGTTCGTAACCTCGTTTCAGGCCCGGGCGAGGGAAACATCTTCGCGTTCTTCCCGTTAGTCTGGTTCGTTACACCATCCAACCTGATCAGGAGAATCCACCCATGTTCAGCGACAGAGGTTTGCTTCGCTCCCTGCAGTTCGCTCTCCTTGCGACGTTAGCACTCGGCGCATTTGCGGCGAAAAAAGCTCCGACCGTGCCGGGTAAATACGAGGCCTGGGGTCCCGACATCGACTCGATCGAGATCGTGAGTCCGTTCAGAACGGCCGATTATGCGCGGGTCGTGGTCGAGCCTCTCGATACCACTGCCGCCCCGCGCCCTGAGGATCGGGACATGCAGGAAAAGTTCGACAAGTCGATGACGCATGCGACCGAGCAGTTCCTGGCCGGAATCCGGAAAGGAAGAGCGGATGTGACGCTTCAGAGCACAGCCGCCGATGGCCGGCGCGCCATTCTGATTCGCGGTAAGGTCGTGACGATGGATCCCGGTTCGCGCGCCAAGCGCATGTGGGTCTCCTATGGCGCTGGTGCGGCCCGCGTCGCGGTGAGTGGGGAGATCGTCGATGCCGCATCCGGCAAGGTGCTCGTCCGCTTCACGCAGGAACGGCGTTCAGGCTTTGACCGGCTTGGCCGCGGCAGCAGCTACGAGGAGATTCTCAATCGCACGATGGCTGCTGTCGGTGAGGACGTCGCCAATATCCTGAAGGAATTCTGACGCGCGGCCTCACGGCCAGTTCAGCAGGATGTCCGGCAGGCGCGTCCGGACACCCCTCGCGTCGATGATCTCGACCTGCGCATCCGTCCAGCGCGGCACGCCGCGCGGACGTTTCTTCGGCAGCGTCAGCGTGAAGCCGGCGTGGCGGACGCTCGCGTACCAGGGGAACTTCGTCTGAACGTCGAAGCGGTCCGTCGGTGTCGTGTGATAGCGGAACATGCCGTTGTGCAGGAGGACATCGACCGCGCTGATCCCGTTCGGTGAGAGTGCCCATCCGGTCACCGTCAGCGGCCCCGTGATCGTCTCCTCGCTGTGAGGGGTATCGACGACGCCGAACGTCCGTCCCATGTACGTCGACTCCCCGCGCAGGGCGCGCTGGAGCTCATCATCGTCACTGAAGGCGGCCCCATCGCGCCGGTCGGGAGGCCGCAGCTCGCGCCATGCGGGGACGTTCTGCGTGACCGCGAACAGATAGTCGCCTCCGCCGCGGTGATCGAAGCGGCGGATGAAGCCGATGCGTCCGGCCGCCATCTCCTTTACGAGCCAGGTGTGCGTCGGATCGGTCGCGCCCCGCAGCCAGTCGTCGTGGACGAGGAGGAAGTGGCAGTCGTTGCGCGCCAGCAGGGGCAGCAGTCCGTCCGGGATGACCTTCTTCTGCGCCAACTCCCAGATCTTCGCGTGCAGAGGTGGCTCGAACCCTGAGGTGCCGTTCATCAACGGCCTGTGATGAATGGTCGCACCGAACTGGTAGAGGAACTGGGCGATGCCTTCCTCGACCGGAAACTCGAGTGTGCCTCCCGAAAACTTCGTATCGCGCATCCAGACGTACGCGGGATCGGCGACGTCGACGGCGTGTTCCCAGCGGATGATCGGCACTACATCGTGGATTGCGAGCACGATGAGCAGCGCGCCCACGCCCAGCCGTCCGATCTTCGTGCGCCGCGAATCGATCCACGCAGCCGCCCCGCACGCGCTCGCTCCCGCCAGACCGACGTACGCATCCGTCGCCCATCGCGCCGGTACGCGCATGCTGCGGAACATCAGGACGCGGTCGTAGAGAAACGTGTGAACGAATGCGTGCAATCCGAGCGAGCCGAGTACACCCAGGACGATCCAGAGCAACATGACCCAAAGCTCGATCGGGATTCGCGAACGCGCCGCGGCCGTCCGCAGCGACTGCAGCCCCTCCGCCGACAATCCTCGGGGCAGTTGAATCGTCAGCCTGGTCACGATGAGGACGACCATTAAGACCGCCGGCAGATCGGAAGATGGAATGCTGACGATCGTGTGCCCGAAGAGGCCCCACTTGAAACGCTCCGGCCCCGTCGCCATGCCGAGGTAGGTGCCGGCGGCCATGACGATGATGAAGGCGTCGAGCAGATGCGGCAACCAGCGGGGGACAGGCCGTGCATCGAGATTCACCGGCAGTTTCCGGCGATCCATCAGGAGTGCGCTGCCGGTGAGAAACAGCAGCATCAGGCCAGGGAAGAGCACTCTCTCACCATGCACGTTGCCCGGATCGGCGATGTCTCCGTACGCTCGATTCCTTCCGCTGGCGGACAGCCAGTCCGTCCATGTCGCGGAGCCCCAGAGCGCGGCATTGCGGTCGCGTACCATTCCGTACATCTCCGACACCTGTTTGTAGGGCAGAAGAACCGGCAGCATCAGCGCCGCTGCGATGATGGTCGCCAGCCCTGCACCCGCCAGCGTCCGCCACTTGAACCGTGTCGACAGCAGGGCCAGCAGCACGATCGAGAGCACGATCGCGGTCGTTCCGAACAGGAACTGGTGGATGTTCGTCAGCCCGTTCATCAGGACGCAAACGGCCAGCAGGATGGCGTTGCGAATCGTCGGACGCCGCCAGTAGTGGAGCAGCGCCGCGAGCATCATCGGCATCCATCCGCCCCAAACGAATTGCAGATGGGCCAGATGGTCCATGCGGAAACTGAAGAAGGAGTAAAGGATCCCCGCAATCAGCGCCGCCATCGTCGATCGCGTCAGTGTGCGTCCGAGGACAAAGGCGCCGTAACCGCAGAACGCGAAGCCGATCAGAAACACGATGTTGTAGACCGCGAGCGGAGTGAACCCGAGGAAGTAGAAGGGGAGTGCGACGAGGGCGATGCCGAAGATGTTTTCGCTATATGCGAGCGGGTACTTACTCGGGTAGAAGATGTTTGCGTCGTAGATGTGGGAGGGCGCGTTCGTGATGCTGTAAAGGTCCCAATCGAGGATCCATGTATTCAGCAGAGGATCGCCGAGATCGGAGGTGGCCGTATTCAGGCGCACGGCCAACGGCCAGGTGAGGACGATCGTGAGGAGGAGAAAAAATCCGAACGCGCCGGCCTCCCGGAGGATGCGAATCCCGAGGGGATGGGCCTCATCCGCTCGGTAGCCGAAGGAATCGGACGACATTCGGCCAGAGAGTAGCAGAGCGTTGGCGGCTGGCGAGCCCCGCGTTTGATATCGTCCGGCGCATGATTGACAAAGTCGTGGCGTCGGCCGATGAGGCGATCAAAGACATCGGCGACGGCGCCACGCTCGTCGTCGGCGGGTTCGGCCTCTGCGGTATCCCGGAGAACCTGATCAACGCACTCGTCCGGCGAGGCGTGAACGGTCTCACCTGTGTCTCCAACAACGCCGGTGTCGATGACTGGGGTCTCGGCCTGCTGCTCCAGACGAAGCAGATTCGCAAGATGGTCTCGTCGTACGTCGGCGAGAATAGCGAGTTCGAGCGCCAGTACCTCGCGGGAGAGCTCGAAGTCGAGTTCGTTCCGCAGGGCACGCTCGCGGAACGGATGCGCACCGGTGGGGCGGGCATCCCTGCCTTCTTCACGCCGGCGGGCTACGGCACGATTGTCGCGGACGGCAAGGAGACACGGGAGTTCGAGGGCCGCATGTATGTGATGGAGCGCGGCATCGTCGGCGACTTTTCTCTCGTCGCGGCATGGAAGGGAGATCGCTATGGCAATCTCGTCTTCCGGAAGAGCGCGCGCAACTTCAATCCGATGGCAGCCACGGCGGGGAAGGTCTGCATCGCCGAAGTGGAGGAGCTGGTCGAGGTCGGGTCGCTCGATCCCGACAACGTCCACACGCCCGGCATCTTCGTCCATCGCGTCGTCGTCGCGCCGCGGGTCAAGCGAATCGAACAACGCACGGTGCGGAAGGGATAACGGATGCCTCTCACTCGGGATCAGATCGTCCGCCGAGCCTCGCAGGAGTTGCGCGACGGCTACTACGTCAACCTCGGCATCGGCATGCCGACGCTGGTCGCAAACTGCATCCCGGCCGGCATGGAAGTCATCCTGCAATCCGAGAACGGCATCCTCGGACTAGGTCCGTTTCCCGCGGACGCCGATGTCGACGCCGATCTGATCAATGCAGGCAAACAGACGGTGACCGTGCTGCCCGGTGCGTCGTTTTTCTCCAGCGCCGATTCGTTCTCCATGATTCGCGGCGGGAAGGTCGACCTCTCGATTCTCGGGGCGATGCAGGTCTCCGCGCATGGCGACATCGCGAACTGGATGGTTCCCGGCGCCATGGTCAAGGGGATGGGCGGCGCCATGGACCTCGTGGCCGGGGCGAAGCGCCTCATCGTGACGATGGAGCACGTCACGAAGAAGGGCGACCGGAAGATTCTCGAAGAGTGCAGCCTGCCGCTTACCGGCGTGCGGTGCGTGAACCGCATCATCACGGAGTATTGTGTTCTGGACGTGAGTGAGCGCGGATTGACGCTGATCGAAGTCGCGCCCGGCGTGAGTGTGGAGGACGTGCAGAAGCTGACCGAGCCGGTGCTGATGATCGCTCCGGATCTGAAGGAGATCCGCATCTGAATCGCCGCTGGGCATTCGCAGCCGCCATCGCCATCGCGGCTGGAGCATTCGAGCCGTATTACCTTCGCATCCTCGTCGCCGACCGTGGTCCACTCGCGGCGAACGAGCGCACGTTGCCGTATCGAAAGCTTCCCGGATCGCGCCAGTTCCTGCTGGAGGTTCGCGCGCGCACGAAGGCGGGGGACGTGATCGTCGTCGCCGCTCCCTTCACGAGGTGGGATGGTGGTTACCGTTATCTCTACATGCGCGCGCTCTACCCGCTGACCGGCCGCGTGGTGCTGCCGCTCATCGATGAACGGGACCGGCCTCGCCCTGAAAGCCTCGAGAAGGCGAACGTGATCGCGGCATACCGATGCCAGCCGCCGCTGGCCCACTTCGCCGTCGTCTGGCGCGGGCCGGACGGGGTGCTGATGCGGAGGATTCCCTGATCGTAGAGGTGTGGATGCTCGCGCTGGCGCTGGCGGTAGGTTTTCCGCTGGCGCGACTACTCGATGACGACGGCCCGTGGTCACGGGTGGGGGGAGTGGGGTTGATGCTCGGTTTCGGCGTGAGCACGGCGCTGCTGTGCGTGCTCCCGTGGTCGCGAGCCGCGCTCATCGGATCGATGATCGTCATTGCAGTGGCGGCGACAGGGCTGGTGTGGCACCGGCGGCCTCGCCGCAGAGTCGAAGCTGGAGTCCCCGACGCCAGCGAGGCCGTCAGCATCCCACTCCTCGCGCTCTACGCGATCGCGATCCTCGCCCTCGCCGGTTACGCCCTCTACGCGACGATCGCGCCGCCCCCTGAGTTTGACTACCTTGCAGACTGGGGTCTGAAGGCACGGGCATTCTTCGAGATCCGCTCCATCGACTGGCAACTCCTCGGCCGCGCCATCCCGCGCGATACCCATCCCGACTATCCACTTCTGCTCCCACTGCTGTACGACGTCATTGCGGTGATTCGTGGCGCCTGGAGTGACCTGTATCTCGGCCTCGTGCACGTGGCGTTCGCCCTCGCTCTGCTACTGGTCGTCCATGGTTCCGCGATCGAAGAGACGCGGTCGCGGATGGTGGCAGCGTTTCTGACGGCCGCGCTCGTGCCGCTTGCGGCGACGCCATGGATGGGAATGGCGGAGGGGCCGTTCATCGCCTTCGCAACGGCGGCACTCCTTCTACTCCGGAGCGGTAAGGTCACTGCCGGCTCACTTCTGCTGGGATTGGCGGCATCGACGAAAAATGAAGGGCTCGTTCTGATCGCCGCGGTTGCGATCGGTCTCGTCTTTGCGCGGCGCGCCCGAGACATCCCGCGGCTCTGGCCCGCGGTGGCGATCGCACTCCCCTGGCTCGTCGTGCGTACGATGCACGGATTCGGGAGCGACCTTGCAGGTGGCGGCGTCTTCGCGCGGATCGCGGCGCACCTCGCGGATCCGCTGCTCTTTCTCCGCGCGTTGTCGTCTGCGTCCCTCGGCAAGCCGTTCTTCTGGATTGCACTCGCATTCGGGATCGTCCTGGCCTCGACCGCGCTCCTCGCCCGGGAGCGGTTCCTCCTGACCACCCTGTTTGTCCAGTTCGTCTGCTATGTCGGCGCGTATCTCGCGTCACCGTATGACCTGGTGTGGCACGTGACGTACTCGTGGGAACGGCTGGTCGCGCATCTCACACCGGCGCTGACCTTCGTCGTCCTGCTGGCTCTGCTTTCCTTTCAAGTGACCAGTACATCGACCTCGTTGGAGACGTCCAACGACTCGAACTGAGCGCCGAGCGCCTTGACGCCGAGCCACACTTCGACGACGAGGATCGCGACCGCGGGCATGGTCGCCACTGCGACGAAGGCAGGATTGCCGGCGAAGAACCGGTACGCCAGCCACACAGACGGCACAAACACGACCGCTGCCGGAACCAGAGCGACGACGAGCACCACGATGTTCGCGGCCATGGTCACGAGCCGCTGCCCGGTCATGACGAAGCCGCGCGGCTCATCCTTGCCGCGCATGGCCCACGCGGGAAACAGGACGGGGACGGCGTTTCGAATCAGGAGCTGAACCGCGCAGACCGGGATCGTGAGCAGCAGCACGGCGACGATGAATTGCGGTGTGGCCACGAAACGAACGAGTTTCGTCGATGTGCCGGAAAACGCGATCATGACCGACGCGCCGGTGGCCCAGATCATCTCGAGGAGGGAGATCACGAGCAACGGAGCCGCGATCTCCGATCCGACCAGACGATCGCCGGCGATGGGGTAACTCTTCAGGACTTCGAGGCGCGGCATGTCCAGGCGGAGATCGTTCGCAAAGATGTTTGGCGCCAGCAGCGGAAAAATGCCGGCCATCGTGAGGAGCGTCGTTCCTATGGCCATGAAGACAGCGGATTGGTGTGACCAGAGAGCGATGCCGACCACGAACGCGAAAATCGCCGCGAACACCACGACCCACGCGATCGAGTTGCGCATGAGTGCGATGAGGTTCTTCCAGATGATTGCCACTTCGACCGGTCCCGTCTCCCGCATCCGGAACGGCGGGGGTGCCCGGCGGAACATCACGAACGTGCCGACGCGCTGTCCGCGCGCCCGGTCCTGTCGCTGGGCACGTTTCTGCGACGCGGCGATCGAGGCTTCTTCGAACGAGACGTTGAGGCTCGCGGCGATGAAGTAGAACGCGACGCCGAGGGCGACGACGATGAGGACGTAAACCGCGAGACTGGCGAGCGATGACGGCAGCGCCGCGGATGCGATCAGGTGCGGGACGAAGAGGACGGCTCGTATCCACGGCTTCTGGAACACCACCTGCAGCATCTTCGCGACTTCGGGGAAGCCTTTCAGTCCGGCGAACGAAACCGTCCGCAGTTCCGATCGAACCAGCCAGACCAGCCCCCAAAGGATTGCGGTCACTCCCGCGAGCCGGGCCAGGAAGCCGACGTGCGCCAGCCGCAGCCGCGCGCGCCCCAGCGAGACCATCGTGAAGTAGACCGACAGGACGGAAATCGTCGCCCAGGCGCCGATGAACATGCCCTGCCTCCACCACCCCACCGCCGTCATGAGCAGCGCGCTGAACAACGCCTGAGGCTGCGCGCGAAGGATCTTGTAGAGGAGGATGTCGCGGCGGCGAAGGGGGGCCGGGAAGAGAAAGGCGATCTCGGTCTCGCTGAACTCGAGGCCGCCCGCGTCGGCGGGGATAGCCCACGCCAGAATCATCATCAGCAGCACGACGACGCTGGCGCAGTCGACGGCGACGGGATGAATGAACAGTGCCTTCAACGAAACGCGGCCGTGCGTCGCGGCGGTTGCACGACGAAAAATCATGAACCACAGGTAGCCTGCCCCCGCGATGGCCCCGATCAGATAACGCGGCTGGCGCAGGCGCCGCACCTGATGCAGCAGACGGTTCTTCAGCGTCAGGAAGGCGACCGTGAGAAAGGTTCCGATCACGCCGCCGGCGTCCCCTCAGCCGTGATCTTCAGGAACGCCTCTTCCAGCGAGAGGTCGTTCCGGCCGCTGGTGATCTTCCACTTCAGGTTGTCGATCGTGTCATAGGCGATGCGGGTGCCGTTCTGGATCACCGCCACCGTGTCGCAGAGCTCTTCGACGAGGTGGAGCAGATGCGAACTGAGGATGACAGAGGCTCCGGCCTTCGAGCGGCGGACGATCGACTCCTTCATTCGGCGGATGCCGAGAGGATCGAGGCCAGTGAGAGGTTCGTCGAAGATCAGCACGTCGGGCTCGTGAAGAAAGCCGCACGCGATCATCAGTTTCTGTTTCATCCCGCGGGACAACTCGCTGGGCAGCGACTTGCGCTTGTCGGCCAGCTCGAACTCGTGCAGCAGCGGATCCATTTTTTCTTTGACGCCGGTGACCTGGTAGAGCCGGCCGACGAACTGCAGATGCTCCTCGACGGTCAGGTAGTCGAAGAGCCGCGGCTCGTCGGGCATGTAGGCCAGATGGCGCTTTGCGTCGACGGCCTGTTCGCGAAGGTCGAAGCCGCAGATCCGGATCGTTCCGGCGGTGGCGGGATGAATGCCTGCCAGCGCCCGCAGAGTCGTCGTCTTGCCGGCGCCATTGGGACCGACGAGACCGAGGACCTCTCCTCGTTTCACCGAGAAGGAGAAATCCTTGACGGCGACAAAGGTGTCGTAGTTTTTTGTGAGGCCGGTGACCTCGATGCCATTGTCCATGTGCGGGGATGATACGGCGGAGCGGGGTTGGAGTTGCCTCCTCGCGGTCGCGGGTCTCGTGATCTTCGCGACGACTGTTCTGCTGCCGGTCCAGGGCGTATCAGGATGGACCCGCACTCCTTCCCCGGCGAAACCGCGTCCGCTCGCAACGGCGCAACCGCGACCCGGCACCTTTCGTGAAGAGATTCAGCCATACCTATGCCTCGCCAGGTGCCGTGGAAACCGATCGCTCTCCTCGCGACCACCACGACCGGCTACTCACGCAACCAGCCCAACTTCGGCCTGCTGGTCTTCATGCGCGACTTCGACGACCTGGGGAAACCGCCGCGCCCCGGAGAACGGCTGGTGCGCTGAACGAAAAGGACGGCCCGGAGGCCGCCCTTTTTGTGAGGACTGCTGGTTGATTGGCCTTATTGGGGGATGGTGACGTTGGATGCCTGGAGACCTTTCGGGCCCTCGACGAGGTCGAACTCGACCTGTGCGCCTTCAGCCAGGGACCGGAAGCCGGACGCCTGAATTGCCGAAAAGTGGACGAACACGTCCTCGCCGCTGGAGGTCGTGATGAAGCCAAAGCCCTTTGCATCGTTGAACCATTTGACCGTACCGGTGCTACGCATTCTTGAGAATCTCCTTTGAATTGTTACCGATGTTGACCTACTGAATTGCAGCAGGCTCGGAGCAACAGGAGGAGGCCGGGACCTATTTCCGGCGATCTATCCCAGCCCCTCCGGAGAGACGTTCCTCACGGCGGACGGCGCACGTTCCTGCCTGGCGTTGCGTCGACGGAGGGCCACTGCCGCGATTGCGATGAGGACCACCAGTGCCAGCGAGATGCCCGAGATCCACGGAGTGACATCCCCGCGATGCGGCTCAATCGTGACGGCGAGGGCGTCGCGCATCTCGTTGATCGCGGCAAGGTGGTCCGGCACCTGCGCGACGGATACGGCATCCCGCGTGGCGCGGAGCGATGTCGTAATGACGAGATCGCTGCCAATCTCCACATACTGCCGGTAGTGCAACGCGGGGCCGTCGAGAACCGTCTCCACGTCTCCGACCCGCGGCCGCGCCCCTCCTCGAACCACCAGCCGTTCGGTGACGTCGAGCGGATAGTCGATGGAAAGGGGCATCGCGCGCACGAGCGTTTCTGGATGCGTGAGGTGGTGCTCGATGGCACGCGGGTAATACGTCCAAGATCCGTTTTTCCAGAGATCGTGGATGGAGTAGCGCTCGTGGAGGACGATCACGTTGAGCAATCGATTGTCCGAGATCGAAGGCTCACCCAGCGGCTCGATGCGCGGGTGATCGGCCGCATAGCGATTGAGGTGAATGCGCGCGACGTCCGCCAGCGACTCACTGGCGAGCTCGGCGCGGATGGCATCCGCGTCGCGCCCGGAGTAGGTCGACGTCACGTCGAGTGTCATCGAGGGGCCGCTCGCACGGATCAGCTCGTCGACTTCCACGCGCCCGCGCGGAAGAATCAGGATCGAGTTGAGCGCGGTAGTCTCCCGGCGTACGACGAGAGCGCGCTCATCGCTCGGTGTGTCGATTGTAGCGAGGTTGCCCCCCTGGTCCGCGAGCGTCCCGTCGATCCAGTACATGTTCCCGCCGTCGTGAACCTGCGTGATGACATGGTCGAAGAGAAACGGGGAGGGGAGGTAGTCGCTGAGGCGGTGCCGCAACCTGGTGTTGACCAGCGCGGGATACGCTTCGACGCCGAGCTCGCGGAGGAGCGCGGCCAGCAGAAGCGCCTTGTCCTTGCAATCGCCGTAGCGCTGGGCCATGACGACGGAGGGTTGTCTCGGCTCGTGCGACCCGCGGCCCATCTCGATGCCGAGGTAGCGGATGTCATCCTGAACGAGACGGACCGCGGCGATCAGTTGCGCGTCGCGATCGGGATGGGCGGCCCGGATCTCCACGGCGAGCGCCGCCACGGTCGTCCGCGACGGCTCGTCGAGACGGAACAGCGCCTCCGCCCACTGTGCCACCTCGCTCCAGGATGCGTACTCGGTCACCTGCACGGTCGGCCACGCCTCATACCAGTCGGGCGTCGAATCCTCCGCGACGATCGCGGTCAGGTCGTGTTGTTCCCATGTATAGACGTCGGCACCGCCTCGATGTTCGCGCCGAGTGGCGGGCCGGTTCATTCGCAGCGGCCGTTCGGAGGGCCAGAGCAGACGATGGCGCATCCTGCGGGTGGCGACGTGCGAGCCGAGGTCGTACTCATCGGCGTAACGGCCTCCGAGAAGGGGATTCGAGCCCTCGAGCGACCACGCGTAGTCGATGACGTCGCCCGGACGCACGTCCTTGAGAAAGAGAAGCGCCGTTAGCTGCCCGTCGTAGATGCTGTCCTTTGCGTCGGCTTCCTTTTCGATGATGCGGACGTCGTCGGGCTCCAACTCGTCGATTCGCTTGCCGGCGCGGATCAGCACGACGTCATGCAGCACGAGGCGCTGATATGCCGGATCAAAGTCGATGTTCAGCTCCGAGGCGTTCTGCACACCCGCGGACGTCACGACTTTCAGGACGCGACGAAAATACTCGTCGACATTCGCGCCCGAGACGCGGATCTGATGGTCTTCGAGCAGACCGTCGATTCCAGAGGCGGCTCCCGCACGCGACGGGCCGGCGTCGATCGTCGCGATGTCGATCCAGGCCGGTACGCGGCGGACTTCGAACTGATTGGCGTCGTCGGAGCGGACAGCCGCGTTGGCCGCGACCGTAGTCAGCAGGATGATCAGAAGTTTGCGCATCGATGTGGAGTGCGTGGTCCGCGATGCTGACTGAACCGCGGTGACCGCGCCGTTTATTTACCGTTCGGTTCACGGCGTCGTTTGCCGGCCCATGAACAGATGGGACAGACGGCGGCGTTGTGGTTCCGCGCCGGGCAGTGCTCCCGCCCGAAATAGATGATCTGCAGGTGGCGCCGGCTCCACTCCTCGCGCGGAAAGACCCTCTTCAGGTCGCGCTCCGTCTGCTCGACATTCCGTCCGGTCGACAGGCCCCATCGCGCGGCCAGCCGATGGATGTGGGTATCAACCGCGAATGCGGGCACGTCGAACGCCTGCGACATGACGACGCTCGCGGTCTTGTGGCCGACGCCGGGAAGCGTCTCGAGGGCCTCGATGTCGGCGGGAACCTTCCCGCTGTATTCGTCGATGAGGGTCTGCGCGAGCTTACGGATGTTGCGCGCCTTGCCTGGGGCGAGCCCGCAGCTGCGGATGAAGCCGAGGATCTCGTCGGTCGACAACGCGGCCATCTCCTCCGGTGTGGAGGCGCGCGCGAACAGCGCCGGCGTCACGAGGTTGACGCGCACATCCGTCGTCTGGGCCGAAAGGACGACGGCGACCAGCAGCGTGAACGGGTCGCGATGCGTGAGCGGGACGGGTGGGGCAGGGTAGAGATCGTCGAGGATCCGTCCGATGAGCGCTGCTTTCTCCTGGCGCTTCATGAGGCCGGCGTCTCGATGATTGCCCGCCATGCCCGCACCGCCTCGGGCATCGTGGGCGAGGCGAGATCGGGTGTCCCTGCCAGTGCCAGGATCTCGCCCGGCCTGATGTTTCCCGATCTTCCGCGCAGCACGCCGCGCACATACGCGTGCGAGGCGACCTCGCCGCGCCGCTCGAGGATGTGCTCGAAGTAGAGCCACTTCTCGTCCCAGCAGACGATGCGCGAGCGGATCGTGAAGCGCTCGAACGGCAGGAGAGACTTCCGATATCGGATGAACGTCGCACTGACCATGGGCCTCCAGCCGAGGGCGAGGACCTTCCGCAGCATGCGCGCCCGGGCCAGGATCTCCACGCGGCCGATATCCATCATGCTGAGATACCGGCCGCTGTTCATGTGCATGTTCAGATCGAGATCGTTGGGCCAGACGCGCATGGCGATGACGCACTCGTCGAGCACGCCGGCCCGCGGCCGGAAACGGCTCTTGAAGATCGCAAACAGAAAGCGGAACAGGACAACCACGCCCGTCGAGGATATCCGAGTGCCGCAGGTGTGGTGCTGCGCTGTGGGTCGCCTGCGGCCTCGCCGGCGATGGTATCGAGTGATTCAATTCAGATCGAACAGCAGCACTTCTCCATCTCCCGCGATGGTGACTTTCGTCTCTTTTTCGATCGCCGCGCCGTCGCCTGCACGGAGCGACTGGCCGTTGACCGTCACCGCACCACGTGCAACCTGCACCCATCCATAGCGATCGGGACGGAAGTCGAACGCCACACTGGCGCCGTCACGCAGCGTGGTCGTGTAGAGATCGACGTCCTGGTGGATCGTCAGCGATCCGTCGCGTCCGTCGTGCGAGGCCACGAGGCGGAGTTGTCCGTCGCGTTCCGCGGCGGGGAACGCCTTCTGCTCGTACCCGGGCACGATCCCGCGCCGCTCCGGAAGGATCCAGATCTGGAGAAAGTGGACCGGCTGGTCCGACGCGTTCCTCTCGCTGTGCGTGACCCCGGTGCCGGCGCTCATGCGCTGCACTTCGCCCGGCCGGATGACCGAGCCGGTGCCCATCGAGTCCCCATGTCCAAGCTCGCCTTCCAGGACGTACGAGATGATCTCCATGTCGCGATGGCCGTGCTTGCCGAAGCCCTGGCTTGCCGCGACGCGGTCCTCGTTGATGACGCGCAGCGAGCGGAAGCCCATGAAGTCGGGATCGTGGTAATCGGCGAAGGAAAAGGTGTGGTACGTGTTCAGCCACCCGTGGTCGAAATGTCCCCGCTCGTCAGACTTGCGCACTCGGATCATGAACGCCTCCTGCCCTGGAAAACAGAATCGTATTCCGTGCTACAACAACCGCCACGATGCTGGATGACGCAACGCTGCGCAACCTGAACGAGCGAACAGGCAGGCACGTCTGCGTCCGCTGTCTTCGCGAGGTGGAGGCGGAGGAGTACCTGCGCAACGATCACCTGTGCGACGCATGCGCCGGGGAGGGCGACTATCCGTTGGCATCGACGCCGGAACCGAAGCGGAAGAAGAACGAGCGGCGATGAAGGAGCATTCGTCCTTCGGCCGTGTCGCGGTCATCCACGACTGGCTGACCGGAATGCGCGGCGGGGAGCAGGTGCTCGAGGCCATTCTCGAGCTCGTGCCGGGCGCCGACCTGTTCACGCTGTTTCACTTTCCCGGCAGCGTCTCCCCGGCCATCGAGTCACATCCCATCCACACCTCCAGTCTGCAGAAGCTGGCGCGTCGCGTGGGCAACTACCGCACGCTCCTGCCTCTGTTCCCCCGAGCCGTCCGAGGATGGGACCTGAGCGCGTTCGATCTCGTCATCAGTTCCAGTCACGCCGTTGCCAAGGGAGTGGATGCGCGCGGAAAGCCGCACCTCTGTTACTGCCACACACCGATGCGCTACGTCTGGGACCGCTTCGATGACTACTTTCCAAGTGGCCCGAAGCGGCTCCTGGCGCGGCCGCTGGCGGCACGTCTGCGGCGCTGGGACGTCCTGTCCTCGCGACAGGTGACGCGGTTCGTAGCGAATTCAAACTTCGTCCGTGAGCGCATCCGCTCGTTTTACGACCGTGACGCCACGGTCGTTCATCCCTTCGTCGACGAAGCCTTCCTGAGCCCTCCATTGAACGAGCACCGCGACGAGTTTCACCTCGTGGTCTCCGCGCTCGTGCCGTACAAGCACGTCGAGCTCGCCATCGAAGCAGTGCGGGGTACCGGACGGCGTCTGATCGTCCTCGGCGGCGGGCCGCTCCTGGAAACCCTTCGCGGCCATAGCGGACCCAACGTTCAGTTCCTGGGACACGTATCGAGAGACGTGATCATCGATCACCTTGCTCGGGCTCGGAGCCTGATCCTCCCCGGCGTCGAAGACTTCGGGATCACGCCGCTCGAGGCCATGGCCCTCGGCACGCCGGTGGTGGCTCTGGGGATGGGCGGCATTCGCGACTCGGTCGTGCCGGGCTCGACCGGGATTTTCTTCGAGCCGGCGGCGGTACACTCGCTCCAGCACGCGCTCGGCGAGGCGGAGCAGCACGTGTGGGATCGCGCGGCCCTTCGCGCGCATGCGGCGGCGTTCTCGCGCGAGCGGTTCCAGTGCGAGATGCTCGGGGAAATGAAGCAGGTCATGGCGTGATCGAAAAAAAACACCGGACGCTGTCGTCGATCTACCTGATGAACGATGCCGTGGCGTCGAATCTGGCGATGCTCTGCGCGTGGTTCCTTCGCTTCAGCGTCAAGGTCATCCCGGTCACGAAAGGGCAGCAGGAGGTGGAGACGTATCTCCAGCTGCTGCCGATCGTGACGATCGTGTTTCCGCTGGCGTTTGCGGTGCAGGGGCTCTATCGAATCCGGCCCACGCGGTCGAGGACCGAGGAGTGGCTGTCGGTCGCAATCGGGTCGATCGTGGCCACGGTCGTGTTCTCGGGCGTACTGCTCTGGGTTCGGCCGGGCCGGCCGGACATCCTCTACTCGCGCGCCACACTCCTCATCTTTCTCGTCTGCGCGATCATCTTCGTCATCCTGGGGCGCGCCATCGTGCGGGCGGTGGTGGAGCGTGGGCATCGCGCGGGGAGGCGGCTCGACCGCGTGCTCATCGCCGGAAGTGGGGAGCTCGCCCGCGCCGTCGTCGAGCGCGTGAACGGACATCGCGAGCTCGGCTTCCGCGTGATCGGCTACCTGCGCGCCGGCGAGGATACGAAGCTCGAAGGTCTGTCCTGTCTGGGCACCATCGACGAGGCCGAGCGCGTGATCGCGGACGAGCGGATCGATCACGTCTTCGTGGCGTTGCCGCATGCATCATCGGAAGCGATGATGACGTTGCTGGACAAGCTCGTGCGCAGCGTGGTCGCGATCCACGTCGTCCCCGACCTCCTGCAGTTCATGGTGCTTCGCTCGCGCGTTGAGGACCTCGATGGTCTGCCGACGATCAACCTCTCCGAGACGCCGTTGGAAGGCTGGAGCCGGTTTCTGAAGCGCGGCTTCGACCTGATCGTGGCCACGGCCTCGCTCGTCGTCTTCTCACCGGTGATGCTGCTCGTCGCCATGGCCATCAAGCTGGGTGACCGCGGTCCGGTCTTCTATCGCCAGGAGCGGATGGGGCTCGATGGAAAGCCGTTCGACATCGTCAAGTTCCGCTCGATGCGGGTCGGTGCCGAGTCCGCCACCGGCGCGAAGTGGGCCGAGAAGGATGATCCGCGCCGCACGCGGGTAGGCCGCTTCATCCGCGAGACCTCGCTCGACGAGCTGCCGCAGCTCTTCAACGTTCTCCTCGGTGACATGAGCGTCGTCGGCCCCCGGCCCGAGCGGCCTCAGTTCGTCGAACAGTTCCGCGCCGAGTTTCCGCACTACATGCTCCGTCACAAGGTCCGGGCGGGCATCACCGGATGGGCGCAGGTGCATGGCTGGCGCGGGAACACCTCGATGCGCATGCGCATCGAGCACGACCTCTACTACATCGAGAACTGGTCGCTGATGCTCGACCTCAAGATCCTCTTCATGACGCTGGTGCACGGACTGCGGCACGAGAACGCGTACTGATCAATCGCGGATCGCCAGGTTCGTGGATGCGGATCGGGCAGGGTAGCCGGACAGGACCGCCGGCGCTCCACCCTCCGCCCGTATAATCCGCCCCGCCCATGGGAAAAAACTCCGAAACCCTCTTCAACCGCGCGCAGGAAGTCATCCCCGGCGGTGTCAATTCACCCGTTCGTGCATTCAAAGGTGTCGGCGGAACTCCGCTGTTCATCGATATGGCGCTTGGCTCCCGCATCTTCGATGCCGACAACCTGCAGTACATCGACTGCGTCGGCTCGTGGGGGCCGATGATCCTCGGGCACGGCCATCGGTACGTCGTCGAGGCAGTCAAGAAGGCCGCGACGCGCGGCTTCTCCTTCGGCGCACCGACTCTCGGCGAGATCGAGCTGGCGGAGATGATCGTTCAGGCAATCCCGTCGATTCAGATGGTGCGCCTCGTCAACTCGGGAACCGAGGCGACGATGAGCGCGCTGCGGCTGGCAAGGGCGGCCACCGGACGGAAGAAGATCATCAAGTTCGACGGTGGCTACCACGGCCATGTCGATTCACTACTCGTCAAGGCCGGCAGCGGCGGTGCGACGTTCAACGTGCCCGACTCCGCCGGTGTGCCGAAGGAAGTGACGGAGCTGACGATCACCGTCCCGTACAACGACCTCGAAGCCGCGCGCAAGGTCATGGATGACGATGTGGCCGCGATTATCGTCGAGCCGGTGGCTGGGAACATGGGATGTGTCCCGCCAGCCCCGGGATTCCTCGAGGGATTGCGCGAGCTCACCACCCACGGCGCGCTCCTGATCTTCGACGAGGTGATGACCGGCTTCCGCCTGGCGTACGGCGGCGCGCAATCGGTTTTCAAAATCAAACCCGACATCACCACCCTCGGCAAGATCATCGGCGGCGGAATGCCGATCGGCGCATACGGCGCGAGCCGCGAGCTGATGCAGCTCGTGTCACCGCTTGGTCCGATGTATCAGGCCGGAACGTTGTCCGGGAACCCTGTCGCCGTCGCGGCGGGGAAGGCAACTCTGGGCGTCTTGAAGAATTCGTCGATCTACGCAGATCTCGAAGAACGGTCCGGCGAATTCGAGATAGGAGTTCGCAAGGCGGCGGAGAAGCATGGCGTGCCGGTGACGGTCAACCGCGCCGGTTCCATGTGGACGATCTTCTTCACCGAGGGGCCGGTGACGGACTTCGTGAGCGCCGATCGATCGAATCGCGACAAGTTCGCGCGCTTCTTCCACCTGATGCTGGCCGAGGGCGTCTACCTTCCGCCGTCGCAACTGGAGGCCGCGTTTTTCTCGGCCGCGCATGCGAAGAAAGACATCCTGCAGCTCATCGAGCGAGCCGACCGCGTGCTCAAGAAGATCGCCTGGGAGTTCGAGAAGTGACGTAGTTTGGACAACGCCGGTAGGACTCTGCGGTCCGACGCCTCGCGCAGCCTACACGCGCGGCACGAGCCAGAATCGCCCATTCATCGAGACTGGCTCGGCCTCGAATCCGAAGAGCTCGCGCACGACGTCAGGTTGCATGACTTCGGCCGGCGATGCGTCGCGTGCAAGCGTGCCGCCCTGCATGACGAGCATGCGGTCGCAGTAGGCGGCGGCCCAGTTCAGGTCATGCGTCGCATACACGACCGTGACCTCCGTCCGGTCGACAATGTCCCGCAACAGCGCCGAGAACTGCTGCACATGCGAGACGTCGAGTGATGCCAGCGGTTCGTCGAGCAGGATCAGCCGCGGGCGCGCGGCCAGCACGCGCGCGAGAAACACGCGTTTGCGTTCGCCCCCGCTCATCTCATCGAGGTATCGGCCGCTCAGATGGCCCGCATCACAAAGCGCGAGTGCCCGCGCCGCTTCGGCGTAGTCCGAATCGGATTCCCACGCGAAGCGGCCGAGAAATGGAGCGCGTCCCGAGACGACGACGTCGACGGCACGCATGGAGAACGTCGGGTCCGGGTCCTGCGGTAGATAGGCGACTTGTTTCGCGTAGTCCTTGGCTGGCCAGTCGCGGAGGCGCTTGCCGTCGAAGGAGATGTCGCCCGTCTGCGGCACGAGAACGCGCGCGATCAGCTTAAGCAGAGTTGATTTTCCGGAGCCGTTCGGTCCGGTGAGCGCGACGAGCTCGTTCCGGTCGAACGATGTCGTGACCCGGCCGACGGCGGACGAGCCTTCGTAGGCGAAGGAGACGTCATTCAGCGCCAGCATCAGCGATTCCTCCGCAGCAGGGCCAGGAAGAACGGCACGCCAAGAACCGCTGTGAACGCGCCGATAGGCAGTTCGGACGACGTTACGGCCACGCGCGAGAGGAGATCGGCCAGCACGACCAGCACGCCGCCACCGAGTGCGCAGAGGGGCAGAAGAAAGCGGACGTCACGCCGCCAGACCAGGCGGATGAGATGCGGGACCAGCAGGCCCACGAAGCCGATGATTCCGCTGACGGATACCGCGGCCCCGGTGACGATCGATGCCGTGACGAAGCCGATCAGCTTCACGCGCTCCACGTTTACGCCGCGTGACTTCGCGTCATCCTCTCCGAACGCGAGCATGCGCAGATCGTTTCCGATCGTCACGAGCGTCGCCATCGCGATCGTCAGCAGAACCGTGAGCAGGAGGACGTCGCTCCATGTCGCGCCGAACAGCGTGCCCATCATCCAGCGCAGCGCTGCGGCGAGGTCGCTCTGGCGCGACAGGCCGAACGAGATGAGGATCACCGCCGAAAAAAACGCGTTGAGTACGAGGCCGGAGAGGAGGAGACGCGTAGGATCGGTGTAGGCGCGACGCCGCGCCAGGAGGAACACGGCGCCGGTCGCCCCGCACGCGCCCGCGAACGCGATCACGGGCACCACGCCGGGAAGACGCGCCAGCCCGGCCGCGGTCGCGATCGATGCTCCGCAGGCCGCACCCCCGGAGACGCCCAGGATGAAGGGATCGGCCAGGGGGTTGCGGAGCAGCGTCTGGAAGGTGACGCCGGCGACCGCCAGCGTTGCACCGACGAGCGCGGCGAGGAGTGCGCGCGGAAGGCGGATGCCGACGAGGATTGCGCGAGCGGTGACATCGCCGGATAGCGCCGCTCGCCAGGAGACGTTCGTCGCACCCAGCGACGACGCCAGGAGAACCGCTGCCATCAGCAGGAGGGCGAGCAACGCGATCGCACCGGCGAGGCGAGCTGGTTGATGGGCGGACGACACGCTGCGCAGTGTAGAACGGGGTCGGGTTCAGGAGGGCAGGTGGAACGTTCAAGGTGACCGTCGGCCTGTCCCTTGTCCGCTCCCGGTAAACGTGACGCGCCTCACACCGTCCAAGCGTCATGAGACATGGAACCCGAACCACTGCCGGCGTCGTCGCGCTGCTTTTTCTCGTCGGAGCCACGAGTGCCGATCGCGCACTGAACGAGCGGCAGCGCGCGCTGCACGCATTGAACCGGCTGTCTTTCGGTCCGCGTCCCGGCGATGTGGACCGGGTCATGAAAGATGGGATCAAGACCTGGATCGAGCAGCAGCTCCATCCCGAGACCATCCCCGATCGTGCTGTCGAAGCCCGGATCGCCGCGCTTCCAACGATGAGACTGTCGAATGCCGAGATCGTGAAGACGTATTACGTCCCCGTGCTGCTGGCGCGGAAGAAAGCGAACGAAGAAGCAAAGGCCGGCGATGGCGATAAGAAGGACCTGCGCCGGGAATTGATGCTCGATCTTCCGCCGGACCAGAGACCGCAGGTCGTGATGCGGGATCTCCTGTCGCAGCGCATCCTTCGTGCGGCCGAATCCGACAGGCAGCTCAACGAGGTGATGGTCGATTTCTGGATGAACCACTTCAACGTCTTCGCCGGAAAGGGCATCGATCGTTTCCTGCTGACGAGCTACGAGCGCGACGCCGTCCGGCCGCACATCTGGGGACATTTCGAAGATCTTCTCCGGGCCACCGCCAAGTCTCCGGCGATGCTGTTCTATCTCGACAACGCCCGCTCCGTGGCCGCTCCCGAGAACCGCCCGCCGATCTCGCAGAGGATGGCGATGGGTGGACGGTTTCGTCAGCCGGCGATGATGGATCGTGCACCGCAGCAGCAGCAGCAGCAGCAGCGGAAGCGGAAGCTTCAGGGTGGTCTCAACGAGAACTATGCCCGCGAGATCATGGAGCTGCACACCCTCGGCGTCGATGGCGGCTATTCGCAGAAGGACGTGACCGAGCTCGCCCGTGTGCTGACCGGCTGGACGATCACAGGTCCGCGCGATGGCGGCGAGGGTGCGTCCTTCATCTTCCGTCCCTATCTTCATGATTCCGGCGCGAAAACCGTACTCGGCGTTCACTTCGCCTCGGGAGGCGGGATGGAAGAGGGCGAGAAAATGATTCACATCCTCGCCCATCATCCGGCCACGGCGCATCACATCGCCTACAAACTCTGCCAGCGGCTGGTTGCGGATACGCCGCCGCCCGCGCTCGTCGATCGCGTGGCGAAAAAGTTCCTCGCCACCGACGGCGACCTCCGCGAAACGGTGCGGGCCGTCATCGACAGTCCCGAATTCTGGGATGCGTCGGTCTTCCGCGCGAAGGTGAAATCGCCCTTCGAGTACGCCATCTCCGCCGTGCGGGCCTTCAACGCGCAGATCACGGATGCGGCGCCCATCGCGCGTGCTCTGCAGCAGATCGGCGAGCCGCTCTACGGCGCACAACCACCCACTGGCTACAGCGACAAGGCCGACGTCTGGATCAACACCGGCGCGTTGATGAACCGCCTGAATTTCGCGCTGGCGCTGGCCGCGAACAAGCTGCCCGGCGTTCATGGAGACGTAGTCGCTTTGATCCCGGCGGGGGAGGCTGCCGACGCCTCGCATTCGGTCGAGGCATTGGCTCAGGCGCTCACCGGAGGCAATCTGACGGAAGAGACACGAAACACCATCAAGTCGCGGATCGTCGAACGCAAGGCACCGTCCGAGGATCCGTGGGACAACACGCAGTTGCCGACCGTGGCCGGTCTGATCCTCGGTTCGCCGGAGTTTCAGAGGCAGTGATGGGCGGGGTTGCGGGGTCTCGCGGTTGCGGAAAGTTGCAGGTGGCTCGCCGAAAGACGGTCACGACGCAATCCTCGATGGCTGGGCACCGCGTAACCTGACAACGAGGCCAACCTGCAAGCAACTACCCCGACAACGTCAACAAAAGAGCAACCAGGCAACTCAACAAACGCGAGACTACGAGACCACGAGACCGCAAACAGGAGCCCCATGAACATCGACCGTCGCTTCTTCCTCAAATCCTCCGGACTGGTCCTCGTCGGCGGGAGCCTGCTTCCCAATGTCTTCGTCAAGATGGCCAGCGCATCGACGACGAAGGGAAGCAAGGTCCTGGTGGCGATCTTTCAACGCGGCGCGGTCGACGGTCTGAATATGATCGTGCCATTCGGGGAGCCGGCCTATTACGCGGCACGTCCGACGATCGCGATCCCTCGCCCTGGCCTTGATGGCGGCGCGATCGATCTCGACGGCTTCTTTGGCCTGCATCCGTCGCTCGCGTCGGTCGCTCCGTATTTCAAGGATCGGAGTGCCGCGTTCGTCCATGCCGTCGGGTCGCCGGATGCCACGCGATCGCATTTCGATGCGCAGGACTTCATGGAATCCGGCACGCCGGGCGTGAAGGCGACCGAGGATGGGTTCCTCTCCCGCGCAGTGGGACTGAAGAAGGAGACGGCGGCCTCGCCGTTGCGCGCGGTGGCGCTGTCGCCGGCATTGCCGCGCATTCTCTCCGGCTCCGCGGGTGCCGTTGCGATGACGAACCTCAGTCAGTTCGGGATTCGCGGTAGTGCGAATGTCAGCGGCGGCTTCGAGTCGATGTACGCCGAGGCGGTGGCGGGGACGCTGGGCGGGACGGCGAAGGAAACGTTCGACGCGGCCCGCATCCTCAAGAGTGCCGGCCCGCAGAAGCTTCAACCCGCGAACGGCGCGGTCTACCCGAACGGTCCGCTTGCGAATTCGCTCAAACAGATCGCGCAGCTGATCAAGTCGAATGTCGGCCTCGAGGTGGCCTTTGCCGATGTCAGCGGGTGGGACACGCATGCCGGAGAAGGCGGCGCGCAGGGGCAGCTGGCGAACAATCTCCGCAATTTCTCCGATGCCATCGCCGCCTTCACGCGCGACCTTGGCTCGCGCATGGGAGAGGTCGTGCTCGTGACGATGTCGGAGTTCGGCCGGACCGTACACGAGAACGGCAATCGCGGTACCGACCATGGCCACGCCAACGTCATGATGGTGCTGGGCGGCGGCGTGAAGGGCGGGAAGGTGTACGGGAAATGGCCCGGCCTGGCGTCGCAGCAGCTCTACGAGAACCGCGACCTGGCGATTACGACCGACTTCCGCGACATCTTCGCGGAGCTGCTGACGAAACAGCTCGCGGTGCCGTCGCTGAAGACCGTGTTTCCGGGTTACGACGCCTCGACGGCGAAGTGGCGCGGCATCCTGGCGTAGACGCTACTTCACGACGTGTACGTCACCGAACGGTGCGATCTGATCCTTGATCGCCTTGTAGTCGCCGACGACGACGATCGCGCAGCGATAGGTGTCGAAGTAGCGTGCCGCGCTGGCCTGCACAGCGGCGGGCGTCACACTCGCGACCTTGTCCCGAAACGTCTTCAGGAAATCGCGCGACAGCTCGTCGACATAGATCGTCGTAATCCGGCCCGCCAGACTGGCCTGTGATTCCAGCTCAAGCTCCATGCCGCCGATGCTATAGGTTTTGGCCGACTGCAGTTCCTCCGCCGTGACCGGTTCAACGCGCATCCGGTCGAGCTCATAGAGCATCTCGAGGATGGCTGGACCCGTGACCTCGTTCCGAACAGAGGCGCCGGCCTCAAACGCTCCCGCGACACGGCGAAGGTCCGCCGTGCTGAACGGAGAGTACGTATAGCCCTTGGACTCGCGGATGTTGCGCGTCAGCCGCGAGTAGAACGCGCCGCCGAAGATCATGTTCGTCGTGCGCAGCGGGATGTAGTCGGGGGAACTGCGAGGGGGGGCGGCGGCGCCGATGAGGATCGTCGACTGCACCGAGCCGGGACGGTCCATCACATAAATCTGCCGTTTCTCGCGCACCGGCAGGACGACCTTCGGCGCTGGCGGCAGCGGGCTCCGCTTCCATGATCCGAAGGCGTGTTCGACTTCGGTGTGCATCGCGTCCGCGTCGAAGTCGCCGACCAGGACGAGCGTGGCGTTGTTCGGCACGTACCACGTTGCCGCGAACGACTTGAGCGAGTCTCGCGTGATCTTCGTGATCGCTGCTGGCGATGGGACGGTGAAGCCGTAGGGATGCGCGCCAAAGAGTGCCTTGTCGAGTTGCTCCTGCGCCAGAAAATCGGGCGACGAGCGCTGCTCCTCGATCTCCTGCGCCATGTTCGCCCGCGCCAGCACCACCTCGGATTGCGGATAGGCGGGATGGCGAGCGACATCGCTGATGAGATCGAGCAGCGTTGGGGAAAACTCCGCCAGGGACGAGGCCGTCATCGTCGTCGCGTCGTTGTCGACACCGATGACGAGCGAGCCGCCGATCGAGCGCAGCGCTTGCTTGATCTGCTGGCTCGTTCGCGCTGCCGTCCCTTCGTTCGCTACACGCGCGGCGAGTTGCGGCACGCCCGGTCGCGTCTTGTACGCGGTCCCGCGGCCGGCGATGAAGGAGAGCGCCGCGGTGATCTTCGGAACGTTGTGCAACGGGACGAGCACGACTGTCAGTCCGTTGTCGAGCTTCGACTCGGAGATCGCCGGCCAGTGGATCGGGCGGGCGGGAGCGGGCGGGGGAGGCGTCGTCTGTCCCACCACATGGGACGTGAGCAGCACGACGGCGGTCAGGAAGGCCGTGCGGGCGCGCGGAGCGATCATTTCGCCTCCTTCATCGCGGGCACGCGATCGATGACGGTCCGGTTGGTCGGGACGAGATATTTCCTGGCGACGGCCTGGATCTGTGCAGCGGTCACCGCGTCGAAGAGCGGGAGAACCCGATTGATCAGAGATGGATCGTCGCGGAACAGTGCGAAGGAGGCCAGGAGGTTGGCCCTGCCTCCGGTCGTCTCGAGGCCGTCGTAATAGCTGGAGCGGAAGCGGACCTTCGCGTCGGCCACCTCCCGTGGCGTCGGTCCGTGCTGCTGCAGATCGCGGACGACGGCGTCGACCTCGTGCATGATCTCGGCAGCGGTGTGACCGGGCTTGTACGTCGTGCGCGAGACCATGAGCATCGGGCCGTCGTAGTCAAACTCGTTGCCGAGATCGAAATTGATCCCGCCCGCCCAATCGATCGAGATCTCTTTCCCTTTCACCAGCCGCTCATAGAACCGCGACCCGTCGTCTCCCTGCAGGATGAGATTGAGGAGTACCGCCGGCGCGTAGTCAGGCGACTGCTGATCCGGCAGATGAACGCCGAAGGCCAGTGCCGGAACGTTGGCCAGCTTGTCGGTCTGGTGGACCATCTTGTCCATCGTCTGCGGGGGTTCGCTGACATCCGGACGTCTTGGAATCGTCTGCTGCGGAATGGATGCGAAGTACTTGTCGACCAGCTTGCGCACGGTGGCCGGATCGACATCTCCGACGATCGCCAGCACCGCGTTGTTCGGCGCGTACCAGGTCTTGAAAAACTGCCGCACGTCGTCGATCTTCGCGGCATCGATGTCGTGCAGGTCGCCGTAGAAATTGTGTGCATTGAACCAGTTCTGGTTCGCGTTCTGCCAGAGGTCGAGCCATTCAAACGCGCCGTACGGCTGGTTCAGCACACTGGCCCGCACCTCTTCGGAGACTACGTTCTGCTGGTTCTTGAGGTTCTCGGCGCTGACGTCGAGGGAGCGCATCCGGTCGGCTTCGAGCCACAGCGCGGTCTCGACGCCTTCCGCGGGCAGGGTCTCGTAGTAGTTGGTGTAGTCGAGGCGTGTGGACCCGTTGAGGTTGCCGCCATTCGCTTCGACGATCTTGGCGTGCTCGAACTTCTTCACGTGCGCCGAGCCCTGAAACATCATGTGCTCGAACAGGTGGGCGAAACCGGTCTGCCCCTTCGGTTCCACGCGGAAGCCGATCCCGTAGTAGACCGCGACCGTCACGGCGGGTGCGGCGTGAGACTCGGAGATGACGACTTTCAGTCCGTTGGGGAGCTTGTCGTACACGACGGGAACCTCAATCGTCGTTCCGTAGGCACCGGCGCAGGCGAGGAAGGAAGCAGCGATCCAGAGTGGAACGGGTTTCATGCGCAGAATCGTACACGGTAGAGTGCGCGGCGCATGGGAACGAAACGGTTGCGACGCCGAGTGCGTCACGTGCTCGACTGGGTCGCGGCGGCGCACATCGATCTCCGTCTGAAGCTGACAGGCAAGACGGATCCGGAGCTGCCGCCGCTGCGCCTCCGTTTCGTGGGCGTGGGCGATTTCAGAAAGGTCGGGGATGAGCTCAGAGATCTGCTCGTCCGTTTCGGGCTGAAGCCGTCGGATCGTGTCCTCGACATCGGCTCGGGCGTCGGCCGTGTGGCCATCCCGCTGACGCGGTTTCTCGCTGCCGGCGGCACGTATGACGGCTTCGATGTCGTTCGGCGAGGCGTTGCCTGGTGCAAGCGTCACATCACCCGAAACCACCCAAACTTCCGCTTTCATCACGTGAAGGTGCGTAACACCGAGTATCGGGGCAGCGGCGCTTCCGCCTCTGCATTTCGCTTTCCGTTCGGTGACGCATCGTTCAATTTCGCGTTTGCCACGTCACTGTTCACGCACCTGGTGCTCGAGGAAACGACGCAGTATCTGCGCGAGTCGGCACGTGTCCTCGCTCCCGGCGGCCGTCTCGTGGCCACGTTTTTTCTTCTCAACGATCACGCGCGCGGCGTCCTGCCGCGGCTCGATGCCCACTACCGCTTTCCCATCGACCAGCCGCCGCTGCGCCTTGCCGATGCGGACAATCCGGCGGTTGGTGTGGCCATCGACGAGACGACACTCGGGGAGCTCATTCGCGGTGCAGGGTTTTCGCGATACGACATCCACTACGGCCAGTGGGCGGAGCGGCCGGACGGTGTGACGTTTCAGGATCTCGTCCTCTGCTGGCGCTGAAGCATCAGCACCGCGCTGACGATACCGAGCACGCCGCACGCGACCCACACCGCCTGCGGGTTGTGCGCGAACAGGGTGGTTCCGGCGGGCGGACCGATGACCATTCCGAGCGACCACATCATCATCAGCAACCCCAGGTATCTCCCTCGATACACCTCGGGGGCCAGCTGGACGGCGTACGCGCTCGCCACCGGGGAGCTGATCATCTCGCCGAGAGTCCAGACGACGACGGTGGCCACGAGCGCGGGGACTGTTCGGGCGATCCCCGTGAACGCGAAACCGACCCCGGCGAGCAGGTAACCGAGGGCGATCATCGGACGCGGCTGATACCGGCGCGTCCACTGCGTGATGCCCAGCTCGAACAGGACGATGAGCAGGCCGTTCGTCGAGATCATCACGCCGTAGGTGCTGGAAGGAAATCCAAGAGCCCTGATGTGCAGCGCGAAGGTGGAGAGCATCTGATAGTCGACGAGCGTGATGCAGAGCGTCGCCAGCAGAAAGATCACGTAGCGGCGGTCGCGCGCGGCCACGCGCACCGCTTCGCCGAGCCGGTCACTCTTCACATACGTCCGCAGACCGTGCGGCAACGCCAGGAGCGCGATCACTCCGTAGACGATCGACGTGAGCGCGTCGCCGATGAACAGCAGCGTGAAGGAATGGTCGGCGAGAAAGCCAGCGGTCGCGGGACCGGCGGCCACTCCGAGGTTCACGGAAAACCGGTAGAGACCGAATGCGGTGACGCGATGCTCATCCGGCACGAGGTCGCCGACGAGCGCGTAGCTGGCCGGACGATACAGCTCGGAGAGCGAGCCCGTGAGGCAGGTCAGGATGATGATCGCAGCGTAGCCGTGGGCCTGTGACAACGCCAGCATCGAAGTCGCCGATCCGAACATGGAGAGGACGATCGTGTTGCGGCGTCCTATGCGATCGGCGAGATGTCCGCCCGCCGACGTGGCGATGAGATGGCCGACCCCGTAGGCACCGAGGGCCAGCCCGGCCTGTGCGGTCGAGTAGCCGATGCGCGTGAGGTAGAGAATGAGAAACGGGACGACGAAGGTGCCGAAGCGGTTGATGAACGTGCCGCCGAACAGGATCCAGACCGGGGTCGGCAGCGCGCGCAGGTTGTCGCGAAACGACGGCATCGTGAGGGGAGCTTACACAGACTCAGGCAAACTCGAACCGCACCCGCTCCCGCATGTGACCGAGGATTGCACCGAGAAGCGCCCCCGTGGTGTTCCAGATGACGTCATTGACGTCGGCCACGCGATCGGGGAGGAAATACTGCCACCCTTCGATCGCACACGTGAACGTGAAACCGAGGAGGAGGGTCAGGACGTACGTCTGCAATGTCGAACGATCAGCGGTGAAAAGGGCGATGAACATCAGGAAGCCCCACGGTACGAAGAGCAGGATGTTGGCGATGATCGGCACGACGATCACGGCCAGGAGGTGCGTCGACACCGGATGCCTGGCGATGCGGTGCGAGAGGTGCTTGATGTCCTGGAAGGGCTGGGCATCCACCTTCGCGTAGCTTTTTCCCGACATCCAGACGGTCGTCAATACGATTAGCGCCGTGACCACCAGCAGGAGGACGATGGTGACCGGACGCCGGATGGTGATATTCGTCTGCATCTTCGGACTGTGAGTCGGGTGATTCTTCTAGACGTTCACGAACTTCCGGAAACCGACATTCAGGATCAGCCCGATCGACATGAAGAACATCATCGTGGCCGACCCGCCATAGGAGATGAGCGGCAGCGGGATCCCGGTGACCGGGAGCAAGCCGATCTGCATCGACACATTGATCAGGATGTGAAAGATGAAGAAACAGATCAGCGATAGCACGAGAAACGTCCCGCCGCGGTCACGCGAGGCCTTGGCGACGCCGAGCGATTCGATGATCAGGAACAGGTAAAGCGTCAGTACGACGCTGACCCCGACGAAGCCCCACTCCTCGCCGAGAACGGAGAAGATGAAGTCGGTGTGGCGGGCGGGGAGGTACTCGAGATTGACCTGCGTTCCGTGCAGGAAACCCTTGCCGGTGATGCCACCCGAGCCGGTGGCGATCTTGGCCTGCATGACCTGATAGCCGGAGCCGAGCGGATCGCGGGCCGGATCCATGAAGATCATGATCCGCTCTTTCTGAAACGGCTTCAGAAAATGCCAACCGACCGGGAGCGCGACCAGGAAGCAGAGGATGGCGATCATCCAGAGTTTCGGCTTGATGCCACCGAAGAACATCGCCACGCCGAAGAGCGGGAAGAAGCTGGCGGCCGAGCCGAAGGCCGGCTGCGCGGCGATGAGCACGACCGGGAACCCGATCATCGACATCACGATGGCGAAGCTGCGGACGTCGAGGTAGGCGCGGTCGTTCGAATCGAAATACTTCGCGATCAGCAGCGCGGTGAAAATCTTCATGAACTCCGACGGCTGAAACTGAAAGCTACCGACGTGGATCCATGACTTCACATTGCGCGTGAGTCTGTCCGAGGCCAGGAGATACATCAGCAGAACGATGCCGACGCCGTAGAGAACGGGCGCGATCTCCATCAGTACGTGGTAGTCGATGGCGATGAACACGATCATCAGCACGATGCCGATGAGCGACCACATGACCTGCTTCCGGAAGAGCGGCGCTTCGGGACCGAAATAGGTGGCGCTGTAGACGAGCAGGCACCCGATCGCGGCGATGAGCAACGCGGTGGTGAGAAGGTTCAGGTCGAGCCGGGAAAGCGTTCGTTGGGCGGACATCGTGCGGCGGCGTTCGTGGCCGGCGAGAGTAGCACGTGCGGGTCGATCGCGATCCGCTCGGATCGATCAGGACCGGAGTCTGCTGGCTGCCATTGCAGCGATGGCGACGCTCAGCAGGAGGAGGAGCGACGGGCTCAGAGCGGGGATTGCCCCGGGTACCGTGGCGGACACTGCCTGACAAGCGGAGAACTCGGACGTGTTCCAGGTCTGCGGGCCCCCCTGTACGCTGGCGACCGATGTGACCACACCGCCGTTGCTTCCCGGGAAGGTGACGCCGAATGTCGCGTTCCCGCCGGCATCCGTCGTGACAGTCGTCGTTCCGAGGAGAGTCTGGCCCTGGCCGTGGTTTTGAGGACCACACGCAGGGTTCTGAAAGAACTCGATCGCAAAGAACGTCGACGGCGTGCTATTCAGCGCGCCGGAGATGGTGATGTTGCCTGCGCTGAAGGTCGCGGCGGTGAGCACCGGATAGTTCTGGAGGAGGTTCGGCCCGACGTCCGCGTCCCCTGTGTCGTTCGGGGTGACGCCGTCGTTATTCAGGTCGATGCCCAGGCCTCCGTTGTCATGGATGGAGTTGGAGCTGATCAGGATGTTCTGGCCGCTGACCGGTCCAGCCAGCGTAAGGGAGATGCCGTCCTGCGTGTTGAACGCGATCCGGTTCGGCGCGGACAGTGCCCCGATCCGGATGAATGTCGGAGCGAGGGTTGGGCTCTGGGTGGTGATGATGCCGTAGGTATTGGGGATGCCGGACGTGCCCGCGGCATTGAGGCCAATGCTGTTGCCGAAAATGTTGACCGAGCTCGCACCGTTCGTGAGCTCGATGCCTGGAGACAAAAAGGCTCCTACGTTGCCGGAAATCAGGTTGCCGCCGAAGACGCCGCCGATATCGATCTGCGTCCCGAGTACGCTGATGCCGAGCCGATTGCTCACGGCCGCGGTGCCCGCCGCATTCGTGCCGATGTAGTTCCCATTGACAATCAGGAAGCTGCCGGTGAGACGCATGCCGACGCCAATGCCGCCGGCTGTGTTGCCGCTCACCACGTTTCGCGAGCCCGGGGTGAGCCCGCCGATCGTTCCGCCCGCACCACCGTGAAGAATGCCGACCTGGTTCGAGAAGGGCGTGACGCCATCCGCGTTGATGCCAATGAAACAACCCGTGACGTTCAACTGGACGTCGGAATTGATCGCGTTGTCATACCGCCCCATTACGAGGCCCCGGACGACGCTGGCAGCTGCTCCGGCGCCGAACGTAAGGCCATCGAACGATTGGTTGACGCCGTCAAGCCGGATGAGCAGCACCCGGTTGTCTCCAACCGCGAGCGTGTTCAGCGACGTCCCGGGTTGCGTGTAGCCATCGATCGTTACGGGATCCGTGATCACTGGTAGAGGTGTGGGGGGTGCAATCGTCTGGAGCCCCGGGGATAGGCTGAAGGCGATCGTGTCGGCTCCCGGAGCAGCGTTCGCGTCGAGGATGGCCTGCCGAAGCGATCCCGCGCCACTGTCGTTGTCGTTGGTCACCGTGAACGTTGCGCCGGAGGCAGCAATGCTAGAAGCCAGAAGGACGGACACGCAACCAAGCGCGCGGAGGAGAGCTTTCATCTTTGGTTCCTTTTGAGTCGTGGCGGTGGACGTTCGCGGTGCTTCCAGCGCCTTCTCGTGGACTGGTCGGCAAGATAGGGGTGTGAGCGACTCACGACAAGATGGCAAAGACGGCCTTACTCCTGGTGACCCGCTTTGGCCCGGTTTGGCATCTGTCGATCGATCCGCGACTTAGAATGTGACCGATGCCACCGTCACCGGGCGATCTCCTCGACTCCTGGAAAGAGATCGCGGTTTATCTCAACCGCAGCGTGAGAACCGTAAGGCGATGGGAGCGGGACGAAGGATTACCGGTCCACCGTCACCTGCACCGGAGCCTCGCCAGCGTTTATGCCGACAAGGTGGAGATCGACGCGTGGAAGACTGAGGTACGCTCTCGCCCGTCACGGGAAACGGCCGCGGCCTCCGTCGGTGCCGCTTCGGGACTGAGGAAGTCGATCGCGATTCTCCCCTTCCTGAATCTGAGCCCCGATCCGGAAAACGAATTCTTCGCGGACGGCCTCACGGATGAAGTGACTGCTGCTCTGTCCAGTTTGGGCGCGCTGCGAGTGATCTCGCGTACCTCGTCGATGACGTTCCGGGGCACCACCAAGGACTTGAAGACGATCGCCTCTGAATTGGGTGTGCGGTACGTGCTCGAAGGAAGCGTGCGGCGAGCGGGAGAGCGACTGCGCACGACGGCACAGCTCATCGACGCCGGAACCGATGCCCATCTGTGGGCAGAAACCTTTGATGGGACAGTCGGGGATGTATTCGCCATTCAGGAGCGCATCGCGCGAGTCATCGTTGAGGCTCTCCGGCTCCGTCTCACTCCCGACGAGGATCAGCGGCTGGCAACGCGCGTCATCGACGACGTGCGCGCCTACGAGTGTTATCTCCGGGCCCGCCATGAAAGCTGGCGCTGGAGACGCGAGTCGATCGACCATGCCGTCCAGCTTCTGCGCCATGGGCTGGAGATCATCGGCGACAACGCGCTGTTGTACGCGGCGTTAGGCCTCACGTATCTCCAGTATCGGGATGCGGGCCTCGACCTCAGCGAGCGTCCCCTCATCGAAGCCGGGATCTGCGAACAGAAGGTTTCTGCGCTGGAGGCTCGCTCTGCGGCGGGCCTCCGTTTGCGAGGATGGCTTCACTATGCCCACGGCCGGATTCAGGAAGCGGTACGCGATCTGAAGGCTGCGCTCGATATCGATGGAAACAATGCGGACTCAATGCTCCTGCTCTGCAACTGCTACCTCATCTCAGGCCGCGTTTCCTTCGCACGGCAGTTCATCGCACGCCTTATGGCCGTCGATCCGTTGACCCCATTGACGCGCTGCTTTCCGGCATTTGCGGACGTAATGGAAGGAAATTTCGCGCAATCCGTCGGGCCCTACCGGCAGATGTTCGAGATGGATCCGTCCAACCCGATGGCCAGGCTGTTCTACATCTGGATTCTCATTCTGAATCAGCGGGAGGTCGAGGCGGGGGTAATTCTCGAAGGCTTTGCGCCCGAAATGCGGGAGACGTTGCCCGCCCGGATAGCCTTCTTTCTGGTGTATGCCATGGCAGGCGAACGGGAGAAGGCAGAGGCCGTTCTCACGCCGGAAATCGAGGACGTGGCCACCGCCAGCGACGTCTTTCCGCGTTTCCTCGCGCAGGGCTTCGCGTTGGCGGGGTTGCCGGCGAAGGCAATCCACTGGCTGGAGATCGCGGTCGCTCGCGGCTTCGTGAACTATCCCTTCCTGACGCGGCACGACCCGGCCTTCGTGAGTCTTCGCCTGGATCCGCGTTTCGAGCGGCTCATGGAGACTGTGCGTGTGCGCTGGGAAATGTTCGAGGCGTAAGGCCGGTCCAGGCCGTTGGATCGCCGTTGCTTTCTTCATGGGATCTGTGGAGTCCTGCGTGGAAGGACAGGTCCCTGGGTGGCAGACCACGAAATCGAAAAAGGTGGGCATTTCGGCGGATGTCGACTCCGCGCAGTAGAAACCTGCGACTGTGAAACTCAGGGCCCGTTGAGTCTTGGTCCGCCCTGATCCAAGCGGATCCACAACATGCGGCACACGTTCACCCACTCTTCCGCCGTCAGTGGGCGCGCAGACCTTTTATTGCGTTCATGGTGCAAAGTGCCGAGGGAAACGCACTTCCCGGTGCAAATGATCGTTCTTCCCTCGGAGGCACGCCTGAGCGCCTCCACACCGTCCAGCAATCGGAGAGCCCGGGCAAACCTGATCGCGAGCCGCGGCATCTTCTGAATGTCAATTTCAGCGGTGTGCGCACGGGGCCGGATAAGACGGTCGCTGATGCCGCTACCGTTTCGGCAGTTCCTGGTTGTAGTAGAACATCGCCGTGACGCGCTCGGTGTCATTCGGGAAATCCTTCGGAAGCGGATTGAGCGGGGAAGAGAGCTCGATGCCCTTCTTCGCGGCGAAGTCGTAGGGCGGGACGCCGGAGCTTTCGATGATTGTCACGTCGGTGAGGTGTCCGTCGCGGTGGATCGTGAAGCGGATCGTCACGACGCCCTTCAATCCGGTCTGGATGAGGTGCGGCATGTTCGCGTACCAGTTCACGCGGATGCGGCTCACCATTCCTTCCGCGTAATCGCCCCAGTTGAACCAGGAGCTCTCAAAGGAGAGCGGTCCATCCTGGGCGAACCCTTTCTCACCGCCCGCCGCTCCGTTGAGGTCGAAGCCCTGCTGGCCACCGCCGAGGGAGGCGACTTTGCCGACTTCCCTGATGGCGTTGCGCCAGTTCACCGGGCCGCTTGCCGAGGTGGCCTGGGTTGGTTGGCGGTAGGCGAGGGTTGAAGGGGCCTGCGCGGTCGCGCTCGCGGCCGAGGACGGCTGCTGCGCCGGTTGCTGTTGCTGCTGGGCAGCGTTCGCGGTTTCCTGGGCGGGCGTCCCGTCCCCTTTCGTAGCCTTCGGCGTGTAGATGCGGGTGCCATCACCGGGACGCGTCGTGGGCCGTTCGCCGGTCGGGTGAGGAGTCGACGCCTGTCTGTTTCCATCCGAGAGTGCGGCGTCGGGTCTGGCCGGGCGGTTGAGTTTTGCGCCGGGTGCCTCGACGAACTCCTTCTCCTGCGGATTCTGGCGGATCAGTTCGACGTAATGCGCGATCGGCGGCGCGGGCGTGTCCTTCGTGACGGGATGGTAGGTGGCGATGAAGTAACCGAAGACGATCGCGTGAAGGATGAATGAAACGAGGACGCCAAGGCTTACTCCGCCGCTTCGCGTTTCCGTTTGGGCGCTGAGGAGGTCGATCGTTTCTTCGGGTAATTGGAGTTCGTGGTCCAACGGGAGTCCTCAGCCTAGAAGTTACGCTCCCTCCGATTTCTTCCCCGGAGGGGGTGCTAAACTCGATGAAATGTCCGACGCAGCATCGTACGTCCCGCCGCCGCCGCCGCCCCCTCCGCGGCCGGGCGCCTCGGCTTTCGACTTCGCTCGTCCGTTTACGTTTACGTTTGAGGACCCGCGCTGGGTGCAGAAAATCCTCCTGGGCGGTCTTTTCATGCTGGCGAGCGTCTTCATCATCGGCGCATTTTTCGTCTACGGCTATATGGCCCGCCTCGTCCGGAACGTCATCGGCGGCGTCACGCATCCTCTGCCGGAATGGGATGACCTCGGCGAGTACTTCAGCGAAGGTCTGCGAATTTTCTGTGTCGTTCTCATCTATTGCCTGCCGATCCTCGCTCTGGTGCTGATTTTCATGGTGCCGTCGATCGTTGCGCAGGCGTCGGACAATGACGTGCTTCGCAACGTGGGCGGTGGGATGGCGGCGTGTGTCTGGTGTCTGATCTTCCCCCTTAGTCTTGCCCTGGCGATCTGGCTCCCCGGTGCGCTGCTGTTTACGGTGGTCGAGCGGCGGTTCGGGGCAGGCTTCGAGTTCGGTCAGATTGCGGCGTTCATCAAGGGCAACATCGGGAACTACCTGCTTGCGTTTGTGGTCTGGCTCGTCGTGCGGATGATCGTTCCGTTCGGCATGATCCTTCTGTGCGTGGGCATCCTCTTCACGAGTTTCTGGAGCCTGGTCGTGGCGAGCTACGCGTTCGCCGAGACCTGGCGCATCGCTCCCGGCCGCAAGTGACGCGCGACAGCAAAATCGTGGCGAGCCTGCTCGTCGCGATCTCCGCGGCAATCCTCTCGGCATCGGTTGCCTGTACGGCCGCCATCGCGCACGGCGCTTCGATGCGCTGGCGGCTCCTCTTCCGCATGGCCTGCCATGGGATCCCCGAGCGCTGCCTCTACCTGTGGAACGTTCCCATGCCGATCTGCGCGCGCTGCACGGCGATCTATGCCGGCCTCATTTTCTCGTTCGTGGTGTTCCTCGTTCTCCCGCGGATCACAGAGAGAGTGGCGCGGCTGATCCTGTATGCGGCGCTCATCCCGATGGGGATCGACGGACTGAGCCAGCTCGCGCGGTTACGGCTGAGCACGAATCCACTGCGCATCGAGACCGGGCTGCTGGTCGGGGTCGCATTCGGTCTGTGGGCATTGAGTGCGATCGAAAATCACACCACTGTTACGATTCCTTGACCTGACTCCAACCGTGGGTTACGCTTCAAACAAGGGCTCCACAACTACCGCAAACAATTGAAAATGGCCTTCCAGGGATCGCTCAAAGAGCTTCCGCTGCCCGACATCATCCAGTTGGTCAGCGTATCCGGAAAGACGGGCAAGTTCACTCTCTCCCGCGACCACGATCGTGGCTACATCTACCTGAAGAACGGGCAGATGGTTCATGCGACGGTCGGTGATCTCGTCGGCGAGGAAGCGATCTACGCGCTCGCCATCTGGAATCAGGGAGACTTTCAATTCGGCCCCGGCGAGGAGCCGGACCGTCAGACGATCACGAAATCGAATACGAATCTGCTGATGGAAGCGGCGCGCCGTCTCGACGAGTGGCGTGTCCTCTCCAAGAAGGTGCCATCGATCGACCACGTGCCGGAGCTGCTGGTGCGGGAGTCGCGCCACGAACAGATCACGCTCAATCCCCAGGAGTGGCTGCTGATCACGAGGATCGACGGTCACACTTCGATCGCGGACATCGGCAAGGCGCTGAACATCTCCTCCTTCGAAGTCGCCAAGATCCTCTACGGAATGATCACCGGGGAACTGGTGGCCTTAAAAAAAAAATCTGAATTCGGTCGGGACGAGGAGAGCGGCGAGCTAGTCGACCTGGCGGCCCGCATTCGTTCGATCGCCGACGAGTTCATCGGCAACTCGGCACACAAGACCATTGAGAAGCACTTCCTCCGAGCCCTCGACGGCATCATGAGCGGCGACGGGGAACAGGCGGTCGACACGATGGTGAAAGAGTTCGAGAAGACCGCGTCCCTCCTGCGCGGTCTGGCCGTGACCGAACAACTTCGCTCGCGCATCAGCCAGCTGCGCGCCACGGTGTGACCGGTCCGGGCTAAAACGCCTGTCCACTCGAGAAGGCGATCAGCCAGCCTTTGCGGCCCAGCGGATCGCGATTGATGGCATAGGCGAGATCGACGCGGAGCAGGTTCTTCGGCGTGCGCGGCAGTCCGACGCGCAGACCCACTCCGATGTCGCTCTTCAGGCGCAGGAGGTTGGAGAATCCGCCGTTCGTCGCATTGCCGGCATCCGCGAAGGCCACGATTCCGGGAGACGCGAGCTGCAGAATCTCGTGGCCGAGGTACAGGCGCTCCTCGACGTTGATGACGACGGAACGGCTGCCGGCGAATGCGTGTGCGCGATACCCGCGAAGGCCGTTCAATCCGTCGGCGAAGAACTGCTGCTCGGTATCCATGCGCCATCCGCTGTTGAAGGCCACGCGGCTGAAGAACGCGGCGGGGTAGGAAGCTCGGCCGCCGCGCCGGACGAACAGGACCGACGCCGAGGCGACCGTGTTCTTCAGCCCTCCGTCCATCCGCGAGGAAACGGACATGGCAGGTTGCACGAAGCCGTTGCCGAGCCATTTGCCGTTGGCAGCAGCGAGGCGCATGTACGACGTCGTTCGGTCCGCGCCCAGAACCGGTGGCGAGACTCCTCCTTCGACCGAAACCTGCCGGCCGAGGTTGAAGTCTTCGTACCGAACGTCCTTGTTCACGAAATTCAATTTCACAAAATCGTTGGCGATGGTCTCGTAGCGGACGAACAGATAGCGGAACTCGCGATTCTCCGGCAACCGCTGCGCGTTGTACCGGTGCATGAAGGAGAAGGAGTCGTCGACCGAACGGAAGCCGGCGGTGATCCGCTGTGCATTGCTGTCATTGGGGTTCAACGTCAGGCCGAAGCTCGACGTGATCTCGCGGTGCTGTTGCCGGAAGCGTTCGACCTCCACTCCTCCGCTATAGAGATGGTCCGCCTGGCGGAAGCCGGTGAAGGATTGCTCCGTGGCCCATGGCGTGGCGAATGAGTAGAACGGTCGCATCACCTGAAAGCGATGGTCGTAGCCGTCAGAGTTCACGGCGTACCCGAAATTCGCTCTCCAGTACGGCGCGAAAAACGCCGGATCGCTGTAGACGACGCCGACCCGGGAACGGTCGACACCATGCTGCCAGCCGAGCTCAAGATCCTTTCCCAGTCCGAGGAGGTTCGTCTCGGACAGTGTGGCGCCGATGGTGCTCTTCCCCCCTTTGCTGCCGGCCTGCGTCTCCGGTGCGATGGACCAGGAATCCTGCGTGATCACGGTGACGTCGACGACGCCGTCGTGCGGCGGCGATGTCACGACCGAAGCCAACTTCAGGAATTGCATCGCACGCAGGTTTCGCTCCGTCTCCGCGAGGCGCTCGGGACTGTAGGGATCTCCGGTGCGGAACAGCAGAAACTTCTCGATCACGGACCGGCGCGTCTCGACGTGGAGACTGTCTGCCAGCTGATACAGCCGTCCGTGCCGCGCTTCCTCGCTCGAATAGACGTCGAGGGGACGGATCGTGATTGTGCCGATGCGTAACGGCGGCTCCAATTGCGCGTGCAACGCGACGGCGACTGTGAGCCCGAGGAAGACGAGGAGGACGGATTTCACCGGTGGGATTCGAGAGTAACAGATCGAGGGGCCGCGGCTGGTGATTCGCGACCAGCCGCGGCCCTTCATCATTGAGCGTCAGGCAGCCCTGCGGCGGTTGCTTCGAAACTGGCCGGGTCGCCCAGAAGAATGGTCTGCAGGTTCCGCAGATACTTCCTGCCGAACGCAGCGATGTCCGCGTTCGTCACTGCCCGCACTCTGTCGATGAAGCGGCGCGCCTCGCGGATGTCGCCCTGGAGCAGCACGGCGTCGGCGAGGGCGTCGGCCTGTTTCGCGATGCCCGAGGTCTCCATCAGGTACGACGTGACGATCTGCTCCTTCGTCGCGGCAAGACGGCGCGCCGGCATCGGCTCCTCGCTCAGTCGCAGCGCCTCGGCATACATCAGCCTCATCGTCGTCGTCGGGTCCGTTGACGTCGCATAGAGAAAGCCCTGGTGATCAACATATCCGCCTGCCTCGCCGAGCCCTGCGTCCGGCTGGTACGAGAGGTTGCGTTTCGTTCGAATCTCGACGAATGCTCTGTCCCAGAGTATTCGGAACGCAACCCACGCAATGGCACGGTTGGGATCCTGTGCGGATAGCGCGGGAAACGCGCTCACCACGTAATTGGTCGGTAGTTTGCGCGCCTCGGTGACCAGCCGCGGATGATCGAAGGTGAGTGGAGGGATCGGCGTCTCCTGATACGCGCCGCGGGGGAGTGATCCAAACGTTGCGCGCGCTTTCGCAACAACCTCGGACGGCGTGGTTTTCAGCGACCAGGATGGTCAGGCCGTTCGGGAGGACCCTCGTCCGCACTGCGGCCGGGTCTCCCGTCCCGGCGACCGCCGGGAAACAATACGAGAGAACGAGCAGGCAGACTGTGAATGCCGGTCGGCGCATGAAACTCTCCTTTTGCTGAAACCGGAAATTCTAGGCTATCCGGATCGGTATCGTGGCCGCGTACTTTTGCTATTCTGCAGTTGATACAAATCCCGGAGGTTTCCTTGGACAACTATCGTGGCGGCTGGATCGAGATCATCGCCGGAGGCATGTTCTCCGGTAAGTCGGAGGAGTTGATCAGACGGCTGCGGCGCTCCGTCATCGCGCGGCAGCGCGTTCAGGTATTCAAGCCGCTGCTCGATGATCGTTTCAGCACGGAAGACATCGTGTCGCGGGACGACCGCAGGCTGAAGGCGTTCTCGGTGGCGACGAGTGCCGAGCTCCTGACGCGCGTCGAGATCGGCGTGCAAGTGGTCGGAATCGACGAGATCCAGTTCTTCGATGCCGGCGTCGTCGAGGTGTGCATGCAGCTCGCCGACGCGGGGATTCGGGTCATCGCCGCCGGCCTCGATCAGGATTACATGCGCCGCCCCTTCGGTCCCATGCCGGCGCTCCTCTCGATCGCGGAGGACGTTTCGAAGATGCACGCGGTGTGTGTCCGTTGCCGCGGAGCCGCCCACTACTCGCAGCGTGTGTCCGGCGGAAATGCCCAGGTGGAAGTGGGCGATTCCGCGTACGAGGCCCGTTGCCGCGCCTGCTATGAGGCGTACAAATCGGTTCCGGACGAGGAGCCGGCCGTGCAGCTCACGATGCCGGCGTCTGCGTAGATGCTGACACTTCTTGTCACTTGGGTGTCAATAGAATGACCGAATCATCGTCATAAGGGTGTTTCGGTCACTCGGAACTATTTGAAAAGAAAGGCTATAGCAAGCAGACATGGACTGGTATCACGCTTGCCCTATACTTCTTTGCTTCCGCACAAAAGAGAGGGCCCGTGACACGGAGAGAGAACGGCTTCACCCTGATAGAGCTACTGGTCGTCGTAGCGATCATCGGTATCATTGCCGCGATCGCCATCCCGAATCTGCTCATCGCCATTCAGCGCGCCAAACAACGCCGGACGATGGTCGACATGCGCAATATGGCGAGCGCATGGGAAGCACGAAACACCGAGGCGAGCCGGTACAACGCGGCGGGACAGGCGAGCGGCGTGGAAGGCGCGGATCAGCAAATCTCGATTGGTAACCTCAGCACGATGTTGGCGCCGACGTACATCCGGGTCCTGCCGTCGCTCGACGGCTGGGGGACTCCGTACCGCGCGTACACGGATGCGCCTTACGGCAGCGCGACGCAGAAAGCCAAGAACTACGCGATCCTCTCCGCCGGGAAAGACGGCGTCATCGAAACCGATCCGGCGACCGGCCCCTTTACTAATTTCGACTGCGACATCGTCTACGCGAACGGAGTGTTTCTCTCCTATCCGGACGGGCTCACGTTCACCAAGTAGCGGTCCTGCCCGTTGCGCGTCCGGACCAGCCGCATGATTTCCTTCCGGCGTCTGACGATTCTGGCCGTCGTGCTCTGTCTGGCTGGTCCGATTCAATGCCGCCGTGCGTCGGGGGACAACGGCGACCCCGTCGAGCAGGAAGCGGAGTCGGCGCTCGTCTCGTATCTGCGCATCGACACTTCGAATCCTCCTGGCAATGAAAGCGCCGGCGCGCGGTTCCTCAAGGGCCTTCTTGCCAGGGAAGGGATCGAATCGCAGCTCCTCGGCTCCGATCCGAATCGTCAATCGCTATACGCACGACTCTCCTCCGGAACAGACGAGAAGGCGCTGGTGCTGCTCCACCATATCGACGTCGTCCCTGCGATCACTTCGGAGTGGACGAAGCCGCCGTTTTCCGGGCTCCGCTCGGGAGGGTACGTCTGGGGCCGCGGCGCGCTCGACGTCAAGTCCCTGGGAATCGCGGAGCTGATGGCGTTCATCGATCTGAAACGCCGTCACGTCCCGCTGCGCCGCGACGTGATCTTCCTCGCGGTGGCCGATGAAGAGCTGGGCGGCGTCAACGGGTGCAAGGCACTGCTCGAGTCGCACCCGGAACTATTCGCAAACGCGGGCTCCGTTCTGAACGAGGGCGGCTACAACGAGACGATCGTCGACTATGTCGCGTTCTGGGGAATCGAGGTTCAGGCGAAAGTCCCTCTTTGGCTGCACATCACGATGAAGGGTCCGCCAGGGCATGCGGCGTCGCCGCCGGACGATGGTGGCGCGGTGGCGAGGCTCGTGCGCACGCTGAGCGCGATCGAACAGATTCCGACGCCGTACCGGCTCACGCCGGCCGTGGCGCGCTCGTTCCACGAAGCAGGCCGCTCGCGTCCCGATGAACGCGGCGAAGTGCTGCGCGGGATTCGCGAACCGCTCGATGTGGCACGGCTGGAGCGGGTCCTTTCACCGTCCTACCGCTCGCTCCTTCGCGACACGATCGCCATCACGCGCATTTCCGGTGGAAGCTCGATCAACGTGCTCCCCACCACCGCCTCGGCCGACATCGATATCCGTCTTCTTCCGGACGAGAGCACCGACGCCATGATCGCGAAGGTGAAGTCGGTGATGCAGGGGAGTGGAGAGCTGCAGGTCCTGCTGGCCGGCCAGCCCGTTGCCGACACGCCCAGTGATACGGCGCTCTTTCGCGTGCTCGCCGCGGCGATGACGAAGGCGGAGCCGGGCTCGATCGTCGCGCCCATCGTCGGTGGTGGCACATCCGACAGCCGCTATTTCCGGGCGCGCGGTATCGTGGCCTACGGCATCGCTCCGTTCAAAGTGAACTACTACGACGCCGACACCGTCCACGCAAACGATGAACGGATCCGAGCCCGCTTCTTCGCACAGGGTGTGCGGATGATGCGCGGAATCGTGAACGACTTCTGCGCGAGACCATCCGCCTCGCGATGAGCCGCCGGGTCGCCTTCGCGGTCATCACGCTCCTGGCCCTTTTGGTGTTTGCTCCGCCGCTGCTGCGGAACGAAGTCTTCTCCTTCCGCGATCACAGCGACTACTTCCAGCCGCTGCGCTGGTTCACCGCGACCGAACTGCAGCATGGACGCCTTCCTCTCTGGAATGCCTACAGCGCATCCGGTGAGCCGTGGCTGGCGAACCCGCAGACCGGGGTCTTCTATCCGCCCGCATGGTTGTTCCTCGTCCTTCCGTTTCCGTTCGCGTACTCGCTGTATCTGCTGCTGCATGTCGTGCTGCTGGGCTGCGGCGGGTACTTGTTGTTCGCGCGGCTGACGCGGCCGGGTGGGGCGGCGCTGGTGGCCGCGGTGGCGCTGACCTTTTCCGGGCCGGCGATGTCGCTGCTCGACGTCTCGAACAATCTGGCGACCTTCGCGTGGATTCCGCTGATCCTCTGGTGCGCGCTCACGGACGTCTCTGCGCGCGCGAGTGCCGCGGCGATCGCGCTGTCGTTTCTTGCGGGCGAGCCGTTCTTCGCTGCCGTCGGAGCCCTGCTGTTCGTCGTGGCGCGGCGCCGCGGACTGCGCGATCTGATCGACGTCGCGCTGACGTCGTTCGCGCTGTCATCGATTCAACTGCTGCCATTTCTCTCGATGGCGTTGCGCAGCGATCGTGCGCACGGTGGTCTCACGCGGACGCAGCTCTTCCACGACTCGATGCCCCTGCAGGACTGGCTGCGACTGGCATTGCCACCAAACCTCCACGGAACGGCATTCGATCCGCGCCTCGGTCAGCACTTCATCCCGATCGTCTACATCGGCGCGCTGACCGCGCTCTTCGCTCTGACCGGTGTGGTCGTCGCCAGACGCCGCGGAATCGGGTGGATCATTCTCATCGCGGCCTGCGTCGTGATCGGAGCGGGGAGTCACATCGGACTGGTCGAAGAGATGCTCATCCGTCTGCCGCTGACGCTCTTCCGCTATCCCGCCCGCGTCGTGCCTCTGGCGGCCCTGGGCCTTTGCGCGCTGGCCGCGATCGGGTGCGACCGGCTCATCCCCAAGACCCGCTGGCAGGTCGTGATCGCCATCGTGATCTTCGCGGATGTGATCGTGCAGATGCAGCCGATGCTGACGACCGCCCGCTTCAACCGGAACCGTATCCCGTACCCTGCCGGTGTGGGGCGCGACTCCAAGCTGGTGCGCATCGACATGACCACCGACTTCGACCGCGATGCGTGGGTCTCCGGATATCTGAATCTCTATGACCGTCGCTTCGACGCGTGGACGGCAGCGCCGATCGCGTCGCGCCGTTACACCACGGAATATCAATCCGCGCTGGCACGCCGTGATGTCCGGGCGCTCAGCGCCCTGTCTGCCGGGTACGTCATTGCCCCCGGAGCGCTGGCGGCCTTCGAGCCGGTCGCGCGCGTCCACGGCGCCGTACTGCATCGGAACCGAGCGGCGCTGCCGCTCGCCTATTTTCGCGATACGGTGACGCACCGAGTGATGCCGGTCCGCAGCCTGGCGTTCACGTCGTCGTCCGTGTTCATCGACCTGAATGCGCCCGTGGCGGGGGAGGTCGTGGTCACGCAGCAGATGGACCCGGGATGGCGCGTAACCATCGACGGCAGGGACGCCGCGCCCGATGAAGGAGCGCTGTTCCGCACGGTTCGCGTGACACCAGGAACGCACGCGATCCGGTGGACGTACCGCCCGGCTTCGCTCCTCATCGGAGCAATTCTGACGCTCGCAGCGATGGCACGCCTGCTCTTTTCGCGCATGTTTGTCAAGCGAGCGGAGCGCGAAAACTTTGATCACGCGTCCGTCGAAAATGCGTAGCTACTTTCATGAAGTAGGGGTGTAGAATCCCGCTCTTCCAACGACAGTCAGGGGCAAATTCAATGGTAAGTATCGATGATCGTTTGAATCAGATCATTCGCGAATTGATTGGTAATGGCATCACTCTCGAACAGGCCGTGGAGGCCTTCGAGGGAAAGTACATCGTGGCTGCGATGTCGGTCAGCCGGGGCAATGTGACGCAGGCTTCGAAAGCGCTGGGCGTTCATCGCAACACGCTTCACAACAAGCTGCGCTCGCAGACGATGCTCAACGGATTCGCTGACTCCATCCGTCCTGTGCGCCGCCGCCTCTCTGCCAGCCGCGTCACCGCGCCGAAATCGTCGAACGGCAAATCGAAGCGCTCGCGCTGACGCCCAGACGACCTTGCCTCCGTCGCTCTCTCTTCCCGGATCCGCCGGTCTCAAACAATCAATCACGGATCTTCTTCGCCGGCGCGGTAGCCGGATGCTTGCGATCAAAGACATCTGGGAGCGTCTGGACGACTCCGAAGTCACGCGCGAGCAGGTCGAGCGCGTCGTCAATGAGCTGGAGCAGGACGGTCTTCTGGTCGCCGTTCGCGGAAAGCAGTATTCGCTCCTCGAGTTCACTCCGTACCACGCAGGCCAGATCCGGGTGCATCCCGACGGCTACGGCACGATCTTCGGAGGCGGGGGCGAGGAACCGGACGTCTTCATCGACCGGCGCTCGATGAAAGGGGCGATGAACGGGGATCTTGTCGTCGTCCGCGTCGACAAGCACAACCCGAAATACCACACCATCCGCCAGCGCAAGCTCATCATCGGCGAAGTCTCGAAAGTGCTCCGCCGCGCGCACCGCACCGTGGTCGGTCGCTTTCACACCGATCCCGATCAGCCGTTCGTGACCCCGTTCGATTCGCGCCTCGACCACGACATCGTGATCGACCGGGACGGCACGATGGACGCCCGAGATCAGGAGATGGTGAACGTCGAGATCGACCGCTATCCCGATCGCACCAGTCACATTGCCCGTGGCCGCGTCGTCGAGGTCCTCGGACTGATGGGCGAGCCGGGCGTCGACATCGAGCTGGTGATCCGCAAGTTCCACATCCCGCACAATTTTCCGCCCGAGGTGCTCGCCGCAGCCGAGGCAGTCCCGGAGGAGGTCAGTGCGGCGGAGATCGCTAAACGCGTCGACCTCCGCGACCATGACATCGTCACCATCGATGGTGAGACGGCCAAGGATTTCGACGACGCGGTCGAAGTCCGGCAACTCCCGAATGGCAACTACCTCCTCGGCGTCCACATCGCGGACGTGTCGCATTACGTCACCGAGGGTGGTGAACTGGATGAAGAAGCGCTCGAGCGGGGGACGTCGGTGTACTTCCCGGGCCGCGCTGTTCCGATGTTGCCCGAGCGGCTCTCGAACGGCATCTGCTCACTCAATCCCCGCGTGGAAAGACTCACGTTCTCCGTCGACATCGAGATCGATCGCAAGGGGCGGTTCGTCGATCACAAGACCTATCGGTCGGTCATCCGCACGAAAGAGCGGATGACGTACACGAACGTGAACGCGTTTCTAGTGAACGAAGGTGTTGCCGCGGCAAGCGGTCCTCCGCCGCATGGCGTGGTTGTGCCCGAGCCGCCGGAACTGCGGTCACGCTATGGGTACCTGCTGGCGGACCTGACCCGGATGCATGAGCTGTACGACATCCTGCGCAAGCGCCGGGAAGGACGGGGATCGATCGACTTCGATCTCCCGGAGGCGGAGGTGATCCTCGATTCCGCGGGTGTGATCGACGCCATCAAGCCGACCGAACGGAACGTCGCCCATCGCATCATCGAAGAGTTCATGCTCGCCGCGAATGAAGTGGTGGCCGCGGAACTGGTATTTGCGAACCAGCCGGGGATCTTCCGCGTTCACCAGCAACCCGATCCGCAGAAGCTGCAGGACCTTCGGGAGATCCTGAAGGAGTTCAAGCTGACGCTGCGCGGCGATCTGGAAGAGATGCGACCGGGCGAACTGCAGCGCGTGATGAAATCGGTGGAGGGGACGCCCGAGGAGCGCTTTCTGACGAACATCGTGCTCCGCTCGATGAGGCGGGCGTTCTACTCCGAGGCGAATATCGGCCACTTCGCGCTGGCGCTCGCCAACTACGGGCATTTCACGTCGCCGATCCGGCGGTATCCCGATCTGATCGTCCACCGCAGGCTGGGAGAACTGCTCGCATCCGGTCCGCTGTACGGGCAGCGTCTGGCGGACGTGGAGCGTGCGCATCCCCTCTACGCGGCGCAGTCGAGTGACCGGGAGCGGCGGGCCGACGAAGCGTCGCGCGAAGTGCTGGAGTGGAAGAAAGTGATCTTCATGCGGGACAAGGTCGGCCAGTCGTTCGCCGGCACGGTTACCGGCGTCGCGTCGTTCGGGCTCTTCGTCGAGCTGGACGAGATCTTCGTGCAGGGGATGGTTCCCGTGGCGACGATCGGCGGCGACTTCTGGGCATTCCGCGAGCGCGAGCACCGGTTGCGGGGCGAGTCGACGGGTCGGGAGATGCGACTGGGCGACAAGGTTTCGATCGAGCTGAAGTCGATCGATGAAGACCGGCATCAGCTCGAATTCCGGCTCCTGGCGATCGGTGGATCGCCGATTGCAGTGCGCGAACGTTAGAACGATGGCAGACAGAACTGACCTGGCCCAACAGATCACTGCTCTCGTCGGCCAGCGCGTCGCGCTGGAGACGAAGCTCCAGAACGAGCCCGGCGAGCTCGCCGAGTCGCATGCGCACCACTATGACCAAGAGTACAGCGCGCTGCAGCGCCAGCTCGCCGCGCTGTTCAAGCAGAGCAACGACGAGACCCAGCGCATCACCTTGATGCTCGAGCTGATGCGGATCCTGGAGAACCGGCTCGTCTACCTGCACAACTTCATTGTCGACGCAACCTCCGACAACCGGATCCTGGCGCAGCTCGTGACGCAGTTCATCGAACAGCTCGGATCGCAACGGAGCAACGTCCTGACGAACCTCGAAGCGGTCTACTACCGCGCTGTGGCCACCCTCTACGCCGGTGATATCGCTGGCGCGCGCGCCGGATTCACCGCGGCCTGCGCCTCCGAGGAGTCGGACGAGGCCAATGACATCAAGTACAAGTCGTATGTGATCCTGGGCCATCTGTCCCATGAGGATCACGACTACGCGAAAGCACGGGAGCTGCACGAGCAGTCCATGCGCTACTCGCAGAACGGCAACGTGACGGCACAGGCGCTGGCGCTCAAGGCGCTGAACTGTTACGCCCTGGCCGATCGCGACGAAGCCCTGCGGCTTTTCCAGGAATCGCTGCAGCTCTTCGATCCGAATCAGCCCTTCTTCAACTCGTACTTTTTTCGCAATGCGCTGCTGTTCTGCGGCGCCATCCACTTCGACCGGCGCGACTATGACGGGGCTGCCGGGTATTACCGGAAGGTGCTGGAGAACGTCGAGCAGAATTCCTACGACTATTTCGATGCCCTGACCCACCTCGGCCGCATCGCCTACGCGCAGCAGCAGTACGAGGAGGCGGTCGGCGCCTTCGAGAAAGCTGTGCAGTCGCAGAAGTTCAGCGAGAACGAATACATCGTCGACACCTGGTTCTGGATCGCCCGGACGCATCTGAAGCGGAACGACAGCGCCAGCGCGCGACCGTATCTCGAGAAGATCGCGGCGACGGACGTGAAGTACGAGAAGAAGCCCCAGGCGGCCGAACTGCTGCAGAAACTGGCGTAGCGACCTGGCCTACTGCGGAGTCGTCACGAGGCGTTGGATGTGCCAGTGGGACCCTTCGCGCAGCCAATCGGCGGCATACGCGCCGTGGACCTCGACGACCTCGCCAGCGGGAACGCGCACGCGCTGACGATACGAACCGATGACGTGGCCGCGCCGGCCATCGGTCGTTACGGTGTCTGCGGTGAGCACCTCCGACTGCACCGAGAACCCCCGGAACGATTCGAGCTGTGTTTGAATCGCCCTCCGGCCTCGGACCGGCGGTTGCCCGACGACGACGCTCTCTCCGTCGGCGGTGTACAAGGCCGCGATTCCCGCGCCGTCCATCGTGGCCACCAGGTGCGCGTAGTGTTCGGTGGCTTGCCGCAGCTGGGCTGCCGCGTCAGCAACCGAAAGCGTTCCGGCGCACGACAGGAACAGCGTCGCGGTGATGACGATCGCTAGGAAGCGGCGCATGGTCTCCCTCTTGTTCGTTCAGTGGAACCGGGTGACGACGAACGCGATGTCGTCACGGAACTCGTCCGTAGCCGGGAAGGTCGACACATCCTCGTAGATCTTGTCGTAGACGCCCGTTAGATCCGAGTCGGAACCCGCATCCATGAGCGAGGCAATCCGGTCGATCGCGTAGAACTCTCCGTCAGCATTCCGACGATCGGTCAGGCCGTCGGTGTAGACGAACAGTGTGTCGCCGGCCGAGACCTGCAGCCGGTGCTCCTCGAAGAGCATCGAAGGCATTGCTCCGAGCAGATGGCTGGGAGCCTCGTGGATCAGCGTCCGGCCTTTGCTGCGCTGAAAGAGCAGGAAGGGGGGGTGCGCTGCGTTGGAGTAGACGAGGTGGCCGTCGCTGTCGATCCGGAAGAGCTGCGCCGTGGCGAATTGCGTCGGAAGCGACACGCTGAAGAGAAAGTCGTTGAGGCTGGACATGAAGGATGACAGCGGCGTCCTGGAGTCGGCCTCAGTGTGGATATAGCTCTTCAGCAGCGCCACGAGAATCGACGCGGGCAGGCCGTGGCCCGAAACGTCCGCCACGAAGAGATACATCAGCTCTTCCTGGAGGAAGTAGTCGTAGAAGTCACCGGAGAGCGTGGCGCTGGGGATGTAGGCGGACCGGATCTCGATGTGCGGGCCGCGAAACGATCCATTCGGAACGAGTGCCTCCTGGACGCGCCGCGCAATCTGCAGATCGCTGGTGATCTGCTGGTTCAACTTCCGCAGCTCGTCCTGATAACGCTTCATGCGCAGGAGCGCGTGCAGGCGCGCCAGAAGGATTTCCGTGTCCGATCCCTTCGAGACGAAGTCGTCAGCCCCGGCCTCCAGCCCGTCGACGACCGTCTGGGCGGTGTCGGCCCCGGTGAGCATCAGGACCGGAATCGTCTGGAGTACGGGATCCTCCTTGATGCGCCGCGTGACTTCTAAGCCGTCCATGCGCGGCATTCGGTAGTCGACGATGAATGCCGCCGGAGTCATGGCGTGCGCGAGCGCCAGTCCCTCTTCGCCGGACGTTGCCGCCGAGACGTCGAATCCGCGACGCTCCAGAAAACGACGGGTGACCTGGAGATCGTTCGCGCTGTCATCGATGAGAACGATGCGCTGCCGGACGGAGGCGGACTCGGGCATGGTCATCCGGCCAGCCGTGCTTCAGACTCGAGGAGTTGCGGCAGCCGCATCACTTCCGAAATTGTATCCGTTGCGGCAGCGATCCGGAACGTTCCGTCGGCCGGTCCGGGACCGGGTCGTCAGCCGGCGTCATGACAAAGGCCCAGGATGGCCTTCGTGAACTCATCCACGTCGAACGGCTTCGAAATCACCAGCTTGACGATATCGAGGTCGAGTTTCGTGAGCGCCTGCTGCGATACCGCGGAGACGACCGCTACGGGCGTGATCGTTCCGTTGCTCTTGATGAAATCGATCACCTCGTAGCCGCTCGCTTCGGGGAGCATGAGATCGAGGATGATCACCGTGTAACTGCCATCGCGAATCTTTTCGATCGCCACTCGGCCATCACAGGCGGTATCGATGATGATCCCGTTGCGCTGAAGAAGCTTTTCGGCCAGCCTCCGGATCCCGGGGTCATCCTCGACGATGAGCGCACGATAGGGCAGTTCAGTTCCCGGCACCGCAGGCAGTGTAGCAAGTCGGGAGTCTGTTACGGGTGCGTCACGCTCCGCGCACGGCCGCTAACCTTGCCGTGAGGCGGTCGTCTTACCGTGTGTGAGACGGATGGCGGCACTGCTCCTCATGATCGTTGCCGGGGTGGCGTGTCAGGTTCCCGGCAACTCCAGGCGAATCGTCAACCGCGCGGTTTCGACCTTCGTGCTCCAGTCCACACTCACTCTGCAGGGCCGGACGGCGCTGACGCAAAGCACCGCCCGTCCGGCCTTTCAGATGTACGCCCCTCGAGGACTGTCGGCTGCGGCGTCCAGCCGGCGTGCGAGGGTTTGCACAAGAACGGCGGCGTTGCCCCGTCCCGCCGCATACGTCGCGCGGTGCCCTCTCACGCAGCCCTCGCAGGAATCTAACCCGCGCCCATTCCCGACATCTTGAAAACGACGGGAATGATGACGAAGAGCTGCACGGCGTCGAAGATGCCATGCGCAATGATTCCGGGGATGAGGTTCTTCGTCCGGTAGAACGTAACCCCGATGACCAGGGAGATCAGCCCGACGCCGATGAGCAGAAAGGGCTGCCCGAGTCCGGAATGGGCAAGCGCGAAGAGCGCGGTGGAGGCGATCACACCCACCCTTTTCTGTAGCCAGCCGCGGAAAAACGCCTCCTCAACGGTCATCGCCGAAAGCACGATTACCGCTTTCTTCCACAGAGGCAGCGCGGCCATCCAGCCGATCATCGGCGATGGGTGTGCATTCTTCGGCATCAGGCCCGACGCCGTCAGAAGCAGCCCGACGATCAGCGCGATCGAGATCGTAAAGATCCAGCCTCCGACTCCGACCGCAAAGCCCGTCAGCACGGCATTGCCCGTGCCTTCCCGCGGAATATTCAGAAACTGGCGAAGGGGAGGGCGGCCTGTCAGGAGCCACCAGCCGAGCAGGAAAATGATCAGGATGCCGTGCAGCGCGAACAGCGAGTAGAACGGGACGTGCGTCAGGTCGCGTGCCGTCGGCGTCTTGAGCGACGAGCCCGTGATCAGCACGGCCAGAACGAACAACAGCAGTCCAAGCCACAGGTAGGCCAGGACTCGCATGAGCGGCGACGAGAAATGATCGCTGGAGAAGAGCCGATAGCGCTCGTTCATGATGATCATCGCCGCGTAGACGATGACGATGAAGAGGAGCGGGAGAAGGTAGTGGTGCATCAGCGCGCGAAGTGTAGCAGGCCGCTATCCGGCCATTGCCGCGAGAATGCCATCCAGTTCCAGGGCGGAGTGGAAGAAGTAGTCCGGCTTCTCTGCCTTCAGCGTTTCGGCCGGGGTCTTCCCCGAGGCGATGGCGATCGTGGTCGCCCCATGGGGAACTCCGCAGCGCACGTCGTAGATGGAGTCTCCGATGATGACCACGTCGGAGCTGCGGAAGGCGTGGCCGCACGCGCGGGCCGCGCGCTCGACCGCGATCGGCGGCAAGTCCTCGCGGCGTGGTGAATCGCTCCCGTACGCGCCAAACGGAAACGAGGCGTTGAGCCCGACCGGCTCGAGCTTGAGCCGTGCGCCCGGCTCGATGTTGCCCGTGAGCAGGGCGATCGTCAGGTTGGCGGTGCGGCGAACGGCATCGAGCAGCGCTACGACGCCGGGAAGCATCCGGACACGACCCGGAACGTTGCGAGCGAGTCCGGCGAGGTAGTGGTTCCACAGTGCGGGAAGGCGGGAGTCGACATCGGGCGCGCTCCAGCCGTGGTCCCGCAGGATCATGTGCGCGATCTGCGGATCGGTACGGCCTGAGAAGTCGTAGCCGCGGACCTCGCCGCGGAAGGCGTAGATAGCAGTGAGCGCCTCCGCGAATGCCGCACGCGCGGCGCCGTCGTCCGCGATGAGAGTTCCGTCGATGTCGAAGAGCACGAGGCGCGGTCGGGCTGCTGGCATGCGGCGACAGGGTACACTTCGGCGCCGACCATGAAGAAAACGTCTCTCGCCGTCCTCTTCCTTACGGTCTTCATCGATCTCATAGGCTTCGGGATGGTCATCCCGTTCCTATCGTTCTACGCGCGCGAGTACGGAGCCAGCGGAACGACGGTGGGACTCGTGGTCGGGATGTACTCGATCATGCAGTTTTTCTTCGCGCCGATCTGGGGACGTCTCTCCGACCGAATCGGCCGGCGTCCCGTCATTCTGATCAGCCTGACGGCGAGTTGCGCCGGCTATTTTCTATTCGCAGTGTCGCGGAGCCTGACGCTGCTCTTCCTCTCGCGCATCATCGCGGGGGCCGGCGGCGCGAACATTGGGACTGCGCAGGCGTACATCGCCGACAAGACGACGCCGGAGAATCGCGCCAAGGGGATGGGCATCATCGGGGCAGCCTTCGGGATGGGCTTCATCCTCGGTCCGCCGCTCAGCGGAATCCTTTCGTATGTCGGTACGAAACACGGCATGGCTGGCAATCTCCTTCCGGGGCTCGCGGCGGGATCGCTCTCTCTGATCGCGTTGCTGATCGCATTTTTCGTCCTGGGAGAATCGAAGCCGCCAGACCTTCGGCCGCGCAGCGGCCTGCCGCCGCAGTTCGACAAGCAGGTCTGGAGGCAGATGGCCGCTCATGGTCTGCTGCTCTCGATCATGGCTTCGCTCTTCATCACACTGCTCGCGGTGGCGGGCATGGAGACGAGCGTAACGCTCCACGCGCGCGATCGGTTTCATTTCACGCAGCGCGACCTGGCGTGGTTCTTCCTCTTCATGGGAGTCATCGTGGCGACGATCCAGGGCGGGTTGATCGGGCGCCTGGCGAAGCGGTACGGAGAGAAGACGCTCGTCGCAGCTGGTGCGGCTTCCTTCACCATCGGGCTGATGCTCGTCCCCTTCGTATGGCGCGTCCCGCTCTTGTACGCAGTGGCGTTCTTCATTTCGGTCGGACAGGGGCTCTCGTATCCGTCGCTGACGTCGCTGGTGACGAAGGCGTCGCCGCCCGAGGAGCATGGAAGCATGCTGGGGCTGGCGTCGGGGGTTGGGTCGCTGGCCCGTTTTCTCGGTCCGATCTGGTGTGGGTTTCTCTACGATCTGGCGCAGGCGAAGGGGGCGTTCTTCGGAGGCGGCGTGCTGACCGCGATCGCGTTCGTGATCGCGCTTCGCATGCGCCGCCAGCCATTACTCGTCGAACCGGCAGGATAAACTTCGCGGCATGTCCATCCTGAAGGTGGCCCGCCTCGGGCATCCCGTTCTCCGACTGAAATCTGCAGATGTTGAAATCGCAGATATCAGGGCGGGCAAGTTCCGAGCGCTGGTCGACGACATGATTGAAACGATGCACGAATACGAAGGCGTCGGCTTGGCCGGTCCTCAGGTCCACCTTCCGCTGAGGATCTTCGTCTTCGAAGTCCAGGAGAAGGTGGCCAAGCGCCGCGGCGTCTCCAAGCTGAATGCCGGCGTGTTCTTCAATGCCACGTATGAAGCCATCGGTGCCGAGACCATCACCGACTGGGAAGGATGTCTGAGCGTTCCGTTTCTCGGTGGTGAAGTGCCGCGCTTCAAGAAGCTGCGCGTCCGTGGGATCGACCATGAGGGCAATGCAGCGGAACTGGAAGTGAGCGATTTTTCCGCACGGATCTTCCAGCATGAGATCGACCACACCGACGGGCTCGTCTACGTCGACCGCATGCCCGATCTGACCACTCTCGGGTACACAGTCGTGCTCTGACCTCGGTCGCCGGTCCTATTGGATGTAGAACGGTCGCGTGAACTTCGCGTACAGATTCTCGACCCGATGGATCGGGAAGAGACCGAACGGACTGGCTGCGAACGTATAACCGGGTGCCGGATACGGCGAGCACGAGCCAGTGTCCCCCCACTGCGAATGAAAGATCGTTCCGAGAGGGGGATTCACACGCGCTGGCAGCGCATCCGTCACCCACAGCCATGCCTCGGTTGCGCCGAACTGGCCGGGCGATCCAACCGGCAGCACCATCGCGTAGCGCTTCATCAGAGGCGGGTTGTAGATCATCGCGTACGCAGTGCTTCCGCTGCAGTCAGGCGTGGTGAAGAGCATTGTGCTACCGCCCGGTCCCTGCATCCCCAGGATGTACTCGGGACCCACCGAGAGTGCCACCGAATCGCCGCCCTTCAGCCGGTAGCGCACGAACGCGTTGAGCTGAATGCTCTGAAAGCGGTCGTCGAACCGGATGACTTCACCCAGCTCCGTGCCGTGCGCATCGACGACGACGGGCGTACAGCAGCGGAGTTGGGGGCGGGCGGGTTGGTTGGGCTCCTTTGCCTGCCCGAAGGCCATCGACGGGACGATGAGCGCAGCGATGACGAAGACCATGGAACGCAAGGAACGCATGCGACCTCCTCTTCCTGGATCAGAGTGTAGTGGTTCCGTCGTTTCAGGCGACGGTTTCTGCGAATGCGTGGACGAACGCCTCCATCTGCTCCGGCCGCCCGATCGTGACGCGCATGTGATGGGGCATGGCCGGGAACAGCCGGCCGACGTGGACCCCTCGCGTACGCATCGCGTTGATGAGCGGGCGGACGTCGCGACGGACGTCGATCATGATGAAGTTCGTTTCGGAAGGCACCGTCTGGTAGCCGAGTTTGTCGAGTGCCGTCAGGAGTGCGCTCCTCGTCGCTGCGTTCCGCTTGCGGCCGGAAGCGACATGGGCGGGATCCTGCAGGCTCGCACGGGCTGCGGCGAGCGCGATCACGTTCACGGAGTCCCACGCCTGCTGCGCAGCCATGGCGCGGATCAACTCGCGGGACGCGATGGCGTAGCCGCATCGCAGACCGGCCATCCCGTAGATCTTTGAAAATGTCCGGGCGACGATCAGGTTCGGTCTCGATGCGGTCAACGGGATGACGCTCTCGTAGTCAGGGCTGGCTGCATAGTGGTGATAGGCCTCGTCAACGAGGATCATCGTCGTCGGAGGCACGATCTTCAGAAGATGTTGGATCGCCGTGCGCGGAGTGATGCTCCCGGTCGGGTTATTGGGGTTGCAGATGTAGAGCAGACTTGCGCCGCTGACCGCGGCCATGGCCGGAACATCATGCGCAAACGTCCCATCCAGAGGCACCGACACCACCTCGGCGCCGGCCGCGTGGGTGTAGGTCGCGATGGCCTCGAAGGTCGGCGCGGCCAGCACGAGTTTTCCCTTCGGCCCGATGAACGCCGCCGCTGCGAGTTTCAGAATCTCACTCGAGCCGTCGCCGAGGAGGATCTGGTCCAGCGACACGGAATGGGACCGTGCGATCGCGTCCGTCAACCCCTCCTGCGCCTCGTCGGGATAACGCCAGGCGTCGGCGAACGCCTCCCGCATCGCCTCGAGCGCAGCGGAGGAGGGACCATAAGGATTTTCGTTCGCGCTGAGGCGGATGAGTCCGCTCGTCGGTGCGACTCGCGTCGCAGCCTGGAGCGGTTTGGCTCCTCCCAGCGGGCGCAATAGAGCGGTAGCTGCGCCCACCCCGAGGGTGCGAGCGAATGTCCGGCGGGAGAGGGGCATGAGGTCCTCCTTCGCAAGTCGTGGGAACGGCAGGAGTATACGCTTGAGGCGAAGCGTTATTTGACTAGACGGTGAAACGGGTCTACCGTTCACTGATTCCGTCCAATTTGAGATACGAAAGACCTGGGTGGTAAGGGAGGGGGAGCATGACCGTGAGGTTTTTCCCCGGTAGTAAGAAACACAAGACGAGCCTGATCGAAGGCTTTCTTACGCAGCACCACGTGCCGCATGAGCTGGCGCGTCCGGAGGAGTTCGCCTCGAAGACGTTTCATCTCGGCGAGGATCCTGCGGTTGAGGTCGACGGACGCGTCTTCGTCGATCCAAACGTCGACGCACTCAAGAAGATCTTCCAGGTCGACTGACCGGTCGCGCCGCTAGGCGAACATCGTCGCGGCCTCGCGCTCGATCGTGCTCTTGATGCGCGATTCGAACGGTTTGGCGATCAGGGGCAGCTTTCCGTCCAGGATGACTTCCGACTCCGTCACCTCGACCGTACCGCTCGCTTTGAAGCCTTTCGCGACGCCCGAGAAGACGAGCCGGTCTCCTTCCCAGTGCTGGTGAATATCGCTGAGAAAGTGTCCGTGCTGTCCGAGAAGATCCTGCAGACGCGCGTCCATCCTGCGGCGCGCGTCCACCTTGTCCGTGTGATGAGGAATGACGATTCGCATTGGGCCTCCGGATTTCGTTGTATCACACCGCTTGCCATCGTCCGCCCCCCGAGGTAGCCTCGGGTTGGGACTTCCGCGTGGTCGCACGCCCCATGGTTTCCAAAGTATGGAGTGCCGCGACCCTCGGAATTGATGCAGTACGAATCGTCGTCGAAGTCGATGCTCGCAAAGCCGAGCAGCCGGGCTTCACCCTCGTCGGGCTACCAGATGCCGCTGTGCGCGAGGCGTATTCGCGTGTCCGCTCCGCGCTGCGTCACTGCGGATACTGGCTGCCGCAACGGCACATCACGGTCAACCTCTCGCCGGCCGATGTGAAGAAGGAAGGATCCGCGTTCGACCTGCCGATTGCGATCGGCATCCTGGTCGTCGCCGAGTTCCTGCCGCAGGAGGTGGTGGCGGGCAAGATGTTCGTCGGCGAGCTGTCTCTGGATGGTGCGCTCGTACCTGTGCGCGGCACCCTGGCCATCTCTGCGTCGTTTGCGAGAGACGCGGAACTGCGCGAACTGATCGTCCCGATGGGGAACGCAAGTGAAGCAGCAGCGGTGAAGTCGGTGCGCGTCGTGGGTGTCCGGCATCTGCCGGAGTTGCTGCGGCACCTGACGGGAGAAGGAGTCGTCGTTCCTGCGGTCTGCCAGCCCGCCACCGAACCCTCGCGCGATGCGCCCGACTTTTCGGACGTGCGGGGACAGCTGCAGGCCAAGCGTGCACTCGAGATCGCCGCAGCGGGTGGCCACAACATCCTGATGATCGGGCCGCCGGGATCGGGGAAGACGATGCTTGCGCGGCGTCTTCCCTCAATCCTTCCGCACATGACTCTCGATGAATCGATCACCACGACGAAGATCCATTCCGTCGCGGGGACCTTGCATCCGGGCAGCGGGCTGATCACGCGCCGGCCGTTTCGCGCGCCCCATCACACCATCTCCGTGGCGGGCCTGGTCGGTGGTGCGTCCCTGCCGCGGCCGGGAGAGGTGAGCCTCGCGCATCACGGCGTGTTGTTTCTCGATGAGCTGGCGGAGTTTCATCGCGCGACGCTGGAGGTGCTGCGCCAGCCGATGGAAGACGGGCACGTCACGATCGCGCGTGTGCAGCGGACGCTGACGTTTCCGTCGCGGTTCACGCTGGCGGCCGCACTGAATCCGTGCGGGTGCGGCTATTTCAATGACTCGCGGCGGCAATGCGTCTGTTCACCTGCCCAGATCGCGCGCTACCTCGGCAAGATTTCCGGGCCTCTGCTCGACCGGATCGATCTGCAGGTCGAGGTGCCGGCGTTGGCGGTGGAGGAAATCTCCACGTTCACACCCGGCGAGAGCTCGCTCTCGATCCGGGTGCGGGTGGAGGCGGCTCGCGAGATTCAGCGGCAACGCTTCGCGCGGTCGTCGATGAAGGCGAACGCGGATATGACCCCGCGGGCGATGCGCCGGTATTGCGAGCTCGACCCTTCCGCCCGCCGCATCCTCGACCAGGCCCTGACTCATCTGGGGCTGTCCGTGCGGGCCCACGATCGGGTTTTGAAGGTGGCCAGAACGATTGCCGATCTCATCGGCAGTGAAGGGATCCAGAGCGCGCACGTGGCGGAGGCGGTGAACTATCGGGCTCTCGACCGGGCGTACTTTAGAACGTGAATGTCAGGGAGGTAACGCGGTACAAGTGCAATAAGAATCAATCGTTTAGTCCGATCAACGAAGCTCCTGTAGTGCTTGGTTTTGTCAACCGCGGAGGGGCTCTTAATCGGTCAGAATAATTTTGTGCCCGGGGGAGGTTTGATCCCGGGCGAAAGAAGTGCGATTAATTGTTGACAAAATCGGCTTCGATTTTATGATCTTATCACCTACGCCAGCGGGGTTCGTGATGGGTGAGGAGTCGGAGAATGGCATTTGAAAAGTGGGATCCGCAGCCAGAATTTGAGCGTTTTCCGGCTTCGGCTACGATCGTCCAATCGCGATTGATCCGGCTGCCGACCCCCGTGGCGTCGATGCTCCGGTTGCGCGGGAAGACCAACGCGAACCTCTACTACGACAAAAAGCGGAAAGTGATCGGTATCCGTGCTCTCGATCGCAAAGAAGAAGGCGCTGCGAGGATCCGGCAGTCTGACAAATCGACCTCGCTGCACGTCCCCAGTTTCTTCCGCTTCTACGACATCGACGTGCCCGGCATCAAACGGTTCCACTGCTGGTACGACGAGAAAGAGCGGATGGCGATGATCGATATCTCCCGCCCCTCTCCTCGCGGCCGTCCCGCAGGCACCTAGTGGCGTGTATCGGCTGAATTTGGGACCACCCTGGCCTGGTCTCGACGCCGTGAGCTTCGTTGCGCCTTCTCGACATCGTCACCACTATGCCTGCGTCGGCGCGCCTCGCTCACGACGCCGATCCCGGCGCCATCTGGTCCCAATTCAGCCGATACACGCTACTAGTCCGGGCGAAACGCCATCGGGTTCACGCACGGAACATCGACTCTACGCAAAACGGACGGCCTCGCGGCCGCCCGTCGTGTTTGTGTCGGTCGTGAAAGGTTAGTGTGCGCTGCGGCGACGGCCGGCCGGTGTGCTCGTCATCGAGAACATCTGCATCAGGCTCTTCGACGCCTCGTCGCTGAGGATGTACATCATGCCTGGATAGGCAGCAGCACCCGACGCCATCTTCGTGGCCGGGTCATTGTTCTGCATGAAGGTCGCGATCGACGCCACAGGCACGTGCGTACCGTAACCGGCGTTGATGGCCTTGATGTATTCGTTCGCGAAAAGCGTGTAGCCGATATCGGAGAGATGAACGCCGTCGAGGCTGAACAGCCCGCCGGTGATGAAGTCGCTCGTGACGTGGAACGGTCCGGCGGTGATGCCCGTGGCGGCAAACCGGTCGAACAGTCCCTTGATGTCGGCCACCGGGACGTTCCGTGCCGCTGCTGCTGCCGTGATCGCGGTGTTGTACTCACCGATGCGGGTCGTGAGTGCGGCCATTTCGTTCGGCGTAATGACAACAGCATCCGGAAGGGGCGTTCCGAAGAGAGGCAGCTTGTTGGTTGGATCGAGGAGCGGCTTGAGTGCGGAGGGAATGCCGAAGCCCTGCGCCAGGAGCGAGCTCGCACCCAGCGTGATGAAGCTGCCCGCCTGAAGCTGGCCGACGCCCGGGGCGGCATCGATCTGACCGACCAACGTGATCGGCTGTCCGGTCGGTCCGAGGACCGGCGTGCGCGTGGCTGGATTGATCAGAACGGTCGGAACGGTCCGGAAGAACGGCACGGACGCGGGATTGGTCGGCAGCGTGCCCACCACGACGCCGGCGCCCGTGGCGACGAGCCGGTCCAGCATCTGTCCGTATGCAGTGGTAAAGGTTGCGACGGAAGTCAGGCCGGTCGTGGTTCCGTTCGTGGCCGAGCCCAGGAAGTCATTGCCGCCGATCCAGACCAGGATGAACGTCGGCTTCTGGGCGACGACTGCGTCGACTTCGCTGACCGGTCCGCGGAGGATGAACCGGGCCAACTGCTCAACGCCACGCGTCGGAATCGCCACAGCGCCGGTTACATTCAGCGTGTCGGCGACGTTCGCACCCGGGATGCTGACGTTGTTGAACGGACGGCCGAACGTCGTGTTCAGGGGCGTTCCCGAGCCCGCTGCATTCACGATGACCGGCGGATAGGTACTGATGTCCATCAGCGTCAGCTCCGGGCCGATGCCGGGATAGCTGACGATCGGCTGCGCGAAGCAGTTGTCGGCCGCCGACGAACCCAGCGTGCAGAGCGGGATGCCGAGCTGTTTCGCGACGATGGCCGGCCAGCTGTAGACGGAGTGCCGCTCGTTGAGCGAGTTGCTCTCGAAGCCGGCGCCGTAGCTGTCGCCGATCGCGACGACTGTCTTGAAATTCGCCGAGCCGGCCGCGGCAAAGCTCGGAAGTGCGATGACCGCGATTGCCACTGCAAGCGCGGCGATGCGAGCGAAGCTTCTGATGCGTGTCATGTTGAGGTCTCCTGTTGGTCGCCTAGAACCGGTAGCCGAGGTTCAGGCTGATGAGGTTTGCATCCGTGCGATACGTCCCGTTGAAGTTGTTGTCGGCAGAGCTGCGGCCCTGCGTGCTGCGCTTCTTGAAATGGAGGGCGAACTCGGTAGCGTCGAGCACCCACGGTCCGTTGTGCCAGCCGATTCCCAGCGATGCACCCTGACGATCCGAGTCGGGGAGCAGTGGGCTCACGTTTTCGGTCGGCTGAGGGGTCTTGTCATAGAGGAGACCGAAGCGAACATCCCAGTTCGGGTTGACCATGCGGTTAGCGCCGAAGCGATACGAGTTGCTGTCGTCCCAGTTCTGCACGCGGGTGAATCCGGCAGCGGGCGTGGTGAGAAAATCTACTTTCAGCTGCTTGAACCGGCTCCACGTGGTGTGGACGAAGTCGAACTCGAGGTCCCAGTTCTGGATTGCCGTCGTAGCGATGCCGATGTTGGAGATCGACGGAAAATCGATCGTGGTCTTCACCGGCTGCGAAGGCGGAAGGCCCGGCTTGATCAATCCGTCGAGCTGTGCGTTGCCGGTGGAGATCTGGGTGATCGTCACGTCGCCCGTGAAGTCGATGCTCAGTGGTGCCCGGTAGGACGCGCCGACCCGCCACGTGGGCGAGGGCTTGAACAGGATGCCTGCGTTCCAGCCCCAGGCATGATCCCAGTCGCTGGAGAGGTACGCGCTGGCAACGTCGACGAGGCGGCCGCTGAACGGATTCACGTTGACGGTTCCCGGTGGGAGGGTGCTGTTCCGCGACAGGACGACGCGGCCACGGCGGTATTCGGCACCGGCGCCGATCGCCAGCCGGCCATCCGAGGTCTGCCAGGCCAGAGCCGGCTCGACGGAGACGGTCTTGATGTTCGCGTCGCGCGAGACGAAGCGGCCGATCCAGGGATCTGCCCAGTTCGTGCGCAGCCCGAACGGCGTGAAGACACCCACGCCGGCGGTCAGGTTCGTACCGATCGGCATGATGAAGTACGCGTTGGGCGGGACGAACGTGTGGTGCTTGTAGTTGCCCGTTGCGCCGCTGGTGAAGGCGTCATTGGGATCGCCGGTGAACTGATTACTGAAGTTGATTGCCGTGCCGCCCGCCAGGAACGACGCGTGGCGCTGCTGCGCGATTCCGGCAACGTTGTAGAAGATGGCGCTCGGATCGTCCGCTGTCGCGGCGAAGGCACCCCCCATGGCAGTTGCTTTTGCACCTTGTTCGAAGAGACCGAATCCGGCTCCGAACGCCGCGCTGCTCACTGCCAACATCCCTGCCGAAACCAATAGCCCGATTTTGCTGAAAGGACGCAAGCTGGACCTCCTAAGTCACTCGTATTGCGATGAAATGTGCGCTGGGAAAACGGTCGGATCATAGCACGTAGAGTTTCTGCACAAATGGCGTGAATTCAGCCGGTTTCCGAGGCTCCCCGACACCCGGCCGAAGGTCTCCATTCTGACCTCCCGCTGGGGTCCGTCATCCGTCGCACTGGACCGGGCCTACGGTTCTCCCAGGAGCGCGCGCAGGATCGCGTTGGCGATCTCCGCATTCGCTTTTCCCCTCGTCTCTTTCATCAGCTGGCCGACCAGAAAACCGAATAGCTGCGCCTTGCCTGCCCGGTACTGCGCGACCTGCGCGACGTTCTGCTCGATGACCCGCCGGGCCGCGGCACGGATCGTCGCGTCATCGTTGATCTGTCCCAGCCCTTTCCGCTCGACGATCGTCTCCGGATCGCCGCCATTCGCCGACATGTCGTCGAAGACTTCCTTCGCCGCCTTCCCGCCGATGATGCCTCCGTCGATCATCCGGATCAGGCGGCCGAGCATCGCGGGAGTCACGCGAACCTCCGCGAGCTCTACCTTCTGCTCGTTCAACACGCGCAGCACCTCGTTCCGGACCCAGTTTCCCGCGGTCTTCGGGTTTCCCCCTGCCACGGCCACGGCTTCGAAGTAGTCGGCGAGCTGGCGCGACGTCACGATGGCCTCGGCATCCATCACGCTCAACCCAAACTCGCTCTGGTACCGCGCGGACCGCACGTGCGGCAGCTCGGGGATGGAGCGCGCGATCTCGTCGACCCATGCACGCTCGATCCGCAGCGAGAGCAGGTCGGGATCGGGGAAGTAGCGATAATCGTGCGCCTCCTCCTTCGAGCGCATCGGCCGTGTCTCGCCGGCGGCCGGGTCGTAGAGTCGCGTCTCCTGGGTGATGGTGCCGCCCGATTCGAGAATGCCGGTCTGCCGCGCGATCTCGAAGTCGATCGCGCTGCGGAGGAAACGGAAGGAGTTCAGGTTCTTGATCTCCGCCCTCGTGCCCAGGCCGGCGCCCGCCTGGCGGACCGAGACGTTGGCGTCGCAGCGCAGCGAACCCTCTTCCATGTTTCCGTCACAGACGCCGGTGTACATCAGGATCTGGCGCAGCCGTGTCAGATAGCGGTCGGCACCGTCCGCGGAACGGATGTCAGGCTCGGAGACGATCTCCACCAGCGGTGTTCCTGCGCGATTGAGATCGACGTGAGACACCTCGCCATGGTGAATCGACTTGCCGGCGTCTTCTTCCATGTGGATGCGAAGGATGCGCACGTCGCCGATGCTGCCCCCGGTCGCAAGAGGCTGGTCGAATTGGGAGATCTGGTAGCCCTTGGGCAGGTCGGGGTAAAAGTAGTTCTTCCGCGCGAAGACCGAGTGCTCATGAACGCTGCAGCCGGTGGCGAGGGCCGCGCGAATGGCCAACTCGACGGCGCGGCGGTTAAGGACCGGCAACGCTCCCGGGTATCCGAGGCAGACGGGACAGACCTGGGTATTCGGTGCGGTGCCGAACGCGGTCGGACAGCCGCAGAAGATTTTCGTCGCAGTGGAGAGGTGTGCATGCACCTCGAGGCCGATCACCGCTTCCCATGACATCGATTGCGATTATGTCATCGCGGTCTCCCGCTCGAACGGGGTGCCACATATACAATCAATGATCCGGGTCATGTCACGCGAAGCGTTGTTTCATACGTATGTGTTTGCGGCCATCGCCATCGCCACGGGAGCCGTGGTGTGGACGTTTAGTGTGGCATCGTGGGCGATGGTTGGAACGCTGTTGTTCCTTGCTGCGCTCGTCGCCATCGCTGCCTGGGTGCGTGTGGACGACGGGACGACGGGCTTCGAAGCCGCCGTCGCCTTCGCGGCCATTCTGATTCTTCACGATCCGGCGGTGGCACTGATCTCGGTGTTCGTCGGTACGGCCGTCTATCAGGCGTGCCGGGACGCAGGCCAACGCCGCCTGCGTCTCGATTCGCTCTATGAAGCGGCGCAGCTCGCGCTCTCCTACTACGTCGTCGCGCTTCTCTACTCCTCGGCCGTCGCCCGAGACGCACCGCTGATGGCGAAAGTCTCCGGCTACATCCTGCTCGTCGTCGGCTACCTGCTGACACACGTGCTGTTCCGGGTCGCGCGGCACTGGCTGGAGAGAGGCCGCGGTGTCTTCGATGTCCCCGGCGTTCTGGTCAGTCAGGGGCGGATGATCCTGCTGATCACGCCGGTCGTCGCCGCGGAAGTCCTCTGCTACTCATCGAAGGGCCCGCTTGGATTTGCCCTTGCCTTTCTGCCTGTGATCGTCGTCGCGTACTCCTTGCGGAACGAGTCGGATGCGGTGCGGCAGAACGCGGAGCTGATCCGTCGGAATCGGGAGCTGTCGATCCTGACCGAGAGCGCATCGCAAGTTCTGTCGGCCGAAGGCGACCAGGAGACATTGCGGCGAATGGTCTCCCTCCTGGGCAGGCTGGCGCGGCTCAAGGCGTGCGCGGTCGTGACCTGGGCCGCCAACCCGGACGTGCCCGCGACGGTTTACCGGCACGGCGCCTGTCAACCGACCGACCAGGCAATCCTGAGCTGGGTGGAGGTGGCGGGATTCGCAACGTCGGCGCCGAGTCACGCGTTCGTCTTTCATAATGACCAGCGGCGCTTTCCGCTCTCCGATGGGAAGGCAATTCAGCTGCTCATCGGGATCCAGACCGCTGAGGTGATCTACGGCATCCTCATCTACGAGGCGGAAGATCCGACCATTCTCAAGAGCGGCAGCATCAACCTGCTCACGTTGCTCGCGAATCAGACGGCGCTGTCGCTTCAGGATCAGCTTCTCCGCCGTGCGATGGGCGAGAAGACCACGCAGCTCGAGGCCCAGGCAGCGACGCGATCCCAGATTCTCGAAGTGGCCAATGGGCTGATCGGATCGTACGACGTCGATCCCATGCTGACCCGTATCGCCCAGGCCATCCGGAAAGCCCTCGGCTTCGAGAAGGTCGTATTCTCCCTGCTCGACGACAAGCGGGGCGAATTCACCCGCCACGCGCAAGCCGGACTGGATGACGTCTGGGAGGAGATGAAGAAGAAGCCCGTGGCGGCGAACGAGATCTCCACGTTCTTCTTAGAAGAGTTTCGCGTCTCGAACTCCTTCTTCGTGTCTCACACGGTCCTCCAGCAGAGCGAGCATGGAGTGTTCGTCCGCCACGACGACGATCTCCTCCGCCGGCCGGACGAGTGGCACGAGAACGACCTGCTGATCGTGCCGCTGAACAGCGCGGACAAGATGATCGGTTACCTGGCCGTGCGCGATCCGCTGGACCGGAAGGTGCCTAACGAGGAGATCGTGCAGACGCTGGAGATCTTCGCGCTGCAGGCCGTGACCGCCATTCAGTCGGCGCGACACTTCCAGGAGATTCGCCGGCTGACGTTCATCGACGGGTTGACGGACGCGTACAACCATCGTTTTTTCCAGGAAGCGCTGGCCAGGGAAGTTCATCGCAGCGCGAGGAGTGGCCAGGAGTTCGCTCTGGCCATGCTTGATATCGACAACTTCAAGCGGATCAACGATACGTTCGGGCATCCCGTCGGCGATGAGATCCTTCGGGGACTGGTCGACGAGCTGATGACGAACGCCCGCGATACCGACATCGTCGCGCGGTACGGCGGGGAAGAGTTCGCGATCATCTTTGCCGACACTCCCGCCAGCTCGGCGCGTGAAGCGGCGCTCCGGATGCACGACCTGATCGCGAAGAAGGAATTCACGATCACCTCGCTCGGACGAACGCAGCGCGTCACTGTGAGCATCGGAATCGCCACCTATCCGCACGATGGGATCACCACGACCGATCTCGTCGCGCGTGCCGACGCCGCCCTCTACTTTGCCAAGAAGAACGGCAAGGACCAGGTGGCCATGGCGGGGGAACTGCCCGTCCAGAGCGCCCTGGCTTGACCCCGGTGCAGCGGTCGCGCGGCACAATCGGGTCATAATCCGCGCATGAAGAGAATTGCCGCAATCCTTCTGCTGATCACGTCTTCCGCCGTTGCGCAGTCACTCGACGAGAGGATCGACCGCGAGATCCCCAACCTCCTGACCACGTACAAGCAGCTCCACGCGGCACCCGAGCTGTCGATGCAGGAGAAGAACAGTTCCGCGCTCGTGGCCGGGCGCCTGCGCGAGCTCGGATACGAGGTGATGTATCCCGTGGGCAGGTATCTCGAGCCGGGCACGACGTGCTATGGCGTCGTCGCGGTCATGAAGAACGGTAAGGGGCCGACGCTCCTGGTGCGCAGCGACATGGACGCGCTGCCCGTGCAGGAGCAGACCGGACTGCCGTACGCGAGCAGCGTGCGCGCGAAGAGTCCGGCGGGCGACGACGTCCCGGTGATGCACGCCTGCGGACACGACATCCACATGACCACGCTCCTCGGCACCGCCAGCATGCTGGCCCAGCTCAAGTCGCAGTGGCACGGAACGCTGATTCTGATCGGCCAACCCGCGGAAGAAGTGGTCAAGGGTGCGGACGGGATGCTGCGCGACGCGCTATACGAGCGCGTGCCGAAGCCCGACTTCGCCATCGCCCTTCACGACAATGCCACGATGCCGGCGGGACAGATCGGTTACACGCCCGGCTACTTCATGGCAGGTGCGGACTCCGTCAACGTGACGATGCGCGGCATGGGTGGCCATGGAGCGTCGCCGCAGTCGACGAAGGATCCGGTGGTGATGGCGGCCCAATTCATCAACGCACTGCAGACGATCGTCAGCCGCGAAGACTCGCCGCTCGACCCGGTGGTCGTCACCGTCGGCTCGATCCACGGCGGCACGAAGCGCAACATCATTCCGGATGAGGTGCAGCTGCTGATGACCGTGCGGACGTACAAACCAGAGGTGCGGAAGCGCGTCCTGGCATCGATCGAACGGATCGCGCGCGGCATCGCGCTGAGCGCGGGAGTGCCCGATGACCGCGCACCGGTGGTCGAGCGGCTGGCGGGGGAGTCCGTCGAATCAACGTACAACGATCCCGCGCTTACGGATCGGCTGGCAACCGCGCTGACGAAGTCCATGGGTGCCGCGAATGTCGTCCGCATCGAACCGTTGATGGTCAGCGAGGACTTCGGCCGCTTCGGTCTCGATCGAAAAATCCCCATCTCGATGCTCAACCTCGGCGCGGTCGATCCGGCGAAGATCGCCAGCGGACAGAGGCTGCCATCGCTCCACTCGTCAGGATTCGCACCGCTTCCCGAGCCGACGCTACGCGGTGGGATCAAGGCGATGACGCTTGCGGTGATGGAGTTGCTGCACTAGAGAATGGACCAGGTTGAACGTTGCAACTACCGCAGCGTCTCCGTCATCTTCACGACCTCGCGCTCCACGTCGGCGCCGAATTCCGCTTTGATCTCGCAGATCCAGCCGTAGAGAAGGTTGTTGAGGATCCGATTGATGAGATCGGGGTAGTCGTGCGCTCCGGATGCGATCACGTTGTTGAGGAGCTGGTCGAAGTCGACGCGTGCCTCGTTCACCAGGTTCAATCCCGACAGGTAGGGCGTCGTCTCAGCCGGCACGTGGATGACCACACGGTCCATGAAGTCGTAGATGTGGTCCCCGATCTTCTGGAACACGAGACTGAAGATGGCTTCGAAGATCCGGTTGTAGCGCTCGACCACGTCCTGCAGCTCGTACTCCGTTTCCGTCGCCGCTCGTTGTTCGTCGACGGTTCCGCGTTCCGCCTCGGCGACGAGGTTCACGCTCAGCAGTGCCCACAGCGTGCGGCACGTGACGAAGTTCGAAAGATAGCTGTGCGAGCACGTCTCCTCCACAGTCGCGGGCTCGGCGAGCAGACTGAGAACGTGGCTCTCTTCGCCAGTCAGTTCCAGCGAATACGTCCGCATGTCCGCGCCGGGAACCACCTGCAGGTGCCGGTCGAGCCGCGCCAGACCGCGGGTAATCAGCGACCAGAACTCGATGCTGCGAACCCCATCGAGGATGAGGCGCTCCGTGTTGAGCGGCAGCGCGATGATCTCGGGCGGAAAGTCCGCCGTGAACTCGATGGAGTAACTGCCGCTGCGGTATCCGACCGCATTCAGCACAATGGCACTTGCCTGACGCTCCACCGCCCGCAGAAGCTCCTCGGGTTGCAGGTAACCGAGGTCGCAGAGGAGTGCGCCCATGCGCCGGGCGCCGACGAGCCGCTCCATGGCGTGGTTGTATTGCTGAAGCGTCAGCTCTCCGCCACGAAGGAGGACTTCCCCAAGCGCCATGTCGGGATCGGAGCTGGAAGCGAAAATGATGCGCCCCTCGTTGAAGTAGATCGCATCATTCCGTCCGATCGCTTCGAGCGAGACGATTCCGGTCTCACCGCTGCGGAGGAGTGAGCGGAAAAGGTCAGGAACCGTCGTCTCTGCGAGCGTTCCCTGGATGCTCAGGCCATCGGACATGGGTGAGATCTTATCGTGCAGCGCTTCGGCCTGCTGCGCAGGGAGGGCGGTCGTAAGGTAAAATAACCAGCGAATGCCGCGCACACCTGCTGTTTTCCTCCTGATCTGCCTTGTCAACCTCACCGCGTATGCGGCCGGGCTGCCTACCCAGCCGAACGACAAAGAGTGGGGCGTGCTCAGCGCGGACTATGTCTGGATCGACACGCTTCGAAAGGCGCAACCGCTCCCGCCGGCCAATGCGTCGCGCCGGCAAATGCTCGAACTGGTGCTCGACAACCAGCGGAAGCTGGAGCCCACCATCGTCCCGTTCCTCGACAAGGTGAGGGAGTACTTCGACCGCACGCACGATCCGCGTGCCGCTCGCGTGCTGGCGCGCGAGAAGATCATCATGGGCGACGAGTACATGCAGTATCTGTCGCGCTATGACAAGGCCCTCGAGCTGTACAAGGCCGCTGTCGAGCTCGATCCCGGCAGCGTCGATGCCAGGCAGCGCGTCACGCTCGCGGAGGGGAATCGATTCGTATCGATGACGGCGTTTGCCAACGTGAAGAGCGGACTGAAAGAAGACGACGTGCGCAGGGTTGTCGGGCTGCCGCGCGAGGACTGGATCAAGCAGGTCGTGCAGAACAGCCGCGTGTATTCGGTCTGGATCTACCCGAAGGAAGATGGCGGTGCGTCCGCCATTTACTTTGACAACGGTGTCGTTTATCACACAAACTGGAACGCTGCGGCGCCGCCTGCGCCACAATCTCAGACCAGGTAACGGGAGGGTGTGCAATGGTGTCTGACGAAGTTCTCATCGAAGATCAATCCCACTACGAAGTCTCTCTCACGGCAGGTCAGGCGTTCGTTGCCTTCGTCCTGCTGCTGCTCTCCCTCGCCGCGTCGTTTGCCTTCGGCCTCATGATCGGCAAGGGTCAGGGCGAGGATCGGCTGGTCGTTCGCAAGGAGCCTGCTGTCATCAACGAGGGGAACATCGCCGCTTCCCGCAAGAACGACAGCAAGCTCATCGACCTCGGTGTCGGCAATGACGACTTCAAGGCACCCGCGGCTACACAGAAGACCACGACCGACCCGGTTGCCGCACCTGCGGCCGCGATCACGGAGGGGGCAGTCACGCCGCTGACCGATACCACGGCAGCGACGACCTCCGCCCGCGTCGTCGAAGCGCCGAAGCCGGTGGCCACCGCACCAAGGGTTGAGCCGAAACCGCTTGTGGTCGCATCGAAACCCGAACCGAAGCCCGTTGCTCCGGCCGTCCTGTCGTCCGGTCCTGCATACGCGCAGCTGCTCGTGACCGGCGATCAGAAGACTGCCGATGCGCTGGCTGCGAAGGCAATCGACCGCGGCTTCATGAGCACGTACGTCGAGCGCGCCGGCACGACGTTCAAAGTACGTGTGAAGTTCGCATCGGAAGTAGAAGCCCGCGCCAACGAGCCGAAACTGAGGGACCTCTCCAAAGACGTCTGGATCGTGAAGTAGCGCGATCCAGCGCCTCGACTCTACTGGTCCTGCTTCATCCCCTCGGCCACGGTCGCCGGCACCTGCACGAACCCGCCATCCTGATAAATGATGTCGCTGTCCATGCTCGTGCTGGAGATCATGGGAGGGCGGTGCTTCTCATCGAAGGTGGCGATGGTGCCGCTGCCTCCTTCGAACTGGTGGTCCGCGCCCGCACTGACCAGCCGGTAGTGCTGCCCATCGGCGGAGACGGAGTAACGATAGGCGGTACCCCAGCTGTCCTTCTCCGGGAAGTCGCGGATGTAGATCGGAGAGAGGATCGGTTTCAGATCTCCGTACGATGAAACCTTCGGATACCGGTTCTCATCGGTCGCGTACGCCTCGATGGCCGTGGCGACGCTGCGCAGGTCCTTCATCGTTCGTTCTTCCTGCGGCTTCTTCGCTTCCTCTTCGGCGCGCATCTCATCGGTGACCGCGGTGAAGTCTTTGGCGAGGATCTCTGATCCCCTGACGAACGCACCGAGGGAGAGTTCGGGGAGAAGCACGGTCGTTTTCTGTCCGGCCCTGGTCTTGAAGAACGCGATGAGCTCGCGAAGCTCCGCGGCGGAGTAGGTCTTCTCGAATAGCGGCACGTACACCTGATCGTCGTAGGTGGCGAAGTCGATCCGGGCCCACAGCCGCTCCCGGAAGACGCGCATCTGCTCCTCCGCTTTCTTCTTCTGGGCCAGGGCCTTCTCGGCCTTTTCCCCGGTGATCGCAGGATCCTCGCGCATCCCCTCATTCATCGCCAGCATGCGGTTGAACAGGAGGTCGAGCATCGACTGGGTGAGGCGCTTGCTGTCGATGACCTTGAGAAGTTCGCGGACGAGCTGCTGTCTCTCGACGCGCGACTCCGTCGCCGGCTGTCCGAGGATCGGAAGCGCGATCAGGAGAACGGCGGCGAGTGCGAATGGAGTGCGTCGGAGCATGGGTTTCCTCCCTGGCCTGGTCGGGGGACAGAGTATCAGGGGCGCAAGGGGCCGGCGCATCGATTAGGATCGCTGTGATCATGGCCACGAAACCGCGTTCGAAGACGACGAACCAGCAGACGACCACGCCGGAGCTCGAAGCGCTGCGCAAAGGACAGGCGAAGAAACGATCCGCCGTCGATCCGGCGCACATCCTCGACAAAGCGATCTACCAGCTCTGGGACACGATCAATGATCTCGATCAGATTCAGCCGGAGCGGGTCGAGCACTATCGCGTGTCGGTGTTCGGCAGCTCGCGCATCCGGCGCGGGGACCCGATCTACGAGCAGGCGAAGAAACTGAGCTTCGAGCTCGCCAGGATGGGCGTCGACATCGTGACGGGCGGCGGTCCGGGTCTGATGGAGGCGGCGAACTCCGGTGCGATGGAAGGGCAGACCGAGAGCCACTCGCGGTCGTTCGGTCTGGCCATCCACCTCCCGACGGAATCGGACGCCAATCCGTTCGTCAACAAGGTCTTCCGGCACCGGACCTTTTTCTCGCGGCTGCACCACTTCATTCGTCTCTCCTCGGCGTTCATCGTGCTGCCTGGTGGCATCGGTACGGCGCTGGAGTTGTTCATGGTGTGGCAGCTCATCCAGGTCAAGCATGTGACTGAGCATCCGCTGATCCTGGTCGGTACAATGTGGACCGGTCTGATCGAGTGGATCAACGAGGTCATGATCGAGCGGGGCCTGGCCAGTCCGCAGGATATGCAGGCGGTCTCGGTGGTGTCCTCGTATGAAGAGGCCATCCCGATCATCCGGGCCTCGTACGAACGCTACATCCAGGAGAAGACCAATGCTGACGAAAGAACAGGTTCTCGAGGCGCTTAAGGGCGTCAAGTTTCCAGGGCTGTCTCGCGACATCGTGTCGTTCGGATTCGTCCATGACGTGATCGTCGAAGGGAGCACCGTCGCGTTCACGCTTCGGTTCCATACCGAGAACCAGAACGCCGCGGAACAGATCAAGCGCGATGCCGAGGCGGCCGTTCGCCGGATGCCGGGCGTCGAGACGGTGCGGATGGACGTCGACGCCGGTGCCCGTCCGGCGGGTCCGCAAGGCGGCGCGCCCGCCGAACAGATCCTCTCCGGAGTGAAGTACAAGATCGCGGTCGCTTCCGGGAAAGGCGGCGTCGGCAAGTCGACGGTATCGACGAATCTTGCACTCGCACTGCGTCAACTCGGCTACACCGTCGGCATGCTCGACGCCGACATCTATGGTCCGTCGCAGCAGATGATGCTCGGGATCAACGGACGCCCGCAGATTGACGAGAGCGACGAGAAGATCATCCCCATGGAGAACCACGGCATCAAGACCATGTCCCTCGGCCTGATCACGGATCCCGACACGCCCGTCATCTGGCGTGGACCGATGGTGATGAAAGCCCTCGACCAGTTCCTGACCGACGTGAAGTGGGGCGTGCTCGATTTCATGATCATCGACCTCCCTCCCGGAACCGGCGACGCGCAACTCACGCTCACCCAGAAGGTGCCGCTCTCCGGCGCCGTCGTCGTGACGACACCGCAGGACGTAGCCCTGATCGACGCGCGAAAAGGTCTGGCCATGTTCCGGAAGGTCAACGTTCCGGTCCTCGGCATCATCGAGAACATGAGCTACTTCATCTGCCGTCACTGTGGCGAGCGGGAAGAGATCTTCGGCCACGGCGGCGGCCGCAAGACCGCCGAGCTGCTCGGCGTGCCGTTCCTGGGCGAGATTCCCATCGATCCGAAAGTCGTCGTGGGCGGCGACAGCGGCGCCCCGATCGTCGTGCTCGATCCGACGTCCGCTGCGGCGGAGGCGTTCCGTCAGCTTGCTGCGAAGGTCGTGGAACAGGTCGAGTCGGGACATGCGGGCCATACGCATGCGCCGGGCGAGCATGTTCACGCCTGAGGTTCACGCGGCGGCGCGGTGACGGGGAAGCGCGCCTCGTCTCACAGGTCGCACAGGGCACGTTGTACTGCCGCGCTCTTGCGAGTAGTATTATTTGTATGAGCTGGAATCGCTCTTCACTCTGTACCAACCAATGAGGACGTTCGTCCTCTGCCTTTTTCTTTTCGGCGCGACCGCACTCGTCGCACAACCGGTGCCCTCGATCCGTCCGGCGTCGGGATTCACGACAGGCGGCGACCTCGTGCACATTCGAAGTGGAGGGTTGCGCGGCCGGGCTCCCGCGTGCCCGGGAGCGTCTTGTCCGAATTACGTGAAGTTCGGCGATGCGTTCGGACGCATCATTGTGAATACGCCCGAAGAGATCGTGGTACTCGCCCCACCGCACGCGGCCGGCGCGGTTGATGTCACAGTCGGTATCCCCACCGTTTTTGATCCGATCGTCCTCGCCAACGCCTACCGGTACGAGGCGAACAACGACTCCGAACGCATCCTCATCCCGATCGCAGCGTCCGGCCCCGGCGCGTACTCAGCGCGATTCGAGACAGAAATTTCCTTCACGAATGTGGGCGATGTGGATGTTCACGTCACGGGAGCGGCCGCTACGCCGACTCTCGCGTCGCCGCCTCCGTCTCTCGTCGTGCCTCCCCATACGACCGTCAAGTTTACTGACCTCTTGAGGAACATACCCGGGCACCCTGGCGCCTTCATCTATGTGCCGGCCTCGGCCGCGCGGGACGTCATCACCAAGGTGCGCGTGCATGACACCGCGCGTGATGCGGCCGCATTCGGCGTCGAGATACCGGCAGTGTCCGACCTCGATTTCGTTACGACGGTACGCCTGACCGGCATTCCGACAGACGCGCGATTTCGCTCCACTCTTCGCGTTTACGCGTATGACGCCACAAACTTCGGACCGGTGACTCTGCGGGTGCGGGATGACGCCGACGGAACGTTGCTGGCGACCGTACCGGTAGCACTGGACCGCGTGCCTGCCGGCCTGGAAACGGACTTCCCTGCCTCCGTGCAGATTTCGCTCGATCCGATCATCGAACCGCTCCGCAGTCATGCGCGCGTTCGCGTCGACATCGCTGATTCCGATGCGATCCGGCCGATCTGGGGCCTTGTCTCGATCACGAACAATCAGACGCAGGAAATCACGCTCGTCACGCCACCCCGTTCGGGCCCAGCGGCGACGCCGGAGAAACTTCCTCTCGGCTGGTACACAGATGGAGGGCGGTTCATCAACGTCGGGGAGGCCGAGACGAAGTTCTATTTCCTTTGCAGCGTGGGCACGTTCAAGACGCCTTCCTCGCTCAATGCCGACGGCAGCTTCAAGACCACAGGAACTCTGTCCAGCGGCCCGGGGCCGCTGCCAATCGGTGGCGGAACGCCATTGGATTTCGAAGGCCGCGTCGCCGATGGATGGCTCACTTTCACGGTCCACCCGGCGATCGGACCCTACACCGGCTTTTACCTTCAATTTGTCGGTCCGCAGCTGCTCGGGCAGCTTCCTGTTCAGTGCCCTTAAGCTGATTGATCACGCGGAGGCACGGTCGCACCTCCGCGTGATCAGAAGAGTGACAGCCCGCGCGACTGCTGCTCGGTCAGGAGGTCGAGGAACTGGCTGCGCTTGATCTCGCGCGCCCCCAGCGCGGCCATGTGCGGCGTCGCCACCTGGCAGTCAATCCAGGTCGCGCCGCGTGCGGCGAGGTGTTCGATGAGAAAGAGCACCGCCAGTTTGGAAGCGTCCGACTCACGGTGGAACATCGACTCGCCCGTGAACGCGCCTCCCGCGTCGATGCCGTAAAGGCCGCCCGCCAGCTTGCCATCGCGCCAGACCTCGACGCTGTGCGCATCGCCCGCGTGATGCAGTCTCGTGTAGGCCTCGATGATGTCGGGGCCGATCCAGGTTCCGTTGTCGTCCCCGCGTGGTGTACCGGCGCACGCGGCGATGACCTGCTCGAAGGCCCGGTCGATCGTGTACGAGAAGCCGCTGCGCCGCTGGGCCTTGCGCAGCGACCGGCCCACGTGCAGCTCATCGAAGAAGATGAGCGTACGCCAGCGCGGTGAAAACCAGGGGAGAGGCAGCTCCTCGTGAGGCCAGGGAAAGATGCCGTGGCGATACGCGTCCCGCAACGTCTCCTCGCGCAGGTCGTCGCCGAGGGCTACGACGTCGCCCCGGGCGTAGCGGGGATCGGGAAAGCGCGGAACCACGGTCGCTGATTGTTAGCTACCCGCCGCATTCCGCGCAAGGCGGCATGGAGCTGGCCGCCTTTAGACATTCTTCATGATGTCCGGCGTAAACGGCTGAGTTACCGGCCCGTCTGATCGTTCGATCGCCACCCCATGCGCACCGATCAGGAGTACAGCTCATGGCAAAGGACTGCGGCTCTCTCCGGACGTTCGTCATTTGCGTATTGATGGCTACGGGAGAGGCGTTCGCGAATACGCCACCGCATCCTCCGGTACTCACCGAGCCGTCGGTCTCGATCGCGGTCGATCCGGGAGACGTCCACATGGCGACCCGGCCTTTCCGTGATGACGATCCCGGAAACATCCTTCGATGCAGCGATTGGGAGATCCGATCCGAGGATCTGACCAGGGTGGTCTGGTCGGCGCCCTGCGTGGCCGGGACTCTCGCGGTGCACATCCACCTCGGTGACGGTAGCTTTGCATCCTCGGAAGGACGTCTACTCGGTTCCAGCGCGTATGTCGTAGCAGTTCGCTGGCGCGACAACAGTAACGACAGCGCGACCGAATGGAGCGAATGGACGACCCGGCGATTCCAGACCTCGGAGGGTTCCGCCGTCCAGCCTCTCGAGATCGTCGGCGTCATTCCTTCGCCGTCGCCTCGACTACGCGACCGGAACGGGGTGGATATCGCGCTTCCCGATGGCGCGTCGGTCAGCCTTGCGTCTGCGGCGGGCAATCCCATCCTGACATTCACCGCCGCTCACGTTGCCTCGGGCGCAGAGTCGGGAGGAGGTCACGTCGTCGTCAAGGCTGTGGTGAGTGCGGGGGCGCTGCCGCTCGACCTTCCGGAGACGAATCTCGAGTTTGCCGACGAGACCGAGGTTCGGCGAACGGTCTATCTCCCTGCAATCGTGCTGGCGCCCGGTGACACGAGTACGTTCTGGATCGCGGCCGACGGCAGCTCATTCGTGGCAAAGGACGACACTCCGCATTTCGCCCTGTTGGCGCGCAGCGGGGATACTCCGTGGCGCGTCGTCGATCCTGCGTTTCGGGTCGAGCGCGTCGTGACGGGCCTGCAACTGCCGGTCAATATCGCATTCGTCCCGCGGCCACTGCCCGACGCCGACGCACCGCTCTACTACATCACCGAATTGTACGGAAGCATTCGCGCGGTTCTGCGGGACGGTTCCCTGCGCGACTACGCCACAGGCCTCCTGAACTTCAATCCCACCGGAGTGTTTCCTGGATCGGGAGAGCAGGGATCGACCGGAACCGTGGTCGATCCGGCCACAGGCGATCTGTTCGTCGCCGTCGTCTACGCCTGGGAGTGGGGGGATCATTTCTGCAAAGTGATCCGCATTCACAGTGCGGACGGCGGACGCACGGCCTCGAGCTCGACGACAGTTCTCGACATGCCGAGTGAGTCGATCGGGCCGTCTCACCAGATTTCGAGTCTCAGCATCGGGCCTGATGGAGACCTCTACGTCCATATGGGAGATGGATTTCAGACGGATAGTGCGCGCTCGATCTACTCCTTTCTCGGCAAAATCCTGCGTGTCAACCTGAACGGAACCGCTCCGATCGACAACCCTTTCTCTGATGCCGAGGATGGCATCAACGCGTCGGACTATGTATGGGCCTATGGATTCCGCAATCCATTCGGCGGTGCGTGGCGAGCGTCGGACGGCTCTCTGTACGAGGTGGAAAACGGACCCGAAGTGGACCGACTGGCGAAGGTATCCGCCGGCCTCGATTACCAATGGGATGGGACGGACGAGAGCATGTCGTTCAATGCGGCGTACACATGGTCGCCCTCGGTGGCGCCCGTGAACATCGCGTTCGTTCAGAGTGCGACACAGGATGGCAGTAGGTTTCCGGACAACTGGCAGGACCACGCATTCGTCAGCGAGTCCGGACCGACTTGGGTGGCCGGACAGACTCCGGACGGAAAGCGCATCCGGGAGTTCGCCTTTGATGCCGGCGGTCACGTGACCGCCACGGAACCGTTTGTCGAGTACACCGGTGCCGGCTATTCGACGGTAGCGGCGCTGGCGGCGGGCCCGGACGGTCTCTACTTCAGCGACCTTTTCCCGGAGCAGGGGAGTCCGATCGGTCGCGCTGCCAACGTCTATCGCGTGGCGTATGTCGGAACCGTGGCCATCGGAGCGGCCGTCATGAACCAGCAGGCGCGCACGGTGCAGTTCTTCGCCGCTGTGACGGTGCCGGATGCCCGGAATCTGTCGTGGTCGTTTGGTGACGGCACGACCAGTTCGGAACGAAACCCGGTCCATACCTACTCATCCAACGGTCCTTTCGAGGTGAGGCTCTCCACGACCAACGCACAGCAACAGGTGATCGACGACTACACGCGAGTGCAGTTCCCGGATACGGCTGGTGTGGGGCTCGTCGCGACCTACAGCGATGCAAGCGGAAAGCAGTTCGTGCGCGTGGACGACAACATCGATTTCGACTGGCGCTCGGCCACGACGCCGTTTCCTGGTGAGGATTTCAAGGTGGTCTGGACCGGAGAGATCGTCGTCGCGGTCTCCGGGCTCTACACCTTCGAAGTGCGCACCGCCGGCAGCGTCGTCCTGCGCATCGACAACAAGACGGTCGAGGTCGGTGCGTCGCCGGCGGCGAGCTCCATCCGGCTCGAAGCGGGACAGCGCTACACGTTCAGTCTGCAGGTGAACGGCAACACGCCGAACAGCGTGACGCAGCTCCTCTGGTCCGAGCCCGCGATGCCTCGCACCGTCGTTCCGAAGGCCGCGTTCTATCTGTTCTCGACCCGGCGTCGGTCCGTCACTCCATAGTGCGGGACGCTACGAAGGGCTGGAGAGGGAGGGTCTAGTAGTCGAGCGTCAGCGTGTCGCCGCTCGCGCCGACGACGACGTTCCCGCCGTCCTGCAATTTGCCGAAGAGGATGGCATCGACGAGCGGTTCCTTGATCTTCGCATGGATCAGCCGCGACATCGGCCTGGCGCCGAAGGCCCGGTCATATCCATGCCTGGCCAGCCAGGCGCGCGCTGGTTCCGTCAGATCGAGCGTGACGTTCTTTGCGCGCAGCTGCGCACGCAACTCGTCGATGAACTTGTCGACGACGCGCTCGGTGGTTTCGAACGAGAGCGGATCGAACGCGATCCAGGCGTCGAGACGATTGCGGAACTCCGGTGTGAACGTCCTTTCGATCGCGCCGCGGCCTTTGCCCTTTTCTCCGCTGCTGTTGCCGAAGCCCATCGACGTGTCGCTCATCTCACGCGCACCGGCGTTCGTGGTCATGATCATGATCACGTTGCGGAAGTCCGCCTTCTTGCCGTTGTTGTCGGTGAGCGTGGCGTGATCCATCACCTGCAGCAGGATCGAGAAGAGATTCGGGTGCGCCTTCTCGATCTCGTCGAGCACGAGCACGGCGTAGGGCGTCTTCGTGATGGCATCGGTGAGCAGCCCGCCCTGATCGAAACCGACATACCCCGGCGGTGCACCGATGAGCCGCGAAACCGTATGCGATTCCATGTACTCCGACATGTCGAAGCGGATGAACTCGATGCCGAGCGAGAGTGCGAGCTGCCGGGCCAGCTCGGTCTTGCCGACACCCGTCGGTCCGGAGAACAGGAATGAGCCAACTGGCTTCTCCGGCTGCCCGAGACCCGAGCGGGAGATCTTGATCGCGTTGACGACCTGGGCGACGGCAGCGTCCTGTCCGAAGATGACGCGCTTGAGGTCGGCTTCGAGGCCCTGCAGTCTCTCTTTCTCGGAGATTGCGACCGTGCGCGGCGGAATTTTGGCCATCCGTGCCACGACGTATTCGATGTCATCAATCCCGATGACGACAGGGGCGGAGGCAGGGGCGAGGGACGAGGGACGAGGGGACGAGGAGCTTTCGACCGAGGAGGATTCGGCGGACGCGGAGACATCCGCTCGTCCCTCTTCCCTCGCCCCTGCTCCTTGCAGCATCCGCGCGCGCGATCCCGCTTCATCGAGCACGTCGATCGCCTTGTCGGGAAGATGGCGGTCGTTCATGTACTTTGCCGACAGCTCCGCCGCAAGTTGAATCGCATCGTCTGTGAAGGTGACGTTGTGATGTTTCTCGTAGTAGGACTTGAGTCCCTTCAGGATCTCGATCGTCTCGCCGACCGATGGCTCGCCGATCTCGATCTTCTGGAAGCGGCGCGCCAGAGCGCGGTCGCGCTCGAACGACGACTTGTACTCGGCATACGTCGTCGAGCCGATGCAGCGCAGTTTTCCCGAGGCGATGGCAGGCTTGAGGATGTTCGAGGCGTCCATCGTGCCGCCGCTGACCGCGCCGGCGCCGACAATCGTGTGGATCTCGTCGATGAAGAGGATCGCCTCCGGCTTCGCCAGGAGCGCGTTGACGACCGCCTTCAGTCGCTGTTCGAACTCGCCGCGATACTTCGTCCCCGCCAGGACCGCGCCCATGTCGAGAGACCAGACGACGGCATCCTTGAGCACCGCCGGCACCTCGTTCTTCGTGATCTTCAGCGCGAGGCCCTCGGCGATGGCGGTCTTGCCGACTCCCGGCTCGCCAACGAACAACGGATTGTTTTTCCGGCGGCGGCCGAGGATCTGAATCGTGCGCTCCAACTCCGGGGCGCGGCCGATGAGCGGATCGATCTCGCCCTTCTCCGCCTTCTCGTTGAGATTGACGGCGAACAGCTTCAGCGGATTGCCGGGCTGCGAAGCGGCTCCCTCTTCATCACCGACGAAGGCCGGGTTCGGCACGGGTGAGTCCTTGCCGATTCCGTGAGAGAGGTACTGCAGCACATCGAGCTTGTTCACGCCCTGGCTACGAAGGAGATAGACAGCCTGCGAGCGCTCGGCCTGGTAGATCGCGGCCAGCATCTGACCCGTGTCTACTTCCTTCTGCCCCGATGATTGAGCGTGAAGCTGGGCGTACTGCACGATGCGCTGCAGCATCGCGGTCAGGACGGGCTGCACTTCCGCGTCGTCCGGCAGCTGTTCCAGGGTTCGCGTCATGAAGTCGTCGAGCTGCTTGCGCAGGACGTCGACGTCGCCACCACACGAACGGATGACATCGGCGACGTCGCGGTCGTGGAGGAGGGCGTAGAGGAGGTGCTCCAGCGTGACGTATTCATGCCGGCGCTTGAGGGCCTCGTTGAGGGCGAATTCGAAGGACTTCTGTAGCTGGCGGGCGATCATGATTGCGCCGGTAAGAACCGATTCCGGGGCCTCTGGATTTCGTCAGGCGGGCTCCATAGTGGCCAGGAGAGGAAACTCCTGCTCTCGCGCGAGAGAAATCGTCTTCTCGACTTTCATCTCCGCGACCTCGTACGTGTACACGCCGGCCACTCCGCTTCCACGGAGATGGACGTTGAGCATGACCTGGATGGCCTGGTCCTCGGGCATGTTGAAGACGGACTCCAGGACCCAGACGACGAACTCCATGGTGGTGTAGTCGTCGTTGTGGAGCAGTACCTGGAAGAGCCGCGGCTCCTCGGTCTTCTCCTCGCCCTCCGCAACGGGCGCTTCGTGGAGCTCAGGCGATGGGAGCATCGCCGGTTACTTTACCGTAGCTCGGATTGACGCGGCGCACACGTAGAATCGCAACGACTCCCTGTGCGCATCGGAATTCAACGCAACGTCCTCCTGGCGACGGCGATCGTATTGCTGGCCTATGGCGCCTTCGCAGTGGCGCTCGTGCGCAGGAATGCGCGGGACGTCTCACGGCTGGTCCTGGCCGGTGATGAGTTCACCGATCCCGCGGCGGCTCCTCCGGGCCTGACCGTCGGGACGAACGCACCGGGATACGACGGGCAGTTCTACTACCGGCTGGCACTGGCGCCGTTCTCCACGTCCGCACGCGTGGCGGGGATTCGCTTCGACTATCCGGTTTATCGTGCGCAGCGCATCGGATTTCCGCTGCTCGTTCGCATCGTCTCCGGCGGCAACGCGCAGGCGGTTCCATGGGTGATGCTGCTACTCAACATCGCCGCAGCGGGGGTGATTGCCGCGACGGCTGCGACGATCGTCTCCCGCTGGTGGGCGGCAGCGGCGATCGCGCTCTTCCCGGGATTTCTTCTGACGATGAGCCGCGATCTCGTCGAGCTGGTCGAGATCGCATTTCTCATGCTCGCGCTACGGGCGTTGATGAAACGCAGTCTGTGGACCGCCGTCGTTTTTCTGACCCTGGCCGTGATGACGAAGGAGACCGCGATTCTCTTCGCGGTCGCGGCAGGTGTCGCGGCGCTCGTTCGCGAGCGTGCGGTCCTGCGCGCGGCCGCGTTCACGATTCCGGTGGCCGCATACGCTGCATGGAAGCTCTGGCTCTTCCGGCTCTGGCACCTTCCTCCGAACCTCGGCGCGTCTGAACACTTCGCATTTCCGTTCAGGGGGCTTGCGGCGGCGATGCGAAATCCAAGTCGGGTGCTGCTGCTGGAGGTGAGCCTGCTCGCACTATTCGGCGTGGCGGTCGTGCTCGCGCTGCGGGCATCGGCGTCTGCGCCTGCCGTGAAGCTCGGGTGGGCCGCCTATGCCGTTCTTCTCGTTTCCCTCGGTTCCGAGTTCTGGTGGGAGGACTGGTCGTTTCTTCGCGCGGCGACGGACTTCGCCATCCTCGGGACGATCGTGGCTGTCGAATCCGATCGCTGGCGGCTTCCGGTCACGCTTCTGGTCCTCGCCAGCTGGCTGACGATGGCGGTCCATCTGCTCTAACGCCACTCCGCCACGTCACGGCATCAGCGAAGCCGCGTTCCAGGTTCCCGGCTGCGCCTCATGCGGCTCATATCCCCGGCGGAAGATTCGCGCCGGCTTTTCGCCGAGCAGGGTCGTCTTTCCCGCGTCGATCCGGAGAATCGATCCCTCGCGCAGGCCGATGACCGGCGTCTCGTTCTCGTCGAGAAACTCGCGGATGCGCTCCTCGCGCGTCTCGCCCCTGTGCGTGGAATCGAGATCGGGATCGAGGTAGTGCGGATTGATCTGATAGTGCACGAAGCCGAGGGCGTTGAACGAGGGCGGCTGGACGATCGGCATGTCGTTGGTCGTCTTCATCGTCGGCGCGGCGATGACGGTGCCCGCGCTGGAGCCGAGGTAGGGGAGGCCGGCGCGGACGCGATCGCGGATCGGGGAGATCAGGTCGCGGCCGTACAACGTCTTCAGCAGGCGGAACGTGTTGCCACCACCGACGAAGATCGCATCCGCGGAGTCGAGCTGGTCGATCGAGACGACCTCGAGCTCCATCTTCGCGAGACGATCCCGCACTTTGAGTGTGTACGCACTGTGGTCATGCGCGGCGAACGGCACGAAGGCAACGCGCGTTCCCGCGCCGAGGAACGCGCGCATCGCGGGTTCCGGGTGATCGAGATAACCGTAACCGTTGACATTCGAGCTGCTGATGAGAAGGAGGCGCACATCGCTACTCTAGTCGAGGGGAGGACGGCGGAACAGACTGCGGAACAGACTGCGTTGTGCAGAATCCAATGATGCTCGCACTCGTCTTCGCGTCCGCCGTTGCCTCCACCATGACCAAACCCGCCCCTCCGCCCGACCTCAGGACGCCGCCCGCAGATGCGCAGACGAGCGCGGACGGATTGGTCTCGCGTCAGCTTGCACCCGGAGGGTCGGCCGAGCATCCTGGCGCCGGCGACTCGGTCCACGTGCGCTACGCGGTCTGGAAAGCATCGGACGGGTCTGTGGTCGACTTCACGCGCGGGGAGACCGCGGCATTCGTCGATACCGCGAAGCTTCTGCCCGGGATGCGCGAGATGTTCGCGATGATGACCCCCGGCGAGAAACGCCGCGCCTGGATTCCTGCATCCCTCGGAGCAGGCAAGATCAAGGAGGGCGAGACATTCGTGGTCGACGGAGAACTGATCGACGTAGTCCATCCGCCGGTCACGCCAGCCGACGTTGCGATGCCTCCCGCCGATGCGGTCAAGACTCCGTCGGGACTCGCATACAAGGTCCTCCAACCTGGCCAGGGAAACGCCCATCCGCATCGGAACGACAAGGTGGTCGTGCACTACAGCGGCTGGACGACGGACGGCCGGATGTTCGACAGCTCCGTCACGCGCGGCGAGCCGATCGAGTTCGGTCTCGGAGAGGTGATCCCGGGCTGGACGGAAGGTTTGCAGCTCATGACTATGGGTGAAAAAGTCCGTCTCTGGATCCCCGAGAAACTCGCCTACAAAGGAGTGGCCGGGAAGCCGGCAGGGATGCTCGTCTTCGATGTCGAGCTGATCCGGATCAGGTAAGGCGTCACTCGGTTCCGATTACCCATTTCTCGTACGAGTCTCCGGGCAATTCGCGGATGAAGCGCGACGGCTCCATGAGGATGTCCAGGCCGCCGCGGTCGCGGGCCATCACCGGGAAAACGAGGTACAGCTCCTGTTTGGCGCGGGTGACGGCGACGTAGAACAGACGGCGCTCTTCCTCTTCGCCGGGGATGACGATCTCCACTTCAGGGGATGAGTCAGGGGCCAGGGACGAGGGATGAGGGATCTCGGGCGGCAACTCGTCGATCGCGAGATCAGTGGACTGCCCTCCTTCGCCCCTCGCCCCTCGTCCCTGGTTCTCCCGTACCAGGCCCTCCGTGAGCCCGAATGCGGCGTGGAGCTCTTTGGGCTTGACGCGCACGATGCCGCCTGGCACGCGCAGCGCCCTCTGCGACGGAAAGCGGCCGTCGGCGAGCCAGATCACGAAGACGATCCGCCACTCCAGCCCCTTCGCCTGGTGCACCGACGACAGCACGATCTTTTCATCCTCGGGGCCCACGACGGCCACGTCCTCGCCGGCGATGGGATTGGCGAGTGCGACTTCATCGAGGAACGCGCCGGTGTCGTCGTAGCGCAGCGCGTATTGCGACAGTTGCTCGAGATCGTCGAGACGCGCCTGGGCATTTGCGAACTTGGAGCGGGCGTAGTCGCCGTACGTCCGTTCGACGATGAGCCGGATCGACTCCGACGGATTGTGCTGCATCGATTCGTTGCCGATGATGGCCAGGAGGTCGCGCAGGTTCTTGAGCACGGGTGTGCGCGTACGCCCCGTCGCGGTGGCCGGCGGCGCGGCGCTGCTGTTGAGGAACGCATCCAACGGATTCAGCGCCGTCCCGATCCTCGCCCAGACTTCAGCGGCGACCTTCTCGCCGACCTTTGGATAGAGCTTCATGACGCGCTTCCATGAAAGCTCATCGCGCGAGTTCGCCACGATCTTCAGATAGGCGATGACGTCCTTGATGTGCGCCTGCTCGAAGAAGCGGACGCCGGAACGGATCTCGTACGGGATCAGCCGGCGCGAGAGCTCCATCTGCAGCTCGAGAGACTGGTAGTGCGAGCGATAGAGCACGGCGATGTCGCCGAGGTGCTCGCCCTCGTCGCGAAGCTCGAGGATGCGTTGGGCGATGAAGGAAGCCTGCTCGAAGACGTCGTCCACTCCGACCACAGCCGGGTCGGGCCCGTCGCCGCGCACGGCCTGCAGCTCCTTGCGGAACTGGAACCGGTTCTGGGCGATCGAGGCGTTGGCCAGTGCGAGGATCTGCCGCGTCGAGCGATAGTTAGTCTCCAGCTTGTAGATCTTCGCTTCGGGGAATCGGAGTGGAAACGTGATGATGTTCTCGAACGACGCGCCTCGAAACGAATAGATCGATTGCGCGTCATCGCCCACCACCATCACGTTCCGCCGCACGGCTGCCATCCCGTCGACGACTTCCGCCTGCAGTTTGTTCGTGTCCTGGTATTCGTCGACGAGGATGTAGCGATACCGCCGCTGCAGCGCGGCGCTGACGTCGGGATAGTCGTCGAGCAGCAGCTTCCAGTTGACGAGCAGATCGTCGAAATCCATCGCGTTCGCTTCGCGCTTCCGCTCCTGGTAGCGGCGGAATACGTCGACCATCTCGTCGCGATAGACGCCGAAGTGCGGATAGTTGTTTTCGAGGTGCAACTCCAGCGGCGTGCGCGTGTTGATGAGGTACGAATAGATGTCGATGAGCACGTCGCCCTTCGGAAACCGCTTCTCCAGCGTCTTGATCCCGAGAGAGGAAATGGCGGATTCCATCATTTCTTTCGCGTCTTCGGAATCGAGGATCGTGAAGGTCGACCGGAAGCCGATCGTGGCCGCGTGCTGGCGGAGGAGTCGGTTTCCGATCGAGTGAAACGTGCCGCCCCAGATCCGCCGCGTGTCGATCGTGACGAGCTGTTCGACGCGGCTGAGCATCTCGCGAGCTGCCTTGTTGGTGAAGGTGAGCAGGAGGATGTCGGAGGGATCGACTCCGTCCTCGATGAGCCGCGAGACACGATAGGTGAGCGCGCGCGTCTTGCCGCTGCCCGCGCCGGCGATGACGAGCATCGGACCCTCGCCGGCCATGACGATGTCGAGCTGCTCCTGATTCAGTTCGTCTTCGTAGCGGACGCGGTACTGCTTCTGCGGTTTCGGAGCCCGCTTGAGCGTGTAACGACGGATTTTTTCGGCCACGAGGAAAAGCGTAGCAGGTGTGGTGCGGCGGTCGCGTAGCCGCGCAGCCCCGAAGCCGCAGTTTCGCGCGAAGCGCTTTGGACTGCGGCGGCAAGGCCGCCGCTTTGTGAGGGGGGGCGGAAGCGGCCCTTCGTCGCAGAAAGCGGCCGCTGCCGCCGCCCCAGTCCAAAGCGGCTCGTGCGAAACAGGTTGAACGTGACACTTGTCATCTCCTGGATCTGACGTTCCGCTCTGTGATCACCATCCGCAGTGACCGATACTGACCCCATGAAACGTCTTTCCTTCTCGATTTTGTGCAGCCTTCCTCTGGCAGCGCTCTCCGCCCAACCGACCGCGATCACCAACGTGCGGCTCTTCGACGGCACCCGCGTCGTGCAGCACGCGACCGTGGTCATCGACGGAACCCGTATCGTCGCCGCCGGCGCAAACGTGAAACCGCCGGACGGAGCGAAGATCGTCGACGGCAGCGGCAAGACGGTCCTGCCCGGGCTCATCGATGCGCACACGCACGCCTTCCCCGGCACTCTGGAGCGCGCACTCCGGTTCGGTGTCACGACGGAGCTCGACATGTTCACGTCGCTTCCGATGCTCCGTTCCCTCCGCGCGGAACAGGCGAACGGTCCGGTGACTGATCGCGCCGACATTTACTCCGCGGGAACGCTCGTGACCGTCGCCGGTGGCCACGGCAGCGAGTACTTCCCCATTCCTACCTTCAAGAGCGGAGACGATCCTCAGGCCTTCATCGACGCGCGGATCGCGGAAGGTTCGGACTACATCAAGCTGGTGGTGGAGACCGGCGAGGCGTATGGGATGAAGACGCCGACGCTGTCGAAGAGTGATCTCGCGCTGCTCATCGCCGCGGCACACAGACGCGGAAAGATGGCGGTCGTTCACATCTCGACGTTGAGCGGAGCGCACGATGCGATCGACGCCGGTGCGGACGCGCTGGTGCACATCTTCGCCGACAAGGTCCCGGAGCCGGCGTTCGGCAAGTTCGTCGCGGCGCATCACGCATTCGTGGTTCCTACGCTGTCGGTCAACGAGAGCACGACCGGAATCGGCAGCGGAACGTCGCTGACGACCGACTCGCACCTGGCGCCCTATCTCAATTCCGACGAGGTCACGAATCTGAAGGGGTCCTTTCCGAAGGGGCACGACCTCAGCATGGCCAATGCCTTCGAGGCCGTGCGGCAGTTGAAGAGCGCCGGTGTCTCGATTCTCGCTGGCACGGACGCACCGAATCCCGGGACCGCGCATGGTGCGAGCATGCATCGCGAAATGGAGTTGCTCACGAAGGCCGGGCTGACGCCGGCCGAGGCGCTGATCGCGGCGACGTCCGCACCGGCCAGGGCGTTCAAACTCGACGACCGCGGACGCATCGCCCCTGGACTCCGCGCGGATCTCCTGCTCGTCGCCGGCGATCCCACAACCGACATCCTGGCCACGCGCAACATCGTTACCATCTGGAAGAACGGCGCGTCATTCGAGCGCAAGCCGGAACCGAAGCGCGTCGCCGCTGCGGCAGCGCCGGTTCCGCAGATGGGCGATGGAATGATCAGCAACTTCGAATCGGGTGAGGCGAAGACGTCTTTCGGATCCGGTTGGCAGATCTCCACCGACTCAATGGCCGGCGGAACCTCGGTCGCAACCATGGACGTGGTGGATGCCGGCGCGAATGGCACCGCGAAAGCGCTCCACGTTCACGCCGATACGAAAGCGGGCTCGATGTACCCCTGGGCCGGCGCGATGCTGTTCCTGGGCACGGTGCCGATGCAGCCGGTGGATCTCTCATCAAAAGGCGGTCTCTCGTTCTTCGCGAAAGGCGATGTCGACATCCGCGTCATGCTCTTCGCAGCGAGCACAGGGCGGATTCCGCGCCTGTCCACGGTTCACGCCGGCGCCGGATGGACCGAGATCTCGTTGCCGTGGTCCGCGTTCAATATCGATGGCAAGGATGTCGAGGCTGTGCTCTTCGCCGGGCCGGACAAAGGCGTGGTGGACTTTTCGCTCGATGAAGTACGGGTGAAGTAACGCGCGCGCCGTTACGATAGCCACCGGCAAGACGATGACCACGAACGACGATCGCGACTCCAGTGGCTGGACGAAGTACATCTGGCTCGTCTACATCGTCCCGTTTGCGGCGTACCCGTTTCTGGCTGGTGCCGGTGCGGGACGCATCGCGCTGACGCTCGCGGCCACGGCAGTTTTCGTGGTCCTCTACCTGGTCGGTTATCGCGTCAGCGGAAACCGCGCTCTTCTCATCATCGCCGCCATCACCGCCCTCGGTGTCGCCTTCATGCCTACGAACTACGGTGCGGGAGCGTTCTTCATCTTCGCCGCGTCGTTTGCCGGCGCGGTCGGTGGGCAGCGACGCTCGTTCGCGATCATCGGAGCCGTTCTTCTGGTTCTGCTCGTCGATGTGAAGTTGATCGGACTCAGCCCGCTCATCTGGTGGTGGGCGGCGTTCTTCACCGTCGTGATCGGAGCCGTGAATGCGCACTTCGCGCAGGTGGGCCGGGCCAACCGGCGGCTGCGGATGGCGCATGAAGAGATTGAGCATCTGGCGAAACTGGCGGAGCGCGAGCGCATCGCCCGCGACCTCCACGACGTTCTCGGCCACACACTGTCGCTGATCATCCTGAAGTCCGAGCTGGCCTCAAAGCTGGCCGATCGCGATCCGCAACGGGCGCTGGAAGAGATCCGCGACGTCGAGCGGATCTCGCGCGAGGCGCTCTCCGAAGTGCGGCAGGCGGTGCGTGGATATCGAGCCGGTCTGCAGCACGAGCTCGATGCAGCCACGACCATGCTGCGTGTCGCCTCGATCACACTGACGACGACGATCGATCCGGTTCCTCTTGCACCAGGGCAGGAAGCGATCCTGGCGCTTGCGCTTCGTGAAGCCGTGACAAACGTCGTCCGCCATTCGGGCGCGTCGCATTGCGGAATCGAGGTTCGACGCGACGCCGGCGCGATCCAGCTGGTAGTCCGCGATGACGGGAAGGGCGGCGAACAACCCGACGGCGCCGGCATCAGCGGGATGCGCGAGCGGATCGCCACCCTCGGTGGGCAGGTCGTGCGCATGGGCAGCGGCGGGACGACACTGACGGTGACGCTGCCGCACGCGGGCGGACCACAGTCCATTCGCACGATCGAGCGCTCCGCATGATCCGCGTCGTCATCGCAGAAGATCAGGCCATGGTCCTCGGCGCCCTCTCCGCGCTGCTAGAGATCGAGTCCGACATCGAAGTCATCGGCCGCGCGCGCAGCGGCGATGAGGCGCTCGACCTCGTTCGTATGCATCGGCCGGACGTGCTGCTGACCGATATCGAGATGCCGACGAAGAGCGGCCTGGAAGTCGCCGCCGTCGTCCGTCAGGAATCGCTGCCGACGCGTGTCGTGATCCTGACAACATTCGCGCGCGCCGGCTATCTTCGCCGCGCGCTCGAAGCGGGGGCGTCGGGATACCTGCTCAAAGATTCCCCCGCCGAACAGCTCGCGAACGCGATCCGGCGCGTGCACGCGGGCGGACGAGCAGTCGATCCCGAGCTTGCCGCCGAAGCGTGGAGCGAGCCGGATCCTCTGACCGATCGGGAGCGCCAGGTCCTCCGTCTTGCCGGCGAAGGCCAGGCCACCGGCGATATCGCGGAATCGCTGCACCTGTCCGAGGGGACTGTGAGGAACTACCTGTCGGAGGCGATCAGCAAGCTGGGCGCTCAGAACCGCGTCGAAGCGGCAAGGATCGCGAGAGCCAAAGGCTGGTTGTAGCCCGCGCCGCAGCGAAGTCGATGTCACGTCCCGGCGTCGAAACCACGGACGGAGAATGCCGTCCCCCGATTTTGCATTCAACGGGAGAGACAAACGTTCGTACGGAGGCTCCATGAAACGATTCACACTCGCTCTTGCTCTCGTCGCCGCGGCCGGGTGCGCGTCTTCATCGGCGCAGCAGAAGACGGTCCCGCTGCAGCCTGCCTCATTCGCACCGTCTTACGGCTACGACATGGGCACCTCGCCGGTGGGCGTGATTCCCGCCGCCATGCTCCATGACGGCGCACGAAACAAAGACCTCGAAGTGTCGATCGAATATCCGACCCGGGGCACCGGTCCCTTCCCGATCATCATTTTCTCGCCTGGCTACGGCGGATCCAGTCACAGCTATGAGGGATTGATCGCTTACTGGACGAGCTACGGCTACGTCTGCGTCCGGCCGACGCACGCCGACTCCGGTGCCATGAAGGATTCGATGAGCGAGCTTCTTGCCATGCGCAGAGATGAGCGCAAGGAGAATGAGAAGAAGCTGCGCGACCGCGAGCGCGTCACTCCCGATGCGCAGATCAAGTCGCGTCCGAATCTGGTCGAGATGATCTGGGACAAGGAGCGCGAGCCGCAGTGGCGCGATCGCGTTCGCGACGTCACGCTCATCATCGACTCGCTCAACGACATCGAGAAGAACTATCCCGAACTGGCCGGCAAGCTGGATCACGCGCGCATCGGCGTCGGTGGTCATTCCTACGGCGCGTTCACGGCCGTGCTTGCCGGCGGCGGAAAGACGTTCGGTACTCCGCCGCTCGCTCTCGGCGATCCCCGTGTGAAGGCGATCCTCGCCATGTCGCCGCAGGGCGTCGCGGCAAACCGCGGGCTGACCGTCGACTCCTGGCGCGATGTGAAGGTGCCGGCGATGTACATGACCGGCTCGCGCGACTACGGCGCAAACGAGAACGAGAGCCCGGAGTGGCGCCGCACGCCGTTCGACAACTCAACACCCGGCGACAAGTACTTCGTGCTGATCGATCGTGCCGGTCACATGACCTTCACCGGCCTCGCCACCGGCCTCGGCGAACAATACGACCGGCAGCGCGACGCTCCCATCGTCGACCCCCGCACCGGACAGGTGCTGAACGCCGTTCCCCAGCAGGACAACTCGCGCGGCGTCCGCATCAGCGACCAGGGCACCTTCCAGTCGATCCGCTCGACGTCGTTGATCTTCTGGGACTCGTTCCTCAAGGACAAAAAGGATGCGAAGGCGCTCCTCGATCCGGCGAAGTTCGCGGGACGCGCCGAGCTGATGAAGAAATAAGAACGAGCTCGCGAGAACGTGGGGCGCCGGCGGCCTCGCCGGCGTTGTTTCCGGCCTGCTCCGCCATAGTGCCCGCTGACCATGTCGCGTAGAATCCAGCCGTCCGAATGTCCAACGAGCCAACCCCCACACCACGCGGAGCCTGGTCGCCCGACGACACGGCCCGTCTGCAGCGGAAGCTGACGGAGCAGCGCTTCGAGAGCGAACAGCTTCGCGTTCTCGGCAGCGCCGTGCGCGTGACACGGCAGGGAATCGCCATCCTCACGCCCGCGGTCGAAGCCCTCGGCCCCCGGATCGCCTTCGTCAACGACGGCTTCTGCGCGATCTACGGCCGGAATCGCGAAGACATCATCGGCGAGACGCCGGTCGCCTTCGGGATCGTTGAGCGGCATCACGCCATGCTCGACTCACTTCTGCAGCACGTCTTCGCCCACAAGGAGTTTTCTGCCGAGGCGACGGCGGAGCGGAAGGATGGCCGGGAGTTCGAGCTGGACCTGCAGATGGTGCCGGTCGAAGACAACGGACAGCTCACGCACTGGGTGGCGTTCCTGCGCGATGTCACGAGCAGCCGGAACGAGATCATGGCGCTGCGACATCAGGCAATGCACGACGGCCTGACCGATCTGCCGAATCGGATGATGCTCTTCGATCGCTTGGCGGCATCGCTGGAAACGGCACGCAGCGAAGAGAAGATCGTCGCCCTGCTGATCATGGACCTCGATCACTTCAAAGAGGTCAATGACACGTTCGGCCATCACTTTGGCGACGTGTTACTCAAGCAGGTTGCCTTCCGTCTCCGCAACCAACTCCACACCGACGACACCGTGGCGCGCCTCGGCGGCGATGAGTTCGCGGTCGTGCTGACCTCGTCGCGCGACGTCAATGCCGTGGCGATGACGGCGCGCCGGATCCTGAACAGTCTCGAGCAGCCGTTCGTCGTGGAAGGCCAGGTGCTGGAAGTCGGCGCGTCGATCGGAATCGCGCTCTTCCCGCAGCATGGCCAGGACACGCGCACGCTGATGCGGCGCGCGGATGTGGCGATGTACGCGACGAAGCGCGCGAACTCGGGCTTCACGATTCACGAGCGCGATGAACGCCAGACGTCGCGGGTTCCCGATCAGCTGGCACTGGTCGTCGAGATGCGCGGCGGCATCGAACGGAACGAGTTCGAGCTCTACTTCCAGCCGAAGCGGCACCTGCGCAGCGGCCTCATGACCCGCGCCGAGGTCCTGGTGCGATGGAACCATCCGACACGGGGTCTGCTGGAGCCGGGAGGCTTCATCCCGATCGCGGAACGGACGGGTCTCATCAAGCTGATGACAGACTGGATCCTCGATCACGCACTTCAACAGTGCCGCGAGTGGCAGGACGCGGGCGCGCCGGTGCACCTCGCTGTCAACGTGTCGGCCAAGAGCCTGCTCGAGGAGACGCTGCCGTCGAAAGTGCAGGCCGCTCTCGACAAGTGGAGTGTCGATCCGCGCTTCCTCAAGATCGAGATCACCGAGAGCAGCATCATGGCCGACCCGGCGCACGCTCTGGCCATCATGTCGATGCTGCAGTCGATGGGCGTGCGGCTGTCGATCGACGACTTTGGCACCGGCTATTCGTCCCTCACACACCTGCGCGAGCTGCCCGTCGACGAGATCAAGATCGACAAGTCGTTCGTGATGGGGATGATGGGCAGCGACGCCGACGCCGCCATCGTCCGTACCGTCATCGATCTCGCCCACAACCTCGGCAAGCAAGTCTGCGCGGAGGGTGTGGAGGATCTGGTCACGCTCAAGCGGCTCGAGACGATGGGTTGCGATCTCGCCCAGGGCTATTTCATCAGCAGACCCGTTCCCGCCGCCGTTCTCATGAAGTGGCTGACCGATACGTCGTGGGGCCTGAAACGATCAGGCTGAAAAGAACGTAGGTCCGATGAACGTAGGTCGGACTCTCCAGTCCGACATCTCCGACCCCGCGCGTGCTATTCGGAGTCCGCGATGAGCTTCAACGCGCGTTTCAGCTCACGGCGCGCGCCTGGAGAGAGCGACGCTTCCTCCGGCATGTACGGCATGGATCGCGCGATCGGCGTATTGGTCAGAGCAAAGGCGTTCGGAACGGTGGCGACATCGGCGAGACGCGTGCCGATCAGCGGGGCCAGGAAGGGGAGCCAGGCCAAGCGGCCGTGCATGCCGTATTTGTTGACGTCGATCGCACCGAAGTTGCCGAGGTCGAAGTCACCGATGGCGGATTGAGAATGAAGGACGAACTCGTGCGCGAAGCGGAAGATGGCTTCCTGCGAGTAGTCCGGCTTCGGCGCGTCGGCGGCGAAGAGCGGCAGGACCAGTGTGGCCAGGATGAGCGGCAGGATCGCGCGTTTCATCGTCATGCCATTGTGACGCTCTTCGCCGGAAAAGGGTTACGAATGTTCGGTCAACGAATCTCCATCAGCCCACGGAGCCGGGTGCGGGGGCGGAGCGGGATGGTTGTCCCGGTCAGCGCGAATGCGTTCGGCATCTCCATCGACGAGCGGAAGGCTGTACCCGGAAGCGGAGCCAGCAGAGGCAGGTAGGCGAAGGTGTAACGCCCGCTGTGGGTCGTCAACGTCGCGGCGCCGATCTGCAGGTCGAGGCGATTCGGCGTGTCGTCCGGAGTGACGACCTGAAGCACGGGCCCGGGTGTTGGAGGAGAAGTTGCCGGCGCTGCGTTCTGTGCATAAGCGGCGGAACTGATGAGCAGGAGCGCGGTAATGGCGAGGGTTCTCATGATGCGAATAACCAACGCATTTTGCGTGCCGGGGTTGGATCGAGTTGATGCACTAGAATGGGTGGCCCCACGTCTACCCCCTCCCCACCTTATGTTATTGTGATGACTAACGATCTCTCAAGGATGCGACTATGAAGACTTGGTCCCAGTCACTGCATGGCGGCGATTTGATCATGAACACCGCCGGGTCCGTAGCGGATGTCGCCTGCGCCTTGAGCATGCCGCCTCATCCGCCTGGAGGAGGATACCGGTCCATGCGAGCGCTACTCCGCGTTCTCTCCGTCTTTTGCCTGACCGCCTACGTCACGACGACTCAGATGGCGGCACAGCCGTACACCTTCACGAAACTGGCCGGCAGCCCCGGCGGCCCCGGTTTCGAAGACGGGACCGGCAGCGCGGCCCGCTTCAACTTTCCCTACGGCGTGGCGGTCGACGGGGCCGGCACCGTCTACGTCGCGGACTCCCACAACCACACGATCCGGAAGGTGACGAGCGGGGGGGTGGTGACGACCCTCGCCGGGCTGGCCGGCTCCTACGGCAGCAGCGACGGGACCGGCAGCGCGGCCCGCTTCTACTATCCCTTCGGCGTGGCGGTCGACGGGGCCGGCACCGTCTACGTCGCGGACCGCTACAACCAGACGATCCGGAAGGTGACGAGCGGGGGGGTGGTGACGACCCTCGCGGGGCTGGCCGAAGCCCGCGGCAGCAGCGACGGGACCGGCAGCGCGGCCCGGTTCAACTATCCCTTCGGCGTGGCGGTCGACGGTGCCGGCACCGTCTACGTCGCGGACTACTACAACCATACGATCCGGAAGGTGACGAGCGTGGGGGTGGTGACGACC
>JBBRTE010000007.1:0-220415 GCA_038244715.1 Thermoanaerobaculia bacterium
CCGATTAAAGCGGTACGTGAGCTGGGTTTAGAACGTCGCGAGACAGTTCGGTCCCTATCTGTTGTGGGCGGAGGAGAATTGAGTGGAGGTTTCCTTAGTACGAGAGGACCGGGAAGCACTGACCTCTGGTGTACCAGTTGTCCTGCCAAGGGCATCGCTGGGTAGCTACGTCGGGAAAGGATAATCGCTGAAAGCATATAAGCGAGAAGCCAACCACAAGATGAGTTCTCCCTGAAGACCCGTGGTAGATGACCACGTTGATAGGCTGGATGTGGAAGAGTAGCGATACTCGAAGCTGACCAGTACTAATCGGTCGTTTGACTTGACCATAAATGCCTTGATTTGATGTTGTCTGCAGTGTGTGCATCCCTGCAACCCGTATTCAATGCTGTACCCTGAAAACCGATATCAAGTTTCCGGTGGTCATAGAGAGAGGGTCACACCCGTTCCCATTCCGAACACGGCAGTTAAGCCTCTCATCGCCAATGATACTGCGCGGGCGACTGTGTGGGAAAGTAGGACGCCGCCGGGATAAAATTTTAGGAAAGGCCCTTGGGGAAACTCAAGGGCCTTTTTGTTTTTGCCCCTTTACCGCCGCAAGCCCGTTCCGACCAGCTGTCGCCCCACCCAGCGGCTCCGCACATTCAGATAAAACAGCGCGTCCAGCAGCTTGAACGCAAGGCGATGCATGCGCCCGAGCTTCTCGTCCCGAAACTCCTCCGTCGCGGCCGGAACAACGGCGAGTGCCAGCCGGAACAGCGTGTGAAAGGGAAACCCCCACGCCCGCACGCGCACACTCGCGAATCCCGCGCCCTCCAGCAGCGAGCGCAGCTCCGGCACCCGATAGTGCTTCCGATGTCCGATCGAGCGGTCAAAGGCGTTCATCGGCCCGGACGGTACCGTCACGATCAGCAGACCGCCCTGCCGCAGGATCTCGTTTGCGAGCACCAGCGCGTCTTCGGGCCTCTCCAGGTGCTCGAGCACCTCGCTGCAGACGACGGCGGACGCGACGCCGTTGAGCTCCGCCGGCCGCAGTCCCGCATCCAGGTCCGCGCGAACGAATTGCGCCGTTGGCAGGCGGCGGGTCGCCAGCGCGAGAGCCTGCGGCTCCATGTCGATCCCGATGAGCGTCGCTTTGGGGACCGCCTGCGCGATCCGCTCGAGCAGCGCGCCGCTGCCGCAGCCGAGATCCACGACGACGGCTCCATCGGGCAAGCCCGCTAACTCGCGGACGACCAGTCGCCATCGATGTCTTTGGGCCGGACTCAGTTCGTTCGCCTGCGAGAAACTGCCCCAGAGCTTCGCATTCTCGTCGGCGTCACTCACTGACCGCCGTCTCCGCGGCGCGCTCGGATCTGATCCTCCGTGTTCGACATCGCGTAGGCCCGGTAGAGCTGCGAAATCCGCTTGTAGACGATAAAGAGCGCGTTCTCGCCACCAATCCGGAACGGGCGGACGTTATGCGTCATCCCGACCCGCTCCCGGTATGGGATGTGGATCTCGGCGAAGCGCCGGCCAAGCTTATGCGCCGCCTCGAGCTTGATCTCCGCACTAAAGTTCCATCCGTTGGCGACGAGCCGCAGCTCCGACAGTGCGCTCTTCCGAAACACCCACATCCCGGAGAGGAGGTCGCGAAAATACTTCAGGGCCACCGTACTACCGAGCAGACTGAGCGATCGGTTCCCGAATTGGTTCAGCGACTCCATGCTCTGCCGGTCCGCCAGTGGAAACCGTGAACAAGAGACGAAGTCGAGTCCGCGCCGATCCATCTCCTCGACGATCTGCGGCGCCAGCTCCACGGGGTACGTACCGTCCGCATCACCGGTGATGATGATGTCGCCCGTCGCTGAGATGAACCCGGTCTTGTAGGCCAGGCCGTAGCCGCGAACGAGTTGCACGATCACCGACGCGCCGGCACGTTCCGCGTTGATCCTCGTCGCATCCGACGAGCCGCCATCGATGACGATGACTTCGTCGATGGACTCGGGCGCGCGCTCAATCGTGGCGACGACACCCTCCTCCTCGTTGAGAGCCGGGATGATCAGCGTCGCGCGGTGCGGTCCGAACATGCCGCGGCAGTATACGGGCGTTGCGATACGATCGAGACGATGAGCGACGCCTATCCTCTCGACCTCCAGCGCGTCGCCTACTCGTACCTCGAGCGGCCCAACCGGAGTCTGCTGGCGCTGCTCGAACGGCAGGTGCTGCGGACACGTCCCGATGCCACGATTCTGGATGTCGGCTGCGGTTGCGGCGCGAACGCCGGCGCCGTCCGCGTACGGCATCCGCGCGTGCGTGTCATCGGAATCGAGCCCAACGCCGCGGCGGCGGCCGAAGCGCGTGCGGTCTGCGATCGCGTTTATCAGGGGACTCTCGAGGAGTGGATCGCCGGAGACGACGAGGTCCAATCCGTCGACGCAGTGCTGCTCAGCGACGTCCTCGAACACATCGTGGATCCGGTGCAGTGGCTGCGCACGACCGCCGCGCTCCCAAGGATTGCGAACGCCACCTGGATCATCTCCGTCCCGAATTTCGGGGTTTGGTACAACCGTCTGCGCACGGCCGCGGGACGATTCGACTACGCATGGTCGGGCCTCTACGACCGGACCCACCTCCGCTTCTACACGCGGAAATCCATCCGCAGGCTCCTCGTGTATTGCGGTTTCGAGATCGCGGAGATGCGCGGGACACCTTCGATCGTTCAGTCCCTTGCCCCGCTGCTGCGGCGGCGCTTCGATCGCGACCTGCAATCGGGCGATCATCTGGCTCTCTCTCGCTCGCCCGCTTTTCGGATCTACCAGCGGATGATCGAACCGGCCGAAGAGCGTCTCTGCAACCTGTGGCCGTCCCTGCTCGCCTTCCAGATCGTCATCGCCGTTCGCCGCCCGCGATAGCATGCAGCCGTAATGACCGTCGTCCCTCGGCTTACGAAGTTCTTTTCGCAACTCATCAGCGAGACGAGCGGACTCTCTCTCTCCGATACGTTGACGCTTGCCGCACATGCGCCCCAGCTCGTAGCGGACGGCGAACTTGCGCACGACATCCACGCCTTCCGTGCTCTTCTCGGCGGTTTTCGGGTCGACGCCGAACCGATCGAGTCGCTGCTGCACCACAACGTCGCGCGCAGCCTGTCGGACTTCTTCCGCGCCTTCCCCATCCCGTTTCGTGATGAGCACATTCATCTGACGGGATCCCTGGACGCGGAGTTCATCTGGCCGCGTCTGGCGTCGCTTCTGGACGGACCGGATCGAGCGACCTACGAGGCGAAAATCGAAGAGGTTTACGGAGCCGGTTCACTGCCCATTCGCAATGCGGCCGACGTGGATCGGTTGATCCGACTCGGAGACGAGGACCGCTTCGACCGCTATCTGAAGATCCTCTACCTCGCCAAGCTCGTACTCACGAGCCGCGAGGCGCACCGGGCCGCCGCTTACCACATGGCGCGTCGCCTCTATCGGCAGGCGAATGTGGGATCGATCCGGCTGAAGTTCACGCTCTTCCGGGAGACGACGGATTCTTCGGAGCAGATCCCCGGCATCGCCAATCTCCCGGCCGAGGATGTGATGCTGGGCCTGTACGAAGGATTCCGGGAGTTCCAGCGCGAAGTGCCGGCCTTCCAATTCATTCTCTCGCCGAGTTTTCGGAAGGAGCCCGGGTTCTACGATGCCACGCGCTATCCGTCGAAGCGGGCCAGCTTCGACGACCAGGTTCGTCAGATTGTCGAGCTGCTCCGGCGTCACCCGGAGTTACGAGATGTGGTGACCGAGGTCGATACGGTGGGCAACGAGCGGGGGTTCTACCGCAAGGCACACTTTCAGGAGATGCGCGTCGGCTTCCGAAAACTGCAGGCGTACGGCTTCCGGACGCGCAGTCATCACGGCGAGACCTGGAACACGCTGCGGCAGGGCATTCAGGCCGTCGACAACGCCATGAACATCTGGTACGTCGATGCCATCGAGCACGGACTCTCGCTGGGAATCAACCCGAACTTCTACTTTCACCGTCTCTTGCAGCGGATGCTCAGCGCCAATGCGCGCGGCGAAGCCGTCGTGCGCGGAACGCGCGAGCACGACGAGCTGCTGGATATGGACTGGAGCGGCCGCGACCGCATCTGCGACAAGCTCCTCCGGGGCGAGCCGCTCAGCGAAAACGAAGCAACACTGGCCACCAAGACCAAGTTCCATCACGCACGCGAGGTCGAGCACTACCAGCACGACGTCCTCAACCGGATGATCGACAAGCGGCTGACGCTCGTTTCGCTGCCGTCGTCGAACAAGAAACTGACCGGCGCTCTCTCGGACTACAAAGACCATCCGTTTTCATGGTGGGAGAAAAAAGGCCTTCGCCTCGGCGTCGGCACGGACAACGATGTCACGCTGAACACGAACTTCATTCGCGAGATGCTGATTCTTCTTCTGACCGATCCGCTGGAACTGAAGATCACGAAACTGCTGATCGTTACGACGGGCGAGTCGCGGCGATCGCACCTTAGTCATCTGTTATGGCAGATGCGGAAGGCGACCGAGGTGTAGAGGCCGGGGCCGGGCGGAGCCTGCGCACGGCGCTTGACCATACGCTGCTCATCATCATGCCGGCCATCGTTCCAACGTCGGAAACTCGCGCGGTTCGCCGCGGTCTCATCGCGCAGGCGTTGCTTCCTTACGTCGCGATCTTCATTGCCGCCGCCACCACTCGGCTCGTCGTTGCCTTCATTTTTTTCGGATCGGTCGACATCGTCAATGACGCGCTTGATAGTGCCCGCCTTCTCGACGGCTCTCTGCTTAGCGCGCGCGTTCCCTATCTCCCGGGAATCCATCTGCTGCTCTGGCTCGGGGGCCAGTTCGCCGTTCGCACGAGCCTTCCGGTGGCGTTCTGCTACAAGGTTTTCCCCTGCCTCTTCGACAGCCTGATCGCGGTGCTGATCGCGGTCTGGCGACCTGACCGCCCGGGATCGCTTCGCCTCGGCTACCTGTACGCGTTCGCACCGGTTCCGGTGATCGTTATGGCCCTGCACGGGCAGTGGGACAGCGTGTTTCTCTATTTTCTGATCCTGTCCCTCTTTCTGCTTCGCATCGGAACTCGGATTGGCGACTTGGCGGCTGGTGTCGCGTTCGTGCTCTCCGTCATCGTGAAGCCGGTCGCTGCTCCGCTTCTTCCGTTCCTGTTCCCGGCGCCCTGGCTGCTGTTTGGACGGCGAAGGGATCGCGACGCACGTCTTCGGATGGGGACATTGATCCTGGCGATGGGAGGGGCCACGGCTGGCTATCTCCTTCTCCTGAGCGTGCTGCACGCACGTCTTGGAGTCGCGGAGCTCCGCCAGATCTTTGCGTACGCGCAGCATGGGGTGCAGATCATGGGCTTCCGGATGTTTGGCGAATTCGGTCTGCCGCGCGCTGTCGGACTGGTCTCGTTGATCGCGCTGTTGCCCGCGTACTGGTCGGGCCGCCTCTCGAGGGAGCGGGCGGTCCTTCTTTTCTTCGCCTTCGTCCTCGGGCTGTGCGGCTCCGCGCCCCAGTACCTCTGCTGGATCGTCCCGTTTGCGATGCTGTCGGGTGATCTTCGCTTCAATGCTGGCTACAACGCCCTCTGTGGAATCGTTCTCCTTGTGTATTACAGAAGTGCCGGAACCGACCTGCGGAATCTCGAGAACCTCGGAGCGTACCTGCCGTTGCGCCGGTTCGCGTGGCTCGCATCCTCGTTGACGAATCTTTGGCAGTCTTCTTCGATCGTGACTTACGGTGGAAACGTCATCATTCCTCTGATGACCACTACATTCTTTGCGCTCGCTCTCCTCGGGCTCACGCGGAGGGATCGGCCTGTCATCGATCTGGTTTCTTTGCCAATCGCGCCGCTCCAGAAGCGTGTTGCGGGACTCTCGCTCATTGGTGTCGGACTTCTGCTGGGAGCATGCTGTGTCTGGGCGAGCCTGCAACCGCGCGTCACGGGCGATGCGCTGACAAGAAAGATCTGTTCCCGGATCGACTCCGAGTATTGGTCCCGACGTCTTCCGGGGGCGAACTCCATTACAAATGCTCCGGTTTGGGTTCCCGTCTCGTTCGTCAACGGGCCGAGCTCGACGGACCCCGTCAATGCCTTCACGATCGGCATCGCCTGGACCGTGGCCTGGGCTGCTGCCGCATCGGCGATGGCTGCCGGCATCATGTGGAGAGCCGATGCCTGAGCCGGGCTCGATTTCACCGGTACTTTCGGTGGTGATGCCCGTCTACAACGAGGTCGATTCGCTGGAGCGCGTGGCCGGGGAATGGGTGACCATGCTCGAGCGCGAGCGCATCGACTACGAGCTCCGGATCTATGACGACGGCTCGCGCGATGGTACGGCCGGGCGGCTGCAGCAACTTGCTGCGAACAATCCGCGGATCGTGGCAACGACAAAGAAAAACAGCGGCCATGGTCCGACGATCATCCTCGGCTATCGCGAGGCGCGAGGGGAATGGGTGTTTCAGACGGACAGCGATGGGGAGATGGCGGCGGATTCCTTTCCCGTCCTCTGGTCCGCGCGTGATCGATACGACTTTCTGATCGGCGAGCGGCTGGGACGGGTCTCTCCGATGCATCGCAAGGTTCTCACTGGAGGCTCCCGCGCGGTTGTTGCGCTGTTCTTCGGACGAGCCGTCACGGACGTCAATTCGCCCTATCGCCTGATGCGGGGGGAGTGGCTGCACTCGGTTCTGTCGCGGATCCCGTCGGAGGCCGCGGTGCCGAACATTCTTCTCACCGGCCTCGCCGCAAGTACGGGAGCACGGATTTTCGCCGCACCCGTTCGCTATACGACGAGGCAGGCCGGGGTGACCTCGCTCAATGTCCGCAGGATCGCGCGTCTCGCTGTCCGGGCCGTGATCGACGCGGCGAGAGTCGCGCTGCGAGGCCTTCGATGAACGACCCAGGCCGCGTCGTCATCCTCGGCGCCGGCCCCACGGGGCTCGGTGCCGCCCACCGGCTCCAGGAACTCGGTCACCACGACTATCGACTGCTGGACGGGCGCGGCGGGCCGGGTGGGCTGGCGGCGAGCTTCGTCGATCGTGAGGGCTTTACGTGGGACATCGGCGGCCACGTCCAGTTTAGCCACTACTCCTACTACGACGAGGTCCTCGACTCCCTCGGGCTGGAGTGGCTGCATCACGAGCGCGAGTCCTGGATCTGGATTCAAAACCGCTTCGTGCCCTACCCGTTCCAGAACAATATCCACCGTCTCGATGCCGCCGATCGTGATCGAGCGCTGCGCGGATTGGAATTAGCGGAAGAGCGCCGGCCGTCGTTGCCGACGCCGGCGAACTTTCACGAATGGACGCGGTCGATGTTCGGTTCCGAGCTCGCGGGCATCTTCATGGAGCCTTACAACTTTAAGGTGTGGGGCCATCCTCTCGAGGTGCTGGGAACGCGCTGGGTCGGTGAGCGCGTCGCCGTCCCGGACCTCGAACGCATCCGTCGCAACATCCGCGAGGAGCGCGATGATTGCTCCTGGGGGCCGAACGCGAAGTTCCGCTTTCCGCTCACCGGCGGGACTGGCGCGATCTGGAAAGCGGTCGCCGCTCAGCTCGATCCTGAGCGGATTGCGTACGGCGATCGCGTGTCCGGAATCGACGCGGTTGCGCGGCGCATCCGGCTGGCCAGCGGACGCAGTCTCCACTACGACACGCTCGTCAGCACGATCCCACTGGTCGAACTGGCGCGGCTCGTCGATGGTTTTCCGTTGCAGGCGCGACGGGCGGCGGAGTCGCTCGTCTCCACGTCCACGCATATCTTCGGCATTGGCCTTCGCCATGCCCGGCCACCGGCGCTGGCGAAGAAATGTTGGATGTATTTTCCGGAAGCGAACAGCCCGTACTACCGCGTGACGATGTTCTCCCACTATTCGCCGCGCAACGTCCCTGATGGTGACGGGTACTGGTCATTGATGGCTGAAGTGAGTGAGAGCGGAAAAAAGCCGGTCGATGCGGCGACGATTTTCGACGACGTCGTGCGGGCGTTGCGCGAGGATGGTCTCATCGCTCCGGAGAGCGAGATCGTCAGCCGTTGGTACCACTTCGAGACGTACGGCTATCCGGTGCCCTCGACCAATCGCGACGAACTGCTCGATATCGTCCATCCGTTGTTCGAAGAGCGCCGGATCTTCTCCCGAGGCCGGTTCGGTGCATGGAAGTACGAGGTCTCGAATCAGGACCACAGCTTCATGCAAGGGGTCGAGGTCGTGAGCGCACTTACCGGCCTCGGGGACGAACCGACGGTGACCCGACCCGACGAAGTCAATCGTGGCGAGTTCCTCCGCACTTCCGTGCAGCAGTCCTGATCATCCTCGGCTGGAAGGCGTTTACGCTGCAACGCCCGTGGCGCGGTCCAAGATGATCCGCCCGTCGTGGATCTTGATGACCCGGCTGGCGCGGCGGGCCAGTGCCGGGTCGTGCGTAATGATCACGAGCGTGCGGCCCTCCATCCGGAGATCCGTGAAGATCGACATGATGTCCCTCGAAACGAATGAGCTGCTCGGTGTGGATTGGAGCGGACGGGACGAGATCCGCGACAAGCTCCTAAAACTGCTCATCGTCACGACGGGCGAGTCACGGCGATCGCATCTCAGTCACGTGCTTTGGCAGATGAGGAAGGCGAGCGAAGAGGCAGAACCGTTCAGGGACGGCTGGCGATGACGATGGCGCTGTCGTTCGTTCGATTGTCCGTCGTCGTGCCGTAGAACACGGCACTTCCGGCGGTTACGGAGATCGCCAGAAGCGCGTCAGGACTCGCGGGAAGGTTGTCGACGAACTGCTGCAGGCTGAACTGCTCGAAGTAGTTTGCTGCATAGGTCTTGGTACTCACGGGCCCGAGCGACTGGCCATTCGGCGCGATGTAGACCGCGAAGAACGTAACGCCCTGTTCGAACGTACGCACGCCGATGTTCATGCGGAACGTGGCCGGGTCGTGCGGCGCATTGAGAAATACCTGTGTATTGGGGAGAGCCGCATCGCGCGGCCGCACCACCGGCTCGATGAATCCCTGGGTGCCGGCTGCTCCGTTGTCGTTGAACACACGGACCGTGACCAGGGGCAACGTCCCGGTGCTGAGTACATCCAGTGTCCCCAGGCCGGAGACGTTGAGTACCGTGCCGATGTCGCTGAACTGGATAGTGTCGCGATTCTGGAGGGTGAAGTTGACTCCCGGATCCGATGCGCTGGCGTTGCCTCCTCGAGGATGGAAGACAAGCCGGCCGCTGACGACTTGCCCGGATGCACCCCCGCTGGCGACCTGGATCGCAGTGCGGAATCCGGAGCCGTTCGCCCCCTGCACCGACCCCACACCCGGAACGACCCCGACCAGAGCGGGCAGATCGCTCGCCGCCCGCAGGTTGACCTGCGTCAGTCGAAAGATCTTCCCCGTGTTTGTGGCTCCGGTCTGCAGGTCACCCGACATCCGCAGGGCCGAATGCGTGGAATCGCTCAGACTCAAGCCGACGCCCCCACAGTTGGAGCTCGAGCCGTTCAGTTGCGTGACTGCGAGAAAATCCCCGGCGAGAACGGGAACCGGTGGGTTGAGCGCGACGGTCAGGTCGCCACTCGTCGCTGGAAAGGGTCCGCGCTCCGCCACCACGGTAAAGGTGCCAAGCTGAGTTCCCTGCCGGACGACTTTGATCTTGTAGCCGTTCGGGCAGGGTGCGTTGTTCAGGATCCAGCGGAGAGTGGCCGAGGTGAGGCTGCCTGCGGAGGAAGCTGGTTGTGTGAGGTCGATGATCGTGGAGGGGCCGCCGGAATCGACCGATTGGAAGAAAGTCTGCCCGAACGGCAACTCCCCCATGTTGATGCCGGAGCCAACGGGCTGAGCCAGCATTGTGCGAACAGAAATCAGGCTCGACAGAACAGCGATGAGGAGATGGACCACCTTCCGGGGGACGGGCCTGCGGTCGCTCATGACGCCTCGCTTTCGGTAAGGCGGCCATGATGACGGAATCGGTCGAAGACGGAGGCCGGATTTCAGTACTTAATCATGAAGAAGAGTCGCGTTTGCAAGTCGATCACGCCGCCGCGTTCGTCGCCTGATCCGAGATGATCCGGCCGTCGTGGATCTCCACGACGCGGCTGGCGCGCCGGGCCAGGGCAGGGTCGTGAGTGATGATCACCAGCGTGCGTCCCTGCTTCCAGAGATCCGTAAAAAGCGACATGATGTCGCCGCCGGCGGAGGAATCGAGGTTTCCCGTCGGCTCGTCGGCGAGGACGATATCGGGCTCCATCGCCAGGGCGCGGGCAATGGCCACGCGCTGCATCTGGCCGCCGGAGAGTTCAGTTGGTTTGTGATCGAGGCGGTCACCCAGGCCGACGCGGTCGAGGTACTTCGAGGCGCGTTCGCGGCGCTCTGCCGGCTTCACGCCGCCGAACAGCATCGGGAGTTCGACATTCTCGAGCGCGGTGATGTGGGGCAGCAGGTTGAACGCCTGGAAGACGAACCCGACCCTCCGGTTGCGGATCTCCGCCAGCTCGTCGCGCGTCACACCCGAGACTGCCTGTCCTCCGATTTCATAGATCCCCGATGTCGGTGTGTCGAGGCATCCGACTAGGTTCATCAAGGTCGACTTGCCGGAACCTGAGGGGCCGACGATGGCGACCATCTCGCCCTTCTCGATCTCCAGATCGATGCCTTTGAGCGCTTCGACCTTTACCTTGCCGGTGTCGTAAACCTTGCGGATGTCGGACATCCGGATGATGAGTTGGCTGTCTGCGGTCATGTGGGTCTCCTATTCGTACCTCAGCGTCGAAGCTGGATCGATCCTGGCGGCCCGGCGCGCCGGGAAGTAGCCGGCAGCCAGTCCGATGAGCCCTAGGATCAGCGACGTGGCGCTGCCGATCTGTGGCGACAGCGTCGGCCTGCCCAGGAACGACATCACCTTGTTTCCTTCGATGGGGATGAACGTGGTCAGCGAGACGAGCAGCGTAGCGATGATGATCCCGAGCGCGCCTCCGATGAAGGTGTAGACGAGGGCTTCCAGGACGAACGGGGCGATGATCCAGCGTTGCTTCGCACCGAGGGCCATCTTCACGCCGATCTCCCGCGTCCGTTCCTTGACGACGGCATACATGATGTTGGCCACACCGACGCCGCCGATCAGCAGCGTCAGAGCGCCGACGATCCCGAGAAAGATCTGAATCCCGATGGCGATGTTGCCCGTGGTCTTCGAGCTCTTGACCATGTCCCACGTGGCCAGGGCTCGGTCGTCCGTCGGGTCGTAGCCATACTTGCCACCGAATAGCACGTTGAGTTTGGCAAGCGCGGCTTTCATCTGCCCTGGCTCCTCGGTCTCGATCACCATCACGGAGAGCCGGTCGCGGCCATACTGCGCGCGGAACGTGGTGATAGGGATGACTGCATGATTCCCATCGGGACCGCCGTAGACGCCCATCTGCGTCTTCTTCTGCATCACTCCGATGACGGTGTATGGCGCGTTGTTCAGCAGAAGCGTCTTTCCGACCGGCGGCTCCTCGCCAAAGATGTCTTTGGCCATCTCATCGCCGAGGAAGATCACGCGCCGGCGCTGGATCTCGTCCTCGACGCTCAGGAAGCGGCCGCCGGGCTGCGGGTAGTGCTTGCGATCTTCGCCGAAGATGTAGTTGACGCCGAGGATGCGTCCGTTCACGGTTTTCCGGCCGTACGTCAGGGCGGTCCGGCCGGCCTGCAGCTCGCCGTGAACTGCTCGCAGCTCGGGCATCCGCTCGCGGATGAAGTCGACGTCGTCAATGCGCAGGCGGATCGGGCGGCCCGGCGGCATTCCCTTCCACGCCTTTGTCGTCTCGCTCGGCCACATGACGGCGAGGTTCTCGCCGGTCGAGCGCCGGTTCTTATCGAGCTGGAGCTTCAGCCCTTCACCGAACGCGAGGAGCAGAAGGATCGCCACGGTTCCCCAGGCGATCGCTGCGATCGTGAGGTAGGCGCGTTTCTTCTGCAGCCGCGAGGAGGTCGCGAACAGATTGAGGATGACGTGCAGGTCGGTATTCATGGTCAGAGCTTCATCGCCACGACGGGATCGAGCCGGGCGGCATCGCGGGCGGGGAAGTAACCGGCGACGAGGCCGACGATTCCGAGGGCCACCGACGTCAGCAACGCCACGATCGGTGAGACGACCGGATCGCCGACGTACTGTCCCAATCCCAGTTTCGGAAAACCGGCGCAGACGGCCAGTGCGATCGCGAATCCGATGACGCCGCCGAGAAATGTGACCAGCATCGTCTCGATCAGGAACTGTCCGAGGATGTAACGCTGCTTCGCGCCGAGGGCCATCTTGATGCCGATTTCGCGCGTTCGTTCCTCGACGACGACGTTCATGATGTTCGAGACTCCGATGCCGCCGACGACGAGCGTCAGCACGCCGATGATTCCCAGGAAGGCATTGAAGGCGAGCATGAACGTGTCGAAGAACACGAACTGCTCGGTCGTGTTCCACATCGAGAGCGCTTCCTTGTCGCTCGGATCGAACCGCAGCTGCCGGCCCAGTGCCGCGCTCAGGCGTTTCATCACCACCTTGGTATCGGACGCGTTGGCCGCCTGAAAGACGAAGTTGTCGACGTACTTGTCCCCGCGCAGAGCCCGATAGGTCGTCGAGGGAATGAACATCTTCTCGTTGTCCCGGCCGCTGTAGCTGGAGTCCTGATCCTTTTCCGTGAGGACGCCGACGACGAGGAACGGCGACTGATTGACGGTGATCGTCTTTCCGACCGCGGGAGTGACGCCGAAGATGTCCTTCGACAACTTGTCTCCGATGAACACCGTGCGCCGCTGTTGAGCGACGTCGATCGCGTTGATGAAGCGTCCGCCGTTCTGGGGGATCAGGTTGCGCATGGTTCCGAACTCCGGTGCGACTCCCGAGGTATCGACCGACAGCGTCTTGGTGCCGTATTCGACCTTCATGTTGCCGGAGTATTCGGCGGAGATCGCCTTCAGACCCTCGACGTTTCCGCGGGCCATGGCGAGGTCCTCGTCGCGGATACGGACGCGCCGTCCCTTGCCGAGCCCCTCGTACGGAATCGACGTCAGGCCGGGCCAGGCGATGACGATGCGGTCGCCGAGCCCGGCCGTCGACTTGATGAGCTGCTTGTGCAGGCCTGTGCCGAAGGCGAGCATCAGGCTGATCGCCACGGTGCCCCACACAATTCCGAAGACGGTCAGGAACGTCCGGAGCTTCTCCGCCTTCAAGTCACGCGCAAGCTGTTTGAGGACGTCTTTCATTTGCGGTCTCGTGGTCTCGTGGTCTCGCAGTGTTCGGAGTCGCGAGTTGGGTGTCGGGCGGTCATGCGTGAGACCCCGAGACCGCGTGCCCTTGTCAAGAAATCTCCTTCGGCGGCCGCTCCACGATCTTCTGTCCCTTGGTCAGGCCGGAAAGCACTTCGACGTTGAGGCCGTCGGAGATGCCGGTCTTGATCTCGACCTTCTTCGGTGACTTCGGATCGGCGCCGGGGACTTCGACGCTGGCCTTCTTTCCGCCGTCGGCAAAGGTCACCAGGCGCTCCGGGATGACGAGGACATCCTTCTTCTCGCGGATGATGACGTCGGCATTGGCGGAGTAGCCAGCGCGCAGCGTGATCCTGCTCGGCTCGAGCTCGACTTCGACGTCGAAGAGTGTCGCTCCTTCTTTCTGCTGCGCCTGCGGAGCGATGCGGGAGACGTGGCCGGTGACGACGTCGGTGGGCAGCGCGCCGACTTTGATGCGCGTCGGCATCCCGACCGAGAGCTTGCCGACATCGATCTCGTCGACCGTGCCTTTGAAGATGAGATCGCGCATGTCGGCAACCGTAGCCATCTCGGTGCCCGGCTGGTACGACGTGAGGGGGACGATCGGGTCGCCTGGATTGACGGTGCGCGTGAGGATCGTGCCCGCGGCCGGTGCCCGGATGATCGACTCGGTTCCTGAGACGGTGAGCCGGCCGTTGCGGGTCAGATCGCGATTCTGTTCGGCTTTGGTCATGGCGACGCGAGCGAGATCAAACGCTTCTTTTCGAGCCTCGACGTCCGATTTCGGGAGAACGCCGGACCGCGCCAGTTGGAGGGCGCGCTGGTAATCGCCCTCCGCTTTCCGATACGACGCCGCTGCCGACTCCACCTGCCGATCCACCTCAGTCACCTCGAGCGGAGTCGGATCTGGGGCGATCTCGAAGAGCGGATCGCCCGCCCGCACGGTGTCGCCGACCTGGGCCAGCGCACGTTTGACGATGCCGGAGATTTTCGACTTGACCGAGAATTTCTGGCGCGGCTGAATCTGACCGACGGCAACCGCCTTCTCAACGATGGATCCCTGGGTGACATCGACCTGTTTCATGTCGCCGTCGCCCTTTTTCGCGTTGCGAGTCCAGGCGTAAAGTCCCGCGCTGGCGCCGGCCAGGATGATCAGAATGAACAATGTTTTCCATAGCTTCCGCATTCGTCTCTCCGAGTTGTCCAGCGTGTGTCTACGGAGATTTGGACGCCGGGTTCGTGCCGAGGTTGGCTTCCGACGAAAAAGAGGCGAGCCTCGGGAACGTTCGGAGCCCGAGGCCGTCCTAATGCTCATGACCCTGCCGCCCCTCCCGAACGTCATCGCGCGCTCGATGATCGCTGCGACTTGTCTATTGCTGATCCTCGTGCCTGAGGCGTTCCCTCAGTCCGGGCGGCGATCGGGACCGGGCACCGGTGATCCCTACGAGCGTCTCGTTCCCTGGCGGTTCGCGAGTACGGGCGCGCCACTCGTCAAGGCGACTCTGGCGCTTTACTGGCTGCCGGCGACGGTCGACGAAACCGAGCATTCGCCGTTGCTGACCTCGCAGGAGCTCGTGCAGGCCGCCGATCGTTGCCTCGAGTTCGAGATCGTCCTGCCCGCGGACGTTCCGACCATCAGCAAGCTCGGCGAGAGTGGGAAGCTTCCCGCCGTGCTTCTGATCGATGGGAAAGGCGAGGTCATCCGTCGCATCGAAGGCGAGCGCGGCCGGCTGTCGCCGCCCGCAGTCGAGAAGGTGGTTCGCGATGTTCTCAAGGATCGCGACGAGACGATGTACCAGACCATGACCGAAGCGAGGAAACGAGCCGGAAGCGGCGACAAGAACGGCGCAATCGAGCTCTACCGAAAACTGTGGGACGAGCGATGCCTCTTTCCCCTCGCTGGCGAGCAGGCCCGGCATGCGTTGAAGGACCTTGGCGTGATCGTCGTCGAGCCACCGCCAGCGAAGCTGATCGACCCGAATCTTCCCGCGCCCAAGCTTCCGCAGCCGTCGGAAAAATCGCACGGAACCTGATCGCGGCCGGGCCCCGCAAGTTCGGCGATTCTCGTCTCGTCACGGCTCTTCACCCGGCGGCGCTGATAAACTATCGCCATCGTGTCTCCCGTCCTCCCACCGATGCAACTCACGCAAGTCGACGACTCGGGCTATCTCTTCATCTCGCCGGCGATCGCTGATTGGGAGATCGTCGCGGCGCACGGCATCGACGTCGTCATCGACCTGGAGGGCGGCCTCGATGAGTGCATCCCCACTGCGCCCGGGTCCTGCCTCTACGTCTATTTCCCGATCTTCGACGAGGAGTTGCCGAACCTTGCGCAGCTGGAGGCGGTCTCGCTGCTCGGTGCGCATCTCGTCGGCAACGGGCACCGTGTGCTCTCCCACTGCGGAATGGGCTTCAATCGTTCTGCGCTGGTGGCCAGCCGCATCCTGCACAAGCTGGGGATGAACGGGCCGGACATCGTCGAACGGCTGCGCGCGCGCCGGCCGGGAGCGCTCTTCAATGAAGTGTTCGCCGCGCATGTCCACGAGCTTTCATCGCCCGCCTACAATGACGATGGTGGCGCAAACGCAAACCTTCCTCTGCCGCGATGAAGCCGGCACGGTGGCCGCTGGTCAGTCGATCGCGCGCACGCTGACGCCGGATGGCGTCGTTCACCTCATCGGCGACCTCGGTGCGGGCAAGACGTTCCTGGTCCGAGCGATCGCCGCTGAGCTTGGCGCGAACCCCGTCGAAGTGGCATCACCGTCGTTTGCAATCGTTCACGAGTATCCGATTGAGGGAGGCGCGCCTATCATTCATATCGATGGATACCGCCTCACGGACAGCCGCCGCGAGTGGCTGGAGATCGGCATCCCGGAGCTGTTGCAGGGGCCGGGCGTGAAGCTGATCGAGTGGCCGAAGCGTGACTTCGCCGAGTTCGAAGACGGTCACGTCGAGATCACCATCCGCGTCGAGGACGATGGCAGCCGTGTAATCGAGGTGAGCTAGCAGTCCGTGCTGCGAGAATTCGGACTCGAGTCGTGGCGGAGCTTCTGGCAACCGACGCCGGCGGCCGTGCCGGCTCATCCCAGGAACTTGTAGCCCAGGCCGTGCACCGTGACGATGAACTGCGGCTTCGACGGATTGGCTTCGAGCTTCTGGCGCAGCGATGCGACGTGCACATCGACCGTGCGCGTCACCGGCGTGGCGTCGTAACCCCACACCTTGTCGAGCAGCTCGTCGCGCGCGAGGACGGCGCCACGGTGCTCGACGAAATAGCGCAGCAGTTTGATCTCCAGTGTCGACAACTCCACCGGCTGCCCCTCGCGGCGCACCTCGGCACTGCGAAAGTCGATGTAAACCGGCCCGAAGGCGTAGGAATCGGAGGCGTTGTGCGCCATCGTCCGGGCACGCCGCAAGAGCGCTTCTACCCGGGCCAGCAGCTCCATCATTTCGAAGGGCTTGGTGAGGTAATCGTCGGCGCCGAGTTTCAGACCGACGACGCGATCGACGACCTGACCGCGTGCCGTGAGCATCAGAATCGGCGTCTGCACGCCACGCTGGCGGAGATCGCGGCAGACATCGAATCCATTCTTCCGTGGCAACGCGACATCGAGCACGATCAGGTCGAATGGCGTGCGCGTGCCGGTGACCAGCGCTGATTCTCCGTCGCTTTCGACCGTCACCGAATACCCCTCGGAAGTGAAGCGGTCCCGCAGCGTGAGGATGAGGCTCTCTTCATCTTCGACCAGCAGGATGCGCCGCTGGAGCTCAGGCATGCCGCACGATCTCCGGCGCCGTGACGGCCGCGGTGCGTGCCGGGATACGAACGGAGAAGAGGGCGCCACCGTCGCGGCGTTTCTCCGCGGCTACGCTTCCGCCATGTGCGGTCACGATCTGCTTCACGATGGTCAGCCCGAGGCCGCTGCCACGGACGCGATCGGCACCACGGCCGCGGTAAAACGGTTCGAACAGATGGGGAAGATCGCGCGTGGCGATCCCTGGTCCGCGGTCCTCGACCGAGATGATGACGTCACGGGCGTCACTCGTCGCCTGGATGGCGACCCACTTGCCCGGTGCGCCATGGCGGATGCCGTTGGCGATGAGGTTTTGCAGCGCTCTTGCGAGTGACGCGGCATCGCCGTCGACGAGTGGAAGCGCGCGATCGACGTGGGTCTCGATGACCACTGCCTGCTCCTCCGCCATCCACCGGCAGGCCGCAACTGCTTCGTCGATCACCGCGTGGACATCGATGGGAGTAAGTGTGAGTCTGCGACGCGACTGCATTCCGCCGTACGCCAGGACCTGACCGATCATTTCGGTCAGCCGGCGCGACTCCTTCACGATCGCGGACCCGTAGCGGACGACCTGGGACGGCTCGGTGACGATGCCATCGGCGAGGTTCTGACCGGCAGCGCTGAGCGCGGCGACTGGCGTGTTCAACTCGTGCGTGACGCCGGCGACAAACTCGAGCTGCTGCAGGCGCATGCGCTCTGCACCGCGCAGCATCGCCGCGAGCGCGACGACGGTGCCGGCGAGCACTGCCAGGATTCCGCCGGTCAGCATCAGATTGCGTCGTCGCGTTGCAGCGACGACCTCTTCGAGCGTTCCTTTGTGATGACGTACCAGCAGATGCCAGAGCGGTTGGTGCTCGGAAGGAGGCGCGAACATCAGGCCTTCCTCCGGTTCACGACGCAGCGCGCGGACACTGAAGATCGGCAGCATGAAGTCGGCCCGAAATGGGGGAGCGGCGGCATTCAACGAGGCGTCAGAACGGTAAATCACCTCTCCGCTCTCAGGCGCGACGACGGCGACTTCGTAGTCCCGTTCGCCCGGCCGGTCGAAGTAACGGTGCGTCAGATCGGGAAGCAACACGCGGGCGATGTAGTCACGATCCAGCTCGATGATGGTGAATGCCGGCGAAGAGTTTTCGTGCGCCGGCATCATGTGGATCCTGGGAATGGGCATCCCAGCTGCCGCCATCGCTCCCAGGTGTTCCTTGAACATCATGCGGCGCATTCCGCCGGAGGGGATGACGATTGCGGGCGTTCCCGGGACTACCGGCTGAACCGGCCGGCCTCCGGCCACCTCAGCTGCGATCGCCGGCTGGAGTGCGGCAAACGGCAGCGGCCACGAGATGTCACGAACGCTGCGGGTCCGTGGATCGATCATCTGCATCGCGGCGCCGGGAACCGGTTGGACGAAATAGATCGCACGAACGATGCGCGGATCGCGCGCCGATACGGCCCACTCGTCATAGCGCTTCAGGATGTGTTCCGGGTTGGCTTCAGGAAACGGGATCTGGAACGCGAAGAACATCCTCGTCAGCTCGTGATCGAAATCGTCGCTGTAGTGATGCGCCGCGAACTCGATGCCGCTCTGCATGCGATGGCGTTCGGCGTTGGCCATCTCGCCGATCCATCGATACTGCAACGTTCCCAGGACGACGAGGGCGACGCCGAGAACGAGCAGCGAGAGGAACGCCGCAACCGTGCTCCGGCTCCCTTTCATGAGTCGAGTCTAGCATCGGCATTCGAGCGGAACGCGCCGCCCCATGCGGGTTTTACGTTTCTTACAAACCACTTGCGTCGCGTTGATCACTTCGCCGTCTCCGATGCGTAGATTGCTCGACGAAAGGAGATTCACACACATGAAGAAACTCGTTCTCGCACTGACGCTGACCCTCGTCGCAACCCTCGCTCTGGCTCAGGAGCACAACCGTCACATGTTCATCCACGGCATGGGTGACGACAGCGCGGCCTGCTCCGCCTCGCTCGGACTCTCTGCAGGCCAGAAGGTGCAGTGGGATGCCATCCACCAGCAGCTGGCTGCCTCGGTCGAGCCGATCGCGAGCCAGATCGGGCCTGCCGAACAGCAGTTGCATTCGCTCGCCGAGGCGTCGAATCCGGACGCCACTGCGATCGGTACGCAGTACCTCGCTCTCCGTTCGCTGCAGCAGCAGATCAAGGCCGCGCACGAGTCGGCAAAACAGAAGATCGAGGCCATCCTGACCCCGGATCAGAAGACCAAGCTCGAGTCGATGCACTCGGACATGGAACATGGGCCGATGATGCTGAAGATGCGTCACCCGGAGCCGGGCAATCGCGACTGAGCCTTATTTCGCTGTCATCCCGGGCGCCTGCCCGGGATGACACAATACGGGTGTGCCAGACATCACGCCCGAGCTGATTGCCTCACACGGTCTGAGTCCCGACGAGTACCAGCGCATCGAACAGATTCTGGGACGCGCGCCGAACTACACAGAGCTCGGAATCTTCAGCGTGATGTGGTCCGAGCACTGTTCATACAAATCGTCCCGCGTTCACCTCCGCAAGTTTCCCACCACAGGACCGCGCGTGATTCAGGGCCCGGGCGAAAACGCCGGTGTAATCGACATCGGCGACGGCTGGGTGGCGGCGTTCAAGATGGAGTCGCACAACCATCCATCGTTCATCGAGCCCTACCAGGGAGCGGCCACCGGCGTGGGCGGCATCCTGCGCGACATTTTCACGATGGGTGCGCGGCCCATCGCCTGTCTCGACTCGCTACGCTTCGGTGAGCTCGACGCACCCCGGATGAAATACCTGGTCGACGGTGTCGTGCGCGGCATCAGCGGCTATGGGAACTGCATCGGTATCCCCACGATCGGCGGCGAGACGTCGTTTCACCACTCTTACAACGGCAACATCCTCGTCAACGTCTTCGCTCTCGGCGTCACCACGCGCGACCGGATCTTCACCGGAACGGCCAGCGGCATCGGAAATCCCGTCATCTACGTCGGCTCGAAGACAGGGCGGGACGGGATCCACGGCGCGACGATGGCATCCGCGGAATTCGACGAGGCGTCGGAAGAGAAGCGCCCGACCGTCCAGGTGGGCGATCCCTTTACGGAGAAGCTGCTGCTCGAGGCATGTCTGGAGATCATGGAATCCGACGCTGTCGTCGGGATTCAGGACATGGGCGCGGCCGGACTGACGTCCTCGTCGTTCGAGATGGCCGGTCGCGCGGGAACCGGCGTGCGGATGAATCTCGATCTCGTCCCCGTACGCGAGAGCGGGATGACGCCCTACGAGATCATGCTCAGCGAGTCGCAGGAGCGAATGCTCATCGTGGCCACGCGCGGAAGGGAAGCCGAGGTCCTGCGGACGTTCGAGAAGTGGGATCTCAATGCTGCCGTCGTCGGTGAAGTCACGGGCGATGGATTCGTGCGGCTGCTTTGGAAGGGGGAGGAGGTTGCTGCGATTCCGGTCGATCCGATCTCGACCGAGGCACCCGTGTACGAGCGTCCGATGGCGGCGCCGGATCGCGCTCTTCCGAAGACTCTGGAACGCGACGCAGTTCCCGATGGTGAGCTGACGGATGAACTGTTGCGCCTTCTCGCGTCGCCGAACCTCTGTTCCAAACACTGGATCTGGGAGCAATACGACACGACCGTGCGCACGAATACGATCGCGGGGCCGGAGCGCCGCGATGCGGCAATCGTGCGCGTGAAAGGCACGGGCCGGTCGCTGGCGATGACGAGCGACGTGAACCCCGTCTATTGCTCTCTCGATCCGTATGAGGGCGGCAAACAGGCCGTCGCCGAGGCGGCGCGCAATCTCGCGGTGAGCGGTGGCCGTCCGTTGGCGATCACCGACTGTCTCAACTTCGGCTCGCCGGAACGGCCGGAGATCATGTGGCAATTCGCGGAGTGCATCCGCGGGATCAGCGACGCGTGCCTCGCACTCGAGACGCCGGTCGTCAGCGGCAATGTGTCGTTCTACAACGAGACCGAAGGGCGCGCGGTCCTGCCGACGCCGACGGTGGGCATGGTGGGCATTCTCGAGCGCGAGGATGCCGGATCCGAGCTGGCCTTCCCCGAAGCCGGACTCGACATCGTTCTTCTCGGATCGACGGCGAATGAGCTGGGCGGATCGGAGTGGCAGCAGCATGCGATGCCGGAGGCGCTCTCACTGCCTCCTCGCGTCGATCTCGATCGCGAGAAGGCCCTCGTCTCTTTCCTGCTCGAAGCCTTCGAGCATCGCTTGCTCCGCAGCGCCCACGATCTGTCGAACGGCGGACTGGCCGTGGCACTGGCCGAATGCGCGATGGATGGGATCGGCTGTCACATCGAGCTGGCCGGACATGCGGATGATCTCGATGCGATCGGATTGCTGTTCAGCGAGTCGCAGGCGCGTGCGATCGTCACGACGGCGAAGGTGGACGAGACGCTCCGCTTCGCGGCGCAGCATCGGGTCCCGGCGCAGCGGATCGGTCGGACCGACATCGCGGCGTTTCTCATCGAGCGCAACGGAGTCCCGCTGATTCGAACCTCGGCACCCGAGCTCGGCCGCGTTTGGCGAACGGCGTTTGCGTGGCTCCTCGGCGGAGACACGGTCGACGACGTGATCCGTGGCGTGGGCGAAGAGGCGGAGCTGATCGCGAGATAAGAAGAAACTTGGGGCGCCGGCGGGTTGCCTGGTCCTCTCCCATCGCCGGCGTGGCCGCTGGCGCCCCACGCGAGCCACGTTTTCGGCTGTCCCGTTCGGTTTCAGGATGGGGCGGTCGTGAAGACCGGCAGCTCGAGCGCGACCGCCGCCGCCTGAACAACCGCTGCGATGCGCACCGCGTCATGCACCTGATCTTCGGTGAGTCCGCCTTCGATGACGACGGCTTCGTGCGAACGGATGCACATCTCGCAACCGTTGATCGCGCTTGCGGCGAGGCAGAACAGCTCGAAGTCGGGCTTGTTCGTGGCCGGTTTCGCAATGCGCTGCATGCGCAGACGCGCCGGCTTCAGGTCGTACGTCGGCTTTCCGATCATGTGACGGAAACGGTAGTAGACGTTGTTCATGGCCATGAGCGACGTGGCGGCAAGCGCGTCGTCGATGACGGCGTCGCCGGCTTCCTCACGAGCATCCGCGAGCATGGCGTCCAGCAACTCCGGGTTGCGGGCAGCGGCCGCCGAAGCAACCGCCACCCCCCACCGCTGCGCCGTCGTGAGCGTGCCGGGCTGCAGCACGCTCTGCAGATTGAGTTTCGTGTCGCGGGCGTTCTCGGGCAACCGCGCGCGAAGCGATTCGACGGCGTTCATGATGTTATGCCGCCCCCAGCGTCTGCTGGCCCGGGCGCCAGTTGCACGGGCAGAGCTCGTCGCTCTGGAGCGCGTCGAGTGCGCGGATCACCTCGTCGACGTTGCGTCCGACCGAGAGGTCATTGGCGTTGACCCAGCGGATGATCCCGTTCGGGTCGACCACGAAAGTCACGCGCAGCGCGGCACCGGCCTCCGGATGGAGGATGCCGAGCTGCATCGCGAACGCCGGCGTGATGAACACCAGCGGCGTCTTCACATCCTTCAGGTCGGGATGCGACACACGCCACGCCAGGTGCGAGTGTTCGTTGTCCGTGCTGCCGCCGAGGACGACGGCGTCGCGGTCGGCGAAGTCCCCTGCCTTCTTTCCGAACTCGACGATCTCGGTCGGACAGATGAACGTGAAGTCTTTGGGGTAGGCGTAGAACACAAGCCATTTCCCCTGGTTGTCCTTCGTGCTGATGGTCTCGAACTCTTTCCCCTTCTCGGTGCTCACAGAAGCGGTCAGGCTGTACTCAGGAAACTTGTCACCAACGGTAAGCATGGGCATGGTCGTTACTCTCCTTCCTTGATTTGGACGACGTCGCGTTCTGGACGCCGTCTAACTACAGGCGAAAATTTTTTCAGGCCTTGCGCCGCGCGCTCCTGCGGACGCCGCGCATGACCACCTGGTAATCATGAATCTCGAACCCCTTCAGCGATTCGATGTTGCAGACCTGCACCTTGTCCCAGGGCACGTCGTGAATCGCTCCGGTCTCCTCGTCCACGAGGTGATGGTGGCGCTCGACGTTCGGGTCGAAGACGACGCTGTCTTCCGCGAGCGTCAGAGCGCGCAGCAGGCCTTTGGCGACGAAGAGGTTCAGCGTGTTGTAGACCGTGGCGCGGGAGATGTACGGCACTCGGCTCTTGACGCGGTTCCAGACGAGATCGGCCGAGGGATGCTCGACGGTCCGGAGGACGTAGTCGGCGACGGCCACGCGCTGGGCCGAGGGTTGGATTCCGTGCTGCCGGAGGATGGTCACACTGTCGCGCACTGGGATTAGACTAGTTCTAAACATGGATGATGTCAACCGATCGATTTCGGTCGGCGTCCCCCTCTATTTCAATTAGAATCCGACGTTCCGTAAAGAGAGCTTCGGTTGCCGTTCGCGGCAGTATGAATTGGGAAACGTTCTTCCTCGACAATCTTTCGCTGATCGATCGCGCTGCCGCGTTCGTCTGCCGGAAGTACGGCCTGAGCGGCGCGGATGCGGAGGACTTCGCATCCACCGCACGGCTGAAGCTCCTCGAAGACGACTACGCCGTCCTGCGCAAGTTCGAAGGGAAGTGCTCTCTCTCCACTTACCTGACCGTGGTCATCCAGCGTCACTACCTCGACCAGAAGATCCACGAGTGGGGCAAGTGGCGGCCCTCCATGAGAGCCCGGCGGGCGGGTGACGGGGCGATCCTGCTCGAACGGCTCATGAGCCGGGACGGGCTGGGAATCGGGGAAGCTTCGACAATTGTCCGTCAAAAATATCCAGAGCTCGACGCTCAGACCCTTCAGGCGCTGGCGGCCGGCGTTGTCATCCGGCAACCGCGCCGGCAAAAGAACGTCGAGCGGACGGAGGAGATGCGTGAGCCCGCATCAGAAGCCTCGGCCGAGACCGAGCTATTGAGCGGTGAGCGCGAAGGAGCTGCGCGTCGGACCAGTGCTGTGCTGAAACGTGCGCTCGACGGGTTCCCCGCCGAGGATCGATTGATTATGAGACTACGTTTCATCGATGCTCTGAAGGTCTCCACCATCGCCAGGATGTTGCAGGCCGATCAGAAACAGCTCTACCGCCGGATCGACCGGCTGGTCGCCGGGCTGCGGGAAGCTCTTCTTGCCGCCGGTGTCGGGATGAGCGACATTGGCGACATGCTGACCTACGGCGCCGAGGCCCTGCAAGTCGACTTCGGGAGCGAAACGTCGTTGCCCCAGGTGCCCCCATGAACCCATCGTCGCTTCACCCCGGTGATGAAGAGCTCGGCCGTTTTGTCGAAGGCACGCTCGATCCCAACAGCCGAGCGCGCCTGGTCGATCATGTGGCCGGCTGCGATGAATGCCGGATGATCGTGGTCAACTCTTCGGAGTTGGTCGAGACACCGCAAGCGGACCGGCGGTGGTGGCTGGCCATCGCCGCGGGATTGATCCTGGTCGCGGCCGGGGTGATGTTCACCTACAACCAGCACCGCGATCCCCTCGTCAACGTCGCCGCGGCCTACGGACAGCTGAAGAGCCGTCCGATCGAAGCACGGCTGAGCGGGTTCCCGTATGTCCCGCGACACGTGACCCGTGGCGAGGCCGACGAAAAGGATCCGAACTTCTTCCTCCTCCAGTCGAAAGCGCAGGATGCGATCGAGGTTCCGGGCCAGTCGCCCCGCGTCCTGCACGCGCACGGAGTCGCACTACTCTTCAACGGGAGAGCGGACGAGGCCGTCACGGCACTCGTTGCCGCCGCGATCCGCGAGCCGGGCAACACGCGGTACCAGAGCGACCTCGCCGCAGCCCTGATCGCCGCGAGCCGGCTCGATCCGAAGAAGCTGGAGAGCGCCGTGGCGATGTGCGATCGGGCACTGCAGGTCGACAGCCGCGCGCCGGATGCGCTCTTCAACCGGGCTCTGGCGCTCGACATGCTGGGACGCTCCCGCGAAGCGATCGCCGCCTACGATCACTACCTCGCCGTCGATTCCTCCTCGCCGTGGGCGGCCGAAGCAACGCACCATCGCGATGCCATTCGCGCATCGCTTCCACCGTCCTGATATTCACCAGCGGTACACTCTGCGGGCGGGATCTCTCATGTTCGACAAGTTCCATGACGAATGCGGTGTCTTCGCGGTCCTGAACCACGAGAACGCTGCGAACATCGCCTACCTCGGCCTCTACGCACTGCAGCACCGTGGTCAGGAGAGCGCAGGAATCGCGTCGGTGTCCTCCGACCGGCGCCCCTCCGAGACCAACATCGGCGAGGCCATCGGCTCGAGCGGAGCGGGGGAGCAGATCATCGCCCCCGGTACGCCACAGATTCACTCCGAAAAGGAGATGGGCTACGTCGCCGAGATCTTCACGGAGGAGCGGTTGCGGAGGCTGCCGGGCGACATCGCCATCGGACACGTCCGCTACTCGACGGCGGGCGGTTCGATGTTGTGCAACGCGCAGCCACTGGTCGCTTCGACGAGCAAGGGTCCGATCGCGCTCGCGCACAACGGAAACCTCGTCAACGGCGCCGAGATCCGGCGGAAGCTGGAGGCGGACGGAGCGATCTTCAACACGATGTCGGACACGGAAGTCATCGTGCACCTCATCGCGCGCTCGAAGGCGGTGGACCTCGAGCGCGCCCTCGTCGACGCGCTCTCCCAGGTACGGGGCGCCTACTCGATCGTCCTCCTCGCGCCGGGACGCGTTTACGCGGCGCGCGATTCCTACGGCTTCCGTCCGCTCGTCCTCGGCCAGCTCGGCGATTCGATCGTGGTTTCCTCCGAGACCTGCGCCTTCGACCTGATCGAGGCGACGACGATTCGCGAGGTACGCGCCGGCGAAGTCATCGCCATCGAATGCGCCGAGCCGCTGCCGCGCGTTCGCGTCGTGCACCGGTTCGAAGGGCCCCGCGAGGCGCGCTGCATTTTCGAGCACGTCTACTTCGCCCGCCCCGACTCGGTCATCTTCGGCAACAACGTGGCGGCGGTACGCAAGCGCTTCGGTGCGCAGCTCGCGCGCGAACATCCCATCGGCGCGGATGTCGTCATTCCGGTTCCCGACTCCGGCGTCTTCGCCGCGCTCGGGTATGCACACGAATCGGGGATCCCGTTCGAGTTCGGCCTCGTGCGCAATCACTACGTCGGCCGCACGTTCATCGAGCCGAAGCAGTCGATCCGCAGCTTCGGCGTGAAGGTGAAGCTGAACCCGGTCCGCGAGATCGTGGCCGGGAAGCGCATCGTCCTCATCGACGACTCGATCGTACGCGGAACCACGTCGAAGAAGATCGTGCGCATGCTCAAGGACTTCGGGGCGAGGGAAGTGCACATGCGCATCTCGTCGCCGCCCACGACCGGACCGTGTTACTACGGGATCGACACGCCGCAGCGGCGCGATCTGATCGCCAGTGCGCGCTCCACCGACGACATCCGCGAATTCATCGAAGCCGACACCCTCGGCTACCTCTCCGAGGAGGGGATGCTGGAGGCGGTTCGCAACGACGACGACCCGCGGCGGCTCTACTGCACGGCTTGTTTCACGGGCAAGTATCCGGTCCTGCACGACGAGGCACCCGCGTCGTCGATCGTCATGAGCCGCAGCTAGAGGCGAATCCGCGGAGATGGCGGAGCGAACGGGTGGGGGGCGAGACGGTCGGGGAGCACCGTCGCCGTCAGTGGCCTGCTGAACAGGTAGCCCTGCGCGGCGTCACACTGCTGGCGTCGCAGAAAACCCAGCTGCTCATCAGTCTCGACACCCTCCGCTACGACGCGCAGCTTCAGTGCGCGGGCGATGCCGACGACCGCAGCCACGATCGCGGCATCGCTGTCACTCGACGAGATATCGCGGATGAAGGTGCGGTCGATCTTCACGGTCGTGATTGGAAAGCGCTTCAGGTAGCTGAGCGATGAGTAGCCCGTGCCAAAGTCGTCGATGGCGATGGACACGCCCAGCGCGCGCAGTGCGTGCAGCGCGTCGACGGTGGTCTCCGGGTTCTGCATGGCCGCCGCCTCCGTGATCTCGAGCTCCAGTGCACTGGCGGCCAGGCCGGTGTCGGCGAGCACGCGCCGGACCGTCTGCACGATGTCGGATTGCTGAAACTGACGCAGCGAGAGATTGACGGAGACGAGACCGAAGTCCTTGCCGCTGTCGCGCCAGGCACGCATCTGACTACACGCCGTGTGCAACACCCACTCACCCAGCGGCAGGATCAGCCGGCTCTCCTCAGCGAGCGGGATGAACGCGGAAGGGTGGATGAGACCACGTTCCGGGTCGTTCCAGCGTACCAAGGCCTCGGCGCCGATCACGGCACCGCTGACGAGGCTGAATTGGGGCTGGTAGTGAAGAACGAGTTGCCCATCCGAGATCGCCTTCCTCAGCCGCGTCTCGAGCGAGAGCCGCTCCACGGCCCGCCGTTTCATGTCATCCGTGCAGAGTTGATAGGTGTTGCGGCCCGCCTCTTTGGCGCGATACATCGCGCTGTCGGCGTTCCGGAGCAGCGACTCGGCATCGTTCCCGTCGTCGGGGAAGATGGCGATTCCGACACTGGCCGTGACTTCGATGGACGTGCCTGCGATCACGAGTGGCTGTTCCACGGCCTTGAGCACTTTCTCGGCGACGTTCACGGCATCTTCGGGATAGCGGAGCTCGGCCAGGATGATCGTGAATTCGTCGCCGCCGAGGCGGGCCACGGTGTCGTCGTCGCGCACGTTCGCGCGAAGCCTGCCTGCCATCTCGAGGAGGAGCTCATCGCCCGCCTCGTGGCCAAGACGGTCGTTGATCGACTTGAAGTGATCGAGGTCGACGAACATCACCGCGAGCGACTTCCCCGAGCGGCGGGCGCGCGACAGGCTGTGCGAGAGCCGGTCCGTAAAGAGTTTCCGGTTCGGCAGCATGGTCAGTACGTCGTGGTAGGCGTGGAACTCGATCTGTTCCTCGGCCCTCTTCCGGTCGCTGATGTCGACGACCGTGCTGTGAATCCGCTCGCCGACGAGCGTCAGGTTGGTTAACGCCCACATGGGACGGCCGTCTTTTCGGATCAGCTCGACCTCGACACTGTTGAGGGTAGGCGCTTCGAGCAGGACCGCCACGAGCTCCGTGCGCTCCTCCGGGCGAACGTAGCGATCGGTGATCCTGCTCCCGATGAGCTCGGCGGTTGCGAACCCGAGCATCCTGCCGAATGTCAGGTTGCAGTTGATGATCGTGCCGTCCAGGTCCGACACGCAGACTCCGGCCGCGTTCTGCTCGAACAGCAGGCGGTAGCGCAATTCCGATTCGCGCAAGGCCGCCTCGGCCGCAAAGCGGGAGGTGACGTCACGGAAGCTCCAGACCCGCATCCGTGCGACGCCTTCCACGACCCGCCCGATGGAGTAGCGTTCGAAACGCCGGCCATCCTTGAATTCCAGCAGCTCGAAGCTCTCCGCCTCGGGTTGTGAGTAGAGCGTGTCGATCGTCTGGAGAAAGTGATCGGGGTCGACGAGCTGATCGAGAACGCACGTGATGAGACCGCGGTCGTCACTTGCTGCGAACACGTCTTTCGGGATCCGCCACATTTCGGCGAATCGCTGGTTGTTCGTGAGAACGCGGCCACCATCGCCGATCACGAGAATGCCGTCGGCGGTGGACTCGAGCGTCGACTCCAGCAACGTCACCGCCTTCCGCACTTCCCGTTCGGCATCCTTCTGCTCGCGCATGTCGCGGCCGAGGATGACGACGCCAGCGGACTCGCCGTGGTGCATGACCGGGGCGAGCGACAACATCAGATCGACCTGCGTACCGCTGCTGCTGGCAAAGCGGCGCTCCACGTTGCGGATGCTGCGGCGGCGGAACGAGTCGACGAACGGATCCGGTCCGTCCGTCTTGAGCAACTCCTGGAACTGGCGCCCTACCAGGCTCTCGGCGTTGTATCCCAGGACTCGTTCCGCGGCGGCATTCGCGAACTCGATGCGGCCATCGCGATCGCAGACGAAGAGCACGTCGGCCATCGTGCCGATGATCTCGCGCGCAGCCAGCGACGGCGTGATCGCGACGAGGTCGTGATGGCGGAACGCGATCGCGACGATCACGACGAACCCCAGCAGCGCCACGTATCCGAACGGGTAGACGGCAATTCCGAGCTTCGGCAGAAAGTCCACGCCGCCCAGGTAGGCCACGGCGAATGCGAGGAGAAGCAGGCGGATGCGTGTCTTCTCCACTCCACGAGCCTTTGGATAGGCGCGGAGAAACTCGACGAGCGCCAGGATGAGGTAGCCGAAGAAGAAAAGCAGGAATGGCGGCGCCACCACTGCGCTGTAGCGTGGGTAGAACCCCCACCAGTAGTGCTGCACGCGCTCGACCGGCATGCCTCGGAAGGCGAGCGCGGAAAACACGGCGGCAATGCCCCAGGCGGCTCCGATGGGTCCGCGGCGCTCGCGGGCAATCCGCAGCACCTCCGCGGCAAAGTGATAGATCGACGGCGGCAGGAAGGGAACACCGAGGTACGCAACCCGGGCCCAGAAGAGCGCGACGTCCGCATCCTTCGCGCAGTACATGAACGTGAAGGCGACGAGCCAGAGCGCCGCAAAGCTGGTCATGGCGAAGAACGCGCCGGCGACGACGGACAGGCGCCGCAGCAGGACGCTCGCCCCGAAGACGAGCATCAGGACGGCCGTAATAAGGGTCGGCACCGCATACGGCGAGAAGCCGTAAAGGGAACCGTCGACGATGTGGTGCAACCTGCCTCTCGATCTACTGGGTCGTACAGTGTGACGGATGCGCCTGCGTTTGTCGAACGGCGGGGCCGCTCGCTAGTGAGTCAGCTGAGGTTTCGAAGTGCCTGGGAGACAGGGACGCAGTTCGATCCCTGCTTCCGGGTTCACACGCACCTTTCGAACTCTCGATCGGCCCGAAAGAACTCGAAGACTCCTTCCCATCGAAAGATTCGTTCCCAGATCGATGATGCCTTCGAGACCCCATCGTCGAATGCGAGGCGCAACCTGGGATTCGCGATCATGCCCGACGAGAATCGTACCCGGCCATGGAAATGACGGATCGCGCCCGGCCTCGGTTCTCTCCCGCAGGAACGGAACCAGAAGGCAGCAAGTCCTAGCGCGACTCCTGCCTCGTGCCCGCACCTTCCCGCTCCCGCCCGGGCGCTGGAATGACCTAGCATGACGTCCACTGTGCCGAAAATCGAGCACCCTCGTCTTGACGATCCTCGATTCAAGCGGAACCCCTATCCGGTTTACGCACGATTGCGGGCCGAAGCTCCCGTCTACCGGACCAAGGTAGCTTTCTGGTTGCCAGCGATCTGGGTCGTCACGCGCTATGACGACGTCATGAGGATTCTCAAGGACCCGAGATTTTCCAAGGACTACACCCAGGCGTACCCGTGGATCCCTCCTTCGATACGGGCGATGTTCCGCAATCTCTTGACAATCGACCCTCCCGATCACACCAGGTTGCGGTCATTGGTGCAGAAGGCCTTCACACCCCGCCTGATCGAAGGGCTGCGCTCCCGCATCCAGGGCACCTGCGATGACCTTCTCGACCGCGCTGACGGCAGCGACGTGATCGAGCTCATCGAGGCCTACGCATTGCCCGTCCCGTTAATCATCATCTCGGACCTGCTGGGCGTTCCGGTCAAGGATCGCCGTCGGTTCGGACCCTGGACGAAGAAGGCGGCGGCGGCCGGCGCCTCCGCCTCGCTTGGCGTCTTCCTGCGCGCCCTTCCCGCGCTCGCGAGCCTCTCCCGCTATATCCGCGGACTGGTGACCCTGCGTCGCGCCTCGCCGCAGGACGATTTGATGACAGCTCTGGTCCGTGCCGAAGAGTCGGGAGAGAGGCTCACGGAAGACGAGATCGTCAGTATGGTCATCCTCCTGCTGCTGGCCGGACACGAAACGACCGTCCATCTGATTGCCACCGGAGCGCTGGTCCTCATGCAGCATCCCGAGCAGAGGATGCGTATGGAGGCGACCCCGGAACTTCGTGTTTTTGCTATCGACGAGATTCTGCGATATGCCAGCCCGGTGGAGTTTGCAACGCCGCGGATCACCCTCGAGGACGTGACGATCGGGTCACTCACGATTCCGCGTGGAGAGCTTGTGGGCGTGAGTCTGGGATCGGCAAACCACGATGAGTCGCAGTTCCCCGATCCCGAAACATTCGACATTGCCCGCGAACCCAATAAGCACCTTGCGTTCGGAATGGGATCGCACTTCTGCCTCGGTGCGGGGCTGGCCCGACTGGAAGGGGAGATCGCCCTCACCACCTTGTTCCGCCGCTTTCCGGGTTTGCATCTGGCCGTGCCACCGGACTCGCTTCGCTGGCGCAAGAGCCTTGCGATTCGCGGTCTCGTGGCATTGCCGGTTAGAACCCGCGGTCTGTGATTCCGACCTCTGCATAGCGGTCGAAGTACGGCGGTGATGCCCTCGACACTTGCAACGCCCTATCGGAGACAAGGTCTGGCCGGTTTCATCACCGCCGGGCGCAGGGTGGCGAGAAAGGGATCAGAAGGTGGATTGGCCGGACTGGCCGGCCCGCTGAATCAGATCAAGAAGCGTCAACCGCGTCGTGACTTGATCAAGAGAAATGTTGGCTGAGGCTCGGCCAGCCTACGCACCGGCGCGTCGCCGGTGGCTGGGAGACAGGGACGAAGTTCGAACCCTCGTCAACCGCGTCGTGACTTGATTCCCTCGACGCGATCACGTTAAGGCGATCCATTGCCCTCTCTTCTTCGGACCCTCGACGGCGTAGACTGACCAGCTTCATGCCTTCCGTCGTGATCATCGGGGCCGGAGTCATCGGAACCAGCATCGCGTGGCACCTTGCTGCGCGCGGCGTGCGGGACGTGGTCGTGCTCGACCGCGGTGACGGGCCGGGATCAGGAAGTACACCCCGCGCCACCGGGGGGTTCCGTGCCCAATTCGCCACGGAGGCCGAAATCGCGCTGTCTCTCCTCTCGCGCGAGAAACTCCTTCGTTTCGAGGACGAGATCGGCGTCGATTCCGGCTATCGCCCGTACGGCTATCTCTTCATCGCACGCAGCGAGGGGGCCCTGGAGCAGCTGCGTGCCGCCAACGCACTGCAGCACGCCTGCGGACTTCGGGAGGCGCGGGTCATCGACGCGGACGAGGTTCGCAGGATCAATCCGGCGGTCGAGGACGATGCGATCGCGGGCGGCACCTTCTGCCCGACCGATGGATTCATACGCGCCATGAAGATCCTCGGCGGGTATTCGTCAGCGGCACAGAGAGCCGGAGTGCGATTCGATTTCGGCGTGGCCGTCGAAAGCATCCGCGCCGAGGGCGATCGCATCGTCGCGCTGGAGACGTCGCGCGGACCGGTCTCGGGCGACGTCTTCGTCAACGCGGCGGGTGCCTGGGCGGGGACGTTGGGCATCCCGGTACCGGTCGCTCCGTTGCGCCGGCAGGTTGCAACGACCATCGAGACGGACATCCTGCCCGAGACGATGCCGATGACCGTCTGGGCCGATGACGGCTTCCACCTTCGCGTTCGCGACCGGCGCGTTCTTCTGCTCTGGCCCGATGAGCCGCCATCCAGCTTCGACGCCACGTTTGAGGCGGATTCATGGCTGCCGCGTGTGCTCGCGTTTGCGCGCGCGCGCGTCCCGTGCATTCGCGATCTCTCCATCGATCGCGCGCAATGCTGGGCAGGCCTCTACGAGATGTCCCCCGACCACCACGCCATCCTGGGCCGTGCGCCGGAGCTGGAGAATCTCTATCTCGCCAATGGCTGCTCGGGGCACGGCGTCATGCACGCGCCGGCCATCGGTCAGGTGGTCGCCGAGATGATCCTCGACGGCCGGACGTCAATCGACATCACCGCACTCCGTCCGAGCCGGTTCGCGGAGGGGATGCGAACGGAGGCGGCGACGCTGCTGTAGGAGCGTGTCCTCGCTTCGACGGGCGGGGACTCTCTGGTTTCGTTTTCTCCGTCTCGGGCATCCAACGGGGCATGAGACGACTCGATCCCCGGCTCTATCAGATTGGCGCCCTGATGCTGCTTCTCGTCTACGGCATCGTCGCCCTCGAATTCGACGTCACGTTTGTTCGGGCCGTGCTCCTCCTGGCCACGGCGATCGCTACGCAGGCGGTTGGCGCCCGGCTGGGGGGCGTTTCTTTCGATCCGCGCAGTGCGGCCATCTCCGGACTCTCGCTCTCGTTGCTGCTGCGGAGCGACTCGCTGATCCTGCTCCTCGCGGGCGCTGTGATCGCGGTCGGGAGCAAGTTCGTCGTGCGGATTCGTGGCAAGCACGTCTTCAATCCAACGAACGTCGCCATCGTGGTCCTGATGCTGATGACCGATCGCGTGTGGGTCTCGCCGGGACAGTGGGGCAATGTCGCGTTCTTCGGCTTTCTGATCACCTGCATCGGTGGACTGGTCGTCAATCGTGCGGCGCGCAGCGATGTGACGTACGCGTTTATCGTGGCCTGGAGCGCGCTGGTGATCGGCTGTTCGCTCTGGGTCGGTGAGCCGCTGACGATCCCGTTCCATCGGCTGGAGAGCGGTGCGCTGCTGCTCTTCACCTTCTTCATGATCTCGGATCCGAAGACGACTCCGGACTCGCGTGCCGGACGGATGCTCTTCGCTGCCCTCGTCGCAATCGGGGGCTGGTACATCAACTATCGCCTGTTCCGCACGAACGGAATTCTCTGGTCGCTCGCAGGGATGGCCGTGCTGGTGCCGATCATCGATGTCCTTCTCCCCGCAGCGCGGTACTACTGGAACGATGCCGTGGTCTCGTCGCCACGCCCCCACGTCCTGATCCCGTCACCCCAACACTAAGGAGGCAGTCATGAAGAAGTACACCCTTGCCCTGGTCGTCCTGTCGTTTGCCGCCGCGAACGCACACGCGTTCTGCGGGTTCTACGTAGCCAAGGGAGACGCGAAGCTGTTCAACCGCGCGTCGCAGGTGGCGATCGTCCGCGATCAGAATCGCACGGTGATGACGATGGCCAACGATTTTCAGGGAAGTGCCCGCGACTTCGCCGTCGTCATTCCGGTGCCGACGACGATCGAGCGCGGTCAGATTCACGTGGCCGACAAAGCGCTCATCGATCACCTGGACGCCTACTCTTCGCCGAGGCTCGTGGAGTACTTCGACCCCGATCCGTGTGCGCCGCCGATGATGCCGATGGTCGTGGCGCAGAGTGGCGCCATGCGCGAGGAGATGACGCTCTCCAAGACGCGCGATCGCGCGCGAAGTCTCGGGGTGACGATCGAGGCGAAGTACACCGTCGGCGAGTACGACATCCTCATCCTCTCCGCGAAGCAGAGCAATGGCCTCGAGACCTGGCTCCGCGAGAACGGCTACTCGATTCCGAAGGGCGCCTCCGCCGTGCTGGGCAGCTACATCCGCCAGAACATGCATTTCTTCGTCGCCAAAGTGAACCTCGGCGAACAGGCACGTCTCGGGTTCAGTTACCTGCGTCCCCTGCAGGTCGCCTACGAGTCGCCGAAGTTCATGCTGCCGATCCGTCTGGGGACCGTGAATGCCAACGGCGCGCAGGAGCTCTTCGTCTACGTCGTCACTCCGCGTGGCCGCGTGGAGACGACGAACTACCGCACGGTGAAACTGCCCAGCGACGTCGACGTCCCGCTCTTCATTCGCGACGACTTCGCGCCGTTCTACAAGGCCCTGTTCTCCGAGCAGGTGAAGCGGGAAGACATGAACGCCGTCTTTCTGGAGTATGCGTGGGACATGAACTGGTGCGATCCCTGTGCTTCCGAGCCGCTCACGACGGACGAGCTGAAAAGGCTGGGTGTTTTCTGGCAGGGCAAGGGCACCTTCCTCACGCGGCTGCACGTCCGCTACGACCGTCCGCATTTCCCTGAGGACCTGGTGTTTCAGGAAACGGGAGACACGCGGCAATTTCAGGCGCGCTACGTCCTCCACCACCCGGCCAATGCTGGCCACTGCGACGCTGCCGTCACCTATCGACGGGAGTTGCATGAGCGTCAGGAGCAGGAAGCACGGAACGTGGTCCGGCTGACCGGCTGGAAGATCGGCACGATGCGCCAGAAGATGCATCTCGCGTCCGCGGTCACCGGTCCGCACGAGAAGAAATGGTGGGAGACGATCTGGTGATGTTCACCGTTCGCTGACGAACCGCGGCCGCGCGGATGCGTACATTTGGGCATTCGAAAGGAGCAGACGATGAAACATGTTCTCGCGGCCGCGGCAGTGGCGCTGACGGCGTTCGGTGCCATGGCACAGGCCATCACACTTCCTCCCTCCGGTGGTAACGAACGGTCGACCGTGATCCAGCAGGTCGGCCCGGTCAAAGTCTCGATCGACTACAGCAGTCCCCACGTTCACAGCCCGCAGGGGCAGGATCGGCGCGGAAAAATCTGGGGCACGCTCGTCCCATGGGGCATGGCCAACCTCGGCTTCGGCACCTGCAAGGAATGTCCGTGGCGCGTCGGTGCGAACGAGAACACGGTCTTCACGACGTCCGACGACATTCAGGTGAACGGCTCCCTGCTGCCTGCCGGTTCCTACGCGCTGTTTGCAATCCCGCAGCAGGATGAGTGGACCTGGATCTTCTCGAAGAACCACACCTCCTGGGGCAGCTTCTTCTACGACCCGGCGGAGGATGTGCTGCGGGTCAAGGCGAAGCCGGAGAAGGCCGAATATCGTGAGGTGCTCACGTTCGACTTCACCGAACGGCGTGATGACCACGCCACGGTCGCGATGAAGTGGGAGGATCTGGCGGTGCCGATCGAGATCAATGTGCCCAATGCCTCCGATCTCTACGTCGCCAAAGTCCGCAACGAGTTGCGCAACTCGCCGGGCTTCACGGATGCCTCGTGGGAGCAGGCGGCACGCTATGCGCTCGACAACAAGCATCCTGCCGAAGGACTGAAATGGGCCCAGGCCGCGGTCAGTGGCGGCGGCGGCATCGGCAGGATGAGCTTCACGAACCTCATGACGCTCGCCGATGCACAGGAAGCCAATGGCAATACCGCCGACGCGGCGAAGACGCGCGGGGAGGCGATGAACCATCCCAGCGCGACGGTCTTCGACCTGCATGGATACGGGCGGCAGCTCATCGCTAAGGGAAAGAAAGAGGAAGCGCTCAAGGTGTTCCAGCTCAACGCGAAACGCAATCCAGGTGTGTGGCCCACGAACGGTGGCCTGGCTCGCGGCTACTCGGCGATGGGGAACTACCCCGAAGCGCTCAAGTACGCGAAGCTCGCGCTGGCGCAGGCTCCCGATGACGCAAACCGCAAGAACCTCGAGAACGCGGTGAAGAAACTCGAAGCTGGTCAGGACATGAACAAGTAGCCTCCGAGTTTGGAGGAGCGAGGCCCGCCGGATGCTCTCCGGCGGGCCTCGAACCGATACGCTGGTTCCACCCTCCCAAAGCGGTGGCCTTGCCATCGCAGTCCAAAGCGCTTCGCGCGAAGCGAGAGTCGGGGCCGAGGTGATTTTTCGGGCCGGTGGTTGAAGTAGACGGTAGACTTCTTTCCGTCCCAATCGGAAAAGGAGTGTCATGCGGCCAGTTCTCGTCTGCCTCATTCTCGCGATCTCCGCGCCGTCGCTCATCGCCGATACCCCGCCGGCCTGCAATCTGGCACCGACGCTTCCGCCCAGCACGAACACCTCTGCGTTCGAGACCGCCCTCCGCGCCTTCCTGAACGCGCGCTGCTACGAGACCCTCGGCTGGACGCGCGATCCGTTCGTCCGCGATACCGGGCCGTACATCCAGGGCGACTACTACGGGACGCATCCCGCCGTCCGCGTCTGGTATTCGCCGGACGTCGCGGTGTGGATGAAACTGCCACCCGAGACGCGTGCCACGACGCGGATTGCCGACAACGCCATCATCGTGAAGGAGATGTTTCAACCGCCGGCGGCGACGTACGCGGTCCCGCCGAAGAACAGCGACACCGAAGGCTGGACCGTCATGGTTCGCGACGCCAATGGCTCCTTTGACGGGTGGTACTGGAGCGGGTATTTCATCGGCGATCCGCCTCTCAGCACGGACATGGGGAACACGAAGTACCCCTCCGCGGGCTATGGAAACTACTGCGTCAACTGTCACGCGTCCGCCGCGGCTGAGCGCACGTACGCCACGATGCGCAACGCCGAGGGAAAGAACGTCATGACGTATCTCAACGTCACGCCGTCGATGGACAACCCGAAGAGCGTTCGTCCGGACAGTCACAGGATGAGGGCGGAGCGGGCGCCGGGTGGTCCAATCCTCGCCGGAAAACCGGATGACACCTCCATCCTCCGGATCCTCGCGCCGTGGTGGAAGACGGGAGACACGCTCACGTACCGCAACTTCCCGGGCGAGACGTGGGACCACGTGATGGCGATGAAGAGCGGACCGGAGCAGTTCGTCACGTCGGACCAATGCATCGGTTGTCATGACGCGACCGGCAACGTCGGTCCATATCCGGCGAACATGCTCTATCCCGCGAGTGGGAGTCCGACGCCGGCCTACAACGTCTCTCCGTACGGGGAGTGGCGCGCGTCGCTGATGGGTCTCTCCGGCCGTGACCCTGTCTTCTTTTCTCAGATCGCCAGCGAACTGACGATTCACCGGAACGCGAAACTCCCGACGACGATCCCGAACATCTGCTTCCGCTGCCACGGTGCGATGGGTCAGCGGCAGCTCACGATCGACAGCGGAGGGCACGCCGCATTCGATCCCGAGATGATCTACGCCTGGCAACCGTCGCTCGCGCAGCCGGCGGGCGCGGCAAAGTACGGCGCGCTGGCCCGCGACTCCATCTCCTGCACCATCTGCCACCACATCTCCGACAAGGATCTCGGCAAGCCGTCGACGTTCACAGGACAGTTCAATACGACGGATCCGCAGACGATCATCGGCCCCTTCACCGACCCGCAGCCCTTGCCGATGAATCACGCGCTCGACATGAAGCCTGCGCATGCCGAATACGTGAAGGACGCGAAGCTCTGCGGGTCGTGCCACACGATCGAGCTGCCTGTCCTGAACGCCAGCGGTGTCCAGGTGGGGACGGAGTTCGAGCAGACGACGTACTTCGAATGGCAGAACAGCGTCTTCCAGAACGAGCGTCAACCGGTCGCGAAGGACGCACAGACGTGTCAGGACTGCCACATGCCGTCGACGTTCAAGCTGAAGCGATTCCAGAGTCAGAATCTTCAGTACCGGATCGCCAACATCGAAGACAACACGTATCCGTACGTCGATGACCGGTTGCCCGATCGCGACATCACCCTGCAGGTTCGCTCCCCGTTCGCGCGGCACACACTCGTCGGCATCAACCTCTTCGTCCAGGAGATGTTTCTGCAGTTCTCCCCGCTTCTCGGCATCCGCACGACGGATCCGATGCTGATGAATCCCGACACCATCTTGAAGGGCCTGGCGCTTGCGGAGCAGGCCACGATCGACCTGGCCCGTCAGGAAACCGCAGACGTCGAGGTGATGTCGATGAAGAAGACATCGTCGGCACTCGAGGTGAAGGTGCGGGTGAGGAACAACGCCGGCCACAGCTTCCCCTCGGGCGTCTCGTTCCGCCGCGCGTTCCTCGATTTCGAGCTACTCGACACCACCGGCAAACCCGTCTGGGCCTCGGGTTCCACGAACGAATTCGGCATGATCACGAATGGCGCGGGCGGCGCGGTGCTCCCTTCCGAGTTTCTCGAGGGAGGCCGCTATCAGGGCCACTACACGACGATCAGCGACCAGTCGCAGGTGCAGATTTACGAAGAGCTGGTGAAGGATCCCCAGGGCCACTTCACGACCAGTTTCCTGGGGTTGTTCGATGTGGTGAAGAGAAACAGGTTGCTGCCCCGCGGTTGGAAAGCGGACGGTCCCAATGCAAACGAGACGAAGCCGCGCGGAGCGGCGGCCAGCGATCCCGACTACCTCGGCGGCTGTGGCTGCGACACCGTCGTCTACAGAATCCCGTTGACCTCGGCCGCGAGCGCGACGAAGGTCCGAGCCCAGCTCTACTATCAGACCATCCCGCCGTATTACCTCCGCCAGCGTTTTACGGACACGTATGATCCCTCAACGCGCACGGTGGCGGAGAACACGCGGCGATTAATGGACTTCGTCGCGAAACTCAATGTGCAGGCCACCGAGATTCACGAGTGGAAGCTTCTGGTCGCGGGTACGACGCGGTCGATCACCGACTGAAGGAGCGACTCCGCGATGTCAGTGCTTTCGAACAGCGACGCCGGGTCGGCCGCCAATGCGTTGACGACCGGAAGAATCCCCCCGGCGAACGGCGGCAGGTCATGGTAGAGATCGCGCGCCGTGACGTGACGGAACGGGACGTCCGGCGGCAACGCTGCCTGGACCTCCGAGTCGATCAGTCCGGCGGTCGTCGGATTCCATCCGCCGATGCCGTCGATGAAGAGGACGTGGACCGGCCCGCTCTCGAGGAGAGTCGCTGTCTCGCGCGCGACACTCGTGGCAATGATGCGCGAGGTGTGCGGATACTTGATCGCCATGAGCCGCTCCGCGCCACCGTCGTTCTGTCGGTCGAGCAGTTCGCGGAAACGGTCGAAGGTCATGCGCTCCGATCCGGTGAGGCCGAGGACGTTGACGCGGTCGCGGGCGATGAGGCGGACTTTCCCGTGCTCCACACGGCAGCACGTCGGTGAGTTGAAGTAGGGCAGGTCTTCGCCGGCAGGAGTGATCGAGGCGAACACGCCGATCAGCCGGTCGTGAAACCCGCCGTTCGATCCTCCGCCCTCTTTGCGAAGGAGATCGTTCTCGATCATCGCCCGGCCGTCGCCCTCGTGCAGCCAGTGCCGGGGATCACTCCCGGGACGGGAGACCGTGCTGATGTCGATCTCGCCGAAGGCATCGCCTGCGACCGTGACGATGGCTCGCTTTGCCACGGCCAGATCGAGGTCGAGGTACGGGCGGTCGTAGTGCTCTTCGATGAGCTGCTCCAGCTCATCGACCCGCGAGCGCTCGAACATCGGGTGGTCGACTTCGCGCAGGCTCGTGAGCAGGCTTCGATTGGGTCCGGTGATGCGCGCGAGGAGCGGCGAGTGGAATAGCCGTCCTTCGATCCGGAGGCCGCCCGCGGCGGCCGCGTCGATCGAGAAGGGCACTCGTGCGCGCAGCTCGCGCACGACGCCGTAGCGCGTTTCGCGGAGGTTGGCGGCGTTCGTGATCCGCTCCTGGAAACCGGCCACGTCGTCCTTGGCGTGACAAAGAATCGAATACTCCTCGATCGACTGGCCGGCATCGGTGATGAGGCGCATGCGGACGTTCACGCGGGCACGGACGAATTCGCGCGCGAGCCAGGCCGCCTGCACGAGGTTCACGCAGGCGTCTTCGCGACAATGCACCGCCTGCCCCCGCGCTTCGACGAGAAGGAGGACGGTCGTCATCGATGTGCCTCTTCCCAGGAGGTGACGCGCAGCTGGGCAGTCGAGCCCTCGTGGTCCCCGTGGCGCGCGGCAACCTCGTAGTAGCTGCACGGCCGCACGGCTTCATCGTAGTAGGGCGAGAAGAGATCGAGGAATGCCGTGTCCTCGAGCGCGGTGATCGCGTGCAGCGTCCCAGGCCAGTTGCGGAGTACGAGTGCGGAGTCGCGTTCACCAATCACGACCTCGCCCCGCTCCGTGGCGGTCAGCGAGTCCGCGTCGACCCATTCCCAGGTGTGGACGTGAATACGCCCGCGAAGAACTTTCGAAATCACATCGAGCGCCGGATGGTCGTGCAGCGGGATCGTCTCGCCCGCCACGAGTGCAAACACGCTGGCGTGAAACTCCGGACTGGTGGTGAACACCTCTTCGCGAAATCCGTGGTCGGAGGGCGGAAGAGCCAGCAGGCGCGCCAGTTCGCGCTCGTCGCAGAAGAGTGATTGCGTCGATGCAGCGAGCGCCGCCACCGCCGCGTCGCTCCATCCGGCACGCGCCGCCGCTTCTGCTTCCACCACCACACGCCTCGTCGCCGGGTTCATGATTTCCTATGGGATTGGTGGGCAGATGTTACTTCGTTTTCAGTAGCCGCCGCCTCATCCCCTCCGCTCGCTCGCGGATCTCGCCGTATGACGTTCCGGCGATCTCGATCTGCCCGAGGACGACGCCGAATTCCGAGACGGGGCGGACGCGCTCGGTTGCCGCACGGAACGGAGAAAACTCAGGAATCGTGGCCGCGACCTCGTAGTCGAGCAGATTGCCGGCCAGATCCTCGTCGAAAGTGATGACATTGAACTGTCCGGCCACGGCCGCGCCCGCATGTGGACGGCTGCGCGGCGCACGTCCCGTGGCGACATCCGCAACCGCCGCGAAGATGTCGGCGCCCAGCGCGAGCTCGTAAATCCCGCCGAAACATGCCGCCGACCGCCCGTTGACTTCGGTGAGCCGCACCCCATCATCCGTCAGCCAGAACTCGATATTGAAGAACCCGCCGTCGAATCCGAACGCGCGAATTGTCTCGATCGTCTTCTCGCGCAGGGATGCCGCCGTCCTCGCGTCGATCCGCGATGGTGTGGAGAAGTTGTCGATGACGCGCGTTCCGGCAACCGTGTTCGTGTCCGTCATCGCCCACATCTCGATCGCGCCATCCAGCGCCCACCCCTCCACCGTCACCTGCCGGCCGTCGATGAACTCCTCGGCCAGCATCATGTTCGTCGTCGCCAGCGGATATTTCGCGAGGTCGATGGCGCGAGCGAATAACGGGTAGTACTGCCGTGACCAGGCGGGCAACTCGCGGCGCGCGAGGTCCATGGCGGCGTGGGTCTCGGCGTCGGACGTCACCTTGAAGCCGAGCAGTCCCAGCTTCAGCCAGGGTGCTTTGAGGTACGCGGGATACGTCAACGGTGGTACCGGTGCATCGAGCAGCAGTGCGTCACATCGAATCGGATCGGGCTCTGCACGCCGGCCGTAGAGTTTGTGGAGGCAGAGAAAAACCGACTCCGGGGAAGGGCCGGGCAGCCTCGACTCGCCAGCAAGAACCGCTGCGATCAAGTCGCCGAGGTCGTGCGTGGAGACGACGGCGCCGATGGGTTGCGCGGCCATGACCGCACGGCAGCGCTCGAGGTAATCGATCGGGTCGAAGGCCGGCGACGCTTCCCAATGGCTGATTCCCGCGTCGACGAAATGGAAGCGATGTCCGCTCACACGTTCGAACGCCCAGCGGTCATAGCCATCGGGGCACACCACGAGAATGTCCACGATCAGCGGCTGATCCTACGCTGGCTGCAGTCGCTTGATGGCTGCGGGGATGTGTTCGGCGAGATCGAGCGCGGCCAGGCCCGTGTCGCCCATCTCCTCTTTCAGCAGGTCGCCCGCGAAGCCGTGCAGGTAGACGGCGGTGATGGCGGCGTCGAATGCATCGATGCCACGCGCGAGCATCGCGGCGATCATCCCGCCGAGGACGTCGCCCATGCCGCCGGTGGCCATGCCGGGGTTTCCTGTGGGGTTCACGTTCACGTGGCCGTCCGGTTCGGCGATGAGTGACTGGAAGCCCTTGAGAACGACGATGCAGTTCGTGATGCGGGCAGCTTCGCGAACCGCCTCGATGCGGCCCGCGTTGATCTCGTTGGCCGTGCGGCCGAGAAGGCGACCCAGCTCGCCGGGATGGGGGGTGAGGACGCGTGGCCGCCGTTGAGGATTCAGTCCGGCCGCGTGCGAGGCAAACGCATTCAGGCCTGAGGCGTCGATCACGAGCGGCAGCTCGATCGCCGCGACGAGCTCGCGAATCCACTGGTAGCTCTCGTCGTCGTCCGCGAGGCCTGGTCCGATGAGAACCGCATCCTTTGTGGCGATGAATCCGGCTGGGTCAGGGCCGGAGAACGTCATCGACTCGACGGAGCCGGCGTTGACGAGTCTGGCGGTCTCGGAATCGGTGACGACGCTGACGAGTCCCGCTCCGCTGCGGATCGCGCCGCGGGCCGCGAGAACGGCCGCCCCGCTCCTGCCTGGCGAACCGGCGACGATGGCGACGTGCCCGTACGTCCCCTTGTGCGTGGCGGCCAGGCGCGGCGCCAGATAGGGGCGCACATCACCCGGCGTCGTCAGCGCCAGCGTGACGCCTTCGTCCTCAATGGCCGCATGCGGAATGGAGATCTCCGCGACGATGACCTCGCCGCAGAACACGGCCGCGGGTTCGAAGACGTGGCAGATCTTCGGCGCCGCGAACGTCACGGTGAGTGCCGCCTGGAGGCAAGGCTCGAACACCTCCGCGCTCGAAGCGTTTGCGCCGCTGGGGAGGTCGATTGCCACGATGGGCAGGCCGAGGTCTCCGATCGACGTGATCGTTTCGGCGAAGAGACCGGCGGGTGCGCGGTCGAGACCTGTGCCGAAGATCGCGTCGATGATCAGGTCGGCCTCCGCGGCGTGCACGAGCGCTTCGTTGAGCGAGTCGTCGTCGGTGATGTCGTACAAGGGCAGCGCCAGCCGCTCGCAGATCACAAGGTTGGTGCCCGCGTCGCCGCCGATCTTCTGACGATCACCCACGATGAAGACGATCGGCACGACGCCTCGCTGCTCGAGATGGCGGGCCAGCGCGAACCCATCGCCGCCATTCGCACCAGGCCCGCAGAAGATCGCGGCACGGTCGCAGTCGGGGTAGTGATCGCCGATGGCATCGGCAACCGCCAGCGCTGCGTTCTCCATCAGCACGATTGACGGAATGCCGAAGCGATCGGTGGCGCGCCGGTCGATCGACTTCATCTGCGACGAAGTGAGGATGTGCATTGCAGACACTTTATCGCGACGCAAACCGGCAGAATCGTGGGAAACAAAAAGCCGGTGCGTTTCCGCACCGGCTTCGAACTCTACGAGGTGGGCGTTTCGACCTCAGTCAATTTTCGTGACGTTTGCAGCGGCTGGCCCTTTGTTTCCTTCAACAACGTCGAACTCGACCCGATCACCCTCTGCGAGTGACTTGAAGCCTGAGCCTTCGATGGCTGAATGATGAACGAAGCAGTCCTTGCCGCCGTCCTCTGGAGTGATGAATCCGAAGCCCTTTGAATCGTTGAACCACTTGACTCTACCTGTGTTTTTCATGGTGTTTCTCCTGCTTTCCTCGACGACCTTTCGTTGCCGTCCGGGGGAAGCTTACTCGGAATGGGCTCCGGCTGCCTGCTGTACCTGCCAGAAGTCAGCGCCAGATAGCGTTGCCAATCCCCCGGATCGTCGATATCCCATCGTTCCGGCAGTACCGCCAGGCTGCTCTCCCAGGCCGCGATTTTCGCGATCGTCGCCGGCAGGACGGACGCGGTTCCCCACGCGATGTCTTCGAAGATCGCCGGTTCGAATGCCGCCGCACGACAGCCGATGAGGTAGTAGCCACCATCTTCCGCCGGCCCGACGACCCATTCGCAGGAGTCGAGCAGAGCGAAGGCGGAGTCGATGAGCGTGCGTGGGAGGCTCGGGTCATCGACACCGATCGCCACGATCTTTTGCGTCGCATGGAAGAAAAAGCGTTCTGCAAATGCCATCGACAGGCGATCACCGAGGGAGGCGCCGGTCTGCATGGCAGTGGGGACGTCGCCGAAGGCGCTCGTCAACGCGTCTCCACCGGCGGAGTCGGAGGGCGCCCAGAGGATCTCGATCTCCGTTTCGACCGATGCGCGGCCGATCGACGACAGCAGATCGCGCAGCATCGTCTCGTAGGCGGCCAGCGCGACTTCGTCGCCGATCGCGTTCGCCAGGCGGGTCTTCACGCGTCCCAGCTCCGGCAGGCGCGCGAACACGAGCAGGCGTTGCGCGGGCGGGGGGACGGTGGCGAACACGGCGGGGAAGTATAGTTTCGCCGCTTCGATGCGCACGATCGCACTGTTGACGGATTTCGGAGTGCGCGACCCGTACGTCGCGGCGATGAAGGGTGTGATCGCGTCGCGCTGTGACGCGCGCATCGTCGACCTCACACACGACATCGCGCCGTTTGATGTCTGGGAAGCGGCGTTTTTTCTGCGCGACGTCGTTGGCTACTGGCCGGTGGGAACGATCTTCGTCTGCGTCGTCGATCCGGGCGTGGGCAGTGCGCGAAGGATCCTGGCGGTCGAGTCTGATGGACGGTCGTTTCTCGCGCCCGACAACGGCCTGCTGCATTTCGCTGGCGGCCAGGCCTGGGACGTCGTCAAGGAGAGTCTCTATCTTCCGGGCGGCTCGACGACGTTCCATGGGCGTGATCGCTTTGCCCCGGTGGCGGCGGCGCTTTCGAATGGGCTGGAGATGGCCGCGCTTGGACCGCGTATCGAGGATCGCGTCGCTCTTCTCTACACGCCCGGCGCGATCATCCGGATCGATCGCTTCGGAAACTGCATCACCGATCTGAGGCCGCCTGGGCCGTCGTTCGCGATCCTCGCCGGCGATCATCGTATCGACGACGTGCGCACGAGCTACACCGGCGACGGCCCGTTTGCGATCGTCGGCTCGACCGGTTGCATCGAGATCTCCGTCGCCAACGGCAGCGCGGCGTCGCTCTTGCACGTCCGCCGAGGCGATCGCGTGGCGATTCTCTCGAAATGACCGCGGACTACAGGCAGACCGGCGAGGTGCGGCGCCGGCGACGGGGCGCGCGACGAATCGTTTTCCCGCTGATCGTTACTCTGCTCGTCCTCACGGGGTTGCTCTTCGCGGTCGCCTGGATTCCGTTGCGGCAGGCCCGCGGCGCCTGGCTTCGCGGTCAGGATGCCGAAGCGATCGCGATCGGAGAGCGGTGGGTCGCAGCTGCATCTCTGGCCGGCGCACTATCACCAGTTGCTCGCGGTGGCGTACCTCACCGCGGCGAACCACGACGCCGCGCGGCCGCACCTCGCCGCGATCGGCAACGTACGCGACTCCCTGATCTCCAAGAGTGATGTTGCGGGGCGGCTCTTTGCCCGGGAAGGATATGACGACTTTCTCGCCTATGGCGCACAACCCATCGCGCCTGGCGTCCCCCGCGACCGCCGAAGCGGTGGTTCGGGCGATGGAAGCGGTGGCGACGGAAAAGAATGGCACCGGCCGCCGCGCTCCCGTGACGGGAATCTCGATGGCGATGAAGACCGGGACCGCGGGGGAGCGAAAGAGCGGTCTGGAGGCTCTGATCATGGCCTTCGCGCCGGTGGAATCGCCGCGGATCGCCTTCGGTGTGATCGCCGAGGATGCGGGGCCGGCGGAGTTCGCAGGAGCGAAAATCGCGCATGATTTCCTGGAAGCGATGCAGTCGCGTCTAAAATAGGTGCAATGCCCTCCGGCCGAGACCGCCGCCGATCCGAACGTTTTCCAACTGCATCCATCCCGGTGCAGCTCTCCGACATCGATTGTGAGCTGATCGACCTCAGCCTGACCGGGGCCGCGGTCATCCATCGATCGCCGATCAGCGCCGGCGTTCCGGCCACGATGGTGTTCCCCAGCTACGGCGGCATCTACATCCCCTGCCAGGTCCTCCGTTCGCTGGTCCAGGTTCGCCGGCTGGACGAAGGGACGGAGTACGTGTTCCGGTCAGCGATCCTGTTCGAGGAGATGGCACCGGAGCAGCGCGATCCGCTGCGGGAGTTCCTGCAGCTTCAGATCGCGAGGCTGAAGGCGAAGCAGGACGAGGCGGCCGCCGCGCGGGCAACGTAGCGCCTACCTACGTCTTTCTTCCGACGTACTCGCTGAACATCCCCAGTTCCACATTGCGCTTCACGTCGTTGAATCCGGCTCCCTGCAACGCGTCGAGGATCACTTCGGGACGCACGCAATCGCGCGTCGTCGCCCAGTAGTAGGCGAGCATCCTTCCGACCTTGCGCTTGCGTGTGATGAGTGTGGCCATCGCCGGGACGAACCCTCCCATGTACGCGCCCAGGAACAGGCGTGCGGTGCGCGAGGTGGGTGCGGTGATCTCCATGATGAGAATCCGGCCGTTGGGCCGGAGCACGCGGAGGCAATCGCGGAAGACGCCGTCGAGATCGGCGAAGTGGCGCATCGCGAAGCCGACCGAAATCATGTCGAACGATGCATCGCGAAACGGAAGGTGCTCGCTTCCCGCTTCGACGAGAGGAAAGCGTTCCTTCTCGCGTCCGGCCAGCAGCATGCCGATCGACGGATCGAGCCCGATGATGTCGTCCGTGTTGCCGGTGATCGTACGCGCGGCGCGTGCGACGACACCTGTGCCGGTGGCGATGTCGAGCAGGTGTTCCCCTCGCTTGAGCCCTCCACGAGTCAGGGCGTCGCGGCGGTAGCGGCCGCCGGAGCCGAAGCTGAGGAACGCAACGGACCAGTCGTACCAGGGGGCGGTGTCGTCGAACAGCTCGCGCACGAATCGCTCGCGTCGCTCCGGCGTCTCGTAGTAGTCGGCAAGTGGCGGATGCGGCACGACGGCCATCAGCGGGGCCTCCCCATCTCTTCGAAGATCGTGTCGACGCCGCGCTGTTCGCCATGCTTGTACGCGTCGTCGATGCGCTTGACGTAGTCGGCGGCGGTGAGCGTGAACACGCGAGCATTGCCGCCTTTCGCGTCCTTTGCCTGCTCATGCCCGAGAAGTGTACGCACGTAGAGTGTTTTCTCACTTGGAGACATCGCCAGCCATTGTGCGCGATTGATATTCGTTCGATTGCACGCCAGCAGGAGCACCAGGCTGGTCGCGAACAGTGCCTGCCTCATTCGCGCCGCCACCGTTGCGCGATCGGCATTTGCCGCCCGCTGCCGAACGCCTTGTTGGACACGCGGAGTGTCGGCGCGGCCTGGCTTCGCTTGAACTCGTTGGTGTCGACGAGCTTGAGCACGCGCTGCACGAGGGCGCGATCGAAGCCCGCGGCGACGATGGCATCGACCTCGAGCGACTCCTCGATGTAGAGCTTGAGGATGCCGTCGAGGATGTCGTAGGGCGGCAGTGAATCCTGGTCCGTCTGATTCGGCCGCAATTCCGCGGACGGCGGCTTCTTGATCGACGGTTCCGGGATCACTGCGTGCGTCCGATTCAGCCAGCGCGCCACGCGGTAGACCATCGTTTTGTAGACGTCCCCGAGGAGAGCCAGGCCTCCAGCCATGTCGCCGTAGAGCGTGCAGTAGCCCACAGCCAGCTCCGATTTATTGCCGGTGGAGAGCACCATCGCTCCCGTGCGGTTCGACCACGCCATCAGGATGTTTCCCCGAATCCGCGCCTGGGCGTTCTCATTGGTGGCGTCGAAGGTATCGTTCCCGAACATCTCCTGAAACGCGGCCTCGTACGGTTGGTAGATCGGCTGGATCGGAACGATGTGGAAGGCGATGCCCAGGTTCTCGGCGAGCTTCCTGGCATCCTCGATCGAGCCTGGCGACGAGAACTGCGACGGCATCGCGATTCCGGTCACCTGTTCAGCGCCCAGTGCCTCGACAGCGAGTGCGGCGGTGACCGCGGAGTCGATCCCGCCGGAGAGTCCGATCACGACATTTCGGAACCCGCACTTGCGGAGGTAGTCGCGCAACCCGAGGATCAGTGCGCTCCCGATCTCTGCTTCCTTCGGGATCTCCATGACCGACTGGCAAGGTGCACCCTGTAGTTGGACGAGCGCGCTGTGTTCCTCGAACGCCGGCGCGCAGAAGATCGTCTGCCCCTTCGCGTCGATGACGATCGAGGAGCCGTCGAAGAGAAGCTCGTCATTACCGCCGACCTGATTCACGTAGACGAGCGGAACGTCGTAGCGCGTGGCGATGCGGGAGAAGAGGTCGTAGCGCGCGCGGCGCTTGCCGCTGTTGAACGGCGATGCGGAGATGTTGAAGATGACCTGCGCTCCCTGCCGGGCCACCTCGTCGATGGGATTGCGGCAGTAGATCTTCGTGCCGAGGACCTCATCGTCGAACCAGAAGTCTTCACAGATGGCGATGCCGGCGGCGAGTCCGCCGATCTCGACGACTCCGACGCTGCGTCCCGGTTCGAAGTAGCGGAGCTCGTCGAACACGTCGTACGTCGGCAGGAGCGACTTGTGCTGCTCGAGGATGATCCTTCCGTTCCGCGCGGCGACAGCGGTGTTGTGCAGCGGCTTGCCGCACCACGACGCGTTCCGGGTGATGCAGCCGAAGATCAGGGTGGTGTCGCCGGTCATCGCGGCCAGTTCGTTGCGCACGTCGAGCGCGGCGTTGACGAAAAACTCGCGCGCGAGGAGGTCGCGCGGCGGATATCCCGTCACCGCCAGCTCGGGCACGAGCACGACGTCAGCCCCGGCCGCAACCCCTTCGTCGTAGGCTCGGCGGATCTGCGCGGCATTCGCAGCCAGAGCGCCGACGGTCGGGTTGAGCTGGGCGACGTAGATCTTCATACCAGGGACTAACGTACAAGAACATGCCCAACTTTCACTACCCATTTGTGACGCCGCCCGGTTTTTGCAAAGATGGGAGTACCGAGGTGGATGGATGTCTGACGATTTTGGGACGGTGAATGTCAAGCGGGGAGACCGGGCGCGGGAGATCGAGGTCTTGCGGCAGCACTACAAGGTGCACCGGGAGACGCTGACGCAGATGGTGCCGGATGCGCCGACCGAGCAGCTGGCGGCGGAGTATCAGCGTCTCGTGGCCAGCATCGACACCTCGATCCGCAAACTCGACGAGATGGAAGGTGGCGGTCCCCTGGCGACCGCCACCGCCCCCGGCGACACCCAGCGGATTCCGACCGCTGCCGGTAACCGGCCTCTGGTCTCCTCGGAGCCGGTGACGGACCACGGCGTTTCCCGTCGCGACGCGATCCCGGACGATGTCCCGGCAGGCAACTCATCACGCCTTCTCCTGATGCTCGTTGCCGTCCTCGCCGTTCTCGGCATCATCGGCTGGCTGATCTGGCGTGCGAGCTCCGATCACAAGCCTGCCGGAACACAGGTCATTGAGCAGCCCGGGTCGGCGACGAACGCCGACGCCGCGGCGACTCCGGGTGCCACGGCTCCTCCGGAGGCCACCCCATCGATCAGGATCGCCCCAGCGGTCGCGGACTATGGCGTCATCCGCAAGGGAACGCGCGCGGTGCGGCAATTCGAGATCACCAACACCACCTCGACACCGCTTACGATCGCTGTGGCCCGCTCCTCGTGCCGCTGCCTCTATTACGAATACGACACGAAGGCCAAACTACCGGCCAAGGGGAAAGAGGCGCTGACCGTGACCGTCGACGGAGCCCGCGCGAAGGCCGGGGCGCTGGACGAACGGATCGCCGTGTCCTCGAAGGACGATTCCAACGCGACGGGGACGATCGGGGTGCGGGCGGTGATCAAGTAGAGGCCTGCCCGATGAGAAGAGCGGCGTAGGTGTGGGCTGGCTTCAGCACGCCGATAGCGTACGTCCAATCTGGTCGTGGCAGCCCCAACGCGCGCTATCCTTCGGCCACTTGATACGCTCCGGGACCGTACTGCCCGCCGTGCTAGGCTTTCTCGCCTTGATGTGTGCGCCGGTTCCGCAACATCCTCTCGCGACCGTTCCCTCTCTTTCTCTCGATGAGAAGATCGGGCAGCTATTCGTCGTCGCCGGACACGGCGTCTTCATGGCGGAGTCTTCCTGGGATTACCAGGAACTGCTGCATCAGGTTCGCGACAACCATGCCGGCGGCGTGATCTGGTTCGTGTCGAACGTGTATGAGACGTCGGTCCTGAATGCGCGTCTGCAGAAGGCGTCGCGCGTTCCGCTGCTGGTGAGCGCCGACCTCGAATCGGGGATGGGCATGCGCTTCCTCGACACGACCTTCTGGCCGTCGGCGATGGCGATCGCCGCGACCGGTGATCCGTCGCTGGCCGAGGCGGAGGGGCGGGTGGTGGCGCGGGAAGCGAAACTGGTCGGGGTCAATCACATCCTCGCGCCGATCGCAGACGTGAATGTCGACGCGGACAATCCGGTCATCAACACGCGCAGCTTCGGCGAGGATCCGCACGAGGTCAGCCGCTACGTCGGGGCATTCGTTCGCGGCGTGCAGTCGGAACATGTGCTGGCGACGGCAAAGCACTTTCCCGGACATGGCAATACACACGTCGACTCGCATCGCGCGATGCCGATCCTCAATGTCGACCGTCCGCAGCTCGATCAGGTGGAACTGGTCCCGTTCCGCGCGGCGATCGATGCGGGTGTTCGTTCGATCATGATCGGCCACCTGGCCGTGCCGTCACTCGACAGCGAGCTCGTGCCGGTACGCCGTCCCGCGGCGGGGGAGAACCCGTACGGCACAACGGTCGACGAAGTCCCGCAGAATGGGACGATGCCGGCGACGACATCGAAGAAGATCGTCGACGGCGTGTTGCGTCACGACCTGCACTACGACGGCCTCGTGATCAGCGACGCCATGGACATGGGCGGCATCACCGAGCACTTCGACGCGGGTGAAGCGGCGGTGCGCGCGATCGAAGCAGGACAGGATCAGGTCCTGATGTCGCCGAATCCCGATGCGGCCATCGCCGCAGTCAAAGCCGCGGTCGCGAGCGGACGGATCACGGAAGCACGCGTCGACGAGTCCGTGCGGCGCATCCTCGAGGCAAAGGCGTTTGCCGGCTCCGCGGTCGGAACGCCGGACGAGATTTTTCAGGGCCTCGATACGAAAGAGCATCGCGAGCTCGCGGCCAGCATCGCCCGTCGTGCGATCACGCTCGTGCGCGAGCAGAACGGCTCGTTGCCCCTGCGTAAAGCATCACGCGTCGTCATGATCACGGTGAGCGATTTTCCGGAAACGGTTTCTCCGCTGCCCGACTTCGAGGGCGAGATGCGGCGCCGGCTGGCCGCACCGCCGCAGACATTCCTCATCGACTCGCGCACGTCCGAAGACGCCGCGGCATCGATGGCCGCTGCGGGGAAGAGCGCTGAGGTCGTGGTGTTCGCGATGGCGATCCGGGCGCGATCGGGTGCGGGTTCGATCGCGGTGCCGGCCGTCGCCAGGAAACTGCTCGCCGATCTGGCGCCGCACGTCCCCACGATCGCTGTCTCGTTCGGGACGCCCTACCTCCTGCGCGAGATCCCCGCGGTCGGTACGTATGTTTGCGGCTATGGCATCCAGCCGGTGACGCAGGTTGCCGCGGTGCATGGACTCTTCGGCGAGGCGCCGGTGTCGGGCAGGCTGCCGGTCACGATTCCGGGCCTGGCGGCACGCGGGACGGGCATCAACCGGCCATGAAAATCTTCGCGTTGGGGCCGCTCGATTACGCGATCGTCGCGGCCTACTTCGCGCTGATCGTCGGGATGGGACTGTATTTCGGGCGCAAAGCGAAGCGCTCGATGCTCGACTACTTCCTGTCGAAACGATCGATGCCGTGGTGGCTGGCCGGGACGGCGATGGTGGCCACGACGTTCTCCGCCGACACGCCGCTGGCCGTCACCGAGATGGTGGTCAAGAACGGCGTGGCCGGCAACTGGCTCTGGTGGTCGATGCTCGGCTCCGGCATGCTGACCGTGTTCTTTTTCGCGAGACTCTGGCGCCGCGCGGAAGTGGTCACCGACGTTGAGCTGACCGAGTTGCGCTACTCCGGCCGCCCCGCCGCCTTCCTCCGCGGCTTTCGCGCCCTCTACCTCGGCCTCCTCGCCAACATCATCGTCATGGGCTGGGTGAACCTCGGGATGGCCAAGGTCCTCGCGGGAACGCTCGGCCTCTCGAACCGGAGCGCGTTGTTCGGCTGCCTGCTCATCGTGTTCGCGTACACCGTCTACTCCGGTTACTGGGGCGTGGCGACCACGCACGGCGTGCAATACCTGTTCGAGATGGGCGGCGCGATCACGCTCGCGATTGTGGCGTTGAGTGCTGTCGGCGGCGTCGAAGTGTTGAAGGCCAAACTGGGGATGGCGCATCCGGCCGGTTCGCCGCCTGGAACGACATTCGGGACATCGGCCGCCGCCATGGCGTTCTGGCCGACGGGCGACGGCGTCTGGGTCGTACCGACGATCACGCTGGCGGCGCTGCTCGGTCTCAACTGGTGGGCATCGTGGTATCCCGGCTCGGAGCCGGGCGGTGGCGGCTACGTCGTGCAGAACATGCTGGCCTGCAAGGACGAGAAGCAGGCACGATCGGCGGCGCTCTTTTTCAACATCGCACACTACGCACTACGGAGCTGGCCCTGGGTGATCACCGCGCTCTGCACGCTCGTGATGTACGGCGGCGCAGTGAAGGAAGGAGATCCCGGGATCAACTACGTGCGAGCGATGGTCGACCTGCTGCCTGCTGGACTGAAGGGTCTGATGCTGGCGTCTTTCGTCGCGGCGTTCAGCTCGACGCAGGCCACGCAGATGAACTGGGGCTCGAGCTATCTGGTGAACGATCTCTATCGGCGGTTCATCAAGCGCGATGCGAGCGAGAAGCACTACGTCCTCGCGGCGCGGCTGGCGACTGCGCTCACGCTCGTTCTATCGCTCATCGCCACGCAGTTCATGGACCAGATCAGCCACGCCTGGCAGTTCCTGCTGATGCTCGGCGCCGGAACGGGTCTCGTCTACATCCTGCGCTGGTACTGGTGGCGCGTGAATGCGTGGTCGGAGGTGAGCGCGATGGCGTCGGCGCTGGTGGTGTCACTCACTTTGCGCGGATTTCTTGATGACTCCCCGCGCGGCTTCGCCCTCGGTCTCATCATCACGACGTTGTCGACGACCGTGGTGTGGCTCGTGGTGACGATGCTGACGAAGCCCGAGCCGCGGGTCACACTCGATGCGTTCTACCGCAAGGTGCGACCGGCCGGACCTGGTTGGGGCGTGGTGGCGCGCGAGAGCGGAATCGATCCGATCCGCGGCGAGCTGTCGCGGAACGCGCTGGCCTGGGTCGCGGGGGTAGTCATGGTTTACTCGATCATGTTCGCGACGGGTGCCGCGATCTTCCACAACGCGCGGCAGCTCGCCCTCTTCGGCGGCGCGTTGATGGTCTCAGCGGGGCTACTGGTGGTTGTGTTGAGGGGCGAGCAACAACCTAGTTGATTGATCGAAGTTGACGGAGGGTGTCACAACCTTGTGCGGCCGCCGTCACCCAGCAAGGGCCTGCACGCGCACGTAGTCTCCAAATAACAGAATACGCTCCATCCCGTTCATGCCGGAATGATGGCATGTGGATGTCATTTTAAGGGAGCCTCATTCGTGAAACAACTTCCATTTCTTCTGCTTCTTGGTTTACTTGCGCTTCCCATCTTCGCAACAACGCCGGCGGTGCGGCATCATGCTCGCAGTATCACCGAGCAATACATGGTCCTGCTGGACAACAACATCCCGGCCGCGGCGTACGACGGAATCGTGAGAAGCCTCGCGAATACGTACGGCTTGCAGATCCGCACGGAGTGGCGCGAAGTGCCACGAGTACGCTGATCAACCATGTTGAGACGCCGGAATCCTGGATGTGCCTGGGGTACACCAGCGGGCATTATGACCAAAAACTGAGTTACCCAGGCCAATGCCAAGGCGCCTATGGTGAGGACGGTATCCTTAACGGCGAACCGATTCATTTCAATGCCACGAGCAACACATCCGCCGCCGGCATGCTCTACTCCGCAATGACGTGCCCATAACCGCGCAACACCATTCAGCATTCTTACGAGCGAGAGAAACAATGAGACAAACAACACGCCTTTTCCTGGTAATTGCATCTTTGGCCGTGTCGGCAGCGTGTGCGTCAGACGCGCGCGCCGCCGAGCAGCCGGAACGCATCTTCGTCCCTGTTCTCGTATTCAATCTCAACGGTGCGGGCGGGTCAGTCTGGGACACCGACCTGTGGGTGACGAATACATCCGACCAGCCCGTGCTCTATCAAATCGCCCCATGCACGCAGTCGGCCGAATGTAACTTTACATACACCGTCCCGCCACAGAGCACGCAAACGCGCGGGGATTCTTACCGTCCAACGGGACGCTGGCTGCCCGTGGATCCAGCAGTGCACCTCGAGGCACGCTTGCGCGACCTCAGCCGCAACGCGTCATCGGCCGGCATAGAGCTTCCCCTCGTCCGTGAAACGGACTTCCGCGCCGATGAGATCGACCTGAACGCCATCCCTCGCGACCCCGGCTTCCGCATCACGCTCCGGGTATATGGCCTCGATGCGGGCGGCGACGTAACGCTCGAGCAACTCGATATGAAGGGGAACCTGCTCAGTACAACGGTGGTGACGCTCGCGCCACCGGCTGTTCCGGGTCTCCTCCCGGGCTACGCGCAAATCGCGCTTGATACGACGCCAGACCTAACGCCCGTCAGACTACGTATCAGGCCGCGCACATCGAATCTTCGCATCTGGGCGCTCGCGTCCATCACGAACAACGTTACGTCCGAAGTCACTCTGGTCCAGCCGTATCGCCAGTGAGATTGTCTTGGTGACAGTTCATGAGGTTGGCCCGCTTCTGGAGCGGGCCAACCCCTTGTGCGAGCGCAGTCGCGTCAGGGGCGCGTACGGTTTCGGGTTGCCGCGAGATGCGGAATCCGGTCTCGGATGAATAGACCGCGCCCGTCCGTTGGCGCTTCCTGTGCGCGATGAGACTTCCGACGATTTCCGCCGCGACGCGCCCGCTGCGAGCGCCCGAAGGGGACATCTTCCGCAACTCTCCCTCAACGAGCCCTTATCTCATCCCGTCGTTCGGGACCTGAAGAAGCTCGTCCGCTGTCATCGAGGAGACGTCGGTCATGCGCGGGCAATCGTACGCCCAACCTTGGCCTCGCCGTCCCGCACGGGTTTGCAGGATCGTGACCCCCGCATGAGTCGAGTGACCCGGAATTCCGATACACTGACCGGACGTTCAGCGCGGTGACCTATGGCTAAATCCAAGGAAGATGTCGTTCAGGAGTTCCGCGTCCAGTCCATTCAGGAAGCGGCCATCCGCGTCATCTCCCGCAAGGGGATGGCCGCGGCCACGATGCAGGAGATCGCGGCGGAGGCGGGCGTTGCTAAGGGGACCATCTACCTCTATTTCCGCGATCGCGAGGAGCTGGTCGAAAAGACGTTCGAGACTGCGATCGGCGAGCTGCACAAGCGCCTTGATGCCGCGCTCGACCGCGAGGGAACGTTCGAAGAGCGGTTGCGCGGACTCATGACGGCGCAGTTCACGTTCTTCAACGAGAACCGCGAGTTCTTCCGCCTCTATCACTCCCTGCGCATGCCGGAAGGCAGCGCCACGCAGCAGCGCCGCCAGAAGCGGACGTGCCAGCCGCAGTTCCGGGCGCGCGTCGATCGGCTCGCGGTCGTCCTCAAGCAGGCGATGGACGCCGGCGAAGTCCGGGTGTTCGATCCGCAGCGTCTGGCGCTTTTTGTCATTGAAGGCAGCATCGCCCTCGTCCTGGAACGCCTCAGCGAAGACGCGCCGCCGCCGGAGAGCGAAGACATCGAAATGGTCGTCTCCACGCTGCTCAGTGGCATCGCCACACCGAAATCGAAACGGAGCTCACATTGAAACGTGCTGTCCTGATTTTCACCCTGCTCACTTCGGCCGCAACCGCGGGTGCACAGACCACGCTGTCCCTGCAGGACGCGCTCAATCGCGCACTGCAGGTCAACAACACGGTCGAGCGTTCTCGGATCGATGTCGATGTCGCGGAGCAGAACCGGAAGCTGCTGCTCTCGTCGATTCTTCCTCAGGTCGCGCTGAACGGCTCGACGATTCACAACACCAAGGAAGTCTCATTCGGCAGCGGCGCTGATGCGCGCACCATCCTTCCCGCGAACGACTGGAACTATCGCGTCGTCCTCTCGCAGCCGATCTATGCCGGCCTGCGTGAGAAGCGGGCGTATGACCAGGCGAAGATCGGCATCGTGAACGCGCGTCAGGGCGTCCGCGGAACCGAAGACGCCATCCTCCTTCGCGTCGCCTCCAACTACCTCAGCGTCGCAAATGCCGATGCGAACATCACCATCGAGAAGAAGAACATCGAGCTCGCCCAGAAACGGCGCACGCAGTCGGATGCCTTTTTCCAGGCCGGCGAAGTGACGAAGGTGGACGTGCTGCGCGCGGAAACCGCGATCAAGGCGGCGCAACGTCTCCTCGCCGCCGCTCAGCAGCAGCGCGAAGCCGCCGAGAGTGCGCTGCGTGCCGATCTCGACCTCACGGGCGACATCGCCGTCACACCGCCGGAGCGCGTCATGGAGCCGCTTCCGGAGGAGACCGTGCTCGTATCGAAGGCGCAGGCAGCGCGGCCGGACATCGCCATCGCCGAAAACAACATTCACATCGCCGAGCTGGAAGTGAAGAAACAGCGCGGCGCGTACTTCCCGGTCGTGACGTTCGACGCCGGGTTCATCGATCAGAAGGCTGCGTTCCCGGCCAGCCGTTACGGGTATGGCGCGTTCCGGTTCAACGTGCCGATCTGGCAGTCCGGTCAGGTCGAGTCACGCATCGCCACCGCCAAGGAGCGCGAGCATCAGGCCCGCCTGCTCCTCGAAGACGCGAAGATCGCCGCGCGCGAGGATGTCCACAAGGCGATCAGCGACCTGAACGCCGCCGATACGACGTTGCAGCTCGCGAAGGAGCAGCTGACGGCGGCGGAGGCGGAGTACGCGCAGGTGTTCGAGCTGTATCGGGCGCAGGAGTCGACCTCGCTCGACCTCGCATCCTCGGAAGTGTCGCTGGCGGAAGCGCGGCGCGCGGTCGCATCAGAAACCTTGAATCACAATCTTGCACAACTGCGCGTCTGGTATGCCGCCGGCGCGATCAAAGATGCCGTTGGAGTGGGAGCGACACAGAGATGAAGCGTTCAGTCCTGATCAATCTATCGATTCTGACCCTGGCGCTGCTGCCGTCCGGCTGCGCAAAAAAGGACGCCGCGGCGTCTTCGACCACGACCCAGGCCGCGCCCGCGCTTCCGAATGATGTGCAGGGCGTTGCTTCGGCGTCGACATCGGCGGGTGCGACCGCTGGCGAGGCTGCCGGCGCCCCACAGGCTGCTGCCGGTACCCCGGCTTCCGCGGGTCTTGCTACGGAGTCGGGTGGCACCATCGTCGCCACCGGCGAGTTCGTTTCTCCTGTTCGTTCCGAATTGGCCGTCAAGTTTCCGGGGCGCGTCGCCCGGATGTATGTCGACGAGGGATCGCGTGTCCGTCGCGGTCAGGCGCTGCTCGAGCTCGAGACTGACTACCCGCGCCTGAACCTCGAGAAAGCGCAGGCCGATATTGCCCGCGCGAACTCAGCCGAGCAGGACGCGCAGCGTGATCTCAATCGCAAGAAAGAGCTGATCGCCAAAGAGTCGATCCCGCAGGCGACCTACGATCGTTCGCAGGCGATGTTCGACCAGGCCCGCGCGTCACGCCAATCGGCGCAGGCACAGGCGGCGATCTTTCGTCAGCAGATGGCTGACTCGACCTTGCGCTCGCCGATCGATGGTGTCATCGCCGAGAAGAAGACCGACGTCGGCCAGCGCCTCGGCGAAGCCACGGTGGCACTCGTCGTCGTGCAGACCTCTCCGCTCAAGCTGCGGTTCCGCGTGCCGGAGAAAGACCTCGCGCGCGTTCGGAATGGTCAGAACGTCAAGGCCACTGTCGATGCTTACGCCAGCGATGTCTTCCAGGGGAAAGTCGCCGTGGTCGGAGGCGTCGTCGATCCGGTGACGCGTTCCTTCACGGTCGAGACCGAGTTCCCGAATCGCGACGGAAAACTGCGTCCGGGCATGTTCGCCCGCGTGGAAATGGGGCAGTAACCGGCAGCAACGCAGCATCCGAGGAAACGAACCATGCATAAACTCGCCGCACTCTGCGTACGCCGTCCGATTTTCGCGACGGTCCTCGTTCTCTCGCTCGTCGTCGTCGGCTGGTTCGCGTATCAACAGCTTGGCGTCGATCGGTTCCCGAAGGTCGATATCCCGACGATCACGATCACCACGCGGCTCGTTGGAGCCGCGCCGGAAGAGATCGAGACCGACATCACCGACAAGGTCGAAGAGGCAGTCAACACGATCAGCGGCATCGATCAGTTGCAGTCGATCTCCTCCGAGGGGACGTCGCAGGTCATCGTCAGCTTCGTGCTGGAGAAGGACATCGACGTTGCGGCGCAGGAAGTTCGCGATAAGGTCAACACGATCCTGCGCGATCTGCCCAAGGACGCTGATCCTCCCATCATTCAGAAGATCGATCCGGACGCTGTTCCGGTTCTCGGCATTGCCCTCTCCGGGCCGGCGCCGATCCGCGACATCACCGAGTTCGCCGACAAGAAACTTCGCCGCCGTCTGGAGTCGATCAGCGGCGTCGGTCAGGTCCTGATCATCGGCGGCCGGCCGCGCCAGATCAACGTCGTCGTCGATACCGCGAAGCTTTCGGCGGTCGGTCTGACGACGGCGCAGCTCGTCGCTGCATTGCAGGCGCAGAACGTCCAGATTCCCGGCGGGAAGGTGGAGCAGGGACTGCGCGATCTCACACTTCGTACGTACGGCCGCGTGCAGTCGCCAGCGGACTTCGCGAACATCCCGCTATCGACGTCGAACGGCTACACCGTGAAGGTCGGCGATGTTGCGCACATCGAAGACAGCGTGGCCGAGCCGGAGTCGATCGCCACGGTCGACGGCAAACCCGCAGTCGTCATGAATATCCGCAAACAGTCCGGAACGAACACGGTGGAAGTCATCGAGCGGCTGAAAGAGCAGCTTGGTGTAGTCCGTGCCGATCTTCCGAAGGGCTGGTCGATGCAGGTCGTGCGCGATCAGTCCGACTTCATCGTCGCCGCCGTCGACGCCGTGAAGGAGCATCTCATCCTGGGGTCGCTGTTTGCTGCACTGATCGTCTGGTTCTTCCTCTCGTCGCCGAAGTTGCGCGAGGCGTTGATCATGCTGATTGCGACGCTGGCAACGTACACGCTGCTGTTCAGGGTGCACGACGTCGCGGCCCGCGCGCCGGTCCTCCACGTATCCATCCTGGCGTTCATCGTCTTGTATGGCCTTGCCAGTTGGTGGATCTCGAGGAAACAACTCTCGTTCCTGTTCCGCATCGGTGCGGCAATCGTTGCGTTCGTCATCGCGGCGTTCGTGCCGGTTGCGGCGGTGGCGCTCAATCCGGTCCGCATGGGTGGCGCACTCGTCGCGTTCAGCATGTTGGTGTACTTCTTCCGGCGCTCGCGTCCGACGATCATCGCCGCCGTGGCGATTCCCAGCTCGATCATCGCGACGTTTGCCGCGATGCGCTATGAGAACTTCACGCTCAACGTCATCACGCTGCTCGCGCTGACGCTGGCGGTCGGCATCGTGATCGACGACGCGGTGGTCGTGCTCGAGAACATCTTCCGATTCATGGAAGAGAAGAAAATGCCTCCAGCCGAGGCGGCGGTCGAAGGAACGAAGGAAGTGGGTATGGCCGTTCTGGCCACGTCACTCTCGCTCATCGCCGTCTTCCTGCCGGTCGCGTTCATGGCAGGGATCGTCGGCCGCTTCATGCACTCGTTCGGCGTGACGATGGCCATCGCCATCGCCGTCTCGTTGCTTGTTTCGTTCACACTCACCCCGATGATGTCGGCTCGCTGGCTGCGTCGCGAGGACCTGACGCACGGAACGTCGACGCGTGAACATGGCGCTTACGCATCGATCGAAGGCGCGTATCTGGCAATGCTCGACTGGTCCATGGCCCATCGCTGGGTGATTGTGCTGGCGATGGTCGTGACACTCGTCTCGACCGTGCCGCTGGGAATGGCAGTGAACAAGAACTTCTTGCCGCAGGATGACGAATCGCAATTTCAGGTCCAGGCACGTGCAGCCGAGGGCGCGAGCCTGCAGACGACGCAGACGATCATGGAGTCGATCGCTGCCAGAGTGCGGAAGTTGCCGGAAGTGGAGACGACGGTCGTCACCATCGGAGATGACCCGCAGATCACCCAGAACCTCGGCACCGTCTACGTCAAGCTCGTGCCGGTCGATAAGCGGAAGCGCGATCAGTTCGCCGTCATGGCGGACGTGCGCAATAGCCTCCTGCCGCAATATCAGCGCCTGAATCTGCGCACGTCGGTCGGGCCGGTCAACGCGTTCGGCGGCGGCGTGAACGCCGAGATCATGTACTGGATCGGCGGCCCGGACCTCAATCAACTCTCGAAATACTCCGATACGCTGCTGGCGGATCTTCGCGGTATGAAGGGGATGGGTGTCATCGATCCCGATACGAATCTCATCACTGGCAAGCCGGAGCTGGGCGTGCGGATCGATCGCGACAAAGCCGCCGACATGGGTGTGCGCGTCCAGGACATCGCATCGACGCTCAACGTGCTGGTGGGTGGTCTGAAGGTCACCGACTATTACGAAGGTGGCGAACAGTACGAGGTTCACGTTCGCGCCGAGCACGAGTATCGGAAGGATCCCCAGGGCATCACGCAGGCGCAGGTGCCGTCGGGTCTGCGCACCGTGCAGCTCCGCGACGTCGTCACGCTGGCGCCGGGCGCGGGGCCGTCGTCCGTGAATCGTATTCAGCGGCAGCGGCAGGTCATGCTCACCGCGAACATGGTTCCCGGCTACTCGGCCCAGACGGTCATGGACAAGCTGGTTGCGGAGACGCAGAAGCTGAAGATGCCGGCGGAGTACTCGTCGGGATTCACCGGCCGCTCCCGCGAACAGGGACGCGCCTTCACGAACTTCATGTTCGCCTTCCTGCTCTCGATCATCTTCATGTACCTCATCCTCGCGGCGCAGTTCGAGAGCTGGATCCACCCCGTGACGATCCTGCTGGCATTGCCACTGACCATCCCCTTCGCCCTCTTCTCGATCCTGGTACTGAACCAGTCCCTCAACATCTTCTCGATGCTGGGGATCCTCGTGTTGTTCGGGATCGTGAAGAAGAATGGCATCCTGCAGGTCGATCATACGAACGGACTGCGCGCCCACGGCCTGCCCCGCGCGCAGGCGATCCGTGAAGCGAACCGCGACCGTCTCCGGCCGATTCTGATGACGACGCTGGCGTTCGTTGCCGGCATGCTGCCGCTGGTCGCGTCGAGCGGGACCGGTGCAGCGACGAATCGTGCGATCGGCTCGGTGATCATCGGAGGGCAGAGCCTGGCGTTGCTGCTGACCCTGCTGGCGACGCCCGTGGCGTACTCGCTCTTCGACGATCTGCAGGAGCGGCTGCGCTTGCGCCGGACGGAAGCTGTGAAAGAGCCGGAGCTCGAGGTCGTACCGGCCGGTTAGGCCGATGCGGGAACGGGGCTGGACTCTCCAAACAGAACGAGCGGCGGTTCACACCGCCGCTCGTTTTTCGTTTGCGTTACGAGTTTCGGCTCGCTGGGGTTGCCGTGCCCGGATCAGATTTTCGTGAGTGAGACCTGGACTTCCTGTGCGCCGACGTTACGAAGAACGTTGCGGGCGAGGTCGGCCTGCAGGTCGCTGTAGGCGGTTCCTTCCACGCGCAGAACGCCCTTCTTGCAGGTGACGCGAAGAGTGCAACCGTCGAGGGCGCGGGTGGAGGCCAGCTGACGCTCGGCAACGCGACGGATTCCTTCGTCATCGAGAGCAGGCTTGGTCACGATCAGATTGGCAACGCGTGTCGCGCCGAACTCCTTGGCGATGGTCCCAGCCTGCATCGCCGAGGCGGTGTCTGCAGTGCCTTTCAGGACGACGATTCCGCCGACGTTCGTGGCGCTGAACCCCTGGATTGGGAGATTGGCCCCGCGGACCGCCTGCGCGATCGCCGCGTCGGAAACCTGCTGCGTCATGACCTGAGCGCGGGTGTTTCCCGCCACCGACACATCGTTACGGTGCCGTACCACGATGGAAGTGATTCCGGCGACGGCCACGACCGCCGCGACTGCGACGACGGCTTTCGAGTTCTTAGTCATACCCCTAAATCTAACTCAAACCGCATGCCAGCGCTCGCTGTCTGTGGAAGGGCGGGCTTCTCAAGCGGGCTTGACAACAAGATACCGGCGACCTACTGTATTAGATACCTAATACACAGCTACGGAGGACGCGTTGAAAAAACTGATGTCTGCGCTCTTCATTTCGATGGTCACATCTCTTCTTGCCGCCGACGCCTCGCACGCTCGCCACTGGGCGATGAAATAGGCATGTTCGCAATCAATCCCACCGATCCGGCACCGATCTGGCGGCAGATCGAGGAAGGCGTTCGGCGCCTCATTGCGCTCGGCGCGCTGCAACCCGGTGCATCGGTGCCCTCGGTCCGCGATCTTGCCAGGGACCTCCGCGTGAATCCCAACACCGTCGCGCGCGCCTACCAGCGGCTCGCCGAGGGGGGCGTGCTCTCGGTGAAGCGGGGAGAGGGAACCTACGTGGCCGACGAACCATCAGTCCCGAAACGTGCGGAGCGTAATGAAGCGCTCCGCGATGCCGCGACGCGTTACGCCTCGACCGCCATCGCGGTCGGTGCCGAGGTGCAGGATGCGGTCGAGGAGCTGCAGTCGGCATTCGAGCGCGTCGCGCGCGAACACAGGAGACACGCATGACAGACAACGCCATCCGGATTTCTGACCTGACCGTGCAGTACGGACGGAAACTGGCCGTAGACCGTGCCGCGCTGAGCGTCGAACGGGGACGTGTTTACGCACTCGTGGGTCGCAACGGCGCTGGTAAGTCATCGCTCGTGCGTTGCCTTCTCGGCCAACAAAAGCCGCAGCGAGGGCGCGTGACGCTGTTCGACGAAGACGCCTGGGCCCGGCGTACACCGTTGATGCAGCGCATCGGCGTGGTCACGGAGGATGCCGACGCACCGCCTGAGATGAGTGTCGCCGCGATTGCGCGGTTCTGTTCCCGTCTCTATGACAAGTGGGATCAGGACGGTGTGGAGGCGCGGCTGCGGGCCTTTGGTGTGCCGATGACCAGCCGGTTCGGCACGCTGTCGAAGGGGCAGAAGAAACAGGTCTCCCTGGCCCTCGCTCTCGCCACAGCTCCGGAGCTGCTCGTGCTCGACGATCCCACCCTGGGTCTCGACGTCGTCGCGCGCAAGTCGCTGTTCGAGGAAGTGATCGGCGATCTGGCCGACCGCGGCACCACGATCTTCATCACGACACACGATCTGGTGGGAGTGGAGACGTTCGCGGACCGGGTGGGGATGATGGAGGACGGGCGGCTCGTGCTCGATGAAGACGTGGAGGCGTTGAAGTCGCGGTTCCGGCGCATCCGCTTTGCCGCGCAGCCGCTGGCGCTCGACACCGCCGTTCTGCGGCCTACGCTGGTGCGCAGCTGGGGCGGAGGCTCCGAGGCCATCGTCAGCAACTACGATGACCTGGCGTTCGATCGCATGCGTACGACGGGAACCATCGGACCGGCCGAAGTCTCCGCCATGTCGCTCGAAGACATTTTCATCGCCATCGCCAGCGGGAAGAGGGAGGGGAACGCATGAAGAACGCGCTTGTCATCGCTGCAAGAGAATTCGAGGAAAAGCGTTTCGTGGCGTACTCCGCCGTTGCCTTTGCGCTCCTCCCGTTCCTCGTCGGCGTCATTCCCATGAGCCATGGAAGGACGCCGCGTGAGGGCATCGTGATGCTGGCCGTCCTCCTCGCCACCGGTTTCACCCTGGGCCTGAGCGTGATCACCGGAGCCAGTTTCGTGGGTCGCGACCTGTCGGACGGCCGCATGTCGTTCTACTTCTCGCGGCCGGTCGGGTCGGTGTCGATCTGGTTCGGCAAGCTGATCGCCGGGATCATTCTGCTGGTCGGATGTTTCGGGGTCATCGCGGGTCCGGCCCGCCTCGTGGCGGGCCCGTGGTCGCCCGTACTCGGCGTCACATTCTCGCAACTGACCGGCGTGGTGCTGACGCTGGCGGTGGCGTTGTTTCTCATCGCACACGTGATCGGTACCTTCTCGCGATCGCGATCCCAGCTGGTTGCGTTCGACTTCGCTGCCGCGGTTCTCTGCGGTGTCGCGATCCGTTACCTGATCGTCTCTCTCGCTGGCGGCCAGGCGATGCTTCTCGTCAAGTGGCTTTCGATCAGCCTGGCGATTGCGCTGGCTGCAGCGATCATCGCCGGCGGCGCCTGGCAGCTCGAGCGGGGCCGGACTGACCGGCGCCGGAACCATCTGGCGCTTTCTCAGTTCCTCTGGGGGTCCATGGCTGTCGTGCTGGTGCTCGCGACCGCGTACGTGGCCTGGGTGGTATCCGCGAGATTGTCGGATTTGAACGGCCAGCTGTCTGCCACACACTCGCCGAGCGGCCCGTTGGCCATTGTCGGGGGCACCGCGAAGGCCCGCGCCGACTACCGGACAGCGTTCCTGATCAACACGGAGACGGGTGACACCACCCGCCTTGACTCGCGAGCGGTCTGGACGGCCATCTACGCAAGAGATGGACGCAGCGTGGTCGTCCCGCGCATCGAAGGCAATGTTGCCCAGCTCCAGATCTACCGCGCCGGTGCAAGGGATCCGGTCGACACCGGTCTTTCTCTGACCGCCGGCGAATTCTTTCCGTCCGACGATGGCGGAAGGATCGCGACGTTCACCAGTCCCCGAGTGCTGTCCGTCTACGAAATCGCCACGAAGCGCTCTCTCGTTTCTGCGCGAATTCCAGGTACGAGGTTCGGCCGCGCGTTCTTCCTCACTCCCGATGTGGTGCGCGTGTACAACCAGATGGATGACGGCCTGCAGATCCTGGAGCTCGATGTCCGGACGCACCGGCTGCAGCAGACGGGTGCCATCGCCTCTGCCACATTTATCCAGATATTCCTGGATCCGACCGCAGCACACATGCTCGTACGACCCGCGCGTACGGACAATCTGACGCTGAACGATGCCCGCACCGGGATGGTCATCAGGCAGTTGTCGATCGGGAGCCCAGCCGGCGCGATGCGGTTTCTGCGCGATGGCCGTATCGCACTCGTTGTCGGTCCGCATGCGTCCCCTCGGCTCGATATCCTGTCCAGTGAGGGTGCGGTGGAGAAGGAGATTCCCCTTGGTCCGAGCAATTGGACGACGTTCGTCGGCGACGACGGCGATCGTGTCGTGCTGGCGGTGAAGAGGGACCGCGGCGATGAGCTTCTGGCTGTCGCGTTGAACCGAGGTCTCGTCGAACGGCGCGAGCCAATCCGCGAATGGGTTCGCGCCTCCGCCGGCATGAGCGATCCCCGCCCGGCGATGGAACCGCTGCGGGACGTGCTTTTCACCGACGCGGAAAACCACATCATCCGCTGGAGCCCCGGCTCCGGCGCGAAGAAGGTGATCACCGGAGGATTAGCGTCAGGAGACTGAGGACGGCGTCAACCGGTCGCCCGTTCAGAACTGCTGGAGCACTCGCAGGTCATTCTCGAATAGCGTGCGGATGTTCGGGATGTCGAACTTGATCATCGCGCAGCGGTCGAGGCCCAGTCCGAATGCGAAGCCGCTCCATTCTTCCGGGTCGATGCCGACGTTGCGCAGGACCTGCGGGTGGATCATGCCGCAGCCGAGGATCTCCATCCAGCCGGTCTGGGAACAGGTGCCGCATCCTTTGCCTTTGCAGAAGACGCATGACATATCCACCTCCGCCGATGGCTCGGTGAAGGGAAAGAAGCTCGGCCGCATGCGCATCTTCGACTCCGGGCCGAAAAGGCGCTTGATGAAGTGCTCAAGGGTGGCGCGCAGATGGCCGATGTGGATGCCCTTGTCGACCAGGAACCCCTCGGCCTGATGAAACATGGGTGAGCGGCGCATCGTGATCTCGTCACGGCGATAGACGCGACCACACGACAGAACCTTGACCGGTGGTTTGTGGTTCTCCATCGAGCGGATCTGCACGTTGGATGTGTGCGTCCGCAACAGATAGGGCTCAGCGTTCAGAAACGCATCCAGAAAAAACGTGTCCTGCGTGTCGCGGGCGGGATGGTCGGGCGTGAAGTTGAGCGCCTCGAAGTTGTACCAGTCGGTCTCCACTTCCGGGCCCGGATCGAGCGAGTAGCCCATCTCGCTGAAGATCGTCTCCATCTCGCGGCGGACGATCGTGACCGGATGCAGATGGCCGAGGTTAGGCGTGCGGGCGGGGAGGGTGATGTCGATGACGTCGTGCGCTTCCTTCCGCTTCGACTCTTCCGCCGCGATGCGATGGTGTGTTTCCTTCAGCTCCGACTCGAGCCGGTCACGCAGTTTGTTGAGCGCATCGCCGGCGTCCTTCTTCTGCTCTTTAGCGACTTCCTTGAGCCGGGAGAAGAGTGCGGGGATCGCTCCCCCTTTGCGGCCGAAGAAGCGGACGCGGAGATCGTCGAGTCCCGCGGCGGTGCGGGCTTCGCGGAGGGCGGCGTCGAATTCGGAGCTGATGCGTTTGATGTCGTCGAGCATGGTCGGGCGGGCGATTGTACAAAACAAAAACGCGGGCACGAGGCCCGCGTCTGGTGAGATCGATGGATTGGGACTAGGCGGTCGCGGCGGAATGCTTCGGCGCGGGATGCTTGGCAGCCGTCTCTTTGTCGAGCGCCGTGCGGAGCTGCTGCTTGTTCAGCGCTCCCTTGGCACTGTCGACGAACGCCGTAAACGCGGCGGCATCGCGGACGGCGATGTCGGCCAGGATCTTCCGATCGACGAGCGAACCGGAGGCCTTGAGGCCGGCGATGAGCTGCGAGTAGGAGATTCCATTCAGGCGGGCGGCGGCGTTGATGCGGGCGATCCAGAGGCTGCGGAAGTCGCCTTTGCGATCTTTACGGCCAGCAAATGCGGAATTCAGGCCCTTCTCGACCTGCTGCTTCGCGATCCGGTGACCGCGCGATTTCATTCCCCAGTAGCCCTTGGCGAGCTTCAGGATCTTGCTGCGGCGGTTCTTTCTCTTGGGTCCACGTTTGACTCTGGGCATCTTGTCTCCTCGTTTGACTTCGTTTCTGAGCGGGCGGGTCAGGAGTGGTGATTACCGCGCCTCGCTCGTGATGATGGCTGCCGGCCGAAGCCGGGAAGCCTATAGGTACGGGATCATGCGGCTGACGGTCTTTGCGTTCGCCTTTGACACCTCGACCTCGTGGCCGAGTTGTGCCTTACGACTCGGCGACTTCTTGGTCAGGATGTGCGACTTGAACGCGTGATTCCGCTGCAGTTTGCCCGTTCCCGTCTTCTTGAACCGCTTGGCGGCTCCACGGTGCGTCTTCATTTTCGGCATAGCCTGGCTCCTAACTCACTGAGCTTGTGTTGAATTCCTGGGGTGGGATGGCCTGGCGGACCCGGTCGCCCGGTGCGCTCAGACCAACCTACTTCACCGGTGAGATCACCATCGTCATGCGGTTTCCCTGGACGTCGGGATTGGCATTCTCAGGAGCACCGAACTCCTTGATCTCGTTCAGCAGCCGGTCGAGTACGGCCCGGCCGAGCTCCATGTGCGTCATTTCGCGACCGCGGAAGCGGATCGACGCCTTGACCTTGTCCCCATGCTGCAGGAAACGGACGATGTTGTTTTTCTTGAAATCGAAATCGTGTTCGTCGATGCGAGGGCGGAACTGCACCTCTTTGACGACGATCACCTTCTGCTTCTTCTTGGCCTCGCTCTGCTTCTTCTTCTGCTGGAAAACGTACTTGCCGTAATCCATCACTTTGCAGACGGGAGGGTTCGCGGTGGGCGAAATCTCCACGAGGTCGAGATCCTTCTCTCGGGCCATGTCCTGCGCCTGCTGCAGCGGGACGACACCGATCTGCGAACCGTCCGCACCGATGAGGCGAACCTCAGCGACGCCGCGGATCATCTCGTTGATTCTGGACTCAGGTTCTGTGGGTCTCCGGTCGAAGCGCGATCCTCGTCGTGGTGGAAAAATGCGAAATCCTCCTGTTGATGGTTGAGCGTGAAAACGGGGAATCTACGAATAAACCTTTACAAAGTCAACGCGCGGGCTGCGACCAGTCCGCCGGCCTCGGCAATAAACTCCGCGATCGTCATCGACAGTTGATCGCCGCCGGTGCGCTTGCGGACCGAAACCGTTCCGGCCGCGACTTCCTTCTCCCCCACAACCAGCATGTAGGGGATTTTCTTCAATTGCGCATTTCGGATCTTGGCGCCGAGCTTGTCGTTCGAGTCATCCAGCTCCACCCGCATGCCTGCCGCGCGGATGGCTGCCGCGGTCTGCTGCGCGTAGTCGACGAACTTTTCCGAGAGTGAGAGGACCGACACCTGAACCGGCGCAAGCCACAGCGGAAATGCCCCCGCGAAATGCTCGATCAGGATGGCGATGAACCGTTCGAACGATCCGTAGATCGCGCGATGCAGCACGACCGGCCGATGCTCGGCGTTGTCCTCGCCGACATAGACGAGGTTGAAGCGATCCGGGGCGTTGTAGTCGAGCTGGATCGTTCCGAGCTGCCACTTCCGTCCGATGCTGTCGGAGACTTCGAAGTCGATCTTCGGACCGTAGAAGGCGCCGTCGCCGGGCTTCATCTCGTACGGCCGCCCCAGTCCGTCCAGTGCGCTCTTCAGCAATGACTCCGCGCGATCCCACAGCGCGTCATCGCCGATTCGCTGCGGTGGACGGGTGGCGAACTTCGCCAGATACTCCAGTCCCACCGACGCGTATACCTGATCGACGAGCGCGACGAACCGGCGCACTTCGTCCGGCACCTGATCCTCGAGACAGTAGATGTGGGCATCGTCCTGCGCGAACTGGCGCACGCGTGTGAGACCGCCCAGCGTTCCGGAGGCTTCGTTCCGGTGGAGGACATCCTGGGTGTGCAGCCGCAGTGGCAGATCGCGGTAGCTGTGGCGCTTCATCCCGTAGTAGAGATGATGCGACGGGCAGTTCATCGGCTTGAGTGAGAAGTCGTGCTCCCCGGTCTCGCTGTCGAGCACCAGGAACATGTTCTCTTTGTACTTACCCCAGTGGCCGCTGGTTTCCCAGAGTGCCTTGTTGTAGAGCAGCGGGGTCTTGATCTCCACGTAGCCGTTGTCGAGGGTCAGCTCCCGCATGTTCTGCGAGAGGAGCTGATACAGGGTCGTCCCTTTCGGGGTCCAGAACGCGGCGCCCGGTGCGTATGGATGAAAGTGAAAGAGGTCGAGCTCTTTCCCCAGCTTCCGATGATCGCGCGCCTTCGCCTCTTCGGTGCGCTTGAGGAATTCGTCCAGCTCTTTCTGATCGGCCCAGGCGGTTCCGTAGATGCGCTGGAGCATTGCGTTCTTCGCGTCGCCCCGCCAGTACGCACCGGCGACGGACGTCAGCTTGAATGCGCCGAGACGGCCGGTGGAGGGAACGTGGGGACCGCGGCAGAGATCGAACCAGTCGCCCTGGTGATAGACGGTCAGCGGCTCATCGCCGGGGATGGCCTTAATGATTTCGACTTTGTACTTCTCGCCGAGCGCTTCGAAGGTGGCGATAGCCTCGTCGCGGCCCAGGACCTCACGGCGGACGGGGAGATCACGTTTGACGATCTCGCTCATCTTCTCTTCGATCTTGCGCAGGTCGTCATCCGAAAACGGCCGGTCCGTGCCGAAATCGTAGAAGAACCCGTTCTCGATGACCGGTCCGATCGTGACCTGCGTTCCGGGAAAGAGCTCCTGCACTGCCATGGCCATGAGATGGGCGGTGGAGTGACGGATGGTATCGAGGCCGGCCTCGCTTTTCGGGGTGACGATCTCGACCTTCGCGCCGTCCGGAACTGGCGCGTAAACATCGACGACCTTTCCGTTGACCTTGCCGGCGAGGGCCGCTTTGGCTAGTCCTTTTCCGATGGACATGGCCACATCGGCGACGGTCGCGCCGTCCTGAACCTCTCGCTGGGATCCGTCGGGTAGTTGTACGTGCATGGATTGCCTCGAAAAATGAAAAGGGCCGATTGCTCGGCCCTGTCGGATTGTCTGTAATTAAGGGCGGACGATCATCGACAGAGGGGCGGGATCGCCTCGGTCGTTCGGGTAATGCGCCGTGTGGTCGCCCTCATGATCGTGAAGTCTAGCATCAGGTGGCTAACCGAGATGTTGCCGCTCCGTCCAACGATCATGAAAACCGCAGCCCTCGCCTTCGTATTCACACTCACCGCCGCGATCGCTCGAGCACAGCAGCCGCGGATCGTCCGGGGCACCGTGACTTCAGTTGCCGCCGCCGCGGACCTCGGCGCGCAAATACGGGGTGCGCGAACCAGTTACATCGGCTACTCCGTTCCCGAGGTGGAGGGGGAGCGGGTGATGTGCTGCTTCGATCATTTCGGCGACTTCAAGGCCGGTGGAAAGTGCGTGCTCGATCACGACGGAAGCTTCTTTACGAATGACGACCGGGATGATCCGCATCCGGTTGCCAGCGGCAGCTTCGCCCTTCTTTACCGAGTCGAGAACGGTGAGATCGTCCGCGTTCGCAGCTATTCGATGGAGTGCGTGCTCGATGCGGATCGTGCTGCCGTGACCTGGATCGATGGCGTCGATCCGCGGAAGAGCGTCGCACTGATCGCTTCGATTCTGGAAAAGCCGGGCCATCACTCCGACTACATCATGTCGACGCTGGCCATGCATGCCGATCCCTCCGCGACGACGGAGTTGGAGCGCATCCTGAAGTCGCCGGATGCGCCCGATGAGTCGCGCGGCCACGCCGCCTTCTGGCTCGGACAGACGCGGGGACGCCGCGGATACGAAGACATCCTGGCCATGGCCCGTTCGCAATCGGCCTCGCCGCATCTGCGCGAGAAAGTGGTCTTTGCGCTCTCACAGTCGAAGGAGCCGGAAGCGATCGACGAGTTGATCAAGCTTGCCAGGAATGATCCGGCGGGGCACGTTCGCGGCCAGGCGCTGTTCTGGTTGTCCCAGAAAGCGGGAAAAAAAGCCGCTGGTGCCGTTCGCGCCGCGCTTGATGACGATCCGGACGAGGGTGTCCGGACGAAAGCAGTCTTTGCCGTCTCGCAGCTGCCGGACGATCAATCGGTGCCGATGCTCATCGAACTGATGAAGACGCACCGTGATCCCGGAGTGCGGAAGAAGGCTGCCTTCTGGCTCGGGCAGAAACAGGACCCTCGTGCGCTCCGCGCCATTGAAGACATCCTGAAGAAGTAGTTGCCCGCTCCCGCCGGTGGAGCTACCTTGTCGGCATCCACGCGACAGGGAGGTCCTCATGAGCCGGCGCACGTATGCGGTCTGCGGTTTCCTGCCCCCGCACATTCTCCGGTCGATCGCAGAAAACAGCGACGACCCAGCGGAGCGCGAGCGCGCTCATGCAGCGTTGGAGGTCTCGGCTCAGCTCCGCGGCGCGCGCGTGGCCGCCGGCGAGGGATACGCCACAGCCGAGGAGATGACAGCCGTCACCCCGCGATCGCTGGATCGAACTGTTTTCGACGCGCAACGAAGAACGACGCTCCCGGGAAAACGCATCCGTACGGAAGGTGAAAAAGCGGGAAGGGACATCGCGGCGAACGAGGCATACGACGGCGCCGGGGACACGTATGAGTTTTATCAAGCGGTTTACCAGCGGAACTCCGTCGACGGCCGCGGTCTGCCGCTCGTTTCATCCGTCCACTACGGCGTCAACTACACAAACGCGCTCTGGAATGGCCGTCAGATGATCTATGGGGACGGCGACGGGAAACTCTTCAACGGCTTCACCGGATCGATCGACATCATCGGCCATGAACTGACGCACGGGGTGACCCAGTACTCCGCAGCCCTCGTTTATCAGGATCAGCCCGGAGCACTCAACGAACACTTCTCCGATGTCTTCGGCATCCTGGTCAAACAGCGCCTTCTGAAGCAGACGGCCGCGAAAGCGGACTGGCTCATCGGCGCGGGAATCTTTACGACGGCAGTTCACGGAGCTGCCGTCCGGTCGATGAAGAAACCGGGCAGCGCCTACGACGACTCGGTCATTGGCAAAGACCCGCAGCCAGGCCACATGAAGGACTACGGGAAGATGGCCTCGGACAATGGCGGTGTTCACATCAACTCGGGCATTCCCAATCATGCGTTCTACCTCGCCGCGACGCTCATTGGTGGAAATGCTTGGAAGGTGGCCGGTCAGATCTGGTACGACGCACTGACTACCGCGATCAAGCCGAAAGCGACGTTCCGGGATTGTGCCCGCGCCACTGCCGACGTGGCCGGCAAGCGATATGGGGCGAGCAGCGAACCGGTTCGCGCGGTCGTCGAGGCGTGGAAAGAAGTTGGTATCGATCTCGCGGCGGTGGCCACGACCGGTCCACGTCTCGTGATTGCCGGCGATCCGCAGTTCCAGCCGCCCACTCCAGCGGCCGAGCTGCCGTTGATCGCCGATCCTCCATCCCGCCGCCGGGCTGTGAAGGGATGATGCGGATCACGATCGATCGCAGCGGAGGATTCGCGAACATCTCTTCGCACCGGTCGGTCGATACGGATAGGTTGCCGCACGAAGAACGAGCGGCGATCGAACGGCTCGTTCATCGCGCACTGAAAACCGATGCTTCCCCGGCCGGAATGCCGGATGCGTATATCTACGAGGTTGCGATCGACGGGCGGCGGTTTGTGGTGGGGGAAGCGCCCGGCGCCTGGGGAAAATTGATTGAGCGAATCGAACGTACCCTCGTCTGAATTGGACACGTCCTGAGAGCGCTGGATCGCCGAGCAGGTAAACTCCTCACATGCCGACACACATCAAACAGCCAACCGTCGTTAAGGCAGCCGGTAACCTGCCGAAGGTAATCGAAGAGTACATTGGCCGCGTCAACTCCCAGACGGACGCGGTGAGCGTGGCGCGGATGCGCAGTCCCAGTGGCTGGATCGAGCCGGGACAAACACCCGAGTTCGATGAGTACACGGTCGTGCTGCGCGGGCAGCTGCGCGTGACCACGCGCGACAGTGTCATCGACGTTTCGGCGGGACAGGCGCTCATTACCCACTCGGGCGAATGGGTGCAGTACTCGACGCCCGATGCCGAAGGCGCCGAGTACGTCGCTGTCTGCCTGCCGGCCTTTGCCATGAACAGCGTTCATCGCGACGCGTGAGCCCGGACTGCCTCGTTTGCGGCGCGGTGACGCGGCACCGGTTCGATGCCGTGGTCGAAGGCTTTGCCGTCTTCGCCTGTGACTCCTGCGGATCGGCGCGGACGTGGCCATCGCTCGATGACGAGCAGATCGGCCGCTGGTATCCACAAACGTATTACGGCAAGCGCAACGTGCGCTTCAATCCGCTGTTCGAGCGGATGACGCGCTGGTTCCGGCGGCGGCGCGTCGACGTAATCCGCCGCCTGACGAGACCGGGAGCCGTGCTCGATGTCGGCTGCGGCCGTGGGTTCACGCTGCGTTTCCTCTCGGATCTCGGCTACCGGGCGGTTGGCGTCGAGCTTTCCGAGCTTGCGGCGCAGCATGCCCGGGAAACGCTCGGCCTCGATATTCGCACCGGGGACTTTCTTTCGCAGCCCTTCGAAGCAGGCGAGTTCGAGGCGGTCGTCTTCTGGCATTCGCTGGAGCACATCCGCGATCCGTTGCGAGCCATCGACCGCGCCAGCGAGATTCTTCGCCCGGGAGGCCTCCTCGTCGTGGCGGTGCCGAATTTCCAGAGCATGCAGGCCGGAGTCGCAGGAGCAGAGTGGTTCCACCTGGACGTCCCGCGCCACTACGTCCATTTTTCGAGCCGCGGTCTGGAGAAGGCGCTGCGCCAGCGCGGATTCCGCATCATCAGCACAGCCCACTTCAGTCTCGAACAGAACCCGTACGGCTGGATTCAGAGCCTGCTCAACCGCGTGTTTCAGCACGACCTTCTCTACTCGATTCTCAAGGAGCCGGCGGCGCGCGCTCACCGGATTCGCGAATATCCGCTGCAGACCATTGCCACGACGATTGCGGCGATCCTCCTGCTGCCGGTGGCGATGCTTCTGATGATGGTCGAGACGCTGATGCGCCGCGGCGGGACGATCGAGGTCTACGCCCGTAAGGAGCAGCGGTGAGCTGGGATCCGCGGGCACTGACCGATTCGAAGCCTGCTTCCCGCACGTTCGCGGTGCTCCTCGCTGTCCTCTTTCTCGTGCTCGTTTATTTCGTCGTTGCCCACCACGAACCGTGGCGCGATGAAGCCGATCCGTGGTTGTACGTCCGTGATGCGAATCTCGCCACGATTCTTGCCCGGACCCGCTACGCCGGTCTGCCCGCGCTCTGGTTTCTCTGCCTGGCACCGCTTGCCAAGCTTGGATTGCCGTACGCAAGCCAGAAGGTGTTGCATCTTCTGATCGCGAGCACGGCGGTAGGCGTGATGGCTTGGCGGGCGCCGTTCTCGCGCATCACAAAAGTGCTGGCCGCCTTCTCGTACTACTTCGCCTACGAGTACGCCGTCGTCGTCCGGAGCTACGCCATCACTGTGCTGCTGACATTCATCGCAGCGGCTGTTTATTCGCGCAGCCGAGAACGTCCCATCCGATTCGCGCTGGTGCTGTGGTTCCTTTTCAACTGCAACGCGCAGGGGTTCTTCATCGCCGGCACGTTCGCGGCCCTCTTCGTGCTGGAAGGGCGCGTTGACAGGACGCGATTGGCTGCGATCGCCATCATGTTTTCCGCGGCTGTGCTGGCATGGCTGCAGGTCCGCACCCCGCCCGACCCGGCGCGACAGGCCGTCATGCGCGTGTTCAACCGCGACGCCTTTGCGTGGTCCGTTAGCAATGCCTTCCTGCCGACGCTGCCGGTCGCGCTCGGATTCGTCTTCGGCATCGTGCTCCTGCTGATGGTCACTCTCGCACTGCGCCGCGCTCGCGAGGCGGTGCTGTTTCTCTGGCTTCCGCTCGCCGCGCTCTCGATTCTCTACTCGTACGTCTGGCTCGGCGGGTTACGGCACGCCGGATTTTTTCTTCTGCTGACGATCGTGGCGGTCTGGCTTGGCGCGGGTCGCATCGACGAACGATGGGGAATCGCAGCGGCTCTCATGCTCAACCTGGCGCTGCTGATCTCGTGCGGCGTTTTCGTTCGTTACGCGATCCTCGATCTAAAACACCCGTTCTCGGGTTCTGCGGACATGGCGTCGTTCCTCCGCCAGAATCATCTCGATGCGATCCCGATCGCGGCGCACAACCTCACGCAGGCGGAGGCCGTCCTGCCGTGGCTGCCCGGTACGCAGTTCTGGTACGCCGGTCTCGGTCAGTACGGGACCTATATGAAGTGGGACACCGATCTTGAGCGAGCGTTGAACGTCCCCTATCCGGTCGCGGAGCGCCGGTCGATCGCGAAGTTTCGCGGGCGTCCCTGGCTGCTGCTCTTTAATGTCGAGATGCCCGACCCCACCGCCCACGGCTTCCGTCTGCTGCATGTCACTTCGGAGCCGTTCGAGAAGACGGATGAGCGGTTTTGGCTATACGCTCCTGCCCGCTAAGGGACGCTGATGACGAAGATACTCATCCTCAACGAGCACGAGGTCGAACGCCTTCTGACGATGGCGGACTGCATCCGGGTGATGGAAGAGGCGCTGGCGTCCATGGCGCGCGGCGAGGTCCACAACCCACTCAGGCAGGCCATTCGTGCTCCGGGCGCCGCCGGACTGCTGGGGCTGATGCCGGCGTTCCGCGGCGGCGAAACGCCGCTGTATGGCCTCAAGGAGGTCTGCGTCTTCCCCGGCAACCCTGCCCGCGGGCTCGACACCCACCTCGGTGCCGTGCTGCTGCACAGCGGCGAGACGGGTCAGCTCCTGTCAATCATGAACGCTTCCGCCATCACGGCGATACGAACGGCGGCGGTCTCTGCGGTGGCGACCCGGCTGCTGGCGCGCGAGGATAGCCGGACGCTGGCGATCATCGGCGCCGGCGTCCAGGCCAGAACGCACCTGGAAGCCATCCCGCTCGTGAGAGATATTAATGATGTGCGAATCGTGAGCCGCACGAGGGCCAGGGCGGAAGCGCTGGTGGTGAAGGGCGTTCGTGTCGTCGAGTCGGTGGAGGAGGCCGTGAGAGGCGCGGATATCGTTGTGACCGCCACGAGCTCGCCCGAGCCGGTTCTCCGCCGGGCCTGGCTGGCGGATGGCGTACACATCAATGCGGTCGGGTCGAGCATCGCTGCCGCACGCGAGCTGGATGGGGAAACGGTCTCAGCCGCTTCGCTGTTCATCGACCGGCGTGAGTCGACCGTAAACGAGTCGGGAGACTACCTGGCCGCGGTGCGGGAAGGGGCGATTGCGGAAGATCACATTCGGGGCGAGATCGGGGATATCTTGATCGGCAAGACCGAGGGACGGACGTCGCCCGGGGAGATCACGCTCTTCAAGTCGCTTGGACTCGGTGTCGAGGATCTTTTCTCGGCGGAGTTTCTCCTCGAAAAAGCGGTCCGGGTTGGGGCGGGAACGTGGGTCGATTTCTAGCGCGCGACTCTCAGGAATAAGGCCTCAGAGGGTGGGGTTAGGGCGCCAACGGGGCTTGACAAAGTCCGTCAGCGCGCTTTATCGTGCGCGGGTTTTTCCCCTACGGGAGTCCTCTTTTCGCTCCACGTGTCTTCAAAAGGATAGGTAGGAATGCCAACGATCAACCAACTCGTGAGCGCAGGTCGCAACAAGGTCGCGTACAAGACCAAGTCGCCGGCGCTGCAGTCGAGCCCACAGAAGCGTGGGGTCTGCACGCGTGTCTACACCTCGACCCCGAAGAAGCCGAACTCGGCGCTCCGCAAGGTTGCCCGTGTTCGTCTGACGAACGGGATCGAAGTCACCACGTACATTCCGGGTGTCGGCCACAACCTGCAGGAGCACTCGATCGTGCTCATCCGCGGCGGCCGTGTGAAGGATCTCCCGGGTGTGCGTTATCACGTCATCCGCGGCACGCTGGACACCGTCGGCGTCGCCAAGCGGATGCAGAGCCGCTCGAAGTACGGGGCCAAGCGGCCGAAGAAGGGTTAAGCCAATGCCGAGACGCAGAGAAGTTCCGAAACGCGAGATCCTTCCGGATCCGGTCTACAACAGCCAGCTCGTGACCAAGTTCATCAACTCCCTGATGTCGCAGGGGAGGAAGTCGGTCGCTGAGCGCGTCTTCTACAGCGCGCTGAAGAAGGTCGAGGACCGGGCCAAGGACGATCCGATCAAGCTCTTCAAGAAGGCAGTCGACAACGTCAAGCCAGCGCTCGAAGTCAAGAGCCGCCGTGTGGGCGGGTCGAACTACCAGGTTCCCATCGAGGTCCGGCCGTCGCGCCGTACCGCGCTGGCGATCCGCTGGCTCATCTCCTACGCGAACAGCCGTGGTGAGAAGACCATGATGGACAAACTGGCCGGCGAGATCATGGATGCCGCAAACAACCGCGGCAACGCCATCAAGAAGAAAGAAGACACGCACAAGATGGCGGAAGCGAACAAAGCGTTCGCCCACTACCGCTGGTAATATTTTTCGATTCGTCGAAGTTGTAACGGTTTCAGGCAGTTCGAGCAGTCAACACCATCGAGATTTCCGTAGCTCCGTCTCGACCGGATAACACAGAAAAAGTTCTGCGGTTCCGGACCGAGCAACGGGAAAAACAACAATTGAGGTTTCACGAAACGCCCGGCGGCGGCACGCCCTCGCTGAGCGTTTGTTGTCGTCGGAAAAAGGTAAGTCATGCCACGTCAGGTACCACTCGACAAAACACGCAATATTGGGATCATGGCCCACATCGACGCGGGTAAAACCACGACGACGGAGCGCATCCTCTATTACACGGGCCGCACCCACAAGATCGGCGAAGTGCACGATGGCACGGCGACGATGGACTGGATGGTCCAGGAGCAGGAGCGCGGAATCACCATCACCTCGGCAGCCACGACGGCGTTCTGGGGCGATTACCGCGTCAACATCATCGACACGCCGGGCCACGTCGACTTCACCGTCGAAGTGGAACGCTCGCTGCGCGTCCTCGACGGAGCGGTCGGCGTCTTCTGCGCCGTCGGCGGAGTCGAGCCGCAGTCGGAGACGGTGTGGCGGCAGGCCGACAAGTACGGCGTGCCCCGCATCGCCTTCATCAACAAGATGGACCGCATCGGCGCGAACTTCGACGCCGTGGTCAACCAGATCCGCACCAAGCTCGGAAAGAACGCCGTGCCCCTGCAACTTCCCATTGGAGCCGAGGACAAGTTCCGTGGCGTCATCGATCTCGTATTGATGAAGGCGCTCATCTTCAACGACGAGTCCCTCGGTGCAAAGTACGAGATCGAAGAGATTCCGGCGGAGCTCCGCGAAGAGGCCAATCACCTTCGCGAGAAGATGGTCGAGTCGATCGCCGAACAGCACGATGCGCTCCTGGAGAAGTGGATGGCCGGCGAGACGATCGAGCTCGATGAGCTCAAGGCCGCGCTCCGCCACGCCACGATCACGCAGAAGATCACGCCGGTCCTCTGCGGATCGGCATTCAAGAACAAGGGCGTCCAGCCGCTGCTCGACGCGGTCGTCGACTATCTCCCCTCCCCGGAAGACATCCCGCCGGTCAAAGGCATCGACCCCGACGACGAGTCGTTTACCGAGCGCAAAGCCTCTGATGCGGAGCCGTTTTCCGCTCTCATCTTCAAGATCATGACCGACCCGTTCGTCGGCCAGCTCGCGTTCTTCCGCGTCTACTCCGGCCATGTCGAGTCGGGCACGTCGGTGCTCAACACGACGAAGGGCAACACCGAGCGCATCGGTCGCTTGCTGCAGATGCACGCGAACAAGCGCGAAGAGATCAAGGAAGTGTGGGCCGGCGACATCGGTGCCGCCGTCGGGCTGCGCAGTGTCACCACCGGCGACACGATCTGCGACCGGGACAAGGCGATCGTCCTCGAGACCATGACGTTCCCTGAGCCGGTCATCGCCGTCGCCATCGAGCCGAAGACCAAAGTGGACCAGGAAAAGATGGGCGTCGCATTGGCGAAGCTCATGCAGGAAGATCCGACGTTCAAGGTCCACACGGACCCGGAAACGAACCAGACCATCATCCGTGGGATGGGCGAGCTGCACCTCGAGATCATCGTCGACCGGATGGTGCGTGAGTTCGGCGTGGCCGCCAACGTCGGCAAGCCGCAGGTCGCGTACCGCGAGGCGATCACGCGCAAGTCGGAAGCCGAAGGCAAGTTCGTCCGGCAGTCGGGTGGAAAGGGTCAGTACGGTCACGTCAAGATGCGCTTCGAGCCCATCCCCGAGGGTGGTTTCGAGTTCGTCAACGAGGTGGTCGGCGGATCGGTGCCGCGCGAGTTCATCAAGCCGACCGAGCAGGGGATCAAGGAAGCGCTCGAGCGCGGAATCCTCGCGGGCTACCCGATCACGGGCGTTCGCGCGATCCTCTACGACGGCTCGTACCACGACGTCGACTCGAGCGAAATGGCGTTCAAGATCGCCGGCTCGATGGCCTTCCAGGAAGGCGCGAAGCGGGCCCATCCGATTCTGCTCGAGCCGATCATGGACGTCGAAGTCGTCACGCCGGAGGATTACGCCGGCGACGTCATGGGCGATCTCTCCCGCCGCCGCGGCAAGATCCAGGCGATGGAAGAGCGCGCCGGCGCGAAAGTGATCAAGGCCCATGTGCCGCTGTCCGAAATGTTCGGCTATGCCACGCAGGTGCGCTCGATGTCCCAGGGCCGGGCCAGCTACACCATGCAGTTCCTGGCGTACGAGCCGGCTCCGAAGAGCATCGCCGATGAGGTGATTGCGAAGTCGGCGGGAACCACACAACGAATCTGAACGCGGACCGGCCTGGCCGGATCCGAGAACTATCGAAACGAATAGCAGGGAGGCTTCACGATGGCTAAAGAGAAATTTGATCGCAGCAAGCCGCATGTGAACGTCGGCACCATCGGTCACGTCGACCACGGCAAGACGACACTGACGGCAGCAATCACCAAGATCCTGGCTTCGAAGGGCACGGCTACGTTCACATCCTTCGACATGATCGACAAGGCTCCGGAAGAGCGCGAGCGCGGCATCACGATCGCAACCGCGCACGTCGAGTACTCGACCGAGAAGCGCCACTATGCGCACGTCGACTGCCCGGGCCACGCCGACTACGTCAAGAACATGATCACCGGAGCCGCCCAGATGGACGGCGCGATCCTGGTCGTCTCCGCCGCTGACGGCCCGATGCCGCAGACGCGCGAGCACATCCTGCTGGCCCGTCAGGTCGGTGTTCCGTACATCGTCGTCGCCCTCAACAAGGTCGACATGGTCGATGATCCGGAGCTCCTCGACCTCGTCGAGCTCGAAGTGCGCGAGCTCCTCAGCTCGTACGACTTCCCCGGCGACGAAATCCCCATCATCCGCGTGTCGGCTCTTCGCGCTCTCGAGAGCGGCGACGCCAACAGCGACTGGGGCAAGAAGATCATGGAACTGATGGACGCCGTCGACACGTACATTCCGATGCCGGAGCGTGTCATCGACAAGCCGTTCCTGATGCCGGTCGAAGACATTTTCTCGATCTCGGGCCGTGGCACGGTCGTCACCGGCCGTATCGAGCGTGGCATCGTCAAGGTCGGTGAGGAAATCGAGATCGTCGGTATCCGTCCGACCATCAAGAAGGTCGTCACCGGCGTCGAGATGTTCCGCAAGCTCCTCGACCAGGGTCAGGCAGGCGACAACGTCGGCCTCCTGCTGCGCGGTGTGGAGCGCAAGGACGTCGAGCGCGGACAGGTCTGTTCGAAGCCAGGCACGATCACGCCGCACACGAAGTTCAAGGCCGAGGTCTACATTCTGACCAAGGAAGAGGGTGGTCGTCACACGCCGTTCTTCAACGGCTACCGTCCGCAGTTCTACTTCCGGACCACCGACATCACCGGCGTTGCTTCGCTGGTCGAGGGTGCGGAGATGGTCATGCCGGGCGACAACACCTCGCTCACGATCCAGCTCATTCACCCGATCGCGATGGAGAAGGGTCTCCGCTTCGCCATCCGTGAGGGCGGCCGCACGGTCGGCGCCGGAACGGTGACGGACGTAATCGAGTAGTCCTCCTGGGCCGGGCGAGATGCCCGGCCCGTGTTTTTAAAGGTGCCGAAATCATGATGAACGAAAAAATCCGCATCCGGCTCAAAGCGTATGACTACCGCGTGCTCGACCAGTCGACGTCCGAAATCGTCGACACGGCCAAGCGCACCGGTGCCAAAGTGGCGGGACCGATCCCACTGCCGACGCAGATTGCGCGCTACACCGTTCTGCGCAGCCCGCACGTCGACAAGAAGTCGCGGGAGCAGTTCGAAATGCGGACGCACAAGCGGCTGCTCGATATTCTCGAGCCGACGACACAGACGGTCGACGCTCTGATGAAGCTCGAGCTGCCGGCTGGTGTCGACGTCGAGATCAAGGCGTTCGGGAAGTAGATCGTTGTCATCCTGAGGCCGCAAAGACGGCCGAAGGATCTCAAGTTACGCATCTTGAGATCCTTCGCTCACGCTCGGGATGACAGGCGCAACACACACGAACCGAAAGGTTCCAAGGTGAACGAAATGGCAATCGAAGGAATCATTGGCAAGAAGGTCGGGATGACCCAGGTGTTTGCCGAGGACGGAGCACTCGTCCCGGTGACGGTCATCCAGGCCGGCCCTTGCCTCGTGGTACAGAAGAAGACATCCGAGAAGGACGGCTATGACGCCGTTCAGGTCGGACTCGTGGAGAAGATCTCGAACCGTCGGATCACCAGCGCGGCGCGCGGTCACTTCGAGAAGGCGGGTGTTCCGCCGGTGCGTACGCTCGTCGAGTTCCCGTATGAAGGCGACGCCAATGTCGGCGACCGCGTTCAGGTGGACATCTTCAAGGCGGGCGACTCGATCGACGTCGTCGGGCAGTCGAAGGGCAAGGGCTTCCAGGGCGTGATGAAGCGTCATCACTTCGCCGGCGGCCGGGCCACGCACGGCTCGATGTTCCATCGCGCTCCCGGCTCGATCGGCGCCTCGGCCTTCCCCTCGCGTGTCATGAAGGGCATGCGCATGGGCGGCCGGATGGGCGGCGATCAGGTCACGGTCAAGAATCTGCGCGTGGCCAAAGTGGATGCCGAGAACAACCTCCTCTACATCCGCGGCGCAGTTCCGGGTGGACGCAACGGCCTCGTGGTCGTGCGCTTCTCCAGGAACAAGAAGCGGGGTGAATAACATGCCGACCATCGACATCAAAGACTGGAACAACAAGAAGGTCGGCTCGGTCGATCTTCCGGAAGAGATCTTCGCGTATCCCTACAAAGAGCACCTCATTCATGAGGCGGTGCGTAACTACCTGGCCTCACTTCGCCAGGGAACGCACAAGGTCAAGAATCGCTCGGAAGTCAGCGGCTCGGGCAAGAAGCCCTTCCGCCAGAAGGGCACCGGCCGTGCGCGGCAGGGCGGCAATCGTCCGCCGATCCATCGTCATGGCGGCACGGTCTTCGGTCCCACTCCTCGTGACTACTCGTACAAGATGAACACGAAGGAAAAGAAGAACGCCCTCAAGTCGGCGCTCTCGCAGCGGGTCAAGGAAGGGAAGCTCGTCCTCCTCAATGACCTCGCAGTCGATGAGGCGAAGACCAAGGCGCTGGCCGCGAAGTTCCTCGGCATCGGCGTGGACGGCAAGGCGCTGCTCGTCGATTCGTTCGAGAACGCGAACCTCGCTCTGGCGTCGCGCAACAACCCGAAGCTCCATCTCGTCGATGCGCTGCACGTCACCGTCTATGACGTCGTCAACGCGCGCTTCGTCGTGCTGAGCCAGGACGCGCTGCAGCGTCTGACGGAGGCACTGGAATCATGAATTCGAATTCGAATCAGATCATCCGCCGCCCGCTCGTCACCGAGAAGTCGACGATGATGCGCGAAGCCGGCGACAACATCATCGCGTTCGAGGTCGACTCGAAGGCGAACAAGATCCAGGTCAAGAGTGCCGTCGAAGAGCTCTTCAAGGTGAAGGTTCAGGAAGTACGGCTCTTCAACGTCCGCGGGAAGATCAAGCGGATGGGCCGTTACCAGGGCAAGCGCCGCGACTGGCGCAAGGCCTACGTGCGGCTCAAGGCGGGAGAGAAGGCGCCCGATTTCATCGAGGGCGTGTAGCCCGCGCATTCTCAGTAAGGCGATAAACAGAGGACACTATGCCTGTCAAAAACTACAAGCCGACATCATCCGGCATCCGCTTCCAGTCTCATTCGTCGTTCGATGAGATCACGAAGTCGAAGCCCGAGAAGTCGCTGACGAAGGGAAAGCCGAAGACGGGCGGTCGCAATGCGATCGGCCGGATCACGTCGCGCTTCATCGGCGGCGGCCACAAACAGAAGTACCGCGAGATCGACTTCCGCCGCGAGAAGCACGGGATCCCGGCGAAGGTCGCTGCGATTGAATACGATCCGAACCGCACCGCTCGCATCGCCCTGCTCAACTACGCGGACGGCGAGAAGCGCTACATCCTGGCCCCGAACGGCCTGGAAGTCGGCTCGACGATCACATCGGGCCCGGACGTGGACATCCTGGTCGGCAACTCGCTGCCACTCTCGAAGATCCCGCTCGGCACGACGATCCACAACATCGAGCTGAAGGAAGGGAAGGGCGGCCAGATGGCCCGTTCGGCCGGTGCGTTCGCGCAGCTCATGGCGCGTGAAGGCGACTGGGCGACACTCCGCCTTCCGTCGAGCGAGATGCGCAAGGTGCACATCCGCTGCTACGCCACGATCGGTCAGGTCGGCAATCTCGAGCACGAGAACGTGTCGATCGGCAAGGCCGGACGCACGCGTCATCGCGGCAAGAAGCCGCACAACCGCGGCGTCTCGATGAACCCTGTCGATCACCCGCTTGGCGGCGGCGAGGGCAAGACCTCGGGCGGCCGTCATCCGGTCACCCCGTGGGGCAAGCCGACCAAGGGCCACAAGACCCGCAAGAACAAGCGGACGAACCAGTTCATCGTCAAGCGGAGAACCAAGTAATGACACGTTCACTCAAGAAGGGCCCGTTCATCGACGACCATCTGCAGGCCAAGGTCGACACGATGAACCGGGAACGCGACAAGAAAGTCATCAAGACGTGGTCGCGACGCTCGACGGTCATCCCGGACATGGTCGGTCACACGATTGCCGTTCACAACGGCCGCAAGTTCGTGCCGGTCTACATCTCCGAGAACATGGTCGGTCACAAGCTCGGCGAGTTTTCGATCACTCGCACATTCAAGGGCCACAGCGGCAAGAAAGTCGAAAAGTCGGCGAAGCCGGCCGGGAAATGACATGAGGCTGAAAGCCGACTGTCATCCTGAGGCGCGAAGACGCTGAAGGATCTCCGGCTACGAGGAAAAAACATGCAAGCGACTGCAACTCTCAGGTATCTCAAAATGTCCCCGCAGAAGGTCCGCCTCGTGGTCGACCTGGTGCGCGGCAAGAAGGTCGAGGAAGCGCTGCAGATCCTCCGCTTCACAAAGAAAACATGTGCGAAGGAACTGGAGAAGCTGGTTCGCTCGGCGGTCGCCAACGCCGAGGTGAAAGAAGCCAACCTCGACACCGACGAACTGGTGGTTTCGAAGATTTACGTCAATGAGGGGCCGCGCGAGAAGCGCATCCAGCCGGCGCCGATGGGACGTGCCTATCGTATTCAGAAGCGTCAGGCGCACGTGACGGTGCATGTGTCGGACGAAGTCAAAGCGGTCAACGAGCGGAGCGGCGGCAAAGGCCGCGCCCGCGCAAAGTAACGGAGGCTATCTTGGGTCAGAAGGTCAACCCGTACGGATTTCGGCTTGGTTTCAACAAGACGTGGCACTCCCGCTGGTTCGCGGGGAAGGCCTACGCCGAGACGCTTCATCGCGATCTCAAGCTTCGCGAAGATCTGAAGAAGCGCCTCTCGCACGCCGGAGTCTCGGAGATCGACATCGAGCGCACGGCGAACAAGATGCGCATCAACATCTACACCTCGCGTCCCGGCATCATCATCGGACGCAAGGGCGCCGAGGTCGACAAGCTGCGCGACGAGCTGCAGAAGATGGTCAACGGCGAGGTGTACATCAACATCCAGGAGATCCAGCGTCCGGAGCTCGACGCTCAACTGGTGGCGGAGAACATCGCCACGCAGCTGGAGCGCCGCATCGCGTTCCGGCGCGCCATGAAGAAGGCCATGGAGTCGGCATTCCGCTTCGGCGCCAAGGGGATCAAGGTCCGCGTAGGCGGGCGTCTGAACGGCGCCGAGATCGCCCGCACGGAGTGGTATCAGGACGGCCGTCTGCCGTTGCACACGCTGAAGGCCGACATCGACTACGGCCTGGCCCTGGCCAAGACGACGTATGGAATCATCGGCGTCAAGGTCTGGATCTTCAAGGGCGAGATGGCCAAGGCCAGAAGCCGCCGTCGTCCGCAGTAACACCGAAGTGATTCGGGCGCCGGGTCTCCCGGTTCCCGCACAGGAGAACGCATCATGTTGATGCCGAAGAAAGTTAAGTTCAGAAAACAGCAGCGCGGACGCCGCCGTGGTGTGGCGACCCGTGGCGCGAAAGTCTCGTTCGGAGACTTCGGGCTGCAGGCTCTGGAAGCGGGATGGGTTACGGCACGCCAGATCGAGGCGGCCCGTATCGCCATGACCCGTCACGTCAAGCGTGGTGGAAAGATCTGGATCCGCATTTTCCCGGACAAGCCGATCACCAAGAAGCCGCTCGAGACCCGTATGGGCAAGGGCAAGGGTGCACCGGAAGAATGGGTGTGCGTGGTCAAGCCGGCCCGCATTCTTTACGAGATGGAAGGAGTCACTCGTGAGGTGGCCGAGGAAGCGCTGCGGCTCGCCGCACACAAGCTGCCGATCCTGACGCGTTTCGTCACGCGCGAGCAGACGGAGGTGGGCGAGTGAAAACGAATCAGATGCGTGAGAAGACTCCTGACGAGCTTCTGACCCGCGAGCGTGAGCTGAGCGAGCAGCTGTATAAACTTCGCTTCCAGCGTGCTACCGGGCGGATGGAAGCACCGTCGAAGGTAAAACAGGTCCGGCGGGAGATCGCCCGGATCAAAACCCTCCTGGGTGAAAAGGCGAGGGGCTAAGGCCATGGCTGCAACCGAAGAAACGAAGAGCACCACCAAGAGCGAGCGCACCAAGAAGACCGGTGTAGTCGTGTCGAACAAGATGGAGAAGACCGTCGTCGTGGCCGTGGAGAACCTGGTCAAACACGGGATGTATCAGAAGTACATCAAACGCACGAGCAAGTTCCTCGCGCACGCCGAGAACAACGACGTCAACGTCGGTGATCGCGTGGTGATCGAGGAGTCGCGTCCGCTGTCGAAGCGGAAGCGGTGGGCGGTGCGCGAAGTGATCGAGAAGGCAAGCTAAGAAACGGTCTCGAGGTCGCGCGGTGGCGCGGTCTCGGGGTGGGCGCCGAGCGACTTCGAAATCGCGCGGCCGCGCAACCGAAAAGGGGTAAGTCATGATTCAGATGGGAACGGTTCTACAGGTGGCCGACAACACAGGGGCGAAGAAGATCGCCTGCATCAAGATGCTCGGTGGGTCGACCGCGGGTCAGTACGCACGCGTGGGCGATGTCATCACCGCGTCGGTCAAGGAAGCCTCGCCCGATGGCACCGTGAAGAAGGGTGCGGTCGTCAAGGCCGTGGTCGTCCGGACGGTGAAAGAGAGCCGCCGCCGCGACGGTTCGTACATCAAATTCGACGATAACGCGGCCGTTCTCATCAACGACGCGCGCGAGCCGGTGGGCACACGCGTCTTCGGCCCCGTGGCCCGCGAGCTGCGCGAGCGGAAGTTCATGAAGATCATTTCACTGGCACCAGAGGTCATCTAACGGAACGCAGCTCTTAGCTCCCAGCTCTTAGCTCTCAGGAGGAACCCGAGAGAATGAGAGTGGGAGGGCCTAAGAGCTGATAACGAAGAGCTGAGAGCTGAAAATGTACGGAAATCCGACGAAACAGAAAGAGATCGTGCGCGTCAAACCGCACGTGAAGAAGAACGACAAGGTCCTCATCCTCTCGGGCAAGGACCGCGGCAAGCAGGGCAAGGTGCTTCGTGTGAACGCGACGAAGGGAACCGCCATCGTCGAGCGCGTGAACATGATGAAGAAGCACACCAAGCCCAATCCGCAGAAGAACGTCGCGGGCGGCGTCCTCGAGCGCGAAGCACCGATCAAACTCTCGAATCTGCAGGTCGTCTGTCCGAGCTGCGACAAACCGACCCGCACAGGCTCGCACAGAACGGCAGAGGGCGGAACCCGCTACTGCAAGAAGTGCGATACCGAGATGTAAATGACGACAAGCTCATAGCTATTAGCTCTTAGGGGGGCGCCGCAACCGGGCCGCGGCGCGTCAACTTCCAAGAGCTAACGGCTAAGAGCTGAAGAGCTAGAGCAACGAACGGGGCCGTACAACGCCGGGCCCGGAAGGAACCAGGGAACGCAATGGCAGCACGACTGAAAGAAAAATACACGACCGAAGTGAGAAAGAAGCTTCAGGAACAGTTCGGCATCAAGAACGTGATGGCCGTTCCGAAGATCGAGAAAGTCGTCCTCAACATGGGGATGGGCGAAGCGATCTCGAACGCCAAGATCCTGGACAGTGCCGTCGACGAGCTGGGGCAGATCACCGGCCAGAAGGCGATCATCACCAAAGCCAAGAAGTCCATCGCCAGCTTCAAGCTGCGCGAGGGGCAGGCCATCGGTGCCATGGTCACTCTGCGCGGGGAGAAGATGTACGAGTTCCTCGATCGGCTCATTTCAGCTGCGCTGCCGCGCGTCCGTGACTTCCGGGGCGTGCCCTCGAAGTCATTCGACGGCCGCGGCAATTACACCCTGGGCATCCGCGATCATCTGATCTTCCCGGAGATCGACGTCACCAAGGTCGACAAGGCCAAGGGGATGAACATCACCATCGTCACCAATGCGAAGGACGACGACCAGGCTCGTTTCCTCCTCCGCGAGCTCGGACTGCCGTTCACGAAGTAATTAAGAGGATTGCATGGCAAAAATCTCGATGATCGTCAAAGCGGAACGGAAGCCGAAATTCAAGTCGCGCATCGTGCGGCGCTGCAAGGTCTGCGGCCGTCCGCGCGGCTACCTGCGGAAGTTTCAACTGTGCCGCATTCACTTCCGGCTGCTCTCGCTCGGTGGCTATATCCCCGGCGTGACGAAGGCGAGCTGGTAGTCCCGGCTCACCACTGACAAGGAAACACAGGAGTTACGAATGTCGATGACAGACCCAATCGCGGACATGCTCACGCGGATTCGCAACGGAATCCAGTCCCACCACGAACGCGTCGAGCTTCCCGCGTCGAAGCTGAAGGTGGAGATCGCCCGCATCCTCAAGAGTGAGGGCTTTATCCGCAACTACAACCTCGCCCAGAAGGACGAGCCTCAGGGGACGCTCCGGATCGAGCTGAAGTACGCCGCGAATGGCGAGCCCGTCATCCACGGCATCGAGCGCATCTCGCGCCCCGGCCGCCGCGTCTACCGCAACAAGCAGGAGATCCCGAGCGTGCTCGGCGGCCTCGGCCTGGCCATCGTCTCGACCTCCAAGGGCGTGCTGTCCGGACAGGAAGCCGTCAAGAGCGGCGTCGGCGGCGAAGTCCTCTGCCAGGTCTGGTAAGGAGAGTCCCATGTCGCGAATTGGAAGAAAAGAAATCCCGGTACCGAAAGGTGTCGAAGTGAAGTACGCCGGCGACGTCGTGACGGTGAAGGGACCGAAAGGCACCCTCACCACTCCGGTCGTTCCGGGGATCGGCGTCACCATCGAGAACAACGTCGTGCAGTTCACGCGTTCGAACGATGAAGGCAAGTCGCGCGCGTTTCACGGCCTCATGCGTGCCCTCGTCGCGAACAACGTCCGCGGTGTGACCGACGGGTTCAAGAAAGAGCTCGACATCATCGGCGTCGGCTACCGCGCCGAAGTGAAGGGGAAGGAAGTAGTCTTCCAGCTCGGATACTCGCATCCGGTGCGCTTCGCCATCCCGGAAGGCATTGAAATCAACGTCGAGCCGAAGAGCGGCCACATCACCATCACGGGCATCGACAAGCAGAAGGTCGGCCAGACCGCAGCGGAGATCCGCTCGCTCCGCGAGCCCGATCCCTACAAGGGCAAGGGCATCAAGTACTCCGACGAAGTGATCCGCCGCAAGGCGGGTAAGGCAGCAGGGAAGTAGCTCTTAGCTCGCAGCTCTTAGGAGAGCGGCGAGCAGAGTTCCTAAGAGCTGACAGCTAAGAGCTTAGAGCTAAGAACAGGCGGGTACCAAAGCCTCGCCAAAAGGGTAAACACATGGATCAGGCAAAGCACAGAGTTCAATCACGAGGCCGCATCCGGGCACGGATCCGCAGCAAGATCACCGGCACGGGCGAGCGTCCGCGTCTGGCGGTCTTCAAGAGCCTCAAGCACATCTACGTGCAGGTGATCGACGACGCCAGCGGCAACACGCTCCTCTCCGCGTCGACGCGCGAGAAGGACGCCAACTCGAAGGGTGCCAACGCGGCGTCTGCGAAGGCCGTCGGTGCGCTCATCGCCAAGAAGGCGAAGGACAAGGGAATCACGCGCGTGGTGTTCGACCGCGGCGGTTATCTCTACCACGGCAACATCAAAGCGCTCGCGGATGCCGCGCGCGAAAACGGTCTGGAATTCTAGGGAGGCATCATGCAGCGTCCGATGCAACGAGGTCAGGGCGGTCCGCGCGGTGATCGCCGCGATGAGCGCAGCGAAAGCGGGATGATCGACAAGGTCGTCCACATCAATCGCGTCACCAAGGTCGTCAAGGGCGGCAAGAACTTCAGCTTCTCCGCGCTGGTCGTGGTCGGCGACGGCAAAGGCCGCGTCGGGTTCGGCTCGGGCAAGGCCAAGGAAGTTCCGGCAGCCATCAAGAAAGGGATCGAGATCGCCAAGAAGAACATGGTGTCGATCTCCATGGCGGGCACGACGATTCCGCACGCAGTGCTCGGTCACTACGGCGCCGGCAAAGTCATGCTCAAGCCGGCATCGGAAGGTACAGGCGTCATCGCCGGTGGTCCGGTCAGGGCCATCCTGGAGTCGGCCGGGATTCAGAACATCCTGACGAAGTCCCTCGGCACCGCCAATCCGCACAACGTCGTCAAAGCGACGTTCGATGCGCTCCAGCAGCTCCGTAGCGAAGCGCAGTACAAGTCGCTCCGCGGCGTGGAAGAGGGGACGGAAGCATGAGCGCCGCCAAGACGAAGAAAATGCTTCAGGTCAAGCAGGTCCGCAGCGGCATCGGCTGTCCGGCCTACATGCGCGAGACGCTCCGTGCGCTCGGTCTGGGGAAGATGCACCGCGTGGCGTCACGCGTCGATACGCCGGAGACGCGCGGAATGATCGCGCGGATCCCGCATCTCGTGCAGGTGATCGAGCAGTAGATCTTTTGAATTGGTTGCCGGGTTTCCCGGTTGCCGCGTTGCCGATCCGGCGACCTGGCAACCGGGTAACCCGGCAACGGGGGAATCATGGAACTCAACAACCTCAAACCGAAGAAATCATCGCGCCACTCCAAAAAGCGTGTCGGTCGCGGCCCGGGATCGGGCAACGGCAAGACCGCCGGGCGTGGCGAGAAGGGCCAGAAGTCGCGCGCCGGCTTCTCGCGGATGCGTGGCTTTGAAGGCGGCCAGATGCCGCTGCACCGCCGCCTGCCCAAGCGCGGCTTCACCAACATCTTCAAGAAAGTGCACGCGGTCGTGAATCTTTCCGACCTCGAGCGTTTCGACAATGGCACCAGTGTCGATGAAGCGATGCTTCGTCAGGCCGGACTGGTCAAGGGCCGGAACGACGGCGTCAAGGTTCTCGGCCATGGCAAGCTCTCCAAGAAGCTGACCGTGCATGCCACGAAGTTCTCGGAAACGGCGCGGAAGCAGATCGAAGCGGCAGGCGGTACCTGCCAGGAGATCCAGTAACTTGAACTTCCTCGAGACACTCCGCAATATCTGGGCAATCGAAGACCTGCGCAAAAGGGTGCTGTTCACGTTTGCGCTGCTGGCCGTCTACCGCCTCGGTTCGCACATCCCGACGCCCGGCGTCGACCCGGTCGCGCTCGCTGAGTTCTTCAAGGCGAACTCGGGTGGAGCGCTGGGGTTTCTCGATCTCTTCTCCGGCGGCGCGTTGCGCCGTCTCTCCGTGTTCGCGCTCGGCATCATGCCGTACATCTCCGCGTCGATCATCCTGCAGCTCCTGACGGTGGTCTGGCCCTACCTCGAGAAGCTCTCGAAGGAAGGGGAGATGGGTCGCCGCAAGATCAACCAGTACACCCGATACGGGACCGTCGTCCTGTCGATCGTGCAGTCGCTCGGCGTGGCCTTCTGGCTCAAGTCGCAGCCCGCTCCGGGCGGCGCGCCACTGGTCCCGACCAACATTCAGGATTCGTTGTGGGGTCTCGGCTTCCCGATCATGACGGTGCTGACCCTCACCACGGGAACGGCGTTTGTGATGTGGCTCGGTGAACAGATCTCCGAGCGCGGCATCGGCAACGGCATCTCGCTGATCATCTTCGCCGGAATCGTCGTCAACCTGCCGCACGCCGTATTCGGCATCGTCGACGACGTCCGCACCGGTCAGCGCAACCTCTTCGCTATGCTCGGTCTGATCATCTTCATGGCAGCGGTCGTCGCGTTCGTCGTCTTCATGGAACGGGCACAACGACGCATCCCCGTGCAGTACGCCAAGCGAGTGGTCGGCCGCAAGGTCTATGGCGGTTCGAACACATACCTGCCGCTGCGGGTGAACACGGCCGGCGTCATCCCGGTCATCTTCGCGTCGTCGATCCTGGTGATCCCGCAGACGCTGGCCTCGATGATCAAGACGCCGTGGGCCCAGGCCATCGGCAGCCAGATGCGCGTCGGCGAGCCGCTCTACTACCTGCTGCAGGTCATCGGGATCATCTTCTTCGGTTACTTCTACACGTCGATCGTCTTCAATCCCGTCGACACCGCGGACAACATGCGCAAGTACGGCGGCTTCATCCCGGGCATCCGTCCGGGCAAGAAGACGTCCGACTACATCGACCGCGTGCTGACGCGCATCACGTTCATCGGGTCGCTGTACCTGGCCGCCGTGTGCGTCCTGCCGGAGTTCCTCATCGCCGGCGTGCACGTCAACCAGTTGCCGTACTTCGGGCCCATCCTCGATCGTGCGCTTCCGCTGTGGTTCACGGAAGGAATGGGGTTCAACTTCTACTTCGGCGGCACGTCACTGCTGATCGTCGTCGGCGTGGCCATGGACACGATTCAGCAGATCGAGTCACAGCTGGTCATGCGTCACTACGATGGCTTCATGAAGCGCGGTCGCATCCGCGGACGGCGCGGATAAGGGCCACGACGCGTGAAATTGATCTTTATCGGCCCGCCGGGCAGTGGGAAGGGGACTCAGGCCAAGCGCCTGGCTGCGAAGCATGGGGTCCCGCATATCTCCACGGGCGACATGTTGCGGGAGGCGATCGTCGAGGATACCGAGCTCGGGCGGAAAGCGGCTCCGATCATGGCCTCCGGCGCGCTCGTGTCCGACGACCTGATGCTCGGGATCATCGACGAGCGTCTGGCCAAGCCGGATGCGCGCAAAGGCTTCATTCTGGATGGGTTTCCGCGGACGGTCGTGCAGGCCGAGAAGCTCGATACGATTGTCGGAAACGGTCAGGGGAATGGGGCCGATGGCCTCCGGGTTCTCCAGCTGCTGGTCCCTGACGAGGCCATCGTGAAGCGGATTTCGCTGCGCCGGTCGTGTCCGACCTGCGGAGCGATTTATCACCTCGAATCCGCGCCTCCTGCATCCGATACGGTCTGTGACCATGACGGTGCGGAGCTGATCGCTCGTCCGGACGACAACGAAACCGCTGTTCGCAAGCGCCTGGAAGCCTTTCATCGTCAAACGCTTCCCGTCGCAACGTATTACAAAGCAAAGAACTTGTTGCGCGAAGTCGACGGGGTTGGTCCTGTCGATGAGGTCTTTGAACGTATAGGAAACTCCCTCTCCTGAACATGCTCGATCGTATGAAAGGCCCGATTCTCAAGAACCGTGAGGAAATCGCGGTGATGGACCGTGCCAATCGCGTGGTGCTCGAGATCCTCGAGATTATGCGCGCGATGATCAAGCCTGGAGCCACGACCGCGCAGCTCAACGCGGTGGCCGAGGAAGAGCTGGCGAAGCGTGGCGCGAAATCACCGTTCAAGGGTTATTCGCCGATGGGCCTGCCTCCCTACCCGGCGGTCGTCTGCGCCTCGGTCAACGACGTGATCGTCCACGGCATCCCGAATCGCGCCAAGCTCGAGGAAGGCGACATCATCGGACTCGATTTCGGCTCGATCCTCGACGGGTTCGTCGGCGACGGCGCAATCACCGTTCCCGTCGGCAAGGTCACGCCGCGGGCGCAGGAGCTGATCGACACGACGCGCGAATGTCTGGAGCTGGCCATCGACGAGATGCGTCCGGGACGGCACATTGGCGACATCGGTGCCGCCGTTCAGGAACACGCCGAAGAGCATGGGTTTCACGTGATCCGGAACTTTGTGGGGCATGGCATCGGGCGGCGCATGCACGAAGACCCGCAGGTCTACAACTACGGCCGTCGCGGACGTGGTCTGGAGCTGCGGGCCGGAATGGTGCTGGCGGTCGAGCCGATGCTCTGTGAGATCGGATCGAAGCTTCGCTCGCGGATCGAGCGGGCCGGTAAAGATGGAGTGATCGAAGACGTACGGACCGACAACGATCGTTGGACCGCACGGACGATTGACGGGACCCTGGCTGCGCATTTCGAACATTCGATTGCGATCACGGCCGACGGACCGATGGTGTTGGGGAAGTAGAAGCTCTGAGCTGTTAGCTCTTAGCTGTTAGGGGATTGATGACCCTGAGAGCTGACAGCTCAGAGCTCAAAACGGAGGAACATGTCGAAGGAAGAAGCGATTGAAGTGACCGGGACGGTCCTGGAGACATTGCCGAATGCGATGTTTCAGGTCGAGCTGGAGAACAAGCACAAGGTGCTCGCGCACATCTCCGGCAAGATGCGCAAACACTTCATCCGTATCCTTCCTGGCGACAAGGTTCTCGTGGAACTATCACCGTACGACCTGACGAGAGGTCGGATTACCTATCGATATAAGTGAGCTGAATCATGAAAGTCCGTTCATCAGTCAAGAAAATCTGTGTGAAGTGCAAGATCGTCCGTCGCGAGGGCGTGATCCGCATCATTTGCGACAATCCGAAACACAAGCAGCGTCAGGGATAGCAGCTGTCAGCCCGTAGCTTCCAGCTCTCCGGGGAAGAATCCGGGAGTGAGAGTGAGGGGCTGAGAGCTAAGAGCTAACAGCTAGGAGCTTTAGACAAATGGCACGTATCGCAGGTGTGGACCTTCCACTGAACAAGCGGGTCGAAATCGGCCTGACCTATATCTACGGCATCGGTCGTTCGCGCGCGAAAGACATCCTCGGCAAGGCGACCGTCAGCAATGACACCCGCGTCAAGGATCTGAGCGAGGACGAGGTCCGCAAGATCCGCCAGGTCATCACGGACGAAGGGAAGGTCGAAGGCGATCTCCGCAAGGACATCGGCCAGGACATCAAGCGGCTGATGGAAATCAACTGCTACCGCGGCATGCGTCACCGCCGCGGCCTGCCGGTGCGTGGACAGCGGACGCATACGAACGCCCGCACACGTAAGGGTCCCCGCAAGGGTGCCATCGCCGGCAAGAAGAAAGCGACCAAGAAGTAATGCTTCGGGCGTCGGGTACCGGTTGTTGGGAGTCGATAGCTCGACCCCAGCGGCCACTCGACTCCCGTTCGGGAATCACGAACGGTTTAGAAGGATAGGAACACAACCATGGCAACTGCCCGAGCCCCCAAAGCTGGAGCCCGCCGCGCGGGAACGAAGAAGAAAGAGCGGAAGAGCATTCCGCACGGCGTCGCTGCAATCAACGCCTCGTTTAACAACACGATCGTGGCCATCTCCGATCCGATGGGGAACACCCTGTCGTGGTCGAGCGCCGGCCGCATCGGCTTCAAGGGCTCGCGCAAAGGGACGCCTTTTGCAGCCCAGGTCGCCGCGCAGAACGCTGCCCAGCTCGCACAGGAGCATGGCGTCCGCTCGGTCGACGTACGGGTCAAGGGCCCGGGTGCCGGACGTGAGTCCGCGATCCGTGCTCTGGCCGCGTCCGGACTGGACATCAAGTCGATCAAGGACGTCACGCCGATCCCGCACAACGGCTGCCGTCCTCCGAAACGTCGTCGGGTCTGATTTTTTTGGCTTTTAGCTCTTAGCTATTGGCTCTTAGCACGAGAAAAGACCGCTGGTCACTCCTGAGAGCTAACAGCCAAGAGCTAAGAGCCTTGGGTTTTCCGGTGCGTGTAGCACCGGCCGCAGTTCCGTACGGCGTGCAGCAGCCGTCGTACACGTGACGTTCCATGGTGGGACGGGCACGAAACACCAGGAGGCATAGTGGCTCGTTACTCGGATCCCGTTTGCCGGCTCTGCCGGCGAGAGGGAATGAAGCTGTTTCTCAAAGGGGATCGTTGTTTCAAGGACAAGTGCTCGATCGAGCGCCGTAACTACGCGCCGGGCCAGCATGGTCGCCGCCGTTCCAAGGTCCTCGGTTACGGAATCCAGCTTCGCGAAAAACAGAAGGTCAAGCGCATCTACGGACTGCTCGAAAAGCAATTCCGCCTCTACTTCCAGAAAGCCGCAGGCAAGCCCGGCATCACCGGCGACAACCTCCTGCGCCAGCTCGAGCTCCGGCTCGACAATGTCGTCTACTCTCTCGGGTTTGCGGCATCGCGCGCTCAGGCCCGGCAGCTCGTCCGCCACGGCCACATCGAAGTGAACGGCAGGAAAATCAACATCCCCTCCTACCAGGGTCGCAAAGGGGATGTCATCCAGGTTCGTGAGAAGAGCCGCAAGAATGACCAGATCCGCCAGGCCGTCGAGACGGCCAGCGGACGGGGCATTCCGTCGTGGCTCGAGCTGAATCCCGATCAGTTCCTCGGGCGTGTGAACGATCTTCCGAAGCGGGAAGACATCCGCCTGCCGATCCAGGAACAGCTCATCGTCGAACTCTACTCGAAGTAACAAATCAGCTCTTAGCTCTCAGCTCTGAGCTCTCAGGAACCACGGACCTGAGAGCTTGGAGCTGGGAGCTGAGAGCTACTAGCGAGGAGGCCGCGCACATGTTGTGGTCAGATTTCCAGAAACCGAAAAAGCTCGATTACGATCCCGAAACCCTTACGCCGAACTACGGCCGTTTTGTTGCTCAGCCGTTCGAGCGCGGCTTCGGTACGACGATCGGCAATGCCCTCCGTCGCGTGCTGCTCTCATCGATTGAAGGCGCCGCGATCTCGGCCGTCCGCGTCGAGGGCGTTCTCCACGAGTTCTCGTCACTCACCGGCGTCGTCGAAGACATGACGGACGTCGTCCTCAACCTCAAGCAGGTCCCCTTCCGCATGCACGGCGAAGGGCCGAAGACCCTCTACCTCGACAAGAAGGGCCCGGGCGTCGTCACCGCTGCCGATTTCGAGCAGGATGCCGACGTCGAGATCCTCGACCCGACGGCGCACATCGCCACGCTCTCGAAGGAAGGATCCTTCAAGCTCGAGGCGCGCCTCAAGCGCGGCCGGGGCTACCAGGTGGCCGACCGCAATTCCGATGGTGACCTGCCGCTCGGCTACATCCCCATCGACTCGATCCATTCGCCGGTCCGCCGCGTGAACTATCACGTGGAAGGCGCCCGCGTCGGCCAGATGACCGACTACGACAAGCTCGTCATCGAAGTCTGGACGAACGGTGCCGTCTCGCCGCAGGAAGCGATCGGCCTGGCCGCCGACCTGCTCGGTGATCACCTCCGCATCTTCAGTTCGTTCGAAGCGCGTGGAGAAGAAGCGGAAGACGTGGCGATGCCGGAAGTCGATCCGCGCCTGGCAGAGATGCTCACGAAGCCGATCGAGGAGCTCGACCTCTCCGTCCGCTCCGCGAACTGCCTCAAGAACGCCAACATCCGTACGCTCGGCGACCTCGTCCAGCGCACGGAGCGTGAAATGCTGTCCACCAAGAACTTCGGACGCAAGTCGCTCGATGAGATCAAGGACGTCCTCGGATCCCTCGGTCTTTCGTTCGGCATGACCAAGGCGCCTCGCGGCGCCGAGATGCGCGACTAGTCATCTCCGCCCAACGGCGCAGATTGAGGGGAACTGAATGAGACACGGAATGGTCAATCGCAAACTGGGACGCACGAGCGCACACCGCAACGCGCTCTTCCGCAACCAGCTCGCTTCTCTCATCGATCGGGAGCGCATCATCACCACGCTTCCGAAAGCGAAGGAGCTCCGCCCGCAGATCGAGCGGCTGATCACGCTGGCTCGTACCGACAGCGTCCACAATCGCCGCCAGGCCATCCGCGTCGTCGACGAAGCGATGGTCACCAAGCTGTTCGGTACCCTCGGCCCGCGGTTCGCCGCGCGTCCGGGCGGGTACACCCGCATCATCAAGCTCGGACCGCGCCGCGGCGACGCCGCCGAGATGGCCATCCTCGAGTTCGTCGACTTCAAGCTGGAGACTGAAGAGAAGGAAGAAGCTCCCGCTAAGGGCAAGAAGGCCGCCGCTCCCAAGAAGGAGCCGAAGGCCAAAGCCAAACCGGCTTCGGACGAAGACGAAGAAGAGACCCCGAAGAAGAAGCCAGCCAAGAAAGCAGCAGCGCCCAAGAAGCCTGCTCCGGCAAAAGCCAAGCCGGCCAAAAAGACAACTACCAAGAAGAAAAGCGGCAAGTAACGCCGAAAGATCCACGCTTCACGAAAGGCCGGACTCGCGCGAGTCCGGCCTTTTTGTTTGGTGCTCGGGAGTAAGGCAGGTGGGGCGCCGGCGGGTCGTTCCGCGGAACCCCTGTGCAGCAGTCCGGTCTACACTTAGCGCTACTGGGGTACCGATTGGCTGATGAAATGTAGTCTCGCGTTGCGCCGATCAACCGTTCTCGCCGTGACCCTCGGGTGGTCCTGTCTTGCGATTCCCCCGGCATTTGCTCAGAACCCCGCGGTCGCTGCGGCCTCGCCGTGGTGCGGCACGAGTCAGGCCGCGGCCGCCCGTCAGGAAGCACTGCATCGAGTGATCGCTGCCGGCCCGCGCGGTCCCCATGCGCTGGCCACGGCTGCGACCGTCCGGAAGGTGAATGGAATCTACGTCGTTACGTCGGATGCGAGCGTGCTGGCTTTCGATCACCCCTTCGATCTCAAGGCCACGTCGCTCCAGTTCAGAAGGACGGACGACCATTCGTTTGAGGTCTCACGCGTTGCCCCTCGCTTCGATCACAACCTTGGGCAACTGACCCATACCTTTACCAGCGGCGACCAGCCCGCGTTTCCACTCGACCTGCAGGGGTTCGCGTTTCCCTTCGGCAGCCACGACTTGACGCGCCTCTATCTCACACCGACGAACGCGATTCTCACGACGCCCGTCATGCCCGCTGTGTCGGGCCAGCAGAACGGACTCGACGCGGTCAGCAGGCAGCAGGCCATGATCTCCCCGTTGTTTGTGCCCGCCATCCAGGGGGACGACGGGCGGAACATGAAATTGTTCCTGAGACAGGAAACTGACTCTCTTCTGATCACGTGGATTTCCAACGATTCGTATCCTGTGGGGCCGCGACTGTGGACGACGTACTCGTACGAGGTCCAGGCGCGCCTGAGCCGGAATGGCGACATCGATCACCGTTCCAGCGGTTGACCTTCAGAGCGTGTGGAATGCGATCAAGATCGCCGACGGGTTGACGGACGATGCCATCGACGGCGTTGCGATCTTCCAGAACTTCGCCACGGACATCGTGGTGGGACAGGCTGCCGCCTTCTCGACCGTTGGAAATCCTGGCGTCGATGGCATCGCTACCGCGAACTCGATTTCCGGTTACGGGCAGAGTTTTCCCCGGTCTCCCAATCTTATGCACATGAACCGATTGGGGATCGTCTACAACTTCGACGACCGCAACGCCAGCTTCGTCCTCGCTCATGAGTCCGGCCATCGCTGGCTTTACAGACCGTCAATCAAAGAGGACGGCGCGGTGAGCTCGGTGCTGTTTCCTGTGAGCTTCCACCCAGCTCAGTACGTCCAGACAGAGGTCGCGTACATCGTTGACACGCAGAAGGACTCTTCTGTGATGGGGGGCGGCTATTTCAGCGATCTCGGAGCCGGAACGTTCCGGACCGCCGAGGATGGGAACGCGAATGGCTACAGTTCACACGAGCTGTATCTGATGGGCCTGGCCTCTCCCAGTGAGGTCACTCCATGGCTCTACCTCGCGGCCACGCAGCCACCGCTGGGCGGCGACTATTATCCTCCGCCGAGTCTCCAGGTCAGCGGAACGCGAAAGAACGTAGATGTCCAGCAGATCATCGATGCCCTCGGACCGCGGATCCCGGCCTGGGATGGGACCCATCAGACGTACAGGATCGCCTATGTACTGATGGAGCGCTCAGGCGCCCCTGCGAGCGTCAGCGAGATCAAAACGGTCAGTCGATACGCCTCAGCCTGCGAGCGGCGTTTCGCCGTTGCCACGGGGTTTCGCGGAGCCATCGCGCCTCAGGTCGTAGGAATCTCTGCGAAGGCAGGATTCAACGTCTTCCCCCCGCAGGTGGCAGCCAGGGAACCGATCCGATTCCTCGACGCATCCCTGGGAACGATCACGAGCTGGAAGTGGTCCTTCGGGGATGGGACCTCGTCCACGCGCGAGAATCCCGAGCATGTGTATGCGAGCCCTGGAACCTACGCAGTCACGCTTGAGGTTGGCGATGGAAGCGCAACCAGCTCCACGACGCAGACGCTGGCGATTCCGGCCGGCCTCAGGAGACGTTCGGTCACCCACTGAACCGGGCGACCGTTGGCCCCGCACTGTTTCTTGCGGATGAGAGTCTACAAACGCACGCGGCGCAACAGAGTTGTGAGATCCCCTTCCTGTACAGGTACGGCCACCGCTGCATCGCGCGCCTGTGCAAGCGCCGCTCCGGCGGCTGGGAGGCCGAAAGAGCTGTCGATGACGGCGCAGTCAATCGGTTCATCGCGGGTCATCACCAACTCGAGCGTCATCTCCGAGGCGCCGCGAACGCTGACGCGATGCCATCCGGGCCCTAGTGCGCTGCGTCTGCGTCCCGACCGCGGCGGGATGACTCCGTTGACGCGCATCGCGACGAATGACGGCGCGTGGAAGAGGATGGCGATGCGTGGCGCGTTTCGGGCCGAGCGAATTTGCAGCGTGAGCCGCCGCCCTCCCTTCTGCCGCTCATCGCGTATCACATGGACCTCGGGTGGAGGGAGGGTGAGCGGCGGGGCGGGCGCGACGATGCCCATCGCCGGCGGAAGGGTCCATTCGTACATGAGCTGCGGAACTGGATTGAACTGCGCGGCGCTCTGAATCTCCGGCAGGATCCGATCCGTCAGCCAGCGCGGGCCGACACCATCGTCGACGTATTCGAGGTTCAGATGCCGTGGCGAATTCGCCTCGTACGTTGGAACGAGGAGCGCGATGACGATGCAGACGATCGCGGCGAGGACGACACTTGCGAGCAACGGAACCCGCAGGCGTTCGATCCCTGCCAGGAACGGCGTGAATGTCGTGGCGACCAGAGCGATCAGGAGCGCAACGCCGGGCAGAATCGGCCGGCCGAGCGCGTCGTAGAGCGCGAGACCCAGCGGGAAGATCAGAATGGCCGCGATCGCCGCTGAGACGATCGCAACAACCCCGTCGCTCATCCCCGCCGTCGCGCGCAAAAGGGCGACGATCGCGCAAACGACCGCGGGGACGATGACCAGGTAGCTGCCACCCGGCAACACGATCGACAGCGCGACCCCGAGAGCCGCCCAGCAGAGCGCGTGACCGAGGAAGAGACCGTCGGCGCCGGCGAAGGGGACGAGCCGTTGCGCAACCACTGTGGCGATGGCGACCGCGATCAACCACGCCACTGCAATCGCCGCAGCGGGATGGGCGACCCACACCGCACCGCCGGCACGCAGGCCGGTCAGCCAGTTGCCGGCGAGTGCGGCCAGCAACGCCGCGATCAGCGTCAGAAAAAAGGATCCGGCGCCGATGGCGACGTCGACCGGGGCCGTCTTTTGGATGAACGCAGCCACCAGCAGCAGGACTACTGCCGCGATTGCGAAGAATATCGAGAGCTTCTGCGGCCACCAGATGACAAACAAGGACAGCACGTCGAACCACACGGCGTTGCCACCGCTTCGCTGGCGCAGGTCGGTCGCCGCGAGCGCGCGCGCCATGGCCAGCGTGTGATCGCCATGATGCTGCACCGTGGACGCTGTGACGTTCGCGAAGTTGTCGAGCGGTGTGTGGTAATGAACCGGCTGGCCGATGTGCGCAAAGCCGACACCCGCCAGTCCGGCGCGCTTGAAGATCGTCAGGTCCGTGTCGTTCGGCAGCAGTTCGTAGATGTCGTAGTAGAGCGAGCTTGTGGCAGGGCGCGGCAAGGCCTGTGCGATGACGTGTGCGATCCACTCGTTGCGGCGGCTCGTCTCGAATAGGAAGCTCGGACCGTTCGTTCCGCGCGCTTCCACGTTGATCACCGCGGCCGCACCGCGCAGTGAGGGAGGGTCGTCGACGAACCCCTCGGCGCCGAGCAGTGCGATCTCCTCGCCGTCCGTCACGAGATAAACGATCGGATTGCGGAAGCGTTCGTTGCGCAGTGCTCGCGCGGTCTCGAGCAGCACCGCCACCCCGACGCCGTCGTCGGAAACCCCAGGACCGGCCGGGACCGAGTCGTAGTGTGCGGCCAGGACCAGCGCGTCCTTGCGCGTGTCGACGGGAACGCGCGCGATCACGTTCGCGACCGGAGCGCAGGTCACCGCCGCGTTGCAGATAATCGATCTCTGGATCGTGACGTCGTAGCCCAGGGTGCGAAAGGACGCCGCGATGCGGTCGCGAACGGCGTCGTGGGCGGCGGAACCGACCGGATGGGGAATGTCGCCGCCGAGCAACTCGTGCTCCGAGGCGATGGCTCGCGCGGCCGAGAAGACATTGGCTGGCGCGCTGGCGGGCTGGGGCGCCGGTCCGCCCATCCGGATCAGAAGGGTGCCGAGAATCGCGGCCAGCGTGGCGAAGAGGATCGCTGGAACGACAGCTCGATTCACGGAGACGATTGTAGCTGCAACCCGCGGCGATCCCTGCCGTACATCGACACATGTTCAAACGCATCGCCCTCACTGCCATCCTGACCATTGCCGCTGCCGTGGCGAACGCGTCGACGCTCGACGAGACCTTCGACCGCACCTTCGAGGTCCGGCCCGGCGCTGTCTTCTCACTGACGAATACGAACGGGCCGATCACCGTCCACGCATGGGATCAGCCTCGGATTCGCGTGCATGCGGTGAAACACGCGACGAGCCGGGACGGCGACTCGGCGCGCAGCGCGATGAAGGCGCTGACGCTGGTCGTCTCGCAGCCGAACGGTGGGCTGCGCATTGACACGAAGTATCCCAAGGTCACCGACGGCATCTTCGAATGGATCGCAGGAACGAGTGTGAATCTCTCGGTGACCTACGAAGTGACGGTGCCACGGACGATGGACCTGGTGGTCGAGGACACGAACGGTGCGATCGAGGCGAGCGACGTCCACGGCTCGCACAAGATCGAGACCACGAACGGACACATCACGTTAACGCGAGTCTCCGGCGACCTGGATGCAGAGACGACGAACGGATCGATCGAAGCCGACCTGACCTCAGTGAACGCCGGCCGCAGCATGCGCTTCGAGACGACCAATGGGCAGATTCGCGCGCGCCTCCCTCGCACGCTCGCAGCCCGCATCAACGCAGCGAATACCAATGGATCGATCGAGTCCGATCTGCCGGTGATGACACGCGGTACTCAGAGCAAGCATGAGCTGCAAGGCACGTTGAATGGCGGCGGGCCCGAGCTGCGCCTGCGCACGACGAACGGATCGATTCACATCGAAGGGCGGTAGACAGGGCGCGCGAGGCAAAGAAAGGCCTCTGTGGGGCGCCGGCGGCCTCGCCGGCGATTCTTTTATGCCCGTTCTTCGAAACCCCGCCGGCGAGGCCGCCGGCGTCCCACTCACTCTCTACGCGTGGACGCCGGGCGCTTCGTGGCCGCTCGCATTGACGTACTCCACGTACGAGCCTCCGAACACGCGTGGTGCGGCGCCGCGCTCTTCGGGCAGCTCCAGCACGCGATTCGAGAGGCCGCGCAGGAACATGCGGTCGTGCGACACGAACAGCATCGTTCCTTCGAAGTCGTGCAGAGCCTCGACGAGCATCTCCTTCGTCGCCAGGTCGAGGTGGTTCGTCGGCTCGTCAAGGACGAGGAAGTTCGGCGGGTCCAGCAGCATCCGGGCGAGCACAAGACGCGAGCGCTCGCCGCCGGAAAGGGAGCGGATCCGTTTCTCCACCTCATCGCCGGAGAACTGGAAGGCACCCAGGAGGCTGCGCAGCGTTCCGATCGACTCGAGGGGAAAGTCCTTCTGGATCTGCTCCCAGACCGTGAGGTTCGGATCGAGCACGTCGAAGGCCTGCTGCGAGAAGTAGCCCATCTTCAGCGAGGCGCCGAGGCGAACGCTGCCGGTATCGGGTTCGATGGCGCCGGAGACCATCTTCAACAGGGTCGACTTTCCGGCGCCGTTCTTTCCCATCACGCACCAGCGTTCGCCGCGGCGGACGAGGAAGTCGAAGCCGTCGTAGATATGACGCTTGCCGTACGTCTTCGACACGCCTTTGAGCATGGCCACGTCGTCGCCGGAGCGGGATGGCTTGCGGAAATCGAAGCGCATGGTCTTGCGCTTTTTCGGTGGCTCGAGTTTCTCGATCTTGTCGAGTGCTTTGACGCGGCTCTGCACCTGGGCCGCCTTCGCGGCGTGGGCGGCGAATCGATCGATGAAGCGCTGCTCCTTCGCCAGCATCGACTGCTGCCGTGCATACGCTGCCTCGCGGTTGGTCTCGCGGATGGCGCGCTCACGTTCGTAGAACTCGTAGTCGCCGGAGTAGGTGACGAGGTCGCCCTCGTCGATCTCCACGATCTTCGTGACGACGCGGTTCATGAACTCGCGATCGTGCGACGTCATCAACAGGGAGCCTTCGTAACGCTTGAGAAAGTCCTCGAGCCAGATGATCGATTCGATGTCGAGATGGTTGGTCGGCTCGTCCATGAGCAGCACGTCGGGACGGCCGAGGAGCACTTTGGCCATGGCCACGCGCATCTTCCAGCCGCCGCTGAGAGCGCCGGCATCGTCATCGATGCGGTCCTCCTCGAAACCGAGGCCGTGCAGCACCTCGCGCGCTTTCGCTTCGAGCTCGTAGCCGCCGAGGTGGGAGTAATCCTCCTGAACGTGGCCGAAGCGCTCGAGGATCGCATCCATCTCGTCGAGCCGGTCGGGATCCGACATCGCGTTCTGCAGCGCTTCGAGCTCGTGATGGAGATCGCCGAGACGGCCGCTGCCTGCGATCGCTTCATCGAGCACGGAACGTCCGGACATCTCCTCGATGTCCTGACGGAAGTACCCGATGGTCATCTTCTTCGGGACGGAGACGTCGCCATCGTCGGCCGACTCCTCGCCGACGATCATGCGGAAGAGCGTGGTCTTACCGGAGCCGTTTGGCCCGACGAGACCTGCGCGTTCACCCGGGTTGAGCTGAAAGGAGGCGTCGACGAAGACGAGCTGGCGGCCGTACTGCTTGGAAATTCTGCTGAGGCTAATCATGAGCGGGCGGCAGAACGCCGCCGTCTGCGAGGAGATTTCGCGCGGCAGGGACGGGCACCGGCCAGCGAGGGAAGAACAGTGCTCCTGCCGGCCTGATCGACACGGTAGCGGAAGTACCCGGAATCGAGGTCGAGCGGCGGTGTCACGTGTGGCACGACGCGGCGAACGGGCGTCACGCGGAGCTCCAGCGGATCGGCCGGCCGTGGTTCAAACGTGAGGGCCGCGCTCAGGACGGCAGCACGCAGCGGTGCGTTGGCATCGGTGGGCATCGGCGGTTCATAACCGGTGCGGAAAAGAGCCATTCCGCGTCTCTACCAGCAGGCGGCTGCGCACGCTGAAGAGAGCGGAATCACTTCGCCGCCGTGAAGAAGTCAGAGGCGTGAAACTGGTTCGAGCAGGTCGATTCCACGTTGTTCTTCACCGGAACGGTCGTGGGCCAATCGGTCGATCGCGATCACGGTGTCGAGCGGTAGCGCGATCGTTTACGGATCGACGACGGACAACACCACGAATGATCCCGAATATCCAGTTCGCAGTTGCGCTCTTCGGGATCGCCTGATCCGAGTCAGTCGGGAGCCGGCAGGTTCACTGCTGGCTCTCCGGCCAGCGTGTGCCAGGCGATTGCTGCGAGGACGATCAGGGCTCCGGCAATCGCGAAGGCGGAGGGTTTTTCACCGAGAAAGAGGAAGACCCAGATCGGATTCGAGACGGGCTCCAGCATCCCTGTGAGCGATGCCTGCGTTGCCGTGACGTATGCCAGGCCGTGCACGAAGAGAACGTAGGCCACGGCGATCTGGAAGACGCCGAGAAACGCCAGCACGGCGAAGGACCGAGGCGTGAGCGCGAGATCGTGCGAGACGAATGGCAGCACGGATAGCGCACAGGCCACGTTCCCCCATGTCACCGCGGATTGTGCAGCGCGGTTCTCGCGCCGCAGGACGAGGATGAGCGCGGCGAAGAACACCGAAGACACGAGCGCCATCCCGTTGCCGGCCATGCCGCGCGTCTCGAATCGGCCGACGAAAAAGAGGGCCATCCCCGACATGGCCACCACGATGGCGATGACGTCGCGCGCGCGCATCGGTTCGCGCAGCACGAGTGGCGAGAGGAGCAGCACCCAGACCACGCCGGCGTACTGGAGGAAGATCGCATTGGCCGCCGTGGTCCACTTCGTGGCGATCACGAACGCCGTCAGGCAGGCCGCATAGCTGATGATCGCGATCGCGAAGGCGCGCGTCGATTTCCATTGACGCTGTCCCCACACGCCCCGCCCGAGGAACAGCATGAGGGCGATGGCGGCGAAGAGCGAACGGTAGAACGTTACTTTCAGCGCGGAGTCGGCGATGGTCTTGATCCCGATCCCGCCGGTCGACCAGAGGATCGCCGCGCCGACGATGAAGAGCGTGCCGCGCGTGCGATCCGACATTTCGCGGGCATTCTAGCCCGCCGCTTCTGACGCACTGTAATGGCGTAACCGAGAAGTGCGCCCATGAGCATCACTCCGTTCGTTACTGCGAAGACCCGGTTGTGCAGCAGAAGACTGTAGATGGTGAAGCCGCTGGATGCGGCCAGCTAGCCGATGAAAAGCCACGTGGAGACGCCTTCGCTCGTTCCGTCTTTCCACTGCTCGTGAATCTGACGGGCGATTGTCAGGACGAGAATGGGCGAGCTCGCCCAACCGATCGCGTCGGCCACGGTGCCTCAGTTGAAAAACGTTCCGCTGTCGTCGCCCGTGGACCGGAAGTCGCTGTCTGCGGGGGGGCAAGGCAGCGGGTCGTCGGGCGGCGGGACGACGAGCGCACATTCGCGTACCGCGTCGGCCAGCGTATCGATCTCCAGCGGTTTGTTCACGATCGCTCCGACGAGAGCCGGGTCGAAGGTCTGTTCCCGGCTCGGGTCGCGAACCGCCAGGATGAACGTCGTCGCGCCCGGCCGTTCTTCGTGAAAACGGGTGAGAAAGGAGACGCTCTCGTCGTCGCGAAGGCTCATGTCGATCAGGATCAGCGCGTAGTCGCACTGCCGCGTCTTTTCGAGCGCATCGTCCACTCCGATTGCGGTGTCGACATTGAGGGATTGGTGGCGAAGGACGGTAAAGAGCATCGCCCGCAACGCATCATTGTCTTCGATGATGAGCACTCTCGCTTCGGTATCCGACATCGTGTCCCCCTCTCTTTTCCGATTGCGAATCTCAAGAGTTGTGCCAGATCAGTTTGTCTGTTCGGGAGTCGCCACGGTGCTCTCGGCCGGTGGACAGCCACGCCGTTGATCCCGGTCGGCCAGGGCATTCGCACAGGCCGTTACGGCGTCGATGAGCATTCCCACTTCGAAGGGTTTGCTGATCGATCCCACAGCCAATCCCGGATCGAGGGTGCGCGTATCGTCTCCGGAGGTGAGGGCGATGATGACCGGACGCGTTTCCGCGGGAGCCTTCTTCAATTCGTCCATGACTTCCCAGCCGTTCAGGACCGGCATCTCCAGGTCAAGCACCATGACGGCGTAGCTGCACGTCCGGAGACGCGCCAGCGCCTCGACCCCGTCCCGTGCGCTGTCGACTTTGAATCCCCGGCGCCGCAGGAGGGAGAACAGCAGCATGCGGATGGCATCGTCGTCGTCGACGATGAGAATCCGCTTTTCGTCCTCTCTCATCCTGGGTAAATCAGAGCAAGTTCGCTGCCCACGGAGGAAAGTCGCACGGAGTCAGGTCGAGTGTTGAAACGTGACGAGACCTGGCCGGTCTGCTCGTACAGGGTGAGTAAGGCTATCTGATGAGCCGCGAGATTTCACGGAACTCGTCGGTCCCGCCGTTGACCGTCAGCTCGAACAGGACCATTTCCGTGCCGCTGATCCTGGCCCCCTCGGAGAGCAGCCTCCGGATGGCGATGTCCTTGTTCTGCGCCGTGCGAGACGAGACCGCATCCGCGACGATCGTCACCTCATACCCGTTGCTCAACAGGTCCGAGGCGGTCTGGTACACGCAGACGTGAGTCTCGATGCCCGTCACGATGGCCTGCTTGCGGTGGAGATTGCGGGTGGCCATGACGAATTCAGGACAGCCGAACGCAGAGAATGACATCTTCCCGATCGGAACGTATCCGGACGTCTGCTCGAATGCCGCGCGGATCGACGGAATCGTCGGGCCGAGGCCCTGTACGTACTGCTCGGTGAGGATCGCGGGGATGTCGAGGATTTTCATCCCGCGAACGAGCCGGTTGAGATTGCGTTCGATGCCTTTGTGGTCATCGATGACCGGCATCAGCTTCTCCTGCACGTCGATGACGACGAGGAACGCGTCTGCGCGATTGAGTCGGAACATGGAGAAGAGACTACACGATCGGGTGCAGCGGTCGCTGACCGCGCAGGAAGCGCGCGATTTCGGTTGCGGCGATGTGCGCCATCGCAGCGCGTGTTTCTTCCGCCGCCGAACCGATATGAGGCGCGAGGACGACGTTGGTCATCCCCAGCAGACGGGGATTCACGTCCGGCTCATCCTCGTAAACATCGAGTGCCGCACCGGTGAGGTGGCCGGCGTCCAGGGCGTCGCACAAAGCCTCTTCGTCGACGAGCGGTCCGCGGGCAGTGTTGATGAGAAACGCGCCGCGCTTCATGGCGTGCAGCCGATCCTTGTTGATGAGGTGCCGCGTATCGCTGGTCAGTGGCGCGTGGATCGAGACGACGTCGCTCGTGGCCAGCAGTTGGTCCAACGGCTCGTCGCGATGGACTCCGGTCACGTCCATACCGAACGCGCGCGCCCGCGCCGCCACAGCGGTGCCGATGCGGCCCATGCCTATGATGCCGAGGCGTTTTCCGGTGAGGCCGGTGCCGAGGAGGTGCAGCGGTTCCCACACGCACTGACCTGTGGTGCGCACCTCGCGATCCCCCTCGACGATGCGACGCATGACGGCCAGCAGCAGTCCCATCGTCAGATCGGCGGTCGCTTCGGTCAGGACGCCGGGAGTATTCGTGATGGTGATGCCGAGCGCACGGGCGGCCTCGATGTCGACGTTGTTGTAGCCGACGGCGAAGTTGGCGATCATCCGAAGGTCGGGATTGGCGGCCAGTACCTTCCGGGTGAGGGGGTCGCTGAGCAGGGTCATCGCCGCGTCGGCCTCGCTCAGAATCGTGATCATCTCCTCCTCGGATCGCCCCTGCTCGGTCGGATGCTCGACGAGCTCGCAGAGGCCGGAGAGGACCTCCCGGACGATGGCCGGGTACGCTGCGGTGAGGACGACCAGAGGCTTCATGCGCTCTTCCTGGCCAGCAGCCACCCGAGCAGGAAGAACGCGCCGCCCACGAAGAGCAGCCGGACTTCCATGGCCACGTTGTCTTTGAGGAGCCCGGTCAGCAGGCCGATCGGAAGAATGATCATCCCGACGAGCTGAAAGAGTCGTCCGAAGAGCGGCGCCATCCGAGACCTACTGGTCCACCGTAATCGTCTCGACTCTGTCGCCGCGCTCCGTCTGATCGACGACCGCGGTCATCCCGCCGGTGACGCGTCCGAAGATCGTGTATCCGCCGTCGAGGTGCGGCTGTGGTGAGTGCGTGATGAAGAACTGGGACCCGCCGGTGTCCGGGCCGGAGAGCGCCATGCCCACCGCGGCGCGCGTGTACTTCTGCAGGTTGATCTCGTCGCGGATCGCGTATCCGGGGCCGCCTTCCATGTCGTTGCGCGGGTCGCCGCCCTGGATCACGAAGTTCGGGACGACACGCATGAACGAGCTCTTGTCGAAGTACTTCGCGCGAGCCAGCTGCGCAAAGTTCCAGGTTGTGATCGGTGCATCCTGGGTGAGGAGGGTGATCGAGATGTTGCCGCGGGTCATGTGAATGATGACCGTGTGGGGATGGCGCGACCATTCGATGATCTGGGCATAGTCGTTTCGGGTCACCGGCAGCGGCGTGAACTGGGGACGTGGCATCTTCAACTGCTGCTCGACCGCGTCTGCCGCAATCCGCCGTACCACCGGATCGTGATCTGTGAGCAGTGCGCGCAGTGTGGCAGCCCGCTCCGGGTAGTCGGTTTCGGCGAGCGCGCTGATCGCAGCGAGACGCGCGTCGTTCTGCGAATCGCGGCGCGCGCGGCCTTCCGCTGCCTGAAGCGTAGCCACCTTGTTTACGTCGTGCGATTTTGCGAAACGTCCGATCGCATAGCCGCGCATGATGACGTCGGGGTCCTCGAGAGCGGCGCGGATCAGTGGCAGGTTCGCGTCGACGCGGTCATCGGCGATCGTCGCAATCGCCTGTGCCCGGACGAGGGGATCGGGATCATGGGCGAAACGCTCACGCACGGCGTCGGAAACTGGCGTGGCCGCTTCGAGCACGCGCACCTTCGCCCACCCGCTGAGCTCCGCCGGCAGCAGTTTCTCGTCACCGAGGTTCTTCGCAATCGCGCCGGCGGCGAGCTCGCGGTCCCATCGCGAGCCATTGGCCGCAATGTCGAGAAGCCGCTTGCGCGCCGGCTCGTTGTGCAGGGCGTAGTAGCCGAGGGCATCGATCGAGGACGCGCGCGTTCCCGGATCGGGATCGTCGAGCAGTTCCAGGACTCGAAGTGCGTCCTGCGCCTGCTGCGGCCGTTCGAGCGCGCGGCGATCCCTGGCGGCGGTGCGTGCGACGGCTACGACCGCGTTGGTGCGCACCCAGGGGTGGGGATCGCGCAGTGCGTCGATCAGCAGCGAAAGCGATTCGGGCGAGGCGATCCGTCCGAGCGCCGACAGGACGTTCGCGCGCGTCTGCGGATTCGGTTCGTTGACGAGGAGTTCCAGCCGCGCGCGCGCGGGGGCGTAGGCGCGCCGAGCCAGCGCATACGCGGCCTCTTCACGGATGCGTGGGCTCGGCGATGCCAGCGCGTCCGCGGCGATTGCCGACGCTTCGTCCGACTTGAAGCGAAACAGGTAGCGAACCGCGCGGGCTCGAACTCCCTCGGGGGTCTGCGCGCTCGTGAACGCTGTGTAGCGCGCCAGAGAGACCCTCGCCGCCAGTTTCGAGAGTGCTTCAACCGCCTCGGCGGCGACGTCGCCGTCGGTGTCGGCTGCGAATTGCAACAGAGCGTCGACGGAGAACGGATCGCCGATTTGGCCCAATGCAAAGGCAGCCACAGCGCGGACGTTCGCATCGGGATCATGGACGAGGGACACGAGCTGCGTCACGCCAGCCTGACGTTCGCCCTCGTCGCGGACACCATTCCCGTTCGTGTCGACGAATGCATGAGGACCGATGCGCCCGAGGGCCAGGGCCATGCGCGCGCGGTGCAGGGCGTTGGGATGATGAATCCCCCAATCGGTCAGTGCGGGGTCGTATTCGCGGCGGTCCTCCACCTGGAGAATGCGTACTTCCTCCTCGATCGTGAAGCCGTAGACACGGGGCGCGGCTGCCGCAGGGGCGGGTGGTTGCGCAGGTGGCGCAACCGTCGTGCAGGCGAGGGCGAGGAGGATCGGAGCGAAGGTGACATTGCGCATCGGGGAACGATGATAGCGCCGGTGCCTGTGCGCCCGCCTACACCAGCACGTGACAGACAACAACTTGCTCCTCACCCCCGCCTGAACGACACTGCCGGCTGCATGTCTCAGTCTGCTGACGTCGTTGCGGAGAATCTCGGTCGGCGTTATGGACGCCGCTGGGCTCTGGCGAATGTTTCGTTTTCGGTCGCCTCCGGTACGGTTGTGATGGTGGCCGGACCGAACGGGTCAGGCAAGTCGACGCTGCTCCGGACGCTGGCGACTGCGATCCGGCCCGATCTCGGCGCCGCCTGCATCGGTGGGTTCGACGTTGTGCATGAGCGCGAAGACGTGCGAAAGCTCGTGGCATTACTCAGCCACTCCTCCTATCTCTACGATTCGCTGACCGCGCGCGAGAACCTGGCGATTGCCGCCGATCACATGGGACGCTCGCGCGCCGGCATTGACGCGCTGCTCGAGCGCGTGGCACTGGGACGGCGCGCTGACGACGTAGTTGCCACGTTTTCTGCCGGCATGCGCAAACGGTTGTCGTTTGCGCGCGTTCTGCTCCAGGAGCCGCGGGTCGCACTTTTCGACGAGCCATACGGGCAGCTCGACCCGGAGGGGTTCCTACTCGTCGATGACGTCGTGCGGGAGCTGAAGGGAAACGGGACGACGGTGATGATGGCGACGCATCAGGTGGTGCACGCCACCACGCTCGCATCGCAGGCGCTGTTGCTGGATGCAGGGCGGGTGGCGTGGCAGGGGCCGGCTTCCGAGGTGCCATCGTGAGGCCCACGCAGCGGAGAGAGGGAGACCCGAAGCGGAGCGGAGTGCGGGTGAGAGTCTGGAGCGAGCAGCATCCCCTCATCCGGCCTTCGGCCACCTTCTCCCCGCAAGCGGGGCGAAGGACCTCGCGATTTGCATTTTTGGAACGTTCAACCTTCTCTCTGCAAGCGGGGCGAAGGAGTTCGCGATTTGCATTTTTGGAACGTTCAACCTTCTTCCCGCAATTGGGGCGAAGGGACTCGCGATTTGCATCTCTTGAACGTTTAACCTTCCCGCAATTGGGGCGAAGGGACTCGCGATTTGCATTTCCGGAAGGCTCCTATTCGGATTCTCGCCGTGGGAGAGAACGGCAGCTACCGAAGGGGGCGATCTCCCGATGCTGACCGCCGCCCTTCGCAAGGAGCTGCTCCTGCAGTGGCGAAGCCGGGCGCAGTTCATGGCTGTGTTCGTGTTCGGCGCGGCCGCGCTGCTCCTGTTCAGTTTTGCCGTGGGGCCGGTGGCGGAGATGCTCCGGCAGTTCTCGGCGGGTTTCCTCTGGCTCGGATTGCTCCTCTCCTCGACGTTGACCCTCGCGGAGAGCTTTCACGGAGAGATGGAGAACCGGGCGATGGAAGGGCTGCTTCTGCTGCCGTCGAATCCGCGCGCGCTCTACTACGGGAAGGCCATCGCGAACTGGCTGCAGCTCGTTCTGCTCGGGATCGCGCTCGTGCCGGTGATGGTCGTTCTCTACGATGCCGGGACGACTCGGATCGGGCTGCTGGTGCTCGTCATCGCGCTGGGGACGGCCGGCCTGTCAGCGCCCGGGACTCTCTATGCGGCGATGACCGCGCAGGTGCGGTCGAAGCAGACTCTTCTTCCGTTATTGCTCTTTCCGTTGATCGTTCCTGCCTTACTGGCTTCCGTAAAGGCGACGTCCCTCATTATCCTTGGGGATCCGATGCATCAGGTCACCTCCTGGATCGTGCTGCTGGCGGCGTTCGATGCAATTTACTGGTCCCTTTGCGGGCTTCTTTTTGGACGAGTAGTCGAGGAATGATCGGCCGGTTCTTATGACGACAATGCACAACGACAATCACCGTTTTTCGCGGCTGCCATGGGTGCTTCTCGGGCTCGGTATCGTCTTTCTGGCGATCGGCTCCTACATCGGTCTCTTCGTTGCTCCGCCTGAGGCGTTGATGGGGCAGGTACAACGGATCATGTATGTGCATGTGCCGACGGCGTGGAACGCGCTTCTGGCGATGACGTTCGCCTTCTTCTGCGCGGTCGTGTTCCTCTTCAAGTCCGACTGGAAATGGGACGCGCGGATGGAGGCAGCGATCGAAGTCGGCGTGGTCCTGGCGTTCCTGCTCTGTTGTCAGGGAGCGATCTGGGCCAAGCCGACGTGGGGCGTGTGGTGGGATTGGGATCCGCGGCTGACGACGACCGCGGTCCTGCTCTTCGCCTTCCTCGGCATCCTGGCGCTGCGGAAGTTTGTCGAGGATCCCGTCCGGCGCGCGATCTGGTCGGCCGTGGCGACGATCATCGCGTACGTCGACGTACCCATCGTCTACTTTTCGGTTCGCTGGTGGAACTCTCTGCACCAGCTGCAGTCGAATCCAAACACCGTGTCCCGTCAGTTCTGGCTGCCGCTGCGGATGAACGCGTTCGGCATTCTCTTTCTCATGACGGCGTTCATCATGCTGCGCGCCCGTGTTGGATCGTTACGGTTGAAGCACGAGCTTGCCCCCCCTCCGGTTCCGGCAGGGGCGATTGGAGAAACGGTATGAACGGCGGAATGATCACCGGCGGTTGGAACTTTGTCGTCGCGGCCTACTCGCTTACCGCGATTGTGCTCACGATTTATGGTGTGTCAGTCATCACACGGCTCCGTACGGAGATCGCGCGATCATCGGAGGAACAATGAGAAACGACCCGAATCCAACTCCGACTGCCAGCCAGGCGATGAAGCGCAAGACACGCCTTTTCATGATCGGCGCCCTTGCCGCTGCCGCCGCCGCGTTCCTCGTGATCACCCTCGGCGGGATCAACAAGAACCTCGTCTACTATTGGACTCCGACCGATCTACATGCGGCCGGCGACAAGGCCTACGGCGCGACAATCCGGTTGGGAGGGATGGTCGCGCCGCACTCGGTCAGCGGCCGCAGCGGGACGTCGGGACTCGAGTTCGACGTCAAAGACGCCACCGGTATCGTCCACGTGAAGTCGTCGGGCGTGCCGCCGCAGATGTTTCGCGAGAACATCGGGGTCGTCGTGGAAGGCACCATGACGCGCTCCGGATACTTTCAGTGCAACCGTCTGATGGTTTCGCATAACAACGAATATCGTGCTCCGAAAGCCGGCCATCCGGTCGACAAGAAGGAGCTGCAGAAGCTGATGAAGAGCACGCAAGGGTTGCAGGATTAACGTGACCGCAGCCCTCGGACGCTTTCTCATCCTCGCCTCGGTGCTGGTCTCCACGACCGGTGCCTTCATCGCCTTTGCCGCGGGTAGCAAACGCTCGCCGGAGGGACTGCGCTGGTCGCAGCGCTTCGCCTACGGATTCGCGGCGCTCATGCTGGCCGCCACCGGCGTGATGGAGTACGCCCTCATCACGCACGACTTCAGCGTCGAGTACGTTTCGCATGTCGGCTCAAGACAGGTTCCGCTCTGGGTGACGATCGTCAGCCTCTGGTCATCGCTCGAGGGATCCATCCTGTTCTGGGGATTGATCCTGGGCATCTACATCGCCGCGACGACCTGGTTCAATCGTAATGACCATCAGGAGTACATGCCGTTCGCGATCGGCACCTGGTTGTCGTGCGGCGCGTTCTTCAGCTTTTTGATCGCCGGTCCAGCCAATCCGTTTCTCAGCGTCGCCAATCCGCCTCTCGATGGGCCGGGACCCAATCCGCTGCTCCAGAACCACCTGCTGATGATCATCCACCCGCCGATGCTGTATCTCGGCTACGTCGGGATGACGATTCCGTTCGGCTTCGCCATTGCGGCGCTACTGCGCGGACGCCTCGGGCAATCCTTCCTGAAGCCGTTGCGTGCCTCGCTGCTGCTGCCGTGGATCTTCCTCACCATCGCCATCATGCTGGGCGGCTGGTGGGCGTACGAAGTCCTCGGCTGGGGTGGCTACTGGGCCTGGGATCCGGTCGAGAACGCATCGCTGCTGCCGTGGCTCACGGCGACCGCGGCGCTGCATTCGGCCATCGTCATGGAGCGCCGCGGTGTGCTCAAGGGATGGACAGTTACGCTGATTCAGGCGAGCTTCCTCCTGACGATTCTCGGGACGTTCATGACGCGCTCGGGTGTCTTCAACTCCGTGCATTCGTTCACGCAGAGCTCGATCGGACCGACGATCCTGGTGTTCCTGGCGACGGTCCTGGTGCTGTCCGTCGTTCTCCTGGCGATGCGCATCAACTCGCTCGAAGCGGAAGGCCGGCTCGAGAGCGCGGTCAGCCGCGAGGGGATGTTCCTCGTCAACAACCTGTTCTTCGTCGTGCTCACATTCACCGTGCTGATCGGAACGTGCTTCCCGCTTATCGTCGAAGCGGTGAAGGGGAAGCAGATGAGCGTAGGACGGCCGTACTTCGACGCGATGGTCGTGCCGATCGGTACGGCTCTGCTCTTCCTGCTGGGTGTCGGCCCCGCGCTGCCGTGGGGCAAGGCGTCGAAGAAGGAGATGCAAAGCGCGCTGATTCCGCCGCTGATCCTCGGCACCGTGGTGCTGGCCGTCGGCTACGCACTCGGAGTCCGCAACGTCTGGACGCTCCTGACGCTGCTCTTTGGCGGGTATGCAGCGCATGTGACGTTCGCGCAGATGTGGCTCCCTCTGCGCCAGCGCATGAAACACGGTGATTCGTTCGGACCGGCGCTGCTCGACGGGCAACTTCGCCGCGGACGTCGCCGTTTCGGCGGCTATGTCGTTCATGCCGGTGCGGTGATCGTCTTCGTTGCCATCGCCGTCAGCAGCACGATGCGGACGCAGCAGGAAGTGACGCTCTCGCGCGGACAGAGCACGACGTTCGCGGGCTACACCGTCACGTTTGCCGGAATTGAAGAACGCGCCGAACCGCATCGGCAGTCGACGATCGCGCACTTCAACCTTACGAAGAATGGCAAGACGATCACGACGATGGAACCGCGCATGAACCAGTACGCGGCGATGCGTGAGCCGATCGGCACCCCCGCCGTCTACTCGACCATCACCCGCGACTACTACATCTCGATCATGAATCTGCAGGGCGACCAGGCCGGAGTGCTCCTCATCAATCTGCCGATGGTCGGCTGGATCTGGGGCGCGGTTCTCCTGATGGGACTGGGCGGTCTGATCGCCTTGATCCCGATGCGGCGCCGGACCTACGTCGTCGTGCCGGAATCCGTCGTGACCGCTCCCGACGAGGTCATCGCGTGAATCGGACCGTCCTGATCATCGGTCTGCTGATCGTCGTGGCCATCGTGTTCGTTCTCTTCGCCTGCCTCGGCAAAGATCCGCAGCACATCGAATCACCGCTGATCGGCCATCCCGCTCCCCCGTTCGCGCTGAAAGCAGTCGGAACCGGCGAGACCATCGACCTGCAGTCGCTGCGTGGCAAGCCCGTCGTCGTGAACTTCTGGGCGACCTGGTGTGTGCCGTGTTACGAGGAGCATCCGACACTCGTGGCGAACGCACGCAATCTGCCGGATGTGCAGTTCGTCGGCGTCGTGTTCAACGACACCGAGGACAAGATCAACCGCTTCCTCGATGAGCGTGGAAAGGCGTATCCGACCCTGCTCGACGCCAACGGCAAGACTGCGATCGCCTACGGCGTCGGCGGCGTGCCGGAGACCTTCTTCATCAATCCTGCCGGGAACATCGTGGCGAAGTTCGAAGGACCACTCTCGACCGAACAGCTGCAGGCGGACCTGGCAAAGGCGATGCGATGATCGCGACCTTTGTGCTTCTCGTGATGCTGCAGGTCAAGGTGCCGGATGCCGCGCAGGCCGTCGGCGCGCCGCAGGGGACTCCGCTCAGCGGCCCGCCGCTCGAGCGGCGCACGATGGAGATTGCCAGCGAAGTCCGATGCCCGGTGTGTCAGGGACTGGCGATCGGCGATTCACCATCGCTGATGGCGGCCAACATGAAAGCGGAAGTGCGCGAGATGCTGTCGCGTGGCTATACCGAAGCGCAGATCCTCAGCTATTTCGAGAAATCGTACGGTCAGTTCGTGCTCCTCAAGCCGAAGTTCCAGGGAGTGAACGCGCTCGTCTGGATTCTGCCGATGCTCATCCTGGCGATCGGATTCGTGATCGTCGTCTCGAAGGCGAAGAAGCTCGAAACAGCCCCCGTAGCGCCCGCGGCAGAGCCCGAGGTCGGGGAAGATTCCTACCTGGCCCGCGTCCGTGAGATGGTGGAGAAGCAATGACGGACTGGCTCAGCGCGGCAGGGATGATCTTCTCGGGATTGATCGTCGGTTTCATGTTCTGGTATGGCATGAAGGGACGCTCGTCGAAGCCCGACCTCGAGAAGATTGATCTCGAGGCAAAGCGTGATGTGCTGCTCCAACAACTGCGCGAATTGAAAGAGACCGGTGGCAGTGCCGATGAGCAACGCCGGCTGGAGCGCGAGACGGCTGATGTGCTCCGGAAGATCGATGCGCGTGCTGCCCGTCCCGCCAAAGGTGCGGGACGGAAGGGTGTCGAAGCTCCATCCAGCCGGCCTGCGGAGGATGTGAATGTCGCACCCTTGACGCGAGGGTCGTCGATCCGCGGCTTTGTCTGGGGCGCTGGGTCCGTCGCCGTTCTGGCCGGCATCGGCTGGTTTGTGTCGCAGAACGCCACGCCAAAGAACGACGGGACGACCGGCGGCACACCGATGGCCGCGTCGTCGCAGGCTCCGCCGCAAACGCAGCAATCCGATGCCGCTGTAAAAGAAATCGAAGCCGCGGTGGCGAAGTCTCCTGACGATCTCGAGATGCGCGCGCAGCTGGCCAAGGTCTATCTCGAGCGCGAGAACCTGATGGGTGTATTCGACCAGACGAAGTTCATCCTGTCGAAGTCACCCAACGACGCGCGCGCCCTGACCTATCAGGCACTGGTGCGGATGTCGATGGGGCAGCGTGCGCCGGCCGAGGAGATGCTCCGGCATGCGCTCAAGTCTGATCCACAGCTCACTGACGCTTATGTGGCGTTAGCGTGGAACGACATTCAGACTGGAAAGGCGCCCGAGGCCGAAAGCCTGATCGCCGAGGCCGGAAGGCGTCACCCGGAGCAGCAGGCGCGTCTCGCCGACGTTCTGACGCGGATGAAGGAGCAGGCGAAGAATCCGCAAGCGCCGATGGCGTCTGCGCCCGCTCAGTCGTCTCCCTCTGCCGCACCTGTCTCAGGACCATCCGTGCATGTATCGCTCTCGCTACAGGGAACCGCGCCGTCTCCCAACGCCGTGCTGTTCGTCATCGTTCGCGCTTCGGGCGAGGCCGCCGGTCCGCCGTCTGCAGTGAAGCGCATCATGGCTCCGACGTTTCCTCTGGAGATCGACCTGAGCGCCGCCGACTCGATGATGGGTCAACCGCTCCCTGCAACGGTCCGCATCGAGGCCAGGCTCGACTCTGACGGCGATGCGATGACGAAGAACCCGTCTGATCCGCATGCGGTGCAGGACGGCGTTGCGACGAACGGAACACGCGTCGCACTCGTATTGAAGTAGAAACCGCCCTGACCTCCGGCCGCGCTTGCAGCCGAAGCCTCAGAGAATGAATACGCGTTCAACGATGACAGCTGTCATGCGGTTGCGGCAGGTCGCGTTCCACACTGCCGCATGAAACGCCGTCGAATTCTTGGCTGCCCAGGAAAATGCTCCCGATGACCCGTTCCCTTGTCTCGATCCGCTCCATCGTCGCCGCAGCCGCGATTCTCCTGCTGCCTTCCGCTGCGTTTTCCGTTGGGCATCCTGTTACGGGCCCTGCCTTTGGTCCGACCTCGTACGCAATCCGCGACCCGCTCGTCGCGACCAACGGCCAGAGCTTTCTCGCGCTGTGGACGACGACGGAAGGCGCGCAGGGAACCTTCATCTACGGGTCCGTAGCGGATGCCAATGGCCAGAAAGTGACGGAGGCGTCGTTCCGCCTTCTCCCGTTTGCGGCGGAGCTGGTCGACGTCACTACATTCGGTTCCGACTACCTGGTGATGTGGCAGAACGCCACCGGGTTGCACAGTTCGATCGTCTCCGGAAGCGGCGTCGTTCTGCGCGACGGTCCGACCGTCGCGCCGCCTACCGACCGCTTCACCGACGTGCAGAGAAATGGAGCGACGCTGCTCTTCACCTACCACACCAGCGATCCGCTGGCGTGGCCGACCGAGACCCGCGCCAGAGTCACGTCGCTCGATGGCACTCCCATCGGAGCTTCGGTTCTGCTCGGGGACCAGGCGCTGCAGGCGGCCACCCGTTTGGCAATGGCTACGTCGCGATCACGACGGAGGCGAGCGGAACGTATTTCGTTCGACTCGACGGCAGTGGTTCGGTCGTGGTTCCCAAGCGGCTGATCGGCGCCACGAAGTCACTGCAGAACGTGGTCACGGCGACAAACGGGAGCGAGATCCTCGTGGCCACGCTGGACATGCTGATCGCGGTGTCCGGAGATGGGTCCGTGCTGAGCACGCGACCGATCGATGCGCCGCCGGGAACGGAGAGCTCCCTCGTCTGGACGGGCGACTCGTATCTATTCATCCGCAGGAAGGGATTCAGTGCTGTGGCTGAGCGTCTCGACCACCTCGGTAATTCACTGAGCACCGCCATCACGCTCGATGCGGGCGTGAGCAGCGCCGCATCGATCAATGGCGTCTCGTACCTTGCCGGCAGGAACGAAGCCCGCGGAATCGTGGCCTTCCGCTTGGCAGGTGGAAACGTGTTCGGGAATGCAGCGGGTGATGTTCTATCGGTCACGCCGACGGTGCAGACGGCTCCGGTGCTGGCGTCTGACGGAGTCGATTTTCTCGCTGGCTGGACCGAGGAAATGGCGCGCAGCCACTCGTTCAGCGTTCGGCGTGTCAGCCGTGCAGCGACTCCGCTCGACGCACAACAGACGGATCTCGGTCCTGTTGAGCAACCTGAGCGGCGCAGTAGTTTGTCCATCGATGCCACGGAGTCGCATCAAAGTGTGGCGTGTGCCTCGTTGACTTGCCTCGCGGTATGGGAGGACAGCGGGAACCTTCGCGGGCAGATGATCGTGGCAGGTCAGGCCAGCGCGGCCCCGTTCACGATCGGCAGGGGTCGGATTTCGGATCAGGCCGTGGTCTGGAACGGCCATGAATTTTTTATCATCTGGAGCTCGGGCCCGTTGAATTCAGCAACTGTGTCAAGCACAGGGGCGGTCAGCGTACCCGTTCAACTCACGAAATTTTTCGAGTACCGGACACCAAAGATCGCCTGGGATGGCCGGCGGTATCTGTTGATGATGACGTTTGATGCGATCAACTGCGATTGTCCCGGGTCGAACAGCTCCATCTCCTTCTCCGCTCTTTCGCCGGACGGAACGCTCTTTGGTGACGACGCGTTCTTCGCCACGTTTCGCGATGCCCACCTCGCTGCGAGCGACCACGATTTCATGGTGATTTACGATCAAGGGCCGTTGTCGTCGCAGGTGATTTCCGAGGTGGCGACTCGCCGGATCGTCGTCACCGAGAACGCTGTGCAGGTCGGTGCGCCTGTCGCGCTCTTCCACTGGTTCGACGCAACGGCCAGCGGCATTACGTGGAATGGTCAGGACTATGTCGCCGCCTGGCGTTACGGCAGCGGTTCCACGGGGTGGGTCAGCTCGATGCGCATTTCTCCCGCCGGCGTTTCCGATCGCCGGGTCAGTACGAGCGGTGTTGGCGATCGGCAGGCCACGCCCGCGATTCGTGCCAATGCGGCCGGCGAAAGTGTCATCGTCGTTTCCGAGTCTCCGTCTCCCGGCGAGCCGGCGCGGCTGTATGCGTACCCCGATCGCGAGCTGACCCGAGCTCCGTCTGCGCCACCTGCACCCTTTGATGTGTACTCGGTGCGAACCGCCTCGGGTGCGATCGTGAGCTGGCGGAGCGCGATGCCGAGGATGTGGCGGGCTTCGTCGTGCAGCGCGTTGATGACGGAAACATCATTGCGACTGCGGGTCCCGGTGAACGCTCGGTCGCCATCGGTGTCACGGTCCCGGTACGTGTGCTCGCGTTCAACGCAGGTGGTGTTTCGCAGGCTGGTTCTGCTCCTCCGCGGCGGCGCGCCACCAGGTAAGAAACAGAACGTAGTAGCATGGCCGAAGCCTAGGGGTGGCCGCGAAGAGCGGCCTGAGATCACACCCTCGAACCTGACTCGGTTAAGACCGGCGTAGGAAAGGGCATCGGAGCAGTTCATGCGCGTCGTTCGGGTCGTCTCGTTTCTCCTTTTCTTTCCCGTCATCGCTTCGGCAGCCACGCTACGGGGGGTCGTTCGCATGGTCGACGGCAGGCCCGCCAGCGGCGCCGATGTCGAGGTCGGGGGCCGGCACGTCGTCACCAGCGCCGATGGCCGGTTCGCGTTCGACGTGGATGCCGGTACCTTTGACGTTCTCGTCACGCGCTCCGGCTTTCAACCGGTCGCGGTTCCGATCGCGACGGATACCGATGTCGTCGTCACGCTGCGGCCCGGGTTGGCGGAGACCATCGTCGTCAGCGGAATTCGCGCGGAGGCGAAGACTCCGGTGACCAAGAGCGACCTCGATCACGCGACGATCGCACGCGATTACTACGGTCAGGATGTCCCACTGCTTCTGCGCGACACGCCCTCCATCGACGCGTATGCCGAGGCGGGGGTGGGCGGGTCGGGGTACTCGTACATCTCGCTGCGGGGCATCGGTCCGACGCGGCTGAACTTCACGCTCGACGGAGTCCCACTGGCCGATTCGGAAGACATGGGGACATACTTTGCCGACTTTCCCGATCTCGCGCGATCGCTGCAATCGATCCAGGTGCAGCGGGGCGTGGGAACGTCGACGGTCGGTTCGCCGTCGTTCGGCGGTTCGATCAATCTCGAGTCGATCGCGCTCTCGCCGGTTTCGTCGGTCAGCGCCGAGACGGGCTTCGGATCGTTCGGCATGAAGACGGCGACCGTCGGCTATCAGTCGGGCGCGCTGCCGGGCGGACTGGCGTTCTACACTCGTGTCTCCAGCGATCAGTCCGATGGCTTTCGCGATTCCTCCGGGTTCCGGGGGCGCAATCTTTTCGTCAGCGCCGCGAAGCAGAATGAACGTTCGCAGTTGCGGCTGACTGCGTTCACGGCTCACGAATGGACGCAGCAGTCGTTTCTCGCCGCCGACGCAGACACGCTGAAAGAGAATCTTCGCGCGAATCCCCTCTCACCGCTCGACCGCGACAGTTTCGGCTACGACCTGACGCAACTCCAGTACCTGCGCGCGCTCTCGCCGCAGACGAGCATGACAGCGTCCGTCTTCTACCAGCGCGGCTACGGGTGGTATCGGCTGTCCGGTGCGCAGTACGGACTGGACGGATTCCTGGCCGGCACGATGCTGACGATGAGCACGACCCGCGGACGATGGACCGCGAACTACGGTCTGCATGTGAATCAGTTCCGCCGCGAGCACACGCTCGACGAAGCCGATGGCACGCGCACGTATGCGAACTACGGCACGAAGGGAGAAGTCAACGCCTTTGCCAAACTGAATTACGACGCCAATCGCTGGCACCTCTTTTCGGACCTGCAGGTCCGAACGACCGATTTTCACTACCACGGCGATGTTCCGATCGCACCGATCCGCTGGACATTCGTGAATCCCAGGCTCGGCGCGCGCTATGACCTGACGTCCTCGAGCGGGGTCTACGCGTCGGCCGGGATGTCGACACGGGAACCGACGCGCAACGATCTCTTTCAGGGAGAAGACAATGCGAGCTTCGCACACGATCTGCGTGCGGTGCGTCCCGAGCGCCTCGTCGATCTCGAAGCCGGCTGGAACTACCGCGGCAGTGCGGCGACATTCGGCGCCAACGTCTATTCGATGAGTTTCCACAACGAGATCGCCTCGACCGGGGAGCTGTCTGCGATCGGACTCCTCCTTCGGCGCAACGTGGACCGCAGCTACCGGCGCGGCATCGAGGCGGAGTACAGCTGGCAGGCCATGCCTCGGCTCAAGCTTCGCGGCAACGCCAATCTCAGCCGCAACCGCATCAACTCGTGGACCCAGTTCTTCGACGTCTACGATTCCGCGGGCAACATCGCGGGCAGCAAGCCGATCACATTTCATGGCGTCAATCCCGTGCTTACACCCACGTCGATCGTCAATCAGACGCTCGACTACGCGCCTTCCCCGTCGATCACCCTGGGACTCACCGGCCGGCACGTTGGACGGTCGTTTCTGGACAACACCAACAGCGCGTCCTTCGTCGCGCCGGCGTTTACGACCGTGGATGCGAACGCGTCCGTTGCTGTCTCGCGGGCGGTCACCGTGCGACTGCAGGTGAACAATCTCCTGAACAGCAGACGGCTCTTTCCGAGCGGGTACAGCTATCTCTTCCTGACGCCGGCGGGGGCGGTGGACGGCGTCTCGTACTACTACCCCCAGGCCACCAGGAACGCCGCGGTGATGGTAGATTTCCATCGTTGACCTTCACGTTTCTGGAGCTCGCCGCGTTCGTGGTCACCCCGGCGAAGATCTGGCTGGCGATTCGGACGGCGTTCACACCGCTCGAGCTCGTCGCGGTTCTCTTCACGCTTGGCAACGTCTGGCTGGCGATCAAGGAGAAGATCTGGACGTGGCCGACCGGCATCGCCAGCGTGTTGCTCTACCTCATCGTTTTCTGGAGGTCGCATCTCTATCTGAATGCCGGCCTGCAGATCGTCTACTTTGTGCTCTCCATCCACGGCTGGTACGAGTGGTTGCACGGCGGCGTCGGCAAAACGGAGCTGAAGATCACACACGCGTCGTCGCGGATGTGGGCCGTGTTGCTGTCGGCCGGCGGCGTTCTGACGCTGGGCTTGTTCTTGGCGTTGCGCCTGACCGCGCATGACGCCTCGCTCCCGATTGCCGACGCCGTCACGACGGCGTTCAGCCTCGTCGGGCAGTACATGCTGAACATGAAGATCGTGGAGAACTGGCTGATCTGGGCGATCGTGGACGTCATCTATGTCGTGATGTTCATCGATCAGAAGCTCTATCCGACGGCGGTGCTCTACGCCTTCTTCGTGTTTCTCTGCGTGAAAGGGTTGATCGATTGGCGGCGGTCGGCACGCGCGTCTGCCTGATCGGTCCCGAGTGCACGGGAAAGACGACGCTGGCCGCGCGTTTGTCGGCGGAGCTCGATGCGCCGTGGGTTCCGGAGTTCGCCCGCCCGTACGCGGAACGTGTGCAGCGGCCTCTGACGTTCGAGGATGTCGATCCGATCGCCCGTGGCCAGATCGCGCTCGAAGATGGTGCCGTCAGCGATGGTCTGTTGATCCTCGATACGGATCTGATCAGCACGGTCGTGTACAGCAGGCACTACTACGGGACCTGCCCCGAGTGGATCGCGCGCGACGCGGGAGAACGCAGGGCGGACCTGTATCTGCTGGCGGACATCGATGGCGTCCCGTGGTCCGAGGATCCGGTGCGCGACTCGGCGGAAGCGCGGGGGGAGCTGTTTGGCGCCTTCCGGACGGCGCTGCGCTCCTACCGTGCGAACGTCGTTCCCCTGACCGGCAGTTGGGACGCGCGGTTCGTGGCAGCCGTTGCTGCGATCAGGCCGCTCGATAGTCGGCCCGGTCGACCACCAGCAACAGGACGCATCCTCCGTCGCTGACGATCTCCCCATGATGCGTGCCGCCCTCGGCATGATGGAAGTCGCCCGTCGCAAGATGGATGTTGCCGATGCGGCAACTGCCGCTCAGCACGAATGAATCCTCCGGGCCGGAATGATCGTGACCGGCCACGTGCGCGCCGGGCTCGAGGGACATCAGGATCGTGGCCGTGCCGCGCTCCGTATCGACGGACAGCGGTTTGACCGTGACGCCGGGTACCAGGCGCAGCCAGCGTCCTTCGTCCGCGCGAACGGTCCGGGTGTTCTGAGGCGTCTCGGCGACGGCGTGGAGGACTCGATCCCGCAGGCCGGCCGGGGGCTCGATCGGCGCGATGCTCTCCGCCACGATCTCGTCGAGCAGTGTCAGGTCCTCACGTGTGAGTGTTTCCGTCATTTGGCCCTCGCCGCCACCCTGCTGCGCAACGCAGCCATTCCCTCGCACAACAGGCCTCGTGCATCGGCCTCCGAGACCCCGTGCCGTGCGGCCAGATCGGTCACGGTCATCCCCCCGTACCACGCGTCCTCAACGATGCGTCTTGGGTCCGTCACTGGTGTACTTACGGTTGTCGTCGCCGGTCGGCTCTGTCGGGCCAGCGCGCAGTCGCGCGTGGCGTGAATGAGGAATGTCGCCGGGTCGCGGATCTCGGCGTTTTTCGCGAGGGCCACGAACGCTCCCTCGAGGGCGTCCGCGGCAGCAACGGGATCCGCGGTGATGCGCAGGGCGATGGCGTAGAGGCGAGGCGCATGACGATCGTAGAGATCTGCGAGCGTCTGACGGTCGCGCATGAACGCAGAGTCTACCAGTGCCGGCCGCCTGACGGCTTAGGATAGCTTCATGAACTGGCTCATCAAGAACTTCCTGCGCGGTCTCGTCATCGTCGTGCCGATCGCGCTCACGCTGTATCTTCTGTATGAGGCGTTCGTCCGGATCGACCGGCTGCTGAATCTGCGGACACCCGGGGCCGGCTTCGCCATCACGATCGCCGCCATCATCGCGATCGGAGCGGTGGCCTCGAACTTCTTCGTGCGCAAGTTTCTTGAGTTGACCGAAGCCGTGTTCCAGCGCGCCCCGCTGGTACGGCTGATCTACTCGTCGATCAAGGACCTGCTCGAGGCGTTCGTGGGGGACAAGAAGCGTTTCGATCAGCCGGTCGCCGTGACCATCACCGAAGGAGTCCGCACCCTCGGTTTCGTGACGCAGGACGACCTCGGGTTTCTGATGCTGCCGGGGCAGATCGCGGTCTACCTGCCGTTCTCGTACAGCATGGCCGGAACGCTGGTGATCGTGGCGCGCGAGCGCGTGGAGCGCCTGACGGTCGACAGCGCCAGCGTGATGGCGCTCGTCGTCTCGGGGGGCGTTTCGAACGTGGAGTCGAGGGGCGCGTGAGAAATGGCGCATGGATCGTGCATTCGCCCGCGATCGCGTGCGGAGTCGATGAATCCTGTGTCTTGCGTCCCCGCCTGTTTTGGATATGATCGCCGCCGCTTCGCGCGGGGGCGAGGCAATCCACGTTGCAGTTGCTCTTCGACTCTCTCTGAATTCACGATCGAAGTGTTGTGGGCCGCCGGTGCCCCACCGTATAGGTAACCGCCTGTAATGGCTCAGATTTTCCACCGTAGTGCCAATACTCTTGCCCGCGTCACGATCTTCGGCGCTGTCTTCGCCGTCGGCTTCGTGCTTTGGGCGATCGGGGGCGTGGTCCGCTCGCCGTATGCCACGGACCAGGGCATCGAGCGGGAACAGCCGGTGCCGTTCAGCCACCAGCACCACGTGGCAGGACTGGGGATCGACTGCCGCTACTGCCACACGTCGGTGGAGACTTCGAATTTCGCGGGGATCCCGCCGACGCAGACGTGCATGAACTGCCACTCACAGATCTGGACGAATGCCGCGATGCTCGAGCCGGTCCGCTACAGCTACGCCAGCGGCAAGCCGATCATCTGGTCGCGCGTCCACCGTCTTCCCGATTTCGTCCATTTCAACCACTCCATCCACGTGAACAAGGGGATTGGATGTGCAAGCTGCCATGGCCGTATCGACAAGATGGCGCTGACCTTCCAGGCCTCACCGCTGACGATGGAGTGGTGCCTCAGCTGTCACCGGGCACCGGAGAAGTTCGTCCGCCCGCGCAGCGAAGTGTTCAACATGGCGTACGTGGCCAGGGATCAGGAGAGCCTCGGTCCGCAGCTCGTTCGGGAGTACAACATCCAAAAGCTGACCACATGCTCGACGTGTCACTACTAAGCCGATGACCGAAATCAACGAACTCGACCTGGGGAAATTCAAGAAGCGGCTCGGCAACGAGTACTGGCGCAGCCTCGACGAGTTGTCGCGCGAGGATTTCGAACAGGCCGTCGAAGCCGAGTTCCCCGCTGGCGCGCTGGCGCTCGAGCGCGGCGTCGACCGCCGTGATTTCGTCAAGCTGATGGGCGCCTCGATGGCGCTGGCCGGCCTCGCCGCGTGCAACCGCCCCGCGGAAAAAATCGTCCCCTACGTCCGCCAGCCCGAAGGCCTCATCCCCGGAAAGCCGATCTTCTTCGCCTCCGCGATGCCGATCAGCGGCTACGCGCACGGCGTGCTCGTCGAGAGCCACATGGGCCGTCCGACGAAGATCGAAGGCAACCCCGATCATCCGTCCAGCCTCGGTTCCACAAATGCGTTCATGCAGGCATCGATCCTCGGCCTCTACGATCCTGACCGCTCGCAGGTCGTCCGCCACCTCGGCGAGATTTCGACATGGAGCGAGTTCCTCGCGGCACTGCAGCCGGCATTGAAATCGGCTGCACCGAATGGCACGGGTGTCCGCCTCCTGACGCAGACGATCACCTCCCCATCAGCAGGAAGCCAGATCCAGCAGTTCCTCGCGCAGTATCCCGGCGCGAAATGGCATCAGTGGGAAGCGGCCGGCGGTCACAACGTGCGCGAAGGTCTGCGGATGGCCTTCGGCGGATACGCGAACGCGGTCTATCACTTCGACAAAGCGAACATCGTCGTGTCGCTCGACTCCGACGTCCTCGAGAGCGGTCCCGGGCATCTTCGCTACGCGCGGGATTTCTCCAGCCGCCGCCGCGTACGCAAGGGGACGACGTCGATCAACCGTTTGTACGTCATCGAATCGGGTCCTACGGGAACGGGATCGCTCGCCGATCATCGTCTCGCGGTCCGTCCGTCGCAGGTCGAGGCGTACGCACGCGCGATTGCGGCGGGGGCGGGCGGCGGTGCGGTCGCGGCGATCGAACACGCCGGCTGGATCGCCGCGCTCGCTCGGGATCTGCAGCGGAACCGCGGCGCGAGCATTGTCGTCGCGGGTGACGAGCAGCCGCCCGTGGTCCACGCCATCGCCATGGCCATCAACCAGGCGCTCGGCAACATCGGTACGACGATCACGATCACCGATCCGGTCGAAGTCGCGCCGGTCAATCAGATGGAGTCGCTCCGTCAGCTCGTCGCGGACATGAACGCCGGGACGGTGAAGACGCTCCTCATCGCCGGCGGCAACCCCGCATACGACGCGCCGGGAGACATCCCCTTCGTCAAGGCCATGGACAAGGTGCCGTTCCGCGCGCACCTCTCGCCGTACTACGACGAGACGTCGATGCACGTTCACTGGCACATCCCCGAGACGCACTACCTCGAGTCGTGGAGCGACGCGCGCGCACACGACGGCACCGTGTCGATCGTTCAGCCGCTGATCGCGCCGCTCTACAACGGACGTTCGGCGCACGAGCTCTTCGGCGCTCTCCTCGGCGGCCTCGATCAGTCACCTTACGATGTCGTGCGGACGTACTGGATGTCCAAGGCCGGCGGGCTGACGTTCAACACCACGTGGCGCAAATGGCTGAATGACGGTGTCATCGCCGGTTCCGCGCTGCCGGCGCGGGCGGGTGGTGCGGGAGCGGCGATCCCAGCCAGTCAGCCGGTCAGCGCGGCATCCGGATATGAGATCCGTATCCTTCCTGACCCGAACGTCTACGACGGCCGGTTCGCGAACAATGCCTGGCTTCAGGAGCTCCCGAAGCCGCAGACGAAAGTCTGCTGGGAAAACGTCGCTCTCGTCAGTCCGAAGACCGCGGTCGCGATCGGGTACGACGATAAACGCCGCGACGCGCTGGTCAACGAGAAGCAGACTCTGATCGCGAATGTGCGTTACCGCGGCCGAACAGTGCGCACCCCGATCTGGGTCGTGCCCGGTCACGCCGACGGCACCATCACCATGTTCATGGGATACGGGCGGACGCGCGGCGGAAAGATCGCTTCTCCTCCCGCGGATGTGGAGGGGATGCTCGGACCCGACCTCGCATCGTTCCACCTCTCCGGCGGCACGATGGGCGTCGACGTCACACCCTTCCGTTTCGCGGATGCGCCGAACGGCGGTGGCGGCGCCGACATCGAGCTCACGAACGAAGCGCCGTATGCGGTCGCCTGCACCCAGGAACACCAGAGCCTCAACCCAAGCGACGTCGGCGCCGACCGCGGCATCATCCGTGCGGCCTCCTTCGCCGAGTACCAGGCAAAGCCCGACTTCGTTCAGGAGCACAAACGAGAAGAAGAGCAGAGTCCTGAATCGATGTACCCGCCGGTCTCATACCCCTCGCACGCCTGGGCGATGGTGATCGACACCTCCGTCTGCACCGGCTGCAACGGCTGCGTCGTGGCCTGCCAATCAGAGAACAACATTCCCGTCGTCGGCAAGGACCAGGTCGTTGCCGAACGCGAGATGCACTGGCTGCGCATCGACCGCTACTACCGCGGAGATCCTCAGAATCCCGAGGTGTACCACCAGCCCGTTCCGTGTATGCAGTGCGAGAACGCGCCGTGCGAACCGGTCTGTCCGGTCGGCGCCACCTCACACAGCGGCGAAGGGCTGAATGACATGACCTACAACCGCTGCGTTGGCACGCGCTACTGCTCGAACAACTGCCCGTACAAAGTGCGGCGTTTCAACTTCTTCCACTACAGCGACTACGAGACGCCGGCACTCAAAGCGCAGCGCAATCCCGACGTCACGGTGCGTACGCGCGGTGTCATGGAGAAGTGCACGTACTGCGTGCAACGCATCAACGCCGCGAAGATCGAGGCGGAGAAGCTCGGACGCCGCGTCCGCGACGGCGAGGTCGTGACGGCCTGCCAGCAGGCCTGCCCGACCCAGGCCATCGTCTTCGGTGACATGAACGACCCGTCGAGCCACGTCGCGCTGCTAAAGACCGAACCGACGAACTACGCGCTCCTCGCGGAGCTGAATACCCGGCCGCGCACGACCTACCTCGGCGCGATTCGGAACCCGAATCCGGAGATCAAGGGATCGTGAAATGTTGACTGTTGACTGTTCAATGTTGAAGGTTGAATTGAAGGAGGCGCGTCGCGCGTCTCTCGATGGCGCAGCCACACTCAACACTCAACACTCAACACTCAACACTCAACAGTTGCTGTTCAAATTGATATGTCCGACCTAACTCCAGTCCACGAAGTCCGTCCGGTGACCCAGGTCATCCCGGAGCGATTCATCCCCGTAGCCACGGTGGAGCCGGGCCATACGTTCGCCTCGGTGACGGACCACATCAGCGCCATCGTGCTGCGCAAGAGCATGCCGCCCCTCTGGTGGCTCGGCTTTGCCGCCGGATGCCTCGGCGTCATGGTGCTGACCGCGACGATCGGCAAGCTGCTCGTCGTCGGCGTCGGAATCTGGGGCATCAATCATCCCATCGGCTGGGGCTTCGACATCCTCAACTTCGTCTGGTGGATCGGCATCGGTCACGCCGGAACGCTGATCTCCGCGATTCTGCTGCTGTTGCGGCAGGAGTGGCGGACGTCGATCAACCGCTTCGCGGAAGCGATGACGCTCTTCGCCGTCGCCGCGGCCGGTCTCTATCCGGCGCTGCACACCGGCCGGCCCTGGTACGACTTCTGGCTCTTCCCGTACCCGAACACGATGACGCTGTGGCCGCAGTTCCGCAGTCCGCTAATGTGGGACGTGTTCGCGGTCTCGACGTATGCCACGGTCTCGGCCCTCTTCTGGTACGTCGGACTGATCCCCGATCTGGCCACGTTGCGCGACCGCGCCAACGGGAAATTCGCCCGCATCATCTACGGAATCTTCTCCCTCGGCTGGCGCGGATCGGCGAAGCACTGGTATCGCTACGAGTCGACCTATCTGCTGCTGGCCGGCCTCTCCACGCCGCTCGTGCTGTCCGTGCATACGATCGTCTCGTTCGACTTTGCCGTGGCGCAGGTGCCGGGATGGCACGCGACGTTCTTCCCGCCGTACTTCGTGGCCGGGGCCGTCTATGCCGGCTTCGCCATGGTGCTGACGCTGGCCATTCCGGCGCGGAAGATGTTCCACCTCGAAGGCTTCATCACCATGAAGCACCTCGAGAACATGGGCAAGATCATGCTCGCGACGGGCCTGATCGTCTTCTACTCCTACGCGATGGAAGCCTTCTTCGCGTGGTACAGCGGGAACGGGTTCGAGCGTTACATGTGGCTGAACCGCGTCCACGGTCCGTACTGGAAGATGTACGCGATGCTGATCATTTGCAACGGCATCGCGCCGCAATTGATGTGGTTCCGGCGCATCCGCACGTCGACGGTGGGACTCTTCATCACGGCGATGTTCGTGAACGTCGGCATGTGGCTGGAGCGTTTCGTGATCATCCCGACGTCGCTGCACCGCGACTTCCTGCCGTCGTCGTGGGGCATGTACCACGGCACGCGCTGGGACTGGGGGATGTTCATCGGCTCGATAGGGCTGTTCCTCTTCCTGCTGTTCCTCTTCGTCCGCTTCCTTCCGATGATCTCGATCTTCGAGATGCGCACGATGCTACCGGAAGCCCAGACGCATCCGGAAGGGCACGAGGCCTAAGCGATGGCGATCGGGAAAGTCAAAATCGGTCTGTATGGCGTGATCGCCGAGTTCACCACACCGGCCGAGCTGATGTCGGCTGCCGAGGCGGCGAGGGACGAGGGGTTTACGCAGATGGACGCGTTCTCGCCGTTCCCCATTCACGGCCTGCACGAGGCCGTGGGGATGCGCTCGGAGGGCATGTCGCTCATCGTCCTCATCGGCGGCATCATCGGCGGGATCAGCGGGTTCTTCATGTGCTGGTACGCCAACGTCATCAGCTATCCGCTCAACATCGGCGGCAAGCCGCTCAACTCGTGGCCGGCGTGGATTCCGATCACCTTCGAGTGCACGATCCTGCTGGCTGCCTTTGCGGCGGTCTTCGGCATGCTGGCCCTGAACGGATTGCCGATGCCGTACCACCCTGTCTTCAACGTGCGGCGCTTCGATCAGGCGTCGCGTGACAAGTTCTTCCTCGTGATTCAGGCGCGCGATCCGAAGTTCGATCTCGACCGCGTCTGGAGCTTTCTCGAGACACTCCATCCCCGCGAGGTCGTCGATGTTCCCTGGTAAGCGCGCCCTCGCGCAGTTGGCTCTGTTGGTCGCGCTGACCGCGTGCCGCCAGAAGATGGCCAACCAGCCGAAGTACGATCCGCTCGAGCCGAGCGATTTCTTCGCCGACGGCATGTCGGCCCGTCCGCGGATTCCCGGCACCGTGGCCCGCGGCGAGTTGCCCCTGGAAGGCTTTCTCGTCACCGGGAAGATCGCCAATGTGGACGGCGACGGATTCCCGTTCCCCGTCACCGCCGCGGTGATGGACCGCGGCCAGCAGCGCTTCAACATCTACTGCTCGCCGTGTCACGGGCGTGCTGGAGACGGCAACGGCATGATCCCGTCGCGCGGCCTCCGGCATCCGCCGTCGTTTCACACCGATGCGTTGCGGCGCGCCAAGACGGGACACTTCTTCGATGTGATGACGAACGGGTTCGGCGCCATGCCGACCTACGCACCGCAGATTCCGGTGAATGACCGCTGGGCGATCATCGCGTACATCCGCGCGCTGCAGCTCAGTCAGAACGCGACCATGGACGATCTGCCGCCGGCACAGCAGGCACAGCTCGGCGGAGGCGCGCGATGATGGCCGTTGCCGCAGCCGGAAACAGGCAGACCGCAACCGGCATCGCGCGCTGGCGCATGCCGTCGCTCATCATCGGCATCATCGGACTGGCCCTCAGCGCCGTTGGATACATGATCAGTCCGGAGACGTTCTTCCGCGCGTACCTGCCGAGTTTTCTCTTCTGGTTTTCGATCGTGGCCGGCTCGCTGGCCGTGCTGATGCTGCAGTACATCACCGGCGGCGAATGGGGTCTCATGATCCGGCGTCCGCTCGGCGCCTCGGCCCGCACCATGCTCTGGATGGTCCTCTTCTTCGTCCCCATCGTCCTGGGGTTGAAGTACCTCTATCCGTGGGCGGACGTGCAGTGGGCGATGGCCGATGAGACCGTGCGTCAGAAGATCGACTGGCTGAACTGGAAGCGGTTTGTCCTGTTCGCCGCGATTTACTTCGGCATCTGGAACCTCTGGGCGTGGCGGATCCGCAGCCTCTCCCTGAGCTTCTACAAGGACCGCTCGCCGTACACGGAGCTGACCCGTCGCAAATGGGCGGCCTCCGGACTGGTGATGATCGTGCTCACGCTGACGTTCGCGTCGATCGACTGGATGATGTCGACGGAGCCGAAGTGGAGCTCGACGATGTACGGGATCACGTTCGTCGTCGGGTGCGCGCTTTCCGCGCTGGCGTTCGTGACGTTCTTCCTCACGCGACTGGCCAGCACCCCGGCGATGGGAGGAGTGCTCAAGCAGGTCCATCTGCGCGATCTCGGCAACCTCATGCTGGCGTTCGTCATGTTCTACGCGTACACGACCTTCTCCGAATTCCTGCTCATCTGGTACGCGAACATCCACGAGGAGATCCCGCACTACCTGGTGCGCAGCAACGGTGTCTGGGGGGCGGTGGCGCTCGGCATCGCCATGTTCCACTTCTTCCTGCCGTTCGGGATGCTGCTGATGCGGCCGATCAAGGACAAGGCAAACACGATCGCGGTGGTGGCTGTGATCATCATCGTCATGCGGTACGTGGCGATCTACTGGCTCGTGGCTCCCTCGTGGTACGGCCCGCACTTCACGTGGTCGTGGATGAGCCTCACCACGCTGCTCGGGATCGGCGGTGTGTGGATGTGGGCATTCATCGGTCAGCTCCGCGGCCAGTCGATCATTCCCATTCATGAGACGTGGGTCGAAGAAGCAATTCGCGAAGGGGCGCTGAACGTCAATGCCTGATCACTCGCACGACGAAGCCGTCAACGTGGAGACGCGCCGCGAACACTCGGATGTCAATGTCCGCGCGCTGCTGTGGTCCGTCGTGGTGTTCCTCGTCTTGATGGGGATCATTGATCTGACGGTGTATGCGTACTTCCGGGTGCTGGCCGGACACTTCCGCCACGAACCGTCGCAGCCGCTGACGATGATGGCTCCTCGGTCGGCCGTGCCGGCGACGCCGCGGCTTCAGCCATTCCCGAGCAAGACGATTCCGCCGAACGCGAACACGCCTGTCACCGACATGGAAGAAATGCGCGGCTCCCAGGACGCCGCTCTCAACCATCCAGGATGGGTCGATCAACAAAATGGCGTCGTGCGCCTGCCCATCGAGACCGCCAAGCAGCTCGTGGTGCAGCGCGGCCTGCCCGTCGTGAAGGAAGGGACACCGTGAGGAGAGTCTCGCTCGCGTTGTGCGGACTTCTGGCGGGCGCTTCGGCGTTCGCCCAGGGCAACTCTGCGACGCCGCCCGCGCTCCCTGGCAAGGTGGCCATCGCTCAGAAGCTCAACGCGCAGCTTCCGCTCGACCTCATGCTCCGTGATGAGACCGGCCGTGTCGTACACCTCGGCGAATACTTCAACCACGGCAAGCCGGTCCTCGTGAACTTCATGTACTACCGCTGCCCGATGCTCTGTCCCGTCGTGATGGACGGTGTTACGAGTGCACTCACGGAATTGCGCTTCGACATCGGCAAGGAGTTCGACGTCGTGACGGTGAGCATCGATCCGCGCGATACGCCGGCACAGGCGATGATGAAGAAGGACCAGTACGTCAAGCACTACGGCCGCTTCGGCGCGGCGAATGGCTGGCACTTCCTCACCGGTCCGGAGAGTGCGATCAAGCGGCTCACGAACACGGTCGGTTTCCAGTACGCGTACGATCCGAAGACGGACCAGTTCGCGCACGGTACGGCGCTGATCGCGGCGACGGCGCAGGGCCGCGTCTCACGCTACCTCTTCGGCTTCGAATACAAGCCCCGCGATCTCCGTCTCGCGCTCGTCGAAGCCTCCGCCGGAAAGATTGGCACCGCGACCGACTCGATCCTCCTCCTCTGCTACCACTACGATCCGGCCACCGGCAGGTACAGCCGCTCGGCCATGAACTTCGTCCGCGCCGGTGGCGTGGCCACGATGCTCGGATTGTTCGGGTTCATCTTCCTCATGATCCGCAAAGAGCACACTCGATGATGCTTTCCGATTTCCAGCTGTGGCCTGATCAGGCATCCACCGTCGCCCCCGGCGTCGACGCGCTGATGACATTCATGTGCGTCGTCACGGGTGGTGTGTCGATCCTCATCTTCGTCGTGATTTTCATCCTGGCCATGAAGTATCGCCGCACTCCCGAGAACGAGCTGGCGCAGGACTACGAACCGCCGAAAGCACTCGAAGCGGCCTGGATCATCATCCCGTTCATCATCTTCATGTTCATGTTCGTGTGGGGCGCGTGGCTCTACTTCCGGATCCAGCGCGTGCCGGACAATGCCCTCGATGTCTACGCGACCGGGAAACAATGGATGTGGAAGTTCCAACAGGCCAGCGGACAGCGCGAGATCAACATGTTGCATGTCCCCGTCAATCGGCCGATCCGCATCACACTCGCGTCCGAGGACGTCATCCATAGCCTCTTCTTCCCGGCCTTCCGCGTGAAGGCCGACGTCCTGCCCAACCGCTACAAGACGATGTGGTTCCAGGCGACGAAGACCGGCCGCTACCACATCTTCTGCGCCGAGTATTGCGGCACACTCCACTCCGGGATGATCGGGTGGGTGGAAGTGATGGAGCCGACCGACTATCAGAAGTGGCTGGCTGGCGGGGCGGAAGGATCGCTCGCGTCGCAGGGCGAGAAGCTCTTCCAGAAGTACGCCTGCAACACGTGCCACACGAATGACGCCAGGGGCAGAGGACCGATCCTCGCCGGTGTGTACGGCACACCGGTCACGCTCTCGAACGACACCACGGTCACGGCCGACGAAAACTACATCCGTGAGTCGATCCTCAACCCGCAGGCAAAGCTCGTCAAAGGATTCACCGGCATCATGCCGACCTTCCAGGGACAGGTCAGCGAGGACGATCTCCTCAAGCTCGTCGCCTATATCCGCTCCCTCGGCGCACAACGCGCCGTGGTGACCCCGGTCGAGACTCCCGTATCGATGAAGACCAGCGCCGGCTCGCCGATCAATCCGGGCGCGGGCACTCCTCCACAGAAGAACAAAGGTGCGACACCATGAGCTCATTGACACTTCACGATGTCCGCTTTGTCGAGCCCGAAGCGACGCGCAACTACATCACGCACGACTACGGCGCGCTCTCGTGGCTCCTGACGAAGGACCACAAGCGCATCGCCATCCTCTATCTCTTCTCGATCACGGCGCTGTTCATCCTGGGCGGTTTCTTCGCCGTGGCCATGCGCATCGAGCTGCTGACGCCCGAGGGCGATCTGCTGACCAGCGATACGTACAACAAGTTCTTCACGCTGCATGGCATCGTGATGATCTTCTTCTTTCTGATCCCGTCCATCCCCGCAGTCCTCGGCAATTTCCTGCTGCCGCTGATGATCGGTGCAAAGGACCTGGCATTTCCGAAGATCAACCTGCTGAGCTGGTATCTGTACATGATCGCTGCGGTGATGGGGCTCTACATCATCATCACGGGTGGGGTCGATACCGGTTGGACGTTCTACACACCGTTCTCGACGCAGTACTCAAACACCCACGTCTTCGGGGTCACGTTTGCCGCGTTCATCGTCGGGTTCTCGTCGATTCTGACGGGGCTCAACTTCCTCGTGACGATCCACCGCATGCGCGCTCCAGGGCTGACGTGGTTCCGCCTGCCGCTGTTCGTGTGGGCGATGTACGCGACGAGCATCGTGCAGTTGCTGGCCACGCCGGTCCTGGCGATCACGCTGGTCATGCTGATGTTCGAGCGCGTCGTTCACGTCGGCATCTTCGATCCGGCCCTCGGTGGTGACCCGCTGCTCTACCAGCACATGTTCTGGTTCTACTCTCACCCGGCGGTGTACATCATGATTCTGCCGGCGATGGGTGTGGCCTCCGAGGTCGTGGCGGCATTCACGCGAAAAAAGATCTTCGGGTACAAGTTCGTGGCGTATTCGTCACTGGCCATCGCGTTCCTTGGGTTTCTGGTGTGGGCACACCACATGTTCGTCGCGGGGATCTCCGTCTACTCGGCGATGATCTTTTCGTTCCTCAGCTACTTCGTGGCCGTACCCTCGGCGATCAAGGTCTTCAACTGGACGGCGACGCTGTACCGGGCGTCGGTCTCGCTGCAGACGCCGATGCTCTACATCCTCGGCTTCATCGGCCTCTTCACGATCGGCGGCGTCACCGGGCTTTTCCTCGCCGCGATCGGACTCGATGTCCACGTCACTGATACCTATTTCGTGGTCGCCCATTTCCACTACGTCATGGTCGGCGGTGCCGTCATGGCGTACATGGCCGGGTTGCACTTCTGGTGGCCGAAGATCACGGGACGCATGTATCCGGAGTGGTGGGCGCGGCTCGCGGCGCTCATGATTTTCGCCGGCTTCAATCTCACATTCTTCCCGCAATTCATCCTCGGATACCTCGGGATGCCGCGCCGCTACCATGCCTATGCGCCGGAGTTCCAGGTGCTGAACGTCATGTCGACCGCGGGTGCGTCCGTACTTGCGGTCGGCTACATCCTGCCGCTCTGCTATCTGCTCTGGTCGGTCTTCTACGGCCGTCCGGCCGGACCGAATCCATGGGGCGCGGTCGGTCTGGAGTGGGCGACGCCATCCCCGCCGCCGCACGAGAATTTCCACGAGACGCCGGTCGTCACGTGGGATGCCTATGACTATCCGGCGATGATGAAGGCGATGGGGGAGACGCAGAATGTCTGACGCCACCCTCACAGGCAACACCCCGCTACCGCAGGAAGAGCCTCACGCACACCATCCGTTCCTCCAGCACCACTTCGAGGATCTGGGGCAGCAGCACGAGGCATCCACGCTCGGAATGTGGATGTTTCTGGCGACCGAGATCCTCTTCTTCGGCGGCGTGCTCTGCGCGTACTGGGTCTACCGGGTGTTGTATCCCGAGGCCTGGGCGGTGGGTGCCGCGCAGCAGATCTGGTGGCTGGGTGCCATCAACACGATCGTCCTGATCATCAGCTCCCTGACGATGGCTCTCGCTGTCCGCAACGCGCAACTCGGGAAGCGGATGGCCACGGTCTACATGCTCGTGGCGACGTTGATCTTCGGCACGATGTTCCTCGGCGTCAAAGCGTACGAGTACCACAAGCACTGGGAAGAGGGGTTGTTCCCCGGCGCTGCGTTTCACTGGAATGAGGTGCCGGCGCTCGCTCCGAAAGTCGAGCTGTTCATGACGTTCTACTGGACCATGACCGGGCTGCACGCGCTGCACATGATCATCGGCGCGGGCTTGTTGCTCTGGTTCATCCGGCGCGCGTGGGCCGGACACTTTGGGCCCGAGTACTACGGACCGGTCGAGGTGATGGGCCTCTACTGGCACTTCGTCGACATCGTCTGGATTTTCCTCTTCCCCTTCCTCTACCTGATTCACGGAGCACACCATGGCTGACGACACGGCCGCGCATTCCGGCGAGCATTCGGAGCACGTTCCGCTCGTCCACGTGACGCCGATGTGGATCTACCTCGCGGTTTTCTTTGCGCTGGCCGCCGGCACCGTTCTCACCGTCGTGGCCTCGCGCTTCGACCTCGGCATGTGGAACACGCCGATCGCTCTCGTCATCGCGACGATCAAAGCCGTACTCGTGATCCTGTTCTTCATGCACGTCATCCACTCGACGCGGCTGACGTGGGTCGTCATCATCGCGTCGTTCCTCTGGCTCGGCGTGCTGTTCCTGCTGACGTTCACCGATTACCTGACGCGTCTCTGGCAGATCTACTAGTGCTCGTCGTTCTGGGACCGCTTCTCGTTCTGGCGACGATCGTCATCATCTATCTCTGCTACACCTGGATGCAGTCGACGCGCGCCTCGCAACGCCGGACCGAGGCACAGAACCAGCGCGTGGTGGAACTGCTCGAGGAGATCTCGCGGCAGTTGCGCGAGAAGCCGTAGCGATCGTCACGCCGTCCGGCGCGTGATCGGCGTGATCAGCTGTTTCGAGAGGCGATTGAAACGGAAAAGCAGCGCGATCGCCACCGCCGTCAATCCCGCGCACAGTCCCCACCAGAGTCCCACGATGCCCATGTTGCGGTGGAATCCGAGGTAGAGAGCGATGGGCAGCCCGACGAGCCAGTGGCCGACCAGGTTGGCCAGGAGCGGAAAGGTCGTGTCTCCGGCCCCTCGCAACACACCGGCTCCGATCGCCTGCAGTCCATCGGAGAGCTGGAACACTGCAGCGACGAGGAGAATCGGTACCGCGGCGGCGATCACGGCCTCCTGATCGGTGAGCAATCGGGCGACGGCGCGCGGAAAGAGCGCAAAGATCGATGCGCCGAGCGCCATGAAGCAGGTACCTCCCACGATCGCTGCAAATCCGGCGGTCCTCGTACGAGCCTGATCACGTCCGCCGACGGCGAGGCCTACCCGGACAGCGCCCGCCGAGGCAACGCCGACGGCGACCGTAAATGTGAGCGAGGCGAAGGCGAGGACCAGCTGATGCGCCGCCAGTTCGATTGCGCCGAGATGCCCGGCCAGCAGGCCGACGAGGGCGAAGATTCCGAGCTCCGCTCCCATCTGGATGCCGATCGGCAGCCCGACGCGGATGGCCTGCTTCATCTCCAGCCAGTTCGGATGATGCAGAACGCCGGCATCGTGCGGAGGAAGGCGAATCGATCGTACGGTCCAGACCACGACGGCGAGTTGCAGGATGGAACCGAGAACGGTCGAGAGCGCGGCACCGGCGACGCCCATGCGCGGAAAGGGACCGAGTCCGAACACGAGCACCAGGTCGGCGATGAGATTGAAGACGTTGCCGATCAGCATGGCGATGACCATTGGCCTGGTGACGTGCTGCGCCTGCAGGTAGGCGCGCACCACGAGGAACAGCAGCAGCGGCGCCAGCCCGGCCGTGCGCACGAGCAGGAACTGCGTGGCCAGCGTCTGGAGCGCCGGCGCTACGCCGAACATCGGAAAGAGGATGGGCGAAACGAGCAGAGGGATCGTCAGGATGACAGTGACGCCGAGCGCAAGCCAGACGCCTTGCCAGAGGACGTGGCGGGCACGCACGGCGTCATCGCCTCCGAAGGCATGCGAGATCATCGGATCGACGCCGAAGACGAGGCCCATCCCGACGATAGAGATCGTGAAGAAGATGGCGTTGCCCAGGCCGGCGGCGCCCAGCTCCCGCGCGCCGAGCCGCCCGACGACGGCCAGGTCGACGAGGCTCATGATTTGCGTCCCCGCCTGGGCCGCGGCGAGCGGTCCGGCCAGACGGATGAGTTGCCGCAGTTCGGTGCGGAAGGGAGTCATGGGGGCGGAATTGTATGGTGGGGTGGTGGGCCGTGTGTGGGCCCATCTGTTGAATGTTGAATAGATGATGGGACCGGGTGAGATCGAATGGAGGACCGTGTGATGCCGTGGGAAATTGATTCGCTGAGCCGCTGGGTCTGTCTCCTCATTCAACATTGAACATCCAACATTGAGCATTCAACATTTGAGCTCTGACCCCGAATCGCCCCACACTTGCCGTGGAGATCAGCGAATTTGTGCCCGTCGCTCAATCGTGCTAAAAACGCCCGCCTTCAGGAGACCTCATGCGTTATCTCGTCACCGGCGGTGCCGGCTTCATCGGATCCAATTTCGTGCGCTACCTTTTCCGGAAGTATGGGAAGGACGCGCAGGTGGTCAATCTCGACAAACTCACCTACGCCGGCATCCGGGAGAACCTGGCCGAATTCGAGGGGACCTCGAATTACCGATTCGTGCATGGTGACATCGCCAAACCGGCGGATGTCGCTGATGCGTACAAGGGTGTTGACGGAAGTGGCGTTGACGTCGTCGTGAACTTCGCGGCGGAGACGCACGTCGATCGCTCGCTGATGGAGGCAGGCACGTTCATCGAAACCGACGTGCACGGCGTGCTCGTCCTGCTGGAGGAAGCGCGAAAGCACACGCTGAAACGTTTCGTGCAGATCTCGACGGACGAGGTCTACGGCTCGATCGACACGGGATCCTTCACGGAGACCGACCCGCTGAATCCCCGCAATCCGTATTCGGCATCGAAAGCGGGCGGTGACCGCATGGCGTACGCGTATTCGCAGACGTATGCCCTGCCCGTCATCGTCACGCGCGCCTCGAACAATTTCGGGCCGTGGCAGTATCCGGAAAAGCTGATCCCGCTCTTCGTCACCAATGCCATCGACGATCTTGCGCTGCCGCTTTACGGAGATGGCCGCAACGTGCGCGACTGGCTCTTCGTCGATGATCACTGCGCCGCGGTCGACTTCCTCATCGAGCATGGCGTCAACGGCGAGACGTACAACATCGGTGGCGGCAACGAGCGTGAGAACCGTGAGATCACGCAGAAGATCCTGGAGCTGACGTCGAAGCCGGAGTCACTGATCAAGCGCGTGGCCGACCGCCAGGGGCACGACCGTCGCTATTCGATCGACATGAGCAAGGTCGAAGGGATGGGCTTCCGCTGCGCGACGAACTTCGACGACGCGCTCCGGCGCACCGTGCAGTGGTACGTGGAGAACGAGCCCTGGTGGCGCGCCATCAAGGAGCGCAGCGAAGAGTTCAAGGCGTACTACGCGAAGCAGTACGACAAGAGGTAGGCGAAAGAGGCGTGTGGCGCCGGCAGGCCTCGCCGGCGTTTGCAGGCCTTGAACGTCGGATTCGCGACGAGGGCTACGTGATGGCCTTCGCGATCACGAATGCCGCCGCGGCGGCGAGCCCGCCCACGATTGTCGTCTGTGCCGCGCTCTTCCATGAGCCGGCGCCGGTGTAACGCCCTTTCACGTAGCCGAAGACCGCCAGCGCGATGAGCGTGACGATGACCGAGACGATCAAGGCCTCGTGCGCGATGTGCAGAAGCATGTACGGTCCGAGCGGGATCAGGCCGCCGACGAGATAGGAGACGGCGATGACGGCCGCGCTGTTGCGGGCGCGCTTCGGCTCCGGTTTCTCCAGCCCAAGCTCGAACCGCATCATGAAGTCGACCCACTCTTTGGGCCGTTCGCTCATGGCGTGGACGACCGGCTTGATGTGTTCGTCGGGGATGCCGTAGTGGCGGAAGATCTCGGACACTTCGCGCATCTCCTCGCCGGGGATGTCGATGATCTCCTGCTCTTCCTTCCGTTTTTCCGCGGCGTAGTGCTCCGCATCGGACTTCGCGGCGAGGTATCCGCCGAGGCCCATGGCGATCGAGCCGGCGGCGATTTCGGCGAGGCCGGCGGTCACGACGATGCCACTGGAGGCGACTGCACCACTGAGACCCGCTGCCAGCGCGAACGGCACGGTCAGTCCGTCGGACATCCCGATGACCACGTCGCGAACGGTTTCGCTGGCGGTGAAGTGACGCTCGACGTGAGGAGTTCGCGGCATGCCGCGCATTATGCCTGTTGACGCTGCTCAGGCGGCGTCAACGTGTGCGCAGCGGCGGACGTCGGAGATGAACCGTTGCATGTCAAAGGGCTTCGTGTGCACCATGAAGACGTCATCCCGGACCTTCCGGGCCAGGTCGTGTTCCGGAACCGCCGTTGCCAGAATGGTGCAGGGGAGGAGCTCCGGCTGGTGTTTGCGCATGTGGGCGAGGACAGCGAAGCCATCCACGCGCGGCATCATCAGGTCCAGAACGACGACGCTGTAATCGTCGCGGTCGAGGTTTTCGATCGCTTCGCTTCCATCACGTGCAGTGTCGACGCTGAACCCCTGGTGCTGCACGACCTTCGAAAGCATGGTCCGGATGGGTTCGTCGTCATCGATAATCAGGGCTCGGGGTTGGGTCATATGGGAACGTGCCACGCAAGAAACCAGCCCGCTTTCTCCAAACCTCAGGTTAGCGAACTGATGAGGGCGATCGGCGCACCGATGACGAGCGCCAGAATCGCCAGCGGAATGAGCAGCGCGACCACCACTCCAAACAGCGCGATGAGGAGCGAGAACTTCACCACGAGCGCAATGGCAATGAACGGCAATGCCAGCAGTTTGACCGGCATGAGAAGGAGCCGGAGCGGGAAGAGGACGACCTTCGCGGCAAACACCACCAGCGCCAGTACGGTGAACGCGGCAAACGCGAAGATCGCAAATCCGAGGAGTCCTATCAACGCGAACATGTCAGTGCCTCCGTCACCAATGATACGAACGCTGCGGCCTCGGGTTTTCGCCCTCACCCTCAGTGTGGAGCGAGGGCTGCAGTCCACCGACGTCCCCGCTCACCGCGGTAGACCGACTGCGGACGGATGATCCGGTTGGCTTGACGCTGCTCGAAACCGTGTGCGATCCAGCCGGCCACCCGACTGATCGCGAACGTGGGTGTAAAGAGCGGGACTTCCAGGCCGAGCCCGTGAAGGAGGAGTGCCGTGTAGAACTCGACGTTGGTCTGCAGGTTGCGACCCGGCTTGTACTCCTCGAGCAGCCGGAGTGCGTCCGCCTCCACGGCTCGTGCCAGTCGGTAGAGCGCCATGTCGCCTCCTCGCGTGAACATCCGCTCTGCCGCCGCGGCGAGCACATCGGCCCGCGGATCGCGGACTTTGTAGACGCGATGGCCGAAGCCCATCACCTTCTCGCCCGACTCGATCTTTTTCCGTAGCACCTCCTCCGCGCGCGAGACCTCCCCGATCTCGAACACCATGTTCAGCGCCGGTCCGGGAGCGCCGCCGTGGAGTGGTCCCTTGAGCGCGCCGATGGCCCCGGTGATCGCCGAGACGAGATCGGAGCCTGTAGACGCGATGACTCTCGCCGTGAACGTCGACGCGTTGAGGCCGTGATCGACGACGGTGTTGAGGTAGGTTTCCAGGCCGCGCACGCGCTCTTCCGTAGGGATGCTGCCCGACAGCATGTAGAGGAAGTTCGCGGCGTGGCCGAGGCTGGGGTCGGGCGAGATGGGGGCGCGCTCGTTGAGCAGCCGCCAGTACGCAGCGACGATCGTCGGGAAGGATGCGAGGAGATCCCGCGCCGCCTCGTCGTCGGTTCGCGCGCCGCGCAGGCTGATGGTCCCCGCGGCCATGCGGAGCGCATCCATGCTGTCGGCGCGCTCCTGTGCGGCCGTGCGCAGAAGGTCGAGAGCGATGGTAGGGAGGACGCGCCGTCGTGCCAGGTCGGCCTGGAAGGCGGCGAGTAGCTTCGTGTCAGGGAGTGCGCCGTACCAGAGCAGGTGCGCGGTCTCTTCGAAGGTGGCATTCGCTGCCAGTTCGGCCACGGGAAAGCCTGCGATGATCAGCTCACCAGCCGCCCCATCGACCATGCTCAGCGACGTTTCCGCCGCGATGATGCCGTCCAGTCCGTTGTGAATTGCGCCGCGTTCGGTCATGGGAGGGAACGTAGTTTGCTGAATCAACATTGTCAATATTGATTGCGCGATCAATGTCGGAGTGATACCGTGATCGTCACATGGCAGCCTGGTTGACCTCGAATGATGCCTCCAAACGCCTCGGCGTCAGCCGCACCACTCTTTATGCCTACGTCAGCCGCCGGCTGATTCGCTCCTCGCCGGTACCAGGCCACCCGCACGAACGCCGGTATGCCGCCGCAGACGTCGAACGCCTGCGCAGCCGAAGCGAGCTGCGCCGCGACCCCGCGAAAACCGCGGAGCGGGCGCTCCACTGGGGCGTCCCCATCCTCGAGTCCGCAATCACGCTCATCGAATCCGATCGTCTCTACTACCGCGGCTACGACGCCTGCGAGTTGGCCGTAACGCGGACTGTGGAAGAGGTCGCTGCGCTGATCTGGACGGGGACCTTCGACGTCGACCTCTTCGCGTCGACGCCCCTCCACGTCGTCGCAGGAAGCAACACCGGCGAAGACATCCCGTTCGTCATCCGAGCCCAGTCGATGCTGCCCCTCGTCGCGGCCGGCGACCCGCTGGCGTACGACCTGCGCCCGCGGTCCATTGCCCAAACCGGGTGGAGGATCGTCAACCTCCTGACGAGTGTGGCGGTGGAATCCTCCGAACTCGAAGAATCCATCGAGGAGACCCTGCACAAACGATGGATCCCGAAGACGCCCCACGCCGCTGAACTGTTCCGTGCGGCGCTCATCCTCTGTGCCGACCATGAGCTGAACGTTTCCTCATTCACGGCGCGTTGCGTCGCGTCCGCAGGGTCGAGTCCGTACGCGGCCGTCGTCGCCGGGCTGACTGCGATCGAGGGAGCAAAACACGGAGGGATGAGCGAAAAGGTGGATTCGATGTTCGCGGATCTGCGGCGTGCCCGGGATGTTCGCAAGGCACTGGCGGACCGTCTCCGCCGCGCCGAACCGATCTACGGCTTTGGCCACCGGCTCTATCCGAATGGCGATCCGCGTGCCGCGCTGCTGCTGGCCCTTCTCGAGAAGCGCTTCCCCAAATCGCCCGAGGTGATGTTCGCGCGGGGTGTGGCGAAGGCGGCGGAAGAACTGACCGGCGACCGGCCCACGGTCGATTTCGCCCTCGTCGCGGTATGCCGGGCGCTCAAGCTCGATGCAGCCACGCCACTGACGTTGTTCGCGCTCGGGCGGAGCATCGGTTGGATCGGTCACGCCCTCGAGCAGTACGCAAAGGACGAGATGATCCGGCCGCGGGCGCGGTACACGGGAGAACCGGCGCGGTAGAGCGTCTTCCCGCCTATTTCCCCATCATCTTCTTGATCTTGCTGACGAGATCCTTCCCGACCAGCGAGTCAGCTGCGTTGAGCACTTTCTGGATGGTCTCGAGAACATCGTCTCGTCCGCTCCAGTGCTCGCGCAGGATGCTGACGTCCACGCTGCCCACCAGCTTGTTCAGGACGTAGACGCCCAGGACCAGGTCGTCCAAGTATCCGACCGGCCCGACGATCGCTTCCGGGATGAGATCGAACGGCATCACGAAGTAGCCCACGGCGCTCGCCAGCAGGACCTTGTCCTTGCCGTTGACGCGGCCATCGGTGGTCAGGCGCCACAGCAGGATGAACACGTCGGGGACGAGCAGGAGAAACTCGGCCGTCTTGCCGAGGACCTTCCCCTTGCCATCGACGTAGCGCTGGATGGTGCCTCGGATGCGATCGTAGAAACGGGTGGCGCGATCGCGCGGCAGCGATTCCTGTTCCGCGGAATCACGGATCTCGCTCGCGAGCTCGTCGTCGGTTCCGGCGACGACGCCGTCAGGTGTGTCTGTCATAAAGAATCCTCCGAAGATGGCGGAAGGTCGGCACCGCCCCGTCCCAGGGTGACCGCCAGGCCGCCGTCGATGATCCAGATCTTCTGGATGTCCGCATCCACGAACGGTGGCAAGAAGCGGTCCAACGCGACGACGAACGTGGCTGGCTCCTCATAGCGTACGAGGTCCGCGGGCAGACGGTTTCGCACCAGACCAAACAGGAACTGCGGGATCGGCAGCGCACCGAAGGCGGAAGCCGAGGCGATGGGGACGCGCACAGTCCGGCCGGTGGGGCGGATCTCGCGGATATCGACGGTAAACGGCACGCTGATGAATTTGCGGATCGCGCCGGACACGCGCAGCAGTCCGTTGAAGAATTGCAGTTCCATCCGCTCGATCGGATCGACGCGAAACGACGCGGCGAGAGTGTTGAGTTTGCCGCCATCGACCCGGACTTCGATCGTGTCCCACTCCAGAAAGCGCTTCATCCGTGACTGCTTGTATCATGCGCGCGCCTCATGCCGAAGCGCACTGACATCAAGTCCATTCTCATCATCGGATCCGGCCCGATCGTCATCGGTCAGGCCTGCGAATTCGACTACTCCGGAACCCAGGCCTGCAAGGCGCTGAAGGAAGAGGGCTACCGCATCATTCTGGTCAACTCGAACCCGGCCACGATCATGACCGATCCCGAGTTCGCCGATCGGACGTACATCGAGCCGCTGACTGCGGAGACTCTGGAGCGGATCATCGCGCGCGAAAAACCCGACGCGATCCTGCCCACGGTCGGCGGGCAGACCGGGATCAACCTGGCCATGGCGCTCTACGAGAACGGCGCATTGGAGCGATATGGCGTGGAGCTGATCGGCGCGAACGCCGAGGCGATCAAGACCGCGGAAGACCGCCAGCTCTTCAAAGAGAAGATGATCGAAATCGGCGTGGACGTGCCGCGCTCGGCCTACGCGGCCAGTGAGGAGGACGCGGAGCAGTTCGCGGCCACCATCGGATACCCACTGGTCATCCGCCCGTCCTTCACGCTCGGCGGTTCCGGCGGAGGGATCGCCTACAACATTGAAGAGCTGCGTGCCGTCGTCAGCCGGGGACTCGAGCTCTCGCCCGTGCATCGTGTTCTCGTCGAAGAGTCGGTCAGCGGCTGGAAGGAGTTTGAGCTCGAGGTGATGCGCGACAAGGCGGACAACGTCATCGTCGTTTGCAGCATCGAGAACCTCGATCCGATGGGCGTGCACACCGGCGACTCGATCACCGTGGCTCCGCAGCAGACGCTGACGAACTCCGAGTACCAGGCCATGCGCGACGAGGGCAAGCGGATCATCCGCGCCATCGGCGTGGAAACGGGTGGTTCCAACATTCAGTTCGCCGTCCATCCGACGACGGGCCGGCGGCTTGCGATCGAGATGAACCCGCGCGTCTCCCGATCCTCGGCGCTGGCGTCGAAAGCGACCGGGTTTCCGATTGCCAAGTTCGCAGCGAAGCTCGCCGCCGGCTACACTCTGGACGAGATCCCGAACGACATCACGAAGAAGACGCCCGCATCGTTCGAGCCTGCCATCGACTACGTCGTCGTGAAAATCCCTCGCTTCGCCTTCGAGAAGTTCCGCAAGACCACCCCCATCCTCGGCCTCAGCATGCAGTCGGTCGGCGAGGCGATGGCGATCGGACGGACGTTCAACGAAGCGCTGCAGAAGGGCCTTCGGTCGCTGGAGATCGGCGTTTCGGGCCTCGAATCACGCGGCTACGATCGCGACAAGGCAGAGACGCTGCTGCGCACACCGCAGCCCGAGCGCATCTTCGCCGTTGGCGATGCTCTCCGCGCCGGGATGACTGTCGACGAAATCAACGATATCTCCTCGATCGACTGCTGGTTCCTCCGCGAGATCCGGAAGATCGTGGAGATGGAGAAAGTCCTGGCGTTGGCGGGTGACATCACCGAGCCGTTCATGCGGCAGCTGAAGCGCGAAGGTTTCAGCGACAAGCAGATCGCGACACTGACGAGGCAGTCGGAGGATGAGGTCCGCGCGCACCGGCACGCGCTCGGCGTGCGTCCCGTGTACAAACGCGTTGACACCTGCGCGGCAGAGTTCGAGGCCACGACGCCATATCTCTACTCGACGTACGAACGCGAGTGTGAAGCCCAACCCACCACCCGCCGCAAAGTCATGATCCTCGGCTCCGGACCGAATCGGATCGGCCAGGGAATCGAGTTCGATACCTGCTGCGTCCACGCCTCGTTTGCGCTACGCGAGATCGGCTTCGAGACCATCATGGTCAACTGCAATCCCGAGACGGTGTCCACGGATTACGACACGTCTGACCGCCTCTACTTCGAGCCACTCACGCTCGAGGACGTGCTCGAGATCGTGGAGATCGAAAAGCCGGAAGGGGTGATCGTGCAGTTCGGCGGGCAAACGCCGCTGAAGCTCGCCAAGTCCCTCGCTGCCGCGGGCGTCCCGATGTGGGGAACGTCCGTCGAGTCGATCGACATCGCCGAAGATCGCGAGCGCTTCGGCGCTCTGGTGCGCGAGCACGAGATCCTCGTTCCCGAGCATGGTACCGGCAGGACCGAGTCGGAGGCGCTGGATGTGGCGCGCCGAATCGGCTTTCCCGTGGTCGTCCGTCCCTCCTACGTTCTCGGCGGGCGGGCCATGGCCATCGTGTACGACGAATCGAACCTCCGCGAGTACGTCGGCTACGCGATGGAGGCCGCACCCGGCCATCCGATTCTCATCGATCGTTTCCTCGAAGATGCGATCGAGCTCGATGTCGACGCCATCTCCGACGGTCACGACGTCGTCATCGCCGGCGTGATGGAGCACATCGAAGAAGCGGGCATCCACTCCGGTGATTCGACGACGGTCATCCCGCCGTACATCATCGGGCTGCGCGAGCAGGACCGCGTGCGCCGCCGTACGGTACAGCTGGCGAAGGCGCTCAACGTGGTCGGTCTCATGAACGTGCAGTACGCGATCTACCACGGTGATCTCTACGTGCTCGAAGTCAATCCGCGTGCGTCACGGACGGTTCCGTACGTATCGAAGGCCACGGGTGTTCCCTTCGCGAAAATCGCCGCGAAAGTGATGGCCGGGATGACGCTGCAGGAGCTCGGACTCACGCACGAGCCGAAGGTCTCCCACTACTTCGTGAAGGCGCCAGTCTTCCCGTTCGGCCGCTTTCCGCACGAGGACACGGTGCTCGGTCCGGAGATGAAGTCGACCGGGGAAGTGATGGGCTCCGCCGCCACCTTCGGCGAGGCGTACGCCAAGGCACTTCTCGGCGCCGGCATCGATCTTCCGCTCGAAGGCACCGCGTTCGTGTCGGTCAACGACAATGACAAGCGACCGGTCGTTGTGCAGCTCGCGAAGGACCTGGCGCTGCTCGGATTCAAAGTCCTGGCAACGGCGGGAACGAGGGACTATCTGCAAGACAACGGCGTCGAAGCGGGACTCGCATTCAAAGTGCACGAGTCGGAGCGGCCGAACATCGTCGACCGCATGATCAACGGGGAAGTGACGCTGATCATCAACACGCCCCTCGGCAAGAAGTCGTTCTACGACGACACGTACATCCGCCGCACGGCGTTACAGCACAGCATCAGCTGTCTGACGACACTGACCGCGGCGACAGCCGCGGTGGATGGGATCCGCTCTCTGCGCGAAGGTCTGAAGACCATCACCACGATCCAGGAACAGCACGCCCGCTGACGCGCGGCTCTAGGTGACGGTGAGGTCGGGTTTGGCTACGGCCATCTCCGTCTTGAAGCCATTGAACGCCCGGATCGTGTACTGCAGGCGTTTGCCTCTGGCCGACGTCTGTGCCGGACCGGAGAGCTGGCGATGCGGCCGGGCCGCGCCGGGACGGCGCGAGCGGAAGATCGTGGTCGAGAACGCCGATGGCTTCGCGAACTCGATGACCACTTCCTCGATGACGACGTCCGCACCACCGAGGTAGCGGAAGTCCCATTCGATGCCTTCGCCGGCTTTCAGGGTCGTCTCATTGGGATTGATCGTCAGATAGATCCGTCCACCACCCGCTTCGATGTCGACGCGAACTGGGACGGTACGGACGACGAACTCCGTCAGCTCGTGGGAGCCGACGAGGCGATCGGACGATGCCGGCGGCGCCGCGACCAGTGATGGAGCCTCGGCCCGCGGCGGAGCGGGGATAAAGGATGACGAGCGTGGCTTGTCGCCCGTCGAGAACCAGGCCGCGGTGGCCGGGCCGTTGGACGTGACCCGTGGACGCGAGCGGCGGCGCTTCTTCTCGTCCGCTACGCGAGGGGCGGCCGCAGCGGCAGCAGGTGCTGCAACCTTCGCGGCGGGTTTGACTGCCTTGACCTTCGTCTCGACCACTTTCGTGGCCTTCGCGACGGCCTTTCCGGCTGCCTTGACCTTCGGAATTGCCCTGGATGCCGTCTTCGCCGTAGTCCTGGCCGGCTTCGGCGCCGGTTTGAGCGCACGCTTCGGAACGGCCCTGGCTGCCGGCCTGGGGGCTACCTTTTTTGCGGCAACCTTTTTTGGCGTAGGCTTCGTTACCGGTTTCCGAGCGGCCTTTTTTGGAGAGGCCTTCTTGCCGGACTTCACCGGTTTTGGGGCCTTCTTCTGAGCGGCTGCTTTCGGTTTCGTGGCGGCACGCGCTGCCGGCTTTTTCGGAGCCGGCTTCGTCGTGCGTTTTGCGCGTGCCGCAGGCTTCACGGCCGCACCCTTCTTTGGACTGGTGGCCGATTTTTTACCCTGGACCTTCGCCATTCGAGCCTGCTCTCCCGCTTCCCCTGAAAATGAATGGCGCAGTATAGCGGCGACCCCTGTCTTTGCATAGCACGGAAGCGGGGGCCCGGCCTGGACCTCACCGCATGCCGTCGGCGACGTACAAATCGCCCAGCATCCGCAGGGCGTCGTAGGCGTAGGCAGTCCCGTCTGGCGCGATGCAGATCGGCGCAATCTTGTAAACGCCGGCGGGATCGGTAGGAGAGAACTGTTTCCATGGTTGCCGGGCACCGGTGGCGAGAGTGACCCGCGTGACCTGGGCGGGAAGGGCGGTCGGTCGGTAGACGTACAAAGCTGCACCGTCGGACGACCAGGCGATCGGGACTTCGCCCGGCTCGATCGCCGGTACGATGGCGGGCTCGGCGGTGGCGTCGACCGGGTAGAGCGCGATGGTCTGCTGTTTCGTCATCCCGGCGACGTAATGCCCGTCCGGCGAGACGGCAAACGGACGGTACGCATCGCCCCAGATGTTCTCCGGCGAGATCGGCTTGACCGATTCGTCGAGCGTGTCGATCACGTACAGCTGATACCCCTTCTTCGGCAGCGCCCCGGCGACGACGACGCGCCGGCCATCCGGCAGCCACACAGCGCCGAGGTCGAAGGCGCCGTCGGTCTTCAGGTCGCGGGCCTCGCCGCTCCCGGTCGGGACGACCACCAGCCTGGCGCCGTTGTGCCCGAGGACGTACTTCCCGTCGGGAGAGATGGCGTCGCCGTAGCCGTCGCCGATGCGCACGGGTGTCGGCGCGTCCAGCCGCCGCAGGTACATGGCGCTGGCCGCGCCCCCTCCTTCACGTGGTTCGTTGAAGAGGATGGTGCGGCCGTCGCGCGAGAGGTCCGCCAGCATCGACCAGTCGAGCCAGGAGAGATCGCGCTCGGTGTTGTCGCCCGCAGCCTGCACTTCGAGCGCGGCGCGCCACATCCCGTTGGAGAGCAGCACGTGACCGGCGGAGCCGATGTCGTAGAGCCGCATCGATCCGGTGAGGCGACTGACCAGCCGCACGTCGCCAGTGTCCAGGTTGACGGCGAAAAGCGATGGCGGCGCTCCGGTGTCCGTGCCCGTGACCCAGATCTCTTTTCCGCCGGGAGCCCACGCCAGGCCGGTGGCGCCATGTCCCCAGCCGCGGGCGATCGAGACCGGCTTGGCCGATTTCAGATCGAGGATGGAGACGTCGTTCTTTCCCGTGTACGACTCGATGAAGGCGATACGACCGTCCGGCGCCACGCGTACATCGCGCAGTGCGTGGGGCGTTTCGTAGCGCACGCGGCCAATCGGCGACTCGATCCGGAACGTGCCGTTGCTGCTGCGGATGGCAGTCAGGTTCGCACCGTCCGGTGACCAGTCCGCCTGCAGCACCTGTTCCGCGACCTCGCGCGGCGTACCGCCGGCGACCGGGACGCGGGCGAGTGTGCCCAGGCCGGTAAGGCGGTCGCGGCGGAGTAGCACGGCGAGCTCGGTCGATTTCGAGACGGCCAGCACATCGGCGTCCTTCACACCGAGCGGCCTCGCCTCCGGACTCTGCCGGTTCGCCACGAACACCTCGGAGGGATTGCCATCCCAAGCCGCGCTGTACACGATCGAATCGCCGTCCGGTCCGAATCGCGCGGAGCGGACTTCGCCGCGACGGAAGGTGATGCGATGGAAGACGATCTCCGGCGGGGCCTCCTCCTTCATCCGGTTCGTCGCGAAGTACCAGCCGCCGAAGGCCGCGCCGGCGATGGCGACGAACGCGAGGAGCATTAGCAGAAAGGGCCGCGCGCCACGCGGCTTCGGCTGCGCCATCGTCGGAAACGGCTTTGCCGCGAATCGGGTCGTCGCCGGCATCGCCTCCGATTGCAGGCTGCGGCTGGTGAGCGTCGGGTTTCGCGAGGTGCCCGCCGGCGTCGGCTGCGTGACCGCGTGCGCGAGCGGATTGGCGACGTTCGAGAAGGTGCCCGGCGAGGAGACCGCCGCCATGGTCTCGAGGTTGAATGCGAGATCGCGCGCGGACTGAAAGCGAAGGTCGCGGTCTTTCTCCAGGCAGCGACGCGTCAGCCGCTCCACGGAGGGGGGAACATTCGGAAGCAGCTCCCCGAGATCCGGCGGATCCTCCTTGAGAATCGCGCTCAGCGTCTCGATCGATGACGCACGCTTGAACGCGCGCACGCCGGTCAGCATCTCGTAAAGAATCGCGCCGAACGCGAAGATGTCGGAGCGCGTGTCGACAGCCTGGCCGCGTACCTGCTCCGGCGACATGTAGCCGACGGTGCCCAGGACCATGCCGGGCTCGGTGGCGGCCTGCTGGAAGACACCGCCGTCGTCGGACTTCGCGCTCAGCTTGGCGATGCCGAAGTCGAGGATCTTCGCGCGCCCGTCGCGGGTGAGGAAGATGTTGTCTGGCTTGAGATCGCGATGGATGACGCCCTTCTCATGGGCGGCGGCCAGGCCGTTCGCGACCTGCAGTGCGGCATCGACGGCGCGCCGCGTCGCCAGCGGGCCGCGCTCGAGGCGCTCGCGCAGCGTCTCGCCCTCGAGGAGCTCGCTGACGATATAGGCCGTTCCACCTTCGTTGCCGACGTCATAGATCGTCAGCAGGTTCGGATGGTTGAGCATCCCGGTGGCGCGCGCTTCCTGCTCGAATCGCTGCACGCGCTCCTGATCGCTGAGCGTCAGGGCCGTGAGGATTTTCACCGCCACATCGCGTCCGAGACGGGTGTCCTTCGCGCGGTAAACGGCTCCCATGCCTCCTTCACCGAGAAGGCTCACGATCCGATACGGACCGAGCATCGCGTCAGGCTCGAGCATGGGGATGCGGGAATGGTAGCAGCGGGGTGGGGCGTTTCATGCGAATAACTCCCTCTTTCCCCATGCAGACCGCCCCCATTCCGGATTCCCGCCGGCGTACACGGGGGGTAGTTCGCCTCCACTAGGAGACCGACCGCAATGCTCAAGCACTTCACGGTGTACTGGCCGGCGTGTGCTCTCTTGCTGCTCGCATCCGCCGCATCGGCGACGACGATCGTGCTTCCCACCGATCAGCAGCTGGTCCGGAAATCGCCGGTCATCGTGGAAGGTACCGTGATCAACTCGCTGCCGGTCCTCCGCGACGGTGGAATCTGGACCGAGACCAGACTCGCCGTCGACCGCACGTTGAAAGGTAATGCCTCGGGCGAGTTGACGATCCGCGAAGTGGGAGGCGAGATCGACGGACGCATCACGAAGGTCTTCGGGACGCCGGTCTTCACTGCCGGCGAGCGCGTGATGGCATTCCTTGCGCCGACTGTTCGCGGTGACTACCAGACCGTCGATCTCTTTGTCGGCAAGTTCAGCGAACAGTTCGCCGCGAACGGCCGCCGGCTCCTCGTACGCGACGACGTCGTCGCTGATGTCGCTCTCTACGATACGTCCCTGAAGCCGATCGTGAGCAGCAACGTGCAGCGCGACGCCACCGCGTTCGAGTCGTTTGTCACGGATCGGGTGGCAGGGAAGGATGGCGTGTCCAGCTACGGTGTCGCCAATCCGGTCCTGGAGCGCGATCTCGCGAAACCGGTCTCCGCGATGGGCACGCGCGTGATCAAACCGGAGTTCACGCTCATCTCCGAGGGAACCGTCTACCGCTGGAACGCGTTCGATGCCGGCGGCAATGCGAAGTGGTACAGCTACGGAACGCAGTCCGGATACAGCGGTGGGGGTGTGAGCGAGATCCAGACCGCGATGAACACCTGGAACAGCTACACGGCTGCGAAGATCAGCTATGTCTACTCCGGCACCGAGAGCGGCGCTCCAGGCGGTCTCTCCGGCACGAATGGAGTGAATGAAGTTCTATTCAACGACCCGAAGGGTGAGATCAGCGGGACGTACAACCCGGCCACTGGTGGCGTCGTCGGACAGGGCGGCTTCAACGGCGTGTCGGGCTCGATGAGCTGGACCGGGCCATTCACGGCCGACGCGTCACACACGACGCAAACGTACACGGCCTACGTCATCAACGAAGGAAACCTGACCATTCAGGATGGTGTGACGCCTCAGGCCGGCATCTCCAGCGCATTGCTGGCGGAGATTGTCGCGCACGAGTTCGGGCACACTCTGGGTCTTGGCCACAGCACCGACAACACGGCATTGATGTACGCGTCCGTCACTGGAGGCGGCGCCGTTCTGCATGCGGATGATCAGGTCGCGGCGCGATGGTTGTATCCGAGCGGGAGCTCGTCTCCACCGCCACCGCCGCCCACCCTTCCGGCGGCTCCGACGTCCCTCGTCGCGACTTCGTCGGCGTCGACGATCACCCTTGGCTGGAACGATGTCGCGACGAATGAGACCGGGTATCGCGTCTACATGGCCACCGGCAATGGCGCGTTCAGCCGGCTCTCGCCCGACCTCGCGGCGGGCAGCCGAGGTGCGACGGTCTCCAGCCTTCCCGCGGCGACGTATCGCTTCTATGTTGTCGCGTTCAACGCGGCCGGCGAGTCGGCCACCTCGAACACCGCCAGTGCCACGATGGGCAGTTCCGTGACGGCATCGTTTGCCGTGTCACCCTCGGCTGGCGTGGCGGGCGTGACGACGTTTGTCTGCAGCGACACGTCGGCCGGCGCGACATCGTGGGTGTGGAACTTCGGCGACGGCGGAACCTCGACGCAGCAGAATCCGACGCATGTCTACAACACGCCGGGGACCTACACGATCCAACTCACCGCCAGCGGTTCCGGCGGCCAGTCGTTCGCATCGCATTCCGTTTCGGTGAGCGCGGGTGTCGCCGCCGACTTCACCTTCTCGCCGTCCAACCCGACGACGCAGCAGAACGTCAGCTTCACCGACCGCTCGTCGGGAAGCATCGTCGGGTGGCAGTGGAACTTCGGCGACGGATCGGGCTCCTCGTCGCAGTCGCCGGTGAGACGCTACTCGTTCAGCGGAACCTATTCGGTGACGTTGACCGTTTCTACGGCTGGAGGTCAGGCGTCGTCGGCAACGCGCACGGTCACGGTGACGACCGCGACGCCGGGCGTGTTGCCCGTCGCCGCCGCGTTCGACAGCACCCCGGCGTCGCCGGTCGTTCGCAGCATCGTGTCGTTCAACGATCGTTCGACCGGCTCCCCAACGTCATGGCAGTGGAGCTTCGGCGATGGATTCTCGTCGACGTCGCAGAATCCATCCCACGCCTATGCATCGCAGGGATCGTACACGGTCGCTCTGACGGTGGCCAATGCGACCTCCTCCGCCGCCGTCTCGCATGTCGTGTCGGTCGCGGCACCGACTGCGTATCACTCACTCGTGCCCGTGGCCGCGCAAACCAACGGCGTCGGTGGATCGGTGTGGCGTACGGAGTTGACTCTGTTCAACGGTGGCAGCGAGCCCGCGAGCGGACAGTTCACGTTTATCCATGGTGGTGGCGGTGCCGTCCTGACGCGCAGCCTGTTCCTTGGAGTGAATCAGTCGATCACCTACGCGAACGCACTCAGCGATCTCTTCGGCCTTTCGACCGGGTCGGGTGCAATTGCCATCGAGGCGTCGAGTGCCACCTCGACGCCGGCGATCCGCATCACCAGCCGCACCTTCACCACCGGAACGACCGGCACCTATGGGCAGGCCGTGCCGAGTGTGAGTGACGATGGCTCGACGACCTTGCTGCTGACCGGCCTCGAGTCGGATGCGAACTTCCGTACGAACATCGGACTGGTCAACCGTAGCCCGGTCCCGGTGGCCGCAGGCCTCACGCTATACGACGCAAACGGCAACGTCATCGCCACCACGGCGGTGACGGTCCCCGAGAACAACTTCCAGCAGTCGTCGCTTGGATCGTTCTTCCCGGCCGTGAACGGACGCTCCTATTCCGCGCTGTCGATGCGCGTCGATTCAACCGTGGCGAACTCCGTGAGCGTGTACGGCTCCGTGATCGACAACCGGACGCAGGATCCCGTCTACATCCAGGCCGTTCCGGCTCCGCTTGGAACCGAGCTGACGATCCCGGCGGTGGGACGTGCTCCCGGAGTGGCCGGTACGTTCTGGCGCAGTGACGTCACGATCTTCAATCCGGGACTGACGACGATGAGCGTCTCGCTTCGCTATCTGGCCGCGGGTCAGGACAACCGGTTTGCCGGCGCACAGAACGTGACGGTGCCGCCGTCGCGTACGGTCGTCATCGCGGATGTAGCTCAGGCGCTGGGCGTCTCGTCGGGAAGCGGCGCGCTGCAGGTCTCGTGGAGCTCGCCAACGGGACCCATCGTGACCAGCCGCACGTACACTACCGCGGACGGCGGCGGAACGTACGGCCAGTCGATCGACCCGGTGACGACGTTCGGAAACGACTCGTACGTGCCGGGACTGCGGTCCGATGCCTCCTTCCGCTCGAATGTCGGGTTCGTGAACAGCAGCGACGTGCAGATGACCGTTTCGGCGACCTTGCTGTCCGACAACGGCAGCGTGATCGGGACGACGCAGATCGGGCTGTCGCCTCGATCGCAGGTGCAGTTCGCGGTCGGTGCACTCTTCCCCGCGGCGAACAACCCTCGCGCCGGGACGTTGACCTTGCTGGCGCACACCGACGGTGCCGCGGCCCTCTTCGCCTACGGTTCGATCGTCGACAACGCATCGGGAGATCCGGTGTTCTACGGCGGGAGGTAGCTGTGTTGGCGCGTTCGGAATGACAGATACGTGTGACCGGGAAGGCTAGCGTGCAAACGACCTGTCATTCCGCGCCGGCCACGCGCCTGTGACGAGGCTTGACCGGTCACCTCGCCTGGATGCGCCGCATCACGACGATCGTCTTGTCGTCGGTCGCTTTCGCACCGCGCTCGAACGCGATGACGGCGTCGAGCACGCGCGACGGGATCTCGGCGGTTGGGGCGGCACGTTGCTCGAGGAACAGCGCGCGCAGGTTGTCGTTTCCGAACTCGACGTCGTCCGGGTCCGCTGCTTCGTTGAGGCCGTCGGTGTAGAGGAAGAGGGTCGACCCGGGAGGCAGCTGCACCGATTCTTCGCTGTACGACGACTCGGGCAGGATTCCGATCGGCCGTCCCGTGGATCCGATCTCCGTCAGTCCATCTGCCGTCGCGATGTACGGCGGGTTATGCCCGGCGTTGACATAGCGAAGCACGCCCGTCGCCGGCGTGTAGCGTCCGAAGAAGAACGTCGCGTACTTGCGACCGCGGGCGCTGCGGAAGATCAGGGCGTTGAGCCGGGCCACGAGGCGGGCCAGATCCTCCTCGATCGGTGCGGCGACGCGCAACGCTGCCTGGACGCTCGACATGATCAGGGCCGCCGAAACGCCCTTGCCGGAGACGTCGCCGATGGCCAGTCCAAGGTCGCCGTCGGGAAGCTCGAGGAAATCGAAGTAGTCGCCGCCGACTTCATAGCAGGGAAGGCTCAGCGCTCCCAGCTCGATGCCGCGGACGTCGACGGGCGCCGATGGCAGGAGGCGGCTCTGGATCTCGCGGCCGAGGGACAACTCCTGCTCCATACGCTGCTTCTCGAGGAGCTCGATGTGCAACGTGGCGTTCTCCATGGCGATGGCCATGTGGTCGGAGATGCCGCTGAGGAACTCCAGGTCGCGTGATCCGAAGGAACCGTTGGTCTTGTTGAGCAGTTGCAGCACACCGACGATACGCTCGCCGCGGTTCCTGATCGGCACGCAGAGCATCGAGCGGGTGCGGAATCCCGTTCTCTGATCCGAGGTGCGATCGAAGCGGGGGTCGTCGTAGGCGTCGTGAAGGATCAACGGCTCGCCGGTGGCGGCGACCGTTCCGGCGAGGCCCTTTCCAATCGGGAGGCGGATCTCTCCGGAAAGCTCGCCGGCGATCTTCGTCCAGATCTCCCGTTTCTGATCGTCGACGAAGTAGAGCGTGCCGCGTTCGACGTGCAGCTCGTTCCGGGCCACGGTCAGGATCGACGCGAACAGCGCATCGGGCTCGATCGAGGAGTTGATCAGTTTCGAGGCTTCGACGAGTGTGCGCAGGCGCTCCATCTCGTCGCGGTCGGCGAGTGTCGAGACGATGCGTCCGACCAGTTGCTGCCCGCGGTCATTGAACTGCAGGCCGCTGTGGAACGTCGCCTGGGAGGCTTCGCTGCGGACGACGGTGCAGTCCACGACGATCTCGTCGCCGTCCCATTCGAATTGCAGCGTGTGCGGACCGGCCATCAGCGGTTCGTCATGCTCAATCCGGGTACCGAACACGCCGATATCGAGGATGCGCACAGGGCTTTCGGCGACGCGCCCGGCGATCGGGGAAGGAAGGACCAGGCGCTCGGCACGGCGGCGATCTCGTTCGAGCATGAGGAGAGCGATTGTACCGCCGCGCGAACGGAGCAGGGGGGTCGGCGGCGGATATCATCGCGCGATGTTCGAAGCCTTCGCGGAACGCGATTACCGGCGCTTCTGGACCGCTCAGTTCGTGTCGAACATCGGATCCTGGATGCAGGGGCTGGCGCAGGGATGGCTGGTCTACCGGCTGACCGACTCGCCGTTCCTGCTGGGCTTCGTGGCATTTGCCAACTCGGCGCCGTCGCTGCTTTTCATGCTGCCCGCGGGAGTGCTCGCCGATCACCTCGATCGGATTCGCACGTTCCGGGTGTCGCAGTGCGCGCAGGCGCTCTCGGCGCTCTGGATCGCCATCGCGATCTACACGGGTCATATCTCCGTATGGCAGATCATCGCGGCATCACTCGTCAGCGGGATCGCTGTGTCGTTCTCCGCTCCTGCGTACCAGGCGATGGTCGTCGATCTGCTCGAGGATCGGGCGCGGCTGGCGAACGCGGTGGCCATGAATTCGCTCCAGTTCAACGTGGCCCGGGCGCTGGGGCCGCTGCTGGCCGGCCTGACGCTGCACGCGTGGGGCAGCGTCTGGTGTTTCCTGATCAACGCGCTCTCGTTCGTGCCGCAGATCTTCGTGCTGGGGCGGCTGCAGAGGCGGCAGGTTCGAGGGGAGCCGATGGGTGCGATGACCACCCGGCTGGTCGAGGGTTTCCGTTACGTGCGCGGGGACCGCATGACGCTGTCGCTCCTCGGAATCGTGGCGCTCATCAGTCTCTTCGGCTATCCGTTCGTCACGCTGATGCCGATGGTGGCTCGGCTCCTCTACGCGCACGACGATGCCCGCGGGCTCGGCATTCTCATGGGATCGATCGGCATCGGAGCGCTGCTCGGTGCGCTGACGTTGTCGGTGAGGACCCCGGCGAGAATCGTTCCCGTCATCATTCTCTCGCTCGCCGCATTCGGCCTGGCACTCGGAGCGATTGGGTTCACGCAACTGGGCCTGGTCGTCGTTCCGCTTCTCGCTCTCTGCGGGTGTGCCATGGTCGTCTGCGCGGCACTTTGCAATACGGCGATTCAGAACCGCGTGCCCGATGCGATGCGGGGCCGGGTGCTGAGCATGTACACGTTCGGCTTCTTCGCGTTCCTGCCATTCGGCAATCTGATCGCCGGCGCGATCGCGGAACACCGCGGACTGCCGGTAACGATGCGGGTACTGGGTGGGGGGTTGGTGGTGGCAGCCGGTGGCGCAATGGCGATCGTGCGATCGAAATAGGACGCCGCCCTTCAACCGCCTTCGCGGAGCAGTCCCGCTTCGCACGTCCCTTCGATCACATGTTCCCCGGCGGCGTTCTCGATCCAGGCGTCGATCTCGAGACGGTGCCGGACGCGGTCGACCGAGCGGACGACGAAATGGGCGGTGACCGTGTCGCCGATGAAGACCGGGAGCAGGAACCGGAGCGTCTGCGATCGGTAGATCGCGCCCGTTCCGGGCATGAGCATTCCCACCATCGTGGAGAAGATCGACGCAGTCAGCATCCCGTGCAGCACGCGGCGGCCGAAGTTCGTGCCTGCCGCGAACGCGTCGTCGACGTGCAGCGGATTCACGTCCCCGGTGATCTCGATGAAGCGGCGGAGGTCCTCTTCGTCGAACGTCTTACGGAAGAAGACGCGCTGTCCCGGCTCGAAATCCTCGATGCGTGCGATCACACTCTTCTTTTCCTCGAGCATCCTTCAATACTTCCTTCAAGGCAGGCGATTGGATCCGCCATTTTGGCCGAGTTCGCATCCTGGCGAAGTTGCGGTGCCTCCATCGGGTGTCTATCCTTGCAGCTCACGTTCAGGAGGTTGGTCATGCGTTCTGATGCCGCCGCGGTCCATATTGCTCCGCCGGTCCTACGAGCTGCCATCGTTTTGGCTCTCTTTGTCGCCCCGGTGATCGGGCACCTTTCCGCGCAGCCGTTGGAGCCGGTGAACGCGACGTCGCGCGCTCACGTTCGGGCGACCGATACCCGCACGCCGCGCGGCGAGGCGGCGGCTTTGCCTCTCTCCAACTTCTCGGTCTCCCGCGGGATCGGGATCCTCAGCGACGACGGAAACTCCTACTGGCCCGGCTATCCCTCGGATCTCGGCACGCAGGCGACCTTCCGCGTCGTACCGACCGCGAACAACACCTTCACCATCCGGAGAGTGGCCTACCAGTTCGATGATCCGTCGACCGGGGTCCTGCACTTCGACGCGTCAAAGAGACCGATCGTCGGTTTCCTTGACGCCAACTACGTGCAACCGCACTACACGCTTCCGGCACCGTTCACGTTCGCAGGAAAGCAGTACACGAAGCTGAGCATCTCCACCTGGGGCGCGATCGCGTTCGGGGACGCCGACACGATGACGGTCAACTACGATCCCACGGTCGTCAGTTCGATGTTTCACATCCAGCCGATCGTCGCGGTCTGGTACGAGCTGTTCAACTATCCGGCCACGGCGCGCATCATCACGAAGAACAAGGCCAACTCCGTCGTGGTCACGTGGCAGAACGTCATCAGCCGGCACACGGCCACACCCTGCACGTTCCAGATCGAACTGTTCACGGACACAGGAGAGATGCAGCTGTCGTATCAGTCGCTGCCGGTCGCGGACGGTTTGATCGGATTCAGCACGGGAACCGAGACGCCTGTGCGACAGTCTGCCAGTCCCGTTTCGGCAGCCGGCCTGCCGGCGCATCTGCAGGCGGCCAGCGCATCGTTCGACAACTACGGCAACATCATCTCCGGAGTCACGCTCAAGCTCGCCGCGACCATCCCCGTGCCCGCGGCGGGTGAGTCGTTCCGGTACACCCTCGTACTCAATGGTATCGAGGCCGCGGGGATTCAGGTTTCCCTCGGTCAGGCGCCGTTCCTTGTCGTCGCGAATCCGAAGATCCCTGATTTCCCATCCGCACAGATCAGTTCGTGGGAGCTCAAGGTGAGCGGCGACACGGTGTCGCTCCGTGTTCCCGCCTCGAGCCTCGAGCCGTATCTGAGCTCGACCGGCACCAACACCTGGGCGATCAAGGCGGCGCGATTCGGAGGAGCTGGTTTCGCGGAAGGATTGATCACGCAGACGCTTCCGCTGACGTTCACGGCGCGGCACTCCCTGCTCCCGGCCAACGTGGGAGATTCGGTGGACGCACCGCCGGAAGTCTTCCAATACATGCCGGGAGTGTGGGATACGGATCGGATCCGCGAATCGATCGCCGCGTACCTCGTGAGCCGCGGACAGAACGTCGATTCCTTCCGATTCTTCCCCACGATCTACGATGACGGCCTTCGTCATTCGAACTACGCGGGAACCTATCCGCGGCAGAAGAACGTGACCGGTGCCGGCGCGATCCCGGCGCGTACTGAGTGCGACTGCCACTTCGGCGCGGAGTTCTCATCCGTCAGCGAGTCCCTCGCCAGCGAATCAACGACGCAGGTCGCACTGACGCACGAACTGGGACATGAGTGCGTGCTCTATGCCGATTACAAGGACACAGACGGAGTCGTCAAGGGTCCATGGCGTGACGCGGGCGTCCCGTGCTTCGGAGGCGCGCATCCCAACAACGGCCTGGCGACGGACAGTATGTTTGCGGATCCCGACTCCTCGGCACCGACCATCTCGGTGATGGGGGGGAGCGTGAACGGGAACTATCAGATTACGGCTCCGCGCTTCGGGTTCAGCCGCGCAGAGATGTACTTCCTCGGCCTGGCCACTCCCGCCGAAGTCACGCCGATCAAGTTCGTGCAGACGGGCGGTACCTCGCAGATCACGATCGATCAGATCATCGCTGCGAACGGTGCCCGGAATCCCGCCTACGTCCCGGGACAGACGCGTCTTTTCCGGATCCCCACGTTCGTCGTCAAACGGAAGGATGAGAGTGTCAGCGATGCCCAGCTGCAGCAACTGCAGCTGTTGCTGTGGAGATGGCAGAGCCGCTTCTATCGCGAGACCAGCGGACGGACCCGGACCAATACGACTCCGGATGGAAGCTGCAGCTATGCCCTGTCCCAGTCGACATTCAAGCCGCCACCGAGCTTCACCGGTACCGTCAACGTGCAGTCGGATCCGGGGTGTGCGTGGACCGCGTCAACGGGGGACAACTGGATCACGCTGACGTCCGGCAGCGGTAGTGGAGACGGACAGGTGCGGTTCTCCGTGACGCCAAATCTCGTTCCGGCGGCTCGCACGGGCACGATCACGGTGGCCGGTCAGCCGTTGACCGTGGTTCAGGCCGGGACCGCGCGACGGAGGGCCGGACGCTGACGTTCGGTCGTTAAGCCAGCGAGTCGAGAATCTCCTCGATCGTCGACCGGCGGCAGGTGTACATCGGCGTGTCGCGAAAGGTGTACTTCGAGGATTCCGTTTCGCGCAGATCCTGCACGAGGTCGAGAAACTCGGCGGCGGAGTCGGCTTCGAAGGCGACGACGAAATCCTGGTCATCGAGGCCGAACGAATAGGTCGTGTTGATCTTCACACGAGGGTACTTGTGCCCGATGGCGATGTGCTCGTTCATGATCCGCTGGCGATCACTCTGCGGGAGCAGGTACCAATCGCGCGTCTTCACAAACGGATAGACGAAGAGGAACGGTTTCTTCCCCGGCACGATCTTCAGACGGCGGCCTTCTTGTCCCTCGTGAACGTGCTCGTCGACGTACTGGGAGTGCTTCGTCATCGACAAGTAGGAGACGGGTACGTCGAGATAACGGCCGAGGAGCGACTTGTTGATGTCGGCGGCCATCGCCTGGAAGGGATCGATGTCATAGCCGATGCGCCAGAACATGAAATCGGTATTGGGCTTCAGTCCGACCGTCGAGTAGGGGAGCACCATCATCGGGCCGGTATGGCGGTGGATGATATCGACGAACTCGCGCTTCGCCTGCTCCTTCACGTCGGAGGGCAGGTGACGCAACGCGCGGTCTGCCTTGAAGAACATGAAGTTGACGAACTGGCGGGCGGGCGTGGTGGCGGTGGTGGCGGGTTGCGTCTGTGGCTGCTCGACGGTCGTGCTCATGGCGGGAGATTCTAGCCTGATCCGTGGCTTTTGACGGCGGTCCCGGCCGTAAATGCGTCGGTCTGTGAGACTTGCACGAATCGGTTACAGCGCTCGCAAACGGCCAATTCCTGCCCAGTGCAATGTGGATAAGTGCAAAACGGCTTGGGCTACTGCACACAAAGCGCTGCTAGCGCATCGCACGTTGCATGTAAGTATCATTCGATGCAGCAGTTAGCTGATTTCGCCCACAGGCTTGTGCAAAGCGCTCTGAAACGCGCAGTTTGCCGCGCCGATTCGAGTTTTTCACAGGGCTTTCCGCAGGCTTTTCCGCAGAATCTGTGCAAACTCCATTTGCCCTTCCCGAATGAGGCGGGGTTCGCTTTCGGTAAAGCTCACAATCGTCGATGCTTTCCCGGCAAGGGGGCCTCCGTCGAGTACCGCGTCGAGTGCATTCTGTATGTCAGTAACCAACGAATCGGGGGTGGTGACAGGGGAATCGCCTGCTCGATTTGCACTGGTCGAAATGAGCGGTCCGGTGCGCTCCAGGAGCGCGCGAAGCCAGTCCAGAGCCGGGATGCGGGCCGCAATCGTGCCGTTGCCCCGGACCAGGATTGCGGTCATGGGCGCCGGCCAGATCTCCCCGAGCGCGTCAGGCACGGTGGCGCCGAGCGCCCGTAGTTGCGCGATGCTCGCGGCGACGATGACAAACGCCTTCTCCTGATCGCGTCCCTTCATGGCCGCAACACGTGCCGCGGCGCCCGTGTCCACCATCGCATGCAGGCCGTAGATGGTGTCGGTCGGCAGCAGCGCCACGCCACCACCCAGGAGGACGCCAGCCAGTTCGTCCAGCACGTCCGGTGGCGGTTCGCCGTCGATGTGCCAGCGCTTCACCGGCGGGCCTTCGCCGTCCGCCCGCGAGCGCCTTCCAGAAGTTCCCGCGCGTGCAGGACAGCGGAAGCCGGGATGGACTCTCCGCCCAGCATCCGTGCGACCTCATCGACGCGCTCGTCTTCGCTGTCGAGCCTTCGGATCCGTGCCCGGGTGTGACCGCCTGTGTCTTCTTTCCAGACGAAGAAATGGGTCGCGCCGAAACTGGCGATCTGTGGGAGGTGGGTCACGCAGATCACCTGATTGCCCACCGCGAGCTCCTGCAGTTTCCTTCCCACCACCTCGGCCACACGCCCGCCGATTCCGGCGTCGATCTCGTCGAAGACGAGTGTGGCGGCTGCGGTATGACGCGACGCTTTGAACAACGCCGCGGCAATCGCAAGCTGGATGCGCGAAAGCTCACCGCCGGATGCGATGCGCTGCATGGGTTTCGGCTCCTCGCCACGATTGGGCGCGATGAGGATCTCGATCCGGTCCAGTCCATGCGGCGCGACATGATCCCGGGTAGCGTCCGCGGCATCGACGATCACCTCGACCGTCGTCCGTTCCATTGCCAGGTCGTTGAGCTCGGACTGAATGGCTATCTCGAACTTCTTCGCCGTATTTTTTCGGGCCGCCGACAGCGACTCCGCTGCGTTGCTCCAGCCTGCGAAGTGTTGTTCCTCGATCCGTTGCAGTTTGTCGACGCTGGTCTCGTAGTCGCTGAGCTGTTCGAATTCGTCCTGGATGGAGCTGAAGTGCGCGAGGACGGCTTCGATCGATCCGCCGTATTTCTTCCGCAGGCGTTCGATCGTGACCAGGCGGTCTTCGATTTCTTCGAGGCGCGCAGGATCGTGGCGTACAGAGTCCGAGAGCCGGGAGAGGCCGCGCGACGTCTCCTGCAGCCGGAAGATCGCATCCTCGAGCTCCGCGGCGATCGTGCCGAGGTCACTGATCTCGCGTGCGAGAGGCTGGACGAGGTGGAGCGCGCGCGCGAGCTGGGCCAGCGCGGAGGTCTCATCATCATCGACCAGTGCGAAGGCTCCGCTGCTGGCCTCGGCCAGCTGGCGCGCGTTGGCCAGCAGGCTCCGCTCGCCGCGAAGCGACTCCTCCTCGGCGGGATCGATTCTGGCCGAGGAGATCTCGTCGATCTGATAGCGCAGAAGGTCGAGGCGCAACGTCCGATCACGCTGGGCGTCCGTCAGAACCCGCAGTTGCTCCGCGGCCTGGTTCCACGAGGTGTAGGACTGGCGCGCCGTGCCGAGCAGAGCGGAATGACCGCCGTACTCGTCGAGAAGTTCCCGGTATCCCTGCCCGGCCACCCGGCTGTGCGACTCATGCTGACCATGGATCTCGAGAAAGGCATCCATTGTCGCGCCCAGCTCGCGAACCGAGAGCGGTGACCCGTTGATCAGCACACGGCCACGTCCATTGATTGCGATCTCGCGCCGGACGATCAGTTCCACGCTGTCGCTGTCGTCGTCACTGTCGATGCCGAGATCTTCCAGCGCCTGTCGCGATTCCGCCGGGAGGTGAAACGCCGCCTCGGCGGTCATCTTGTCGGCGCCTGCACGGATCATCTCTGTCGAGCTTCGGGCGCCGCGAAGAAACTCGAGGGAATCGATCAGCAGAGACTTTCCCGCGCCTGTCTCACCGGTCAGCACGTTGAGCCCGGGACCGGGCTCGATTGCGAACTCCTCGACGATGGCGAGGTTGCGGACCTTCAGGTAAGTGATCAATCAGGGCAAAGTGTACCTCCCCCGGTTGAACCGCTCTACGTGCGGCAGCGACACCGACGACGCTGGGATCCACGTACGACTCGTCGCCGGACGAAAAGGTTCACGTCGTCGGAATCGCCCGGATGCCGGAGTTCCACTACGATCCGAAGCTCTACCACGAGGTCCCGGACAGCAATCCGGACGCGCAGTTGAAGCCGGGTCCGAACTCACCTGTGGGGCGGTGTGGATGGCGCTAAGCAAACCGCACTACGGGATGCACGGGACGCCCGACCCCGACTCGATCGGCTATGCGTCGTCCCACGGCTGCGTGAGGCTGACGAACTGGGGTGCCTCCGAGGTGGCCCATCGCATCAGTAAAGGCGTGAACGTCTCGTTCGTCGACACCTCGTCGAAGAACATGCCGTTGGCGACCGCAAAGAAAGAATGAGGCAGGTTGCCTAGACAGCGGCCTCCAGGAACATGTCTTCGAGGTCGATGCGCTCGATTTCGCCATCGTCGACGACGGCGCGGACCACCATGCCGTCGCGTGTGAGTGTGACGATGGTGGGGTCGGGCGTATCGCCGATCTCCTCCCGCAGAGCCGGGCCGACGGCATCGTCGCGCAGGACCTGCACGGCGCACCGGCGCGCCAGCTCCGCAGGGTCTGCGTCGTCACTGATCTGGCCCGCGATGGCCGCCAGTTCGCCGGCTCGGGAGCTCGAGCCGATGATCAGCATCAGCACCTGGCCGGAGCTGAGAAGTTCGTCGAGAGTGGTGTCCCGCGGAACGATGACGGGATCAGACATGGGCGCGAGCCCTCCTTCGGTACAAGAGTACATAAGAGGGGGCCGGCTTGATTCCGTACATCACGCGAGAGCCTCCCGCAGCATGGCGGTGGTAATGCCGGGCGACTTCAGGTTTCCGATCAGTGTGAGGGAAAGAGAATCCGGGTCGACGATGGTCGCCGCGACGCGTGCGATGTCGTCGCCCGTGACGGCGTCGATCGCCGCGATGATCTGATCGGGAGAAAACTGCCGCCCGAAGTAGTACTCCTGCCGCGCCAGTCCCGACATCCGGCTGACGGTCGATTCGAGGGACAGCAGGATCGATCCTTTGAGGTGCAGCTTGGCGTCGCGCAACTCCTCCGCAGTGGCCCCTCCGCTCCTGATCCCGCGCATTTCAGCCAGCGTCATGTCGAGGACGCGCTTGAGGTTCTTCGGGGCGCATGCCGCGTAGATGGCCTCGTATCCGCCGTTCACGTAGCCGTTGTGGTACGACATGACGGTGTAGACGAGGCCCTCTTTCTCACGGATGCGCTGGAAGAGCCGTGAGGACATCCCGCCGCCGAGGATCGTGTTGAAGAGCGCCGCGGCGTACCGCTCGTCGCTCTGCTGCGGAAGCCCTCGCGACCCGAGGCAGAGATGAACCTGCTCGAGCTCACGCTTCTCGCGAAGGACGACATGCTGGCGGGGCGTCGGGGTCGTCCATGTCGGTAACAGCGGTGGCTTGCTGTCGTTGGCGAAGGTCTTCTCGAGGAAGGGGAGGATCTCTGCCGGACGCACGTTTCCGGATGCGCAGAAGATCATGTTCGACGGATGAAACGTCTCCTCGTAGTGCGCAAGGATCTGCTTCCGTCCGAGGCGGTTGACGGACTCCTCGGTGCCGAGGATCGGCCGGCCCAGGGGATGGTCCGGCCAGAACGTGGTGACGAAGATCTCATGGACGAGATCATCGGGGGTGTCTTCCACCATTTTGATCTCTTCGAGGATGACGCCGCGCTCGACTTCGAGGTCGTCGTCCGTGAAGCGCGGGGAGATGACGAGATCGGTGAGGAGATCGAGGCCGGTCTGCATCTGCTCGTCGAGCACATGGCAGTAGAACGACGTGTACTCCTTGCCAGTGAATGCATCGACGTCGCCACCGAGGATGTCGATCACCTTGGCGATGTCGCTGGTCGATCGGGTCTCCGTTCCCTTGAACACGAGGTGTTCGAGGAAATGCGAAGAGCCGCTGTGCTCTTCCGATTCGACTGCCGAACCGCTGCGCAGGTAGTAGCCCAGTGCCACGGAGCGGACGTAGGGGAGCGTCTCAATGAGGATCGTCAGCCCCGAGGGGAGAACGTAGCGGCTGACGTTTTTCAGGTCGGAAGACATTGGAAGCGGGATTGTAGCGGCGCAACCGCGGGAAACGCGCTAATGAAAGACCGAGGACCACGCTGTGATGCGCAGCTGTTTTTCCTGTTCGTAGTCCAGCGAGGTGTAGACCCAGGTCTCATACGTATCCGCGCCGAGGAGGTTGATGAGGGATTTTCCATGCGCCGTCGGCCGGACTCCGATGAAGGGTCCGCCAGCGTAATCCTTGATCGGGATCCCTGGGAGGGAAGGTGTGCCGGTCGGGTTCGTACCGCTGGTGCCGGTCGTCCCGCTGGCACTGGTGCCGGTCCCGCTGCTGGTGGTGGGAGGGGTGGTGGGCGGAGTCGTCGTCGGTCCGCTTCCGGGAGGATTGTTGGGGTTGCCCGGAAGATTGCGCTGAGGCAGCGCGCCCGCGGCGGACTGCGGGATGACCAGCCAGTCGACTTCGCCGGTGAGCGGGTCGATCCATTCGCCTTTCACACCGCGGATCATTCTCGGCAGCCGCGCGTCTTTCAACTGTTGCGGCGAGGTCGGGTAGGCGTTGTTCTTGAGCCGGAACTCGGTGATGGCTTTTGCGTACTGCTGCATCGCGAAAATCGTCTGACGCTCGCGCTCCCGCTTCATCACGGTCGACCACTGACGGGGAACGGTATACGCGACGAACACCATCATGATGGTCATGAGGACGATGACGCCAGCCAGGGTGAAGCCGCGCTGTGCGGTGACGCGGTTACGCAGGGGCGCGACGCCATGATGGGGCTTCGCGGCCGCAAGGTCGCCACGCAACTGCGAAACCGCGCAATGCCGCAACCGCACGTCACCAGCTCTTGTAGGACGTGCCGTCGAGTCCATTGCCGGCCGCCTGGCTGTGCAAGTCATAAATCCCTGGCGCCGCTCCCTCGGACTGCGCCGCGGGATCGGTCGGAACGGCATTCGGATCGGACGGGTCGGGGGTGTTCTGCACCTCTTCCCAATCGGCCTTGTTGGTCATCGGATCCTTGGGGATGTTGCGCAGGTAGTGCTCCTGCTGCAGAACCTGGAGGCTATCCGGGTACTTCTGTTTGTCGGCGTAGTAGTCGTCGATCGACTTGCGCATCTCGAACAGGTCATGGCGAAGGGCCGACTCGCGTGCCTTCGTCTGTGCCCACTTGACGTTCGACACGGCGACGGCCGCAAGGATGCCGATGATCGTGACGACGACGATCAGCTCGATGAGTGTGAAGCCGGACTGCTGTTCTCTGCGTCGTTTCACTGGGGACTCCCGGTTCACCATTCGTTGTAGTGGGTCTTGCCGTCGAGGGCAGGTGCGGTGGACTTCGAATGGATCTCGTAAACATTCTTGCCGTTGCCCGACTGGGCATCGGAGTCGTCGTCGGAAGAGAGCGTGTTCCACTCCGACTTGCCTGTCATTGGATCGATGAGATCGCGCACGCGGAGCAGGCGGACGGATTGACCGCTGTTGAGCGTGACCGGTTTGGTGAGGTCCTCGAGGGTCTTCGGCCATGGTCCCTGGTCAACGCCAACCGGCGTCTTCATCCCGGCCGGGCTGGTCGGGGGCTGCAGGCAGATCTCGTGGTAGCGATCGATGGCATCGGTGATCCTGCGCAGCTTCTCGTGGAGCTCGACCTCCTTCTGCCGGCGGATCCCGAAGTTCGCCAGAGGCATGGCTACGCTCGCGAGGATTCCCACGATCGCCACGACCGTGATGAGCTCGGCGACGGTGAAGCCACGGAAGCGATCCGCACGGGAGATCCTGGAGCGGCCGTTCATCAGTCGACCTTGGCGTGGCCTCCGGTCACCGACGCGGTGACCACCGTGCCGGCGCCATTCGTGAGATTGGGGTTTTCGAGAACGAGATAGGTCTCACCAGGGGCGGCGCCGCGCGCACGAAGCGAGGCGATGTCGCCACCGCCGTTGTTGAACTGCAGCGGCTTGCCATTCGAGGATGTGATGCGGATCGAGCCATGCTCGCGATCGATCGTAGTCACCGGTGGTGTCTTCGGATCGATCGCGATCGCCGGTCCGAAAACGACCTCGCTGACATCGAGGGTGCGAGGGTCGTAGTGGAGGATGAGTTGCTGGGTGGTCAAACCGTCGAGATCCATCCCTACCACGCTCCACATCTTCTCTTCGCCCGGCTTGAACGCCATCCGCATCGGCTGCGGCTGGATGCGAGGTGCAAGCCCTGAGTTGTCCGCGATGGTTCCGTGTTGATCGATCGACTGCGCGACGGCGGTGCCCGAGGGCGGCTTGGAGATCTGGCTCTGTGGCTGTGGCTGTGGTGGCGGCATGCCCGGGTTCGCCGGAGGGGCGTTCGGCGTCCGTCCGCGGAACGGGTCGTTCGGACCCGTTCCGGGCGTGACGACGAGGTTGCCGGCCGGAATGGGGTTGCCGTCGCCATCGACGTTGCCGGTGCTGAACTGCTGCGCGCTTCGCGACGAGAACGGATCCGCCGTCGATTGGGACTCGAGCCGCGGCGAGAGGCCACGGAAACTGAGATTGCTCTGCGTGCCGACCCACATCGGAGCCATGTCGTCTTCGGTGATGTCCGGCATCCGGATGATGTGCGGCGTCATTGTCAGCATGAGGTCCGTGCGATGACGGGAGGTGTGATCCTTCGTGAAGAGGCGGCCGAGGATGGGGATGTCGCCCAGGAACGGGGTCTTCTGGCTCGTCGTCCCTTCGGTCTGCTGAATCAGGCCGGCCAGGAAGTTCGTCTCGCCATCCTTCAGGCGGATGGTCGCTTCGATCGTGCGGGTATTGAACGAGGGAAGATCGGAAGACGTCGCGGCGGCAGCGATGTCGGAGACCTCGACCGTCAGCTTGAGCGTCACTTCCTGGTTGTGATGAACGCGCGGCTCGATGGAAACCTTGATCCCGATGTCCTGGTACTGGAACGACGTTGCCGGAAGGCTGCCGAGGGTTCCGTTCTGAACGCCGGTCGTGAAGGTCGTGACCGGAACGGGAACGCGCTGACCGATATGCAGCGTGGCTTTCTCCCCTTCGGAAATGCGCAGCTCCGGATTGGCGAGCGTTTCCGTGTTGCCGACGGTCTTTACCAGGTTGTATGCGATTGAGGGAATGGTGAAGACGAGGTTAGGACTGCGAATGCCCCGAAGCGTGTCGAGATTGATCGGCAACGGGACGCCCTTGGCGTCGACCGGAGTGGTCGCGGAGAGTGTCCCGCCCAGCCCGGTGACGACGGCTCCTATGTCGCGCTGTTTGTCGAGGTCGATCTGCAGCAGTTCGACGTCGACCACGACTTCGGCCTTGGCCTTGTCATTGGCCTCGATGATTTTCTCGGCGATGCGGACCTTGTCTGCTGTGTCGCGGATCGTGATTGCGTTGAGCGCCTTCAGCGGGAAGACATTGCGTGCTTCGATCATCGTCCGGACGACGTTCGTGACCTGCTCGGCGTCGCCGTTCGAGAGATAGAACGTGCGGATCACGAGGTCCTCGTAGTCGCGGCGGGCCTGCGGGTTGTCGGGGATGACGATGATCGTGTGCTCGTCGAGAGCTTTGTAGAAATGATTAGCGGCCTGCATGACGCGCTCGAGTGCCTGTTGCGCCGTGACGTCCTTCAGTTCGATTGCGATGCGGTCGTCCTTGACCGCCTGATCGAAGAGGATGTTGATGCCGAAGGCGCCTCCGAGGGCCTTGTAGATCTCCTTGATCGGCGTCTCGTGGGGGAAGGAGAGCGTGATGGGCTGATCGGAGGCCGGGTTGAGCTGGGGCGGCTTCGACTTGGTAATGTTGGCTTTGACGCGGCGCTTGAGCTCATCGATCGTGGCGGGCTGGTTGGCCATCGCTGCTTCCTGCAGCGAGTTGATCGCTTTGCCATATTCGACTGCGGCGAACTGGTTCGTCGGATCGAGTTTGACGACGAGCTCCAGCTCCGTGGCTGCAAGCTGTGTGAGGCGCGTCTGGTCGTTTCCGCGCGCGTTGAGGGATGCAGCGCGGAGAGATTTGCCCTTCTCGAAATGAACGCGCGACGCTTCCAGCCTGGCGCGCGAAAGGTTGATCCGGTAGAGCGAGTTGCTTGGATCGACGTCGAGCGCTTTCTGATACTCGGTGACGGCCTGGTCCCAATCCTTGGTCTGTTCGGCTGTCTTCGCTTTCTGGAACGCGTTGTAGCTCGTACACGACAGCATGGAGAGCGACAGCGCGAGAGCTGTAAATGCGAGTTTTGTCTGGTTCATTCGTTTCAATCCTGAGTGTCAGACATTTGTTATCTGCTGATCACTCTGACGGTAGGGCAACTCAAAGGTCACTGGCCAAGAGGTACGCGTGTTTTCGTGTCCGCGGGGAAGCCGACGTAGCCGATCTCGACCGATTCAATTCCGATGCTGCGCAGGATGAACTTGCCGTCGATCGTCTCGCCCACTCGGACGTTGACGATCTCGCCATTCCCATTGAACGTCGCGATCGGGTTGTTCGCCGGCCCGAACGTGCCGATGTACTTGAATGTGAACTGCGGCGGGACAGGAGCGGGTGGTGGCGGAGGATTGGCCTTGATATAAGCCTGCCACTCGGCATCACACAGATCGCCCTTGCCATTGTGATCGCTGTCGGCCTGGTCGGGGTTGTAGACCGCCGGACAGTTGTCGCGAAAGTCAGGGATGCCGTCGTGGTCCTGATCGGGTGGTAGCGGCGGGGGTTTGACCGGCGGTGGTGGTGGTGGAAGGGGTTTTTCCCTGAATGCGAAGAGGTTCCGTTCGCTCTTGTAGCTTCCGCTCTGCGCATCGAGCCATTCGACGTGCAACGCCGGCATGCCGGGCGTGCCCGTGCTCTGCGCTGCGCGCGAACGCACCTGCGGGCTGGTTGCCGGCCGCGCGGTGCGGATGGGTGTTGGGATCGGATCAGGATCGCGATGCGTGTTCGACGCGAACGCATAGATCGCGAAGATGGCGATGAGAATCGCCCCGACTGCCGTCCAGGTCTTCCAGTTCATCGATTCGATCACAGCTGTTTACTCGCCGCGAGATTGGTACGGACGTCGCGGAACAATGTCTTGAGTCGGATGTTGAGCGTCAGGGCTTTCTCGGGTGTGTTGCCGGTCGAGGCGAGGCTGATCCCGTCGATGATTACGAACTGATCGGACAGCTCGAGCAGGTTGATCAGGCGCCGTATCTGCTCGTAGTTGCCCTGCACGGTAAAGGCGATCCCCACGGTCGTGGTGCCGAGTGCCCCACGGGCTTCGCTCTTAGTCCCGCTGTTCGAGAACTGATAGCTGGGCGGCTGGAGATGGCTGGCCGCGGCGAGCTTCTTCACTTCGTCGATCAGCGTGGTGAGGCGCAGCATCGGGGTGGACCAGCGCTCGTTGTACAGGACTTGAAGGTCAGTCTGCACTTTCTTGTACGCCGCCAGTTGCTGCTCGGCCGTCGTGCGGGCGTGCCTGGCTTGGTCGAGACGGGCCTTCGACTGCTCCTCGCGGGCGTCGAGGTCCTCGATGCGGCTGACGTACTGCACGCGGTAGGTGAAGAAGAAGACCGTATTGGCGAGCAGGAGGATCGCGAGGGCGATCAGGAGAATCCGTTTCTCACGCCAGATCATTCGACCCTCCTGGCGATGGACGGACGGTAGTCGACACTCAGCGTGAAGTGATACTCGCTGAGTTGCTGCGTTTCAACGGTGGGAAACGCGTTTGCGAAGTGGAGGTCGCCGTTGAAGCGGTTGATCGTCGCCGTCAGTCCCTCACCGCCTTTGCTGACGCAGATCATCGCCAGATGGACGGTTCCGTCCTTCTCGAACGACGGGGTGACCGATTGCAGTCGGACATCGGTCGGCAGGATGCGCTCGAGCCGGTCGAGGAGCTCGCTCCAGGAGAAAGCACGCTCGGCAAGCTGCGAATTAGCGAACTCCGTCTGCGAAGACAGGAGCTTGAGGTCGACGCCGCGAAGGCGCTGCGTCAACGACTCCGTGCGGCGCTGTTCGTCGGCGATCTGCTCTTCGAGTCCGGCGATGTTGGCGCGCGTCGTCCGGGTCTCCGTGCGATAACGCAGAAACGTGTCGACGTTGTTCAGCGCCAGAAACGCCGTTAGCAGCGAAATGAGGACGACGGCGGCATAGACCGGCCGGTAGTCGCGGAACGGCCGGGAGGCCAGGTTGAGATGGATCGGCTTCACCCTGTGAATACTCCTGTGGCCGCGGTCAGCTCTGCTTCATATCCGCCGGCGTCACCGGGCGACTGTTCGGCCATGTCGCGGAGAAAGATTCTGCGGACCGGCGACGAGAACTCGCTGGCGATGGCGTCCGTGACCGCGCCGTCGATGCCGTTGCCGGCGACGTAGCATTGTTCGACGGATGTAGTCTGCAGCGTGTCGCGCAGATACGTCGCCGAGAGCTTGATCTCCTGCTCGAGTGTCCGTTCACCGTTGAGGTTGCGCGAACGGATGAAGAGCGGCTGTGGACCGCGGAAGACCGCGGTCGTGAAATCGTGGTCGCGAATGTAGAAGAAGATCCGGTCGCGCGTCGTCGCCGCCTCGCGGGCGGTGATGGCGTTCCAGATGTTCAGTCCTGCCGGCTCGATCAGGATGACCTCGATCCCCGCGGCCTCGAACACACGCTCGATCGCCGCGATCGTGACTTCGACGGCGCTTACGGCCAGGATGCGGGGCGGGATGCGGCTCAGCACCTCGTACGACAGGCGCAACTCGGAGGGATCGATCGGCATCGTCCGCCGCAGGCTCCAGCGGATCACCTCGGCGGCCTCGCTGGCGCGCTCGGGGAGCGCCTGCAGCTCGATGATGTTCATGCGGAACCAGGCATCGGGCAGCAGGATGGAGACCTTGTCCCAGCGCCCCGTCTCGAGCTTCAGGCGCCGGACGACTTCGGCTAGAGCGGTGTCATTCGACAGCTGTGGCGTGACCACACCGGGCGCGAAGACGTCGTCGCGCAACGGGTAACTCTTCGCCTGCAGGATCTGCATGTCCTTCCGTCCGCGAACGACGCGGACGTGGATCAGAGAATCGGTGTCGAGGACGATGACGTCTGGTGGAAAGGAACGGGCCATATCACTCCACGAAGGTGACCTTGTTGATCTCGCGCAGGGTCGTCTGGCCGTTCATGACCTTCTTGAGCGCCGACTCGCGCAGGAACATCATTCCTTCTTCCTTCGCGGCTTTCTTGATCTCCGATGCGGGACGGCGGTCGAGAATCATCGTGCGGATGCGGTCGGAGAGGTCGAGGAGCTCCGAGATCGCGGCGCGGCCGTGGAAGCCGGTGCCGTTGCAATCGATGCATCCTGCGCCTTCCCAGAATTTCGTGCCGCGGTACTCCTTCGGATCCAGACCTGATTCGATGATGAACGTGTCGGGATAGCTGACTTCATGTCTGCAGGAGTCGCAGATCTTCCGAACGAGGCGCTGCGCCAGTACGCAGTTGAGGGCCGACACGAAGTTGTAGAGGTCGACCTTCATGTTCAGAAAACGGCCGAGGACGTCGACGACGTTGTTGGCGTGGACGGTGGTGAAGACGAGGTGGCCGGTCAGTGCGGACTGCACGGCGATCGCGGCGGTCTCCTCGTCACGGATCTCACCGACCATGATCTTGTCGGGATCGTGACGAAGGATGGCGCGCAGACCTCGGGCGAACGTCAGCCCTTTCTTTTCGTTCACGGGAATCTGCGTGATTCCCCGGAGCTGGTACTCCACCGGATCCTCGATGGTGATGATCTTGTCTTCCGACGTCTGAATCTCGGACAGCGCGGCGTAGAGCGTCGTGGTCTTCCCGGAACCGGTCGGGCCGGTGACCAGAACCATTCCGTACGGCTCTTTGATGAACTTGCGGAACTTGAGAAGCATCTCTTCGTCGAAGCCAAGGACGTCCAGACGGAGGCTCTTGAAGTCCGAGTTCATCGACTCTTTGTCGAGGATACGGATGACCGAATCTTCGCCATGCGCGGTCGGAACGATGGAGACGCGGAAGTCGATGGTGCGGCCGGTGATACGCAGCTTGAAACGGCCGTCCTGCGGAACGCGCTTCTCGGCGATGTCGAGCTCGGACATGACCTTGATGCGGGAGATGATCGTGGTGTGATGGCGCTTGTCGATCGGCTCAAGCGCTTCGTAGAGAACGCCGTCGATTCGGTACTTGACGACGACCTCGTTGTCGCGCGTCTCGATGTGGATGTCCGAGGCGCGGCGCTGGATGGCGTTGAAGACGATGGAGTCGACGAGCTTGATGATCGGCGAGGATTCCTGCTGCGTGATCGAGTCGATCGTTAGTGTCTCTTCGCCTTCCTCGTCCTCGCCGACCAGCGTCATGCGGAAGCCTTCCGTGGCTTCGTCGAGGACGCGCTGGGTGGATTCCGACTTCTGCAGCTTGTCGCGGATGGCGGCAGGTGAGGCGACCTTGACCTTGAGCGGGGCGCCGAGGAGGAGCTCCAGCTCGTCGAGCTTGAGGACGTCGGTGGGATCTCCGACGACGACGGCGATGTGACCGTTCTCCCGTTTCTCGGGGAGGAACTGGTAGCGGATCATCAGCTCGAGCGGGACGTCCTTGAAGAGCTGGTGATCGACCTGGAAGTGCTCCAGGTTCACGTACTCGAAACCATACTGGGCGGCGAGACGCTGCGAACGGGCAGCTTCACCCGTCGGGTCGGCGTTCTTGTAGAGGAGTGTGCGTGGATCAGCGGCCATAGTGGTCTCTTATTGCGCGACGTTGCTCAGCTGGAACAGAGGAAGATAGAACGCGTAGAGCAGGACGGCGATGACCACGCCCATGAGGACGAGGATGAGCGGCTCGATGGCCGCTACCATGCGCGTCAGTCTGGATTCGATTTCCTCGTCGTAGAACTCGCTTACATTTCCGAGCATTTCCGTCAGGGCGCCGGTCGACTCGCCGACTTTGATCATTTCCACGGCCAGATCGCTCATGGCGCCGGTGTTTTCCAGCGAGCGCCACAGTGGCTCCCCTTCGCGCACGTTGTGCACGATGCCGAAGATCTTCGTGGACATCGAGTGATTTGTCACGGACTGCGAAGCGATCTCGATCGCCGGAACCATCGGTGTCCCGCCCGCCAGAAGCGTGCCCAGCGACTGCGTGAACTGCATGATGGCGAAGCGATGCAGGATGCCGCCGGCAAGCGGGATCTGCAGCTTGAATTGGTCCCACAGGACCCGGCCGCTGTTGTTGATCCACCGGCGCATGAGAATGAAGATGGCCACCCCGGCGATGATCCCGAGGGGGAGGTTCGTATTCAGTGTGCTGGAGACTTTGATCATCAGCTTCGTGAACCAGGGGAGCTCGGCGCCGAAACCGGAATAGAACTCCGCGAACTTCGGAATGACTTTCGTCAGCATGATGAACACCATGCCGACGGAGAGCGTGATGAGCACGGTCGGGTAGATCAGCGCTCCGATGACGCGCTTGCGCAGGTTGACGATGATCTTCTGGTAACGGAGAAAACGGCGCAGGACGCCTTCGAGGTCGCCCGAACGCTCGCCGGCGCGGAGCGAGGTCGAATAGATCGGAGGGAATGCGCTGCCGTATGCAGCGAACGCGTCGGACAGAGCAATCCCCGACTTCAGCTTCTCGCGGACATCGGTCAGCACTTCCTTGAATCGCAGGTTCTTCTGACGCTCCAGCATGATGTCGAACGACTGCAGGATGGGCAGACCCGCCTTGACCAGCGCGAGAAGCTCCTGATTGAACAGTAGAAACCGCTCGGTCGAGATCACCTTATTGCTGCGCGGGAGCAGATCCCGAAGATGGCGCGCACCCCGGCGGGCGTCGAACACATGCATCCCCTGCTGACGGAGGTCGTCTTCGGCCGCGCGGATACTCAACGCCTGCACGTGGCGTTCGGTGATCATTCCGTCGGGTGTGCCGACTCTGACAATAAATTCGGGCATGGTGTTCTGTGGTCTGCCTTTAGGACGGTCAACGCCGTGAAACGTTCCGAGAGGGCAGGGTGTGCTTACAACGGCACGTACCGGGGTGCGATTCCGCGATTTCCCTGACAGCGCCGGTCTGGACGGCCGGTGTCGTAACCGTCCGGAAGCCACGGGGTGGGACAGCTTCGTGTTGGAGCGTCCGACGAACGGCTCTGAGCGGCGAGACGGCCAGCGGCCGATTCCTCTCTCCGAAACTCCTGGCCGCGGAGATGGCGAGCGCAAGCCGGGAATCGCGCCGCTACATCGGCGGCTTCTGTTTCATCTCGTCGGGAATGGCTTCGAGCCGCTTTGTGACGTGATCGTCGATGATCTCGCTGTACGGTTCCTCGCCCTCGCGGGCCATATACGACTGCTCCTGACGCAGACTAGACTGGCGCGCTGCCTCGGCGGCGATTCTCTGGTCACGGACGCCTTTTTCCTGAGCGGCCAGAGCTGCTGCATCGTTGGAGTTTCCTGATGCCCAGGATCGTCCCTGCGCATCGGGTGCTGTGGACGTGGTACGCGGGGAGGAGTCAGACCAGCGCGTCACGACGAGTGTGTTCGAGTCGATGATCACGTGTGATCTGGGATGCAGGCGGGACTGAAGGCTCAGTTTTGCGGCGCGAACGAGCGGGGAGTCCGTCTGGATCGCCGAGGCGTAAACGGTCTGCGCAACCGGCCTTTTGACGGCAGGCTGCGGTTCCGCTGCGGAAACGGCACAGGTGATGAAAAGCGCAGAAACGGCGAGAGCCGAGAGTCCAGAACGTCGCATGGGCCGGTGTCTCCTAAAATAATTATACCCGTTTCAACGGGAGGCATGGATGACCGCATTCCCGGCGTTCAGCTCATCTCTCGATCCATTTTTGCCCTTTCCCTGAATAGAAGAGCTTTCGAAGATTGCCATCCGAGCCGGAGGAGCGAATCATCGCTCCGAGGTTCCCGCCGTCGGTGAGGAAGATGGAGCCTGGAGTGCCGGACCCCAGTTGTGAGAAAGAGCAGATAAAGGAACTGTTGAACTCGATTGGCGAGGCGCCAGGGCCGAACGCAGCGAGGGTATCGGGGTCTGTAAAGCCATCGCCGATTCCGACTTCGATCGGGAACGTTGCGTCGAGCAGGAGGGCAGGGCCTTCGATTCGCCGATCGACGCCGCTGGTGATCTCGCTGCGCAGAACTCCGTTGCCGTTCTCATCGGTGTAGATCGCGTACATCCACTGTCCGTTGCGCTGGAAGTAGTAGACGCCGCAGTTTCGCGACAGAGCAGATGCCGTGCTCTGGGCGCGCATCATCTGCTTGCGCACCCGCTCCGCCGCGGTCGACAGTGCGCATCGGCGAAGCACGTTGTCGAGAGCCGGCGCGACACACATCAGGAGAATGCCCATGATCGCCACGACCACGGCACATTCGACCAGCGTCATTCCTCTGGACCATCTCTTTGGTTCCATCTCGTTCCCCCTCGTTCGGGGGAGGAGTCTGCAAGCCGGAGGAACGGAACGTTGATCGAGGAAAGCTGAGGCAGGAGAACGATTTAGGAGTGAGTGAGGACGCGGGCTTCCGTCAAAAAACGTTGCGCCGTCGCATGTTTTTCACGCGACGGCGCAACGAGATACGGGCAGGTGAGGCGGCTCAGGACGACCCGGAAGTGATGACCAGTGCCTCTTTCGAGTCGATGTGGCCGATATAACTCGACATGATCACGATACGACTGAGGATGCGCCGCGATCCGGCCGGTCCCACCATAAGGAACTCGAGACCTGATGGATAGAGCGGCGTCGTGGAGTCGAAGACAGCGTATTTTGGAATCGGATCGCGGACCTGAATCGAACCGTCCAGCCGCTTGACGTCGGTCGACAGGTTGAATCTCGTCGCGGCGGAGGGACGAAAGCCGACCGTATAGTCCATTTTTCCGCTTACCCGCCCACCCGCCAGCCCTCTGGCAAGGCTGACTGCGGTCGTGAGGGGAATGGTCGGTTGCGCAATGGTGGTGAACCCGAGCGTAGCGGTAATTGTATAGAACGCGCTGGGTGCTGCTGCACTCGAATCCCAAGCCTTGATCGTCGGGGAGCTGATGCCGGTATTGACTTCAGTGTAAGTACTCAACACGGACGCTACTCTGGCTTTATCGGCAGCGGCCGTCCCAACCGGCAGCCCACTTGCCCATTGTGTTAATTGCGTGTAGTCCGCATAGATGGCGCTTTTCGCCTGGATGGCATCGAGCCAGTATCCGGTTCCGGAGAAGCTCCGGCCACCGGTGACCTTCGTCAAATAGAAGAACTCAAACTGGTAACGATCAACGAGAAGCTTGCACGTGCCCGGCGTCGCGCATCCGTTGGTGAGCGCTGTGACCAGTGCCGGCGAGAGTTGCCGCACGATGAGCAGACAGTTTCCTGTGAAGGGGCTGCCGGCCGCGTCGGGGACGAGTGTGCCAACAGGATTCAGGATGGGCATCTTGCTGTCTGTGAGCAGCGGATATTGCGCCGGAAGCGTAAGCGCCGCGAAGTAAGCCGGTCCGAAACTGCCAGGTGTGCCCTCAAAGACTGTGCGCGTCTGGAGCAGTTCGCGTTGGATGGTGTTGACTGCCTGTTGTCCATAGACGGGAAGGTCGGTGTGGGCCTCGATGAAGAGACTCGTCTTTACCGTGTCTTCGAGCAGCGAGTACGAGATGATGAAAACGACGGAGAAGATCGCCACGACGACGATCATCTCCATCAGCGTAGTGCCGCGCTCGTGTCTCGATCTTTGTCTTGTCATCATCGTTTACCTCTGGAAGAACGCACGATATTGGTGGAAGGAGTAGTGCAGCGGATATCCCTCCCGGTACCCCTCGACACGGATCAGGTAGCTACCTTGTGGGAATGTGCCGGCAGGCGTGTTCCATGTGACGGTATTGCTCGTTGTGACGCCCGAGACTACCTGTGCGATTTCGTGGGCCACATTGGGCTTTGCACCGAGGGTCGCCGGAGTGTTATCGGACACGTAGAACCAGCCGGTCGGATTTCCCTTCGTAGGATCAGGAAAGCCGTTGCTTGGACTGTAGAGGACAGCATATTTCATCGTCAGTGCTTCGAACCAGCCCGCGTAGGCCGGGTCAACGGTGTACGTCGAGCCATCCCACCGTTTCCAGGTCGTGTCCCATCCAATGGTGATCGAACCCTTCTGCTTCAGGTCGGTGTTCTCATTGGGATCGGTGATGACAACGCGTGGCACCTGGCGGATGTGTTTTGCTTTTGGCGTCGCGGTGGCGTCGGTGTACAGACCGCCGTTGAGGTAGCTTTGAATCAGGGTCAGGAAGGACCACTTGGCGATGAAGGTCGTACCGGCCACCCCCGTCGGTGAGAGACCGTTGACCGCGATAAAGGCCGGATTATTGGTGATGGGGTCCGCCAGCGCGATGAGCGCACTGGCCTGAACCGGTGCGCCGGAGTGCGTGTAGTACGTGTTAAGCACCGTCGTCAGGTACGCAGTCGGATAGTCGCCGGGCTGAAGGAAGCTCTCCGGGTTGCTTCCCGCTTTGGAGAAGTTGATGTCGAAGGGGCGCGCGTTGTCGATCGTAATCGGCACCGGAAGAGAATAATGGTCGGCGATGTCCTGACCGTCAGACGTGATGGTGGCCTGATCGCCATCGTGAGACTCGTGATGAAAGGTTGAGCCCGAGGTGCCGGTCCAGAAGAGGGTTGTGCATCCCGGCGCAGCGGTTCGACGCTTGGCGTCTGACAGAAGCGTTCCGGGGAACGTCGGGAAATTTGTACGATCCGTGCGGATGAACTTGTTCGCGCCCACTCCGGTGGGTATGTTGCCGGAGGCGAGCCACGTGGCATAGAGGGCGTCAGGGTAAAGCTCACCGATCCAGGGCATGCCCCACCACGAACTCCCACCATTGTTCTCCCGGATCACCTTGACGGTGCCCAGGATCGAATCCTCGTAACGGCTGCCTGCCGATCCGGTGTACGGCTTCGTCGACACCGGGATGCTGCTTGCGAATCCGTTGGCGGAGTCGTAGCCGATCTCGTTGCCGATGCCGATGTAGTAGTAGGAGAAGCCGGTCATGGTGGTCCAGATCGCGTTCGATCGGGTGAGCGACGAGCGCAGCATCTGGAACATGCGGTGGACGTCGATCTCCAACGTGCCGGAGCCGCTGTCCCATCCGGAGGTACCGGGCCCCGCCGCTCCATCGTTCTTGACTCCGTACTGCTGGCCGGCCACCGTGTAGAACCAGCCGTTCCACGCCTCGTCGCTGTGGACGGCGTCATCGAAGCCAAGGGTGTTCGCGCACTGGGCACGTGCCGAGGTAGTTTTGTCGAACTGAATATTGCCGGCGACCTTGGCGGTAATGCGCAGGTGACCAGCCACCGATGCCGCGATGGCATTCGAGGCAAAGGTACCATTGGCGTTGAGGTCGGCGGCGATCGCTGCGGCCGTGCGCGCGCCGCCATTTCCTACGGTGACGGCAAAGGTCGCACCGCCGTTGATTTTGAGAGCAACTTGATTGTTTGGAGTGCCGGAGCTGACGATGTTGTAGGGCTCAGCGACGGTGCCGGTCCATTCGGGCCATGCGCCGCGATTGCGGGTGCCGTCTTCAAAATTGTCGAAATAGCGGTTGTAGCCCATGCCGAGTGCACTTTCGTAGCCGCCCTTCGGAACGGCCGGCGGGCCGACGATCGCCGCTGGGGGGAAGGCGTTGGCGAGGTGCGGTCGTTTAAGGTCCGCGTAGGGGCAGTGCCGAGGATCGCCGAGCACCTGAAAACGCTCGGAGATTGGCAGCTTGGGCGACACAGTCCCCGCGGCGTTGCCGAAGATGTACGTGTCATCGCCCCGCCACACAAAGGTACTGGACTTGTTCTCGGGATCGACGGCGGCCGGGTAGAGGACGCCACTTGTTTCCTGGTCGCCGATGCGCGTCTCAACCGTGAGAACCTCGCCCGTGCCGGCGGCTGCGGCAGGAAATGCCGCGAGAGGAATCTTGATGATCCAGCGCGCGGTGTTCTTCGGCCGGATCGCAGTCGACGACAGGTCGGTCGAGAACTGGACGGCGTTCGTGGTCAGGTCTTCAACCGGCGAGGGAATGTACTCGAGGCCGTAGAGCCGATCCTCCGCAGCCAGGCCGCGGCCGGTCGAAGGCTCGACCGTACTCGTAAGAGGCGATCCGTAAAGCTTGAATACGGTGTCCTTGGTCACCGGGTCAACAGTCGCGGTCCAAGCCATCTGATTCGGCTGCCCGGCCACCGGATAGGCAGCGGCAGCGACTGGAGCGGCGTCATAGGCATCCGCGGAACCGCTGCCATTGTTGTCGACTCCACCATGGATCACCTGGACGTTGCAGGTGGCAGCCGTGCATCCGCCAGCGTTCGTGGGCACCCATCCATTCAGGCCTTTGATGCGAACGGTCAGCGGGACGGGCATGATTCCCACCGGTGCCGGCGTGGCCAGTGCCGGATTGGCGAGGTAGGTGTAGACGCGCAGGTTCACGCCGTCGTTGTTCGTATAGCGGAGTTGTTCCGAGTGGACCACCGCACGCATGTTGCGCAGGTCAGGCGCGAATGTCTGCCCCGGGCTCTTCGCCGCGTCGGAGTAGTTGCGCGTCGGAGCGAATGGCATCAGCTCGCCGTGCAGGTTGATGATGAGTGCGTTCGTGTAGTTCTTGGGGTTCATGTACATGTCGTCCATCAACAGACGCCACGTGAGCTCCTCATTGACATTCGCAGTTTTTCTGGCCGTGTAGAGCGCCAGTTCGTCGTAATACCGCATCGAGTTGTTGTACCCGTCAGCGATGGCATACGGCTGGGGGTTGTTTGCGGCGTCGTAGCCGTTCGTGTCGGCGCCCTCGACGTTCATGTGTCCGCGAAAGAGGAACGACGGGTAGTATTCATTATCGCCGCAAAGCCCACCACTGATGCAGGCGGCCGGCATCTTACCGGGATAGAAATAGACGGAATTCACGTCGGCAATCGAGTCGGACGCGCTGTTGATGTACGGCTTGTAAAGGAGATCGCGCCCATAAGAGAGCGTGGTAATCCAGTGCGTGCGGAAGACGAGCCCGGGGTTACGGGATTGCAGATCGCCGATCGCGTTCCTTACGGTGGGAACGAGGTTCGACATGTACACCCACCAGCCAGGGACGTTTTCGACTGCCAGTGCGTAGACGTCGTACACCTGGGTCGGAGGCATGTTGTAGACAAGGGTGCGAATGATGCTCGACACTTCGGCCAGGAGGATTGGACCACCGAGCGTGTTCTGGAACACCTTGACGTTCACGAGACGGACGTCGTTCGACTGCCCCTTGATCTTCTGTACGTTGATGCGTCGCTCATACATCCACGTATCAGGCGCGGCCATGAGGATATTGCCGCTGATCACGTCGTCCGGCATTATTGTCGGCGGAGTGGCGAGCTGGCCCTCCGTCGTCAGCAGGCTGTTATTAACGACGCCGTCATCGTAGGAGTCCAGATTAACAACCTGGCTTCCCTGGTTGGTCTGCACGAGCGACTTGAGCTCCTCGATCATCGAGATCGCCTTCTCCGTCGCGAACTGCTTGTTCGAGGTCATCCTGGTGAGGTGGTGGGCGTTGCTCATCACGGTGACCGTTCCCAGTACCATCACGGAAACGATGGCCAGGCCGGCGAGCACCTCGATGAGACTCATTCCGGATTGCCGCTTGCGGGTGATCGTCATTGTTTTCCTCATGTCTATTTGCCGATCCAGTACTTGCTGCGGCTGAAGCGGTACAGTGCCATTTGTGTGTTGATCTGGCTGATCATGGCCGGGGAGTAGTCAACCTCCGAGATGTCGGCTCCACTGTTGACCGCAATCGAGGCCGCGCTGGAGGCGTTGGCGGCGATAATGGCCCCGCTCACAGCCATCGGCTCGTTGATATTGAGATTGCCGGTGACGTAGATGACACCGTTCCAGTCGTTTGACGGGTCGGAATTGATCGTCAGATTGCCGAAGACGACCAGGATGCCGCTGCCGACGAGCGGCCTGATCAGCGGCACGGTGGTAGCGGGCCCAAACGTGGCGTTGCCATTGATTACGATGAGGCTCATCGCCGGAAGCGTTGTTGGGAGGTCTTTGGTCTGGGCCACATTGACGTCGGCGAGGCCGGTCAGTTCCTGCTGCGACACCGAGAAGACCGCTGGGATGCTGTAAGGCGCCACGGAGTTCGGTTTTATGTTTGGGGAACCGGTGATGACTCCGTTGTTCGTAATGCCTGCTCCCCCTCCAGGCCTGCACGACACACCGAAGCCCGATCCGCCCTGAATCTTCGTCTTGTTGTCGATCTTCACGTTGTCGCAGTTCGCACTGAAGAGCGCCGCGCCACCGTCGGGAAGGATGACGCTCATCTTCTGGATCTCGGTGCGGAACGTCTGTTGCGAAAGCACCGTGTTCGGACTCGTTTTGTATGCGCTGTTGGGAAGGGAGGCATCGTTCTGGACCCAGATGGTGCCGACGGACTCCAGTTGCCAGACGGAGCCGGCACCTACCCTTCCCTTTTGCGTCGTGACGTCGAGAACACCAGTTCCCGCGGCGGCGTTGCCGAGACGCACTTCGTAACGTCCCATGAGGCGGCCCGGCGCGCTGACCTGATAGGTGCGGACGATGCCGATCGTCGTATCTTCCGAGTCGTTGATGGGAGGATTGGCCGAAGCGTTGACGATCGGTTGGAACGCCGTCACCGGTTGTATCGCCTGCTTTCGGAACCAGGACAATCCTTCAACGAGCCCGGCTTGCGCCGCGTTCGCCGCCTGTCCCTGGTAGGTCAGTTGCCGTCCGACCAGGCGATTCCCGATTTGCGTCTGCGTAATCATCGTCAGCAGCATCAGCAGAACCAGCGAGACGATGATCGTCGCTGCAATGACGGCCTGTCCCGATTCGCCTGTATGTCGTCTCATGCCACCTCCATCCGCCATGTGGGGATGGCCCCTCTTGAGCAATGGGCAAGCCATCCGGATAAACGTCGCTAACATATTGAGAATACAGTCATTGTGCTTCCAGCCGTTTGTTGCTTGTTGGTCGAGTCAACAAAATCTGTTACAAAAGGTAACGAATGGGCAGTTGCTCGGACGCGAGATCTTCGGACGGGAGCCCCAGGAGCTCCGGCTCGTCATCGAACTCGATCTCTGCCACCGCTCCCCCCCCGGCTCGTGCCGAAAGCTGAATCGTTCCGTGGTGCAGGAGGATGATCTTCTTCGTGAGCGTGAGTCCCAGACCGAATCCGGTGGGCTTGCCTGACTGAAAGGGGACGAAGAGCCGTACTGCGGGGTCCAGACCGGCGCCATCGTCTTCGATCGTGATCCGTTTGCGTGGATGGGACGCGGTGGCGATTGACACGCGTCCGCTGTCACCCCGTGCCTGGATCGACTCGACAGCATTGCGCACGATGTTGTCGAGAGCGCGCGCGAGCAGCGCCGGATCTCCGCCGATCGTCAGCTCCTCTCCTGTGAACTCGAATGTGACCGACGAAGCGAGTGGTGCGATCCGGGCCACGACGTCGCGCGCCAGTTCCGCGATCTCGACCGGTTCGCGCCGCGCGGTCAGCGGCCGGCCGAGGGAGAGAAGGCGCTCCACTGCGTCGGAGAGCGCCAGCGCTTCCTGTTCCGCCTTCCGCAGACGTTCGTCGTTCGACTCATCGGTCGCGCCGCGGCGGGCCAGTCGGAGGTAGCCCAGGATCGCGGCCAGCGAGTTGCGGAACTCGTGTGCGATGCCACCCGACATTTCGCCCAGGTCGGCGAGCGCCTGCATATCGCGCACGCGCTGCTCGAGTTTTCGAACATCCGTCAGGTCCGCAAACAGAGCCAGGGTGCCGAGGTAGCGGCCACTTGGATCTTGAAGCGGAACGGTGGAGACGCCGATGTGCGTCGGTTCCGCGCCGCCGCTGGTCACTTCCCGCCGCTGCACGGCGATCCGTTTCTGGTGTGCAAACGCGAGCGTGCGCGCGAAGGACGACGTCCCGAGTGCTTCCTCGACCGTCCTGCCGGTCACCGCCGCACTCCCGGAAAGATTGAGGAGGCTGCACGCGGCTTGATTCAGATCGACGATACGGCCGTCTTCGTCGAGCGCGATGAAGCCGGAGGTGAGGCTGCGAACGAGCGTTCCGGTCAGCCTCGCCAATTCATCGGCGCGCTCTTTTTCCTGAAGATGCAGCCGCTTCAGTTCGTTCTCCCGCTGCTTCAGCGTTTCCAGCGAGCTTCCGAACGTATGCAGCAGGTAGGACGTCCCGTCTTCGCTGCCCTGCGTACTGCCTCCCTCCTCGGGAGTGCGACCGCGGATCGCGTCCTTGACGTAAATGGGAAGCAGGAGAATCGCTGCGGCGCCCGCCACCACCCCGGCGATCATCGCCAGCCGGACCGTCTGCCAGATGTGGCCCTGCGCTCCTTCCGCGAAGTAGACGCGGATGGTGTCGCTGCCGGCAACCCGCGTCTCCGTGTGCGAGGGGACCTTGGCTGTGGGCGCGTTGCCCGAAAGGATGACGGCACCGGGGCGCTCTACCTCGATCGCCTCGATCCGGTATCGGTGCCGCAGCGCGTCGAGCGTGCCGAGCTCCGTGCCATGTCCGGCGGCGACGCCATTGGCGATCGCTGCCGCGCAGGCATCGCCGACGGCAGCCTCCCGGTCACGCTCCGATCGCTGCGAAACGACCCACAACGCCGGGACCGTGCTGGAAAGCACCACGGCACCTGCGGCGAAGAGCCCCAGCAACATGGAGGACGCACCGACCAGGGGTGTCCGCGCGCGGCGTGGAGGAGACGCATTCGCCATTGCCACAGGATAGCGGCGGGAACGCTTTAGCGCAGCATCAGGCCGAAGTACCAGCCGGCCATCGTGCGGCCGAAGAACAGCACGCTGAGAAATCCGATGCCGAGAAAAACGCCGAACGGAAGCGCGACACGCATGCCCTGGCCGCTGCGCAGTGCCGTGGGAAGGCCGATCATCGTTCCTGCGACCGACGCCAGCAGGAGCACTCCGGGGACGGCGCGCCAACCGGTGATCGCGCCGATCATCGCCAGCATCTTCACGTCGCCGAGCCCCATCCCTTCGGTCCGGCGCACCAGCCAATAGGCGCCCATCATGGCCAGCAGAATCGCCGCACCGAGGAGCGCGCCGAGGAGGGAATCGAGCAGAGAGGTGGCCAGCAGCAGCGAAGGGTTCACCATCCCCAGTGCCAGCGCACCGATTCCGATCCCGATCACGATGCCGGGGACATCGATCACGTCCGGAAGAATCTGGATGTCGGCGTCGATGTAGATCAGAGCGATCGTCATCGAGATGACTGCCGCGACGACCACGAACGTGACGGTCGGTCCGGTGCGGAGATAGACGGCCAGGTAGAAGAGCGCGTTGGCCAGCTCGACCAGCGGATAGCGCCACGCGATCACGGCTCCGCAGGTGCGGCAGCGCCCGCGCAACAGCACGAAGCTGAGCACCGGGATGTTGTCGAACCAGCGGATGGCGGCGTTGCACTGCGGACAGTGACTGCCTGGGAAAACGATCGACTCCTCGCGTGGGTAGCGATGGATGACGACGTTGAGGAAGCTGCCTACGATCGCGCCGATGGCAAAGGCATAGAAGCCGAGGAGGAGCGTCATCCGGCGGAGATTGTACGCGCGGCCCTTTCGCGGAGAACGCCGATCGCCCTCCGTTCGCCGCCAAACGATGCGATACGCTCTCCTCACTTTGCTCGAAGTCCACCGGGAACTTCTCCGCGACACCGTGCGCACGAACGCGTATCGCGAGGCCATCCGGCACTTCGTCACGCCAGAAAGCGTAGTTCTCGACCTCGGCACCGGTTCCGGGATCCTCGGCTTCTTCGCCTGTGAAATGGGAGCCCGCAGAGTCTTTGCCGTCGACGCGACTCCCAGTGCCGATCTCGCAGCGTTTCTTTCCCGTCACCTCGGATTTGCAGGGCGGATGGAGGTGATTCGCGGTCATTCGACGAAGATCGAGATCTCCGATCCGGCGAACCTGCTCGTGACGGAAACTCTGGGACCGTTCGGATTCGATGAGCACATTCTCAGCAGCGTCATCGATGCGCGATCGCGGCTCCTGCAGCCCGGCGCTGCGATCATCCCGCAGCGTGTCGAGTTGTTCGTCGTTCCCATCGAGGCGCCCGACATGTTCGCGCGGCATATCGGGTTCTGGGAGCGCACGCCGTTCGGATTCGATCTTTCTCCCGTGGCCGTGTTTGCGTCCAACGTCGTCTATGTCGGCATCATCGATCCGTCCTCATGGCTCGCCCTTCCGGCCGCCGTGATCACGACGGATCTGGCCACGGTTGCCAGTGCCGCCGTCTCGGGCACGGCGCGCTTCGAAGTGGCGCGCTCCGGCCTCCTGCACGGGTTCGCCGGGTGGTTTCGCGCCACGCTCGCGCCGGGCATCACGTTGTCGAACGAAGTGGCGGCCGACACGAGTTGGAACCAGGTCTTTCTGCCGCTCGAGCGTCCGGCCGGCGTGGAACCCGGGACCGTGATCGAGCTCACCCTCGAGAGCGCGGACGGAAGCTCGTGGCGCTGGAGCGGTGCCGCTGGGCCGATTCCGTTTGACCAGATGACGGTGCTCGGCAGACCTCCCGCGGTAACATGAGGAAACGATGAGGAGCCTTTATCAACTCTTAATGTTCCTCGTGGCGACGCGCGCCGTACACTCCGCCGTCGCGCTGAGCGTGATCAAGGGGAAAAACACCGGGTGACCGAGGCTCTGGCGTCGAGACAGCACAAACGCGAAGAACCGACTGGCCGCCGACTCCTGTCACTCTCGCTGCTGGCTCTCGGCATCGTTTACGGCGATATCGGCACGAGCCCCCTGTATGCGCTGCGCGAGTGTTTCTACGGCTCGCACCCGGTTCCGGTGACGCCGGCGAACGTGCTGGGCATCCTCTCCCTGATCTTCTGGTCACTGGTGATCGTGGTGATGATCAAGTACCACGTCTACGTCCTCCGTTTCGACAACCGCGGAGAAGGCGGAATCCTCGCTCTTATGGGGCTGGTGGGGATGGACAAGACGCGCCGGGCCGCCGTTCGCTCGACGCTGATCGTCCTAGGAGTCTTTGGTGCCGCACTACTGTATGGGGACGGCATGATCACGCCGGCGATCTCGGTACTGAGCGCGGTGGAGGGTCTTGAGATCGCCACTCCGTTTTTCAAGCCCTACGTCATCCCGCTGACGATCGTGATCCTGATCCTGTTGTTCTTTTTCCAGCGCCGCGGGACGGCGGGCGTCGGAGCTGTGTTCGGCCCGATCATGCTGGTGTGGTTCTCGACGCTGGCGCTGATGGGAATCCGGGGCATCCTCTGGCAGCCGTCGGTGCTCTGGGCGGTCAACCCGTTGCACGCGTACCGGTTCTTCGCGGCGAACGGCATGCAGGGTTTCCTGGTTCTGGGCGCGGTGTTTCTCGTGACCACGGGTGGTGAGGCGCTCTACGCCGATCTCGGACACTTTGGCGAAAAGCCCATCCAGGTGGACTGGTTCAACATCGTCGGCCCGTCGCTCGTCCTGCACTATTTCGGGCAGGGCGCGCTGCTGATCCGGCAGCCGTCGGCTGCGCACAATCCCTTCTACCTTCTCGCGCCGAAGTGGGCGCTGTATCCGCTGGTGGGGCTGGCGATGATGGCCACGGTCATCGCGTCGCAGGCCATCATCTCGGGTGTTTTCTCCCTGACGCGGCAGGCCATCCAGCTCGGCTACCTGCCGCGCATGGAGATCGTGCACACATCGCGGGCCGAGATCGGGCAGGTTTACATACCGACCGTGAACTGGGCCTTGATGATGGCCACCATCGCGCTCGTGATCGGATTCCGCAGTTCGACGAACCTCGCCGGCGCCTATGGCCTCGCGGTCAGTGCGACGATGATCATTACCACGGTTCTGGCGTACGTGGTGGCGCGCGATCTTCTCGGCTGGAGCGTTCTTACCGCCGGCTCGATCACGATCGCGTTCCTGTTCTGCGACCTTGCATTCCTCGGTGCGAATCTCTTCAAGATCGCCGAAGGCGGCTGGTTTCCGCTGCTCGTGGCCTCCTTCGTGTTCCTGGTCATGACGACCTGGCGGCAGGGACGTCAGATCCTCAACTTGCGGCTTCGGGAGGGAGCGCTGTCGCCGGAAGACTTCGTGACGTCGTTGCGCGCGCATCCGCCGGTGCGCGTGTCCGGGACCGCTGTCTTCATGAACCGCTCGGGTGACGTCATTCCGCCGGCCCTGCTTCACAGCCTCAAGCACTACAAGGCGATGCACAAACAGGTGATGCTGCTCACGGTGATGACGGAAGAGGTTTCGCATCTCCGCGACGAAGAGCGCCTGGAGGTCGAGACGCTCGGCGAAGGGATCTATCGGGTCACCTGCCGTTACGGGTACATGGAGGAGGCGGACATCCCGAAGCTGCTGGAGCGCGTGAGTACGACGCTCGGCGTCGACATTCCGCCGATGGACACGACGTATTTCCTGGGCCGCGAGACGTTGATCGTCACGGCCAGGCCGAGCGGAATGGCCACGTGGCGCGAGAAGCTCTTCGCGTCGATGATGCGCAATGCCGAGAGCGCCGCGCGCTTTTTCCGCCTGCCACCAAACCGCGTCGTAGAACTGGGCGCGCAGATCGAGTTCTGACGGGGCGATCTACAGGTCGACGATGACGATGTCGAAGCCGCGGCCACGCTCCAGCAGACGGTGAACGGTGCTGGGCACGACGCGGCTCATGAATCCCGAGCGCGTCGGCCGTCCCACCACGAGCATCGTGATCCCCTCGGACTTCACGAACTCGAGCAGCGCGCCCGCGACGTCTTCCGACTCGCGCGTGACAACGTTCGCGCCCAGTGAAATGGCGAGCTGCACGTTCTCACTGAGCTTGCGATGCTGCTCGGCGGAGATGTTCTCCGGATGCGTGCGCCGCTGCCTCACGTACACCGCATACCAGCGGGTATTCATGCGGCCGGCCAGTCGCGATGCGCGCAAAACGAGCGGCTTCGCAATCTCCGGTTCGAATGGCAGCGCCACGGCGAGGCGCACCTCGGCACTGGCCACCACGACGGATGTGGAACGTCCGGAGAAGGTGGCGGTCTGCAGCAGCGCAAGCTCGCGCAGACGGACGAGAAACTCGGTGCGAAAGAAGTTCTCGAGGGCTCGAGCGGCCTGCTCGGGTGGATAGATCTTCCCCTCGCGTAGCCGCTCCTGGAGCTCGGCGACGGGCAGGTCGACCAGCACGACGGAGTCCGCTTCGCGCACGATGCGGTCGGGAACGCGCTCCCGGATGTCGATCCCCGTCGCGGACCGGACGATGTCCTGCACTCCCTCGAGGTGCTGCACGTTGAGCGCGGCCATCACCGAGATCCCGTTTGCGAGAATCTCCTCGACGTCCTGCCAGCGCTTCTCGTTCGCCGAGCCCGGAACATTGGTGTGGGGCAGCTCGTCGACGAGCACCACGTCGGGATGACGGGCCACGATCGCCGCGGTGTCCATCTCCTCGATCGTGACGTCGCGGTAGGAGACCCTGCGGCGCGGCACGAGCTCCAGATCCCCGATGCGTGCTGCCGTCTCGGCGCGCCCATGCGTTTCGACGAGACCGATGACGAGGTCGATTCCGGTCCGGCGCATGGAGTGCGCGTCTTCGAGCATGCGCACGGTCTTGCCGACGCCGGCGGCCATTCCGAGGTAGACCTTCAGCCGGCCCCGTCCGTGGCTGTCTGTCTTCGTGAGACGCAGCAACTCGTCGGGATCGGGTCGCCTGTCATCGATGCGCGGCATGGGATCGTCGAGTTCGAGGTTCAGCGGAGCGCGTTCACTTCCGGCTCACCGAATACGCCGGGAATGCGCGTCTCAACATGCCGATCGATGAGCGCGTGCACCTGATTTTCGTCCATTCCCCGGGCGAAGGCAACGCGACGGGCCTGCCGCCGCGCCATCGACCGTTGACTAACGTACCGACCTTTGCGCATTCAGCAGGTCGAGGTTCAGGAGGAGCACGTTGACTCTGGGTTCGCCGAATATGCCGACAAACCTCCCCTCCGTCCGAGCGCGGATCATCGACTCGACCTGTGACTGCGTGAGGTCGTTGGCACGAGCGACACGAACGGACTGCGACAGCGCGTTCTCGGGTGAGATGTGAGGGTCGAGTCCCGATCCCGACGATGTGACGGCGTCGGCCGGGATGCCGGCGGCCGGCTTCGTGCCCGAGTACTTTGAAACGAGGTTGCTGACAGAGTCGCGCAGCTTCTTCGACGTCGGCCCGAGATTCGAGCCGCTGGATGCGGTGCCGTCATACCCGTCAGTTCCTGCCGCGGAGGGGCGGGGATGGAAGAACTTCACCCTGGCGAAGTTCTGTCCGATCAGTTCCGATCCGACGACTTTGCCGTTGCGGACGACCAGCGATCCGTTGGCCTGATGGCGGAAGGCTACCTGCCCGATGCCCCAGACCAGTGCTGGATACAGACCGCACGTGATGACGAGCAGGACGATGGTGATGCGAATGGAGATTGTGAGGTGCTGGCTCATCGTGTGGCTCCTACGCGAGATGAATCGCGTGCAGCAGAAGGTCGATTGCTTTGATGCCGATGAATGGAATGATGACACCGCCCAATCCGTAGATCAGGAGATTGCGGCGCAGAATTCGTCCCGCGCCCAGCGGCCGGTATTTGACGCCCCGCAACGCCAGCGGAATCAGAGCCACGATGATGAGGGCGTTGAAGATGACCGCGGAGAGAATCGCGCTTTGTGGCGTGGCCAGTCGCATGATGTTCAACGCCTGGAGCTCGGGGAACGTCACCAGGAACAGCGCGGGGATGATGGCGAAGTACTTGGCGACGTCGTTGGCGATCGAGAACGTGGTCAGCGCGCCGCGCGTCATCAAGAGCTGCTTGCCGATTTCGACGACTTCGATCAGCTTCGTCGGGTTCGAATCGAGGTCGACCATGTTGCCGGCTTCCTTGGCTGCCTGCGTGCCGGTGTTCATGGCCATCCCGACATCGGCCTGCGCGAGGGCTGGCGCGTCGTTCGTCCCGTCACCGGTCATCGCCACCAGGTTGCCCTTGGCCTGCTCTTTCCGGATCAGGGCGAGCTTGTCCTCCGGCGTAGCCTGCGCCAGGAAATCGTCGACGCCCGCTTCTCGCGCGATGAAGGCCGCGGTGAGCGGATTGTCGCCGGTGATCATGACCGTGCGGATGCCCATCATGCGCAGACGATCGAAGCGCTCCTTCATCCCACCTTTGACAATGTCCTTGAGATAGATCGTTCCGACGACCTTACTTCCATCGGCGACCACGAGCGGCGTTCCTCCTTCGCCGGCGATCCGGGCAACATCCTTCTGGACTTCTTCGGGGAACGTGCCGCCCTGCGAGCGAATGAATTCGGCGACGGAGTCGGCTGCGCCTTTGCGGATGGCTCTTCCTCCGGTGAAGTCGAGGCCCGACATGCGCGTCTTCGCCGTGAAGGGAACGAAGTGGGCGCCGAGCTCGTGCAGCTCCCGTCCGCGAAGACCGAACTCCTCTTTCGCTAAAACGACAATCGAGCGTCCCTCAGGCGTCTCATCCGCCAGCGATGACAGCTGCGCGACATCCGCGAGCGCCTCGGCGTCGACACCCGGCGCTGGGACGAACTGCGTGGCCTGCCGGTTGCCGAGTGTGATCGTGCCGGTCTTGTCGAGCAGGAGGACGTTCACGTCGCCCGATGCTTCGACGGCGCGGCCGGACATAGCCAGGATGTTGTGTTGCAGCACGCGGTCCATGCCCGCGATTCCGATCGCGGAGAGGAGTGCGCCGATCGTGGTGGGGATGAGGCAGACCAGCAGTGCGATGAGAACCGTGACGCTGACGTCGCTCCTCGAGTAGAGCGCGAACGGCTTCAGGGTGACCGTCGCGAACAGGAAGACGATGGTCAGACCGGCCAGAAGAATATCGAGCGCCACTTCATTCGGGGTCTTCTGGCGCTCCGCTCCTTCGACGAGCTTGATCATTCGATCGATGAAGGTATGGCCGGGATCGGAAGTGATCTCGACGACGATGCGATCGGAGAGGACCATCGTGCCGCCGGTCACCGCCGAACGATCGCCACCCGCTTCGCGGATGACCGGCGCGGACTCGCCGGTGATGGCCGCCTCATTGACCGAGGCGATTCCTTCGACGACCGTGCCGTCGCCGGGGATGATCTGATTCGCCTCCACAACGACGAGGTCGCCTTTGCGCAGCAGCGACGCGGAGACCTGTTCCTCGATTCGTTGCGGGCCGGCCAGCCTGCGTGCCACGGCCTCGGTCTTTGCTTTGCGAAGTGCGTCCGCCTGCGCTTTTCCGCGTCCTTCGGCGACCGCTTCGGCGATGTTGGCGAAGAGCACAGTGGCCCAGAGCCAGATCGTGATCTGCACCTGGAAGAGGTAGTCGACGTGTTTCGAGAGTCCGGCTATGAGGAGAATCGTCGTCAGGACGGCGCCCCCCTCGACGAGAAACATGACCGGGTTCTTCATCATCCGCCGGGGACTGAGCTTGAGGAATGAGTCGCCCAGTGCGCGCTTCAGGATGTTCGGATCGAGCAATGAGAGTTTCTTCTGCGTGGCCATGGCTAAAACACCTTTCCGGCGTTCATCAGGAAATGCTCGACATACGGCCCGAGTGAGAGCACGGGGAAGTAGGTCAGCGCGCTGACGATCAGAATCACGCCGATCAGAAGTAACGTGAACAGAGGTCCGTCGACGGGGAACGTCCCGGCGGTGTCGGCAAGCTTCTTCTTCGCCGCCAGAGAACCGGCGATTCCCATCAGAGGACTGATCATGAGGAAGCGGCCAAAGAACATGGCCAGGCCGAGGGCGACGTTGTAGAACTTCGTGTTCGCGTTGAGGCCGGCGAACGCGCTTCCGTTGTTCCCCGTGGCGCTGGTGAAGGCATACGTCATTTCAGACAGTCCATGAGGACCGGTATTGTTGAGGCTCGATACGCCGGTGGCGGTGATCGACGCGGAAGCAGTTCCGACAAGAATCGAGAACGCCAGGATGAGGACTGCCAGCATGGCCAGCTTCACGTCGTGTGCTTCGATCTTCTTGCCGAGGTACTCGGGGGTTCGCCCGACCATGAGCCCGGCGATGAAGACGGCCAGAACGACGAAGAGCAACATCCCGTACATCCCGGCCCCGACGCCGCCGAAGACGACTTCCCCCAACATGATGTTCAGCAAAGGGATCGAGCCGCCGATTGGGGTGAACGAGTCGTGCATGGCGTTGACAGCGCCGCACGAGGCATCGGTGGTGATCGTGGCGAAGAGGGCAGAGTCGCCGATGCCGAAGCGAACCTCCTTTCCTTCCATGTTGCCGGCGGCGCTGGCGACGCCGAGGCGTTGATGGATCGGGTTGCCGTGCTGTTCAGCCGAAGTGGCCACGAACGCGCCGGCCAGGAACAGGATGGACATTGCCCAGAACACTGCCCAACCATGGCGCAGCTTGCCGGTCATCGAGCCGAGCGTGTAGCAGAAACCGGCGCCGATGGAGAAGATGAGGGACATCTCCAGCAGGTTCGTGAACGGCGTCGGGTTCTCATAGGGATGTGCGGAGTTCGCATTGAAGAAGCCACCGCCGTTCGTGCCCAGCTCTTTGATCGCTTCCTGCGATGCCACCGGACCCTGGGCGAGCTTCTGGACCTTCCCCTCAATCGTTGAGATCTGTTCGGTTGGATGGAAGTTCTGCACCACGCCCTGCGAGAGCAGCACCACCGCCGCAATGAGCGAGAGCGGCAGGAGCACCCACAATGTGGCGCGAGTGAGGTCGACCCAGAAGTTGCCGATGGTCTTCGCGCTCGCCCGTGCGATGCCTCGGATGAAGGCGATGGCCAGGGCGATACCGACCGCGGCCGAGACGAAGTTGTGGAACGTCAGTCCCACCATCTGCGTGAGATGGGACATCGTCGCTTCGCCCGTGTACGCCTGCCAGTTCGTGTTCGTGGTGAACGACACGGCCGTGTTCCAGGCCAGGTCAGGCGGAACGGCGGGCATCTTGTCGGGATTCAGCGGCAGGAGGTGCTGCAGCCGCTCGATTGCATAGGTCAGTATCAGGCCGACGCCGCTGAAGACCAGCATTGCGATCGTGTACTGCATCCAGTCGTGCTCTTTCTTATCGTCGACCCCGCCGATACGATAGACGAGACGCTCGATCGGGCGAAGCACGGGATCGAGAACGGTCTTCTCCCCCGAGAACACCCTGCGCATGAAGAGACCCAGAGGCTTCGTCACCGCGAGGATCAGGAGGAAGTAGACAGCGATTTTCGCGAATTCAAGGGCAGTCATCAGAACCTCATAGCTTCTCGGCGCGCAGCAGCGCGTAGAGGAGATAAATCAGGGCGAACACGGCGAGTACGAGCCCTACGATCACTTCGAATGTCATGGTTTCAACTCCCTAGACCTTGTCGCAAGCGCGCGTATACCAGATGGAAGCGGCCAGCAGGACCACGGTTAACACAATGAAAATCACGTCCCACATAACGGACCTCCTAAAATGTCGCGACGGCGCCGACTACGATGATGGTCTGATTCGGCGAGGTGCGGTCGGTGCCACGCGCGAAGACGCTTGCGGTCGAATGATCGTGCCGGCCTTCGAGCTTCAGAATCAGGTTATGCACGGGGCGAAGCTCGTACGTCAATGTCGCTTCGGACAGCGTCTGTGCGGTACCGCTGATGCCATTGTCGAAATCGCGAAAGCGTTCGACGCGCCCTGCAAAGGCATGGTGATCGTCGAACGCGTAGCGACCATATCCGGCAACCCCGAACCAGTTCGCGGCGGAACCACCGCGAAGTTCCTGATGGCCGCGATCGAGGGAGCTGCCGATGCTCAGCTTCGGCGTTGCCTTGTAGAGCGCGATCAGATTTCCGAAATGCCGCCAGTCTTTGTTGTCGCTCGGCAGCTCCGGGCCGTCGAACGTGTTGAACGACGCGCTGAGTCGATCGCTGTTGTAGGCAATCTTGCCGCCGATGGCCTTGGCGTCGTTATTATCGCTGATGAGCTGCCACCCATTGAGGATGTGAACCTCGCCCGACCAACGCTTCGAGAACTGATAGCCGGCATGAATGCCGGTCTGGTAATACGGTGAGAGCTCGCCGAGCCAGGAGCGCGTGTAGTTCCAGTTGTCCTTGGAGAAGAAACCCTCAAAGCCAATGTGCGAGGGGAAAATGCCGCCCTCAATCATCAGTCGGTCGGTTGGTTTGTAGATGATCGACGCCTGGTAAATGTGGCGAAACCCCTCGCTTTCGGCGGCATGCACGACATCCGCGCCATTGCCGGCTACGACCGAGAGGTGAAAGCCAACTGGTGACTTGTCAGGAGAGGCATCGCGGACGACGTCAATTGCAGCGAGATTGAGATTGAACTCATTGGCGCGCTTCGCCGTCGTCCCCGTTCCAGTGATGAAGTTTTCGTGCGACTTGGGTGAATTGTCATTCCACGCGTAGTAACCATCGACAAAGCCGTGAATCGAAAAAGTGTTACACCAGGCCGCCACCGCAGGCGTAGGTGCCGCAGGCGGCTGTGATGCCTCCTGGCCGCGGCAGACGACGGCGGTCAGGAGAGTTGTGGCGACGAAAAGCGGGAGTTTGCTGCAGTTGCCCGACATCGAGTAATCCTTCCATTCCGAACGCGAGCGCCATTGCCTGGCCGGGGCGCTATTCATAACAGCCACTCCCTAAGGAGTCCGGAGGGACTTCTAAGGCTTGTCGAAGGATTCTCGAAGGAAGCGAATCACGAATGTGGCGGATGACGAGAGGCTTGTAAGAAATGAATCCATCCTGCCGTCCGGCGAACACTAACCAACCGGCTCTGCGATGAACCGGTAGCCGACCCAGGGCTCGGTTATGATGTAACGGGGCGTGGATGGCTGCGGCTCAAGTTTGCGGCGCAGAGAGCCGACGTGGAATCGGACGGCGTCGTTGGTCGTTCCGGCGGCTCCTTTCCAGACGGCGTCGATCAGGTCGTCGAACGTGACCGGGCGGCCAGCATTGCGGGCGAGACACTCGAGGATGGCGAGTTCCGTCGGCGTCAGGTGAATGTCGCGATGACCTTGCGTGACCCTGCGGCGATTCACGTCGATGATGAGGTCCGGGAACGCGAGCGGTTCGCGTGCGTCGATGCCGCCGGAGCGTCGCAACTGGGCCCGAACCCGCGCCAGAAGCTCGACGATTGAGAAGGGTTTGACGATGTAGTCGTCCGCGCCGAGGTCGAGCGCGCGCACTTTGTCCGAATCGCCGCCGCGTACCGACAACACGATGATTGGGACACGGCTGAATGCGCGAACGCGGTGGATCAATTCGAAGCCATCGACGTCCGGCATGGCCAGATCGGTGAGGACGAGATCCGGTTTTTCCGTTCGAAATCGATCGAAGCCCTGGGAGCCGTCGTCCGCGGATCGGATCTCGTAACCCTTCGCCGTGAGCTGTTCCGCGATGACGTCTCGGATGCCTGGATCGTCATCGACTACGAGGATGCGTGAACGATTCAAGCGGATGCCTCGGCCAGTCTGACGATCGCTGCGGAGGGAAGATCGAGACGAGCCGCGGCTCCTCCGCTGAGGCGATTGGATAGTGAGACTTCGCCGCGGTTCGCCGCGGCCAGACCTCGTGCGATCTGCAGCCCCAGCCCTCGGCGGCCGGCGTCTCCTGACTCCTCGGCTTCGGAGAGGAATCGGTCCGCGGGCTCCGTGGTCTGGCGGATTCCGGGTCCTTCGTCGAGGATTTCGATCCGCACGCGGGAGTCGTCGACCGGATGGCGATGCGCGATCAGAAGGAGCGGACGGCCGGGCGGGGAGACGCGGTCGGCGTTTTCGATGAGGTTGACCAGGATTTCGACGGCGAGCACGGGATCGACCAGCACGTCAGGACAGTCGTCGTCGATCTGCACCTCGATTGGCCGCCTCTCTGCGAGTGCCGCGAGATGCTCGCGCGCTGCTTGAAAGAGATCGGCCGGTGGCGTTGGCTCCGGTCGAGGCACGAACTGGCCTGATTCCAGTCGAGCCATCGTGAGGAGATTCTCGATCCGTCGCCGCAGGCGGTCGCTCTGCTCGGAGAGAACGGTGATGCTTCCCGCGGTGGCGGCGTTCGCGCTGAGATTCTGCCGCAGGTTCTCGACCTGCAGCGCGATGGTGGTGAGCGGCGTAGTGAGATCGTGGGAGACGGCACGCAGGATCGACGTCTTCAGCGCATCCGACTCACGCAACGCCTGCAGGTGCGCGCTGTCGGCCATGAAACGCTCGCGTTCCACTGCCAGCGCGACCAGCGCGGCAACCGATTCCAGCGCCCGCACGGTGGCCGCCGAGCCGCGCACGACCAGAACGCCGCCCACATGGCCGCCGACGTTGAGAGGCAAAAAGACGTCCCGCCCGTTGCGGCCAGGGAACTCCAGCGACTCTTGATGACGACCCACGCCCGCGATCAGATCCTTGATCTCGTCTTCCGCCTCTCCGCTCCAGGTCACAACCTGCTGCGCGTAGGTGCTTGCGCCAAAAAGCACCAGGCCGCCGCTCACCGCGCCGACCTTCGTCAAGACCCGCGTTGTCGCTTCCGCAAGCGCTCCAACCCGGCTGGTGGCGGCGAACAGGTCGATGCTCAGACCGTAGAGCGCTTCCAATTCGTGCTGGCGTGCGTGCGCCGACTCCGCCTGTCCTCGGGCGTTCACGACGAGACGGCTGACGACGAGCGAAGCGACGAAAAACGCGGTCAGCGCCACCCAGTTCGCCGGGTCCTGGATCGTGAACGTTCGGAACGGCGGGAGAAAGTAGTAGTTGTAGCCGGCCGTTGCGGCAATCGAACTTAGCAGCGAGACCGTCAGTCCGCTCCTCACCGCGATGCCGAGGATCGCGATCAGGTAGACGAAGCCGGCCGTTGTGGCGTTGAGATGAATGCGCACGGCTGCTGCTGTCACCACTGCGAGGAGAGCAAGCGCTCCCAGGTACCTCAGGACAACCGCCATTGAACGCATGAATCGCGATTGTGTAGATGCCTCTGCGCCAATCTTCATTCGGCTTTGGTGGCGAAGAGCGCCGGCGCCAGGATCCAGGCGAACATCAACACGTTGCGCAGTGACGAGGTGGGGGAGCCGATGATCTCGAACCATCCGTGTCCCGTGTGCGCTGCCATGGCTAGTTCGGTAACGATGCTGAGAACGAGCCAGGCCGTGCCGACAAAGAGAGCGTGATCGATCGTAGCCTCGCTCGCTGCGACCTTCATGTAGGCGAGCGCCACCGCAACGATGGTCACCATCTGAATGGCCGCGCACGCGACCGGCGGCGCAGGAAAGCGGCCTTGCACCGCGATCACGAGCAGCGCCGCCAAACCCCAGAACAACAGAACAAGCGCGAGCATCTTTGCGATGTGCGCCGGCCGGTGCGTCGTTTCGCTGACCATGGTGGTCATCTCGATCCTCCATAGACTGCAACAACGCTCGAGAGCCTCGGTCGTTAAGAAACGCAAAAGAAGGTCGTAGGAGGGGATGAAGAGTTGATGAAGGGTTACCCCGGTTCAGCCAACTGGAAATGGCCAGGCATCTCCTTCATCAGCAAGCCGGAGAAGTTCAAATCGGCCAGCAGGCTTCACTCTTCACATTCACTCTCGTCCTAAACCGGCTCCGCGATGAACCGATATCCCACCCATGGTTCCGTCACCACATAGCGAGGCTCGGAGGGGTTGGGCTCGATCTTTTTCCGCAAGGAGCTCATGTGGACGCGGACGGTGTCAGCGCTCGTGCCGGGAGCGGAGCGCCAGACGCGGGCGATGATCTGGTCGATGAACATCGGTTTGCCGGCGTTGATGGCCAGCAGTTCGAGGAGGGAGAACTCGGTCGGGGTTAGTCGTATCTCGCGGCCGTTCTGAATGACGCGCCGGCGGTCGAGATCGATCGTCAGGTCAGGGAAGGCCAGCGCGGACGATGGGGGAGCGTTCGTACGCCGCAGTTGGGCGCGCACGCGGGCGAGGAGCTCGGCGACGGAGAACGGCTTCGTGACGAAATCGTCGGCGCCGAGGTCGAGAGCACGGACTTTGTCGGGATCGGCGCCGCGAACGGAGAGAACGATGATGGGAACGCGCGAGGACGCGCGGATGGCGGCGATAAGCTCGAATCCGTCCGAGCGCGGCATGGCCAGGTCGGTGAGGATGAGATCGGGGACCTGCGACTGGAAGGCCGCGATTCCTTCGCTGCCGTCGGCCGCGGTCGTGGTGGTGTAGCCGGCGGCGTTCAGTTCTCGTGACAGCGATTCGCGAATAGCGCGATCGTCATCGACGACCATGATCACGTTGGCGATCATTCCCTTTTCTCGACCGGCAGCGAGGCCGCGGGAAGATCGATCCGCGCAATCGTGCCGCCGCCCGGGCGCGGCGCCAGACCGATACTTCCGCCGTTCGCGACGGCCAGGCTGCGCGCGATCTCCAGGCCGAGGCCGCGCTGGGCCACATCGGAAATTTCCGCGACGACGTTGCCATCCGCGTCGACGACGCCGGGCGGCAGTCCCGGTCCGCGATCGAGGATTTCGATGCGCACGGTTTCAGGATCGGTGGGATGTCTGCGGCCTATGAGCTCGATCGGTTTTTCGACGGGCGATACGCGATGTGCGTTCTCGACGAGGTTCACGAGGATCTCCAGTGCCAGTGAAGGATCGACGTTGGCGTCGGGGCAGTCGGGATCGACGTGGAGCGTAAACGGCCGCGCTCCGAAGACGAGCGGCAGGTTCTCGCGTGTGGCGCGAAAGAGATCGGCCAGAGGCGTCGGCTCGCGCCGTGGTTTCGTTTTTCCCGCTTCGAGCCGGGCCATTGCCACGAGGTTGTCGATTCTCCGCCGCAGTCGTCCGATCTCTTCGGCGATGGCATCGACGTCCTCAATGAGCTCGCGATCAGTCCCGGCGCGCCGGCGGATCGACTCGGTCCGGATGGTCACGGCCGTAATCGGCGTAGCCAGGTCGTGCGAGATGGCGCGCAGCAACGAGGTCTTGAGCGCTTCGCTTTCGCGCAGCGCCTGCATGTGTGCCGTCTCTTCGACCAGGTGCTCACGTTCGGCGTGAAGAATCTCCAGCTCGGCGCGGCGCTGTTCCGCCTTTTCCGCCTGAATGCGCGCGGCCACGACCAGGCGGTTCACCGTCACCGAGGCCACCAGAAACGCAGCGAGCGCAAACCAGTTAGCCGGCTGTTCGATGGTGAAGGTGTAGAGCGGCGCAAAGAAGAAGTAGTTGTAGCAGAGCGTGGCCACGACCGAGGAGACAGTGCCCACGAGCAGACCGCCGCGTACCGAGATCAGAAGGACGAGGATCAGAAACGCGAAGCCGGCGGTGGTCGGATTGAGCCGGATCATGCTGCCGGCTGTGGTGAGTAGCGCCAGGGAGCCGAGGGCGCCGAGCCAGATGGTCAGTTGGTTGGTGCGGCGCATCATGACTCCTCAGTGAAGCACAGGAGGTGATTAAGTAGGGATAAAGATCCCGCTCTCGCGCTCTCCCGGTGTCGGGGTGTCTTCCACCGCGTTCGCGGGCGGACTGCGCCCTCGCCGCGGAGGTCGGTCGCAACCCGCTGGTTCGCGTCCAGGCGAATGTCGAAGTCCGTGCACGCCCGGTTCGCTGACGCCGGGAACCGGCGAGCGCGGCGGTGGTTGAACGCGCTACAATCGCGGGCAAACATCATCGTGTGACGGTAGCTATCAAGTGCAAATAATTGCACCGGAAGCGCCATTCTCAATCGTCCTGACGCAGCTACGCATCCAGTCGGTCTGGGCAACCGTAACTCATCTGTTGTTCAAAAAAACGCTAGGAGGGATATCCCAATGAATAGTCGTGATTTCGCTCGTTACCTTGTCCTCGGTGGTGTCGTCGCCGGCCTCAGTGCCGGGACCAGTCTGCGCGCCGATCAGGCCCAGTCGCACGCACGTTCCTTCAACCAGAGCACGTCCCAGGCCGTCCAGATGGCGAGCGATCCCGCCGCTGAGGACAAGCACGCCTGCAAAGGCCTCAACGCGTGCAAGTCCCACGGCAACTGCAAGAGCGGCGACAACGGCTGTGCGGGAAAGAACTCCTGCAAGGGCAAAGGCGGTTGCGCATCGACGGAGATGCGGCACGGCTGCGCGGGCCAGAACGCGTGCAAGGGCCAGGGCCCGGGCGGCAAGAACGACTGCAAGGGCAAGGGCACCTGCGCCGTTCCTCCAGCACCTCCCGCTTCATAACTCGACGTTCAGGGTTGGAGGACAGGCGGTGCGCTTGTTCTCCAATTCCTCACGGATCTCTCCATGAATCGATTCAACTTCCCTGACCTCGGGATCGGCGTAGGGTTGCGCACCGTTCACTTCGCGCACATCCTGTCGCAGGAGCCCGAGGTCGACTGGTTCGAGGCACTGTCCGAGAACTTCATGGACACGCATGGCCGTCCGCGGTTCGTGCTCGACCAGATCGCGGAGCGATATCCGATCGTGCTCCATGGTGTGTCGCTGTCCATCGGCGGAACCGATCCACTCGACTTCGACTACCTGCGCAAACTGAAAGCGCTGGCGAAGGCGGTAAAGGCGCCCTGGATCTCCGATCATCTCTGCTGGACAGGAGTCAGCGGCCGCAATGTGCACGACCTGCTGCCGATGCCGTACAACGCCGAGTCGCTGCGTCATACGGCGGAGCGCGTGCGGATCGTCTCGGACGTGCTCGAGTCGCCGTTGGTCCTGGAGAACCCGTCGTCGTACGTCGAATTCGCGACGACGACGATGACGGAATGGGATTTTCTGGCAGCGCTGGCGAACGAAAGCGATTGCGGACTCCTGCTCGACGTGAACAACATTTACGTGAGCTCGTTCAACCATGGCTTCGACCCGCGCGAGTACGTCGACGCCATCCCCGCCGATCGTGTCGTGCAGATGCATCTGGCCGGTCACGCCAACCATGGCACGCACATCATCGACACGCATGACGACTTCGTCATCGACGAGGTCTGGTCGCTGTACGCGCGCGCCACGGCGCGCACCGGCGACGTGGCCACGTTGCTGGAGTGGGATGCCGACATCCCCGACTTCGAGACCGTGCACGCTGAGGCGCGAAAGGCGGAGGCGTTCCGCAACGGGAACGGCGCCCTCGCGCGGAATCGCAACGATGAGGTTCAGCATGCCGCCGTCTGACATCGCGCTCGCGCCGCTGCAGGAGTGGATGCAGGCCCTGGTCACGCATCCGGGCGACGTGTACGAAGCCGTGCGAGACGCCCCGTTCAGCGCCGATGCGGTCGTCCTGCCATCGCGGACCTTGCAGCCGATTCAGCGTGTCGGCATCTATCACGGCATGTTCCTGCTGCGGATGATCGAGGCGTTGTCCGCCGACTACCCGGCACTCGCTCGGTTTCTCGGCGAGGATGCATTCGAGACGCTGGTGCGCGCCTACGTGCTGCGATTTCCATCGCGCAGCTACACGCTGAACCGGCTCGGCGATTCGCTGCCCGAGTTCATCGAAGCGTCGGCGCGAAAGCGACGCCTCTTTCTGCGGGATCTCGCCAGACTGGAGCTTGCCATGACGCAGGTGTTCGATGAGAGGGAGGCGGAGCCGCTTCCGGCGGATGCGATCGCGTCCGTGGCTCCGGATCGCATCGCCGACGCGCGCCTCGTGCCGATTCCGGCGTTGCGGCTGCTGGCGCTCGACTACGACGCGAACGACGCGTTCCAGTCGTTTCGCGATGATCAGCCGATGACGCCGCGGCGAGGGAAGACCTGGGTGGTCGTTCACCGGCGTGACTACAGCGTCTACCGCATGCCGGTATCGCGCGACGCCTTCGCATTTCTGGAGTCCCTGGCCGGCGAAGGCTCGACGATCGGCGACGCCATCGCGGCGTTTCATCGTCGTTTCCGTCGGTGGCCGGATCAACAGGAACTGTTCCACTGGTTCCGCGACTGGAGCGCCGCGGGCCTTTTCGCGGCAATCGAAGTGAGGTAGAACTCTCGGAACCGGTTCCGGGAAAACGCGGGTATCCGGGCTCCCGACGCCCGACTGGAGAACAAACGGATGATGGCAAGAATGGTCCGTTGGTACGACGTGGCAATGACCCGCGGCTTCGACCGGATGCGCAGTCCGCTTCTGCTCCTGCTGCGGCTGATGTTCGGATGGCAGCTGTTTCAGACGGGCAAAGGGAAGCTGGAGAACATCGACCGGTTCGTGGCCTTTCTCACCCACCTGAACATTCCCATGCCGGTGTTCAGTGCGCACTTCGTGGCCACGCTCGAGTGCATCGGTGGTCTTCTGCTACTCCTGGGCCTGGCGTCGCGTCTGATCGCGATTCCGCTGACGATCAACTTCATCGTGGCCTATCTCACGGCCGACCACGAAGCGGTGGTGACCTTCTTCAAAGATCAGGAGGCGTTCACGAGCGCGGCACCATTTCTCTACCTGCTGGTATCGCTGCTCGTGCTCGCGTTCGGCCCGGGCGCGTTTTCGCTCGATGCGTTGATCGCACGCCTGTGGCGCCGGCCGACGCCCGTGGCGTCCTCGCCGCCGATTGTGCCCGTCCCGTAGCGCGGCACGATCGGGCGCGCTGGTGTTATCGTCCCCGCTCTCTCCCTCTGAGGAGGCGAATGGGGTCTGGTGGCTCCCGCGGTCTTCAAAACCGTTGTTTCGGCGCGGAAGCGTCGAAAGGTTGGTTCGATTCCGACGCGCCTCCGCCACCATCACGGATTCAACGAGAGTTCGAGGCTCCCGGGAATGGAAAGTCGCACTGGCCCCACAGGACCGGGACCTCTGGAGTCGCCTCACGAAGTTGCGCGAACCGCATTTCTGTTTTGCGAAAGCAGAAGAGAAGGCAGAGCAATTGGCGGGAAGCTTCGCGATGATCCGGCTTACCGATCAAGCCCTCGTCATCATCCTGGAGCAGGTCGCACCCTGGGCTGCAGGGCTACCCGCTCGAGGTCATGGCATGAGATCGGTCATCACGTGTATTGCCCGGCTGGATCGCGAACGAGATCTAATCGACGATAAAGGCAATCTTCCCGGAAGAAGGGATGTCCGTATGTGATGTACGATGCACTCCAATTTTGAGGAGTGAGCATGAACTTGCTGAAACACCCCGTGACGGTTGCGACCTTCGCTTTCCTTGCGACCATCAATCTCTTCGGACAACAGCAGGAGCCACCCTGTTCTGCTTCGCTGACATGGGAACCGACAAATAGCGGGATCTTGGTTCATCTGTCCGGCACGGTTCCGGGGCCTCAGTTCGCACCAGACGGCGTGCATCTGGTTCTCTTCGCGGTGTTCCCGAATCAACAGCCTCGCACGGTTGGAGGCACCACCTGCGATTCACCAGCCTCAAGTTGCACAAATGACATTGCAATCGACGGGTGCGTGCTGGCGCCGAAGTACACGATGGCGGTCGCCCCCTGCAGTACGACACAGGGCAACGAAGTGATCCAGCCGGTAGTCGATCTGCAGCCCACAATTGCAAAGTTCGACGCGGGCTCAATCCAGGCCACGATTGGAGTCACCTTCCCGCATCAAGGTCGTGCCGGGATTCTGCCTAGAGTTCGACTGAACTGGGCTCCTTCGAATGACTTGGCAGCGTCTGGATTCGATTCTTCAAATCTTCCAACCTTCGATGCGAAGGGGAACCTCGTTCAGAGATACGATCCCACCGATCCACCTCCCGAAGGGACAGTTGGAGTATTCGCGACGGCGTTTGCGTGTGGAAATCTGACCGATTTTTCCTACGCGCCACTGCCAGACAAGGACACCGGTTGTGGCGGGTCCAGCGCAGCGAACTGCGATGGCTGCGACAAGGGCTGCGTCGGCGATCCGATTCGGACCAGCAACGGCAATGTCCGATACGCCGAGACAGACCCTCTACCTTCGAACCCAGCCTTCCGGTTGGTTCGAGTCTACGACAGCAACTCACCTTCATCGGGTGTGTTTGGCACTCACTGGACCTCGCCCTTTGATGCGCGAGCGTACACAATCAATCTCAGTTCGGGCTCAATCAACGACGCTCACCGCGCCGTCTTCCTGCGCACCGAGCAGAACCAGCAGGTGGCCTTTGAGCGGCGCACCAGTGCCCAGCCGTACCGTCAGATCTGGCCCCGCAACCAGTTGGCGCAAGGAAAGCTCTCGTTCGACGGAACCTCGTACGTGTACGAGGCGGATGGGGAAGGCGTTGTGCGCACGTACGACGCAACCACGGGAGTGATCACGGGCTATCGCTCTGTTTCCGATGGTCAGGGAGTCACAATTGCTTGGCAAGGCAACTTCCCCTCCAGTGTGACCGACAATCGCGGTAACTGGACACTCGCCGTTACGAATGATGGGACAGTGATCAGCGGAGTCGGAGTCAGCGGGCAGCCATCCCTCCAGTGGACCTATCGTCACTCGGGGAGCCAGCTCGATAGTGTCGAAGACGCGGCGTCGAACCTTTGGCGTGGTTACGAATACGACCTGCCATCGCTTCTCACGCGGGTAACTGACGCGCGAGGAGCCCTGATTGAGAGCCACCAGTACGTCGCCGGGAAGGGAGCGACTTCGAGTGGACCAAGCGGAGAGGTGACAAGCGTCGTTTACAACCCACCAGACCGGACCCCGCGAACAACCGATGAGACGATCACCAGCGTCACGTACGGGAGCAACTACCGAGCGGACTACTACATGCGGCCAATCGCCGGGCGCTTGCGCGTGGTGACCATCAACGGACCCTGCTCGTCGTGCGATATGAACGACGTCGTGGACACGTATGACGAGAAAGGGAACGTGGTTCGCGAGCAGGACGGCAGGGGCTACATCACCAACTTCGCCTACGACCAGACAGGAAGCACCCTCCTTCAGATCTCGGGGCCTTGGCGCCCGGCAACATGCGATCCGGCCACAGACCCTCTCCAATGCCGTCTCACGCCCGACGATCTCTTCTCAGCCCCCGTCGTGGCGACCACCGTGACGAAGGCAACCGGTTACGACTACGTCGACCCGAAATGGCCGTCTCGGGCCACGCACATCGCATCAACAAGCGTCTTGCAGCCGAGTGCCCTAAAGCTATTGAGCATGACCTACGATGCGGTTTCCGGCGAGGCTCTCCTCCGAAGCTCCACCGGCTTTACTGGTCAGGACGGTCATCCGGAGACGAGGACGACGACAGTTTCTCTCTACAACGGCGTGGAGGGGGCGGCGTTCAGCCCCGGAGGACCCTTCGATCCGGCTTGGGAGACGAAACCGCAGCCACTCGCGACTCGAAAGTCCGTCGATGGCCCACGCACGGATCTCACTGACGTCACGAGGTATGTGTACTACCCGGTTGATGCCGCCGTACCCTCGGTGCTGCGAGGTCGCCTCGCAGCCGTGCGCAACGCGGCCGGTCACGTCATCCGCATGGAGAACTATGACGTTTTTGGACATGCTACCCGTGTCGTGGACGCAAACGGCGTAGCAACCGAAGCAACCTACGACGCGCTCGGCCGGCCGCTGTCCTCCACGGTGAAGGCGCTCGCGGCGTGCGATACCGCTGCTGACCCGCTCTGCGCGACAGATCTGACCAGCACGAATACATACCTCCCAGCAACCGGACCGCTTTCAACATCAGTTCGACCCGCTGGAGGCGTCACGACGTATGGCTACGACGTCCGAGGACGGATCGCGTCCGTGGCGCGCGGCGCGTCCACCGCCGCGCTGGCAGAGCGCATCGAGTATGACTATGACCCCACCAACGATCTCAAGAGTCAGGAACGCTATCTCGACACAACTTCTGTAACTTCGGTGGAGAAACGAAGAGAGTCATATGCATACGACTCATCGAATCGGCTCGCCACCGTCACTCACGCAGATGGCAGCACGATTTCATACACCTACGACGGATCGGGCAAGCTCCTGACGATCAAAGACGAGCGGCACCCCCTTCCGAATACCACCAACTCCTACGACCCGGCAGGACGCTTATCCAAGGTGACGCAGGTTCTGTCCTCCGCTCCGGGCGGAACGATCAACACCCAGTACGGCTACGACATCGACGGCAACCTCACGGCTGTCACCGATCCAAATGGAAACGTGACGACCTATGTCTACGACGATTTCGGGCAAATGATCAAGCAGATGAGCCCTGTCACGGGAACGACGACTTACGCATACGATTTCGCCGGTAACCCCAGCTCGACGACCGACGCAAACGGCGCGACGACCGCTCGAACCTACGACCCGCTCAACCGCGTGTTGACCGCCATCTCGATCTGCGGCGAGCAGGAGATGGTCACTTGGACATACGATGCTTCGGCGAGTGGGCAAAACGGAGCCGGCAGGGTGGCCACGATGAGTGATCCATCAGGTTCGACGAGCTACGGCTATGAACGGCGAGGCCTGCTGCACAGTGAGGACCAACTGATCGGCAGCTGGTCCACGTCGACCGCCTACCAGCACGACGCGGACGGGAATCGGACGCTGCTCGGCAACCTGCAGTACACATACGACTATGCTGGACGCCCACTCACCGTGTCGAGGCGAGAGTGCCCGACATGTACGCCCGTCTCCATCGTCGCGTCCACGTCGTACCTTCCCTTCGGCCCGGAGACGGACCTTCTCTTCGGGAACGGTACCCATCAGGCGAAGGCCTACGACTCGCGCTATCGGATCGCGGAGAACAAGCTCACCGCGCCGGGTTCCGTCACTCTCGCCGATCACGTCTACACGAGTGATCTGGCTGGGAACATCACGGTGATTCAGGACTCTGTCAACGCCTCATTCAACCGGTTATTCGGTTATGACGATCTGAATCGATTGACCAGCGCGAACACGGGCTCGTCCCTCTGGGGAACCGGGTCGTACTCTTACGACTCGATGGGAAACCTCCTGTCGCTGCAAGTCGGCGGACGCACCGAGTCCTTCTCCTATGCTGGAACCACGCCGAACATCGCGACCTCTAGTTCTCAGGGGCAAGAGTTCCCAGTCAGCTACGACGCTGCAGGAAATGAGACACACTCGGTCTACTTGCCCTCGGTTGACCCCGATAACCCCGATTTGGAAGCAACTCCAATTCCGTTCGGTGGTGGCGCCGAGATACCTATCGGTCGCCACTATTCTTGCCGGAACCTGATGACTCAGACGTGGACTGGACCCGATCCATGCTCCGGAGGACCAATCATTTGCGGTCCGGGCGAGCCACACCGACGTCCGACCACCGTGTATGACTACACATACGACGGTCGAGGCGTTCGCGTGCATGCTTCTAGTCTCTTCGGACAACGCGACTATCTCTACACTCCGGAGCTGCAACTTCGCCTGCGCCGGGACTCCGAGACGAGTCAACAGGACGAGTACGTCTGGTTCAATGGGCATCCCGTCGCTCAATTTGTCTCTTCGTCTGTGAACCCCTTGTTCACTTTCACTGACCACCTTGGGACACCGTTGATCCAGACAAGCTCGACGCCGGCGATCGTATGGCAGGCGGACTACGATCCGTACGGTCGGATCTATCAAGTTCGAGTCGGCAACGAGACCTCGCAGCCTCTTCGACTGCCCGGTCAGGATGTCGCAGAGCAGAACGATTCCGGAGCCGAGGAGAACTACAACATCTTTAGATGGTATCGAAGTGGCTGGGGGCGCTACACGCAGGCGGATCCTCTCCGAAGTGCTCGGCCAAGATTCCCGTACAGCTACGCATTTAGTAACCCGCTATTGTTCACCGACCGGCGGGGGCTGAGTCCGTCACCGGTGACGCAGTGGCCGAACACTCCACCGATGCCCGGACCGTGGCCAAATCCGAAGTGCTGTGACAAGAACGCCATCAATGACAGCCTGAGATCCGTGGATCGCCAGCTCGATCGAATGGTGAACGGCGGCACGCCGCCATCCGGTGAGTTCGTCGCAGCCGAAACACGCGGGTGGTTCTGCGACAATGCCGGGGTATGTACTCCGGACCTTTCACCAAGATCTTCGTGGCGCAGAAAGAGTTACTCAAACGATAAATGCGTGAACTACTGCATCAACTATCACGAGTGGACTCACTTCACCGACAGTCGTCAGTGGAGTTTAGGGAACGGTGGGTTCGATGGCGATGCATTCGCGCTCTTTTCCGAACTACCTGGCTACATCGGAGAGAAGGCATGTTTGCAAGTCATGCAGAACAACCAATGAGGAGAGCTGTTTGGCTGTTCCTGACGTCTCTTCTCATTGCGGTACCGTCGATGGGCTGTGAAGGCGGCAACGGTGACCGGATATCGAGCCGAGAGAAAGCGCTCGATAAAGCGTTGAAGATCGCTGTGAGCCGTAAGGGTGACAGCCTGACGGAGTTGCGGGCACTCCGTGTGGAGTCATCAGATGACGAGATGGTTCAGGATTACATCGCCGCAATCCTCGACCGATGGGATGAGGCAAAGATGACGTACATCAGTCCACGCCCAATCCAGACTGAGCGCGAGTGCCTTCCGTTGACATCGGAGGATCGCTTCACGGTACGGACGGCGACGAGCATCGCCTTCAATGTCGAGGTTGACGCGGATGGGCATGTAACTTCCGTTGAACTCTTCGGCGGAACGAAAGACCCTGAGCTTGCTCGGCGAATGAAGGAGTCGATCGCGAAACAGCGGTTTGTACCTGCGAGCGACGAGACTGGAGTGAAGCGAGGCAAGATCACCGTAGTGTGCCGTGTAGAGGTCCGATAGCGATCCGTGTCACTTTCGCGAAGACCGCCGCGGCCGTACTCCGATGCCTACGCTACAGGGGCGGTGAGAGGGGCCAGACCTTCGTTTTTTTGATTGTCGTAAGTTGCTCAGGATGTGCCATTTAGGCGAGGTCATTTCGCGACTTCCGTTTTGCCAGTAGTTATTTGAAGGCAAGCCGCGCGTTCAGGACCTACGCGAATGTCACAAGGAAGGCGATGGATTTCAGGGTGACGGTCGGGGCCACGCCTTCGTCCTCCTCTATCCGCCTCGCAGGGACGCCGGCGGGCCCCAGTCGAGGCGCGAAGCCAGCGCCATGGCCTCGCCAACCCTAACGTAGACTCATCCCGATGCCGTGGCGGACTCCTTCGATCCGATGGTGGTTGGGTGCGCTCGTGGTGGGCGCCGTGCTGCCCTTGTTCCTGCTCGTGGTCTGGTTGTATGCGGTGCAGGTGCGGCGCGAGGAGTTCGAGGCGCGCGATGCGGCGCTGCAGGCTGCTCGCGCCACCGCCGGACGCATGCGTACGCTGCATGCGGACTCGGTCATGCTGATGCAGCACCTGGCGGTGCGTCCGGCGATCCGCGATCTCGAGCGCGCGCCGTGTGACTCGTTGTTCGCGGTCGTCGATTTTTTTCCGCAATACGCTGATCTCCTGCTCTTCGATCCGGCCGGCAATCTCGTCTGTTCCGCGGATCCTGCTCCGGAAGATCGCGCGGTCTCGCTGCTGGCGCGGCAGTGGATTGTCAACGCACTTCACGACGGCTCACTGCGCGTCATGACGCCGGTGATCCATCCGCTGGCGGGACGGTGGGTGTCGCTGTTGTCGATGCCGATTCAGGACGGCAACGGTGTCCCGCGTGGCACTCTCGTTCTCGTGCAGCTTCCGGAGAGCTTTGGGGCATCGCTTCCGCCCGATGCGGTCATGACGATCCTCGATCGCAACGGCACGATTGTGGCTCGTTCGTCGAGTCCGCGTGAATGGACCGGACGCAACGTCCGCGGCGCCGGCATCGCGCAGCTCCTGCTGAAACGCGGAGACGGGATGGCCGAGGCCGTCGGCGTCGACGGCGTCACGCGGCAGTACGGATTCAGCGCGGTGCCGGAGCTCGGCTGGCAGATCTACGTCGGCATTCCCACCACGACGGTGATGAAGCCGGTGCGGCAGATGTTCGTGCGGGGCGCCACCGGTGGTGCGGTCATCGTCATCGTCGTGATTGCGGTCGCCTTTCTGTTATCGCGCGCGGTCGAGCGTCCCGTCGCGGCGCTCTCTCGCGCGGCCGAGACTGCGTCGACCGGCGCCTTTGTGAACGTGACGGAGGCGGGGCCGCGCGAGATTGCGCAACTGGCGCGGACGTTTAATGCCATGGTCACGCGCCGTCTGGAATCGGAGCGGCGGCTGCAGGAAGGGGAGCGCGAGCTGAAGGCGCTCTCCGATCGCCTGTTGCGCGTGCAGGAAGAGGAGCGCACCCGTATCGCCCGCGAGCTGCACGACGACCTCGGACAGTCGCTGACGGCCCTGAAGATGGATGTCGGCGGACTGCTGGCGATGACGCCCCCGTCTGCGGCCGGCAATCCCCTTCGCAATCGGATCCTGAGCACGCTCGACGAGACCGTGAGTGCCGTTCAGCGCATCTCCTCCGAGCTTCGCCCGAGCATCCTCGACGACCTCGGTCTGCCTGCCGCGATCGAGGCCGAAGCGTCGCGGTTCGAGCAGCGCACGGGCATTGAATGCGAGCTCTCACTCGACGACGTCGTGACGCATCTGAAAGGTGCGGCCGCGACCGCGATCTACCGGATCGTGCAGGAGGCCTTGACGAACGTGGCCCGGCACGCCCACGCCACCCGCGTCGAGTTGCGCCTCCGCCAGCGCCCCGAGGAGTTGCTGCTCGAGATTCGCGACGACGGGCGCGGCATCACGGCCGAAGAGACGAATGATCGCCTCTCCCTCGGATTGATTGGGATCCGCGAGCGTGCCGCGATGGCTGGAGGAATCGTCCACATCGAAGGGGTGGCCAGTCGCGGTACGATCGTCTCCGTCCGGATTCCGTTACCCTGCACCACATGATCAAAGTACTCATTGCCGATGATCACGACATCGTCCGCGAAGGCGTGAAGCAGATCGTCTCCGAAACGAGCGATATCGTCGTCGGTGCCGAAGCGCGTACCGGCGCCGAAACGATCGACCGGGCGCGGGGAGGCAAGTGGGATGTCGTCATCCTCGATCTGAATCTTCCCGATCGCCCTGGTCTCGACGTCCTCGCCCAGTTGCGCACGGTCGCCGCGGACGTTCCCGTCCTGATCCTGAGCATGCATGGCGAAGCGTCGTATGCGGCACGCGCGCTGAAGGCGGGTGCCGCCGGTTATGTCAGCAAGAGCACGGCCCGGGAACATCTCGTCACCGCGATCCGGAAGCTCGCCAACGGAGAGCGCTTCCTGACGCCGGAGCTCGCGGAAACGCTCGCCTTCGGAATGATGGGCCCCGGCCAGGGTGGCCATCAGGGATTGAGTGATCGGGAGTTCCAGGTGCTCTGTCTCATCGCCGCGGGCAAGCCTCCGCGGGACATCGCCGCGGAGCTGAACGTCAGCGTGAAGACGGTGGCTACCCACCGAGCGCGGTTGCTGCAGAAGATGGGGTTGAGGAACAACGCGGAGCTGGTGCGCTACGCGATCGACCACAATCTGCTGCCCGCGATATAGGCAATTTACCTACTGATTGTAGGTAAATAATCCGATGAAGATCGTCGCATTGCCGATTCACGACGTGTCTCAACGCGGGGATGATGTGCGCCTCGGTTCCCTTCCCCCATTCATGAACGCCACGACTCCATCCTGCGAGCGGCAGAGGATTCTGCTGATCGATGACGACGAGCTGATCTCCGGCTCGCTTCGTCAGTACCTGCTCGGACAGGGATGTGATGTCGATGTGGCGCTGGAGGCGGCCACGGCCGAAGACCTCATGCGCGCGAGTGACTACGGCGTCGTACTCGTCGATCCGTATCTCACCGGCGGCGTCCATCTCAAGGATTCCGCACTGCTCAATTCCATCTCACTACTGCAGCCTGATGCGTCGGTGATCGTCGTGACCGGATACGGTTCGAACGATCTGGCGCAGATGGCCAGCACCGCAAAAATCTCTCTCCTGAATAAACCTCAATCGGTCGTTGCCATCAGCGAACTCATTCTCAAAGGATTGTCGACATGAAACGTACGCTCACCGCACTGCTGCTGATTCTCGCGTTCACAACCACGTCCGGCGCCGCCACGACGAAGAAGAAAAAGGCGCACAAGACTTCGAACAAGACGACGATCGATATGACGGCGGCGCCGGGCAACGCGATTCGCGCGACCGGCATCCCTCGCGATAAGAAACAAAGCTCTCCTGACGGGACGGTGACGAAGCCGGGTCCGATCGCATTCGGACCGCCGATCGAGATGCAGTTGAAGCGCGCAGAAAGCCGGCATTTCGATCTGCGGTCGTTGCCGCAGACCAAGCCGATCCAGCAGGAGCGCGCCGAGCTCCCGGAGCCCGCATTCCACCCCGTCACGATCCAGGGAGTGGTTAATCCCCCAACGCCGGAGATTCCGAACGTGACGCCAACGCCTTCGGCCCCTGCCCCGCCGCCGATCGCCGTTTTCGAAGGTCTGGACCGTTTCAACTTTGGCGCCGGGAGTCCTCCCGATACGAATGGCGACGTTGGCCCAAACAACTACATTCAGACGGTCAACACCTCCATCGGCGTTTTTCGGAAGTCCGACGGGTTTCAGCAGGCGGCCTTCACCTTCAACACCTTCATGAGCCAGGGCGCCTTCGGCAACCTTTGCGACACGAACAACTTCGGTGATCCGGTCGTCCTGTACGACACGTTCGAGGATCGCTGGATGATCTCGGACTTCGCCTTTGCGACAGCCGGCGTCAACGTCGTCGCTCCCGCGTTTCAGTGTTTCGCGGTTTCGATGACGGGCGATCCAGTGTCCGGCGGGTGGAACTTCTACTCGATCCAAATCACGGATGCTCTCAACGACTACCCGAAGTTCGGTGTCTGGCCCGACGGCTTCTACATGTCGGCGAACATGTTCTCCTTCGGCGCCGGCTCGTCCTTTCAGACGGCCCGCGTCTGGGCCTTCAACAAGGCGCAGATGTATGCGGGGAGCCCGACCGTCAAGGTAGTCACCTTCAATATCCCCGGTGGTGACTTCGCGGTCATGCCGAGCAACGCGCGCCTCCAGACGGGCACGCCGCCTCCGGGACGTCCGAATCTCTTCACCTCCACCCAGCTGTTTCTGAACGCGCTGGCTGTCTACAAGTTCCACGTCGACTGGAACATCCTCTCGCAGTCGACGTTCACCGGTCCTGACATACCCATCGCCCTGACGAGCTGGCCGAACGCCAACGTTCAGAACGCCGGGCAACCCGGCACGGCCATGCTGCTCGACGTCCTTCAGATCCGGGCCATGGTCCAGAACCAGTACACGAACTTCGGTGGTACCGAGTCGCTTTGGATTCCGCATACGGTGCGCCGCGTGAACACGAGTGGCGTGGCGGCCCCTCGCTGGTATCAGGCGAACGTCACGGGTGGCACCGTCGCGGCCAATCTCGTGCAGGCGGCGACCTGGGATCCGGACGGTGCGAACATCACCAACCGCTTCATGCCCAGTGTTGCGCTGGACCGCGCCGGCAACATGGCTATGGGCTATAGCGTGGCAAGCGCTGTCAACGAGGTGCTTGTGCCTGCCGTTGTCGCCCCTCCCGCTCCTGCGATTCTCTGCCCCACGTGCGTGGATACGTTTGCTTCCATTAGGTACGCCGGGCGCCTGGCTGCTGATCCCATCAACACGTTCAGCCAGACCGAGCAGAACTTCTTTACCGGGACGGCTTCGCAGACCGGCATCAACCGCTGGGGCGACTACAGTTCGATGACGCTCGACCCCGACGGCTGCACGTTCTGGTACACGAGTGAGTATGCCAATCCAGCCGACCAGACCTTCGATCATCGCTGGCTGACCAAGTTCGGCTCGATCACACCGTTCCCCGGCTGCACGCCCGTCGGAGCGGGTGGTACGGTTTCGGGCACGGTGACGGTCAACCCAGGTGGCGCTCCCATCCCCGGCGCGACGGTCAACCTCGGTGCGCGCTCGACGACCACAGACGGTTCGGGCAACTACGCATTCACCAGCATCCCCGCCGGAACCTATCCGACCGTGACGGCAAGCAAGCCGGGTTTCAGCTCCGCTTCCGCCTTATCAATCATTGTGACCGACGGCGGTACGACTACGCAGAACTTTTCGCTGACCGCGGCACCGGCCAGCGCCTGCATTACTGACACGACCCAAACCGATTTCCTGACTGGTATTGCCACCAACCTGGACCTCAGCACTAGTCCCGGCGATGTCACCTTGTCGAACGCGCCGTCTATCGATCAGCAAAACACCGCTGGTACGACCACCGGTACGGGCTTTGGCACTCCCAATTGGACCGGCCAGACCTTCACTGCGACGGTGAATGGCCAGATCGTCAAAGCGGATATCCAACTCTTTTGCAACGGTTGCGGAGCAACTCCCCCGAATCTCACGCTTTCACTTCGCGCCACGACGGCTGGACTACCCACCGGCGCCGACCTGGCCACTGCGACGGTCCCTGGCTCTGCCTTCGCGAGCGGCGCGACCACTCTTTTTACGGCCACCTTTGGCGCGCCGGCCACTCTGACCTCCGGAACGCAATACGCTCTTGTCCTGCGTCCTGTGTCCCCACCTTTGGGGAGCGGCTATTTCTGGATTCGAGCCTCGCCGAGCTCTTACGCCGGCGGCTCGCGAGTTCTGTCGGCCGATAGCGGTGGGACTTGGTCCGCCGATGCGACCAGAGACTTCAACTTCAAAACCTACATGCAAACCGGATACGTGGCGAGCGGCAACCTCGTCTCTTCGCCGAAGGATGCCAACCCGTCCGGCGGCATCACCCCGATCTGGTCGACGTTGTCGTGGAACGCCACGACACCGGCGAACACATCCCTCAAGTTCCAGATTGGGGCATCGAACAACCCGAACGGCCCGTTCAGCTTCGTCGGGCCGGATGGCACGGCAGGAACCTTCTTCACCACTTCACCGGTTCAGCTCCAGCCGCAGTTCTACAATTTCCGGTTCCTCGAATACAAAGCGTTCTTCGCCACGACGAATAGCGCCGTCACGCCGACGCTCAGTGACGCCACCGCCTGCTTCAACAACGTGGATTGCAGCACTACCGTCGCGACGATTACGCCCACACCGGCGCAGGTCTGCGCGAGCTCCACAGGCAACACGGCCTCCGGCCCCGCTGGCATGACCACCTACTCGTGGGGCATTGCCAACGGCACGATCACGTCAGCCACCAACACCCAGAACATCACCTACACGGCTGGTGTATCAGGCACGGTTGCTCTGAACCTCACGGTCACGGCGCCCAATGGCTGCATCGTCTCGGGCTCGAGCAACATCACCATCAACCCCAACCCGGCCACGCCGACCATCACGCCCACCCCGGCTCAGGTCTGCGCCAACTCCACCGGTAACTCCGCCGACGGTCCGGCCGGAGCCACGACCTACGCATGGTCGATCACCAACGGCACGATCACCTCGGCTGCGAACATCCAGACCATCACCTACACGGCCGGCGCTTCCGGCACGGTCGGCCTGACCCTGGTTGTGACCAACGCTTCGGGCTGCTCGGCGACGAACACGTCGAACGTCACCATCAACGCCAACCCAGCCACGCCGACGATCA
>JBBRTE010000008.1:0-204921 GCA_038244715.1 Thermoanaerobaculia bacterium
CAGCAAGGAACCACTCAAAGCGAACGAGTCTCTTCACAAACGCGTTCACCTCGACCTCGCCAACATCCGCCGCCGCCCTGCTCTCGTGCGATCCTTCTTTAGAGCTGCGTCTGTAGCCTATGTTCGCGACTGATTAGTAACTGCAACGTCGTTGACCTCCAGTGGGCCGGTATTCAAAAGAACCATCGAGTACTCCGGTCGCTGATCTGTTTCACACGATGCGACCAACACAGCAACCAGCATGCAAAAGGATAACGAACGCGATCTCATTGGTCTTGGTAGTAGATCTTCCTCACGTATCGCCAGCCGAGTTCGCGGTACATGATGTCGAGGTACTCCTCCCACGCACCGGCCGAGTAGTGCGAGATCGCGTTCGGATTGACTCGAAGATCGCGAGCGATCAGAGGATTGAAAGGCACCCCAGACGCCACCGCCTCGCTCCACATCCAGTTGAGAGGGCCATGTGCCAGGTCGTCAATGTCCTCGTAACCGCCGCCAACATCCGAATGAACGCCGCGCAACCCAACCTCCTTCACATTTGCCGGCCCTCGTTCTGGAGCGTCCAGCATCGAAGTAAGGGGGGAAGAAGAATCGATTCTCACCCATCGCTGTCGCCTGACGGATCGCCTTGGTGTTCTTTGGCCTGCTCAGGTCGAATCCGATGTCTTCTTTGTTCCCAGGTATACCGAATGAACCAACGACGTCGAACACGCCAATAAAGTTGATTCTAGTAGCAGGCTGCTGAAAAAGTCATCATTCGTATAGTAGTGCAGGCCATCCGGCATGACGGCACGAAGAGAGGTGAGCATTCATGCGGGTTGAAAGTGCCGGAAGAATGTCTCGATATCGCTCAAACCAGGAACCGCCCTTTTTCAAAAAGCCTGCTAGTATTGATCCTACATTCGTAGGACGTCGAAGATCGCAGCAAGTTCGCCTACGGATTGTAGAGAGTCGGGCGTTGTTCATCCGGCTCTGTTAAGCCGCCGCCGGGCCATCACTTCAGCTAAAGCGACCGCGATCAGCGTCACCACCGGAACGAACACAAATGCACCCACGACGACCAGCCAGTAAAGTGCTGCTCCGTCGTTCCCAGCTGACCACCCTATGCACGACCAGACGAATCCGATTCCCTCTCCGAGAGCGGCGGCCGCGGCGACCTTCTTTCCTTGTGTTGGGCTGAGACTACTGATCATGATGACGAACCCCGTTGCAAATGAGCCGATTGCGACGAAGATGATGTACGTCGCTTCTACTAGGAACGTGAGCTGATACAAACCAAGCAACAGATAGTAGACACACAAGGCAGCGGCAACTGATCGCCTCACCGGCTCGCCGCCTGCGCTCGGCGCAGCTGATCCATCAGCAACGGAGTAAACGAGCGGCGCAAACCATTGCGCTCCTCAGGTCTGTAAACTGTCGCTTCGAACGTTCGCGCGATCTCTACTTGCCACACGCTTACGCGACGCACCGTGTCACCAGTGGTTGTGAAGAGACGACGAAGCGTTGACTCAATCTCTTCGAAGCGTTTTCCGGGCATCGGGGTGCCGTAGTAGATCGCAGCGAATGACGAAAGCCGGATGAAGATCTGCCGAGATGCGTCGATTGCCTTCTCCACGTCGTTGAACGGCTTGTCATTGGCCTCACCGCGCTCATCTTCACCAGCATGCCCGGGAAGCTCAAGGGGAAGGGCAATACCGTTCTGCGCCGCTATGACGTGTGCGGCGGTCGCCATCTTCGACATCGGCCCTGAACGGAGGTTACGAGCATCCCATCCTGCAACGAACCCTTCATGAGAATAGCTGTCCGCGAGTGTGTGGAGAGTGATACCGAATCGAATCGGATTCCCAGTCAATGAAGCATCGTCTACTACCTTCTGAACAAGGGGGTTGTTACGGGTCACCAACTGTCCGGGCGGAGCAAGAAAGTGCAGAAGACGAACGTTTTCTGCATGACCATTTACGCTGTTCAAGATCGGATCACTTTGCGGCGCGTTGTCAACGAATTGCGATGCCCAGGCGATATCGGAAGCTCCTCCGAACTCCATGCCGGCCGCACGAGCCAGAAAGTAGATCGCGTAATAGTGGAAGTCGAGCTGATAGAGGCCAGCCGGGTCTCTTCGATCTACCGGATCCCCACCCGCGAACGCGTAGAGGTTCGAGCTGTCGATGTACCCCATTGGATCCGGTGAGACCCACGATCCCGTGCCGGCGTCGTACCAGCGGTTGCGGGCGTTTACGAGGCCGGTCACGGGCTCCGTGAAGGGCAGTGCCTGGAATGGGGACATGATCAGTGTTGCGGTTGCGTCGCTCTGGGCGGTGCCGAGGGTCGTGAGGGTTGGGATGGAGTAGGCCGTGTCCGTGCCAGTGCTGGCGAACTGGATTTGCGCGGCGGCGAGTGACTCGCGGACCTCGATCGGCAGCGTCGAGGTCGAGAATCCGTTCGCGCTCGGCTGGGCCGGCTGCAGTGCGACCGTCGGGCCGTAGGTCGTCGAACGTAGCGACGATGTTGCCGCGATCGAGACCGACGCCGTTTTCGCTCCTGCGATCAGCGACGCCCACTCCGCAGACGGCAGCGTCCACGCCACGGTGTATGGGTTGGGTTGCGTGGGCGGGACGGGAGATATTCGGACCAGCGTCCCGTCCGCAGTGACCGACGCCAGCCGCGTACCCGCGACGAGGGTGGTGGCCTCCAGTGGTTCCGTGCTGTGCATCGTTACGCGGACTTCCGTCAGAGCTCCGGTCGGGTCTTTCTTCGCCGTCAGCTTAACCTCATCGATCGTTGGCCCGCTAATGGTCCGCTGCTCTTCGCCATAAGGATCGCCGGTCACGACGCGCGCGATGAGGTGGCCATCCTCTCCAATGATCGCCTGAAGATTTCCGGCGCCCGCCTCGTCGAACACCGGGAAAACACGCGCGCCCGGCGTGACCACCTCGATGGGATCGTCCATCCCCATTCCTCCGTGGATGAACTGACGAACCGGGGCTGCGTTGCTATGGCTCGCCCCCTCCTGGAACTGATGCAGAACTCCGAAGCCTGAAGGGATGACGATCGCCGCAGGGATTGCAGACACGATCCGATGCGGTGCGCTGTCTTCGCTCGATTGCGGAAGCGTTGGATCGCCGGGGACAAACGAATTCAGCGGGAATGGATACGTCTGCGGCGGTTGGAAACGCGGCGGGGTCTGGTGAGCAGGCAGTGACGGCAGCTGATACGGATCGACAGTGGGCGCCTTCACGACCTCGTGCGTTCTCTTGTCGATGAGGACGGGGTATGGCACCGACACGGCCTCGCCATGGATCGCAAAGATGAAGGTATATTCAAAAACGTCGTAGTTGTTGGCGTCGACTGTGATTCCGCGCGCCCGGAGATCCTCCGGCGTTAGCTGATGCACACTGACCTTCGTATCGAGGACCTGCGTGATCGTGATGTTTGCAAATGAAGGAACTGCGGTCTGCAGCACGTTGCCTTCCGGACCGATCAGCCGGATGTTCCGAAGGACGTAGTCGCCCGTCTGGTAGAGCGCCGGCAGCTGGAAAGCGTAGCCCGGCTTCGTGATTAAGCGAATGGGGCTCTCGATGCCCGGCCCACTCAGGTCACCGATCGCGGTCATCCCCTGATCCGGCGGCGCACTTTCGTTGGTCTTCCCGCCGAACCGTGTCTGCACGCTTGCGGCAACGCCGATGCCGGCTACGACCGGGGTCAAGTCCACCTCGAGCGTCAGACCGGCGATCAGCAGATCCTTCCTGTCGATCTCCCCTGCGAACCCAACAACGCCAATCAGGCAGACGATCGCCGCAAACGCGACGACTCTTCCGCCTTTGCGCATCATCAGGGTGCGTCCTTCAGTGCTTCGAGGGGAGCGAATCGGCCTCGCGCAGCGCGCGCGCAAGTCCCGTCAGCCGTGACTCGACCCGCTTCGATCCGGGATCGATCAGCATGAGGTCCGACGGAGGGAGCTCATCGCCGATACGGGTCACGCTGTTCTTCGACACGAGTCGCGTCCCTCCCTCATCGATCGCAAGGGTGCGCTCGACGAGCAAAGCGTACGAACCGTCGTCCGCCTGAGCTGCGGACATTGCGGAAACGCGATCGCCATCGCCATGTGCCGCACCGAGGATGTCGTCGTCCTCCTCTCCCTTTGCCTCCGGATACGCAGCGCCCATCAAGACCTCCGCTGCGGCGCGCGAGAGGAGCACATGCCGATCGAATGCGACGTCGAGGCGACGATGCGCTTCACTGGCCACGAAGTGGTCGACACCACCCAATCCCTGGCGACCGAGCGCCGTCAGTCTTGCGATCCGTCGTTCGGTGCGATTGCCAAGGCGCGCCGACAGTTCCGCACGAGAATGCGCAATGTCGGGAAACGACGTCATGCTCCATGTCCGCGCCGCGTGATCGATCTCGGTGACTTGTTGCGCGTCGTAGTCGACGATGACGACTCTCGGTCCGCGCACACTCACGACGCGGTTTCCCGCGCAGAATTCCTCGACCGTCGCCGGCTTTGCGGAAAGGGAATCCTCAATGCGCCGCACGAGATGCAGCGGCTTCGGGAAGAGTGCCGTAGCAGCGACGGCGGCGGCCGGCCCTGCCAGGACAAGAAACGCTGCCGCCACGCCCCATCCCCTCCCCACTGCCGAAAAACCCCTGTTCAGCACGAGGACCTCCGCGTGATACGAGTCTTACAAACGGACTGCAATGTTTATGGATTGAATGCCAGACTATCACTGGTGCGTCGCCATCATCAAGTGCGACGTGGTGCATGCATCCGCACACACGTTGGCGAACCAGTTCCTGATTGGCTGCGCGGCTCGGCGGGGCGGGGGGGTGAGCCGGCAGCAGGGACTCACGCAGAGACAAAAAAAAGCGCCGGCGGGGCCGCCGGCGCCACACTACCTTTTTTGTTTTGTGCTTATGCCGTAACTTCTTCTGCCACTCCCGCTGCACGGCGCAGCGTCTCTGCCTTGTCCGTCGCTTCCCATGTGAACTCCGGCTCCGTCCGGCCGAAGTGGCCGTACGCGGCCGTCTTCTTGAAGATCGGACGGCGCAGTTTCAGCGACTCGATGATCCCCCGCGGCGTCATCACGAAGTTCTCCCGCACCAGCTCCACGATCCGCTCCTGCGAGATCTTCTCCGTTCCGAACGTGTCGACGTACACCGACACCGGGTCGGCCACACCGATCGCATATGCCAGCTGCACTTCCACTTCGTCCGCCAGCCCCGAGGCCACGATGTTCTTGGCGATGTAGCGCGCCATGTAGCAGGCCGAGCGATCGACCTTCGTGGGGTCCTTCCCCGAGAACGCGCCACCGCCGTGACGGCCGCGACCGCCATACGTGTCGACGATGATCTTGCGGCCGGTCAGACCGGTGTCACCCTGCGGTCCGCCGGTCACGAAGCGGCCGGTCGGATTGATGTGAAACTTCGTCCGGTCGTCGAGCAGCTCGGGAGGAACCACCGGCTTGATGATCTTCTCGATGATGGCGTCACTGAGGTCGCCGTGGCCGATGCTCGGCGAATGCTGCGTCGAGATGACGATGGCCGCGGCCCGCACGGGACGCTTTCCCTCGTACTCGATCGTCACCTGCGACTTGCCGTCGGGACGGAGGAAGTCGAGGTCGTTCGTCTTGCGCACCTCGGCCAGGCGCCGGGCCAGTTTGTGCGCGAGCATGATCGGCAACGGCATCAGCTCCGGCGTCTCACGGCAGGCAAACCCGAACATGAGGCCCTGATCCCCTGCCCCGCCCGTGTCCACGCCCTGGGCGATGTCGGGCGACTGCGGGTCGATCGAAGAGATGACGGCGCAGGTCTCGCTGTCGAAACCGTACTTGGCGCGGGTGTAGCCGATCTCCTTGATCGTGCTGCGGACGATCGAGGGGAAATCGACGTAGGTCTTGGTCGTGATCTCGCCGGAGATCATGGCCAGACCGGTCGTGACGAGCGTTTCACACGCCACACGCCCGGTCGGATCCTCAGCCAGCACGGCATCGAGAATCGCGTCCGAGATCTGGTCCGCAATCTTGTCCGGGTGACCCTCGGTGACGGACTCAGAGGTAAAGAGAGTTCTGTGAATCGGCATCTGAAAAGCTCCTCGTTGGAATGGGTCGTAATCGTAGCACGGGGCCCTTGGGGCAGAGTCGGCAAGCCCCGTGCAAACTCCGCTGCAGAATGCTGAAGACTCGAAATATCGGCGCCTACCGCGATCTGCTCGTTCTCTTTACAAAATATGGACGCAAAGACTTCCGTCTTTCGTTCGAAACCGACGATATTCTCATGACCGAGGACCCGGCGGTGGTCATGGAACCGGACGTGGCGCGGAGGGCGGAAGCCTTTGCCGCGGCCCTGAAGTCCATGGGACCGACCTACGTGAAGTTCGGCCAGGTCCTCTCCACCCGCCCCGACATCGTGCCGCCCGAGTACATCGTGGCGCTCGAGGGTCTTCAGGATAACGTCGAGCCCTTCTCGTTCGCCGAGGTCGAGCGGATCGTCGAGGAAGAGCTGAAGGTACGCATCTCCAAAGCCTTCGAGTCCTTCGAGTCGAAGCCTCTCGCAGCCGCCTCCCTCGGACAAGTACACCGCGCCGTCCTCCGCGACGGGCGCGAGGTCGTCGTCAAGGTGCAGCGTCCGAACGTACGCGAGCAGGTGCGGAAAGATCTCGAAGTCTTCACCGACATCGCCTCAACGATCGAGCAGCACAGCGACCTCGGACGCAAGATGAACCTGGTCGGCTCGATCGAGCAGGCGCGCCTGACGCTGATGGCCGAGCTCAACTACGAGCAGGAGGCGCGCAACACCGAGGTGCTCCGGCACAACCTGGCGGAGTTCCCGGAGATCTACATCCCCACCGTCATCCACGACATGACCACGTCGCGGGTGCTGACCACGGAGCACATCCGCGGGCGGAAGGTCTCCAAACTGACGCCGCTGCAGATCATCGACCACAACTACGCCGAGCTGGCGGCCGCGCTGACGCGGGCCTACCTCAAACAGATCTGCGTCGACGGGATCTGGCACTCCGATCCGCATCCCGGAAACCTCTTCGTCCGCGATCTCGAGGACAACAAAGCCGAGGTGGTGCTGCTCGACTTCGGGATGGTGAGCAGGATCAGCCACGAGTTTCAGGATGAGGTGATCAAGCTGTTGCTGGCGGTCTCCTCGAACCGCGGGGCAGAAGTCGCGGATGCCTGCGTGCGCGTGTGCGAGGTGCGGGAGGGATTCGAGCCGACACGGTTCGTGCGGGAGATCTCGTCACTCGTGGCCACCTTCCACGACGTCGACGTCCGGAAGATCAACGTCGGGCAGCTGATCTTCAATGTCATCGGAATCGCGAACAACAACGAGTTGAAAGCGCCGGCGGAGCTGGCCATGCTGGCGAAGACGCTGCTGCACCTCGACGGCGTCACGCGGCGTCTCGACCCCGACTACGACCCGCACACCGTGATCCGCGACTATGCCGAACGGCTGATGGGGCAGAAGCTCGCGCAAAAGTTCGCGCCCCGCAACTTCTACGGAGCGCTGCTCGACCTGAACCAGCTCGCGCTCGATTTCCCGCATCGCGCCCGCGAGATCATCGACCAGACGGCGGCCGGCAAACTCTCGTTCAGCCTCAAGCTCATGCAGGCGGAACAGTTCCTGGCAGGGATGCACAAGATCGCGAACCGCATCACGGTCGGTGTGGTCATCGCCGCGCTCCTGGTCGCGTCCTCGATGATGATGCGCCTCGACGGCGGCTTCCGGATCGCCGGCTACCCCGGCATCGCCATGCTCGGCTACGTGGCCGCCGTGGCAGCGGCGCTCTACCTCATCGTCTCGACGTTTCTGCGCGACCGGCAGGATGAGGAGCGCGCGAAGATCAAGGGGAAGTAGGTTCTCGCGTAGCGCCGCCGGGCCGGCGGCGGGCCAGCCAGCGGGCCGCTGGCGCTACGCGGCTTACACGGCTTACGCGGCTTACGCGGCTTACGCGGCTTACGCGGCTTACGCGGCTTACGCGGATCAGAATCCTTCCAGCAGGTTTGTTACCAGCGATTCTGCGAAGCGTACGGCGATCTCGTTGATGGCACGCGTCTCCTGGTCGAAGGCGTCCGTCGACTCGGTGTTGACCTGATAGTTCTCCGTGAACCGGTACTGGTCGTTCTTCCAGAGCACCTTGTCTTCGGCGCGATGGTCGACGAGCTCGATTTTCGCGGTGATCGAGATCTGATACTGCGTCGCCCGTCCCTGCGCGTTGAAGGCGACGGGAAAGATTCCGAACGAGTCGATGGAGCCGTGCAGGATGACGTCCGCAGCAGCGGGCGAGTTCACCAGTTTCAACCGCCCGCGCGAGACGAACTCCGAGGCGACGGCCTGCGTCACACGCTGCTCGAGCTCGACGCGCGTCGTCCGATTGACGAAGGCCGGGACCTCGACGGTATGGACCGTCGGCGCGAGCAGATTGTTCGAGTTGCCGACGAGGCCGTACCCGCACGACGCGAGGAGCGGCAGGAGCAGGAGGACGAGGCGTTTCATCGGGAGAAAGGTAACACGGCGGGCGTAGCGTCAGCGGCCCGCTGGCTGGACCGCTGCCAGCTCGGCGGCGAGTGACGACGCCAGCGAGCCGCCGGCGCTACTCACTTCAGCCCTTCACCACGATGTTCACCAGCTTTCCGGGTACGTAGACCTCTTTCACCAACTCCTTGCCGGCGATCCACTGCCGGACCTTCTCGTTGGCGCGAACCGCTGCGAGTACGACATCCTTTTCCGGCGGGTTCGGGACCTCCACCTGGCCGCGCAGCTTTCCGTTGACCTGCACCACGATCGTCACGACGTCCTCGACCATCAGCGCCGGATCTGCTTTTGGCCATGGCGACGTAAGGATGAAGCCTTCGTTGCCGAGCATCATCCACAGCTCCTCCGTGATGTGCGGCGCGAACGGATGGAGGAGTTTGAGCAGCGTCGTGTAGGAGTCGCGCAGGGTGGCCGCATCCACGTCCCCCGATGAAAGGGCCTCGCCGATCGCGTTCGACAGCTCCATCAGGCCGGAAATTGCGGTGTTGAACTCGAATCGATCGAATCTGCGCGTGACCGCTTCGATGGTCTGATGGGTCTTGCGCGTGACCACCGCCCCACGTCCCACTCCCCCGCCGCTCATCGCAAGGATCTGCTCACCCATGTGCCATACCCGGCCCAGGAAGCGGTACGCGCCGACGACGCCATCGTCGGACCATGCCGCTTCCTTCTCCGGCGGCGCGATGAACAGCGTGTAGACGCGTTCCGTGTCGGCGCCATACCTGTCGATCAGTTCGTCCGGCGGCACGACGTTGAAGTGCGACTTCGACATCTTGCTCGTCTCCGCGAGCAGCGCCTTGCCGGTGTCCTTGTGAACCGGGTTTCCATCCACCCACTTCACGTCCGCAATCGCCACCCACGTCCCCACCTCGGCGTCGCGGTAGCCCTCTTTCGTGATCATCCCCTGATTGAAGAGGCGCGTGAACGGCTCCTCGAAGCTGACCAGACCCATGTCGTACAGCGTGCGGCAGATGAACCGCGCGTAGAGCAGATGCAGGATGGCGTGCTCGATACCGCCGATGTACTGGTCGACCGGGAGCCAGCGATTGGCCAGCGCCGTGTCGACGATCCTGGTGTCATCGTGCGCGGAGATGAAGCGCGCGTAGTACCACGACGAATCGACGAACGTGTCCATCGTGTCGGTCTCACGGCGCGCCGCGCCGCCGCAGCGGGGACAGGTCGTGTTGACGAAACGCTCGTCCTTCGCCAGCGGATTTCCTTCCCGTCCGGTGAACGGCACGTCGAGAGGCAGTTCGACGGGAAGCTGCGATTCCGGGACCGGCACGATGCCGTCGCGCTCGCAGTAGATCATCGGGATCGGCGTGCCCCAATAGCGCTGCCGCGAGATGAGCCAGTCGCGCAGACGGTACCGGACCATCTTCTTTCCGATCCCGAGACGCTCGATCTCCTCGATGATGCGATCGATGGCCTGGGGCGTCGGGAGCTCGGAGATGAGCCCGGAGTCGACCGCGACCGCGGATTCGTCCTTCACCGCGAACGCCTCCGTCAGATCCGCGGCGGATGGTGCGTCCGCGTACGATGAGCGCACGACGATGCGAATGGGCAGGTCGTACTGCTTCGCGAACTCGAAGTCGCGCTGATCGTGACCAGGGACGGCCATGATCGCGCCGGTGCCGTATTGCATCAGCACGAAGTTGCCGAGCCAGATCGGGATCGGTTCGTTCGTGAACGGGTTCGTGGCGGTCTTTCCTGTGAAGCGCCCTTCTTTGCCTGCTTCCTGCCGCTCCAGGTTCGACTGGTTGCGCACACCGGCGATCCACTGCTCGATCTCCGCACGATCCGGATGATCGGTAAGGAGCGTCACCACATCCGGATGCTCGGGCGCGAGCACCATGAACGTCGCGCCGAAGATCGTGTCGGGACGCGTCGTGAAGATCCGGATCGCCTTGCCGAGGGCGTCGACGGTGAATTCGACGTCGGCGCCGACGGAGCGTCCGATCCAGTTGCGCTGCATCAACTTCACTTTTTCCGGCCAGTGCTCGAGGGTGTCGAGGCCTGCGTCGAGCCGGTCGGCGTAGTCGGTGATCTTCAGGAACCACTGCTCGAGATCGCGCTGCACGACGACCGTGCTGCAACGCTCACAGCGACCGTCCACGACCTGCTCGTTCGCCAGCACGGTCTGGTCGGACGGGCACCAGTTCACCGGCGCCTTCGCGCGGTACGCAAGACCACGCTCGTACAGCTTGAGGAACAGCCACTGGTTCCAGCGGTAGTAGCCCGGATCGCACGAGGCCAGCTCCTTCGACCAGTCGTAGAGGATGCCCCAGCGGAGGAACTGCTTCTTCTCGCGCTCGATGTTGGAGACGGTCCACTGCCGCGGATGGATGCCGCGCTTGATGGCCGCGTTCTCGGCCGGCAGGCCGAAGGCGTCCCATCCCATCGGATTGAGCGCCGCCTTTCCCTGCATCCGGAAGTACCGATACAGCGCATCGCCGAGGATGTAGTTCCGTCCGTGTCCGACGTGAAGGTCGCCGGAGGGGTACGGAAACATATTCAGCATGTAGAACTTCTCGCCGGGAGCGTTCACGTCGACTTCCGCGACCTTCGCGTCCGCCCAGGCGTGCTGCCATTTCTCTTCGATCAGTTTGGGTTCATAAGGCATAGGCGCGGGAGTATAAACGTGGGTGCCAGGTAGCGCCGACGACTCGTAGCGCCGACGGCTCGTCGGCTGGATCGCCAGCGGCTCGCTGGCGCGCTGGTCATTCGCCGCCGGGCCGGCGGCGGTCCAGCCAGCGGGCCGCTGGCGCTACGAATTCCAGACGACACGGCCGCGAATTCTACTCGCCGTAGAAAAACACCCCGCATCGCTCCGCTCGCATAAAATACCCCCGCCCCACGAAGACCCGAGAGTCTCGTCTCTCGCAGGTCGAGTTTCACGCAAACAGGAGAATCCAGATGGCAGGAACCGTAAACAAGGTCATTCTCGTCGGACGCCTCGGCAAAGATCCCGAGATCCGTTCCCTTCCGAGCGGCACGAGCGTCGCGAAGTTTTCGCTCGCCACCGACGAGCGCTTCACCGACAAGGCTGGAGAGAAGCAGGAACGGACGGAGTGGCACAACATCGTCGCCTGGGGCAAGCTCGCCGAGATCTGCGGCCAGTACCTCCGCAAAGGAAAGCTGGTCTACATCGAAGGCTCGATCCGCACGGACAGCTGGGACGACAAGGAGAGCGGTCAGAAGAAGTACCGCACCGAGATCATCGCCAACACGATGCAGATGCTCGACAAGAAAGGTGACGACGAAGGCGGCGGCGGATACGCGAAGAAATCGACGGGCGGCGGCGCAGCATCCGGCCGCGGACCCGAGATCGAAGACGACGACGAAGTCCCCTTCTAGCCGGCACGGCCGGCGGTGTTGGTTGCCAAAGGCTCAGCCACACACTCTCTTCGAAGGTCACCATTGACTGCAACCTGACCGCGGCGGCTTCGGCCGCCGCACTCCACCACATGTACACAGGCGAACGATTCAACAGCATCACCCACGTCGTCGGCAGCGTGCTGGCGATCATCGCGACGTGGTTTGCGGTTCGCGCGGTCGTCGCGAACGGGCGCGACTCGACGACGGTCGCCGCGATCACGGTCTACGGTCTGATGCTGACGTTTCTCTACGTCAGCTCAACGCTGTATCACTCGTTGCGCGGCAAGCCGAAACAGCTCTTCCACGTCTTCGATCACTGCGCGATCTACCTGCTCATCGCCGGCACGTATACGCCGATCACGCTGATCACGTTGCGCGGTCCGTGGGGCTGGTGGCTCTTCGCGATCGTCTGGACGCTCGCCATCGCCGGCGTCATGAAGGACATCCTCCTGCCCGGACGCTACCGCGTGATCTCCGTCGTGCTCTACGTCCTCATGGGCTGGCTGGTGGTCGTGGCGATCCAGCCGTTGCGGATGGCAATGCCTCCGAACGGCATCGCCTGGATCGCTGCGGGAGGCCTGATCTACACGGCGGGCATCGTCTTCTTCGCGTTGTCGAAGAAGGTCGCCCACATGCACGGCATCTGGCACCTCTGTGTAATCGGCGGCAGTGCATGCCACTACGTCGCGGTCATGCGGTACGTGACGTAACGTCGGCGAGGTACTTTTCGCGGAGGATGCGCAGGTGGTGCCGCTCGTGGCCCAGCATGATGAATGCGAGAGCGCGCGTCGAGATGGAGTTGTCGCTGGCCGTCCCGATCCTGCGCCACGCCTCCTCGGACAGGGCGCGCAGCATGATCACATTCGCGCGGCGCACCGTCGCCAGTTCATCCACCAGGTCCGCAATCGGACGCTCGTCGAAGGCCCCGTTGACGACGTACGGCTCCTGCTCGAATCCGGGAAGCGGCGTCGTCTCGCCGCGCGCGATGCAGAGCGCGCGATAGGCGAAGATGCGCTCGCCATCGATGACATGTCCCAGCAGTTGCTTGACGCTCCATTTGTCGGGAGCGTAGCGATAGGAGGCCTGCTGTTCCGAGACTCCCTGCAGCAGCCGCGTCGTCTCATGCGACTGCGCGTCCAGCGCCGCGACGATGTCGTCTTCACCGGCAAGGTCGACATAGCGCTGGTAATAGGTTGCAAACTCGCCGGGCTGCGGACGTCCTGCGTTTTTCATCCGCCTATCATCGCGTAGACTCGCCACCGAATGGAAGCGCTCGAGTTCGGACGGCTGGCGAATGACGCGGAGGCACGCGCCTGTGCCGGGATGATGGCCTCCAGCGATCCGTGGTCGTTCTTCGGACGGACCTTCGCGCAATGTCTGGCGCGCGTGACCGATCCGGCCGGCGAAGTCTGGGTTGCGCGGATCGCCGGCGAACCACGTGGCTTCGTCCGCCTCGTGCTGCAAGGCGCCTTCGTCGGCTACATCCAGCTGGTCTGTGTTGCAGCGGGGGCGCGCGGCGACGGTTTGGGAACCCGGCTCGTGCAATTCGCCGAAGAGCGCATCTTTCGCGAGTTCCCGAATGCTTTTCTCTGCGTGTCGTCGATCAATCCCCGCGCCCGCCAGCTCTACGAACGCCTCGGATACCACCTGGTCGGCGAGCTCGGCGACTATCTCGTGCGCGGTCACTCCGAGTTTCTGATGCGCAAGTCCGTCGGACCGCTCGCAGAGTTTCAACCGGCCGCGGAGTCGTAGGGCTCAGGCTACCGCGCGTCGGAACGGAGGCGTGCCCCGGCGTCCGCCATCCAGGTGTACGGGATCTCCGCCGAGTCGTATGGCAGGCGATAGTGATCGGGATCTTCGTAGTCGTACGCTTTCGTCGGACAGTTGATGATGAGCGCATCGGTGGGTCCGAGGTTCTGGAGGCCGTGCCAGACACCCTGCGGAACGACGACGAGGCAGGGCCGCGCATCGCCGGCATGCATCTCGACGACGCGCCGGAACGTAGAGCTCTCTTCGCGGCCGTCGTAGAGCACGATCTTCACGTGGCCCTGATTCACGAAGAGCCGGTCGATCGCCTCCTCGTGACAGCTCCATGCGCCGATTGCGGCCGGGAAGAGACGCGACTGGTAAATGTGAATGACCGGCAGACCGGTCGGATCCCATTCCGGCCGGAAGATCTCGGTGATGACGCCATGATCCCGGGGCACGTGGAGGACTTCGCGGACGGCGACGCCTTCGATCTGTGTCTCGATCTTCTGCCACTCGCTGGTGACGAGTTGCTTGTCTTTTTGCGCCCCACGAAGCATGGTTTCTCCCGGTTTCACAAGCCCTTGAAGCGCCGAACCGCGTCGATCTCGCCGCCATTCCGGCGAGCCAGGCGCGCGATGAATGCCGACCGGTTTCTCCACCGCCGGCGCAAGCGCGACGCCGAATCGCGGACGAATTGCCGGAGCACGTCCCGGTAGCTGCTTCCGTCACCAGCGCGCGACGACATGAGGATCTGCGTCAACAGGGAGGCTTCCAGGTCCGGCTCCGTCGCGATGCGCGCATCCCAGGCCGCCTGCTCGTCGCACGGCCTGCGCCGGTAGACGTCTTTTCTGCGTGAGGCCGGGAACTTGATCGCCGTCAGCCTCTCCACGAGCGCGAACGGGCCTCCGCGATCGCGGAGCCGCGTCAAGAGATCGGCATCGGGGGCGAGCTTTATTTCGCGATAGTCCCGCCATCCGCCCACCGCCTCCGCGACGCTTCGGCGATGCATCGTGCTGGATGGCGGACCCCACTCCCGCCGCTCGGGCAGTGGGATCACGGGCCAGATCCGTCCGTTCGGCTCGACGCAGGCGGTCAGCGACTGCGAGACAGTCGCCCTCGATTTCCCGATCTTCTCCATGTGCGATTCGAGATGATGCGGGAGCCAGAGATCGTCGTGACCCAGATAGGCGACCAGCTCCCCGAGCGCTTGGCGTAATCCCTCGTTGTTCGGCGCGCTCTGGTGGCCGCTGTTCGAGGGCAGATTGATCCATCGCACGCGGGGATCGCCAAGCGACGCCACCACCTGCTCCGAGTCATCGGTGCAGCCATCACCGACGACCAGCAGTTCGAAATCGGGCATCGTCTGGCGCAGGACGCTTCCGACCGCGTAGCGGAGGACGCTGCTCCAGTTGTACGTGGCGATGATCACCGTAACGCGCGGCGGCATGCGCGATTGTGTCACGCTGATTTCGCGCGGACGACCACAAACGTCACATCGTCATTCGGCGGCCGTTCGCCATTCCATCGCCTCGCCGCGCCGGCGAGCGAGGCGATGACCTCACCCGCGGTCGCTCCGGCAGCGGCCGACCGGAATTCGGCGACCGCGACGCTGTAGCCGAGTTGTTGTCCAGCCTCGTTCTGAAGTTCTGGAAACCCATCGGTCATGAAGAGGACCGTATCGCCGGCGCGAAGGTCGATGGCGACGTCGTGGTAGTCGGCGCCGAGCGTTCCCAGCGGTGTCGCGCCACGCGCCACTTCCTCGATCCGGCCGCCATCCTTCCGATGCACGTACGCCGGAAGCATCCCCGCCGAAGCGACGGTCAGCCGCTGGCGCTCGAAGCGCGCGAGGAGAAGCGCCATGGCCATGCGTCCGAGGTCCATCCGTTTGACCTTTTCGGCAGCGTCGCGGAGGAATTGTGCGGGCTGCACGGCGGGCGTATAGCCAGCGAAGAGCGCCTTGATGACGGTAACCATCGTGCCCGCTTTCGCTCCGTGGCCGGTGGCATCGCCGATCGTTACGGACATCACACCATCGGTTGCGACGTGGAAGTCGTAGTAGTCGCCACCCACCTCCGCCGCGGTCAGCGTGAAGACGGCGACCTCGAACAGCGCGTGTTCCGGGACGGACTTTGGAAGCATCGAGAGCTGGAACCGGCGGGCGTCTTCCAGGTCGATCGATTTCCTCTCGTACTCCAGGGCCAGCAGCCGCTGCTGGATTTCCTGCTCCTTCCGCGTGCGCTCCTGCTCGACGATCGTCTGCTGCTGCAGACTGAGGTCCTGGGCCATGCGATTGAACGCCGCAGCGAGCTGGCCGATCTCATTGTTGGACTTCACGGGCAGGCGCGTCATGAGATCGCCCTGCGCGATCCGCTCCGCACCCCGCGTGACGAGGTTCACGTCGCGCGTCATGTGATTGGCGATCGGCACGATTCCGATCATCGCCACAAAGATGAGGGCGATGCCGTAGCCGAAGTTCCGTGCTGCCGTGTTGCGAAGCTCTTCCAGATTGTCACCGACGGGCCGCGCCACTCCGACGCGCAGACCGCTCTGCGGGTCGCGCGACATCACGACGATCCAGTCCTTCACATCGTTGAGCGGCCGGTTCTGCAGCACGCGGCTGGAGATGCCGACCCGGTCCAGCAGTTTCCGGTCGTCGGGATTGCGCGTGTAGAGGTTGTTCTCGCGATCGACGGCGAAGGTGACCTCGTCGCTGTCATCGCCGCGAACACCGAGCACGCGGCGGACGACCTCCTGCGTGCTGACCTGCGCCGAGAGATGTCCGATGATCGCACCCTGCTTGCGGAGGGGCACGTTGAATTTCTGGCCGAAGAGGAGCGTGGCCTGCCGCTCGCCGGCGATCAGCTGCTTCTTCTCCGCATCCGTTTGCGCTCGTTTGACCGGAGCGATTTCCGGCGGCGCCGGGGGTGCCGGTGCGGCGGCGACAACTGCTGCGGCCGGTGCCGGCCCGACGGATGGGGGAGGCGTTGCCGGCGGATGACGTTGCGTCTCCGGGCGATGCTCCGTCGCCCGCGTGTGCTCCCGCGCCGCAATCACCATCTCGCGCTGTTGCTGCCGCGCATCGAAGAAGGCTGTGCGCTCCTTCTGCGCCACGTCGAAGTGCGAGCTCCACTCCGTCTGCGTGACTTTCAGGGACGTGTTCAGTTCCTTCTGCAGCTCCTGGATCCGCTTCTCCGTGTTCGTACGGTCCTCAGGCGACATCGTCTGCCAGTTCTGCCCGAGGGTCGTGCTGAGGCTCGCGATCAGGTTGATCAGGGCGCGCTGCTCGACCGACATCGTGAATTTCGGCAGCTTCGGCGCTGGCGGCATCGGGATCACGACCGGCGACGGCGTCGCGCCCACGGGCGCCGGATTCGAATCGCCGCCGTCTGCGTCGTCCGAAGCGTCCGCCGCCTCCACCACCGGGGACGGTTCTTCGACACCGGGCGGTGCGTTGCGGCTCGCGCCGGGAGTTGGATGGATCACGTGCCGGATGATGGTCCTCACCTCGGGCAACGCCGTAACCCGCATCGGCTGGATCTCGAGCGAATCGACCAGTGACGCGGTATCGCCCATGGTCAGGAGGATGTTGCCGACGTCCGGCGTGTGATCCGCCGATCCGTTCCGCGTGGGAAGTGCCGACACTTCCGCCAGACGCTGCTGCAGGTCGCCGCGAATCGTCGAAAGGCGCCGGTCCATCTGCCGCGTTCGCGCATTCGCCTCACGCCAGTACGCAGCCTTCAGGGCGCTCGTCGAAGACTGGTACGAATAGACGACGATCACGCTCAGCGGCAGGACTGAGAGGAGAAAACAGGCGAGGACGAGCTGGGCGCGGATCTTCATCAGGCAACTGCGAGGGTAAGACGAAAATCAGAGCAGAAGGTTTGGGGTCAGGCCGTCAACCGGCGTTGCGAAGGTACTTGCAGAACAGTTCCGAGACCGGCCTCACGATCAGCCCCTGATCGCGCAACTCCAGCGCGCGCGGATGACTGTCCGTGCAGGCGATGGCGTCGAACAGACCGCTCTCCCGAATGGTCCCGAAGGCGCCGCCCGGGAACACACCATGGGTTGCGATCGCCACCAGCCGCCCCGCGCCCGAGTCGCGGTACGACCGCGCCGCGCCCATCAGCGAACTGCCCGTGCGGATCATGTCGTCGTAGATGACGACCGTCTCTCCCTGTAGTCTGGTGCTGACGGCGGTGACCTCGGTCTCCGCCGGCCCGACCCGGCGCTTGTACACGAACGCCGCGGGCACGCCGAGGTCGTTGGCGAGCGACTCGACCCACTTGGCGCGGCCGGCGTCGGTCGATCCGAGGATGAACGACGCGCCCCCCAGCTCGCGCGCCAGTGGCTCGATGATCGGCTTCGCATAGACGTGAACGGGGTGGATGCTGCCTTCGAAGTAGTGCGGGATGCCTTCCGTATGCAGGTCGAGCAGGAGGATCTGGTTGCCGAGCTTCGCCCGCGGGATCGACGAAAAAAGACGCGCGCGATTCTTGGCTTTGACGGACTCGCCGCTCTTCGACGCGCGGTCCATGGTCGCGTACCCGTACCAGGGAACGATCAGCGTCAACGTCTCCGCGCCGTTCTCGACGAGTGCACACGCCAGGTCGTACAGCTCGAGCGTGGCGGCGTCGGAGATCGTGCCACCGATGACGACGACAGGTTCGTCGAGCACGCTCGTGACGACGCGAAGATAGTGCTCGCCGTCCGGAAAGTTGCTGCGCTCGACACTCCCGCGAGCGAACGTACCCGACCGCACGAGCGCATCGGCCATGTAGTCGTACTCCGCGATCGAGAAGATGAGTGTCATGTGGCAACTCGCGCGCGGTCGGGATGCGTTGGAATCGGGCTCGGGATCTACTCTTCGTCCATCAGATCTTCGGGCATCTCGAAGTTCGTGTAGACGTTCTGCACATCGTCCTGATCATCGAGCATGTCGATCAGACGAATCATCTGCTTCGCCTTCTGCTCGTCGAGCTTCACGTAGTTCGCGGGAACCTGACCGAGCTTCGCTTCGACGACCGGGATCTTGTTCTTCTCCAGCGCCTGCCGCACCTGCTCGAACGCCTCGGGCGTCGTGTAGATCTCGAAGATCTCGTTGTCGTCGGTCTGCAGGTCGTCCGCACCGGCCTCGAGCGCCACTTCCATCAGTCGGTCTTCGCCCACGGCGCTTTTCTCGACGATCAGCACGCCCTTGCGCTCGAACTGGAATCGGACGGAGCCGGGAGTGCCCATGTTGCCGCCGCACTTTTCGAAGGCGTGACGGATCTCGGGAGTGGTCCGGTTCGTGTTGTCCGTCATCGTCTCGACCATGACTGCGACCCCGCCGGGGCCGTAGCCCTCGTACGTGAGCTCTTCGTAGTTCACACCTTCGAGCTCACCGGTTCCGCGCTTAATGGCCCGGTCGATGTTGTCCTTCGGCATGTTGTTCGCCTTCGCCTCGACGACGGCGGCACGAAGACGGGGATTGCCATCCTGGTCTCCCCCACCCATGCGGGCGGCGACGGTCATTTCCTTGATGATGCGGGTGAAGATCTTTCCGCGCTTGGCGTCGGCCGCACCCTTCTTGTGCTTGATGGTGCTCCATTTGCTGTGGCCGGACATGAGGATGCTCCTTCTGTTTGAGGCGGGAGGGGCTTGCGCCACTCGTCCCGAAAAGTTGAGGCGCGGATTATAGCCGAGGACTAAGCTCTGGCGATGGAATCACCGGAGTTTCCGCTTCGCATCATCTTCGACGATGGGGCGGTCCAGGAAATCACTCATGCCGAGGAGCTGATGGAGGCGTTCGAATCGGTCGATTCGACCGATCCCGCTAATCGGATCTGGATCCGGGACGCGTTCGACAGGACCGTCCGGCTGAGAATGCAGAACGGGAGGGTGGAGATTCTGGAAGCCGAGTAAACGCACGGCGCCTCGGCGGCTGTTTCGCCTGGTTCTTCGCGCTTTACTGTTGACAGAACAGCCCCCTCATCCGGCCTTCGGCCACCTTCTCCCCCGCCTTCGCGGGGGCGAAGGACCTCGCGATTTGCAGTTGCGCTTCGTCTGGTCTTCTGGCCTTTCGCCCGTTCTAGACTTTCGTCTGCTCCTTTGGCCTTCGGTCTGTTCTTCTGGCCTTTCGTCTGCTCCTTTGGCCTTCGGTCTGTTCTTCTGGCCTTTCGTCTGCTCCTTTGGCCTGTCGTCTGTTCTCTGGTTTCAGGTCTGTTCCTTTGGGCCTTTCGTCTGTTCTTCCACGTCGCGCCACTGCCGATCGCGAGGTCCTTCGCCCCGCTTGCGGGGAGAAGGTGGCCGACGGCCGGATGAGGGGCGGGAATCCAAAAAAAGGCGCCGGCGAAACCGCCGGCGCCACACACAATCCGAGAGAAATCTTCAGCTACTTGCCCGCTCCCGCCGCGCCACCGGCAAAATGCACCGGCACGTTCATCTCACGCAGCAGGTTGTGCGCGCCGTCGACCGCGTCCATGACCCAGAGCATGTAGACGGCATCGACGTGAATCGAGCGCGTGATGTCGGGATCGACGACGAAGTCGGAGCCGAGCGATTCGTACGTGCCGTCGAACAGCAGGCCGCAGAGCTCGCCTTTCGCATTGAGCGTCGGCGAGCCAGAGTTGCCACCCGTGGTGTCAACGGTGGAAAGGAAATCGACGGGAACGCTGCCGAGGCGTGAGTCGACGTAGCCGGCGGTGCGATTGGCGCGGATTGCGTCCAGCTCGGCCTTCGGTGCGTCGAACTCGCCCGAGGCCGTGTTCTTGGCCATGATGCCGTTGATGGTTGTTTTCGGTGTGTACATAACACCGTCGCGCGGCGTGTAGCCCTTCACCTGACCGAACGTGATCCGCAGAGTGCCGTTCGCATCCGGATAGAGGCGGCCACCGCTGGAGGAGCGGAGGGCGTCCATGTACATCGGACGAATGCGTGACATCGCGCCGCCGAGCTCTTTCTGCTGCCGTTCATTCGCCATGGCCAGCGGGGAGACCGCGGCTGCGACATTGATCATCGAGTCGTTGCGTGCCATCAGCTGCGCGGTCGTTTCGTCCTGCATCGCCTTGCGGGCGGAGAGGTCGCCGATCTTCGTGTTCGCGTAAAGCTGATCAAGGAACGGCTCGATGCCGCCCGCTTTGGTGATCGCTTCGTCGATCGGAGCGATGCGCTGGCTGGCCGGAAGTTTCTGCGACTCGTTCAGGAAGTACCGCAGTCCGGCCCGGTCGCTGTTCGGCTCGATGCCCTTCTGCGCGCGGTTCACGCCTTCGGTGATACGCGGCCAGTCGCGCTGCTGGAAGCCGTTCTCCCGGTCGACGTCCGTGGTCTTCGCCTTCTCCAGCGACAGTCGATAGAGCGTCGACGCCTGCGCCAGCATCGGCGAGCTGCGGACGATCCAGGCCATCACGGTGTTGCGCTGTTCATTTGCCGTGGCCTGCAGCTCGAGCGCATTCATCTGCGTCATCACGTCTTTGTACTTCGCCGCATCCGGATGCGAGGCGATGTACGCGGCCAGATCGGCCTCGCGCTTCTGGCGCTGGGCGACGATGTGGAAGTTGTTGAAGCCCGTCAGCGTGCCGGTGTAATTCTTGAGCACGTTGTCGTTGCCCTTGATCCGGCTGGCATTGGCGATCTCGACCGCCTTGTTGCTCTTGCCGAGGTCGCGAAGGATGTTGTTCAGGTCCGTGGCGTACTTGATCGTCGACGGATACCCGTAGCCCTGCATGTTCGACACTTCCGCCGCCGTGCGGTAGCGGAAGGTGCGCCCCGGATACCCCGCCACCAGCACGAAGTCGCCCGGATTCACTCCCTCGGTCGCCACTTTCAGGACGCGCGCCGGGTGATAGACGACGTTGTCCTTCGAGTAGTCGGCCGGCTTGCCGTCCTTGCCGACGTACGCGCGCAGATACGACCAGTCGCCGGTGTGACGCGGCCACATCCAGTTGTCGGCCTCACCGCCGAAGTCGCCGATGCCGAGCGCCGGCGCGTAGACGAGCCGGACGTCCTTGATTTCCATCTGCGTGGTGCGAAGGTACTGCGAGCCTTCGAAGAACGAGGCCACGCGGCAGCGAACGCCGCCGGGCTTCTCACACTCATCGACGAGCTGTTTGACGTTGCGGTCGAGCGCCTTCTCGCGGTCGATGTTCGAGAGCGACGCGGCCAGATTTCCGGAAACGCGAGCCGTGACGTCTTCGATATTCGTGGTGACGAAGATGCGCGAGCCGGGACCGGCTGGCAGCTCTTCGTCACGAGTTTTGGCTAGGAAGCCATTCGTGATGAGATCTCGCTGCGGCGTGGAGTTGAACTGCAGTGCTCCAAATCCGCAGTGGTGGTTCGTCACGACCAGACCATCGGGCGAGACGAAGGACGCGCTGCAGCCGCCGAGCGAGATGACCGCGCCCATCGGATCGCCGGTCAGATCGGCGAAACGGTTCGCGTCGATCTTCAGTCCGGCCTTCTTCAGCTCTGCCGCCAGCGAAGGAATCTGCTGCGGCATCCACATTCCTTCCGCGCCGAATGCCGACGCTGCGGCCAGGCTCAGGATTCCAATCAATAGTTTCTTCACACGTTCTCCTTACGATTTGTGTTTCATTCAGCCAATCAGTCCGGCACAGGTTCGCGACCGGACCACAAGGTCTACAGTTCCAGCCTTCCCAGAATCGCGGCACCGGCCGCCTTTGTTCCGAGGGAGCCGCCGAGGTCGGCAGTGGTCTCGCCAGCGTCGATGGCAGAAACCACCGCGCGCTCGATGACCGCGGCTTCGTCCGCGTGTCCCAGGTACTCGAGCATCATCGCAGCGGTGAGGATGGCGCCGATCGGGTTTGCGACGTCCTTCCCCGCGTATTTCGGCGCTGAGCCGTGGATCGGCTCGAAGAGCGAAACCCTACCGGGATGAATGTTTCCCGATGCCGCCATTCCCAAACCGCCCTGCAGCGCGGCACCGAGGTCGGTGACGATGTCTCCGAACATGTTGTTGGTCACGATGACGTCGAACATCTCCGGCGCACGCACCATCTGCATCGTCAGCGCGTCGACGAACAGGTGGAAGTGCTCGATGCCGGGGTACTCCTTCGCCACCTCTTCGAACGTGCGCAGCCAGAGGTCGCCGCCAAAGCGCATGACGTTGTTCTTGTCGGACATGCAGACCGACTTGCGGCCGGTCTTTTTCGCGAAATCGAAGGCATACCGGATGATCCGTTCCACACCCTTGCGCGTGGAGACGTCTTCCTGGATGGCGATCTCGTCGCTCGTCCCCTTCTTGAAGTTGCCGCCCATGCCGACGTACGCGCCCTCGGTATTCTCCCGAAAGATCACAAAGTCAATATCTTGACGAGTCTTGGCCTTGAGCGGGCAAAGGCGCTCGTTGAGCAGCTTCACCGGCCGGTAGTTGACGTAGAGATCGAGCTGAAAACGCATGCCGAGCAGGATGTCCGCGGCGTGCTTCATGTCGGGGATACGCGGATCGCCAAAGGCACCGAGGTAGACGGCCGCGTAGTGGTCGCGGATGTCGTCCATGCCGCCGGGCGGGATGGAGACGCCGGTGCGGAGGTATTCGTCTGCGTTCCAGCCGAAGTGGACCAGTTCCAGACCGAGGTGTCGTGCGTCATTGACGCGGTTGAGGACGAGGAGGCCGGCGTCGATGACTTCCGGGCCGATGCCGTCGCCTGGGATCACTGCGATTTTCTTCATCGTTTTTCTCGTATAGCGGCGGCGGATTATACGTGCGGGCACGGAAGAACGACCCGGTGTAACGCCGCCGATCACGAGATTGCGTCATCACGGCTCGCACAAAGAGTGGTGGCCTGAACGCACTGCCGAGCTCGTCTTGTCAAAAAAGCAAATAATCCATAGGCTCCGAGGATGAAACGGCTCGGCATCGCTGCGGCGTTTTTCCTTTTCTCCGCCTCCCTCTTCGCCTCCGCCGATCTCGTCACCACCGCCTCTCCATTCACGACCTCGATTCGGGCCGGGTATGGGACAACGCTGTACGTCTTCGTCCGGAACGCCGGGCCGGACCTTGCGTCCGCGGTCAAACTCTCCATCACTTCCGATGTGGCGACGGCCTGCATCTGCGACCTCGGCGATATCCCGCCCGGCCAGTCGCGCAACGGATCGCTCACCTTCACGGCTCCTGCAACGGCGGGGACCTTCAATGTCGCAGTCACGGCCTCGAGCGGCGCAACCGATCCCAATCCCGCCGACAATGCCGTCTCAATTGCGTACTCCGTATCCACCGATCCCGATGTCACCCTCGCGATCAGTGTTCCCGGCACCCAGGATCTCGCGCTGCCGTTCCCTCTGACGATCTACCTCGGCAACAACTCCAGGACGATAGCAAACGACGTCGAAGTGACGGTCGATTTTCGCAACGATGTCCTGCCGAAGACGCTGCCGGCGGGATGCAGAAGCCCGTACCAGGGAAGAGTCGTTTGCCGGCTCAACACGCTTGCACCCACAGCCCCTACTGCAGCGATCTTTTCGCTGACGATGGTGGCGCCATCTTTCTGGAACGATGGGAATGTCAGATTCACCGCCATCGCGACGGAACGCGAACACGATTTCGATCCGATCTCGAACGTCGCAGAGGCGCAGATGACGCTCTATCGAACCTACTACGTTACGTCGACGGCGAACGAGGGAGGCCCCGGCAGCCTGCGGGAAGCCATCATCGAAGCCAATTTCAACTGCCTTGGGAACATCCCGTGCGCAATCGCTTTCCGCATTGACGAAGCTTCCTCCTCGAAGCCCTGGAAGACGATCCGGATCACGACTCCGCTCCCGATCCTGACCGCACAAAACATCAGGATCGACGGCGCGACGCAGACCGCCTTCTTCGGAGACACGAATCCGAACGGGCCCGAAATCGAGATCAGCGGCGGGGGGCGGACCGATGGAGACGGCCTGCTGGTCATGAACTGCGGCACGCAGATCGCGAACCTGGCCGTGAACGGCTTCCTGCGCAACGGCATCTCCGTGACCAATTCGACGTCGAAGTGCATCTTCGGCGGAGGCGCAAATCTGCATCATCTGTTCGTCGGGACCGATCCCACCGGCTCATCTGCCGTTCCCAACGCCCGTGGCATCGGGACCTCGGTCGCCAACGGAAACGACTTCAACTCGACGGGTTACACGATCACCATCCGCGACTCCGTGATCTCCGGCAACCTGCACAGCGGGATCTTCGGCATGTCGGGCCGGTTGAATGTCAGCAGAAACCGCATTGGCGTCGCTGCGCACTCGGACGATCCCCTGCCCAATGGAAATGCCGGTGTCTTCATTGGCGCGGGTGGATATGGCTCCGACGTCGGCGCGTCGTATTTCTCTGTCCAATCCGGCGCTCCAGACACCGACGGCAATGTGATTGCGTTCAATGGTCAGATGGGAGTTGGTGTGGCCGCGGGCGTCGCGGATGTTGCCATCCGCAACAATCACATCTGGGGGAACGCGCTTCTCGGCATCGATGTCGGGCTGGACGGACCGACCCAAACGTCCGCCACCGGCATGACCATGCCCTCGCTGACGCTGGCTCACTATGATCCCGTCGCCCGCCAGACGGTGATCGATGGGGACGCCAGCAATACGCAACCGTACACGTTCAACCTTGCTGTCGACTTCTTCGCGAACGACGCGCCAGATCCCACCGGGCTCGGCGAAGGACAGCGTCCCCTCGGCGTCATCCGCTTCTCGACCTCACCGGGCGGGCATTTCCGCTTCGCGGTGGACGGCGATCTCACCGGCAAGTTCATCTCAGCAACCGCGACGCGCATGCGTTACGTCGGCTTCGCCAAACCGGAAGGGATCGATCAGGGATTTCTCACGCAGACGTCGGAGTTCAGCCCGACGATTGAGGTGAGATAGAGAGCGGAAACGAGAGGTCGGAGTCTCAGTAAGACGTTCGTCGCCGACGCTGTGTCGGTTCATCCGTCCGCCCTCCCAAAGCGGTGGCTGACGCCACGCGCACTCCAACGCTCTTCGCGCGAAAGGGTGCAAGAGACCGCAATGTCCGGCTCGGCCTCGTTCGCGCGCTCCCGCCCTACTTCGAGCGAACGGCACGCGCAGTCGGCACGTGCCACACCTGATTCGGCTGCCCTTTCTCCCACGGCTTGTACCCGAGCACGAAGTCGATTCGGCGGCCGAGCGACGGGTGCGAGTAGGCCCACCATTCGATGAGCAGCGGTGGCCGCGGATCAGCCTTCGAGTCCTCGGCGAATTTCACGAACGCGCTCGCCATCGCCTCGTTCTTGTGTGTCAGCTCCAGCCCGAAGACATCCGCCTGATGTTCGATGTGCCGGGAAAAACCGGAGGACACCGGCGACAGCAGGAACACCAGCAGGCTGCTCACCGCCAGAAGCCAGGGCAGCGCGGCCGGGTCTCCTCCCGCGCTGGCGCGCCAACGCGAGCCCCAGCGCGACAGTCCCCATTCGAAGAGGCGTTGGGCGATGAAGAAGCCGAGAAACGAGACCGCGATGCCGAAGGCCATCCCCTGCCAGAGATGCAGCAGGACGTAGTGACCCATCTCGTGGCCCATCACCGCCAGGATCTCGTCGCGATCGAGCTTCGCCAGCAGCGTGTCCCACATCACGATGCGCGCCGACGGGCCAATGCCGGTGACGTAGGCGTTCATCTCCTTCGTCTGTTTCGATTTGTCGACCTCGTAGACGCGGCTCTGTTCGATGCCCGCCGTCGACGCCTCATCGAGCAGCGCCTGCCGCAGCGACGCGTCGCGAAGCGGGCGGAAGTCGTTGAAGATCGGATCGATGATCAGAGGCTGCGCCAGCACGCCGAGGAGGATGAGCGGAATCGAGCCGAGCCAGAGGACGAGCCACCACCGCTTGATGCGGCGGATGCCGAGAAGCGCCAGCGCGGCCAGCGGCGCACCGATGACGACATTGACCCCGAAGGCCTTGGCGCCATCGCCGAGCCAGCCGCCGAGGGATTGACTGGTGAGATCGAACTGATGCGGGACGACAAAGCCCGCGTAGTACTCCAGCGGAAGGGTCAACCCAGTCATGACGAGCGACAGGAGAACAAAGTAGAGCATCGCCGCGACGAACGGCCACCGCAGGCGCCGCGTCGCGAAGTCGCGCATGCGCGCCGACCAGCCCGCGGCAAGAATCAGCAGCAACACCGCCAGTCCGTAGACGACGTCAGCGAAGTAGAGCGTGTGGTTGATCCGGCTGTGGCGAAGCATCTCCGGAGTCACATGCACATCCAGATGCCGTACGGCAGCCCGGGCCTGCGCAGGAGGTGCGGAAGGTTTCGGCTGCGCCGTCGCCGTCGTCACGACGAGCGCAAGAATCGCGATCACCATCCACTTTCTCATGAGGCGATTATCATCGCACCATATGAGTTTCGAAATCCGCGTCGCCTCGGCAACCGATGTTCCTCTGATTCTCCAATTCATCCGCGACCTCGCGGAATACGAAAAGCTGGCGCATCTGGTCGTGGCGACTGAAGAGCGGCTTCGCGCGACGCTGTTCGGCGAGCACCCGGCCGCGGCCGTACTGATCGCCGAAGAAGATGGAACGGCCGCCGGCTTCGCGCTCTTTTTTCAGAACTATTCGACGTTCCTCGCTCAAACCGGCATCTACCTCGAGGACTTGTTTGTAAAACCGGAGTACCGCGGCCGCGGATACGGCAAGGCGCTGCTGGCCCGCCTCGCCGCGCTCGCGCGAGAGCGTCACTGCGGCCGGGTGGAATGGGCGGTCCTGGACTGGAATGAGCCCGCCATCAACTTTTACAAATCTCTCGGCGCGACGTCAATGGACGACTGGCGGACCTTTCGCCTCACCGGCGAGGCGCTCGAAACGCTGGGGAACGAGAGCTAGGCAACCATCGGTCACCCGCAGTCCCCGCGGAGAGGAGCCGGCGCACAGTCAGCCGTTTTCGAATTGCGTCTTTCGCGTTTCGATGTCGCGGAGGCGATCGAGGCGGAACATCTTCGGTGCTTCCCTGCCGGACATGATCATCTGTGCGACCAGCTCACCGACGGCAGGCGATAGCTTGAATCCGTGACCGGAACCGCCTCCTGCGAGCCAGACGTTGGACGCTTCAGGATGCCGATCGACGATGAGGTGTCCGTCGGGACTGTTCTCGTATTGGCAGACCTCGGCGGAAACGAGCGGCGCGCCGGCAAGTTCCGGGAAGCGTTCGGCGATGAGCGCGCGTGCCCGGGCCATGCCGGCGGCGGTCGGCGTACGGTTCAGGCTCGTCGGATCGATCAAATCACCGCGCGTGTCGTCGGCGATCTTGAGGCCACGCCCGTGGACGTCAGGAATGCCATAGAAGATCCGCTCCCCGAAATCGATCCAGATCGGCAGATTGGCCGGAAGGTAGCGCTGCGATCCCGCGGGGGTCCCGAAGTAGTAGACCTCCTGCCGCGTCGCACGTACGCGATCGCCGATCACCTCGGGGAAAAGCCTGCCCAGCCAGGGGCCACAGGCGAAGACATACGCGTCCGCTTCGATCCGTGAGCCGTCTTCGAGGTGCAACTCGGTCATCGAGCCGCCGGCGATCGGGCCCGGCTTGATGCGCGCCTGCCGGTAGTTGCCGCCGGCTTTTTGAAACGCATCGCGCACGACCACGCAGGCCTGCCGCGCCGACAACGCACCGGCGCGGCGTTCGAGCCAGACCGAGTGAACGCCGCGAACGTCAATCTGGGGAAAGCGGCGCCTGGTCTCATCGATGGTCAGCTTGTCGACCGGAAAACCCAGTTCCTGCAGGATCGCCACCGACGAACGGACGTACGCGTCATCCCCTCGATGCAGCCAGAGCGCGCCGGTCTCGGTGTACAGCGGTTCACCCGACGTCGCGACGAGCGTCTCCCACAATTCGTACGCGCGCTTCACCATCTCCACGTAAATGCGGTCGGGTCCGTAGATGGCACGGATGACGCGTGTCTCGCCACCGGAGCTGGATCGCGAGTTTCCAGGGCCCCAGGAGTCGATGAGATCGACGTGCGCGCCGAGGTTGACGAGGTGCAGCGCCGTCCAGCCGCCGAAAGCGCCGCTGCCGATCACGGCCACGCGCGGCTTCGATTTGCCGGAAAGCGACGGCGCATCGCGGCGGCCCATCGTCGATGCCAATGGAACCGCCGCAACGCACTCCAGAAAGGTTCGCCGGGAGACGCCGTTGTCGGAGATGTCTGTCTCCTAGAAAGCCACTCGTGTGCTGATTCCGATGGTGCGCGGCTGGTTGACGAGGTAGCCCACACGAGCGCGCGTTCCACGCTCCTGATCGAGCGCCAGCAACGCATTCTCATTGGTCACGTTGTTGACGAACAGCGCCGCGTCCCATTTGTTGATGAGGATGCCCACCCGCAAATTGACGATGTCGTATGCCGGCAGCTTGGGGTTGAACGCGAATGTGTTCTGCGTGAACGGCGTACCGATTCCGTTCTTGCCGAATGAGTTGAGGTTCACGGCGCCGAAGCCGGCGGCCTGATCGCCGATCTGCGTGTAACGGTCGCCGATGTGCTGATAGACGCCCGTTGCGTACCCTGCCCACGCCTGTCCGGTGTGCCAGTGCAGGGTGGACGCGGCGGTCATCTGAAACTCGGGGACGGTCGGAAGACGATTGCCCTTCTGGATGCCCGAGACTACGGAAACAGTTCCGCCCGCGTCGGTGGAGGTCAGCGTCGACTCGAGCTGCGATTTCGTGTGACTCGCCGAGAGAGCGAAGTCCCACAGGTCGGTCGGCGCTGCCTCGAACTCGGCTTCCAGTCCCTCGCTCTTCGACTTGGGGACATTGAACACGACGCGCGAGGAGCAAGAACCGGCAGTGACCGTGGCCTGGAGGTCGTGGATATCGGCGTAGAACGCGGATGCGTTGAACGAGCCGCGGCCGCCCATGATTCTCGACTTCGATCCAACTTCATAGTTCCACAGCGTCTCGTCTTTCCACGCTCCCCGGCCACCGAATGTGACCAGGTCGGCCGCCGTGCAGAGCGGAACGTTGAGCGGGTCGTTGATCCCGCCCAGTCGGAAGCCTTTCGAGATCTGCGCATTGAGACGGGTCATGTCGTTCAGTTTGTAGCTGGCCATGATGCGCGGCGCGATGCCGTTCGCCTTCGTCGAGCCGGCCGTCGTTCCCGGATCGGCGAAGATTCCGTCGAACGTCTGCGTACGGTCTTCCTTGAAGTCGTAGAAACGGAGTCCGCCGGTGACGTCGAGCTTGTCGGTGACGGGATACGTCCCTTCGCCGAAGAGCGCGTACTGGTTGAACTTGTATTTGAGTTTCGAGAAGAAGAGGACGTCCTTGGCTGCACCGAACGAGCCTTTCGTCGATCCGATCTTGGCGAGATCCTCGAATCCGCTGACGAGAAGGCTCTGACCGTAATTGCGATCGGTGTGGCTGTAGAACGCGCCGCCGACCCATTGCAGCTTGTTCATGGTGCCGCTGAGCCGAAACTCCTGCGTCAGCGATTTTGCCTTCGTAGCGTCGTCCAGCGGAGCGTTGAGCGAGTAGACCGCGGAACCCAGCCCGATGGAGCCGCCGGTGATGCTCGCCGTCAGCGCCGTGGCATCGCGCAATACGTCGACGTCGCGATCCGAGTACGAGGTGGTCGAGGTGAACGTCTTACCACCGCCGAGGTTGTAGGAGACGTTCACGTCACCGAGAAGGAACTTGTCGTTGAAGGGTTCCTTGAACTGGGTGAACTGCTCGCGGTCGTTGAGGTTCACCTTCGGCCGGGTCGTGGTGTAGGGATTGGCCAGGATGTTGAACGCGTCCTCGCGGTTCCACCCGTTCATCGACAGCTTCTGATAGAGGATGCGCGGGATGACGGTCAGCTTGTCGTTCGGTTTGAGCAGAAAGGATAGCCGTGCGCCCGTGCGGCTGCCGTCGTTGACGTCCTTGTGCACACTCAGGTTCGGTTGCACCGCGTCGATGAATCCGCCGTACTGTGTGTAGTAGCCGACGAAGCGCATCGCCGCGGTTGGGCTCAAGGCCGCGTTCGTGGCCACTTTCAGGCTTCCACCCAGGCTGCCGCCGCTGATCGAGCTGCCGGTTAATTCACCAACCGTCTCCGACTGGCCGAGCTTCGGCTGATTGCTGATGTAGCGCACCGTGCCAGAGAGGGACCCGGAGCCGAACAGCGTTCCCTGCGGTCCCCGCAGGACTTCGATCCGCGACATGTCGAACAGATCGATGTCCGGCGTGAAGAGTGAGAGCGAGATCACCGACTCGTCGAGGTAGACGCCGACCTGCTCCTTGACGCCGGGCTGATCGCGCACGATCTGGCCGGCGGACACGCCTCGCATCGCGATCTGGCTCTGTCCCGGCCCGAGGTTCTGCACGGTGAATCCAGCCACGTTGGCGGAGACGTCTTCGAGAGTCTCCGCACCGCGATCGCGCAGTTGCGATTCGGTTGGCGCAGCGACGGAGATGGGAACCTCCTGCACCGTCTCCTCGCGCTTCCGCGCGGTCACCACCATCTCTTCGGTGACCTTCGCTTTCTTGTCATCCTCCGCCTTCTTTTCTTCGGGCGCCGGCGGCTTGGGTTCCTGCGCCAGAAGCGGGAGACCGGGAATGGAAATGGTCAGGATCAAAACGCACAACGCAGCTCGCGTGACGAGACTCTTCATGATTCCCCCCTTTGTCGTGTTTAACCGGGGCTTCCTGTGAATGAAGCCATGATTGTGAGCTGAAGAGATGGACGGGTCAAGCACGCGCGAGAGTGGAGCGCAGCGCCTGTGGTCGACCCGAATTTTCAACGGCCGTACGGGTGATGCTCCGCCACCGCATCGTTGTCCGGGGCCACTTCCTACGAACGCAGCGCTTCGACGGGCTGCATCCTCGATGCGCTGATCGACGGATAGAGCCCTGCCAGCAATCCCATCGAAACGGCGAAGCCGCTGGCGACGGAAAGGCCGAACATCGACACCGGCAGACCGGCCGGAAAGAACTTCGCGATGATCTGGACCACTCCGATCCCGAGGCCCACGCCGATGGCAGCGCCGACCACGGAGAGCGTGACGGCCTCGATCAGGAACTGCATGAAGATCTCGCCATCGCCCGCGCCGATGGCCTTGCGCAGGCCGATCTCGAACAGCCGCTCCGAGATCGAGATCTTCAGCACGGAGAAGATCCCCACGCCGCCGATCAGCAGCGAGATTCCGGCGATCGAGAAGAAGACGATGCGCCAGTTGCGCAGCACCGACACGATGTTGCCGCGCTCCTTCAGAATCTCCTTGCCGACGTTCTCCACTTTCACGTCGTGGATGTTGTTGTGCGCGTGGGCCACGATCCCCGCCGCCTCATCCTCGGCATCGATGCTCTTCTCCGGATCGACTGCCTTGGCGAGCATGTAGGCCAGGGCATTGGCGCGTCCGAACATGTCCTGGTAGACAGTGAACGGGATGTAGACACCGCCCGTTTCCTTGCGCATGTCGTCATCGTTGACGAATTGCATGTTGAACTTCGTGCCGACGCCGATGACGGTCAGGCGCCGTCCACCGATGCTGATCTGCTGGCCGACGGCCTCGTCGCCTCCAAAGAGTTGCTCTTTGAGCTTGAAGCCGAGCACGCAGACGGGCTTCTTCGATTCGACGTCGCTCTCGCCGAGGAAGCGTCCGGAACTGGTCTTCCGATTCTTGATCGCGACGAATGACGGCGTGATGCCATAGACGTCGATGCGGCGGGTCACGCGGCCCGCGATGACGACGGCGCGGGTCTCCCCCACTGGCCCGATCGAAGTGATGAGATTGCTGGCGTCGAAGTACTTCTGGTCTTCGACGCGGAGGCCGTGCGAGAGATGCGCTTTGGCGCGCTCGGTCGGGTCGGCCGGTTTGCGCTGCGACAGCACCAGGACGCCGTCCATGCCCATGTCTTCGACGCCCTGCCAGACGGCGCGCTCGACGCCATCGAGAACGGACATGACCACCACGATCGCCAGTGTGCCGAGGATCACGCCGATGAGCGTGAAGAACGAGCGGAGCGGATGTCCGCGTACTTCTTCGAAACTGGTGCGTACGGATTCAGCGAGTTGCATGGCTTACTCCGCTCTCAGCGCTTCGATCGGATTCAGCCGCGACGCGCGGATCGCCGGGTACATGCCGAAGACCAGGCCGGTACCGGCGGCGAAGACGATGGCCCAGACGGCGGTGCCGACAGTGATCGCGGCGGGATCGCGCGTCAACGCGGCGATGCCGTCCGTGAAGAATTTCCCGACGACGATCCCGAGGAATCCGCCGACGACGGAGACGAGAACGGTCTCGGACAGGAACTGGAAGAAGATCTGCGCCGGCGATGCCCCCACCGCCTTGCGCGTCCCCACCTCGCGGACTCGCTCGTTGAACGACGCGAGCTGGATGTTCATCACGACGATGCCGCCGACCAGCAGAGAGATGATCCCGCAGATCATGAAGGTCATGTCGTACATCTGGTTGTTCTGCTCGTTACGGCGGAGGTTGGCGATGCGGGAGATCACGTCCGAATCCTTCGTCCCATGCTCGCGGAAGAGGATGTCCTTGATCTCACTGACCGCTTCCTCGTTCTTCTTCACATCTTTCATGCGGGCGTGCATGAAGTTCACCTTGCCGCGCTCCAGCGAATCGCCCTTCCGCGTGACGAATGTCGTGATCGGAATGTAGATCTGGCGGTTCATCCAGCGCATCACGTTGCGCTTGTGATCGAAGCTGAAGTACTTCTCCTCCATCACCCCGACCACGAGGTAGCCGGTGCCGTTGATGGCGATGGTCTTGCCGATCGGATCGTCGCTGCCGAAGAACTCCTGCGCCCGCTCGGTCCCGAGCACCACCACGCGCGCGGCCGTGGTCAGGTCGTTGTCCGTGATGAACCGGCCGGAACCGGCGTGGAAGTCGTTCATCGGCGAGTACGCCGGAGTCACACCCATGATGCTGCGCGGCTTCTCGATGTCGCGATACCGCAAAGTCATGGTCTCGTTGGAGACGGGCGAGACCAGGTCGATCTCCTTTCCGTCGCGTTTGAGCACGATGGCGTCGTGATACGTGAGGCCGCGCGACGCCAGCGCCTTGGCACCGAGGGTGACTTTGCCCGTGGGCTTGTCGGCGATGAAGATCTTCTGGATGCCGCCGGAGACCTTGTAGTAGTTCATCGAAGCCGACTTTCCGGCGACGGAGAGCGAGAACGTAGCCACGATCGAGCCGGCGCCGAGGATGATGCCGACGAGTTGCAGCATCGTGCGGCCGAAGTGATCCTTGATGTCGCGGATGCCGTCGAGGATGGATTCGAGGAGGATCATGGTCGTGCGTGCCGCGGATGCGTTTCCTACTCGCTCACGATCTCGCCATCGACGAGCGTGATCCGGCGCTGCGTACGGGCGGCGATCGCCGGATCGTGCGTGACGAGCACGATCGTCTCGTCGTGCGCGGCCAACTCCTCGAAGATGTTGATGATGTCCGAGCCCGTCTTCTGGTCGAGATTTCCGGTCGGTTCGTCGGCGAGGATCAGCGAGGGATCATTGACGAGAGCGCGGGCGATCGCGACGCGTTGACGCTGTCCGCCGGAGAGCTCGTTCGGACGATGTTTCGCACGTTTCTCCAAACCGACGCGCTCCAATGCCTTGAACGCGCGCTCGCGGCGCTCCTCGCGGCCAGCTCCCGCATACAGGAGCGGCAGCTCGACATTCTTGAGGATCGACGCGCGTGGCAGCAGGTTGAAGCTCTGGAACACGAAACCGATCTTCTGGTTGCGGACGCGCGCCAGCGCGCGGGCAGACATCTCCGCGACGTCCTCGCCGTCCAGCCAGTATTTGCCGGTGCTCGGCGTGTCCAGGCAGCCGAGGATGTGCATGAGGGTCGACTTGCCGGAGCCGGAGGGGCCGATGATGGCCACGAACTCCCCTTTCTCGATGGCCACGTCGACGCCACGCAGCGCCTGCACGGCATTCTCACCGGAGTCGTACGTCTTGCTGATCTCATCGAGCTGGATGAGGGCCTTGCGGGACACAGGTTCCTGCCGGTCGAATTGAAGTAGTGCGCTCATAAGTCCTCGGTGTCTGCCGCGGCCGCGTCAATCGTCGTTGTCTTCCTTCTTCTTGTCCGCCGGCAGCGTCGGATCTTCGAGCGCGACTTCCTCGCCGCCCTTCAAGCCCTTCACGACCTCGACGCGCGAGTTGTCGGAGAGACCGGTGACGATCGTCCGCTTCTCAAAGAACTGCTTCCAGGCGTCCTTGTTGGGCGCCTGCCCGTCCTTCTTCACCTCTTTCACCGGCACCACGTTCGGGTCGAGCTTCTTCTTCACGAAGACGAGCTCTCCGCCGTCGCGCTGGAAGACCGACTCGACCGGCACGGTGAGCGCTTTGTCCTTCCGCTCGCCGTTGACCTCGATGTTCGCGGTCATGCCGGAGCGGAGCTCGCGGCCCTGCGCGTCGAGACGGATCTCGACATCGAATACGCGCACTTTGTCGTCGATGCGCACGGCCGGGGCGATGCGGTCGATGCGTCCTGCGAACGACACTTTGGAGTAGGCATCGAGGGTTACCTTGACCGGCATGCCCACGCGGATCTTGCCGATGTCGACTTCGTTCACGCCGGCCTTCACGATCATCTTCGAGACGTCGGCGACGCTGAAGAGCACCGTTCCGGCGTTGAAGGACGAGACGCCACTGGTGATCGTGTCGCCGATCTCGATGTTCTTCGTCAGAACCACACCGTCCATCGGCGCAACCACGTTCGATCCCTGGAACTTGTTCACCGCCTGCGCGATGGGGATTCCGCTCCGTTCGACGATGTTGTACTTCTCCTCGGTCTTCTCATACTCCTGCCGCGCGGCCATGAACTCCGCTTCGGAATCGCGGTTCTGTTTGCCGGCCAGGAGGCCCGACTCGAAAAGACTGTGATCGGATTCGAAATTCTTCTTCGCCTGTTCGTAGCGGATCTTCGTGGCAGTCAGCGCGTTCTTGACGTCGGCGATGGACTGGGCCTGATTCATGTCGGGCTCGATCCGTGCGAGCGTTTCGCCGCGGTGCACCTGGTCGCCATCGCGATGGAGGATCTCCACGACCTTCCCCGAGACGACGCTCTTCACGTCGACCTTCACCTCCGGCTGGACCGTGCCCACCTCGGTGACCTTCACCTGAACATCGGCGACTTCGACCTTCCCGACCTTGACCGGCAGCTTCGCTTCCGGCTTCTTTCCGCCGGCCTTCATGGCTACGAACGTGATGACGATGGCCACCGCCAGGACGACGATCGACCACACCGCAAGTTTTTTCTTCCGCTTGCCGCTCATAGGACGCTCCTCGAATCGTGCTGTCGGCATTAACGTCCGAGAAGGGCGAAGGTTTCAGGCTGTGACAGCCGGAGAAGCAACCAGGACGGCGTCATTTGAGTGCCTGAATCAGCGCGCCCAACGGCGTGAGGGACCGGCTCTAGAAGTACTTCAACGTGAGCTCGATCAGCTTCTTCTTGAAGTTTGTATAGGGCGGATAGAGGAGCTGGATCGCGCTGAAACGCGTCGGCTGCTCGAAAACCCCGCGTGCGTTCGAGAACGCCTCGAACCCGAAGACGCCGTGCGCCTTCCCGACGCCGCTCTCCCCCACTCCTCCGAACGGCAGGTTCAGTTGGTAGAAATGGATGAGCGTGTCGTTGACCGCGGTCCCCCCCGCGGTCGTCCGCCGCAACACGTCGTCGATGACCTTGCGGCTCCGGCTGAAGAGGTAGAGGACGAGCGGCTTCTCCCGCGCCGCGATCACGCGGAGCGCATCGTCGATCGTGCGATAGGTGAGGATGGGAAGCAGCGGTCCGAAGATCTCCTGCTGCATGATCGGCGACTCGGTGTCGACGTTCGTCAGCAGCGTCGGCGCCATCGTCCGCCCTTCGAATTCTCCGCCGGCCAGGACCTCTGCCCCTCCGGCGACGGCAGTGTCGAACAGGTTCCGCACGCGCGTGGCATGGCGGTCGTTGACGATGATGCCGGTCTCCGGCGCAATGGCCGCGCGCAGCTTCTCCACAAACGCATCGCGGATGGTCTCGTCGACCAGCAGATAGTCAGGGGCGATGCAGATCTGTCCCGAGTTCAGGAACTTGCCCCAGGCGATCTTCTTCGCCGCCTCATCGAGGTTGGCCGTGCGATCGACGATGACGGGAGACTTTCCGCCCAGTTCGAGAGTGACAGGTGTCAGATGCTCTGCAGCCGCCTTCATCACGACACGGCCGACGGCCGGGCTGCCGGTGAAGAAGATGTGATCCCACTTCTTCTTCAGCAGCATCTCCGAGACCGAGGCATCGCCCTCGATCACGGCGACCTCGTTCTCGTCGAACAGCTCGCCGATGATCCGTTTCATGCACGCGCTGGTGTGCGGCGTCAGCTCGGAGGGCTTGATCATCACGCAGTTGCCCGCGGCGATGGCCGAGACCAGCGGTCCGAACGTCAGGTTCACGGGGAAGTTCCAGGGGGCAATGATCAGGACGACGCCTTTGGCCTCGTGGAGGATCCGCGAGCGTGAACCGAAGAGCGCCAGCGGTGTCGCCACGCGCTTCGGCTTCATCCAGCGGCGAAGATGACGGATGGCGTGACGCGCCTCCGACACCACCGGATAGATCTCGGACATGTCCACTTCCGACGGAGGCTTCTGGTAGTCCGCCCAAAGCGCGGAGTAGAGATCCGCGCGATGGGCGAACAATGCGTCGTGAAATCTGCGGAGCGTTGCGATCCGATCGGTAGCCGAGCGCGCCGCTATGGCATCCCGGTTCGCACGCTGCCTTGCGTAGATGCGCTCGATCTCCTCGGACGTCGAGGCGAGGACGAAGCGGGAATCGATGCCGGCCACGGCCAGCAGTCTATCGCGCAATGCCCAACCCTCGATTCCACTCAGGGAAAGTCGATCTCGGCGATGTTGGTGAACCGGAAGTACTGATACTGGCCGGTCGATTTCTCTCTGCCCACGAAATCGACTTCGTTTCCGGAGCAACTATCCTTGAAGTACACCTTCAGGTTCTCGCCCGACTTCATCTCGACAGTCGCCGACATCACCGTCCCGGATTGACAGCACTGCGTTGCATTCACCGGGACCGCCGGGCCGATGATGCGTTTGAACGCTGTCTTGTCGGGTGTGAAGTCGGATCCGTCCTCTTTGCAGAAGTTCGCGTTATCCGCGCGAATCGGATTGCTGAATACCGCCGCGTACGCGAACTGAGCCGTGCCGAGATCGACGATATGCGTCTCGCTGTTGGTGGTCTTGATGGTGACCGAAGGCTTCTCCGTGAGCGTCACGTCGTAGGTGCCGCCGGTCTGTGCCGTGATGGACTGCGTGAACGAGAGGAACGCAGGATGCTCGATCGAGACCAGCGCCGGCTTGCCCACCGGCAGATTGATGCCGGCCTGGCCGCTGCTATTGGTGATCTGCGTCTGACCGGCGTAGGTCACGGTCGCCGACGCGATCGCGACGCCATTCGCCGAGTCCCTGGCAGTGATGAGTACCCGCGTGGTCGGCCCGGTTGCGTTGGCCGGTGAGACGGCGCGATGGCGCCCAGTCTGCGCATCGGCGGGAAGCGCCGTCAGGAAGACGAGGATGCAGCCCGCGAGAATGCAACCGGTGAGACGGGAAACGAAAGTCATGAAATCTCCTTTGGTCGTGCGCCTCCGCGAAGGGCGGGGACGCTGGCATCGTTGCCGAACGGTATACGAAGCAGAACCCGGAAACGTCCCTTCCGGGCGCGGCTATACTGCCTCGCTCCCCTCAGGAAACCGCAGAACCATGTCCCATATTTTCGACCGCTATTCCATCCGCGAAGTCACCTTCCGTAACCGGGTCTTCGTCTCGCCCATGTGCCAGTACTCCAGCGGCGACGGTCTCCCCAACGACTGGCATTTTGTTCACCTCGGCAGCCGGGCGGTCGGAGGGGCGGGTCTGGTGATGGTGGAGGCGAGCGCGGTCTCGCCCGAAGGCCGCATCACCGCGTGGGACAGCGGGATCTGGTCCCAGCCGCACGCCGACGCATTCAAGCGCATCGCCACATTCATCCAGGAGCACGGTGCAGTCCCGGGGATTCAACTCGCGCATGCCGGCAGGAAGGCGTCGACGGACGTGCCATGGCGCGGCGGACGCGTCATCCGTGAAGGCCCGCATTCGTGGCAGACCGTCGCTCCGAGTCCGATCCCCTTCCGCGACGGCGACCCCATCCCGCACGCGCTGACCAGCACCGGGATGGATCAGGTCGCTGACGCCTTCGAACGCTCGGCGCGACTCGCTCTCGACGCCGGATTCCAGGTCATCGAGCTGCACGCCGCGCACGGCTATCTGCTCCACGAGTTCCTGTCGCCACTGTGCAACACACGCACGGATGAATTTGGTGGCTCCCTCAAGAATCGGATGCGCTTCCCGCTCAGAGTTGCCGAGCAGGTTCGGGCCGCGTGGCCCACCCGCCTTCCCCTCTTCGTCCGGATCTCGGCCTCGGACTGGGTTCCCGGAGGATGGGACCTTGAACAGTCGATCGAATTCTCCAAACGCCTGCGCGACCTCGGCGTCGATCTCATCGATTGCTCGAGCGGCGGTGCCGTGATGGGCGCGAAGATCGAGCTGACACCCGGCTATCAGGTCCCCTTCGCGCGCAGCATCCGGAGGGACGCCGCGATCGCAACCGGAGCCGTCGGTCTCATCACGGAACCGCAACAGGCAGACGAGATCGTCCGCAGCGATTCGGCCGACGCAGTCTTCCTGGCTCGGGAACTGCTCCGTGATCCCTACTGGCCGCTTCACGCCGCCCGCGCACTCGGCGTGGACGTTCCGTGGCCCGAGCAGTACGAACGCGCCAAACCTTAGCTTTCAAAAGGAGACTCCCATGACGACCGCGACATCCGTCGCCGAAAAGAGCGGCACGTTCCCGCTCGGCGGCGATCTTTCCGTCCATCGCCTCGGCTTTGGCGCAATGCGCGTCACCGGCAAGGGGATCTGGGGGCCGCCGAAGGATCATCAGGAGTCGCTCGCCGTCCTACGGCGCGCCGTAGAGCTCGGCGTCAATCTGACCGATACCGCGGAGTCGTATGGACCGCACGTCAGTGAAGAGCTGATCGCCGAAGCTCTCTATCCCTATCCGAAAGGACTCGTCATCGCGACGAAGGGTGGTCTCGAGCGCACCGGCCCGAATCAGTGGCCCGTCAACGGGCGGCCGGAGCGCCTTCGTCAGGGTCTGGAAGGAAGCCTGCGCCGCCTGCGCCTGGACAGGATCGACGTCTGGCAGTTGCACCGCATCGATCCCGACGTCCCGGAAGAGGACCAGTTCGGAGTAATCCGCGAATTCCAGCGAGAGGGAAAGATCCGGCACGCAGGATTGTCAGAAGTCACGGTTCCACAGATCGAGCGCGCGCGGAAGTTCTTCGACGTCGTCTCCGTGCAGAACCGCTATAACCTCGCCGATCGCGAGTGGGAAAACGTCCTCGAGTACTGCGAGCGCGAGAACATCGGCTTCATCCCCTGGTTCCCGCTGCAGATGGGGAAACTGGCGGGGGATGGCGGTGCGCTGGCGAAGATCGCCACGGCGCATCGCGCGACACCGGCGCAGGTCGCACTGGCCTGGCTGCTCCGGCGGTCGAAGGTCATGCTCCCCATCCCCGGCACGTCGAGTGTGAAGCACCTGGAAGAGAACATGGGCGGTGCCGCCATCGAGCTGAGCGCGGAGGAGTTCGCCGCAATCGGTTGACGATCAGGAAGACTCGGGAACGCCGTCGAAGAACGTCACGACGCCGGTCTCCAGGGAGTACTCCGCGCCGACGACGAGCAGTCCGTCGTCGTGAATCAACTTCTCCAGCAGTTCGGAACCATGCCGCAGATGATCCGCCGACGCGCGCACGTTCGCGCGGACGGCGGCCGCGATGAAGGAATCCCGATCCCGGTGCTCTCCCGCCGCGAGGAGCGTCTCCATCGACGGGCGTACGCGGTCCACGATCGACCGGAGATTTCGCGACTGACTGCTCTTCTTCCCCGACAGCTCCTCCATGGTGGCGATGATGGCGCCACACTGGGAGTGGCCCATGACCACGACGAGCCGCGTGGCATAGAGGGCTGCTGCAAACTCGACACTGCCGACCTGCGAGGGCGAAACGATGTTACCCGCCACGCGGATGACGAAAAGGTCGCCGAATCCCTGATCGAACACGAGCTCCGCCGGCACGCGCGAGTCGGAACAGCCGAGGACGATGGCAAACGGCTCCTGTCCGGCAGCCAGCGACGCTCGGTGTGCGTGATTTCCCAGCGTCCGTGATTCCGGCACATCGGTGATGAAGCGCCGGTTACCGTCGCGGAGCCGCTGCAGCGCTTCCACTCCCGTGATCATCCCTGGCTCCTGTTGCTCAACCAATCCTCCCGCACGATTCCGTAGTAGTGCACATCCACCCGCTCTCCCCATTTGACCAGATGCTGACGCATGGTCCCCTCGGGGCGCATCCCAACCCTTGCGAGCACGCGTCCCGAAGCAGGATTGCGCGCGAAATGAAACGCGAACACACGATTCACGCCAAGATGCTCGAACGCATACGCCACGACTGCAGCAGCGGCCTCGGTGACGAACCCGCGTCCCCAGTAGGGAACACCGAGCCAATAGCCGATCTCGGCGCGTTCGTGCTGTCGTTCCATGTGCAACCCGATCGCCCCCATCACCTCGCCACCGTCACGAGGCGCGATGGCGAAGATGTGATTGACCGACTGCTCGTCATGTCCCCGGATCCACTCTTCCGCAGCGCCCTCGGGATAGGGATGCGGAATGAGAAGTGTGCCCTCGGCAACCTCGCGGGCCGCGGCAAGTCGCTGGACCGCGGGAGCGTCGCCCAACGCGAAGGGGCGCAGGATGAGACGCTCGGTCGTGAGCTCAGGGCGAGGCATTCAGTCGCGGGAGGGCGGGAGGCGAGGCCGGTTCATCCGGACCTCGCCCACCGCGCTTCAGATGCGGCTATTGCTCTTTCTTCACTTCCGGTTTTGCTTCCGGTTTCGGGGCGGCAGCCGGTGGCGGCATCGTAAAGATGCTCATATCGATCTTGGGGTTGAGCTCGATCTTCTCGATGGCGATCGCCTGTCCGCCTTCCTTCCCTTTGGCGTGGCTCTCGATCGAGTACGGAAATGTGAGGCCGTCGACCGTCTTGTAGTCGCCGAGGGTGGTCTCCATCTCGATGTCCTGACCCTGCATCTTGCGCATGCCTTCGGTGCGGATCGGCAGGTATGAGTCGGCGTCGAGATAGACATTCGACTCCTGTCCGTCCTTCGTGGTCACGTGGAGCTTGTAGGTCGGAGTCCCCTGGACATCTTCCTTGCCGGCGTAGTCGACCTTGTTGCCTTTGGCTTTGTAGTCGAAGGTCGGGCCGTCGAAGTCCGCCTCGGTGCGAATGTCCTTCAGCATCTCCTCCGTCATCTTCTGCGGGTCTTTGTTTCCGGTAAACGGCATGAGTAGCCAGCCGGTCGTCCCGTCGTAGGCCTGGGTTCCGGTCATCCCCTGAATGGTGAAGTCGACGCGCATGACCGAGGGGCGCGCCTTGGTCATGGTGAACGGAGCCTCCATCGGCCCCATCTTCATCTTTCCTGTCATCCGAACGGAGTGCAGCGCTTTGATCCGGTCTTTCCCGCCGATTGCGTTCAGACTCTTATCGAGCAGTTCATCGGCCGTCTGGCCGAACGCGGAGACGGTGACGAGCGCGAGGGCGCAGAGAGACAGCATGAGTTTCCTGGACATAACTCCTCCTGATTTCGTTTGGACTGTACCGATTGTGACATACGTGAGGGCGCAGCCGGAGTTGCGTCATTCGCTGGTCACGAGATCGCGGATCCGGGCACGAAGGTCGGCGGGGTCGGCCACCAGACGCTCGCGCTCGGCAGCGTCCGTCAGAGAGCGCAGCGCACGATAGGCGTCGCCGCGCTCCGAGGTCTCCCGGAGGAGCAGCGTGTGATCGACACCATGCGCGGAAAGCCATCCATCGACCGCGATGCGTACCTCTTCGGGCGTGTCGCGAAGGAGCACTCGCACCTCCCTCCGAACACGCGAGGCGTTCGCGAACCGTGGCCAGAGGATCGCAATCGTTAAGAGGATCGCCGCGACGATGCCGACGAGGGGCGCGATGCGGCGGGCTTCCTGGATTCTGTTGCCGGATGCCGGAGTCGACGGTTGAGCGGGAGCGATGGTCGCGTCGACGGCCTCGACGACGAGAGCCCGCTGCTCGCACTGCAGTTCGCGGCGTTCGCCTGCGGGGGTGAGGATCGTCGTCCTCAACGGTGGGATGACGAACATCCCCGCAGTCGCCGGGAACATCAGGTAGCGCCAGCGCCGGGCCATCACCGCCTGCGCCCGCCGCGTCACCGACACGCCCACCTCCTCCATCTGCATACTTCCAGCGACGCCCTGGGCAAAGGTGGGTGGCGGGGCGGCGCGGAGATTCCCCGTCCCGCGCAACTCGGCGGCGATCGAGACGGGGCCGCCGTTCTTCTGCAGTGGCGTCCCGCAGATCAGCGAGAGATCGCCGACCGAGGAGATGGGCGGTCCTGGCGGGATCGGCCGCGCCTCGATCACCAGCGGCGACGAGCGCCGCGTGATGTCGACGACGCTGCCCTCGAACAACCCGAAAGGATTCCCGACGTCGATCCGCTTCATGATCTGCGCGCCGATCGTCAATGGCTCCACGGTCAGCGTGCCGATACGAAGGGGAAACACCGCCACGCGCCGGATGACCAATCGCTGCATGACCATGCCGCCCAGCACGATCTGCTGTGGCGCCTCGCCACGGATGTCCAGTTCTTCCGTCCAGAAGTCGGCAAGCTTCGGCATCTCGCTGATGCCATGGTGCTGCACGTTACTGGCGTTGTAGATCGTCCACGTGACGACGACCTGCTCGCCGGCGAAGACGCTGTTCTTGCCGGCTTCTGCAACGACGAAGATCGGATCACGTCCGGTGGCCAGCAACTCGTGCAGGATGCGCACAGGGTCGTTGCTTCCGGCGGTGCGATCAGGCAGAACCTGAATCGAGACGGGTGCAAGCGTCTCGACCTGACCCTCCGCACGCAGCACGAGCGGACCGACCAGCGCGGCGCCGGGCCCACGGGGATGGGCGACGAATTGAAAGACCTTCCGCCTCGACGCGACTCCGTTCGTCCACGAGAACTCCGAAGATACGGAGGGTGAACCGTCGAGCACGAGGTTCTGCAGAGGGAGCTGAATCGTGTCGAGCGTGGCGAAGGAATCGGCCAGCGTGACCGTGATCGTGAGGGTGTCGCCCGGCGCAACTGTCCGTTTGTCCACCTGAAGGTCATCCGCAGCGAGAGGGCGCGCGAGGAGCAGGAGAAGGAGAAGAGCGGCAACGTTGACTGTTGATCGTTGAATGTTCGCCATCCGACCCTACCAGCCCACGTGCACTTTCTGTCGTGACGGCTGGTGCATGCGCATCAGCTCTTCCTGTTCCTGCTGCTGGACCGATCGCAGGAGCGCCTCGGCATTCTCATCGGGTTTCGGCTGCGGCTGTTGCTGCTGCTGATCACCCTGCTGCGGCGATGGTTGCGGCTTCGGCTGTGGTTGCGGCGCATGGTCCTGCTGCGAACCACGTCCACCACCTCCCTGCTGCTTCTGCATCGCCTGCTTGCGGCGAAGGGCGATTTCCAGATTGCGTTTCGCGGCGGCGTCGGACGGGCGAAGGCGCAGCGTCTCGCTGTAATCGCGGATGGCGTAGTCGAACGCATTCGCTGAGAGCGCGCTGTTGCCGCGATTGAAACGTGCATCCGCGCGCAGCGCCGGATCCTCGAGCGCCTTCGCGATCGTGGCCGACCCCACTTCGCGATTCCCCGCGGCGATCTGGGAGGTGCCGAGGTTGAAGGCGCGGGCGGGGGTCGCGGCGATGGCGGCTGACGTCGCGAAAGACTTCTGCGCATCGGCGTACTTCTTCGCGTCGAACTGCTTCACGCCCCGGGCCGTGGCCGCGTGGGAGTTCGTCTCGCGCATGAGACTCCGGAGCCAGGGCAGCCCGGCGATGAGAAGAATGGCGACGAGCGGCTTCATTCCGCACCTCGATTGGCCAGCGATCCGAGAAACAGCGCGACGCAGGCGAACGCCAGCGGCCACTGATACCGCTCGATCGGCACCCGCACGTTCCGCTGCTTCAACACGCCGCCGGTGGTGGCCAGCGAATCGAGCGCATGTTCGCCGAAGGGATTCGCGTAGAACTTTCCGCCGGTCTCGCGCGCGATCTTCTGCAGGATGTCCGGCCGCGCGTACGTGGTCACGACCTCCCCGTTGTCGTCCCGCAGCTCGCCTCCACCCTCGGTTCGGGGAATGGCACTGCCCCCGGCACTACCAACGAGTACCGTCGACACGGCGATCCCCCGCTGCGCCAGTTTCGCGATCGAGGCGTCGAGCTTGGTCCCCTGATCCTCGCCGTCACTGATCACGACGACGTCCCCCGTCTGACCCGCTTCGCCTCCGACGAGCCGCAACGCCGCATTCAATGCCACCGAGAAGTCCGAGCCGGGACTCGATACTTCACCGGGCTGGATCGAGTCGAGAAGCGCGTCGACCGCATCGCCGTCGCTGGTCAGCGGCGAGACGACTTCGGCAGCCGACTCGAAGATCACCAGGCCAACGCGGCCTGACTGCGCGTCGATGATCCTCTTGGCCACTGCCTTGGCGGCCTCGAGCCGCGTCGGTCCGAGGTCGCGGGCTCCCATGCTGAGCGAGACATCGATGGCGATGACGCGATTCGACTCGCGTTGCGCGACAGGCACGAGCCGAAACCCCGCTTCCGGACCGGCCAGCGCGAGAACGCAACCGAGGAGCGCGATTGCGAGCAGCAGCGGCCGGAGCAGACGCAGCGGATTGCTGACGCCGCGTAACCGCTCCGAGACGAAGCGCCGCGCGATGTGCCTGCGACGCCGTTCACGGGCAAGAAAGAAGAGAAACGCCAACGGCACGAGCAGCGTCAGCCAGAGCAACCCGATCGAATGAAAGGTGATTGCGTTCACGCCGTCACCTTCTGCCATAACGTTTCGCCCGAGAGGAGCGCGAGCGCGAACAGGATCACGCCCGCAGCCAAAGGTCGTTCGTAGAGCTCGTCGATCTTCTCGCTCTTCGGCGCCGCCATCCGCGTTTTTTCGAGATGGTCGATGCGGTCGAGGACTTCGCTCATCGTCCGCGCGTCGGTGGCGCGGAAGTACTCCCCTTTCGTCGTCTTTGCGATCGCGGCGAGCGCTTCCTCGTCGATGTCGGCACGGACGAGCTGGTAGGTCGTGACGATGTCGCCAGTAAAGGGGTCCTGATGCTTCACAGGAATCGGCACCGGCCCGCGGCTGCCGACGCCGATCGTGTAGATCTTGATCCCGTAGCGCGCCGCGAGCTGGGCCGCCGTCAGTGGATCGATCGAGCCGGCGTTATTCACACCGTCGGTGACGAGAATGATGATCCGGCTCCGCGTCTTCGACGTGCGCAGCCGGTTCACGGAGGTGGCGATGGCGTGGCCGATGGCCGTCCCGTCGCCGTTTTCACCGACTTGCGCCTTCTCCAGAATCGCACCGGCGATCTCACGGTCATAGGTGATCGGTACGCGCGTGGCCGCGCGAACGCCGAACGTCACGATGCCGATGCGGTCATCCTGACGCCGCGAGATGAAGTTTCCAATCAACTCTTTCGCCACCCCGAACCGATTGCGCGGCTTGAAATCCTCGGCTGCCATGCTGCCGGACGCATCGAGTGCCACGACGATGTCGATCCCGAAGCGATCGTTGGAAGCCATCTTCGTGATCCGCTGCGGCCGGGCCAGCGCCACGATCATCGCCAGCGCCGCGATCGTCTCCAGAAAGAATGGGATCCCGGACAGTTGTGACCGCAGGGTCTCCTTCGGCGCGACGAGCGACAGCGACGAGATCGTGAACGCGCCATACCGCCGGCGCCGATCACGCACGAGCAGGACGACGCGGGCGACGACCGCCAGGATCAGGAGCAGCCAGAGCGGATTCGCGAAGCGGATGGCGCCCATCATCCCCCGGCCCCTTCCTTCGCATCCGTCGCCGGCTCCACGATCGCCACCGGCTCGGCCCACGTGGGGATCTCCAGCGCCCGGGCCGCAGCGTCGTCGAAACTCTCCGGCGGCGCGCCCCACGGCGAGAATTTCTCGAGATCGCCCTGGCGCAGGATCGGAGTTACGTAGCGGCGCCGGTCCTTCGTCTCCTGTTCAATCCTCGCCAGCAGCTCTGCCGTCGTCAGCTCGGAGCCGAACTCCGCGCGGACGGCTGCGAGATAACCACGCACGGCGTCGGCCAGGCGTGCCCAGCGCATCGCCGCCCGTGCATCGCGTTGCAATGCCAGCACGCGCGAGCGCAGCTCTTCCGCGGGAACGATGACGACGCGAGGCCTGGCCACCCGCTTCCGCGCGAGCAGCACCACGCCTGCCCACGCCACGATCGCGGCCAGCGCGGCGATCCCGATCACGACGAACGGAAGTCGCGGCCACGGCTCCGGCTGAGGAGGCTTCAACGGTGCGGGCTCCAGTTTGTCGTCCGGCTTCAGCACCGAATGAATCGGAATCACGATGCTGACCGGCCCTTCCGCAGACCGTCCCGCGACCGTGATCGTGTGGGGCACGAACGAGCGGATTACGACGGCGTTGCCGGCATGCGAGACCACTTCGTAGTCCGGCGATGCGTCGACGGTCGTCGGCATCGCGAAGTCGATGGTGACCGGATCGCCAATCGTCGGGCGGGCGGGATGAAACGTGGTGATGAGAGCGAGGAGCAGGACGCCGACCATCGCCGGTTATCGCCTTCTCGCCGCCCGCTCGCGAAAGAAACGCAGCAGGTCGCGATCGTACGGAATTGCCGTCGAGACACTCATGTGATCGACACCAGCGGCGCGAAACCGCCGTTCGTTATGCTGGACGCGCGCGGCCGCCTGGCCATGCACATCGGTGCGCCCCAGATCGATCCTGCGCAACACGCCACGCTCCGCATCGACGACCCGCGCCAGCGCGCCGGCCGGGAATCGCTCTTCGCGGGGATCGGCGACGGTCATCGCCACGACGTCATGCTTGCGGTTGAGACGCCGCATCGTCCGCTCGTAATTCTGGTCGAGAAAGTCGCTGATGACAATGACGACGGCGCGCCGCGAGCTGACCTGCTCGAGGAACCGCGCCGCCATTTCAAGATCGGCCACACCCGCCGGCCCACGCATGGCAGCATCGACGGCGGCCCGCACGATCACCTGCGCATGCATCCGTCCCCGCCGCGGTGGGATGTACTTCTGGATCGTGTTCGAGAAAAGCAACAGTCCGATGCGATCGGAATTCTGCACGGCCGAAAATGCGAATACCGCGGCCAGCTCCGCCGCGATATCGCACTTTCGCCAGTCCACGGAACCGAATGCCATCGATCCTGAAACGTCGACGGCGACGAGCACAGTCAGGTCACGCTCTTCGACGAACTCCTTGACGTGCGGCACACCACTGCGCGCGGTCACGTTCCAGTCGATCGTGCGGACGTCGTCGCCCGGCTGGTATTCGCGCACCTGTGAGAACTCGATGCCGCGTCCGTGAAACGCGGAATGATAGTCGCCGGCAAACCCGGCCCGGATCAGCCGCGCCGAGAGGATCTCCAGGTCACGCACACGGCGAGTGACCGGAACGCGAAACTGCGGCTTACGCGAGCGGAAGAGACGCATGGCTCACGGCACCGCCACGGCACCGAGGACCTGGGCGACGATGGCGTCGGGAGTGATCTGCTCGGCGGCGGCCTCGTAGCTCAGCACCAACCGGTGCCGCAGCACGTCCGGTGCAATCGCCTTCACATCCTCGGGTACGACAAAGGCCCGTCCCTGGATGAACGCATGGGCCTTGGCCACATGCGCCAGCGCCAGCGTCGCGCGCGGCGAGGCACCAAACGCAAGATAGTTGGTGAGCGACGGCAGCTTGTACTCCGCCGGTGTACGGGTGGCCGCCACAAGCTGAATGATGTAACGAGCGATCCTCTCGTCCACGTGAACGCCGGCGGCGAGACCTGCGATCTGCTGGATCTCCGCAATCGTCAGAATCCTGCGAATGGGAACCTGCTGCGCCGTCGGATCGAGATAGATGGCCAGCATCCGCATCTCTTCGGCCGCGGTCGGGTAGTCAACCCGCAGCTTCATCACGAAGCGGTCGACCTGCGCTTCGGGCAGGGCGTACGTTCCCTCATGCTCGATCGGGTTCTGCGTGGCGATGACGACGAACGGCTCCGGCAGTCTGTAGGACGTGTCGCCGAGGGTGACCTGGCGCTCCTGCATGGCCTCGAGAAGGGCGGATTGGACTTTCGCCGGTGCCCGGTTGATCTCGTCGGCGAGCACGAGGTTCGCGAAGATCGGTCCCTGACGCGGCGTGAAGACACGGCCGGCGGGATCGAAGATGAGCGTGCCGGTGATGTCGGCCGGCAGCAGATCGGGCGTGAACTGGATACGATGAAACGACGCATCGATCGCGCCGGCGAGCGTCTTGACGAGGAGCGTCTTGGCGAGCCCCGGCACTCCCTCGAGTAGCACATGACCGCGAATGAGGAGCGCGATGACGAGGCGGTCGACGATCGTTTCCTGGCCGATCACCGCCCGCCCAACCTCGGCGCGCAGCCGCGCGATCACCTCATGCGCGGCGGAGATCTCCGTATTGATGGTGGCCTGGTCCATGGCGGGCAGTTTATCGTGCGGCGGTTGGGCTGGAAGAATCGAAATGTTGAATGTTCCGTGTTGACTGTTGAATGAAAGAGCCGGCAGACCTTCCAACACGCAGCGTGCACGTAAACATTCAACATGCAACACTCAACATTCGACGTTTCGCAGATGAGCCATCCGAAGAAAAAGTGGGGCCAGCATTTCCTCCGCAACCGCGGCGCGGTGATGCGCATCGTCGAGGCCGTCGAGCCGGAGCGGGATGACGTCGTACTCGAGATCGGCCCTGGCGAAGGGGTGCTGACCGAGAAGCTCGCACTTCTGCCAAATGAGCTGGTCGCCGTCGAGATCGATCCTGAGCTCTCCGAGCGCCTCCGCAACCAGTTCGGCGATCGCATCTCGCTGATCAATGAAGATGCGATGGAGGCGCCGCTTCCTGCCCGCCCGTACCGCGCCGTCGGGAATCTCCCCTACAACGCCGGCACGCCGATCCTGCGCCGCGTCGTCGCCGATCCGAACTGCCGCCGCGCCGTGTTCATGCTGCAGAAAGAGGTCGCGGACAGGCTGGTCGCGAAACCGGGAGATGAGGCGTTCGGTTACCTGACGCTCTTCGTCGGTCTCTACGCTTCGGCCCGAATCCTGATGACCCTCGAGCCGAAGTCCTTCTATCCGCCGCCGAAGGTGCGCAGCGCGGTGGTCGTGCTCGATCCCGATCCCAAGCCGTTCGCCTCGGAGGAGTTGATCGCGCTGATCAGCGCTTCGTTCCGCATGCGGCGCAAGAAACTGGTCAACAACTTGACGGAATGGGGAACGCGCGAGCAGATCGTCCGCGCCCTGGATCGCGCGGGCATCGGGGAGGGTGTGCGGGCGGAGACGCTGTCGCTGGAGGAGTTCGCGCGGCTTCAGCGCGCCTTGTCGTCGCCGGCCTCGTAGCTCCACGCCGTCATCGCGTGCGCTCCCTCCGCGAAACGCGTGTCGACGAACTCTTCGAAAGGGATGGGCTTGTCGAGGACGCCCGTCTCCACCATCAGCTTCACGATGATGTCGAAGTCGCCGCGCCGGGGAGAGAGCGGTTCGTACTTCACGCGATCGATCGGGTTCGTCAGCGCCCAGCGCAACAGTTTCGGATCCTGGTGATAGTAGAAACGGCCGACGAAGTCCGCCGCGTGCAGACGATGCCGCCGCGCGCGATCCTTCTCATCGAGCCAGAGTCCCGATCGCGCAATGCCATCCACGAGCGTCTGTACGGCCTCGGGACGCCGTTCGATCACATCCTGGCGCACGACCAGGACGCACGAGATGTAGTCGGGCCAGTACTGCCGCGCGTGGAACAGCACACGGCCGAACCCTGCCAGTTCGGCCTGAGACGGGTAGGGCTCCCCCATCGAGAAGGCGTCGATGGCGTTCGCAGCCAGTGCGCCGGCCACGTCAGGCGGCGCCATCTCGACCATCCGCACGTCCGTCTTCGCGTTCATTCCGTTCGCGGCCAGCGCACGGAACACGATCAACCGCTCGTCGGAGAAGCGGCTGGGGATGGCGATGATCTTGCCCCGCAGATCGGACACACTCCGCACAGGGCCGTCGCTGCGCACGACGACCGCGGACCCGTAGCGGTGTCCGAGATGCACAATCTTCACCGGAACGCCCTGAGCACGCAGGGCGATTGCCATCGGCGCGACCATGAACGCCGCCTGCATCCTGTTCGACATCAGCGCTTCCTTGGATCGGCCGCAGCACCTGCAGGATCGGATTCAGCGCCATCTCGCCGAACCGCGAAGTTCCGAGAGCGAGCCCGAGCGGAACGGCGACGACGAGCGCTGCGAGATACCCCCACGTGACGCGAAAAAGGGATGCGACGACGTACTTCATGAGAAGACCGCTGGCGGCCAGCTCTCCGATCGCACCTGCCACGAGGAGCGGGCCCGGGATCAGCGATGGCCGCAGCAAGACGGCGGTTTGCCATGCAGAGAGCGCCAGGAAGATTCCGACCAGTGGAAGCAGGCGCGAGCGCGACACGTTGCGCCGGAGAGTAGCGGAAGGCCGTTCCCGATCGGCTCGAAAATCGGATCGTTGCGACCCTTGAAATGAAACGCGTTTTCCTCCTCATCATCGTTCTCGCGCTCGTTCTCGCGCTGCTCCCCGCGGCCACGCCCGGACCGCGAGCGACGGCGACGTTCGCCGGAGGCTGCTTCTGGTGCATGGAGCCGCCTTTCGAGCGATTGAAGGGCGTCCTCTCCGTCACGTCGGGTTACACCGGCGGACGCGTCGATACGCCGAGCTATGAGGAGGTCTCATCGGGCGGAACCGGACATCGCGAGGCCGTCGAGGTGATCTACGATCCGACGAAGATCTCGTACCAGCAACTCCTCGACGTCTACTGGCACAACGTCGATCCGCTGGATCGCTCCGGCCAGTTCTGCGATCGGGGTCAGCAGTACCGCGCCGCGATCTTCGTCCACGACCCCGAACAGCAGCGGCTCGCCGCGTTGTCGAAGCACGCCGTCGCGGTGACCCTCCACCACGACGTCTACACCGACATCCTGTCCGCGGGCCGTTTCTACCCCGCCGAGGAGTACCACCAGGACTACTACCGGAAACATCCGCTGCGGTACAAGTTCTACCGCTTCAACTGCGGCCGCGATCAGCGGCTCGAGAAGGTGTGGGGACACGCGCCGGCCCACTGAACGTTTCACGTTGATGTGGAACGTGATGCGAGAGCGGTGACGTTCGACGTTCCACCAGATCCCCTTCCCGGCCTTCCTCTTGCACTGCCGCGATCCGGAGGAATGTTCTGATGTTGAAACGAACTTCGATTCTGGCGATCGTCATCACAAGTGTTCTCGCTGCGGGGTGCGGATCAGGCGGTCTGGGGGGCAACAGCATCTCACTCGATCAGGAGTGGCAACTCGGCGACCAGATGGCTGTTCAGGTCGCCCAGCAGATGCAGCTCGTCCGCGACCCGACCGCGCAGGCCTATCTGCGGCAGGTCGGTGAAAAGATCCATGCGGCGACCCCGCTGGCCAACCGCCCCTTCACCTTCGAGATCGTCAACGACCCCAACGTGAACGCCTTTAGCATTCCAGGCGGGCACATCTACATCAACAGCGGCCTCATCGCGCAGGCGGACAAGGCCGATGAGCTGGCCTCCGTCGTCGCGCACGAGATCAGTCACGTCGTCGCGCGTCACGTCATCAAGCAGGTCGAGACACAGCAGGAGATCGGCGCGATCGGCAGCATTCTCCTCGGGCAGAATCCGGGAGCTTTACAGCAGTTGCTGGCGCAGATCGTCGCCGGCGGCGCGATGGCCCGCTTCAGCCGTGCCGACGAAAAGCAAGCCGACGACCTCGGCCTCCAGTACATGGCCGCCGCAGGTTACGACCCGCACGGCATGCTGGAGATGTTCCAGAAACTCCTCAGCCTGGAAAAGGGTGGGAACAGCTCCGTGACGCGGTTCTTCGCCGACCATCCGGGAACGCAGGATCGGATCAACGACATCTCGAACAAGATTGCCAAAATGGGTAGCCCGACCGGGATCGTCGACGAGCCGGCGTACCACTCCGATTTGAAGGATCGCGTCGCGCGGTAACCGATGGAACGAACGCAGGTCGGACCGGAGAGTCCGACCTGCGTTCGTCCTGGGTTGCGCCGCTTCCGTTGACGATCAGAACAGTTCGTCGATCGGCTTCGGGCGCGTTCCGTCGGAGAACGGCGGGGCGTACTCGAAGCCGCGATTGAGCGGATCGTCGTGACGCACCGTCGTGTAGTCGATCCCCAGCGCGGAGTAAATCGTCGACGTCACATCCTCGGGACGGATGTCGCGATTGCCACTCCAGCCGTAGTCCGTGACTGTGCCACCGGTCGCGTCGGTCTTGCCGATCACCTGAGCGCCACGAACACCGCCTCCCGCCCAGACCGTGGTCATGCGCAGGTTGTGATCGCGGCCGGCCTGGTTGTTGAGGACACCGACGGTTCGGCCGAACTCAGCGACGACGACGACGAGCGTCTCATCGAGCAGCGACTTGCCGGCAACCGAACCGGGCATCGACTGCAGATCGGCGAGCAGCGAGCCGTAGGCAGGATCGAATTGCGCGCACTGGGTGTACAGCGAGTTCACACCCTGCGCCGCCTTCGTGTAGATGCCGCTGTGGTGATCCCACCCGCCCATAGTGGCCTGCACGAAGCGGGTTCCCTTCCCTGCGGCCACGAGGTTGCGCGCCACGATCAGGGAGTCGCCGAAGGTCGTCGCACCGTACTTCGTGTGCTCGGCAGCGGAGAAGGAGAAGACGCCGTTGATGTTCGGCGCGTCCATCAGCGCCTTCGACTGGGTATAGAAGTCTTCCATGTCGACAGTGGCCTTGCCGAGTGCACCGCTGGTGCGGTTGGCGTCGAGCTGCTGGAGGAACGTCCAACGGTCACTGAAACGGATCGCACCGTCGGGATGCGAAATCGTCGGGAGGCCGGTCGCTGCGGGGATGACCTGGAACGGCGCGTACGACGCGGGCAGGTATCCGGATGCGGGGATGCCGGCCGAGTTGAGCGCGATGAAGCCCGGCAGGACGTCGGAGGGCAGTCGCTTGATCTGCGACTCGAGCGCGACGACAGCACCGATGTGCGGAGCGATCGAGCCCGTCGCGCCGCCCGGGTTTCGGGCGATCTGTGCCCAGGCCTGTCCCAGCGTGTGGACCGCCGCCCACGAGAGCCCGGAGCGGACGAACGATACCCGTCCAAGCTGGGCGGCCGTCATCGGCAACAGTCCCTGCGGAAAGCGGACGTTGTTGTTGTCGTACGAAGTCGGCGCGAAGTCCGAAGGCGTCCACGCGCCCTCCTTCAGATCCCATGTGTCGATGTTACTCGGCGCACCGGGCAGGAAGATGAAGATGCAGTTCTTCGCCTTGTTCTGAAGGGAGACTCCGGCCTGGGCCGTGGCGCCCTGCAGAAGGCGCGGGCTGAAGACATCGGCAAAGTAGGAGGCGACGAGCCCCGTTCCGGCGACCTGGAGGAACCGGCGACGCGAGAAGCCATCTCCCTCGAGCGGAAAGCCGCTCGTGTTCGCGCAGGTCGTGCACTCGTCGGGGTTCTTGGTACGTCTCGATTTCGCCATGGTCGTCCGTCCTTCAATCGAACAGAAACTCGAGGGAGTTGAGCAGCACCCACTGCAGGTCTTCCGTCTTCTGGGCAAGTGTTCCGCTCTTCAGATAGGCGACGGCCTGCGTCTTCTCCGTCGCCGTCGGATAGCGGGAGAGGGTGTAGAGATAGAGCTGGTCGGCGATGACATTCGGGTCAGTCGTCGCCGTGAGGGTCTTCGCCACCGTCGAATTGGCGGTGGCGCGGTGGACGCGATTAACGATGACCGTGTTGTCGTTCATGAGCGAGAGCGACTGCGAGATGGAGCTGTCGTTGTCGCGCGCTTCGTCGTCGCGGTTTCCGCGACCGAACTCGTCGAGGAAGCGACCGTATACGTTGTTCCGAACCTCAAGCGTGTCGGGAAGCTTCATCGCCGAATTCACGGCAGGAAGGCCGCCACTGACGCTGTAGGTGATCGGAACGCTGGTGGCTTTGGCAACCGCGTCGAGCATCGACTCCGCCATGAGGCGCCGCGGGATGTGGCGGGCGTAGTACGGCGTCCAGCTTTCGTTCCACGTCGAGGCGGTGTACCTCGTCGAGAGCTGGTATGCATTCGACATGGCCATCGTCCGCAGCATCGCCTTCAGGTCGTAGTGGTTGGTCGTGAAATCGTCGCGGAGGCGCGTCAGCAGGTTCGGATGATTCGGCTGAACGGTCTGGCCGGCGGGCAGGTTGTTCGGGTCGTACCGGGTCGGGTCCATGTTGTTGGTAGGCTCGACGATGCCCAGGCCGAACATCTCTTTCCAGAGGTAGTTCACGCTCGCGGTGGCGAATTGCGGATGCGCGGTGAGCATGCGCGCGTACGCGTCGCGCCACGGCTCACCAGGCCGGGGCTGCTCGCCGGTCATGAGGAATGCCGGATTGACGCGCTCGCTGGTCGGGCAGGTCCCGCAGCGCTGCGACTTGTTGCCGGTCGTCGTATTCAGCGAGTAGGGCTGGGCAGCGGAATTGTCGTTCAGCAGCCAGCTGAAGACGTTCTTGTTCGTCGAATCCGGGTACTGACGCGTGGCGACACCCCGCGAGAAGAACGACGCGTTGCCCCAGAAATCGTAACGCGAATGCGATTTCAGATAGACGTTCACGACTTCGAGGTGTTTGAGCCCGTTGTGGCAGGAGAGGCACTGGTACGGCATGCCGTGAAACATCGATCCTGACTCGGCCGCCAGGTTGTCGTAGGTGTCCTGAATCGGGCCGTTCGGCTGGATCTGGCGCACCCAGAAGTTCGGCGGTCCGGAGGCGTAACTGTCACCGGAGCCGCTGACGATTTCACGCACCATCTGGTCGTAAGGCTTGTTCGCTTTGATGGAGTCGTGGATGTAGGTGTAGAACGCGTTGCGCCCTGCCGGGAACTCGCGGCTGTTCGCGGACACCTGCACATTCTGCGCGAGGTCGCCGAACCACATCGTCCAGCGGTCGACGTAGGCGTCCGAGGCCAGGAGCGTGTCGATCATCCGCGCGCGCTTGTCCGTGGTCTTGTCATTGAGAAACGCCTGAACGGTAGCGGGGTCGGGGATCTGCCCGCTGAGGTCGAGCGTGACCCGGCGGAGGAACTCCTCGTCGGACGCAAGGCCGGCGGAGCGAATCCCGTCCGTCCGCATCTTGCCGAAGATCTCGTCGTCGATGTAGTTGACCGACGCTGGGTAGGCAATGCCGCCGGACGGAGGCTCAACGGCACGATGCCGTCCACTCGGAGCAACGGCTTCGGCTGTTGCCGAGAGCCGATGGTAGATGGCGGCCTGCTGCTCACCCGGCGAGCGAAGGTCGAACGGGCCGTACGGGCACGTTTCCTTTTCAACACCGAGGAGAAGCGTCGGCGCGACGACCGCAAGTGCAATCCATTGTTTCATGGCGGTTTGACTCCTCGTCACAGGGGAACGTTTACATCCTACGCGCAACCCGGAGGGCGGGTGTGCGGCCGGTCACGCAATTGGATCGAAATCGTCCAGTTTTCGAATGTCGACCGAGATCGTACCGTCCTCGTCCGAGGGATTGAACATGTTCCGGAACTTCGCGCCCCAGACGACTTCGTCGACTTTGTACGAGGAACGCGTGTGGACGGTCTGCGAGAACGTCTCATCGAACCCGTTGAGCAGGATGAGCAACTCCGCGTCGCGGGCGCGGAGCTCCTCGGCGGAGCATCCCTTCAGCGGGCTCGTGTCGTCGATGGGATGCACGATCGTCCATGCCAGCGGAAAAAAGACCACACGATCGCGCTCCAGCTTGAGGTTGATGAACTCGCGCTGCGTGGCGTTGGTTCCGTCGGCCTTCCGTCGGGCCAGGAGAACCTTGGCCTCCATCTGCACGATCTCGTTGCGCTTCTTGTTCACGATGCGGAACATGAGGGCGTTCGTGTCGCGGTACGGCGCGATCACCGCGACGCGACTGAAGAGAATCTCGGCACGCGGGCGGGCGAAGCGGGCGAACATGATGCCGGCGATGATGGAGAAGCCGAGCAGTCCGACCAGCGACTCGAGCGCGACGAGCGTATTGGCCAGGAACGTGATGGGGACAATGTTCCCGTACCCGATCGTGGCCAGCGTGTGCACGGAAAAGAAAAAGGCCCGCGCGAACCGCTCCACGGCCGACTGGTTCGCAAATCCCGTCAGCGCTCCCCTGCCGCAAGCCACGAACACCGCGGCGAACAGAGCGTTCAGGACCACATAGGCCCCAGCCACGTACGCGAGAAAACGCGGCCAGGTGATGGTCAGGAAGTAGTGGTATGCCGAGAGCGCTTCCCAGAAGCCGAGACCCTCACGGCGAACGTTGAAGGTGCCGTCGCGATTCAAAAAGCGCTTGCGCGTCTGTTGTGCCACCACACTGCCGAACCCGAGGTCCAGGTTCGGGTCTTCGGGCGGCGGAACGGGCCGGAGGTCAGCGGACACAGGGCGATTGTAACGGTCCCGGCGTGGTCAGTGGATCAACGAGACAACGATCGCCAGCAGCAGCACCAGGACCACCGCGAGCGATACCCACATCGCCTGCACGGTGGGACGGTGCATGTTCACCGTCTCACGCCGTTCGCCCAGAAGATACTGCAGGTACTCGACGCGCGGCCGGACGCTGGCGACCTTCTCTTCCAGGTCCGGATAGATCACCTGGTTGATGTCCGGGACGATGATGACCGGGATGAAGGTCGCGCCTCCGGCACGGGTCACGTAGCCGGTGAGCAGGTCGTTGTGCGGCTGATCGCCATCGGCCACCAGGCAGTGGTAGACGGTCGTGGACTGCAGAACGGAAAGGGCCTTTCCCGCCGCGCTCCGCGCCTTGTACGAGTTCACGACGGCCTCGGACGTCTGCCTGAGGATCTTCTCGTTGAGGTCGAGCACGCGCGTGAAGATGAATACGGTCTCTCCCGATGCGAACGAGATTTTCTCGGCGCGGCGGTAGATGATCTCACCGTCGTTGCGCCAGTCCTCCTCGGTGAGATCGGTCGTGAACCCCTCCTCCACCAGTCGGGCCATCAGGCGCGTGGCGGGATCGGAGCCGGCGGGTGATTCGAGGGGCGTTTCAGCTTTCAGTTCTTGCATACTTTTCAACGAGCCGGATCAGGTCCGGAAATTCGAAGGGCTTTACGAGATAGTCGTCGGCACCGCACATCCGCGCTTTTTCCGCGATGTCCCGATCGCCGGAGAGAACGACATAGGGAATCGACCGGGTACCGGCATCACCTTTCAGCGCTGTACAAAGAGCCTCGCCGTTCATCCCCTTGATGGTGAGGTCGGCAAAAATCATCTGAGGATGGGTCTCCTGTGCCCGGGTAAAGGCAGTGGTTCCATCGGCCACGACCTGACAGTCGCGTCCATTTCGCTGCAGAACGAGCGCGACGAGTCGTGCCACCTGCGGATCGTCTTCAACGACGAGAATCAATCCTCTGCCCCTATTCGAAACGGATTCGTACACGCTTGCGCAAATGTCCAGCGATCGCGCCGGCCAGACAGCCGGTTGTGTTCCACCCCGAGTCTACCCACCCGGTCACTCTTGTTGGTAACGCGCTTTGCCACGCCACGAGCCCCAACGCAAATGTCACGCCTACCACCAGCGTGATCAGGTAGGTGCTCACGCGATGCTGCTCCCCCCGGTCGAACGCGAGGAAGGCCAGCGCGCCCCATGGCAGGAAGAAGAGGATATCCGCGATCGCCGGCGCGGCCGTGGCCAGGAGGGCGTCATTCGAGACGGATCCCTGATCGTAGCGATGGATCAGAGAGACGACGTCCGGAACCGTTAAGCCCTGGCGCAGGTACGCCCGCCCCGAAAGCGACTCCAACACGAGTGCCATGGCCGCCGAGAGCAATACCAGGAGGATGACCGTGACCCAGCGCGGGACCGTGATTGCTCGAACGTTCGCCTTGCCCACAAGCCGCGATTAGATCACGTCACACGCCAACCCCCCGGGTCATACGGCATCCCACCGTTACTCCTGGCTCAACTCATGACCCGCGCTCAAAACAGTTGACCCGTCAGAACCGTCAGATATGGGTCAGAGACTGAGCCGAAGAGAGTGATCTCATGGGTCACAACTCCATGTTTTCAATGACTTACGATGTCACCGAACTGTGGCAGCGGCGTTGCTCCATGGGTGACCCAAGCAGCCGTCCGTTCTGACAACTGACAATTTTAAGGAGAGGGACACGATTCATGAAAAAGGCACTCGCACTGGTATTCGCAGCAGCACTCGCCACCTCCGCATTTGCGCAGGGCAACAGCGACAATGAAACCAATCGCGGCAACGGCCACGGCCAGGTGAACAACGATGCGGGCAAAGTTGGAAGCGGCGGGAATCTCACCTACCACTCTGGTGGAAAGGTCCTCCGCAACGCCCACGTCGTGCTGATCTTCTGGGGCTCCTTCCCCAGCGGCTACACGACGAACATGCAGAACTTCCGCAACCAGTTCGGCACGACGGGCGAGTACAACACCATCACCCAGTACACCGGCATCGACGACGCGACGGGAACCACCGGGGCCATCGCCCTCTCCAACCTCGCGGGAAGCTCGAGCCAGGACTATTTCGACACGTCCACGCCTCCGACGAACTGCACCGACGCCGTCGTTCAGGCCGAGGTAAAGAAAGTCATCGCGGCGCAGGGCTCGACGGACTACAACGCCATTTACGAAGTCTTCATCCCGTCGGGCTCGTATTCGTCCGATGGATCCAGCACCTCCTGCGGTGGACCGAACCTCGCCTATTGCGCGTATCACAGCCACTACGTCGACGGCTCGGGCAAGAACGTCAAGTACTCGATCGAGCCGTGGGCCGGCTGTTCGGGTTGCCAGGCGTTTGGCAACTCGTCGCTCGACCAGGAGCACTTCGTCTGCCACGAGACCCGTGAGGCCGTCACCGACGCCCTCGGAAACGCGTGGTTCGATCGCCGCGGCAACGAAGCCGACGACAAGTGCGCCTGGAGCCCGGCTCCGTTCATCGGCACCGGCGGTTTCGGCTACCAGTACGAGTGGTCGAACGCCAATAGCGGCTGCATCAAGACCCGCTGATCGCTCTTTTCGCATCAATGAAAAGGCCCCGCGCGAGCGGGGCCTTTTTCGTTGCAGCACCACTGCTATTGCCGCGACGAATGCCAGGTCTTCTCGTTCTCGGTGATGTCGAAGTACACGGTCCGCTCCGAATGGTCAGCCAGTTCGATCTTAACGACTTCGTAGCGCCGGGTCGCGGAACCCTCGCCGTTGTGAGCGATCCCACCTCCAACCCTTCGAAAACGCCCGAAGCGATCAAAGATCCAGTTGTTCTGAAAATCGATGCCCTCGTTGCCTGCGTCGGCCGGTACCGTGACCGCCGTCTCCGGCGAATCACCGCTATGGTCCTCGAGTGCCGCCGCGGAGGTGACCTCCGCCGCTGGAGCAGCCGCCGGTTTCGTGACGGTTGATGCCGGGTGTGGGCTCGTCGCACACGCCATGGCCGTGGCCGTCGTCAGGAGAAGGATGAGTGTTCGTGACATGGGCGCCGTCAACGACCAGCCTCCGACAAATCTTCCGTGAGCCGCACATAGGCATCGTATCGAGCGCGGCTCAACTCTCCTGCTTCCGCACGCTCCTTCACGGCGCAGCCTGGCTCGTGGAGATGGCTACAGTCGTTGAAGCGGCAGTACTGGCCCGGCTCCGAAAACTCCGGAAAGTAATCGCGCAGCGTCTCCAGCGTCAGGTTCCACAGGCCGAACTCGCGGATGCCGGGAGTGTCGATCAGATAGGTGTTGCCGCCGAGGTCGTGGAGGGTGGATGCGGTGGTGGTGTGGCGGCCGGTGCCGCGCTTGTGCAGTTCCCCCGTGGCGATGTCCAGGCGTTCATCGAGCGCATTCAGGATGGACGACTTGCCGACGCCGCTGTGACCGACGAGGGCGCACGTAGCTCCATCGACCAGAGCGCGCAGCTCCGCGATGCCCTCGCCGCTACGGATGGAGCAGGCGATCACCGGCACGTCCAGTGCGCGGTACGGATCGAGCGTTTTGAGCTCGCGGGCACGTTCGCCTTCGTCGAGAAGGTCGATCTTGTTGACGCAGATCACGGCCCGGGCACCGCCGCGTTGAATGGCGATGAGAAAGCGATCGATGAGGCGCGGGCGGAGCGGCGGAGCCTTCATCGACACGACGTGGATCACGACGTCGATGTTCGCGGCGATGAGCCGCAACCGATGCGGATTGAGCGGATCGGGGCGTGACAGTACTGTGCGCCGCGGGAACACCGCGGTCAGACGGCTCGTCCCGTCCGCGAGCACCTCGCTTTGCACGCGGTCGCCGACGGCCAGCGCGCTCTTCTGGCGCATCGCCAGCTCGGGCGGCACTACACAGTCGAATTCACGGCCCTCGTGAAAAAGGCGGCAGCGGCCTTTGCCGATCGAGATGACGATGGCGGCATCGCGCCCATCCCCTTCTCCCGGAGCTCCCCACTCCCCCGTCTCGACCGCTGGCTCGCCGGACGCAGCGTTCCGGCGCCGCTTTCCGCCACGGCGATCCGCAGGCGCTTCATCCCGATCATCCGTTCCTCGTCCGCGCCGTTTTACCAAGTCGTCTACCCCTTCTCAGCCGACAGTGTAAGATGCAGGAACTCCAAAATTGGAAAGGAGAGCTCCGGGACATGTCCAGACTCGAGAAACCGTACATCCTCCTGGCGGATGACAACGAGGCTACTTGCACGCTCATTACGGCGTTGCTGCATCGCGACTACAACATCGATCTCGCCGCGGACGGACGGGAAGCCATCGAGCGGATGCGCACCCGCCGTTACGCTTCGATCCTTCTCGATCTGCGCATGCCGCACACGGACGGATTCGCCGTCCTCGACTTTCTCAAGAACGATCATCCGGAACAGCTTCCGTGCGTCCTCGTCGTCACCGCCGCGCTGACGCAGCCTGAGCTGGATCGCGCCCGCTCCTACGGCGTCTGCGGCATCATCCGGAAACCGTTCGACATCGAAACGTTGATCGCTGCAGTCCGGAATTGCGTTCCGCCGGAGGATAGCGGCTCGCTCGGACCGGTTCTCTGCTCGAGCGGCCCGGTGATCCTGCTCCTGGCTGATCTACTGCGCCAGCGCCTGCTCTGATCCGTCCCGATCGGGGCGCGCTCAGCTCGAGAAGCGATTCAGCAGGGCCAGCAGCGGACTGCCGGCGATCATCGTGGCGATGGCCATGGTCCCGAACTGGTTGCTGGCGCGGATCTCGGCGCAGGCAACGACGACGGACGCCAGCTCCTCCGGGTCGAACGGCTTGCGGACGATCCCGTGGATCCGGTGAGGATCGAGTCCGCGGAGTTTCGAACGGTCCGCCCCTGTGATCACGAGCACGACCGGCGGAGACGCCCGTTTCACCGGTTCCAGCGCTTCCAGCACTGCGAACCCATCCACCTCGGGCATGATCAGATCGAGCAGGATGACCGCGTAGGAATGCTGCTTGATGAGCGCCAGAGCCTCGCGGCCGTCGCGGGCCTCATCGACGACGAGCGAACGCCGCTGGAGCACATACTGGAGCATCTGCCGCACGACCGGGTCGTCATCGACGATCAGGACGCGCTTCTGGTGATCCGCGTTCATCCGGCTCCTTTCATGGAAGGGAAGTCTGCCTAGTGGCGATTCCGCGTGTCAAATTCGCGTCTACCGGACGCCTTCGTGAAACGGCACCAGCGGATCGATGTCCACCGGCACATTGGCCGCAGCATCGAGCGCGCTGCGGAGCTCAGCGGGCATCTGGTCGTAGCGACGGAACCAGTTCTCGGCCCGCGCCCGATCACCGGTCGCCTCGATCTCGAGCAGTTCCTTTGCCAGTGTCGCGAGCGTATCGGGCATCTTCGCGTAGTCGATCACGTAACGGCCCCCGACGCGTGAGATCGCACCGTTCTCCGCCAGATAGTTGAACTCCATCATCTCCGCGCGTCCATGCGCCTCAGCCGTTCCAAAGCGGACCGTGCGGAAGATGCCGGCAACATACGACGCGTAGTACTCCTCGAGCCGCTCCTTCGGCAGGGCTCCATGATCGACCAGCCATTTCAGGCCGAACATCCCCGTGACGTCCGCCTTCGCTTCTTCCAGGCCCGAATACGCAGGCCCGATGGCCTGACGAATGTCAACGTGTTGACTACCCATCCGAGCGAAGGCCGGTCCGAGGCCGTGACAGATCTCGTGCATCATGACGGCCGCCAGGTAGCCCTCGCCCGAGGCCTGCGCGGCCTGGTCGGGACGCATCACCAGCTTCGCCACGGGCAGGATGACGTAGCTCACCCGCGCGTCCGTGAAGTTCTTGAAGAAGATCTTCTTCGAACCGACCGTTTCGTGGATCCGTGGGTCGTTCGGCAGATTGTCGGCGGCGGCCTGATAGCCATGCCGGAGATCGCCCGCGCGGAACGGCGCGTCCATGACCTCCATCGGCGACTCCAACCCCTTCTTCGACGGCCGGTCCTCAGCCGCGAGCGGCAGCGCATCCTGGATGTCGGGAACGTACTTCTGGAACACCGTCAGCTTCTTCGACTCGGTCTCGTTGCGCACGAGCACTGACGCGCCGTACGACGTCTTCACGCCCAGCAGGTCGTCGAGATAGGTCTCATAAGGAGCAAAGATCAGGTCAAACTTCGGGTCCTTGAGCCGCACCCAGGCCAGATCGCTCGGGTAGTAGTCATCCGTCATCAGCGCGGTCGCGCGCATGCGGAGGTACTCGGCAAATGCCTTGTCGTCGCTCGCCGCGGCAGCATTGCGCAGGTGCCGCGCCGCGGGCTCCAGCCACTGACGGTACTTGACGTGATACGGCGTCGTTTTCAGACGGAGCGGCGTGCGGCTCACCAGCTCCACGACTGTCCGCTCGTCGTAGATTGCCTTCTTCTGACCGGGATGCGCAGCCACATAGGCTTCGATCTCCTCGCGCGTCACGCCCTTCGGGAAGAGGTTACGGCCCGGCGGCATCGGCTCGTTGCCGAGAAAGGACTGATTGTGGTTGAGCAGGTCGAAGCGGCTGCCGTTGATCCAGAGGTACTGCCGCGCCGCACGGAGCATCGGGTCGCTGGCTCCGGCGAGCCCATTGTAGAGAGCGATGTCCTCCGGGTTGTTCTGACGCCAGTAGATGTTCTCGAGGTCGCGGCAGGCGGCGATCATCTCGCTGACGACGCGCCGCTCACGGGCATTCATCCCCGCGTCGCTGTACGGCATCTCCACTTTCTGAAAGCGCGCCAGGCGCTGCGCGATGTCCGGCGCGACCTGCGACGGATCGAGGGAGACGGCGGCGAGCAGAAGAAACGCGAGCGTTTTCATGCGGCGATTCTATTACCGGATCCCGACGCGAAGAGAGGTGCGCCGCCAGGCGGCGCGTGACGTCCTCTACCGTTTCTTCGTTCGCAGGGACGTTTCGAATTCGTCCGCAGGCATCGGCCGGCTGTGAAGGAATCCCTGCACCACTTCGCAGTTCTCCTGCTTGAGGAACGCCAGCTGCGCCTCGGTCTCCACCCCTTCGGCAACGACGCGAAGGTTCAGCGCGCGGGCCATGGAGATCACCGCTGTGATGATCGCGCCGTCGTTCGTCCCCTCGGCGAGATCCCGCACGAAGTTCTGATCGATCTTCACGGTGTCGATGGGAAAACTCTTCAGATAGCTCAGCGAGGAGTACCCCGTGCCGAAATCGTCGATCGAGATCCGCACTCCCATTTCCTTGAGCTTCTGCATGGCCACCAGCGAGACCTCGGCGTCATGCATCGCGGTCGACTCGGTGATCTCGACCTCGAGCAGCTCAGGCGGATAGTTGTTCTCGGTGAGGACACGATCGATCGTCGCGGCCAGATCGCGCTGCTGAAACTGTCGCGCGGAGAGGTTCACCGCGATCCGCAACGGCCCGTGATCGAGGTGCCATGCCTTCATCTGTTTCACGGCGGTCGCCAGCACCCACTCACCGATCGGGAGAATGAGCCCGCACTCCTCGGCGATGGGGATGAAGTCGTCTGGGCTCATCAACCCGCGCTCGGGATGGTTCCAGCGGATCAGCGCCTCCGCGCCGACGACTTTCCCCGTGAGCAGATTCGTCATCGGCTGGTAGTGCATGACGAACTCGTTCCGCTCGAAGGCGTGATGCAGACTGCGCTCGATCAGGAAACGATCGGACGCTGTCTGGATCGCGTTGACGGTGGCGAACTGGTAGTTGTTCCGACCCTCTTCCTTGGCGCGATACATGGCACCGTCCGCTCGCTTGAGCAGCGTCTCCGCGTCGGTCCCGTCTTCCGGCGAGCGGGCGATGCCGATACTCGTCGTGACATAGAGCTCGTGCCCTTCCACGACCATCGGCCTCGAGATCGCATCGAGCAGCTTCTGCGCGACGAAGGCGGTGCTGCCGCCGCTCTTCACGTCCGTGAGGAGCACGGTGAACTCGTCCCCTCCCATGCGTGCGACGGTGTCGTCCGCGCGGATCGTGAGCGCCAGCCGCCGTCCCACTTCCTGAAGCAGCGCATCGCCAACGGTGTGCCCGAGCGAGTCGTTCACGAGCTTGAACTGGTCGAGGTCGAGGAACATCACTGCTGCGGCCGTGCGATGCCGGCGGGCATGCGCCAGCGCGATGTTGATCCGGTCGCGGAACAACAACCGGTTTGGCAGTCCGGTGAGGACGTCGTGGTACGCCTGATACTCCATCTGCTCCTGGGCGTTCTTCAGGTCCGTGATATCGACGACGGTTCCTTCCAGAATGCCGCCTTCGAGCAGGGTCATGTTCTCGATCACCCAGACCGGACTACCATCGCGGCGCCGCATGAGGACTTCCACGTTCGAGAGGGAACCGTGCTCCCGGACCTGCTCCATCAGCCGGTTCCGCTCGTCGGCGTTCTTGTAGAGCGCGTACGCGGGTTGGGCAAGAAACTCTTTCCGGTCTGGGTAGCCGAACATCCCCGCGATGGCGTCGTTGCCGTCGAGGATTTTCCCCTCGATCGTGCTGCGATAGACGCCGGCGAGGTTTCTCTCGAACAGGAGGCGGTACCGCTCTTCGCTCTCGCGCAGACGCTGTTCCGCGCGGCGCCGTTCCGTGACGTCGGTCGCGGCGTAGACGATCCCCACCGGCTCGCCGTTGCCGTCGCGCAGGAAGGAAGACGTCGCCAGTATGTCGATGCGCGCACCAGCTGCGGTGCGCCAGGACATATTCTGCTCGTACACGCCCAGGCTGTGCAGCAGCTGCCCCGTCGTTAGGTTCTCCTCAGGCGCCACGATGCTGCGGATGTGCCTGCCGATCAGTTCCTCGTCCAGGTAACCGAGCATCGCCGATGCCGCACGGTTGGCGACCCGGATTCTGCCGTCGAGATCGACGACGATCACCGAGCCTTTCATCGTCGCCAGGATCTGACCCGCGGCGTACTCCTGCGTGATCTCGATGAGGCGATAGCGCCAGATGGCGTGCGCGGCGATGGCGATGAATGCGACGACGGCAAGGAATCCAAGCGGCAGAACGTCGATGCCGATCGACGGTAGGAAGTCGATCATCGCCAGCATCGAGACCGCGAATGCCACCATCAGAGAAAGCGCCCGCCGGCGCTCGATCCCTTCACTCGTCTTCGAGGCCCGCCACAGCAATCGGATCGCTGCGATGAGAATGCAGGCGAAGACGAAGATCCAGACCGCGTTGTACGGCGATCCGATCGGGTAGTAGCCCCAGTCGAAATGCCGGACATCGACGACGAAATACGGCGTTGCCAACTCCAGCAGAGCGATCGTTCCGCAGAATGCCCAACAGAAGAGAATGCCGTTGCGGAGGGATCGCCGGCGACCGATGTACGTCGTGGTGAAGTGAAAGGTGGCCGCCGGAAGGATGCTGGAGAAGGCCGAGGCAAGACGCGCAAACTCGATCGCCCTTTTCGCACTCGATGCGCTGTAGACCAGAGAGAAGAACCCGAGCCAGCCGCTGGCCGCCAGAGTAATGATGAAGAACAGATAGGTCAGCAGCGTCGCGCGCTTGCGCGCCACGACGACGAGACCAAGCGTGAGAATCGCGGCACCCGTCAACAGCGTGGCCATCGCCAGCGAGCCGGTCGCGGTTCGCAGAGACATCACGAGAGAGCCCGCCAGACGATCGATGAGGCAGTTTAACCCGAGCGTTGCTCAGCCTGATGTGCTGGCCGTCACCACGTGGTTTTGAACGCTATTTCAGTCGGGCCAGGACGCGCGGGACCATCCTTACCAGCGCGTTCTCGCGCTCGATTCCGTGGCGCTTGTCCAGCACGGACTGGCGGATCACGCGCATCATCTGGTCGAACTGCGTCTCGACGCGGTCGATCGCTTCGCGCGCGTCCTCGATGGCGCGCTGCATGTTCAGGATCACTTCCACGCCCGCCAGGTTCACGCCGAGGTCGCGGGTGAGGGCCAGGATCATCTCCAGCTTCCGGATCTCGCTCTCGCCGTAGAGCCGCGTGTTGCCTTCGGTTCGCGCCGGCTTGATCAGGCCCTCGCGCTCATACAGGCGAAGCGTCTGCGGATGGATGTTGTACCGCTCGGCGATCACCGAGATCATCACGTATCCATCAGCTCTGCGGCGTGGCATGGGAAGGTTCCTGAATTGCGCTCAAGAAAAAAGGTGTGTAGCGCCGCACCATCGGCGGCGCTACACACCAGTGGACTTACTTCTTCTCGTCGACGACTTCGGCGTCGATCACGTCGTCATTGGCGTTCGCAGGGCCGGAACCAGCGGCGTCGGCTGCTCCCGCACTCGCTCCCGCCCCACCACCGGCGGCGTTTGCGGACGCGTTCTGGTACATCACCTCAGCGAGTTTGTGCGAGGCGTTGGTCAGCGTCTCCGTTGCCTTCTTGATCGTATCGAGGCCGCCCTGCTCCATCGCCTTGCGCGCGTCGCTGATGGCAGTCTCCAGATTGCTGACGTCGGAGCCGGAGATCTTCTCGCGGTTCTCGTTCAGCATCTTCTCGACCTGGTAGACGAGCGAGTCGAGCTGGTTCTTGGCCTCGATCTCCTCACGCCGCTGCTTGTCTTCCGCAGCATGCGACTCGGCGTCGTGCACCAGTTTCTCCACTTCGTCCTTCGACAGACCGGACGTACTGGTGATCGTGATCCTCTGCTCTTTGCCGGTGCCGAGATCCTTGGCCGATACGGTCATGATGCCGTTGGCGTCGATGTCGAACGTCACCTCGACCTGCGGCATCCCGCGCGGAGCGGGTGGAAGCCCGATCAGGTGAAACACTCCGAGGAGCTTGTTGTCGCGGGCAAAATCGCGCTCGCCCTGCAGAACCTTGATCTCGACGGACGTCTGGTTGTCCGCAGCAGTCGAGAACGTCTCCGACTTGCGCGTGGGAATGGTCGTATTGCGCTCGATGAGCTTCGTCATGACGCCGCCCAGCGTCTCGATTCCGAGGGAAAGCGGCGTGACGTCGAGAAGGACGACATCCTTCAGGCCGGCGTCGCCCGCAAGAACGCCACCCTGCACAGCCGCGCCGACGGCCACGACTTCATCCGGGTTGACGCCTTTGTGCGGCTCTTTGCCGAAGAAGTCCTGAACCATCTTCTGGACCATGGGGATGCGGGTCGAGCCACCGACGAGGACGACTTCATCGATCTTCTTGGGATCGACGCCGGCGTCGGTCAGGGCCTGCTTGAGCGGACCCATGGTCTTCTGCACGATGTCGCCGATCAGCTGTTCGAACTTCGCGCGCGTCAGCGACATGTTGAGATGCTTCGGGCCAGACTGATCGGCCGTGATGAACGGGAGATTGAGATCGGTCGACATCGTCGACGACAGCTCGATCTTGGCCTTCTCGGCGGCTTCCTTCAAACGCTGTAGAGCCATCTTGTCCTTCGACAGATCGATGCCCTGGTCTTTCTTGAACTCGTCGATGATCCAGTCGATCAGACGATGGTCGATGTTGTCGCCACCGAGGTGCGTGTCGCCGTTCGTCGACTTGACCTCGACGACGCCGTCGCCGACTTCGAGCACGGAGATGTCGAACGTGCCGCCGCCGAAGTCATACACGGCGATCGTCTCGTTCTTCTTCTTGTCGAGGCCGTAGGCCAGCGCGGCCGCGGTCGGCTCGTTGACGAGGCGTTCGACTTTCAGCCCGGCGATCTCGCCTGCGTCCTTGGTGGCCTGACGCTGCGAGTCATTGAAGTACGCGGGAACGGTGATGACCGCACGATCGACTTTCTCGCCGAGGTAGTCTTCGGCGGCCTGCTTGAGCTTCTGCAGGATCATCGCGGAGATCTCGGGCGGCGAGTAAAGCTTGCCGTCGACTTCCACGCGGGCGTCGCCGTTGGACGCGCGGCTGACGGCGTAGGGAACCATCTTCATCTCTTCACTCACTTCGTCCGACTTGCGGCCCATGAAGCGCTTGATCGAGAAGATCGTGTTCTCAGGATTGGTCACGGCCTGGCGCTTGGCGACCTGGCCGACGAGACGCTCGCCATTCCGCGCGAATCCAACTACCGACGGGGTGATGCGGCTCCCCTCGGCATTCACGATTACTTTGGGCTCATTGCCCTCCATAACCGCCACGACAGAGTTGGTCGTACCGAGGTCGATGCCGATGATTTTGGACATATCGTTGTTCTCCTTCTGATAGTTACCGTAACTTTAGTGCGGTGTCATCAGATTACGTATTCAAACGGAACCTGAGCGCATCACTGTGATATTCCGGATTCGACTGCAAGTTCGATGCGCAATGAGCGGGACGCCGGACAGGGTTATCATCGCCGGCGTTCACGGAGGATTCGATGCTTCCAAATTCACTGCAACAGGAACCGGCCTGGATCTCAGCGAGCACAGCAGAAATGGAGATTCGCACCCGCGCATTCGTGCGAACGGTCTATAGCTGGATGTTCGGTGGCCTGCTGCTCACGGCGGCCGCGGCCCTCTGGGTAGTCACCTCGCCGGCCCTGCAGCAACTCGTCATCGCCAACCCGATCGTGAGGATCGGACTGATCATCGTCGAATTCGCGCTCGTGGCGTTTCTCTCCTTTCGGATTCAGAAGATGTCTCCGGCCACCGCCGCGATGGCATTTCTTGCCTTTTCGCTCCTGAACGGACTGACCTTGAGCGTGATCTTCTGGGTCTACTCCGGTTCCTCGATCGCGATGGCCTTCATGACCGCCGCCGGAATGTTCGGCGCGATGGCTGTCTACGGACTGGTCACACGGCGCGATCTGACGTCCTGGGGCTCGTTCTTCTTCATGGGCCTCATCGGCATCGTCATCTGCAGTCTGGTGAACCTGTTCCTCCACTCGGATGGTCTCTCGTTCGTCATCTCGATTCTGGGCGTCTTCATCTTTCTCGGGCTCACGGCGTGGGACAACCAGAAGCTGAAGAGGATGGCCACCGTCACCGGTCCGCTGCAGAACAGTCTCGCCGTGTTCGGAGCGCTGACGCTCTATCTCGACTTCATCAATCTTTTCCTGTTCCTGCTCCGCCTGTTCGGCGGCGGACGGCGGCGCTAGAGCCGGCCCGGCCGGCGGCGCAGGTCGCCCAAGGCTCAGTCGCCAGTGGCGCGGAAGGGTTTTGCCGCGCAGACTCCTGGAGGCCTGGCCCGTCAGATCGCGTCGGCGATCCGGCGGGCGATCAGCGTGTATCCCTCGTCGTTCGGATGGAACCGGTCGAAGGAGAGGCGATCGCGGTAGGCGAAGATGTCCGAGGTCTGGACGATGACGACGTTCGGGTCGTTGCCGAAACGTTCCACGAGCAGAGCGTTCCAGGCGTTCACGAACGGAGTGAGGATCTTCCCGAACGGTGTCGTGATGAACGGGTTGTAGAGGCCGATCACGAAGATGCGCGCGGTCGGGTTGACGCTGCGGATCGTCCGGACGCTCTGCTGCACCTGATCCGCCACACCCTTCATCACCGCCTCCGGATTCTTCGGCGGCGCGTTGCGCCAGTTGTTGTCGCCCCACAAGTCGTTGCCACCGATGGAGACGACCACCACGTTCGATTGCGCGAGCAGGGTCTGCACATTGTGGCTCGTCAGCTGTTGAATGAGGTCGCGGGTCCGTGCGCCGTTGACCGAGATGTTGACGATGTTCTTCGTGCCGATCTTCCGGTGCTTCAACTCATCGACCAGGCGGCCGCCGATCCCGAGTCCGGACTCGTCGCCGGTTCCCTTGCCAAGGGAATCGCCGAGGATGATGGGGACAATTTCCGAGCGGGGAGCGGACACGGCGACGCGCGACGGCGCGCCGAGCGAAACCGAAGTCCCGGTGTCCCCGGTCAGGAATGAGTAGAATCCGGCGCCGAACAGTGCCGCGGCAACCAGTGCGGCAGTCAGCGGCAGATACCAGACGAGGAAACGTCGCATTGCGCCAAACGATAACAGCTGTTCCTTCTCACCCGGTCACACCATTTCAAACTCCATCCTGAAATGACCACCCCTACCCTCACCGCAACGGGCCTCACGAAAATCATCGGCGACAAGACCATCGTCGATCGGGTCTCGTTCGAGTTGCAGCAGGGCGAGATCTTCGGTTTCCTCGGCCCGAACGGCGCGGGAAAAACCACCACCATCCGCATGCTCGTCGGCCTCATCAAGCCGACGTCCGGCACCGTCACCATCTGCGGCTTCGACCAGCGTCGCGAATTCGAGAAGGCGATGCGCTGCGTCGGTTGCATCGTGGAGAACCCCGATCTGTACCGGTTCATGACCGGCCGCGAGAACCTCGAGCACTTCGCGCGCATGCTGGGCGTTGCCTCGAGCGAGATCGAACGGGTGGCCGAGCTCGTGTCCCTCGCCCACCGCCTCGACCAGCGCGTCGGCACCTACTCCCTCGGCATGCGCCAGCGACTCGGCATCGCGCAGGCCATGCTCGGTGATCCGAAGCTGCTCATCCTCGACGAGCCGGCCAACGGCCTCGACCCCGCCGGCATCCGCGAGATCCGCGAGCTCCTCCGGAAACTGGCCGCGGAGCGCAACATGAGCATCTTCATCTCGTCGCATCTGCTGGCCGAGATCGAGCTGACTTGCGACCGCGTGGCGATCATTCACAAGGGACGGATCCTCCGCGAGGGCACCGTCCGCGAATTGATCAGCAGCCGCCGCGAGATGGAGCTGCGTGTCGACGACGTGCTTCGAACGAGCGCGATCGCGAACGCGCGCAATCTGCAGTCCCGCACGGAGGGCGACCGCATCTGGATCGCGATCGAGGAATCCGATGCCCCGCCGCTGATCGCCGCCATCGTCGAGTCCGGAGTCCGCGTCTTCCATGCGCAGCGCCGCTCGCAGTCACTGGAAGAGATGTTCCTCGAAGCGACCGGCGGCGAATCGGTGGACTGATCGTCGATGGACTGATCGGCGATGAAACTACAATCCCCACCATGATCCCGCTGGTCCGGAACGAAACGCTGAAGATCATCCGCCGCAAGCGTTTCGCGGTCGTGGCGGCGATCCTCTTCGCCATCATCGCGCTCGTCACCTACTCCCAGTACCGGCGGCTGAACGAGAACCGCAATCGCAACTGGCGCGCGGAGATCCAGCAGCAGGTGGCGTCGTACCAGAACACGCTGCGGCGCGGGCGGATCAACGAGACGTGGGCCCGATCGCTGCGCGCCGAGGTGAACCGGCTGCAGTTCTATCTCGACCATGACATCGAGCCGAATAAGCCCACGGCGCCGATCTTCGTCCGCACGTTTGCGAACGTCGCCGGTTTTCTGCTGCTGCCGCTACTCGTCGGAATCCTCGGGAGCGACATCGTCTCTGCCGAGAATGCGGAAGGGACGGACAAGCTCCTGCTCACGCGGCCCGTGCGGCGATGGAAAGTCCTGACCTCGAAACTGATCACGCTCTGGGGCTTCGCCACCCTGACCCTCTTTACCGGAGCGCTGCTCGCCTACGCCGTCTCCGCGCCGTTCCTTCCGCGCGGCGGCTGGACCGCGCCGACATTCACCGGCTTCTCCCTGGCCAAGGGCGCGCTGCAGATCGATGCCGTACGGCAGTTGCCGTTGTGGAAGGACGCGCTGATCGCTTACGGGCTGGAATGGTTCGCCCTTCTGACCGTCGCGTGCATCGCGCTGTTGCTCTCCGTGCTCTTCAAATCGAGCGCAGCGGCGATCGGGACGATGCTGGCGTCGCTCATCGGCGGCACGATCCTCACACGTATCAGTCCCGACTGGACGGCCGGGAAATACCTCTTCGTCAGCGCCCTCCCTCTCGCCGATTACTACACTGGGGAGCCGCCGCCATACGACGGGATGTCGATGCTGTTCTGCATCGGCCTGCTCGGGACCTGGGCCATCGTAGCCACGGCCATCTCCTTCATCATCTTCACGCGCAGGGACGTCTTCGGATGACGCGCACGCTGGCCATCGCCGCGATCCTGCTTGCGGCCTGCAACGACGGAGCGCCGTCGACAGATACGGTCACGGATACGCGGATGCCGCTCGCCGTCGAGTATGTTCGCGGCGCAACGTTGAAGATTCACACGAAGGCAGCCGACCACGCACCCGTGATCACGACGTACCAGCACGGCGAGTCGGTCTCCGTCCTGTCGACGCAAGGCGCATGGGCGGAAGTGCGGGCGGGCAGCGGCAGCGGGTGGGTTCACGCGTCAGAGCTTGCGAACGCGGCCGAAGCGACGCAGGCGGAGGCGGACAACGTCAAGCCGAATTTCATCCACACGCCCGAGCCGGTCTCGCAGCCGGGAGCCAGCGGCGAGCTCGCCTTCGAAGCCGACGTCAACACTGATGGCGTGGTGACGAGTGTCCGCACGATGCGCAACACCACAGGGTCACAATCGCTCGAACAGCGCAACATCGCCTCGCTGCAGCGCGCCGTATTTACGCCGGTGGTGCGTCACGGAAAGCGCGAGCCGTTCGTGTACGAGCATCGCGTGCACTACTGAGCTGGGAGCCGGGAGTTGGCCGGCAATTTTGCGCGAAGCGCTTTGGACTGCAGCGGCGTCAGCCGCCGCTTTCGGCCACCACCGCACTGATTTCACAAAATGCGGCGGCAATCGCCGACGCACTCGGTCGAGGCGGTCATCGGACGCTCTCTCGGGGGTGGGCCTGGCCGACAGCGGCGTCGGGATGCCTTCTACAAATAATCAGCGGCGCGACGTACGGCCAAAACCCGCTCGCGTAAGTGCTCTTCGCCAAAACGCCGATGCCGGCGTAGAGGAACGACAACGCCATAATCCGGTAGCGCATGATTCCTGGGCCCGGGTTGATCGTAGCATCCGAGCCGCCAGCGTACGAGTCCTGCACCGAGGATGTCGGACGTAGAGTTTGACCCGAGTTCGCGAAAGACCACGTTCCATGCGATCCGCACTTGCACTCGTTCTCGCGCTGACCTGTACGGGGGCGATCCCGGTTCGCAACGCCGCCACCGCGCAACCGCACCACGTCGACTTCGACATTCGTATCCTGCACGGCGATGTCGTCGACGGCACCGGTGGGCCGCGGATCCGCGCCGACGTGGGGATCCGCGGCGACACCATCGTCGCGATCGGTGATCTCTCCAAATCGACCTCGGCCATCACGATCGACGCCACCAACCAGGTTGTCACCCCCGGCTTCATCGACCTCCTCGGGCACTCCGAGGGATCGGTGCTGCTCGATCCCGAGCTGGAGGGGAAGATCCGGCAGGGTGTGACGACCGAGGTGACGGGCGAAGGTCATTCTCCCGGACCGATCAATGATGCGATGGCCGCCGAGATCAATCGGACGCGCCTGCCCGGCTACCCCGATGCAACGTGGCGATCGCTCGACGATTTCATGCGCGTCATCGGGAAGCGCGGTTCGGCGATCAACTTTGCGTTCTACGTGGGCGCCGCAAACCCGCGCGAGATCGTGCTGGGGTCGGCAGATCGCGCACCGACTGCGCGGGAACTGGCGCGGATGGAGTCACTCATCGACGAATCGATGCGCGCTGGTGCAGTCGGCATGTCCACCGCGCTCATCTACCCTCCGGGCCGTTTCGCGACAACGGAGGAGTTGGTTGCGATGGGGCGGGTCGTGGCGAAATACCACGGAAGCTACTGGACCCACCTCCGCAACGAGGCGGATCGGATCATGCCCGCGCTTGACGAGGCCTTCCGGATCAGCCGCGAGGCGCACATGCCGCTGAATGTCTTTCATCTGAAGGCCGGCGGCGGAATGCGCGGTCACATGGCGGAGATCGTCGCGAAGATCGAGGCTGCGCGGGCCTCTGGTCTCGATGTGGCGTCGCAGATTTATCCCTACACGGCGACATCCACGGATCTGACGTCGATCGTCTCGGCTTGGGCGCTCGACGGCGGCTATCTCCAGTTCGTCGCGCGATTGAAGGATCCGGCCACACGCGCGCGAATCGCGGGCGAGATGCGCACCGGCAGCTACATCCGGCAGGGAGGCAATGGCATTCTCGTGCGAGGGATCCAGTCACCGGATGCGAGCATCAAGGCCTTCGAGCGGAAACATCTCGACGAGATCGCGAAGGCGATGAACGTCGATCCGGTCGAAGCGGCGTTGCGGATCTTCGAGCAAAGCACGTCATCGCCGATCGCGATTTTCTTTGGCCTCAGCGAGGACGATCTAAAGCTGGCGATGAAACAGCCCTGGGTGGCGGTCGGCTCGGACTCCGGCGCCGTCGTCGGACCGATGCGGCAGTTCGGCGCCCACCCCCGCGCCTATGGGACCTTCCCTCGAATCCTCGGTCACTACGTGCGCGATGAACATCTCTTCTCACTCGAGGAAGCGGTGCGCAAGATGACGTCGCTGGCAGCCTCCCGCGCACACGTCACCGACCGCGGTGTCCTTCGCAAAGGGATGCGCGCCGATGTCGTCGTCTTCAATCCGCAGACGATCCGTGACGTGTCGACGTACGAGGATCCGCACCATTTCTCCGAGGGGATCTCGAACGTGATCGTGAACGGAGTACCGGTGCTGCACGACGGAAGGATGACGGGCCGGTTGGGCGGGCGGGTGTTGCGTCGGAAATAGCGCTATCGGAGCTCTTTGCGAATCACCAGCTTCAACCCGGACCAGGTGTCATCGACCGCGCAGACTTTCACATCGACGAGGCCCATCGGCAGCGCGACATCGCGGATGACGTCTTCGGTGATGTCGGTGGCGATCTTCGCGGCCTTCTTCGGCCACGAAATCCAGATGGCGGCGTCACTCCTCATCGCGCCGCGCCAGAGTCGCAGTTTCGCTTCGAGCGCGGACGCCGATTTCGTGAAGAGATGGAGGACGTCCACCGAAGTCGTCAACTTCTTGACGAATTTCACACCGGAGGGAAGTGGCGTCAGAAGCTGCGCGTAATCCGACGGCGCCCCCACCACGAGCACGGTGGCTCCGGCATCCATTCCGAGTTTCTTCGCCAACGGCGTACCCGAGTAGCCAGCCACGCGTCACCGCAGTTCCAGCGTCGATTTCCCGGCGCTCCACCTCACGATCCGTCCGTCTTTTGTACTGACCCAGACGTCGTTCGCTTCCCCGCTGTTCGCGTTCGTGAAGTGGTAGTGCCTGGAGGCCTCGCCGCCGATCGTCTCGGTGCCAGCCACTTGCACCGTTCCCTCTTTCTTCTGCGGATCGAGGACCATCGTCGTGCGCTGCCAGATCTGATTCGTGAGGTTCGGCGGCGCCGCCTGATGGCTTCCGTTGCGGGTCCAGACGACACCGGAAGGCTTCGCTTCGCCGATCCATGTGACGCCGTCCGCCGCCTTGAACTGAACCCGCTCCATTCCCGGCGTTTTGCGCGTCATCTCGCCTTCGTTGCCGTTCAGGACGAAATGGAATCCCGATGAAATGCGGAAACAGTCGAGCGCCTGTTCGTAGCTGCCATCGCCCACACATTTCGACGGCGTCGACCTTCCCAACGCGGAAGGTGCAACCGCGGCCGTGGTCGAGGGAGCACGGGTCGCAGTGCGCACGACCGGCGGATTCACCGGCAATGTGTCGGTGTGCGCCGCGTCCTCGCGCGACTCACGGCCACAGGCGGCGCAAAGGAGCAGCAAAGCGATCGACAATCGTCTCATTTCTTTCCCTCGGTGGCCTTAGCCTGCTGCACCAGCACCTCGACATCGTGGAGCAGCTTCTTCGCGTCGTACAGAATCCCATCCTTCATCACGTACTTGATACCCCCGACGCGCTCGGCGATGCCAGTCGTATCGTTCACGCGCAACGTTCCGGTGCCGTACAGAACCTTCAGGTCATCGATGGGATTCTGGTCGACGAAGACGAGGTCGGCCAGCATGCCCGGCCGCACGACGCCAAACTCCGGCTTCGTGCCGCGCGGCGCGTTGATCGCTTCGGCGCCCCACATCGTGGCGGAGCGGATGACTTCGAGCGGATGGAACCCCGCTTCCTGCAACAGTTCCAGCTCACGGATGTAGTCGAAGCCGTAGAGCTTGTAGATGTATCCCGAGTCCGACCCGGTTGTGACGTGGCCGCCGCGATTCTTGTAGTCGTTGAGGAACTGCATCCAGATGCGGAAGTTGTTCTTCCACTCCACTTCGTCGCGCGTCGTCCAGTGATACCAGTAGGCGCCATGGGCGGTGCGGCTCGGCTGATAGAAGCGCCAGAGCGATGGGAGCGTGTAGCGGTCGTGCCACTCCGCGCGCGTCGCGCGCATGAGATCGCGGCTCGCTTCGTAGATCGTGAGCGTCGGATCGATGTTGAACTTCTTCGCAACGAGCTCGTTGATGACCGCGTTCCACTTCTCGCTGCCCGGTTGCGCGGCCTGCTTCCACAGCCTGCCGGCCTGACCGAAGCGGTCGGACTCGTCGCTGTAGTTGTAATCGAGCGGATAGTCCTGAATGGTCCGGTCGGTGAAGAGCGCCTCCGGCAGTCCGTACCAGTGCTCCATGCCCCGCAATCCCATGCGCGACGCATCGAGGATGTTGGTGCGCGCCACACCCATCTGCGCGAGATGGGTAGTGGTGCCGAGGTGGAGCTTGTTGGCTTCGTCGATGAGGGCGGACATGATCTCCGGATCGAAGACGGGATCGCCGGATCCGAGGATCTTCAGGCCGTCCGCGCCTTTCGCTGCCACGTACTGCGCGAACTTGCGCGCCTGCTCCGGCGAATCGATCGGCCCGCCGCTCCACTGAAAATTTCCGGTGAAGACGTACGGAAACAGCCGCGGCGCCACAATCTCGTTCTTTGCGCTGCGGGCCCGCTCGTGCAGGCACCAGTCGATCCCGTTGCCGCAACCCGGCTCGCGGACGCTGGTGATGCCGTGCGCCATCCAGAGTTTGAAGACGTACTCCGCGCTCGTGCCCTGAGCCTCGCCACCCGAATGGCCGTGCATGTCGACGAATCCCGGCAGGACCCAGATGCCGGTTCCGTCGATCTCTTTCACGGCATCTTTCGGACGCGCGTCCGGCTTGATCGCGATTTTCGGAACGCCGACGCTCCGCACTTCACGGATCCGGTTGCCCTCGATGACGATGTCCACGGGGCCAATGGGAGGAGCGCCCGTTCCGTCGACGAGCGTCACTCCGCGGATGATGAGGCGCGTGAACGGCCCCTCGCCCTCCCCCGCTTTTCGATCCGGTGCGAACGCCGGCGGACCGGCGAGGGCGGCGGAGGCAACGACTGTGAGCAGCAGCGCAGCAACGTGTTTCATCGGCGGGAATTGTAGCGGGCGCGGCCGCGACCACCACCGGTTTTACCGGATCAAGGGCCCCTCGACGGTCATCCGGAGACAAAAATCACAGCTTCCGCAGCATCACCCGCTCAACTACATGGCTCGCGCCTTTGCCGAGGATCAGCCTGGCGCGTTCGCGGGTCGGGAGGATGTTCTCGCGCAGATTGGCGAGATTGATGCGCTCCCAGATCGAGGCCGCCATCGCCATCGCTTCGTCTTCCGGCATCTCCGCGTAGATGTGAAAAAACGACGCCGGATCGCGAAATGCCGTCTCCCGGAGCTTCTGAAAGCGGTCGAGGAACCACACCTCGAGGTCGTACTCCGAGGCGTCGACGTAAATCGAGAAGTCGACGAAATCGGAGACGAAGACGGAGTGCACCGATCCGCTCTGCAGGACGTTGAGACCCTCCAGAATGATGATGTCGGGATGGTCGACGACCTGATGCTCGCCATCGATGATGTCGTACGCCAGGTGCGAATACAGAGGCACCGACAGCGGCGAGAGTCCCGACTTCAGGTTCGACATGAACTCGATCAGCCGCGGTCGATCGTAGCTCTCGGGGAAGCCCTTGCGGTGCACCAGCCCCCGTTCATTCAGCACGGCGTTCGGGAAGAGAAACCCATCGGTCGTGACGAGATCGACGCGCGGATGATCGGAGCCCTGCGCGAGCAGTGTCCGCAGTACGCGCGCGGTCGTGCTCTTCCCCGCCGACACGCTGCCGCCGATGGCGACGACGTACGGAACCTTCGGCGCGCTCGTCCCCAGAAAGCGCGAGGAGACACGATGCAGCTGAGTGACGGCAGCCACGTGCAGCGTGAGCAGACGAGAAAGCGGCAGGTACACCTGCTCGACTTCTGTCATCGACAGGTCTTCGTTGACGCCACTCAGCTCCGCGACATCGTCGGCGGTCAGCGTCATCGGTGTCTCGCCGCGCAGCAACGCCCAGGCGGCGCGATCAAACGTCAGGTACGGCGAAGCATCACTCATGTCGCAGTCGTCTTGCGGGTTGCGGTCCAGACCCAGGAAAGCGCCATCCAGAGCACGCCGCCCGTGATGGCCATGTCGGCGAGGTTGAACACGCCGGTGTGGAGCGGGCCCGCCGCGAGGTAGATGAAGTCCGTCACGCGCCCGCCGAGGCGGAAGCGGTCGATGAGGTTGCCGATGCCGCCGCCGATCACAAGTGCGATGGCGATGTCATCGGGCCCCGGTTGCATCCGCCCGGTGAAGAGAACGAACGCCGCCGCCAGAAGCCCGACCGAGACCAGCCCGTCGAAGATGACGTGACGCACATTCGGCGGCAGATTCGAGCCGATCGACAGAAAGGCGCCCGGGTTCTCCGTATGCAGGAGCGTGAGCACGCCCGCGTAGTGTCGTGGCGACGCGTTCATCAGCGACGCGCGGACGAGAGACTTCGTCCCCTGATCGACGCCGATCGTGGCAAGGATGATGACGAACAGGGCGAGGCGGCGGGCGTTCGTCATGGCGTCTAGTTGACGTTCTCTCCGCCTGGAATCCGGCCTTCCCGTTCGCTCCAGGCGCGGATCGAGGAGACGGTCTGAAATCCGCGTGGAAGTTTCAGTCCACGCTGCGCCCGTTTGCCGATGTATGGCTCGAGGTCGGCGCCCTTCAGGTTCGTATGGCGCTTTCCGGCCTGCACGATCAGCGTCCCGCCGTCACCCACGACCGCGGTGGCAACGACTTTCTCGGGGAATAGCTCGGTTTTGTGCAGCTTGATGGTCTGCACGCCCTTGCCGCGCGCGAGCTGCGGCAGCTCACTGGCCTCGAACAGCAGCAGTTTCCCGCTCGTCGTCGCGGCGGCGATCCGGTCGGACTCGATACGGTTCATCCGCTGGGGCCGCAACACCGTAGCCCCGTCATTCACATTCACGACAGCCTTTCCGGCCTTGCGATCGGTGATGAGGTCTTCGAGCGTGGCGATGAAGCCATACCCGTCGTCCGTCGCCAGGAGCCAGAGATCTGCCGGATCGCCCATCAGGACCGCGACGAACGTTGCACCGGGTGCGGGCGACGTGAACGCCGTCAGCGGCTCGCCATGTCCCTTCGCGGACGGCAGCTCGTGCGCGGGCAGCGAGTACGTCCTCCCCATCGAGTCGAGAAAGACCGCAACCTGATTGCTGCGCCCACGCGCCGAGTGCAGAAACGCATCACCCGACCTGTACTGCAACGTCGCCGGATCGAGATCATGTCCCTTGCCCGCCCGCACCCACCCTCTCTCCGACAACACGACCGTCACCGACTCGGACGGAATCAGCGCGGCGGCATCGAGCGCCTTCGCCGCATCGCGCTCAACGATCGGGGAACGGCGGCGGGCGCCGAAGTCTTCGCCATCCTTGGCCAGCTCCTCGCGCACCTGCTTGCGCAACCGCGCGCGACTGCCGAGGAGTTTCTCGAGCTCGGAGCGCTCGGCTTCGAGTTTGGCCTGCTCCCCGCGAATCTGCATTTCCTCGAGTCTGTTGAGGAATCGCAACTTCAACTCGAGGATCGACTCCGCCTGGAGGTCGGACAGTTTGAACCGCGTCATCAGCACGGGCTTCGGCTCGTCCTCACGGCGGATGATCCTGATCACCTCGTCGATGTTGAGGAAGGCGATGAGGTAGCCGTCCAGGATGTGGATGCGCGCGTTGACGTGATCGTAGCGATGCTGCAACCGCCGGCGCACCGTCTCGATGCGGAACTCCAGCCATTCGGTCAGCAGTTCTCGCAGTGGATAGACCCGCGGGCGCCCGTCGAGTCCGATCATGTTCATGTTGACGCGGTACGTCCGCTCGAGGTCCGTCGTGGCGAAGAGATGCGCCATCACTTCGTCGAGATCGACGCGGTTCGACCGCGGCACGAGCACGAGGCGTGTCGGATCCTCGTGATCCGACTCGTCGCGCAGGTCTTCGATCATCGGCAGCTTTTTCGCGTTCATCTGCTGCGCGATCTGCTGCTGCACTTTCGAGCCGGAGACCATGAACGGCAGAGCGGTCACGACGATGTCGCCATCCTCGACTTCCCACTTCGCACGCTGGCGGATCGAGCCGTTGCCGGTCTTGTACATCTCCCGGATCTCCGCCGGCGGCGTGATGATCTCCGCCTCGGTCGGAAAGTCAGGACCTTTGATGTGCTTCGTGAGCTGGGCGAGCGTGGCATCCGGGTTGTCGAGCAGCTCCAGGCATGCGGCGACGACCTCGCGCACGTTGTGCGACGGAATGTCCGTGGCCATGCCCACAGCGATTCCGGATGCGCCATTGAGCAGAACGTGCGGGAGGCGCGACGGCAACAGTTTCGGCTCGCGCATCGTGCCGTCGAAGTTCTGCCCCCACTCGACCGTGCCTTGTTCCAGCTCTGATAGCAACGTCTGCGCAAACCGCGCGAGCTTGGCCTCCGTGTACCGCATGGCCGCGAACGATTTCGGGTCGTCGGGTGAGCCCCAGTTCCCCTGTCCTTCGATGAGCGGATAGCGCATCGAGAAGGGCTGGGCCATGAGAACCATGGCCTCGTAGCAGGCGGAGTCGCCGTGCGGGTGGAACTTGCCGATGACGTCGCCGACGGTGCGCGCGGACTTCTTCGGCTTGGCGTTGACGCCGAGGCCGAGCTCGGACATGGCGTAGACGATGCGGCGCTGGACGGGCTTGAGACCGTCGGCTACATGCGGCAGCGCGCGGTCGAGGATGACGTACATCGAATAGTCGAGGTACGCCTTCCGCGCGAACTCCGCGACGGCCTGATGCTCGACTTCAGGAACGATAGGCGGCGGCGGAGAGAAGGAGGTCTGTTCTTTCGATTTGCGGGTAGCCATAGGGTCGGGCGGGCGAAGGGTAAACGAAAAGCAGGGCGGATGCGACTTCGGTTCGGCGTCGCCCGAATCGGTTCGTCACACGAATCGTTGCAGGAGTATGGATTGACCTGCTTCGGGCGGATTTCTGCCGCCATCACTCCCATTCGCAGACGTGCTCGCAGAACTCCGCGCCTCTGGCACGGCACTTCGTCTCAGTCACTGCTGCGTTCTTTCCGCCGCACATCTCGATGGCCTTGCGATGCCAGCCAACGACGGTCAGGCAATCGTGGCGTGAGAATGACGGCGCGTCGTACGTGCGCAGCACCGCCTTGGTGTCCCCGAGGCGTTCGTAGGTTCGCCGGCCGCTGTCGTAGTACATCTGGTAGATCTGCGGCGTGCGTTTCAGGAGTCCATGAGGGTCGCCGGGCGTCAGGATAGCGCGATGGGACCCGTTCAGATTGTGGATGGCCGATTTCTTCCCCATCTCGAGAAACACGGCCTCGCCCATCCCCATCTCCTCGGCGATTGCATCATCCAGCCGCGCGTTCAACTCAAACGGGTACCAGCCACCGGTCAGGATCGACGAACATGCAGCGCGGTCGGCCTCGGAAAGCCGGGACATCACCCGCTGGACTCCTTCTTCACCCCGCTCCTCGCGTACGAAAACCAGCCGCGACAGCAGCGCACCACCTTTCACCCTGATCGATTTCGTAGGGTCCATACCCAGGAGAATACGCCTCTCGCGCTCGCCAAGCGCTCGTCGGAATCTCATCGCTATAATCGCCGCCCCAGATGAGACCGACGCGCACGCAACTGGAGGACGTCCTCGCTTCCCTCCACACTCCCGCGCTGCGATACGCCGACATCCGCTGGACGGCAACCCATGAGCAGCACGTCCGCGTGCGCAACGGCGAGGTCGAGGCGCTCTCGTCGACGATCGATCGGGCCATCGGCGTGCGCGTGCTCGTCGGCGACGGCTGGGGCTTTGCGGCCAGCAGCGATGCATCGGAAGAGTCGCTGAAGAAGACGGCACTGCGGGCGGTGGAGGTGGCGGCAGCGAGCAACATCGCGTCGACGCATCGCGTGACTCTCAGCGAGGTCGAACCGCACGTCGCCACATGGGCGTCGACCTACGAGACCGACCCCTGGTCGATCCCGCTGGAGAAGAAGATCGAGCACCTGATGGCTTCGACGGAACCGATGCGGGGCGACGCGCGCATTCATCAGGTTTCCGGTGACCTTTCCAGCTACCGGCAGGAAAAGATCTTCGCGTCGACGGTGGGGAGCTTCCTCGAGCAGACCACCACGGAGATGGGAGGGGGCGTGGAAGCCGTGGCCATCGACGGAGGCGAGTTTCAGCGCCGCACGTATCCCAACCCGTTCGGCGGTGACTTCCAGGCTGCGGGGTGGGAGTTCATCGAACGTCTCCGTCTTCCGGGCCGGGCGCTGGAGATTCGCGACGAGGCGCTGGCACTTCTCACCGCTCCGAAAGCACCAGCCGGACGCTTCGACCTCATCGTTGGCTCCGCACAACTCGCGCTCCAGGTCCACGAGTCCTGCGGGCACCCCACAGAGCTCGATCGCGCCATGGGGCTGGAGATCTCCCTGGCCGGCGGTTCCTTTCTGCAACCGTCGATGCTCGGCAACTTCCGCTACGGATCCGATCTCGTCAACATCGTCGGCGACGCTACAGTGCCGGGATCCATCGGCTCTTTCGGATACGACGACGACGGCGTACCCGCCCAGCGCTTCCACCTCATCGAGAACGGGATATTCGTCAACTACTTGACTGGTCGCGACACCGCGCCTGCCATCGGCCGGACCTCGAACGGGACGGTGCGGGCCGAGACGGCCGCGCGCATCCCCATCATCCGCATGACCAACATCAACCTGGAGCCCGGCACGACGCCGTTGGCGGACATCATCGCCGACACCAAGCGCGGCATCTTCGTGGAGACGAACAAGTCGTGGTCCATCGATGACCTCCGGCTGAACTTCCAGTTTGGTTGCGAAGTAGCCTACGAGATCGTCGACGGACGCATCGGACGTCTCCTGCGCAATCCGCTGTACACCGGCAACACGCCGGACTTCTGGCGCTCGTGTGATGCGATTGCCGACCGTTCCAGCTGGCACGTCTGGGGAATCCCGAACTGCGGTAAGGGTGATCCGATGCAGACGATGCGGGTGGCCCACGGAGCGCCAGCGGCGCGATTCCGGAATGTGGAAATGATCTGAACTGAAACCAGAGTCAGAAACCAGAAACCAGAAAAACGATAACTTTGTGGGTGGCGAGAGGTTGTCCCCTTCCCTCGATTACTCTCTCCCTTTCCGCCGCTGCCCTTTGCTTTCCGGTTTCTGGTTTCTGCTTTCTGGTTTCTGGTTCAACTTCCCAACACCATGCGCACCGAACACGACTCCTTCGCCATTCTCGATGCTGCCCTCGACGCGGCCCGCGCCGCGGGTGCGGCCGAGGCGGATGCGGTGTTTGGATCGACGGACCAGAACATCAGCCGGTTCGCCAATTCGAACCTGCACCAGAACATGTCGGAGATCAGCGCGGAACTGACCCTGCGCGTCATCGTCGGCGATGCCATGGGAGTGGCCACCACCACGGTTTTCGACGCCGACGAAATCGCACGGACGGCGGAGCTCGCGCGGGAGGCGGCCCGCCATTCTCATCCGCTGCAGAACTTCAGCGGCCTCTATCGCGGGCATGAGCCGCTGCCGGTTGTCCACACGTTCGACGACGCCACCGCCGCCATCGCGCCGGCGGAAAAAGCGCAGGCGCTGCGCACCATGTTCGACCGCGGACGCGCTGCCTCCGTCGAATTCGCCGGAGCATTCGGTACGGGCGCTTCGTCAGTCGCCGTCGCAAATTCGCACGGAGTCCGGCGCTACGCGACCACGACCTCGTCCGATGCCACCGTGATCGCCATCGGACCCATTGGCTCCGGCTACGGGACATCCGCCGACCGGCGCACCGTCGACGTCCTCGCGCTCGGCGACGAGGCCACGGCGAAGGCGATCCTCTGCGCGGGAGTCCTCGAAGACATCGAGCCGGGCGCCTACGACGTTATCCTCGAGCCGCCGGCCACCGCCGAAGTCATCGACTGGATCAACATGATCGCGTTGAGCGGAGCCTCCTACGACGATGGCTCGTCCTTCCTCGTCGGCAACATCGGTAAACAACTCCTCGGCACGAACTTCACCCTGACGGACGACGCTCTCGATCCGGCGTTTCTCCCCTTCCCCTTCGATCTGGAGGGGTTGCCGAAGCGCGTGGTTCCACTCATCGAGCGTGGCATCGTTCGCACACCGGTGGTCGACAAGGCCTATGCCGATCGCCTCGGCTTCACGCCTACGGCCAGTTGCTGGAGCCTCGGCGGCGGCGAACATGGTTCAGCGTTTCACCTTTCGATCGCCGGCGGCGACGAAACGCGCGAGGAGCTCATCCGGTCGACGAAGCATGGCATCTGGGTGACACGCTTCAACTACGTGAATGGCCTGCTCGAGCCGAAGACGGCTCTGATGACCGGAACGACGCGCGACGGCACGTTCCTCATCCGCAACGGCGAGATCGTCGCGCGGCTGCCGAATCTCCGCTGGACGCAGTCGATCGTCGAAGCGTTTTCGAGAATCGAAGGACTCAGCCGCGAGCGTTGCCGCGTGGCCACCTGGTACAACGCCTTCGGCGGTACGATCGCGCCCGTCATAAAGATCGCCGGGTGGAACTTCACGGGGAAGCAGGACATTGGGATGGCGTAAAGCAAGCCTCCCTCTGGCACAACCCTCGCTCCGGCGAGGTCCGACTAACGAATGTCTCAGTACGTCCTTCGCCGATTCCTGCAGATGATCCCGATTACGTTCGGGATCCTGACGCTCGTCTTCTCGCTGATCCACATGATCCCCGGCGATCCGGCAGTTCAGATCGCCGGTGAAGGTGCGCGCGCCGAGGATGTCGTGGCGGTGCGGAAGGCGCTGGGACTCGATCAGCCGCTCTGGACGCAGTACGTCCACTACGTCACACACGTTCTGCGAGGCGACCTCGGCGTCTCATTCCAGACGAACACCAGCGTCTCGGAGCAGATCCGGCAGCGGTATCCCGCCACGATCGAGCTGGCGATGGGATCGATGTTCGTCGCTCTGCTGGTGGCGTTTCCGCTCGGCATCATCTCGGCGATCTATCGAAACTCATGGATCGACAATCTGGCGCGATTCTTTGCGCTGATCGGCGTCTCCATGCCCAGCTTCTGGTTCGGGCCGCTGCTCATCATCGCCTTCGCGATCAACCGCCACTGGTTTCCCGTGTCGGGCCGCGACGATGGTCTGCGGTCCCTGGTCCTGCCGTCGCTGACAATGGGCCTGGCGCTCGCTGCGATTCTCACGCGCATGATCCGTATCTCGCTCGCGGACGAGCTGACCCAACTCTACGTGACCACCGCCGTCGCCAAAGGCGTGACCCGCGGCAAGGCGATCTTCCGCCACGCACTCAAGAACGCGCTGATCCCCGTCATCACCGTCCTTGCGCTGCAGTTCGGCTCTCTCCTGACCGGCGCGATCATCACCGAACAGATCTTCTCCTGGCCGGGTCTGGGGCGGCTGCTGCTGACGTCGATCTCGACTCGCGACTATCCGCAGGTGCAGGCGTCGATCCTCGTGATCGCGCTGACGTACATCCTCGTGAATTTCGCGAGTGACCTGCTCTATGGAGTGGTCGACCCGAGGATCAAGCTGGAATGAAGGTCCGAAGTCTTCTTCGCAACTTCGCGTTTACCGCCGGGCTCCTGCTGACGGTCGCGCTGGTCGTCGTGGCTCTCGCCGCGCCGCTGATCGCTCCGTTCGACCCGAATGCGCAGGACACGGCGAACCGGCTGCAGGTCCCGTCACACAGTCACCTCCTCGGTCTCGATGACCTCGGGCGCGACGTGCTCTCGCGCATCGTGTGGGGTGCACGCGTCTCGCTCCGCGTCGGCTTCAGCGTCGTGATCCTGGCCTCGCTCGTCGGCATCACCCTCGGCGCGATGGCAGGCTATTTCGGCGGATGGATCGACACCATCATCATGCGCGTCACCGACATCCTCCTGGCCTTTCCCGGAATCCTGCTGGCGATCGCGCTCGTGGCCGTACTCGGCCCAAGTCTCAACAACGTCGTACTGGCGCTGGCCACGATCGGGTGGGTCGGTTACGCACGCCTGGTGCGGGGTCAGGTACTCAAGGTGCGCGAGATGGAGTACGTGACGGCCGCGAAGGCGCTCGGAGCGCGCTCGCCGCGTGTCATCGTGCTGCATGTGCTGCCGAACGTCATGAATCCGGTGATCGTGATGGCCACACTCGGGCTGGCCGGCGCGATTCTGTCGGAGGCAGCGCTGTCGTTTCTGGGCCTGGGGGTGCAGCCGCCGACGCCTTCCTGGGGCGCGATGCTCACGTCGGGTCGTCGATACCTCGGGCTGGCGAACCATCTTGCGATCTGGCCCGGCGTGGCAATCATGCTCGCCGTGATGGGACTGAACTTCCTCGGCGACGGCTTGATCGACGCGCTCGACCCGAAGTACCGCGAGGACTTCTAGCGCCGCCCGAACACGACCACGGCACGGGCCGGGTCATCGCGGAAAGTCTTCACCGGGACATAGCCGTTCGCACGCAACGCCGCCACACGCGCCGGTACGTCGAGATCGGTCTCGAACATCGCCACGGCGCCGGCACGCGTATCCGCGAGATGTTCGGGTGGCGTTCCCAGCTCCGACATCGCCATCCGGTCGCCCAGGTAGAGTTTTCCGCCGTAAGCCCAGAGTTGGGAGGCGGCGATGGAGTGGAGCGACGGATTCGATGCGATCCACTGAGCCGCCAGCACCGCCGGCTGCGACTTACGCGCAAAATACCGAAGGCCGTTCAAGTCCCACAACAGGGACACGACGACGAGCGCGGTCGCGATCCTGCGGTTGCGCATCAGTGCAAACCCAGCCGCAGCGGCGATGCAAAGGAACGGAATCATCACCTGCAGATAGCGCAGCTCCTTGTGCCGGATTGAGGAGAATGCGATGAGCGGGAGTACCACGAACCAGATCGCCCGGCTGCGGCGTCCGAACCAGAGCAGCGGCAGAAGCGCCGGCGAACACCAGCGCATGAGGTTGGCCAGATACCACCAGGGTGCCTGGTACTTCACGCGCGACGCGAAATCGGGAGCGACCAGCGTGAGACGCGCGAACTTGATCAAGCTCGCGAATGCTGAACCCCAGGTGAGCCAGTCATAGAGGCCAACCGTGAGAAGGATCGAGACCGCGGCGCCGGCGACGATCAGCCAGATGCGTGCGACACGATCCCGGAACGCAACGATCAGCAGCGGAGCGAGGAACACGATCTCGCTGAACCGATCCGCGAAGGCCAGTCCGAGCAGCGCACCGGCCGCGAACGGCCAGCGCTCCACGATCAACACCGCCGCAACGACGCATGCTGCTGCGAGCGTTCGCGGATAGACCGTGCCTCCGAATCCCAGCGGAATCCAATGCGTGGCAAACAGCAGCGCGGCCACGAGCGCTGCCCACTCGTCGTTCGTCCAGCGCAGGGCGAGCCGATGCACGAGCCAGAGCGTCAGTGCGGCCAGCGCGACGAACGGCAGCGTCGCTGCGAAGATCGAGAAGCGCGTGGACGTGCCACGCGTCAACCATACGACCGGCGCGACGACCAGATCCGGCACGAGCAGATTGCGTACGTCCCACGGCGCGTACGCCATTCCCCGTGCGCGCCGGAACGCCTCCGACAGCACTTCGACATCGTCGCCGGTCAGGAAGCCGAAGTAACGCCAGGCCAGCCAGCACTGCACCGCCGTCACGCACGCGATGAGCGCCGCCAGCGCTCTACGCATCGCCGATCATCGCCAGGAACTCGTCCTCCGTCAGCACGGGAACTCCGAGGGCATTGGCCTTGTCGAGCTTCGATCCGGCCGCATCTCCTGCCACGACCCACGACGTCTTCGCCGACACGGATCCCGAAGCCTTGCCGCCTTCCCGTTCGATGAGCTTGTGGATCTCGTCGCGCGAGAACCGCGCCAGCGTGCCGGTCACGACGAGGGTCCTGCCGGCCAGCCGGTCGCCGCGTACAGCAGCGACATGCGTCGGAGCCAGCCCGAGGCGCTGCATCGTCGCCATGCGCTCGCGGTTGGCGGGGACGGAGAAGTAGAACGTGACCGACTCCGCAACCTTCGGGCCGATTTCGTCGACTTCGACCAGCTCCTCGGTCGTCGCATTCATGAGCGCGTCGATCGAGCCGAAACGATTGGCGAGCAGCTTGGCCGCCCGCTCCCCGACCATGCGGATTCCGATCGCGAAGATGACACGCGAGAGCTCCGCGGTCTTCGAGGCCGCGATTCCATCGATGAGCTTCCGAGCGGACAGCTCGCCCTTTCCGGGAAGGCTGGCCACGTCCTCCTCGCGCAACTCGTACAGCGAGGCGTAGTCGGTGATGAGCTTCGCGTCGAGCAGCAGTGTGATCGTCTGGTAGCCCAGTCCTTCGATGTCCATCGCTTTGCGGGCGCCGAAGTGGAAGAGCGACTCGCGCACGATGGCCGGACAACCCTGGTTGATGCAGCGAATCGCTACTTCTCCCTCGAAGCGGTGCAGCGGCTCGCCGCAGGCCGGGCAATGCGTGGGGAGTGTCACCGGTACCGTGTCAGGCGGGCGTTTCGCGGTCAGCACGTCGACGACCTTGGGGATGATGTCTCCCCCCTTCTCGACGACGATGTGATCGCCGACGCGCACATCCTTGCGCGCGACTTCGTCGAAATTGTGCAGCGATGCGTTGACGACTTTCGTGCCGCCGATGTGCACGGGATCGAACTCGGCGACCGGCGTCACGGCGCCGGTACGGCCGACGTAGAGATTGATCGCGCGCACGATGGTCTCCGCGGCTTCCGGCGGATACTTGAACGCGATCGCCCATCGGGGAGCTTTCGACGTCGCGCCGAGCTCCTGCTGCTGCGCGCGGCGATTGACCTTGATGACGATGCCATCGATGTCGAACGGCAGCTCGTGCCGCTTGCCGTGCCACTCGTCGATGAACGCCTCGACCGCGGCGATGTCAGAGAAGACGCCGCGCTTTGGATTGAGCGGAAGTCCGGCCGCGGCCATGAGCTCATACCCCTGCGATTGCGACGTGAAGCGAAGATCGTCCGCTCCGACGAGGTGGTAGACGAAAGCACTGAGGCGCCGCTGCGCGACGAGCTTCGGGTCTTTCTGACGCAGCGACCCCGCGGCGGCATTGCGCGGGTTGGCGAGCACCGGCTGCCCCGCCTCTTCGAGCTGGTCGTTGAGGATCTTGAAGTCGTTCGCGGAGATGTAGATCTCTCCCCGCACCTCGATCCGTTTGAACTTCGTGTCGATCTTGAGCGGCAGGCCGCGCACCGTGCGCACGTTGACGGTGACGTCGTCGCCCCGCACGCCGTCGCCGCGCGTCGCCGCGCGCGCCAGCGCTCCGTTTTCGTAGAGCAGGTCGATCGAGACGCCGTCGATCTTCAGCTCCGCCTCGTACTCCACTGTGTCGACGCCGAGGCCTTTCTTCACACGCGCGTCCCATTCGTGCAGCTCTTCGAGCGTGTAGGCGTTCTCGATCGACAACATCGGTGGCTCGTGAATCACGGTGACGAAATCGCCGGTCATCGGGACACCACCCACGCGCTGCGTGGGCGAATTCGGATCGGCGAGCTCAGGGTGGGCAGCTTCCAGCTCCTGCAGGCGTTTCAGTCGCTGGTCGAACTCGAAGTCGCTGATTTCGGGAGTTGCATCCACGTAGTAGAGCCGGCTGTGCCGTTCCAGTTCCGCGCGCAGCTTGTCGATCTCTTTCTTCGGTGTCATGCCGGTCTGGAACGATATCGCGAACGCTCCACGATCTTCTCTTCGAATCCCATCGCCAGCAGACGGGAATCGACCATCTCCAAGAACGCGCGACGCCCCTTGATCAGGTTCAGATTCAGCGCCACGAATCGCATCCCTCGGGTGGTGTCGTAGTAGACGATCATGCGGTCGCCTCTGATCATCTGCTCGGTTCCGCGGATCGCGCTCCAGGCGATCGTCCTGCTGCGCAACTGGTGCAGGGGACGTAGCGTCAGCGTCTCGGCGCCCACTTCGGCGCTCGCCTTTCGCGCTCCCAGCCAGACCTTCAGACCTCCGATCCAGAGCGTGGCGATGTAGACCCACACCGCCCGCTCCCCAACCCACCCGTAACGCGCAGCGGGATTGATCGCCAGAGCGGCCACGATCGCGGCGGTCACTCCGGCCGCGACGAGAACGATCGATGCGCCCGCTCGCCGTACCCAGGGGCGGAACGCGTATTCCTGCCCGCTTTCCATCATTGCGTCTCGAATCGCGATGTCATAATCTCCTCAAAGGACTAAGCTTGAGGCCGGTATGCGTTTCGCATAGTCTGCGCACAGAGAGAAGTGCCGACAGCAGGGAGCGATGGCGGAGAAAATCGACGGGAGTGGACGCAGGATCCTGGTCATCGACGATGACCTTGCCATCCGCGTCCTTCTGCAGGCTGTTCTGAAGCGGATGCATTTCGAGGTTGAGCTGGCGGAGGACGGTGCCGTCGGGCTGGAGAAGGTTCACCGCAACGGCGTGTACGATCTGATCCTTCTCGACCTCATGATGCCGCGCGTGAACGGGTACGAGTTCATCGAGCAGATCGGGCGCGAGTACCCCGACCAGCGGCCGCACATCATCGTCTTCACCGCCGCGGGAAAACGGGGCGTCGACAAGATCCCGGCGGACGCGGTCTGCAACGCCATCCTCAAGCCGTTCGACCTCGAGAAGTTCATCGAGATGATCGGCGAGTGTCTGCACGGACCCCACGATTCTCAACGACGTCCGCCGTCGCTCCCCTGAGCAAGCTTCCATTCGATCTGGCGGATGATGCCGAGGAGGATGGTTGCTTCGCGGCCGTCGAGATCGGCACGGGCGGAGATCGCGCGCAGATCGTCGTAGACGCGATACGGGTTGTTGCCGTGCAGGAAGCCGACTTCGACGAGCAACGACTGCACGCGTTCGTGGAGGCGCTCGATGCGCGCCGCCGGCGCAAGCTCGCGAGGGGATGTTGCCCGCGCGGTCGTCGAGAGCTCGTACGAGAAGACGCCGATCGACTGCGCCAGATTCATCGTCGGAAATGAAGGGTCCGTCGGAATGACGGCCGTGCGCTGGCACTGCACGACTTCTTCCCGCGTTAGTCCTTTGTCTTCGCGGCCGAAGACGAGCGCGAGCGTCTGGTTGCCCGTCAGCGACCCGAAGAGTTGTCCGACTTCGAGCGGGTTCAGATCGACGGGCGTCGTACGCTCGCGCGACGACGTCGTGGCGACGGTCACATGCACATCGGCCAGTGCGTGGTGCAGCGTCGGCGCGAAGTGAGCGTTCTCCACGACGTCATCCGCCCCGCTGGCCCACCATCCCGCGAGCGGATGCAACTTCGGATGCTCGCCGACGATCCAGAGATCGTGGAAGCCGAAATTCTTCATGACCCGCGCCGCCGCGCCAACGTTCCCGGCCTCGCGCGGCTCGACCAGGACGATGCGCAGAGCGGGATTGCCATTCGATGACGGATCGGTGCTCATCGCGCGGACCTCACCAGTCTGCGCAACGCGTCGAGCATCCGATCGACATCCGAACGTTCCGTCCGCGGATTGATCATGGTCACTCGAAGGACGCGCTGCCCTTTCAACACAGTCGATGTAATCCAGGCCAGCCCGGAGCGGATCAGTCTCTCCCGGAGCGCCGCGTTCGTCGCGTCGTCACTGCGATGACGAAAGCAGAAGATGTTGAACTGCGGCTCATGCATCGCCTCGAAGTCCGCCGAGGCCGTTACCTGCTCGTACAGATACCGCGTCACGTCCGCAACGCGCTCCATCGCCTCGGCGAACGGACGTGTGCCGGCCATCTGCAACGTGAGCCAGAGCTTGACGGCATCGGCCCGCTTGGAACACTGGATCGTCATCTCACCGAGGTTGTCGCTGGCGCGCTCGGAATTGAAGAGATACGGAGCGTCGGCCTCGAACGCATGGCGCAACCAGGTGCCGTCGCGCACAAGCACGACGCCGAGGGACAGGGACATCCAAAGCATCTTGTGCGGATCCCAGGCGAGTGAATCCGCGAGGTCGAGTCCATCGACGAGCGGTCGCAGCCGATCGCTGAGCAAAACGGATGCGCCATGCGCCGCGTCGACGTGCAGCCAGGTATCGTACTGATCGCGAAGCACGGCGATCGCGCCGAGGTCATCGAACGCACCTGTGGCCGTGGAGCCGGACGTCGCGACGATCGCCATCACGTCGCCTACGTCCGCGAGAGCGGCCGCGAGCGCGCCGAGGTCGAGCCGGTGCTGGTCATCGGTGGCAACCTTGATCACGTGTTCGGCGGGGATGCCCATGATGGCCGCGGCGCGGGCGACGGAGTAATGCGCGTCCGCGGAGCAGAGGATCGCGCCGGTGCCCGTTCTGTTTTTCGATTTCCAACGCGCCCTCGCGGCGAGCAGCGCCGTCAGATTCGCCGCCGAGCCACCCGATACCGCCGTCCCCGCTGCCGTCGCCGGATAGCCGGCCCGATCGGCGAGCCAGCGAACGACCTCCTGCTCGATCACAGTACCGATCGGGCTCATCTCCCACACCGCGGTCGACTGATTCAGAGTCGAGATCACGAGGTCAGCGATGACCGCGGTCGGAAACGGCGGACAGACCTGATGCCCCATGTACGCCGGATGGTGGAGCTGGATCGCGTTCTCCATCAGCGTGCGGATCAGCGTCATCGCCTCCGCCCCCCCACCCTCGCCGATGCGGACGCGGGCGCGAAGCTCGTCGGACGTCTGCCAGTCGACGACGCGGCGGCCGGCGATGGTCTCGACGTGATCGAACAGTGCGTCGACGGTGGCGTGCGCCAGAGAACGCATGGAGGAGTCGAAGAGCATCGGCCGCGGATTGTAGTTCGTCCGCAGCGAGCACCTCACCACGTGAAGACCGGGGCCCGGCCGATGACAAGGCCACCCGGCTCGAAGACGGCGATCAGTCGTTCGATTCGATGCGGTAGTTCGGGGCTTCCTTGGTGATCACGACATCGTGCGCGTGCGACTCGCGCAATCCGGCGGCGGTGATGCGGACAAACTGCGCTTTCGTTCGGAGATCCTCGATCGTACGGGATCCTGTCAGACCCATGCCGGAACGGAGTCCCCCCACCAGCTGCGGGATCATCGCACTGAGTGAACCCTTGTACGGGACCTTGCCCTCAATTCCCTCGGGGACGAGCTTCGAAACCTCGTCGGTATCTTCCTGGAAGTAGCGGTCCTTCGATCCAGCCTGCATCGCGCCGATCGATCCCATGCCGCGGTAGGCCTTGAACGTGCGCCCCTGGTAAAGGATGGTTTCTCCGGGTGCCTCGTCCGTACCCGCAAAGAGCGAACCGATCATCACGCAGCGCGCCCCGGCCGCGATGGCCTTGGTGATGTCGCCCGAGAACTTGATCCCGCCGTCGCTGATGATGGGGATGTCGTATTTCTCGGCTGCACGTGCGCACTCCATGACCGCGCTGACCTGCGGGACGCCGGCACCGGCGACGACCCTGGTGGTGCAGATGGAGCCCGGCCCGATGCCGACTTTGATCGCATCGACGCCGAGCGCGATCAGGTCGCTGGCGCCTTCGTACGTCGCCACGTTGCCGGCGATCAGAGGCGTGTCCGGGAAGAGCTTCTTGAACTGCCGGATCACTTCCATCACTCCCGACGAATGCGCGTGCGCGGAGTCGATGACGACCACGTCGACTTTGGCGTCGATGAGCGCACGAGCGCGGTCGAGGCCTTCCTTGCCGACACCGATCGCCGCACCGACGCGGAGGCGGCCGAGCGAGTCTTTCGCCGCATTCGGGTAGCGGAGCTTTTTCTGAATGTCCTTGACGGTAATCAATCCCTTGAGATCGCCGTGCGTGTCGACCACGAGGAGCTTCTCGATGCGGTGCTGGTGCAGGACTTCGCGCGCCTGCTCGAGTGTGGTGCCGACCGGAACCGTGACCAGGCCGTCCTTCGTCATCCGCTCCGCAATGGGGAGATCGAAGCGAGTCTCGAAGCGGAGGTCACGGTTGGTGAGGATACCCACCAGCTTGCCGTTCGCGTCGGTGACCGGCACGCCCGAGATCTTGTACTTCGCCATCACTTCCAGCGCTTCGGTGATGGTCTGCCACGGTCGCATCGTGACGGGATCGACGATCATCCCCGCTTCCGAGCGCTTCACCTTGTCGACCTCTTCCGCCTGCTGGTCGATCGTCATGTTCTTGTGGACGATGCCGAGGCCACCCTGCTGGGCCATGGCGATGGCGAGGCGCGCTTCGGTGACCGTGTCCATCGCCGACGAGATGATGGGGATGTTCAGCCGGATGTCGCGGGTCAGTTGCGTGCCGACTTCGACGAAGTTCGGATGGATGTCGGATTTGGCCGGCCGCAGGAGGACATCATCGAATGTGAGGCCGACCTCGATGGCCTCCGCGAAGCGATCCGAGGGCAGCGGATCGCGGCGTTCGATCTCGTGAAGATCGATGCGGCCGATGACTGGAATGTCGGAGAGAACGCGCTCGTCGCTCATGGGCTGCCCCTTTGATTTCAGTATAGAACAGGGCCAAAGAGCACCGATATTGCATACCGGTCGCGCGTGACTCCTATGCAAATGCGCTTCACGATCGAACAACGCGTCCTGACCGATGAGAGCGGAAAGCCGGTCGCTGGTGCTGTCTCCTTCCACAACTACGAGGCAGCCTCGGCCGACGACGCCATCCAACTGTTCCTCAGCGACCATCGCGGCGAGATCGTAGGCAATATCGTGACCTTTCCCGGCTTTCATGCCGTTGCCACGGTGCGCAACACGGCCGGCGTCTCCACGCTGCAGGTGTCTCCCGCGAGCGCGAACCTGACACCCCTCGCTTAGCCCGAGGTCAATGCGGACTGATCACAGTCACCTGCTGGGTGTCGTTGTTCGTGACTGTGACGAATGCCCAGATCCGAAAGCCCGGCGTGATCGGCACGACGTCGATCCTGGCGAGCGACGTCGCCGGAAGTAACAAATCGCTGATCTGGGCGTACCGCGGGAAATTGCCGGACTCGGGCGGGTCATTGTTCCCGGCGATATACGTCACCGGGTATGTCCGCTCGGAGATCAACGAATCGGCTGGAGTATTCGGATACAGATTGACGACCAACGACAACCGCTGTTCGTAGACCCGCACCACGACCGTCCCCGGGATGGCCGGGTTGAAGCCGTAGACGCGCAGCGTCACTCGGGCATTCGGAAGATTCGGAACGCTGAGAATGGACACGCCATCAGTGCGGAATTCGCGCTCGTGGACCACCGGAATTTCGCTGCCGAATCCGTCCGCCTGCCGCGAGATGTCCCGCACGCGCAAGCCAAAGCTCACCCGGTCGATATAGCGACTGTCGATGAAAAGAAAGCTTCCGCCGAGATAACTACCCGGAGGAATGGGCACAATCTCGTACGTTACCCCCGGCAGAAGTCCGTGAGGCTGACGACAGAGGAAGCAGGCGAACGAGCCGGCCATCGGTACTTCCACGTCGCCGCGGTTGAGCACCGCAAGATCCGTTATCCATCGGGAACCGAGCGCCCCAGGCTGGGGAGCGGCGATTGGGATCACGATTGGAAAGAGAACTTTTTCAAATCCCGCGGGCTGCGCAGAGGTGACTTGAGCGATGAGAAGAAGAAGGAGAGACGTAGAGCGGATCATCCCTCATGATACGGAGCGCATCAAATAACCATCTATTTCTTGTCGCCTACTGTCGCGATCAACTTCTGTACTTCGGGGTCGTCCGGACGCATTTGCTTCAGTTTCGTCGCGATCGCGCGTGCCTCGTCCATCCGGCGAATCTCGACCAGCACGATCGCCTCGTTGAAGAGCGGCTGCCATTGACCCGGCGCCATCCTCTCCGACCGTTGAAACTCGGCCAGTGCCCGTTCCGGCTGCGCGGACTGTTTGTAGCAGATGCCGAGGTCCATGCGGACGTTCGCGTCGTCGCGGACGGCGAGGGCGCGCTCCAGATAGCCGGCAGCCTGCGGGAACTTCGCGGCATCCATGTACATGTCGCCGAGTTGCACGAGTGCCTCGAAGTTGTGGGGGTCCTTCTCGATGGTTTCCTTCAGAGTGTTCAACTGCTGGGTCACCATCGCCATGGCGTTCCCGCCACCCGCGGGCGGCTGCGACGTCGACTGCGTCATCCCCGCCGCCGGCACCTCGGGTGCCCCTGCCAGTTTCGACTGCGCAACCTTCGGCCCGATCACCAGGCTGCCCATTGTCAGACCCAGCACGAAGCCGCAGATCGTGAAGATGATGGTTTCGCGTTTCATTCGATCACCCGCGCGTAATGATCTCTTTCAACATCGCGTCCTGCAGCTGGTACACCGCGAAGACGCCGACATGGTAGCGGTTGAAGAGGAACGAGAACGCATAAACCCTGCCGCTCGCGCCGTGTATGTATCCTGAGAGTCCGACGACACCGACGATGTAGCCCGTCTTCGCGTAGACCTGACGCGCGAACGGCGCACCGCGCAGACGGTGGCCGAACTTCGCATCGGGATCTCCCGAATACGGTAGCGAGCTGACGAAGTCCTCGCGATTCGGACTCTTCCACATGTACCGCAGAAGGTGAACAAACGCGTTGGCCGAGGCTCGGTTGTTGCGCGACATGCCGGAGCCGTCGGCCTGATGAAACTCACCCGTGGCCACGCCGACTTTCCCGGTCAGCCAATCCGTAACGGTGCCGGTGCCCGCGCTCCACGAGCCATCCTTCTTCGTCTCCGCGCCGATGATCTTCACCAGCTCCTCGGCGTAGTGGTTCTGGCTCTTCTTGTTGATGACGTAGACCACGACGTTGAGCGGCGTGGTGTGCTGCGAGACTGCCTTCCAATCCGGCCGCGCATCGCGTGGCGTCACGATGATCTGGCCCTGCACGGTGATGCCGTTGCGGAGGAACGTCTCGTGCGTCACCGCCGCGAAGTACTGCACAGGATTCTCGATCGTGACGAAGACTTCCGTGATTCCGGTACGCGCGGGAGTTCCTCCCCGCACGAGAATCCTGTTGGTGTTGCGGTAGCGCGTGATGAATGGCATTCCCCGGCCGGTAACACAGGAGGTCTCCAGATCGAGATACGCCGTGGGCGGCTCGAACTGCACCAGGCAGGCCTGGCCCGGACGGGTCGGCGCCACGCGGACCTGCACACAGTTCTCCTGCATCGAGAACGCCGACACCGGCGCTTCGTACCAGTTCACGAGCTGATCGACTGGCCACGTCGGATGGATGTACTCGGTGTCCATGTAGCCGTATTCGAAGATGAGATTCCCATGGATCGTCTTCACGCCGGCGCGTTTGAGATCGGTCGCCCACTCGTCGATCACGGCGGTCGAGTGGCCATCATGGAAGCGGCCGCCGATGGTCGGATCCCCATGTCCGACGACTTTCACGTCGCCGTTCAGCGTGCCACCTGCGTCCGCTGTTCCTCTCATGAAGACGGTTGTGGTGACCTGGAAGTCAGGATGGAGGAGGTCGATCGCGGCTGCGGTCGTGAAGAGCTTCATGTTCGACGCGGGGGCGAGCGGAGTGTTCGGACTCTGCTCCGCGATGACGGCGCCGCTCTCGACGTCGACGACCTGCAGGCTGACGTCGGAGTTACGCGCCACCGAGCCGTTCATGAGCGATGTGACCCGTTCGCTCAGCGTGGTCCCGACGGCAACCTGCGCGGGCGCGGCGGAGACCGCTCGCCGCGCGCGGGACTTCGTCCGCCGCCTCGCAGCCTCGGCCATCGGTGTTGTCAGAATCAGTAGGAGTGCGATCGCGATGAATTGCGTGCGAGGAAACTTCATCAATACGGGGAACCCTTTCTCATGGCGGCGCAATTCTGCAAGAGCTGAACCCGCCCTCACCCGCCTCGCTACACTTTACAGCCTCTGATACGGCTCGGGCAGCGCAAGACGAATCCGATCGCGCAGCACGGCCGGACAGCGCCGCCGGATTTCGCTGTGAATCTCGCTCCGCGAATACCGCCGGCTGAAGTGCGTCAGCACGATCGTCTCGTTCTCGAAACGTCCGGCAAACCCGGCGATGTCGTCGAAGTGAATGTGCCGGTACTTCGCCGCGCGCTCTTCGTGGCCGGCGATCACGAATGAGCACTCGATCATCAGCACCTCGGACTTGAAGAGCGCGTCATTCTGCTCGAGCAGCCCGCGGTCGGTGTCCCCCGTGTAGAAGAGCATCGAGCGCCGCCACTCCTCCGTGACCTCCGTCCCGTGGCGACGAAGCTCCATGATCTCGTGCTCGTCGCGCCCGGCGAACTCGTCCCGAAGTCGATGCCGCAGCTCGATGACCTCGTAGGCATTCGCCGCCACGCGGTGCGTAGCCCGATGCGCCCGCACGAGATGAGTCCTGCCGAGGGGCACGACATCACCGACGGCGACACTGACGATCTCGATCTCGGCGAACGACGCACCCGTCAGCCGCTCGTAGATCGTCAGGATCTCGCGTATCCCCTCCGCCGCCTCCGCCGGCACGTAGACGTGACCACCCGTCATGCGGTGCAGCTGCCGCTGCCCCCCGTAGAACGGGATGCCGACGGCGTGGTCGAGGTGCGCGTGCGTTACGAAAATATGCGGAATGGCCACGAGCGCATCGGGACATCGCCCGATGTCGAAGGCAGCGTTCAGCTCGCGAACCCGAAACCAGGTCTCATGGCCGGCCCGCGAACGTCCTTCGATGCGGAAGTGCGGTGTATCGATCGTGACGAAGTCGTCGCTCATGGCCCCGCTCCGGATGATATGACGCCCGTGTTTACAGAACGGCAATTTGTCGTTCCGGTCACGCACGTGCCGCCAGATACAATCCGACGCCATGCCGATCGAAGTCATCACCGACACGGAAGCGCTCGCAGACCTCGAAGCCGAATGGCTCGCGCTCTGTCTGCGCACTCCGGGCACCACGCCGTTTCAGACACCGATGTGGCTGCTCCCCTGGTGGCGCGCATTCGGCTCGAACGATCTCTCCGTGATCGTCGCCCGCAACGGCGAACCCCTCGAAGTGCTGGCCCCCCTCTACATCATCCGCGACGACGAATCCGACGAATCGCTCGGCCTCCTCCTCGGCACCGGCGTCAGCGACTATCTCGATATCGTCGGCGATGCCGCGCTCATCGTCGACGAGATGGCGAAACTCCACTGCCAGCTCTGGGATCTGCAGCAACTGCCGCCGTCGTCGTCGCTGCTGCGCGCGCCGCTCCCCGCTGGCTTCTCCGAGAACGTCGAGGATCAGGAGCCCTGTCCGGTGCTTTCCCTCGAGGGCGCCGGAAACGAGCTGCAGAATCTGATCTCGACGCACTTCCGCAAGAAGATCCGCTACTACCGCCGCGCGCTCGATCGCATTGGAACGGTCCGCGTCGAGACCGCAACCGCCGGCACGCTCGACGAGTTCCTGGCTGCACTCTTCGCGCTGCACACGGCGCGCTGGCAGCGCCGCAACCTTCCGGGCGTTCTCGCGGACGCCACGAGCCAGCAGTTTCATCGCGAAGTGGCCCGACGCATGCTGGACACGGGCATGCTGCGCCTGTACGCGATCCGCTGCGACAACCGCATCGTGGCCGTCTTCTACGGTTACTCGATGTCGGGAACGGTCCACTACTACCTGAGCGGATACGATCCTGAATTGGAGAAACTCAGCATCGGCACGATCCTCGTCGCCCACGCGATCGAACAGGCCGTGGCCGATGGCGCGACGACGTTCGATTTCCTTCGTGGTGCCGAGGAGTACAAGTACGCGTGGGGAGCGACGGACCGGATGAACCGGCGCCGGCAGCTCTTCCGCATGGAATGATCCGGCCACAGCGCACGATTAGGAGTTTCGCGCCACGCAGTCTTGGGGAGTCGCCAAGTGGTAAGGCAGCGGCCTTTGGAGCCGCCATTCGGAGGTTCGAATCCTCCCTCCCCAGCGGGCGGCGACGCGCCGCTGCGTTCGTTGGCATCGCCTCCGCCAACATTTCTTCTCGTGGCGCGATCGGCCCGATCGCACGACTGGTTCGATGACCGTCCTCCCCTCCCCAGCCAGCGGCGACGCGCCGTCGAGCCCCGGCGTTCCGCCTGCGCACGGAAGCTGTCAGTTCGGCGCGGTCATCGTGGAATCCGAGGCACGACGTTCGGCACCTGCATCCGCGAGCGGCAGTGCGAAGGAAAAGCACGATCCTTTCCCGAGGACGCTCGTGCAGACCAGGGAGCCGCCCAGGGCTTTGGTGAGATCGTTCGCGATGGCGAGTCCGTAGCCAGAGGAGGACTCTCCCTGAGTTGGTTGGGACGTCAGCGGGACGCCGCGCTGAAAGAGCCGCGCCTGATCGTTCTCGCTCAGTCCCGGGCCTCGATCACGGACCAGGCAGACCACATCATCGGTGTGAACTCTCGTTGTCACGTCGATGGGCATGCCCGCGCCCGAATACTTGATCGCATTGGAAAGCAGGTTGTCGAGTACTGCTCCCGCCGCGACCCGGTCAGTCACCACGAGGTCCCTGCGCAACGGTGGCCGCCAGGTGATCCGCACACGTTTGCGGCGCGCGATCTCGCGATAGGAACGGCAGGCGCTCTCGGCGATCTCCGTGAGGCTTGCCGGCTCAAATACCAGCGGCGGGATCGAATCGGAGCTCGCGGCGAGCACTCCTCGAGCCGTACTCATCATCAGGTCCGTGGCATGCTTCAAGGTGTTCAGCAGCTTGACGCCTCGATGGTCGCCCACGAGGTCGGCCTTTCGCTTGAGAAGCTCGACGGTCGCCGCGACCACCATGAGGTAATTGTTGAGTGCGTGAATCGAATAGCTGACCCGCTGCCGGTCCTCATCCGCAAGAGTCTCAAGGCTGGCCAGAGTTCGATCGAGATCTCCGCGGGCCCTCTGAATCGCCAGAAGCACTTCACTGCGTGTTTTCGACACCAATCCCTCCGAGAAACCATTGCGGACCGGCAGTATATGTTTTCATCCGGATTTCCGGCTACTCGCTCGCAGAGCCCGGATACCACCGATCCCGGCATCGCGGAACTTTCCGGCCGAAACCCGGACACCAATGACTCCCTCGCACCCACCCTGTGTTAACTTCCCGCGCCCGATGGTTCCTTCCCCGGACAAGAAAATCAGTGGCCGTTATCTCCTGGTCCTCTCGCTGAGCGCCCTTGGAGTGGTCTACGGCGACATTGGCACGAGTCCGCTCTATGCGCTTCGCGAGTGCTTTCACCAGAAACATGGGGTGGCGGCGACACCCGACAATGTGATGGGGATCCTCTCCCTCATCTGCTGGTCTCTCATCATCGTCATCTCGCTCAAGTACCTCGTCTTCGTCATGCGCGCGGACAACCGCGGGGAGGGCGGCATCCTGGCGTTGATGTCGCTGGCCAGAACGCGTGAATCGCAGTCCACCCGCCGCGCCGTCCTCATCGCTCTCGGCCTCTTCGGCTCGGCGCTGCTCTATGGCGACGGCATGATCACCCCGGCGATTTCCGTGCTCAGCGCGATCGAGGGACTGGAAGTGGCCACCCCCGTCTTCGGCCCGTACGTCGAGATCATCACCGTCGCCGTCCTGATCCTCCTCTTCATCGTGCAGCGGGCCGGCACGGCGAAGGTGGGGGCGATGTTCGGACCCGTGATGATGGTCTGGTTCGCGGTGATCTCACTCCTCGGCATCCGCTGGATCATCGTCGAGCCGCACGTGCTCATGGCTATCAATCCGGCGCACGCGGTTCACTTCTTCATCGTCAACCGACTCCAGGGATTTCTGACGCTGGGCGCAGTCTTTCTCGCCGTGACCGGCGGTGAGGCACTGTACGCCGACATGGGCCACTTCGGCGCGCGGCCGATCCGGCTGGCCTGGTTCGTCATCGTATTCCCGGCGCTGCTGCTCAACTACTTCGGCCAGGGGGCGCTGCTCCTCCGGGATCCGTCCGCCGTGCAGCATCCTTTCTTTCACATGGCGCCTGACTGGGCCAAATACCCGCTGGTCTTTCTGGCAACGATCGCCACGGTCATTGCGTCGCAGGCCGTCATCTCCGGCGCGTTCTCGCTGACCCGGCAGGCCGTGCAGCTCGGCTACGTTCCGCGCATCCAGATCCGCCATACGTCCGAGCACCAGATCGGACAGATCTACATCCCATCCGTGAACTGGCTGTTGATGGTGGCCGCGATCGGCCTGGTCATGGTGTTCAAGGAGTCGAGCGCCCTCGCTGCGGCCTACGGCGTCGCCGTCACCGCGACGATGGCCATCACGACCGCACTCCTCGCGATCGTGGAGCGCGAACGGTGGCACTGGTCGCTCATCGCCGTCCTCAGCCTGACGATTCCGATCATCGCGATTGATCTCGCCTTCTTCGGCGCGAACATCGTCAAGATCGAGGAGGGCGGCTGGTTCCCGCTGGCGATCGGCGCCCTCGTCTTCACCGCGATGACGACCTGGAACCGCGGGCGCCAGATCCTCGCGGAGCGGCTGCAGGAATCGACGCTCTCGACCGATGACCTGCTGCGCGACCTCGCCGGCGGCCGCATCCCGCGCGTCCCCGGCACGGCGATCTTCCTCTCGCGTCAGGCCACGGGCGTTCCCACCACCCTTCTGCACAACCTGAAGCACAACAAAGTCGTGCATCAGCGCGTCATCCTTCTGAGCGTGACGGTCGAGGAGTCTCCGCACCTCGCCGACGAAGAGCGATTCGAATTCGAAGAGCTGGGACAGGGTGTAGCGCGACTGGTCATGCGCTTCGGCTTCACGGAAGACCCCAACCTCCCCGAACACCTCGAGCGCCTTTCGCCGCAGATCGGCTCCTTCAACCCCATGACCACCAGCTACTTCCTCGGCCGCGAGACGCTGGTCGCCACGAAGCGTCCCGGGATGGCCATCTGGCGCGAACGCCTCTTCGGCTGGATGATGCGCAATTCCTCCGGCGCGGCGCAGTACTTCTCGCTCCCCACGAATCAGATCATCGAGCTCGGCGCTCAGATCGAGATGTAACCCACGGTGATCTTCTGACCCGCAATCCACGAACGTCCGGCCCCTGGATCGAACGCATGGCGCGTTTCGGCTACGCCACGAAGGGCGTGATCTACGGCACGGCCGGACTGCTGACGACGATGGCCGGACTGCATCGCGGCGGCACGACCGCGGACCGCCGCGATGCCATCCACTTCATCGCACGCCAGCCGTTCGGCCGAGTGATGCTCGCGATCATCGCAGCCGGGCTGATTGGTTACGCGTTCTGGCGCGTCCTGAGTGCGGTCACGGACGCGGAGCGCCGCGGCTCCGATTTCAAAGGCGTGGTGATGCGCGCAGGCAGCGTCGTCCGGGGATTGCTCTACGGCACCTTCGCATACACAGTGATCCGTCTCCTGCTTCACGCTGGAGGGAGCGGACGCGGCAGCGACGCGTCGAGCCGTCATTGGACCGCCCGCGCTCTCGATCACCCATTGGGAGGCCTGCTGGTCATTGCGGCCGGCATCTCGCTCATCGGTTACGGCGCGTATCAGTGCTACCGCGCAGCGGGAGAGGGCCTGAGCAAGCCGCTGGATTTCTCTTCGACCAGAGCGACGACGAAGTCCAGGCTGATGGCAATGTCGCGGTTCGGAGTGGCTGCGCGCGGAGTCGTCTTCGGAGTGATCGGAGTCTCCCTGATCCGCGCGTCGCTCCATCGCAATTCTGGGGATGCGAAAGGGATCTCCGGTGCCCTGCGCCAACTGGCCGGCCTGCCGATGGGCAGCTGGATTCTCACCATCGCCGGGCTCGGACTGGCGTCGTACGGCGCCTACGCGCTCATCAATGCCCGGTTCCGGCGAATCACGACGGCCTAGCCAAGCCAGGGCGCGACGTCGATCGGACCCAGCGCTACGGCTGGATCCAACCCGCGAAATGCGTCGTCCCGCCGTCGATCTTGATCATCGCCACCGGTTTGATCGGATCGCGATCGGGGCCCATCGAAATGACGCCGGACACTCCCTGGTAGTCCTTCGTCGCGGCGATCTGGTCGCGGATCGCTTTCCGATCGAGCGATCCGGCGCGCTTGATCGCATTCGTCAGCGTGTAGAGCGCGTCGTAGCCGAGAGCGGAGTTGGCGTCGGGATTCTTACCGGTCCGTTTGTTGATCTCCGCCACGAATTTCTGCACAGCGGGACGCGGCTCGCCGACGAAATAGTGATCGGAGAAATAGCAGCCGTCGACGGACTTGCCGCCGATCTGAATGACCGTCGGTGAGTCCCAACCATCGCCCCCCACCATCGGAATAGCGATGCCGAGGTCGCGGGCCTGGATCGCGATCTGTCCCACTTCGGTATAGAACCCGGGGATGAACAACACATCGGGCGTCGCAGACTTGATCGCCGTCAGCTGCGGGCGGAAATCGCTATCGCCTCCGCTGTAGCTCTGCTCGGCCACGATCTTTCCGCCCAGGGTCTCGAACTCCTTGCGGATGACTTCGGAGAGACCGACGGAGTAGTCGTTCTTGTTGTCGCGCAGGATGGCCGCGGTTTTCGCGTGCAGGTTCGCGCGCACGAACATCGCCAACGCTTTCCCCTGGTATGGATCGGTGAAGCAGACGCGGAAGATGTAGTCGCCCTTCTTCGTCACATTCGGATTGGTCGACGAAGGCGAAATCATCGGTACCTTCGACGCCTGACAGATCGGCGCGGCAGCCAACGACTGGTTCGATGAGTTCTCGCCAAGGATGGCCAGCACGTTGTCGTGCGTGATCAGCTTCGTGACGACCGAGGCCGCTTCTTCCGCCTTCCCCTGATCGTCTTCGATCACGAGACGGACTTTCCTGCCGAGTACACCACCCGCGTTGTTGATCTCTTCCGCGGCGAGCTTGATGCCCTGAACCGTGGCCTGACCGAACGCGGCTTCCGATCCGCTCGTCGCCGCATAGACGCCCACTGGAATATCGTTCGCTGCGGCGGCAGTTTGTCGTTCGGCACGGGGACGGCATCCAACGCCGAGGACCGTGGCAACACACAGAGAAATCGTAAGGATCCGGCGCATAGTGCCGGGAGTCTACCAGCGAAAGGATTCACCACTTCATGCAGGCTAACGACATTCGAAGAGGGATCGTCATTCTGTTCAACGGCGATCTCTGCAAGGTGATGGAGTTCAATCACCACACACCTGGAAACCTTCGGGCCATGGTGCAGGCAAAACTGCGGAACATGCGCACTGGCAACCAGTTCGAGCACCGCTTCCGCTCCCAGGACGAGATCACGCAGGCGTACATCAACCAGCACGAGATGGAGTACATGTACTCCGACGGGCAGGCCCACCACTTCATGAACACGGAGAGCTTCGAGCAGGTCGAGATCTCCACCGACGATCTCGGCGATTCCGCGGCCTGGCTCGATGCCGGCGTGAAGCTGCAGGTGCAGTTCTACGAAGAGAAACCGATCGGCGTGGAGCTGCCGAAGACGATCCGCGTACGCATCGCCGAGACCGAACCGCAGGTCAAAGGCGCGACGGCCTCCTCGTCATACAAGCCGGCCAAGCTCGAGAACGGCGTGACCGTGCTCGTGCCGCCGTTCGTCTCGGAAGGCGAAGAGATCATCGTCGACCCCAGCGAGAACCGCTACCTCGAGCGGGCCAAAAAAGAATAGGGCTTCGTGGCATCCGTCCACTTTCTCTGCCCCCACTGTGAACAGCGCCTCGGGCGCGATGCCGGCGAGGCGTCGCGCCCTTGTGATTTCTGCGGAGCTGCCAGCGCCGTGATGGCACCCCCGGCGGGCTCGATCATCGATCACTGCGTCGCGTGCGGACACGAGCAGCTGTATTTTCAGAAGGACTTCAACCGCCGCACAGGCATCACCCTCGTCGTCCTCGGCTCGATCTTCGTTCCCTGGACGTACGGACTCTCACTCCTCGGCGTCACGATCCTCGACTACATCGTCTGGCGCATCGTGAAGGACGTGATCGTCTGCTACGAATGCCAGGCGGTCCATCGCGGCTATCCCCCGAACCCGGCCCTCAAGCCCTTCGATCTCATCATTCATGACCGCCACGTGTACGGCTCTGCGCCGCCCGGAGCGGAAGAAGGTCACCCGCACTAGACCGGCAGGTGCGCGATCGCGCTCAGCCAGGCGCCCAGGACTTCGCCGATGACGACCGCGACGACCTCGACATAGAGGATGCCGGTCGCGGCCATCGTCGAACGGATCTTCACGGTCCCCCACACCATTGGATAGAGAAGCAGCGGACCGAGAAGCCCCCACCCTGCACGCATCCAGAAGAAGATCCCCTGCCGGATTGCCACCTCGTACCACACGCTGCCGGCGATGATGGCGATGACCACCACCAGGATCTTGACGATGCTCGCCGCGAGCGTGGCGAAGGTCAACCGCTTGAGCGGATCGATGGGCATACCTCGGACCACGAGGTACCAGTGGCCGAGGAGCATGGCCAGATTCACGCTGCCGAGAAGGGCGACGCTGGAGAGAGCACCGGCGATGGACCACGCCAGGGTGGCATGCGTCGCTTCGCGCCAGGCGATCACGGGTGCGACGACGTAAAGCGCCGCCAGGAGCCCGGCAGGGATGCGGAAGATCAGCCTCTTCGGATAGCGCAGCGTGACATAGACGACAACCGTCAACACGACGGCACCGACTTCGAACGGCCGGAACGTCCGCACCTGCGCCAGCTGCGCGCAGAAGGCGAGAGCGCCGCTGATGATGAGGATGAGCCGGTAGAACTTCACCCCCGCGTTGCGGCGCCCGACAAAGGGCAAACAAAGATAGAGGCCGGCAGCGAGGTCGATGAGAAAGAGCGCGAGAAGCATTCGGCGCGGAGTTTACGGTACGCCAGCCGAAGGGGTCAGGTCCGAAGTGGAAGTGACGGAAAACCACAGCCGCAAGCACCAGTGGTCGGAATCCGTCACTTCCACTTCGGACCTGACCCCTCGCTATTCCACGACCGCGCTCGCCCGCACGAACCGGAACCCACCCGCCCGCAGCCGGGGCGCATCTTCCGTCAGCACCGCTACGGTCGTCGGATACATATGCCCGATCCCGACCGCCACTCCCTGGGTAACCGCCGTCCGGGCAAGCTCCCGAAGCTGCCTGCGGATCGCAACGACATCCTGCACATCGTCCAGAAACACGTTCCGGGATGCCGTCTTCACGCGCATCGAGCGCGCCAGGCTTCCCGCGATCGAGCCGCCGCTCGTTCGCGAATCGATGAAGTACATCCCTCTGGGCAGGGCTCCGAGAACGTCCGCCATGACCCGCCGGTCGGCTGTTGCGCGGGAGCCCATGTGGTTGTTCACGCCGCGCGCGAACGGGATCGCCCCGATGTTCGCGCGCGTGGTGCGGGCGATCTCCGCGTCCGACATCGACGTCAGCACTGCCCCATCACCCGGCGAGACATGCGGAAACCCTTCCGGCTCCATCGGCAGATGACAGAGCAACTCAAAGCCGCGACTGTGCAGCGTGGCCGCGAATTCCGTCGAGCGCAGCCCGTTCGGCAGAACGGCAAAGTTCACATTCGGATCGATCGTCATCGCCGTCGCAAGCGGTTGATGATCGAAGCCAACGTCGTCGAGGATGAGCACGATGTCTTGGCGATGCGCAACGCCCATCACCGAGGCCTGCGTGTGGGTTGGCGCCGGGCGCGGGATCGAAGGCAGGATGCCGCGCACGGAACGCCACAGGAAAAAGAGGGAGATCGCGGCGATGGGAAAAAGCATCAGGCGCGCGATGGACTGGAACGAGCTCCCCCGTGGTTGCTGACCGCGTTTCCCCTCCCTCCCGGACATGACCAGTTGCAGATTGTCGCACACTCATGCTAGCCTCCCGCTTCCCACCCGACGGCCGTCCTTCCTGCACGGTTGCCTCTCCGTCTTTCCGCACCACGCAGAAAACCTATGAAACGAGTCTTTCTTTGCGTGATTTTTGTTGCAACCATCCACTCACTCCAGGCAGCCGTACCGATGTCGCGCTTCTCGAAGGTGATCGATAGCCACACGATTGTCGTCGAGCGCATCGACGCAACCGAGGTGGTGCATCTGACGAATGTGGACGTGCCGGCGGTGGATGAGAAGGCCGCCCGCGAGTACCTCGAAGAGAAGCTCACCGGCGCATACGTCTATGTCGAGAACGGCAACGTCTACCGCTCCCCCGATGCTCTCTTCATCAACCGCGAACTGGCGTACGGAGCCTACGGCGCCCCGTCGCTCAAGATGCGCGTCCTCGGCGAGATCAATCCGGGACCGAGGCCGCAGGCGAAGGCCGAACCCGTCCGAGCCCCGATGCAGATTCCACGGCCTAGAACGGCCCGCCACCATGTACAAGGGAGATAGAGAGTCGGATCAGGGGCGGCCCGGTTCCCGGGTTGCCCCTTCCTGGGTTTGCGGGTTGCCTAGTGGCGTGTCCCCGGGCGGCGGAACATGCTGCCGATGCTGGTAAGCGGTCCATCGGAGATTCCGCCGGGTCCGAAGGTGCACACGCGGAAGAGATCTCCAATCTTCGCGGTCACGCTGACCGTCCGTGCGTCGGTCGGCACGATCGCAACGGGAACCATGTCCGGCCGAAGTCGATCGAGCGTTGGATGAGAAAACCGGCGACGGCGCCCGTCGCTCTGCCAGTCGATGCGCGTGGTAGTCCCGCCGAAGTAGCTGACCGCGTTTCGCGGCGCAGGCGGCGGAGCCGGCACCACCGCGGTCGAGAATTCCGAGCGCACGTAAATCCGTGCACGTGCGACGTAGGTCGATGGTGTCACCTCGGAAGTACGAACGCTGTACCGGCTGCTCCATCAGTCGCAATTGATGGCGCCGTCTCAAACCTGAAATCGGGAGGACCGGCCGCGGGTGCGATCGATATTCGCAGCGGAATCAAATCGCTCGGAGCGTAGCGAATCGCGGAGATGTCCCGGCCCGCCAGCAGCGGGAAGAAAACAGCCCGAGGAGAAGGCTGAGGAGACTCTTGCGAACCATGATCCTCACCGCCGTTCCGCGCGCCGGCGCGGCATGCTGCCGACACTCATGACCGCGCCGTCCGACAAACCTCCCGGTCCAAGAGCGCTGATACGAAACAGGTTTCCGGTCGACGCCATGGTCGTGAACGTCAGTACATCCGGAGGGACAGTGGTGACGTAACTCCAGCTCTTCCCGGGGTCGTGCGACTGTTCGATTACGAAGCCATCCGAGGCGCCGCCGCGTTGCCACTCGAGCCGCGCTGTATTTCCGCCGAAGTAGCTGATGGCATTCCGCGGAGCAGGAGGCCGGTCAGGAGTCGGAGACATCTCGCTGGTGAGGTACAGCCGCGCCCGGGATAAAAACAACGGCGCTGCCAACTCTTCGGTCGCCAACGCCGTCTCACCAATGTCGTTTGCGGCCATCGACAACCAGGAGCCCCGGCCCGTCAAAACAAAGCGGCGGTCGAACGCGAAGCCGTCTCCCGTCACGCGAGCGGTCGCGAGCCAGTCTGGACCGGACAAGGATGTGTTCTGCTGCCACCCCACCACATACGTAATGCCGTCCCACGTCAAGCGGGCCAGTGGCCCATAGAACCAGTGAAAGAGTGGAACCTCGGCGCCGAGGCGGAGGACGCCATTCTGTTCGCCCACGGTGATTGTCGAGAGATCGGTTGGGCCACGGAGCGCGATCAGCGATCCGCTACCGCTGGACGCCACCTGAGCATCAAAATGGACACCGGGAATCGTCACTGGTGCCGCATCAATCGCATCACCGGAAGCAGAAACGCGCATCACGCGCGTGTCTTCCGGGGCCAGGACGCAATCGCCGCACACCTGGAATGGCGAGGCTCCAAACACCACGATGAACTGGCGGCCGTCCCACGCGACAGCGGTCGTCAACACCATGTTGGTCACAAGTTTCAGAAAGACCTTCGGTGTCGTCGCGATGCCTTCCGGGCTGACGAACGCGCCGACGAGTTGCGCCGTTTCTGGCCACACGATGAAGTAGCGGCTGCCGTTCCACACCGCCGCGAGGGCGTACGCGCGCGTCGTAGAGATCCGAACGGGTTGCGAATCGAGTCGAGTCCCGAACGGCGTCATGCGTGCGGCGAAGATGCCTGCATCATTGCTCCAGACCACCAGCGTTTCCGACACGCCGCGCGCGACGTTCACGGATGCGGCGGACGGTTCATCGATCGTCATTCCAGTGCCGTCTAGCGGATTGCCTTCACGGTCGACGCGGCCGGCCATCACGCCATGTGGCCCGGCGGATCGTTCGAGCCACGCCGCCGTGAAGCCGGCGCCGTTCGATGTCAAAGCGGGAGAGAGTTGCTGCACTGGCGTAACCGCTGCCGGCGCCGCGGCGCGGGTGGAGAAACCGCCACTGCCGACGGAAGTGATGAGCGTAGCCGCACCGACGGTGGGGGTGTTCACCGCGAATTCGACCGTATTGCCCGACGATGCCGCAGCGCGAAATGTACCGTCGCTGAGGCGAACCGGCCTCGAGTCGAGGAGTGTGCCGGCCATGTCGACCCTCACCGCGAACACGGCAGGATTGGCGGGCTTCGCCGGAAGGACGTTCCATGCCACGACGAATCCAGTCTCCACCGGCAGTATCGAGATGCCGCGGTTCGTCGGCACGCCATTCGGGACAGCGATCGAGATGACGGCGCCGTCGGGAGCGATGACCGCAACCGACACGGCCGCGGTCTGCAGATCGACCCACGCCACGGCGATCCGATCGTTATTCACGGCGATGCTGATGTCGGTGGTCGCCGCCACAGCGGGCGCCGGCGGGAGTTTTTGCGTCGAAACGATCGTGCCGTCGTCGGATATGCGCCATTCATCGATGAAGAATGAGGCCCGCGCCGTTGCGATGACGAAATCGCCTCCCGCAGCCGTCACGGCATAGGACGTGAGCCCCTGCGATCCAGGCATTGGAAAGCGGCGCACGACCGCTCCGTTCAGGTCGTAAACAGAAACAACGACGGCCGGCGGCGAGACATACGTGGAGGTTCGGTCGATCACGAGGATGTGATGCCCGTTGAACGCAATCCGCGGGGCCGTGAACGCAGCCCCATCGAGCCGGATCGTCCGCTCGATCGCGCCCGCGGCCGTGAGCACGGCGATCGACGCGCCGCCGTCGTTCCATGCGGCGAGGTAACCCCCACCCACCGCCACCAGTTGTAGCGGATACGCGGCTGCGGAGCCGCGTTGCACCAGAAACGCGTCCGTTTTCGTCCCCCGAGCAGGATCCGCCAGCTCGCCATAAATGGGTCCGTACATGTTCCAGATCGTCAGGAACCGATCGCCGTTGAAGGCGACGACCGGATCGGCGCCGTTCGACTGAAACACCACGTTCGCAGGTGCGTAGCGGACCGTGGAAACGTCGTGGCCCGCCGCGAGAAGTGGGAGCGCTAGGAAAAGGGCGGCGAGAAGGAAGGCGGGGCGCAGCATCCGATGCTTTAATAGCATAAATGCGTCTGAAAGATTCAATTATTTAAAGCAACGAGCGATTCACGGCCGTCCCGAGCGATGCCCTGAGATGCGTACGATCGTCTGGCTGGCCTGGCACGGCGCTTCAGTAGCGTCCGCAGGAACGCGTTTGCGAATTCCAACGCGTGTCCCACCGGAGGAAGAATCCTTTTTCCGTGGCGCCGGCCGCATACGACGATTGTGAAGTGTAGGCAGGGGGGCGATGCGCACGGGGGTGAGATCGCGGCCGAATGACGGGAGCGCCGCGAGGAGGGCGGCAGCGACAACAATCGCCAGGACGAGGACCCTGAACCGTAACATTATGTTGGTCATACCATGGCCGGGATGTCCCGTTACCGTGCGCTCCGTCACACCCCCCACCCGGCATCAGAGCCGATGATGATCTACAATTCGCCCATCCAAATTATTTGATGCGGCGAAAGGTCCGTCCGCTAATCCGTACTCTAGATCACCACCGGGAGCTCGTGCCGCCATGCCGACACTGAATGACGTTCCGTCTGCTGTTGCCGTGAATGAAGTCGAAGCCGCCGCGCACCAACGCAGCCGGCGCATCCTCGGCGTGTCTCTCGGCGCAACGCTGATGACCGTCGTCGTCCTCTTCACGGCGATGGCGTTCGCGCCGGTCGACGCCAGCGCCGCCAACACCTGCACGTTGACTTCGTCGTTCCCGACGACCAACTGGAACGACACCACCAGGTGGTCGGGCTGCGGCGGCGGCTATCCGGGCCAGAGCGCGGCCGGCGATACGGCGGTCGTCACTCTCGGCGGATTCACGCTCAACGTCAACGTCGCTGCCAATCCGGTCTCCCTCCAGCTCAGCGGTGCTGCCAGCTCGATTCCCATCACCGTGGCCAGCGGCGGCACACTCACGCTCGAGAACTCCTCCACCGCCACCAGCAACAACACATTCACGATCCTCTCCGGCGGCACGATGGGGACTGCATCCGGAGCGACGCTCCCCGGATACCAGGGAAATGTTCAGGTCAACGGCGGCACGTTCAACAGCGCAGGCACGATCGGATTCAGCAACACATTCACGTTCAGCGGAGGAACACTGAGCGGCAGCGGACCGGTGACGATGTCCAACGGCGTGTTCAACGGAGCCGTCGGCGCGATGTCGATCAACGGCGCGGTCATCAACTCCAACTTCATCAGCTATACCTCTCCCACCAATGCGCTAACGTTGAGCGGCGGTGGCACCATCAACGTCCCCGGCGGAGGAACGTTCCAGGTGGCCACGGACCTGGCGATCAACGGCACCGCATCGGAGTCGATCAACGTCGTCTCCGGCGGAACGCTCTCCAAGACTTCCGGCACGGCTCTCAACGTCATCTCCTGCTTCGTGAAGAACGACGGAACGGTGACCGTCGCCGGCGCCGGCGCCGGCGGCGGCTTCGGGCTGTCCGGAAGCGGCACCCACACCGGCACGTTCACCACCGGCGCGAGCTCGCAGACGATCACCTTTGGCGGCAGCAATACGTTCAGCGCAGGCACGTCCTTCGGCGGACCGACGGCAATCAAGTTCGCGGGCGGCACGCAGACGTTCAACGCCGCCACCAACGCCAACAGCGGCATCAAGTGGAGCGGCGGCACGATCGCCGGGACCGGGCCTCTCAACGTCTTCGGAACGTCATCCCTCGATGGCGGTATCTCCGCCATGACCCTGACCGGCGTGATCAACAACAGCGGCACGATGACCTACGCGCCGGCGTTTGCGGCCCTGCTCAGCATCAACGGCGCGACCGCGAGGCTGGAGACGGCGGCGCCCGGCACCTTCACGATCGCAGGCGACTTCGACATCCAGGCCGTTCCCGCGGGCGCCGGCACGCTGCGCATCACCGCCAGCACAGCGACGTTGACGAAGTCCTCGGGCGCCGCAGGATCGTCGATCCTCGCCTTCGTCGACAACGCCGGCGGCATCGTCAGCAATAGCTCCAGCGGCGCGCTCAACTTCGCCGGCGGCGGCAAGTCGACGGGAACGATGAGCGTGCCGGCCGGCACCAGCATCATGAATTTCACCAACGGGACGTTCGACAGCACCGGTGCATTCACCGGCTCCGGCACGTTTAACATCGCCGGCGGAACGCTGAACGTCAACACGGCCACCACGTTCAACGGAGCTCCCAGCCTCAACATCAGCAGCGGCACGCTGGGAGGAACGGGCAATGTCATCTTCACAGGTACCCCGACCTGGTCCGGCGGCACGATCACGGGCAGCGGCCTGCTCACCGTCACCAACCCCGGCTTGCTGACACTGACCGGTTCGGCCGGAGCGATGACGCTGGATGGCCGCACGCTCACGAACAACAACACCCTTCTCTACAGCTCCAGTACGAACGATCTGACGCTCAAGAACGGCGCGTCGATCGTCAACGCCGGTACCTTCACCGCGGCAGGAACCGGCACAATCGATACCGACGGCTCCGCGGTGTCGATCACCAACAACAACCAGTTCACCAAGACCCTGAGCGGGTTGTTCCTCATCAAACCGGCGTTCAACGCCGCGGGCAGCGGCGTCTCCATCACCGGCGGCGTTCTGGTCATCGATGCCACCGGCACGAGCAGCGCACCGTGGACGATGTCGGCCGGCACCGAGGTGTGGTTCCCGACGCCGTTTTCAGGGACGTATACCTTGGCGAGCGGCACGACCTTCGCCGGAGGCAAGGTCACGATCGATGGCTCGGGAACGGTGGCCACCAGCTTCCCGATGACGATCAACAACACCAACTTCGAGGTGAACGGCGGAACGTTCTCCACACCATCGACCTTCACAGTCACCACACCGGGCACGCTCAAGTGGAAAGGTGGAACACTCGCGGGAATCGGCCATACCGTCATCAGTGGCTCGACATCCTTCGACATGGCGTCCGAGGCCGCGGCACGGAGCGTCAGCACGCACATCATCGACAACAACGGGACCGCCACGCTGGTCTCGTCGGCGCAGCCGGTGAGCCTCGACAGCGGCTCGACGTTCAACAACAACGGCAATCTGGACATTCAGGCGGACGGCTTCCTGCTGACGAACGGCGTGGGCACGAACGCGTTCAACAACGCCGGCAACGTCAAGAAGAGTGCCGGGGGCTCCGGCTTCCGCTTCGATCCGCAGTACAACCAGTCCGTCGGAACCACCGACGCGAACTCGGCATCGAGCGGCAGCACGATCATCTTCGCGGGCGGCGGAACCTTCTTCGGCGGCACTCTCAAGGCGACGCAGGCGACGAACAACATCGATTTCTTCAACGGCGCGTACTCGCTGACGGGAGCGACGCTCAACGGCGGCGCTCCGGGACCGATCCGCATCAACGGCAGCCTGGCCACCGTCAACGTCAACGCGCCGACCGCGACGACCAGCTTCGTCCAGAACACAGGCACGCTGCAGGGCACCGCGGACCTCACGGTCAGCAGCGGCGGTACTTTCACCTGGAACGGCGGGACGATGGCCGGCAACGGGCAACTCGTCGTCGCGTCAGGCGGCACGCTCGACGTCACCGGCACGAACGTCTCGTCCCTTACGCTCAGCTCCCACGTCATCAACAACAGCGGCACGATCACCTATCACCCGCTGACGGGGGGGACGATCAACCAGCTCACGCTGACCGGGACGGCTTCGATCCTCAATCAGAGCGGCGCCCTCATCAATACCGTCGACAACTCGTCGTTCCTGCAGAGTGGCGGCGGCACGAGCATCGTCAACAGCGGCAACTTCCAGACTTCCGGTTCCTCCAGCGTTGCCCCGACCATCACGAACAATCCCACGGGCCTGATCAAGCCGAGCGGCGGCAGCCTCTCGCTTCTCAGCGGAACCAGCAACGGCACGCTCGACGCCATCTCCCCCGCTGCGATCAACTTCGGCGTCGGCTCAACATTCACCATCACCGGCGGCACGTGGGGCGGCAGCGGCGGTGGCTTCTGGGTTACCGGCGGTACGGTCACGATCAGCGCACCGTTCTCCCTTTCCGGGCTCGCTTTGAACTCAGGCCAGATCAACGGCAACTCCACGCTGACCCTGACCGGAAGCAATGCCTGGGGTGGCGGCACGATGGCCGGCTCTGGAACGACGACCAACAGCGGCACGCTGACGATGTCGAACAACCTCCTCTCCATTCTCGACACGCGGACGTTCAACAACAACGCCACCGTCAACTACCAGAATCTCGGCAACGCGCTGCAGCTCAAGAACGGCGCGGTCTTCAACAACAGCAGCATCTTCGACTTTCAGGGCGACGCCAATTTCCTGTGCAACTGCGCCGTCCCCGGCCTCTTCCACAACCTCGGCAGCGGAGTTCTGAAAAAGACGTCCGGCACCGGCGCCTCCATCTTCACCGCGCCCCTCGGCAACGACGGCGCCGTGCAGATCAACGCCGGCACGATGACGTTCACCGCCGCTGGTACGCAAACCGGAAGCTTCACACCTGCCTCCGGCGCGAGCATCGAATTCGACGCCGGCAACACCTTCAACGCGCCCTCTTCGCTCACGGGTGCCGGCAACATCGCCTTCTCATCCGGCACCTCCACCATCAATAGCGGCACCGTCACACCGGGGATGTTCACGGTGGACGGAGCGAACGTCACGCTCAACTCTGCGGCCACCATCGGCACGCTGAACGTGCACAACGCCGCGGCCCTCGGCGGCAGTGGCACCATCAACCTCACCGCTGCCAGCCCCGTCTCCGACTGGACTGGCGGCACCATCAACGGCAGCGGCACCCTCACCGTCAACCCGGGCGCCAATTTCCAGATCGATGGCCTGACCGCGGGCATGACGCTCGACGCCCGCCCGCTCGTGAACAACGGCACACTCTCGTATGTCTCCAGTACGAACGGCCTGGTTCTCGCCAACGGCGCAGTCATCACGAACTCCAACGCCTCCACGTTTAACCTGGACGCCATCCCGGGCATCGGAGTCTCCGGAAGCGGCAACACGATCTCCAACTCCGGCACGCTCCAGCGCATCACTCCTGGTTCGGAAGGCATCGCACCCTCCGTCACGAGCACGGGATTCATCAACGCAAACGGAGGCCAACTCGCCTTCAACGGCGGCCTCACCCAGTCGTCGGGCGCGATCAACCTCCTGGGCGGCTCGATTTCGTCACCCTCGACGATCGCACTCGCAGGCGGTTCGCTCAAGGGCAACGGCACCGTCGGGGCCGCGGTGAACAACAGCGGCGGCATCGTCGCGCCCGGCAATCCCTCGACGGCGGGAGCAATCTCCATCCTCGGCCTGTACTCTCAAGGCCCCGCAGCTGGCATGGCTCTGAAAATCGGCGGGACAGCCAATCACGACATCGTCGACGCGACAGGTTCGGGCGCGGCGCTCGACGGCACATTGACCGTATCGCTTCTCGGTGCATTCACGCCCGCCAACGGCGACACGTTCGACGTCATTCATTTGTCGACACACACCGGCGACTTTGCAAACTACTTCCTTCCCACCTGGTCCGGCGGAGGAAGTCTCCAGTCGGCCTTCGTCACCGGCACCCCGAACGCACTCCGCCTTACCGCCGTGGTCACCCAGAACGACCTCGGCATCACGCAGATCGCGCCGCCGTCCGTCCTTCACGGGCAGAACGGGACATGGACGCTGACGATTACCAACGGTCCGATCGCCGCGACCAACGTCGTAGTTACCGACATCTTCGCCAACGCCACCTTCGTCAGCGCAACCTCAGTAGGTCCCTGTACGCCCGCAGGTCCGACGGTCACCTGCAACCTCGGCTCGCTCTCCGCGAATCAGTCGGTCAACGTCACGCTCGTCCTCAACGCAAACGCCCTCGTCTCGATCTCCAACAGTGCGTCGGTGATCGCGACCGAATTCGATCCGAACACGTCCAACAACAACGTCGGACCCGCCTTCACACCCGTGTTCCCCGCAGCCGACCTCTCGCTCGGCATGACCGCGTCGAGCAATCCAGTCAACGCCGGGACATCGCTTTCATTCAACCTGGCGGTGAGCAATGCCGGCCCCAATGCCACGAGCGGCTCGGTCAGCATCAGCAACACCTTCCCCTCCGGCGTGACGTCGTTCACGTTCTCCGGTGCGGGCTGGGCGTGCAGCGCGCTGGCGGGCAGTGTGGCTACCTGTACGAATGCGGCTTCGATCGCGGCTTCCGGCTCCGCGCCGCCGCTCGTCCTCTCGATGACCGCACCGGCCACCGGTCCTGCCGTCGACAGCGCGTCAGTCTCCGCGGGCACCGGCGATCCGAATTCTGGCAACAACATCGCCTCGCAATCGGTCACCGTCACGCCACAAGCGAATCTCAGCATTACCAAGACTGGCCCTGCCAGCGTGAATGCGGGGCAGAACATCATCTACACCGTCACCGTAACCAACAGCGGTCCATCCTCCGCGTTTGGTGTTTCGGTGACCGATCCCACTCCGTCGGGATTGACGTTCGTCTCCAACTCCGGCGGCTGCACCGGCGCGTACCCATGTCTCCTGGGCACCCTCACCAACGGCCAGACGGTGACCATCCTCTCGACCTACGCGACCAGTTCCGCTTCAGCCGGGTCAACGGTGGTCAACAGCGCCTCCGTCTCGTCCGTCACCGCCGATCCGGTTCCGGCGGGGAACACCGCGTCGTTCACGACCACGGTGAACGGCAGCGCCGATCTGGCCATCACGAAGAATGGGCCGGTCTCCTCGTCGCCCGGTACTCCGCTCGTCTACACGATCACCGTTACGAACAACGGTCCTTCCGACGCGGCCGCGGTTGTCGTGACCGATCCCACTCCTGTCGGGACCACGTTCGTCTCCAACGCCGGCGCCTGCACGACCCCGTTCCCCTGTTCCCTGGGAACGATGACCGCTGGGCAGTCGAAAGTGATCACGGCGACATTCACCACCGCAGCGAACTTCGCTGGAACGAGTGTCACGAATACAGCCGCGGTCTCCAGCAGCACGACGCCCGATCCTGCTTCGGCGAACAACAGCACCACCATCACGACGCCGTTCGGCGCAGCGAGCGCCGATCTCTCCATCGTCAAGACAGGGCCGACGTCGGCGGCGACTGGCTCGTCGGTGACGTACACGATCACCGTGACCAACAACGGTCCTGCGGCCGCGACCACGGTCGTCGTCGCCGATCCAACACCGGCGGGATTGAGCCTCTCGACGACCAGCGGGAACTGCCCGTCCGCCTTCCCGTGCGCGCTCGGTTCGCTCGCATCGGGCCAGAGCGCGACCATCCTGGCGATCTACACCGTGACCGCAACCTCTGGCTCGACGACGAATACGGCCACGGTCATCAGCCCCGCTGACAACAACTCGGCCAACGACTCTTCGAGCGCGACCACGCAGATCGGCACGAACACCTGCGGTCAGCAGCCGCCCACGCTGCTCACTCCGGCAAACGGCACGACGATCAGCTCGCCGGTAGCTTTCACCTGGACCGCGGTCAGCGGCGCGACCGGCTACAAGCTCTTCGCTTCGGTCGGCGGCGCGGCCACGCAGGAGATCGGATCGACCACCGGCACCTCCCTGACGCTGCCGGTCGGCGGTGGCAGCGTGGTCTGGTCGGTTCAGGCGCTCGGAATCACCAACTGCAGCCAGCTCGTCTCCGCCAATGGAACGTTTAATGTCTGCGACACCGGCACGACTCCGGTGCTCTCGGTCGTCGGCACCTCCAGCGCCGGTCAGAGCTACGACGTCCAGTGGTCCAGCGTCCCCGGCGCTACCTTCGAATTGCAGGAGGCGTCCTCCGACACGTTCGCGAATGCCCAGACGTTCCCGGTGAACACGACTTCGAAGTCGTTCACGAAGAACGCCGCGACACCGACTGCGTTCTTCTATCGCGTCCGCTCCGTTTCCGCCTGCGGCAACGGCTCCTACTCGGCATCCGAACGCGTCGTCATCGTCCCGATCATCAGTTCCCAGACTCCGACGGCGACAGTCGACATCAACAACAAACATGTCGTCGTGTTGAGCGTCTTCATTCCCGGCCAGGGAACCTCGCTTCCTTACACCGCGAGCACGGACGAGCCATGGCTGACGGTCTCGCCTGCCAGCGGCGTTCTGCCCGCTGCCGGCACTACGTTGAGTGTGTCGGCCGACCCGGCGGATCTTCCGAACGGCACGTTCACCGCGACCATCATCCTCACCTTCCCGAATGCTTCCAAGACCGGCGCGCTCGACGCGAAGCCCGCGGTCAACGTCCCGGTTTCGGTCAGTGTCGTGACGCCGGTCTCGCCAGGGAACCTGTCCACGCCTCCCGCCAACGCGCTCATCATCCCGTCGGTCGGCCATCTCGACGGGATCAACTCCCAGTGGCGCTCGGACGTCCGCATTACGAACACCGCGTCGCAGAAGATCAACTACCTCCTGCGGTTCACGCCTGCCGGCGGTGATCCCACGCAGATCAAGCAGACCCAGGTCACGATCGCGTCGAACGACACGATGGCGCTCGATGACATCGTGAAGAACTGGTACGGCGTCGGCGCCCTCGGCGACGCCGCCAACGGCGTGCTGGAAGTGCGTCCGCTCAACACCAGCGGAAAGGGAGCTCCGGCCGTCGACGACGTCAACGTCTCCTTCGCCACGGTCGCCTCCAGCCGCACCTTCAACCAGTCCTCCGGCGGGACACTCGGCCAGTACATCCCGGCCATCCCGTTTGCGAGCTTCGTCGGTAAAGTCACCGGCGATGCCCGCAACGGAATCCTGAGCATGCAGCAGATCGCCCAGTCCCCCGCCTACCGCACAAACCTCGGCATCGTCGAAGCGGCAGGCAAGCCTGCTTCGGTGCTCGTCAACGTCTTCGACACCTCGGGCAAGAATCTGCTGAGCTTCCCACTCAACCTCAAAGCGGGCGAACAGCAGCAGCTCAACTCGTTCCTGGCAGCGAAGAACATCACCCTCGCCGATGGCCGCGTCGAAGTGAGCGTCACCAGCGGCGAGGGCAAAGTTACGGCGTACGCATCCGTGGTCGACAACAAGACCACGGACCCGTTGCTCGTCAATGCGGTCCCGCTCGTCCAGACCGCCGCGCGAAGCTTCGTTCTCCCCGGCGTTGCCGATCTCACCAACGACGTCGCGAAGTGGCGCACCGACATGCGGATCTTCAACAGCGGCGCCGACCCGCAGTACGTGACGATGACGCTCTATCCTCTGGCTGGCGGCAGCGGCGGCACGCTCACCCAGTCGATGACCATCCAGGCGGGTGAGGTCGCCGTACTCGACAACGTGCTGGCCTCGCGTTTCGGAGTCTCGAACGTCGGCGGTGCGATGCACGTCGATACATTGTCCGACGCCAACCTCGTCGTCACCGGCCGCACGTACAACCAGCTGGACGGCGGCGGCACCTATGGTCAGTTCATCGCCGCGGTCACGCCCGCCGATGCGGCCGGCAAGGGCGGTCGAACGCTCAATGTCCTCCAGGTCGAGGACTCGACGCGTTATCGCACCAACCTCGGCATTTCGGAAATCAGCGGCAAGCCGGTCACGGTCGAAGTCTCGGTCATCCTCCCCGACGCCAAGGCCGCACCGAAGGTGACGATTCCGCTGGCGGCGAATGAGTACCGCCAGTTCCGCGTACTACAGCAACTCGGAGTCGGTACCGCGTACAACGCGCGCATCTCCATACGAGTCATCGACGGCGACGGAAAGATCGCCGCGTACGGCTCGGTCATCGACATGCAGACTCAGGATCCGACCTACGTCCCCGCGCAATAGCGGGGACGTAGGCTGCATCACGCCCAACACGACAGGGTCATCAGGAGAACGGCATCCTCCAGGACGTGATGCCGCGGGAGAAGCGGCCGGAATCGAATGGCAGGTTCACAAACAGGTGATGCAACCTGAACGGTCCCGTAACACCTGCGCACGAACGCCACTCACGAGGAAATCATCTCGATGCCGGAAGTTGCGAGCAACGCGGTCCTGCTATGATTAGGGTGATATGCAGCTTCACCGCGATCCGGAGAACGGCGGAGAAGCTGCTCAAGTAATAGTTAGCCGCTGACCCTGCGTGCTCAACCACCCGTGCAATAATTATCGCCGGTAGCAGGTGCGCTTTGGACGATCCCGTAGGAAAAGCAACTCACGCAAGCCGAGAGTCCAAGTTTGTCGAGTTCAAAGAGAGCTTCGACGTCACCTCGGATGGGGAGTGGTGCGAGATCATCAAGGACATCATCGCAGTTGCGAACGCCGGTGGGGGCGTTATCGCCATCGGCCTCGACAGCCGCGGCATACCATCGGGCGCCGATACTAGCCAGCTGTTAGCGGTGGACCCAGCTGATCTCGCCAATCGGATACATCGCTACACCGAGACCCATTTTTCAGAATTCGATATTTGCTCGGCCAGTAAGAACGGTCTCTCTGTGGCCGTGATCGTGATCCGAGCACCTGAGTATCCGATCGCATTCTGTAAGCCCGGCACGTACGCTGTACCGGGCGGGAAGCAAAAGTGCGCCTTCGCCCAAGGTACCGTCTACTTTCGTCACGGGGCCAAGAGCGAGCCAGGTGTCACGGAGGATCTCCGGAAGTTCGTCGATCGAAAGCTTGAGCAAACCCGACGTGAATGGCTTGACGGAGTGCGGAAAGTAGTTTCGGCCCCACCTGGCTCAACTTTGGCCGTTCAAGCGGCTGGTGAGGTTCGGGTTACCTTGGATCCCGCTGCCGCCCGTATTCGCATCGTCAACGATCCTGACGCACCTGCGTTTCGGCAAGTTGATCCCAACGAAACACACCCGTACCGGCAAAAGGACGTGATCGCACGAGTCAAGGCTTCCCTCCTTCCAGGTCAGCACTTCACGGCGCATGACGCTCTTGCAGTACGTCGTCTGAACGCCGTTGACGAGAATCCTGCGTTTTTCTACCGGCCACGGTTCGGGTCTCCGCAGTATAGCGACGCGTACGTGGATTGGCTCAAGGCACAGGTCTCGCACGATGCCCTCTTCCTCGACGACGCCCGCAGCCGTTTCGCCACACTTCATGTGAAGTGACTGCGCTAACTCTGTGTTCGGCGCACCGACAGAAGCGCGCCCGGAGCCGCGGCTAACTCTGGGTTGCAGCCGACATGGCCCGCCGCGTTGCTGCTCTCCGAGTTGTGCCATCATGGTGTCGCGGGCCACGCGTCTGAACCCTGGCCCGTTAGCCGCCTCATTCTCATGACAACACCCAGAGACCGCATGAGTTCACCCTGGTACGGCGCTATCTTCATCGCTGTCGCCATCTGTCTGGCTTGGAGTGCTATTGACGTGCTCAGGGAAGGCGTAGTGACGGTGACGGACAAAATGGGCATGCTTCGCGTCTTTCGGGGTGAGTACGCCGCAATGTTCGCGTGGTGTTATCTGGCTGCAGCAATGGCTTTGGCCATAGGCGGCGTCGCAGTTATCGTTCGCGAGCGCCGACGTACCGTTAGCCACACGAGCATGACGACTACGTTCAAACATCGGGGGCGTCAGAACGTTTACATCTGGGCGGCGGCGATCCTGACTGCCGCGATCGGTTTCAGTTCAATGTTTTCGTGGCAGTTTGCTGTGGCAGCGGGATTGGCGGCATGGTTTACGTTTCCGGGCAAATCGCTCACGATTGAAGACGGGTCTGTACGTTGGCGTGCGGCAAACGTGTTCTTGCGCCGAGTTTCGATTCTCGACATCACGCGCATTGATGTCTCGCTTCCTCCGCATAAAGATCTGTCGCAGCGCGCAAGCTTCATTTCGAGGTATCTCGTCGATATTTCATGCCCTGGCGTTGCGGTCATCAATGTACGCGCAGGGCCACACATCCCCTTCTGTACGCCTTCGCCGCTTGACGTTTTCGCTGCTATCCAGAAGGCGAGTCCATGAGTCGCCCGGCGGCTAACTGTTGCGTCTCAGGAGGTTGTTCTTATCCAGGCGACTGATGGGCGGATTGTATCCAAGAGAGGTGTGAGCGCGATGGAAGTTGTAGAAGCGTAGGTAGTAGGGCGTCAGCCACTTTTTTCGTTCCTCTGAGGTGTTGTACGAGAAGCGATAGGCCCATTCCCGCAGCAGCGTCTGAATGAAGCGCTCGGCTTTGCCATTCGTTCGGGGCGTATAGGGGCGGGTGCGCTTGTGACGAACATTGAGCGCCTGACAAGTCCGCTGGAACTGCCCTCCAAGGAAGGCGGAGCCGTTGTCGGTCATTACGCGTTCGACCGTGACTTTCTGCTGGCCGAACCATGCCACCGCCCTCTTCAAAACGGTGCTGGCCGTCTCGCTGCGCTCATCGGCCAGGATGTCGACGAAGCAGAGACGGGTGAAGTCGTCGGTGGCGGCGTAGACGAACTCGAAGCCCTGCTTTGGCGATCCGAACGAACGCTTGCGGGTGATGCGATGTCCGACCCGATCGAAGCGTCCCAGCCTCTTGATATCGACATGCAGCAGCTCCCCAGGCTTCTCCCGTTCGTATCGGATCGGCGCTTCTGGCGGCTCCAGATGGCGCAGCCGGCTCAGTCCCGCCGCCCTGCACACCCGGGCAGCTGTCGCAGCGCTCACGGCCACCGCCAGGGCGATCTGTCGGACCGTTCGCCACTCTCGTCGCAGAGCTACGATTCGATCGCGCGTCCCTTCGTCGGTGCTCTCGATTACGTGCGGCCGCGAACTGCGATCCGTCATCGGCTCGTCCGCCTCCCACCGCCGCACCCACTCTCTTCCGCGCCGATCACTGATACCGGCGGCCTCCGACGCCTCGCGCACCGACCATCCGAGTTCGCACACCCGTTTGGCCAGTAGCTCTCGACTTGCCGGACAGCTTCGCGCATTCTTGTGGACGTTCATCCGGGCCCTTCCTGTCAACCTGTTCGTTTGAAGAGCTTTCAGATTGACGAAAGTCAACCGGATGAGCAACCAGCTTCAAGGAACAACGTCCTGACACATCACATCTAACAAGCCTGTGCACCGTCGATCCAGCGCGACGAGACCGGCCTGGAGTTACTCGTGGAGGTCGTGAAGCGGTGGGTTCTCCGCCCCCACCCCGTGGTCGCCTACCTCGCCCCAACTCCCAGCGCTGTGTTGAACGACGCTTGCTCCGCGGCCTTGAAGGCGATGCAGGTGTCGATCGCTTCGAGAGCGCGTCGCAGCGCACGCTCCCCTGCGCCGGCGGGATGCGCCGCAAAGAACGCCTCGATCTGCTGTTTTGTCGCGGGATCGCAGAACGTGGCGGTCGACCCGGTGATCGCACCGATCGCAGTCGGGATCTTCTGATTCAGCGTGTCCCAGTGCGCCTGCGCGGCCGTCCACGCGGCCTGTTTCGCGGCAGGATTGAAGAAGAGCCCTCCAGCCATGTTGGGGAGATCCTGACTGCGCAGGTCATCGCTGTAGATGTATGCGATGGCCCGGTCGATGAGTTTCGGGTCACGGAACTGCGGGATGAGATCGCGGTAGCGGCGGGCGATCTCAGGCGTCGGCGCGCTCTTCATATGTTCGAGCACCTGATTGAAGAACGTCTCGTCGCCACTGATCGCGGCGATGGGGAGAGCGCGGTCAGCCAGCACGGCGTCGACTGACGCGGGATCATTCATGTACTGCTGTGCAACGCGGCGGGCGCCCGCGATGACCTCGGGGTCTTCTCCCTCCACGCCGAGGATGCCGAGGACTGTGGCGCGCATGATGCGCTGCTGGGATGTCTCGCCGGCCGGTGCTTCCCACGTCAGCGGCGCGTAGCCGCGCATGACTTCGCGCACGTATGCCTGCCAGGCGGCGCGATTCGTATCGTCGATCAGACGGTCGTTCATCAGGCCGATGTTGTTGGCGATCGCGGTGAGCAGGGGCCTCTCCGCCGGGCGGGGCATGGCGCGCACGAGGGCCAGATAGTCGGCGACGTCTTCGCGCAGGGTGCGCACGAGCAGCCACTCGTTGCCGTGCAGCGAAATCAGCTCCGCCGGCGGCATCTCTGCGAGGTTCAGTCGCAGAGCGGCACGCATCGCCGGCGAATAGTCCGTCACGAAGTAGCCCGCACCGTTGCCGCTGAGAAAGACCGGCCGTTCGCACGACGCTTCCGTGAACGAATCCACAGGCTTGGAAATCAGGCGGCAGGGCGACCCGGCAGCGGAGCCGGCGTCATGGGCACAGATCGGAATCGTCCATGACTGCGCGACCGGAGCCGCGCCGCGCTGCAGCATCCGCTCCTGGGTGATCGTGACGGTGCGCTTCCCGTCCGGACCGCACGCGTCGGTGGCGTGAAGCAGAGGAGCGCCGGTCTGGTCGACGAACGATTTCATGACCGCGTCGAACGGCTGCTTCGTCGTCGCCGTCATCGTTCCCCACCAATCCTCGGCGGCAGCGTTGCTGTACGAATACTTCTTCAGATAGGCGCGGATCCCGTCGCGGAATGCTTCCTCTCCGACCCAGTTCTCTTCCATGCGCAAGACGGCCGCGGTTTTGCCGTAGGCGATCCCGTCGAAGAGCGCATTGATCTCGTTTCGCGTCTCCGCCTTCTGCCGGATCGGGCGAGTGGAGCGGGCGCTGTCGATGCCGAGGGTGCCGCTGGTGTTGGTGACCTGATCGAGGTCGACGCGCCACTCGGGATGCCACGCGATCAGGGGCTTGGCAGTCATGAACGTGGCGAAGCCCTCGTTCAGCCAGATGTCATCCCACCACTTCATGGTCACGAGGTCGCCGAACCACTGGTGGGCGATCTCGTGAGCGATGATGCCGGCCACGCCGCGTTTCGCTTCGACCGATGCAGACTTCTCGTCGAGGAGAAGCGCCGTCTCGCGGAAGGTGATGGCTCCCGCATTCTCCATGGCACCCGCCTCGAAATCGGGGATGCCGATGAGATCCAGCTTCCCGAACGGATACTTGATTCCGTAGTAGCGGTCGTAGAACGAGATCGATGCTTCCGCGGCGGAGACCGCGAATTTCCCCAGCTTCTCCATCCCCGGCACGGAGCACACGCGGATGGGGATGTCGTCGACGCCGCCGCTAACGCACTGGAAATCGCCGACGAGCATGGCCACGAGGTAGGTGGACATCTTCTGGGTCGTGCGGAAACGGATGGCATGCTTGCCCGTTCCGGCAGGTGTGTCGGATGCGATGGCGCCGTTGGAGATGGCCGTGTCGCCGTTGTCGACGACCAGCGTGATGTCGAATGTCGCTTTCATCGCCGGCTCGTCGAACGACGGAAACGCGCGCCGCGCATCCGTCGGCTCGAACTGCGTGACGGCGTATTTGCGGCGTGCGGTTTTGCTCAGGTAGAGGCCGCGCAGCTGACCGGACAAGGTGCCGCTGAAGCTGATCCGGATCGAGGCCTTGCCGGGCGGCACCGTCTGCGAGAACTTCAGCGACGCCATCTCGTTCGGCACGTCGAACGTAATCGTCGGATTGAGGAGCTTGCTGCCGCTGCCGACCACGACGTCGTTGAGCTCGAGGCCCGCGCTGTGAATCGTGATCGTGTCGATCGGCTCGGTGACGTCGACGTCGATCGTCTCCTGTCCGCTGAATTTCTCCGCGGTCAGATCCGGAGTGATGGTGATCGCATAGTGATCCGGGATCACGCGTTTCGGCAGACGCGCGGCAAAAAGCGGAAAGGCGGCGACGAGAAGAACGGCGACAGTCAGCAGACGTCTCATGCAGCGCAGAATACAAGAGGTCAGCCGCCTCGGGCGGGCCGGGCACAACTTCGGCGACCATCTGTAACACGATGAGTGCAAGCGAACCGATGCCCCTCATCCCATCGCATACCGGCTGGAAGCATGGCGATCCGCGTGAGACCCCGATGAGCCGGGAATGGCTTGTCACCAACTCCCTCGGTGGCTACGCCTCCGGAACCATAACATCCTGCGCACCTTCGGCTCCTACATCCGCGACGGCCTCATCCCGAACATGTTCCCTGAGGGGGAGAACGCGGGGCTGTACCACACGGCCGATGCGACGATGTGGTTCTTCCACGCCGTCCTGCGTTATGGGAACGCCACCAACGACCGGGAGACGATCCGTGGTCTGTTGCCGAAGCTGATCGACATCGTGGAGCACCATCTCCGAGGGACGCGCTTCAACATTCACGTCGATCCGGCCGACGGCCTTCTGAGCCAGGGTGCCGAGGGGTATCAGTTGACGTGGATGGATGCGAAGGTCGATGGATGGGTGGTCACGCCACGGCGCGGGAAGGCGGTCGAGATCAACGCGCTCTGGTACAACGCGCTGCGTGTCCTCGAACAGCTTCTCCGAGAGGAAGGCGAAGACGGGAACGCGATCCGGATGGGCGAGCTCGCCGCCCGCGCCTGCAAGTCGTTCAACGAGCGCTTCTGGTACGAAGAAGGTCAATATCTTTACGATGTCGTCGACGTCAACGACAGGCGTTTCGTCCCAACCAGATCTTCTCCGTTTCGCTCGACTATCCGATCCTCGACGAGAGCCGGTGGGCGCGCATCGTCGACGTGGTCGAGCAGGAGCTGCTCACGCCCGTCGGGTTGCGGTCTCTTGCACGCTCCCATGCCGATTACAAGGCCACCTACGACGGCGATCTCCGCGCGCGCGACGCCGCGTATCACCAGGGCACGGTGTGGGGCTGGCTGATCGGCCCGTTCATCGACGCGTGGCTGCGCGTCCATCCCCACGAGCCAGAGAGAGCCATGCAGCTTCTGGAGGGCTTCCGCGCCGAGCTCGGCGAGGCCTGCATCGGCACGATCAGCGAAGTCTTCGATGCCGAGGCGCCGTTCACACCTCGAGGCTGCGTGGCGCAGGCGTGGAGTCGCTGAGGTCCTGCGGTCCCTGGTCAAGGTCTCGCGCTCGTAGGAGCGCGGCTCAGGCGCGGGACGACATCTGGTCGCCAGTGGCGACGGCGACGGCATTCTTTGTCGTCGACTTGACGCGATACATCGCCGCGTCCGCCTGGCGGATCAGGTCGTCCTTCGTGGTGCCGTGCGTTGGATACGACGCGATCCCGAAGCTGGCGCTGATCCGGCAGTCGATCCCGTCGGCCAGGTGGAAGATGGACGTGCTCAGAGCAGTGCGGACGCGGTGCGCGACGGCGACCGCCTGCTCCTGATCCGTCTGCGGCAGGATGATGCAGAACTCGTCACCACCGAAACGGACCACTTTGTCGATACCGCGCACCGCCGCGAGGATCCGTTTCGCCACTTCCTGCAGAATGCGCGACCCTGCCAGGTGACCGTGCGCGTTGTTCACCGTTTTCAGATCATCGAGATCGAGAAAGATGATGCTGCAGGTCGCACCGTAGCGCCGGGCACGTTCGATCTCTTCATCGAGGTAGGACTCGAAAAAGCGCCGGTTGAACGCTTTCGTCAGATCGTCCCGCATAGCCAGATCGCGGCTGCGAGACAACTGGTAGATGTTGCTCATCACCGAGGCCACGGAACGGAGATAGCGCGTAACGTTGGCAATGGCGTCGTCGTCGAGGCGATCGTGCTGCCCGATGGCAACGCGGATCACTCCGATCAGATCGTGCTCCGCCTGCATCGGCATGACGATCATCCCCGCCTTCCGATCGACCGCGAACGACTGACCGGAGGAGAGCGCGCGCTGCAGGATGTCCGGCGGAATCCCAGGCAGAAACTCTCCGGTCTCCCGCACCAGCGGGTCGGAACTGAAGCTGACGACATACCGTTCCACGCGCGGATCGTGGAGAAACAGCGTCCCGCGCGTCATACCGAGAAGATCGAGGACGGTCCGCGTGATGCGCTCGGCGACGGTATTCGCGTCGGCAATCGTCATCAGCTCGTGGATCTGCGTCAGGTACGCAATCTCCGTCTCCAGACTGGCCGCGTGGATGACCGTCCCGGCCAGGTCGACCGCAACTGCCAGGGTTTCGTCGGGATGCTCGACGAAGGTTTCGCGAGGGACGCGCATGTCTCCCTCTCTGCGATCGGCAGAAGGGAGGGTTTCGTACAGGACGATGCGGACCAGGCTCTTGCGGGGTCCGTGATCCCGTGAGGGCTGCGCATCGCCATCGACGACGACGATGCGGCAACCGTCGCGCTCGTCATCGTCGACGAAGCGATAGGCCGGGCAGCGCTTCCGCAGGAGCGAGACCAGCTCAAATCCGCCATAAACGCCGATGGACTGCAGCATGCGCATCGAGAGTCTAGGCGATCTTTCTCTTCACAGAGAGCGTCATCTCGAACTTTGCCACCGGTTCGTCCCCATTGAGCGCCGGCACCCGGGCCGTGACGTGGACGGTCGCCTCCTCGCGCTCCCCGCTCTCGTTCGCGCGCTTTACGAGCGCCTGAATCGCCTCCCCATCCTCGCAGAGAAAGTGAACATCCCCCTCGGGACGCTTCAGAAACTCCGCCCGGACCGCCTTGAAAACGAACGAGAGCCGCACTTTCAGAACCGCCATCAGGTGGAAACAGACCAGGGAGTGCGCACGTATCGGGTGGATCCGGCGACATCGGCGCCGATGCAGAGCGCCCCGAAATACATCGACTTGAGGTGATTCCTCGTGCGCCAGTTCAGGGGGATGCGAACTTCGCACCGTCGCTCGTTGACCTCGATCACCGACGGCTTCGTGAAATAGAGGAGGAAGACGTGACGGAACGCCCGAGGCGGAGCCCGGCGGTCGCTTTCAGGTCACGGCTCATTGCCTCGCCTTCTTCTCATCGACCTTGCGCCGCGCATAGGGCGCTGTCATCCGTTCCCAGAGAAACGACGGAATCAGGCGAACCGCGCGCATCAGGAACGACATTGGTCGTGGGAACTCCACAATGCGCGCGTCGCGATCGAAACCATCCGCGATGATGCGTGCGGCTTCGTCCGCATTCATCAGGAACGGCATTTTGAAGCGATTCTTCTCCGTCATCGGTGTGGCGACAAAGCCCGGATTCACCGTGGTCACCGAGACGCCGTATTGCAACAACTCGACGCGGCTGGCCTCGAGGAAGGCCTGCATGGCCGCTTTGGTGGCCGAGTAGACCGATGAGGTGGGCAGTCCGCGCAGGCCGGCCAGAGAGGCCACGCCGGCGAAGCGTCCCGATCGTCGTTCGATCATCGACGGAATGACGGCATCGAACAGGTTGAACATCCCGAGGACGTTCACACGCGTCATTAGTTCGGCGTCGGAGAGGATGAACTTCGCAGCGTGGGAAGGAACGCCGACGCCGGCATTGGCGACCGCGAGGTCGAACGGACCGCCGAGGAGCTGCTCGCCGCGCGCGACGGCGTCGCGAACGGCAGCGGAGTCCGTCACATCGCATGGAAGGGCGACCGCGAGGACGGCGTGTGTGGCGCCGGCGGCGTCGCCGGCGGGTTTCTGGTATCGAGACAATTCAACCACCAGGGCATCGAGCAGATCGCCCCGACGGGCCAGCAGCGCCAGCGCCCACCCGCGCCGCGCGAGCTCGCGCGCCAGCGCCGATCCGATCCCGCTGGAAGCACCGGTGATGATCGCCCGCATGCGAGGGAGTGTATGCCGAATGCGCACGCGTCCACTCACGACGGATTCGCCTCATGCACGCTGTTCGACCATTGGAGGAATCCGCACCGTCCTGCGCCGGTCGCGGCCCGATTACTTCAACTCCGGCAGCTTGACCCGCTCCTCGAAGACGCGCGCAAAAAGGTCGCCCACCTTTGCCAGTCTGTCGGGCATCGTGCGCAGGTTGTACGTTTTCGGATCGAGCTTCTTCGTCACCTCATCCCACTTGAGTGGAGCGGAGACCGGCGCACCGTCGATGGCGCGCAGCGAGTATGGCGCGACGATCGTCTTGCCGTACGCGTTCTGCATGCAGTCGAGATAGAGGCGTCCACGCCGCTGGTTGAGCGCGCGCTCCATCGTGAACTCCGGGACCTTCGAAGCCACGGCCGCACTGATCGAACAGGCAAACTCGTTGGCTTCCTCGTGTGTATAACCGCCGGCGAGCGGGATGAGCACGTGGATGCCGCGCTTTCCCGAGGTCTTCGGGACGGAGGGCAGGTGCAGGTTGTCGAGCAGCCGGCGAACGATGATCGCGGCGTCGATGGCCTGCTCGATGCCCTTCCCTTTCGCGGGATCGAGATCGAACACGAGCCAGTCCGGCTCCTCGAGGGCCGCTCCGCGGGACGCCCACATGTGGATCGTCAGCACGGACATCTGTGCGAGCCAGCGAAGCGACTCGGGGCGGTCGACGACGAGATGTTTGATGCTCTTGCCGGTCGTGCGGGTCGGGGTCTCGATCGTCGTCAGCCAGGGCTGCCCGCCACGTCCGACGTCCTGATGGAACCAGGACGGCTTGTCGATGCCTTCGTTCCAATGTTCGAGCGCGAGCGGGCGGTCGCGCAGGGCCCGGATCATCGGCTCTGCAATCGCGGCGTAGTAGTTGGCGACGTCCTGTTTCGTAATCCCGTCCCGCGGGTAGAGGATGCGGTCGGGATTGCTGAGCGTCACATCGTGCGTCGGCGCCGCCTTCGATTCGGAAGACTTCTTCGATGATGCCGGCAGCTTCGCCGAAACCGCCACGTTCGATTTCGTCGTCGTCCTGGTCGCGGTTGTTTTCTTCATCCCGTCCGTCCCACTCCGGCCCGATGCTGGCTTCTCACGAAACACTTCCGATACCTTCTTGTCGTCGCGCAATCCGAGAAAGGAAGGATGCCGCAGCTTGTGGTCCGCGGTCCATTCAGTGAACGCGACCTGCACGACGAAGCGCGGCTTCACCCACATGGCTGCACGGATGCGCGGCGCGTCATTCACGACGGCGAGGGGCACCACGTCCTTCGACAGCTCCTCTTTCCACCAGAGCCGGTCCTTCGCCGAGAAGCCGGTCCCCACCTTCCCCGCGTAACGGAAATTGCCGTCGTCGCCCATGACTGCAAGGTGCAGCGATCCAACCTCGCGCGACGAGTGCGTCGAGGGATTCCAGCCAACGACCACCAATTCCTGCTCGTTGATCGCTTTGATCTTCAGCCACTCCTTCGAGCGCCGCGGTTCGTACACCGAGGTGCGGCGCTTGGCGATGATCCCTTCCCATCCCGATTTCTTTGCCCGATCGAGCGCTTCCTGCCCGCTCACCTCCAGTTTCTCGGCGACCTTCACTGCGGCCGGGGCGCGCCTGAGCGTCTTCTCGAGGATCACCCGGCGCTCGTCGTAAGGAAGCCGCCGCAGGTCCCTGCCGTCGAGCCAGAGGATGTCGAAGACGAAGAGCAACTCGCGGCGGTCGCCCTGCTGGAGGAGCTGAAAGCGCGGCGCGCCCTGCTCATCGAGGACGACGATCTCACCGTCGAGCACGACGTCCGGAACCTTCAGCTTCGACAGCGCCGCGGCCACTGCGGGAAATCGCGGCGCGAGGTCGAGCTCGTTGCGGCTCCACATCGCGATCTCACCGTTCGTGATCGCCACGACGGCGCGGAAACCGTCGTATTTCAGCTCATACGCCCAGTTGGTCCCATCACCCGGGGGAACCTCCGTCAGCGTGGCCAGCATCGGAGGGAACACCTTGCGCAGGAGCGCCGCAGCAGACTTCGGAATGCTCAACGGATCACCATCACCTTGTGAAATCCCTCCTCGACGCCCGGCGGGACGAGATTCTTGCGCGTCACGAAGATGGCCACGTCCGGAACGCGCGCCGTCCCTTCACGTTGGCGGTTCCGCGCCAGGGCGGTCTTCAAGTCGGCCTCGAAATGGATGCCGATGATGCGCGCGCCATGCCTGCGTCCCATCGCGATCAACGGCTCGCGCGACTCCACGGAGGGATTCGTGTTGTCGACGACGACCGACTTCCCTGCCGCGAGCGCCTCTCCGATTTCGCGCAACTGCTTTGACTCGCTCTGGCGGACCTTGACCATAAGGTCTCTGCTCACACGGACGTGCGTCGATGCAAATCGTTCGTGGTAATACGTCGACTTGCCGGATGCGGGCAGGCCGACGAAGATAATGAGCTCCGGCTGTTCCATGACGCCACGATGTCGCGCTACATCAAAAAATTCAAATCGACCACCGCCCTCGGTCCCACCGAGGAGCGGGGAGTGGCGATGTGGGCGGGCTACGACATCCAGGGCGTCGACGGAGATCTGTCGCACGCCGGCCTCGTAAATGTCGATCACTGGAGCGAGGAATTGCTCCGCGAACGCGGCGTCGTGTCGTTCACCCGGGTCACGCAAAACGATCAGAAATTGCGGACGATTCTCGGCATCACAGAGAAGCCAGGGACGGGTTGAGGACGACGAGCCCACGGCACTCTCAGGCCGAGAGGTTCAGTGCTCCGAGTCCCGACGTCAGCACGCGCACCAATTCTCCCGGCCGCGGGTGGACGTTTTTCCGGTAGGAAAGAGACGACCAGCGGTAATCCACGATGGAGAGAGTTCCGATCGGGGACGATTGAAACCTAGATCGGGCCGCGGATCCGCAGATAGCAATCGTCGCGGCCCACGAACTCGATGACGCCGCGCTCTTCCCACGCACGCATCCGTTCGATCACCCGCGGATGATTGAGGTGCACGACGTCGCCGAACATGTGAATCAGAAGTGCGCGCGGAACGGCGTCGGTTCCACGGCTACGCAGGCGGTCGAGGCTGACCTGCAGCGAATCGAGCCGGAATTCGACATCTTCGTCGAGCAGCGCTTCCGCGGATGCCTCCGTCCCCTGTGGGTTCATCTCCAGGAACATCTCGAAGGAGAGCGGCTTGAATTCCCTGACGCCGCGGCTGAGCAGATCTTCTTCCGGGAGATCATCGGCCAACACGAGGCCGGGGACTTCCGTGCCGACGCCGTCGATCTCCCAACCGATCCACTTCTGCCGGCCCAGCAGCGTGATCCGCTGGATGTAGCGCGCCATGTCTCCCCTCTTCGCTGCGTCCAATCGTTGCACGGATGACCTCATCCCCGCCAGTGACGGCGCTCATGGACGCTTCAGAAAGTTTCCTGGAGTGGTTCCGAAGGGATGCTAGGCTTTTCGGGCTTTCCCAATTCAGTATGTTCGAGTCCGTCGCGCCCGAGACGTTCGTACCCCGCAGCCGCAGGGTTTTCTATGAGACGCTCCCGATCTCGATCGCGGTGCATGTGATCGGATTCGGCGCGGCGTTCGCGACGGTCTTCTGGAACGTCGCATTCCCCACCCAGTCGCCGAGGATGGTGGCGACCTACAACCTCACGCAGGTTCCCGATCCCCCGCCCCCACCGCCCAAACCGGAACCGCCCAAGCCGGCCGGCGCCGCGCCGAAGCTGGCGCCTCCGCCACCCGCGGCGCCCACACAGATCGTCGCGCCAACGGTCATCCCCGACGCGATTCCTGACGTGGTTCCTCCTCCCCCACCGGCGCCGCCACCCGAGCCGACGCCGGCCGTGGTCGTTCCCACTCCCGCATTAGTCGATGCGGCCGGTTCAGCGAATGGCGTCGCCGGCGGTCAACCCGGAGGAGTCGGACACACCCTCGGCGGCAGCAAGGGCATTACGTTCGGGAATGACGGTCGGGTCTACGTTGACCGCACGGTCAAACTGCCGCTGAAAGAGGTCGTCCACGAGTTCCCGCACTATCCGGAGGCTGCACGAAAAAACCGGCTCGAAGGAACCTGCGTCGTCCGCTATACCGTCGGCAAGAACGGGAACATCGCCGACGTGACCATCCTCAATCACGCCGCCGACCCTATGTTTGACGAAGAGACTCTGAACACGATCCGCTCCTGGCGCTACCGCCCGATGATGGTCAACGGCAAGCCCGTCGAAGTCGTGCACGAAGTCGAGGTGAACTACCAGTACATCGTGCGGTGACGGCATCGGCTTTGCTGAACGGTCAGCAGACATCCACGGGATGCCCACCCTCACGCGTCATCCCGAACCTGGCGGGTTCTCTCGGACCAGCGAGGGAGCGATCAGCTCGATCCCATGACTGGCGATGGCGGCACGCACCCGCGGGTCACAAAGCGCCTCCGTCTCGCCCTCCCAGGCGTAGCGCCAGTGTCCGTAGCCGGCTACACCGACGCCGGGGTGGGTGACGAGCTCCGTGATTCCATCGACCTCGCGCAAGAGATCGATGATGCGATCGGCGGTCAGGTGGCCGGCCTCCACGACGCCGATCGTGCCGTCATTCCCCTGGCGGGCCGCACGTGCGCCGACGGCGTTCAAGCCCACGATCGACGCCCGTCGCGCCACCCCACCCTTCCCGCCCCGGTCGCGCACACGGCGGACGTAACCAATCCCGTATTCGTTCGCGAGGCGCGTCGTGATCGCGAAGATTGCCGGAAGCATGTGCAGGTGCTGATGACCGTTGCAATGCGTCACGCGCAGGCCGGTCGCCAGGACCCGCTCCACCTGCGCCCGCAGCTCGCGCTCGATCGCAGTCAGGTCTTTTCGTCCCAGCAGGAAGCCGGCGTACGACTTCCGGAACGGCATACCGGTGAGCGACGTCTCCTCGACCAGCGTCAAATGCACACCGACTTCGAGGGTGGGCACATCGCGCAGCCGGTTCACGGCATCATCGAAGGCCGCTCCGTTCGCGACGAGGCTGCACGCCGTCACAATCCCTTCACGATGTCCGCGGATCGCCCCCTCGGTCATCCCGCGCTCAAGGCCGGCGTCGTCCGCAGTGACGATGAGCTGCTTCGCCACGGACGCACTCACACGCTGTGCGGCTGCTCGTCGATTCCCGTCAGAGCCATCACGCCGGCCGGGTCGCCATGCTTCTCGCGCAGAACCCGCTGCACCTCTTCGGACGAGACGCGCTCGCGCATCTCCGGATAGAGCTTCACCAGCTCGACCAGGATTTTCAGGATCACGCGTGGAGAGCCTAAGTTCGATTCGCCGCGGATGCGGGGAAAGTAGTCCAGACCGATCTGCTGGATCGCGAAGCCGCGGTTCTTTGCCTTGACGATCAGTTCGGCGTCGATCAGCGACCCTTCCGACTTCAGCTCCACCACCTCGAGCACTTCGCGACGCATCAGCTTGAAGGAGAAGTTGATGTCGCGGTGCGGCCAGCCGAACAGCACACCGATGAGGCCGTTGTAGATGTACGAGTAGAGCGTGCGCTTCGGCCCTTCCAGCGTCCGGTCGAGGCGGTATCCGGCGATCAGGTCCGCGCCCGTCACCTCCATCGCCCGCATGGCGCGGCCGAGGGCGTCGGGATCGAACGGGAGGTCAGCGTCCATGTAGAGGACGAGATCCTTCGTCGCCGCCGAGAACCCCGTCTTCAGCGAACCGCCGAGCTTGCGGTTGTGCTCGTGGCGGATCATGCGGATGCAGGGATTCTCCGCAGCGCGGCAGGCGACGAGGAACGGCGAGCGATCCGTGGAGGCGTCGTCGACGATGATGATCTCGTACTCGCTCGCGTACTTCGTGCAGGCCTCGACCGCCGCGCTCATAGCGTGCTCGATGTTCAGCTCTTCGTTGAACATCGGGATGACGAGCGAAACGGACCGGTTACGCACAGCCCACGATGATACCTAAGATTTGGCAAGGCGAGCGTTGGAGGTTTCAGGGCTTCTTCATGCGGACGCCGGTCAACTGAACCGAGAGGATGCGGCGGTCCTGATTGTGGACCAGCACATCCGGGGAGAAGGAGACCGACGAACGGAGGCGGACGTCGACCAGTGGATCGAGCGGGAGCGCCACCTGTGCCGTCACCGGCTGCTTGCCGACGGTAACCACCGCGGCGTCGCGGCCATTGATCACGATCTGAATCGTATCGCTCGGGTAGGGAGCGTCCGGCGGGACGCGGAACAGCAGCGCCAGCACGCTGCCGTGGTCGTGCGGGAGGCGGATCGTGGCGTCCGGTCCCAGCCACCGCCACTCGTCCCCTGCCGCAGTCCACTCCAGCGGATACGCGCCGCGGACCACCAGATAACGTTCGCCCGGCGGGCGGGGGGCGAGGGTCACATCGCGGTAGAGGCCGCGCGTCAACTTCTCATAGGCGTCGCTGACGGGCCAGCGATCGACGTGGGCAGCCGGTGCCGTCGATGCTCCGTTGGCAAAGAGGTAAAGCGGAAGATCAGGCCGGTCCACCATCGCGGCGATGGCGTTCTCGATCGGAAGGACGCGGAAACGCGTCAGCAGATACTCCGCATGTGGCTTGAGAGCGACGTCGTAGCCGATCACACTGTTTGACGGAAGGGTTGCGGTCGCGTACGCCGCGGCCGCGGCGGGAGGCGAGGCGATCTTCGTCCGCGCACCGGCCAGCGGCCAGACATAGAAGAGAGTCGCCGCCGCGAGGATCGCCGTGATCATCGCCGGAGCGCCGTCGAACTTCACGCTTCTCCGGATCACGCCCATCCCGAGCGCGGCCAGCAGCGCGATGAGGATCATGACCGGCAGGCTGTAACGCGCCGCATCCGCCGGGTCCATCCAGCCGAGTTCGAACAGGAACTGCACGATCACGAACACCCCGAACGGCAGCATCGAGGAGCGCAGCTTGTCGCGGCGCAGCAACCGCAGAAACGCGGCGACGCCGAGGAAGACACAGGCGAAGAGAGGAAGCGTCACGTACTTCGAGCCCCACGGATGCAGCACGAAGCGGATCACCAGTTGTGCCAGCGACATCGCGCCACGCGACACCGAAGCATCGTGCGCGGCCACGTATTGCGCCTGTTTCGACTCGTAAAGGCGCAACGCTTCGAAGCCACCGGCAGCATCGACCAGCGGCAGAAACCACATCGCCGAGAGCAGCCCGAACGCGATCATGCACGCGGCGCGCTGGCGCAACGTGCGCATCTGCAGCAGCGCCACGATCAGCATCGGCGCGATCGGGATCAGCAGCTGCGGCCGCGTCCCGATCGCCGCTGAGGTCCAGAGGCCGATGGCGATCGCGTTCCGCTCATGCTCCTCGTCGTGCGGCGTGCTGATCGCCCAGAGCGCGAGCCCGAGGAACATCATGGCCGGCCCGTCGGAAAGGGCGAGTGTGCCGTGGACCAGCATCGACGCGGAGAAGTAGTAGAGCAAGGCTCCGCAGACGGCCAGGTTCGGATCGTCGATCCAGTTCCGGAATGCGCGGGCGATGGCGACAAACCCGATCGGCGCCGCCACGATCGTCAGGACGATGAGCGCGCGCCAGGGATCGTGTGTGAACCACGCGAAGACTTTGCCGAGGAGGACGAACAGCGGGAAGCCGGGAGGGTGCGGGTGGTAGCGCGAGGGATCGAAGTTGCGAACGGCCTGCGCGAAGAGGAATTCGTCGTTCTCCCACGGCGTGCGCGGCGCGGTCAGGAGGCGCGAGACGACGACGATCACGGCACCGAGCGCCTCGCGCCACCAGCCCCGTACAATCGCTCGTGTGGGATTCATCCGCGCGCTAATCGTACTGCACCGCAATTTCGGCCCGCGCCGCTGGAATGTGCGTGCCCACACACTGCTTCGATTCCTGACCAGCCCGATGCTCCGGGTACTCGACGCGGTGCCGCCGGGCGCGTCGTTGCTCGACGTCGGGGCGGGTCATGGCGTGTTCGCAGCGCTCGCCCGCGCACGAGGCGCCCAGTGGGTCGTGGGCGTGGAACCGGATGCGCGCAAGGTCCGGCCGCTCATCGGCGTCGAACTGGTGATCGGGTTCGATGACGTGATCGCCGGGACGTTCGAGGCCATCACGATCATCGACGTCCTCTACAAGATTCCGATCGAGTCGTGGGACGCGCTGCTGCGACGATGCCTGACTCGCCTCAGCGCCGGCGGCGTACTCGTGATCAAGGAGCAGGATCCGACCGCACGAGTGAAAAACGCCTGGAACGCCCTTCAGGAACGTGCCGCCACCCTCCTCGGCCTCACCCTCGGCGAGTCGTTCAGTTACGAGGCGCCGGCGCTGTTCAGGAAACGGCTCGAACGAATCGGATTCCGGGACGTGCAGACGCGCCGCGTCGATTTCGGCTATCCGCATCCGCACATCCTCTACGTCGCCGCGCGGTAGGAAGGGCCACATGCTCCGCTGCGATATTATCCAGCGCTGAAGCCCGCTTCAAAGGAGTGTCACCGTGCCCAGCTTTCCCGGCGTTGATTACATGGATATCGACTCGCTCTTCACCGAAGAAGAGCTGATGGTTCGTCAGACGGTCCGCGATTTCGTCGATGAGGAAGTCATCCCCATCATCGAGCAGGCCAACCGCGACGAGAAGATGCCGATGCATCTCATCCCCAAGATGGCGGAGATGGGCCTCTTCGGCGCCACGATCAAGGAGTACGACCTCCCTGGCCTCAACAACGTCGCCTACGGCCTGATCATGCAGGAGTTGGAACGCGGCGACTCCGGCCTGCGCTCGTTTGCGTCCGTGCAGTCGAGCCTCGTCCTGTACCCGATCAACGCCTATGGGTCACAGGAGCAGAAGGACTATTGGATTCCGAAGCTCGCCGCCGGCGAGAAGATCGGCTGCTTCGGATTGACCGAGCCCGACTTCGGCTCGAATCCGGGCGGCATGCGCACGTACGCGAAGAAGGATGGCGACTCCTGGGTGCTCAACGGCGCGAAGGCGTGGATCACGAACGGGTCCATCGCCGACGTCGCCGTGGTCTGGGCGAAACACGACGGCGTCGTGCGCGGGTTCCTCGTCGAAAAAGACACGCCGGGCTTCTCGACCGCGTACCACATGGGCAAATTCTCCCTCCGCGCGTCGGTTACGTCGCAGCTCTTCTTCGGCGACTGTCGCATCCCGGCCGAAAACGTCCTCCCCGAGACGAACGGAATCAAGTATCCCCTCGGTTGTCTGACGCAGGCGCGCTACGGCATCGCCTGGGGCGCACTCGGCGCCGCGATGTCGGTCTACGAGACGGCGCGGACGTACGCGAAGTCGCGCATCCAATTCGGCGGCCAGCCCATCGCATCACACCAGCTGGTACAGAACAAACTGGCGTGGATGATCACCGAGATCACGAAGGGCCAGCTGCTGGCGCTGCAGATGGGGCGGCTGAAGGACCAGGGCAAACTGAAACCGCATCACGTCTCGATGGGGAAGATGAACAACGTCAACATCGCCCTCGAGTCCGCCCGCTCCGCTCGCGACATCCTCGGCGCCAACGGCATCAGCGACGAGTATCCGGTGATCCGTCACATGCTCAACCTCGAGTCGGTGAAGACCTACGAGGGGACGCACGACATCCACAATCTCGTGATCGGCGAAGCCGTAACCGGCATCGCGGCCTACAACCCACCGATGTCCGCGAAGGATGAGCGCGCAGCGACCGCGAAGCGCGAAGCGGAAGCGACGAAGTAACGAGATGGAAGAAAATGGGGAGCCGGCGAGGCCGCCGGCTCCCCCACATAGTTTTTACGGCCGGTACTCCGCGGCTTCGATCACGCGGCCGTCGTTCGTGCTGTTGTCGACGATGCTGGCGTAGCAAACGGCGGCGTCAGTCGGATCGAACTGCACGGTTCCGTTGCTGACGATCGTGTTCACAGCAGTCTGCCCCCAGCCGTTCGCGGCCAGGTTGAGAGTGACGGTACCGAGGGTCAGTTTGCCGGTGCTGTCGAGGATGGTGGCCTTGATGGAGTTGGCAGCGCCGCTCTGATCGAAGCAGCCGATGTTCGTGCGCGTGTTCGTATCGACATTGATGCCGGGAGCGAAGGCGCGCGACGCCGTTCCAGCGAACTCGAGCACGGGAACCGTGGTCGAGTAGCGCGTCCCGCCCGTCCGGACTTCGGTGCTGATGATGAAGCGGTTGTTATGACCGCCTCCCGCCGACTCAGGGCCCTGCAGCGTGACCGCTCCCCCACCCGTGAACCCGTTGAACACGGAGTCGAGGAAGTTCTGGTACGTCTTCAGTTCTCCCGCGGCGAGTGAAATCACCGCGGTGCGCTTCGTTCCCGCCGTGTCGTACAGCGACACCGTCACGGAAAAGGCGGATGCGGTCGGATTGAGAATCGAAACGTACGACTGGAACGTGCCGCCGATGCCGGGGACATTGGCGACGACCGGGATCGTTTGAAAATCGGACGCGAAGCCCAATCCATGCGCGTGCCGTGCGGGCTGTGAGTAGGCGGCTGTCGTACTGACCAGGGCCACGGTCAGAGCGATGAGAGAAATCAGTCTTCTCATGGGAGGTATCTCCTATTGATTACGTGTCGGTGAAACATTCGAGTCATTGAAACGGCTGCGGCGCGTTCGGATCGGGGATCGTCGGCGTCGGCACTGCGTTGACTCCGCCATGTCCCTGCAAGAGGCCCTGATGCGGCGGAGCCAGGAACGGGAAGCGGGGCACGAAGTCCTTGTCGTTGGTCTCGACGCCTTTGGCGAGGCCGGCTGCCGGGTCCCCAGCAACGATCAGGCTGATGAGCACCGTGTTCACGTTGACCTGGTGACGATTCGCAGTCGTGCCACCGCCGAGACGCCGGCCATTGGGGAACTGGGAATCGATCGAGGCGTCGAGCGTGATGACATCGCCGGTCGAGCCGTCGGCGATCGGGATCGGCCGGCCGAGGTTGATCGCATTGATGATGTCGAGCCGAGGCCCTTTCAGCGTGGTCACCGCGGACGCCGGAACGCCCAGCGCCTTGTAAATCCCAAGAGCATCCGCGTCGCGCACGAGGACGGGAAAGAGGACGTCCGCTCCGAAACGCGTCACGTCCTTCATCGGATCGGTATGGAGATAAAGCGTCTGCCGCTGCGCACCGACAAACCCGGCATTGAACAGCGGCAGCGCGTTGCGGCCAACCTGCACATAGTTGCCGGAGCCGCGAAGACCGGTGATGTTGTTGCTGGCGTCGACCGTCTGCGTGGCCTGACGGCTGATGCTCACCCACACGCGCAGGAGGCTGTCCGTCGAATTGGCGTTGAGCGTGCCGTTGTGGGGAATGCCGTTCGGGAACAGATCGGCCGTCGGCACTTCCAGGGCGATCGAAGAGACATTGAAGCCGGCGAAGATGTCCTCGATCGGCGTGGCCCGGGCGCCTTGAATGCTACCGAGATCGTTGCGGCCGAGGTTGACGAGATCGAAGATGCCTTTCTCGTCGAGCTGATAAGGATCGTCGAAGTCGCCGGCGATGATGCGCGCGCCGCCATTGAGCGGCTGGATGAACATATCGATGAAGTTCTGGTCGTAGAGACCGCGATCACGGCTGGACGAATCACCTGAGTCATATCCCTTGAACGCGCCGAGCCCGTACACGAGGCGATCCGTCTGCGGTCCATGATTGTTAGGGAGGACCTTGAGGTTCTCGCCAAGGACGACCGCAGTCGGATTGCCGGGAGCCATGATGCGCGTGACCGTCATCGTCTCGGTGCCGCCGGTGAGCTGCCAGAGCAACTCGTTCCCGCCGCCGAGTGCGTCCGTCGCGCTGGGAGCGGCTTCCGGCGTAAGCACATTTTTGAACTCGACGCGATAAACGGCTTCGTCCTTAAGGCTTGTACCTTTGCCGATATGAAATTCATACCGATAGCCGTTGCAGGCTCGGAAGCCCTGGTTTCCCTGACCCGGCTCATGCAGCGGGTTGTAGTCCATGATTAGGTAGAGCTTGTCGTGGGTACCATTCGACACCCAGGCGAAGGTGTCTGTGTTGTCCGCGCACGGCTCATTGAGGATTGCCAGCGCCTCGCGATGGCTCGATGCCATTGCGGCCGGGGCAAGAAGAGCGAGCGCCATCAGAAACGCTCCGGCCAACCGAGGGAGAGAAAACGGTCTCATAGATTCTCCTTTGTTCTACTGCGTTCAATCGTTGTTGCCAACTGATTCGATTTACGTTGGGAAGGGATAAACGGTCGTACCGTTTCTCAAGACGCGAAGAACACGCGTTGGATCGACCAGTAGAGGCCGATTGCGGCGATGACGAGGGATCCGGGGATGACGATGCGGCTCCGATACCAGGACTTTTTCCCGAACGGCAAGCCGAGGAGAAGGAAGGCCACCGCGATCACGGTGAGCTGACCACCCTCGACACCCGCGTTGAAGGACAGCAGAGCAGGGACGAATTCTGATCGCGGCAATCCGATTTCGGTGAGCACACCCGCAAATCCCATCCCGTGCAGCAGCCCGAAACAGAAGACGACGACCGGCCGCCACGCGTGCAGCCGCGAAGTAAACACGTTTTCAATCGCGACATAGACAATGGAGAGCGCGATCAGCGGCTCCACGATGCGCGGTGGAAGCGAGACGACGCCATAGACCGTCAGCGCCAGCGTGATCGTGTGCGCGATCGTAAATGCGGAGACCTGCCACAAGACCGGCTTCATGCGTACGGCCAGCAGGAAAATCCCGAGCACGAACAGAACGTGATCGAGTCCGCGCGGCAGGATATGGGTATAGCCGAGCCGCACGTAGAGCTTGATGATTTCCCATCGCGTCAACGGCACGACGGCGCGATCAAGCGGAAACGGCGGACTCGTTTTCCCTCCGTCCACCCATTGCGTCACCGCCTCTTCCTTCCCCTCGGTGCGCGCCTTCAGGACGAAGAAGCCCATGATCGCCTTGTCGGAGAACGTGAAGCGAGAAACGGCCGGCGGCGTACGTCCGGTCAATCGCAATCGGGTAACCCTTGGGCGGCCTTCGACGGGCGAGACCACCGGCGCTTCATGCACCACCGGTTTGCCGTCGAACGACAGAATCGCCGAATGCTCGACCTCCCGAAGAAACGCGTCGGGCGACATCGCCGCACCCGATACCTGCAATGGAAGATGTTCGCGATCGACGAGGAGATCGACCACGTAGGTCCCATCCTTCTGGAACGTCGCTTCAACCTGCACGAGCCCGAGCTCATGAGCGGCCAGCTGCGGGCAGACGATCGCGCCGCAGAGAAGCACGATGATAAGAGACGCGCGAATCACGTTCCGCGGTTTCCGGCCAGCTCGAACGTTACCGATGCCCACCAGCTCTGCCAGTCGACGCCGGCATCCGCAGGGGCTGGCTCCATCGAGACGGCCTTGATCAGCCAGAACCCGCCGCGCGGCAGCGTCAGCGAGGCGCGACCCTTCGCATCCGTCCGCACGCGGACCGTGTTTGAAGGATCGTTCTTGTTCATCGCGACGACGAGAATGTTCGCCACTGGTTTGCCGCGCAACAGCACGGTCACGGGCAGCGCGCCGCCGGCAGCCAGCATGTAGGGATTCTTCCGCAGCACGATCTCGAGGGTGAATCCGAGCGGCGCTTCGAGGAGGGCCGGATGGCCAGCTGGCGGAGAGGTGTCGAGCAACGCCTTGGCGCATCGGAAGAAACGCTCCCGTCCCGGAGCCGCCGACTGTGCCTTCTTCTTCCGCTCGGCGATGATCGACTCCAGTCCTTCATCGCGAAGGTAGTCTTCGAACTTCCCCGCTTCCAGCGCGACGGGATACGGATTGCTCTGATACGCGAGCCAGTGCAGGCCGGGTTCAGCGATGAGTGCGATGCCCGCCGGATCGGATCCCGTCCTTCCCACAACCGGCCGCTCCACGCCACCTTCGCCGCGCACGAGGAACTTGTCGATGAGTTCCGGAATCCTCGGCAGTGGGTCGCCGGTGAGCTTCTGCCCGACCCGCAATGACGCCGTCACGCGGTCGCCGACCGCCGGATGGAACGTCGAAGGCTCGATCCAGAAGTCATGGGCGAAGGAAGGGAGGGCGACGAGTGCGAGGAGGGCGCTGAGGATGACCGCGGATCGTTTCATTCACGAGTACTACGCAAGAGACGCACCGACCGGATCTAACGAACATTAGCGGGCGAACTCAGGCGGTCGTTGAACGTCATCGATGATGCGCAGCTTCCCGAGTCGTGGCATTCTTCGGCGCATGGATTTCAGCGCGGTTCACATCCACCTTGCCATCAACCACTCTCCGCTCTATACCGAGCTTTTCGCGCTCTGCCTGATGCTCTTCGGGATGCTTCGCGCACGCCGTGAGTTTGTGACGGCCGGATTGGTCGTGGCAATCGTCGCGGCACTCTGCGCGATCGGCGCGAATCTCACCGGCGACAAGGCCGCCGATTTCGTCTCTCACGTCAGCCCTCCGCTCGCGGGCGTCGACAAGGAGCTGATCCGTCCTCACGACGAAGCGGCAGGATGGTTCGTCAACCTCGCCAGCGGCACCGGGGTGCTGGCGATCATCGCCCTGTTTATCGGGCATCGCAGAGGCTCCCGCCCACGCTGGCTGGAGGCGCTCATCCTCCTGGCCATGGCCCTCTCTGTCGCTGCGGTCGCACGGACCTCGCTCCTGGGCGGGCGGATCCATCATCAGGAAGTACGCGCCCTGACGGCCGGATCCCACGCGCCATAGAGGAATGCGCGCCGGATTCTGCTAGAGTCTGCCCCTCCCAAATTTCGCTGCGAACGGAGCGTCATGGAATCCAGTCTCGAGATCGGTTTTTTGCGCGTTGCGGAGAAGGCGGCCATCGCCGCAGCCCGGACGATGGGCTACGGAAAACGGAAGTACTCCGACCAGGTAGCAGTCGAGTCGATGCGCGAAGAGCTCAACCGGCTCAAGATGCGCGGCACGGTCGTCATCGGAGAGGGTGAGCGCGACAAGGCGCCGATGCTCTACGTCGGCGAGCCTCTCGGGCGTGGCTGGACGGAAGGCGAGATCTACCCGGAGATCGACATCGCCGTCGATCCGCTCGAAGGGACGAACCTCTGCGCGACCGGCTCGGCGAACTCCATCGCCGTCCTGGCCGCCTCCGAAAAAGGTGGTCTGCTCAACGCGCCCGACGTCTACATGGACAAGATCGTCGTCGGACCCACCGCCGGCGATCACGTCAGCCTGACGAACTCCGTGCAGGAGAACCTCAACCAGATCGCCGAAGCATTTCAGCGCGACGTCGACGAGTTGACGATCGTCGTCCTCGACCGCGAGCGCCATCACGACCTGATCGCCCAGATCCGTGAGGCGGGAGCGCGCATCAAGCTCATCACCGACGGCGACCTCTCCGCCGGCATCGCCGCGGCCGTGCGCGGGACCGGAATCCACAGTGCGATGGGTATCGGCGGCGCGCCTGAGGGCGTGCTGACAGCGTCGGCGATGCGGTGCCTCAACGGCCGCATGCAGGGCCGCCTCAAGCCGCTCGAGAAGTGGCAGGAGGAGCGGCTCAAGTCGATGGGCTACGTCGATGCCGACAAGGTCTACGACACCTCCGACCTCGCGTCGGGCAACGACATCATCTTCTGCGCCACCGGCGTGACGGATGGCGATCTCCTGCGCGGAGTGCGCTTCTTCGGCGGCGGCATCCGCACATCGTCGCTCTTCATGTCCCTGAAGACGAACACGATCCGTTTCGTCGACACGATTCATCGCGAAGAAGGCTCGAAGCTGGCGGTGAGCTTCCAGTAATCGCGATCTCGCGCGAACGCGGCCGCTTTCTTCTCCATCCGCGATGCTGTTCACGAAAGCGGCGGCCTTGCCGCCGCACTCCAAAGGCGCGCATTCGCGCGCCGAAACGCCAACCGCCGCGTCCGCGCCCCTCAGCGCACGACGTCTTTGAACGACTTCGGCAGCGCTGCAGTGAACACGAAGTGCTTCCCCGTCGTCGGGTGATCGAATCCGAGGAGCTTGGCGTGCAGGCCGAGACGCTTGAGCGGGTTCGTCGTCGACCCGTACATCTTGTCGCCCGCCACCGGATGCCCCGCCTCGGACAGATGCGCGCGGATCTGGTTTTTCCTTCCCGTTTCCAGCGTGACCTCGAGCATCGAGAACGCTCCCTTGGTGCTGATCGTCCGGTAGTGTGTGATGGCGTGCTTGGCGTCGGGATGCGGCGCGACGCTGACCATCTTCAGATCCTTTCCCTCGAGCAGATCGGACTCGATGGTCCCCTCCGCCGGCAAGATCACACCCTCGATGATGGCGACGTAGATCCGTTCGACGCTGTGGACCATGAACTGCGCCTTGAGCTGCTCGCGTGCGAAAAAGTTCTTGGCGAAGACCAGCACACCAGAGGTCTCGCGGTCGAGCCGGTGGACGACCTGGATGCGCTCCTCTCCGCCGCTGCCGAGGTATTCGTTGAGGTAGGCCTGAACGGTTGTCTCGCGCTCGCGTTCGGTGGCCACCGTCAGTAACCCGTTCGACTTGAGGACGACGATGACGTCGCGGTCTTCGTGGAGGATGGCGATTCCGGCCGGCAGCACTCGCGGGTCGGAACGGGCCACGACTTCGACGATCTCGTCCGGGTCGATGACGCGCCGTGCGTCCTTCTCCGTGTCGCCGTCCACACGGACACGATCGTTCTGCAGCATCTGGCGCAGGGTGGTGCGCGACGAATCGGGATAGAGCTGCGCGATCGCGTCGAGAAGCGGCATCGGTTCGTTGCGCGGCACGGCGCCATTCTGCCAGAGCCGACTACAATCGAACGACACGGAGGAGTGATGGACTACAAGATCGTCGGCGATGTCATGCAGGCGCTGCAGGTTGAGTTGCACCGGGGCGAAGAGTTGTACGCCGAGGCGGGGGCAATGCTCTACATGGGAGCGGGAATCGACCTGCAGTCGAAGCTGCAGGGCGGCCTGATGAAAGGGCTGATGCGCAAGTTCCTAGCGGGGGAATCGCTCTTCATGAGCGTCTTCCACTGCCAGATCGCCAGCGCGAAGATGGCCCTCGCCAATCCGATCGCCGGCAAGATCATCCCCATCCAGCTCAACGGCAACACCATCCTCGCGGAGCGCAACGCCTTCCTCTGCGCGGTCGGCAACGTCGATCTCACGGTCGCATTCACCAAGCGCTTCGGCGCGGGTCTGTTCGGCGGCGAAGGATTCCTGCTGCAGAAGATCAGCGGACAGGGTCTCGTGTTCCTGCATGCCGGCGGCAACATGCTCGAGTTCAATCTCGCGAATGGGGAAGCGCTGCGCGTCGATACGGGATGCATCGTCTCGATGGCGGACACGGTCGACTACGACATCCAGTTCGTCGGCGGCTTCCGCAACGCGTTGTTCGGTGGCGAGGGATTGTTCTACGCGACGCTGACCGGTCCAGGTCACGTGGTGCTGCAGACGCTCCCCTTCAGCCGCCTGGCCAACCGGCTGATGGCCGCGTCTGGCGGCCATCGCGACGAATCGAAGGGCCTCGGCGGCATCGCCGGCGATGTGCTGGGGAACATCATCTCGGGAGACTGATGACCGGGGTCGGCGCGGGACGTCGGTCGCTCTGATGATCGTCGGCATCGGATGAGAAGCGCCGTCAACCGACGCCACAGCAGCATCGAGCACCCGCCGGCAAGGCCGCCGGGCGCCCCACCGATCGCGCGTTCTGAAGACTCGCGCGGCTCCTCCTCAACGTTCGCGCCACCTCTCATCGCGAGGGCCTTCGCCCCGCGTGCGGGGAGAAGGTGGCCGACGGCCGGATGAGGGGCTTCGTCTCCGACCGGCGCCACACCGACTCCCGGTCTCTGAACGTTCGCGCCACCTCTCATCGCGAGGGCCTTCGCCCCGCGTGCGGGGAGAAGGTGGCCGAAGGCCGGATGAGGGGCTTCGTCTCCGACCGGCGCCACACCGACTCCCGGTCTCTGAACGTTCGCGCCGCTCCTCATCGCGAGGGCCTTCGCCCCGCGCAGCGGGGAGAAGGTGGCCGACGGCCGGATGAGGGGCTTCGTCTCCGACCGGCGCCCCTCAACAACCTACTTCAGCGCGAACACCACCGACACCGTGAACGACAACTCCTCCGATCCACTCTCGACCGGAACCGGGGACTCAACCGTCGCGGCCATCGCGCGCACACCGGAAAACGGACGCGGAACCGGCGGCGCCGGCGACCCACCTTCGCTGATCACCATGGCCTGCCCGAGGGTGCGGCCGGCGGACTGCGCGAGAAGGGAGGCCTTCGCGCGCGCGTCCGCGAACGCCGCGCGCAGGCCTTCGTCCCGTCCCCGTGCAGGATCCGAAACGGAGAACGACAGACCCGAGGTCTGGTTCACACCGGCGGTGACCGCTGCCTGCAGCATCCGGCCGGCGTCCGCGATCTGTTTCTTCGTCACGGTGATGCTGTTCGAGACCTGATAGCCGACAATGCGCGGGAGCTTGCCCTGCTGTTGCTGGCTGTAGTCCTGCTGCGGATAGATCGCGAAATTCGAGGTCTGAATCTCCTCCGGTTTCGCGCCGCCGTTCTTCAGTGTGGCGATGACGGCGGCCACCTTTGCGTTGTTTTCGTTGACGGCCTCCTCGACAGTGGGTGCGATCGTCTGCACGGTGGCGTTGAACGAGAAGCGGTCCGGGGTCAGTCTGACCCGGCCGGTCCCGCTGACGCTCACGGTGTCGACTGGAGCCGCTTCGCGAGGCGCCGTCCCCGCCGGCTGCGCGAACGCGCTCGCAGCAAGGGCGAGGGACATCGCGGAAATCAGAAATCTTTTCATGCAACCTCCTGGTTTGCTCGAATGCTACGCGCGCTACAATGCGCGCCCCGTGCCTGCGAACCGTTCGCGGCTCGCGGTGTTTGACGGAGACAACGCACGAATGGCTGATCCAAACGACAGGGTGCCGGGGCAGGCACAGGGGCGGTACTACGTCGATACGCAATGTATCGACTGCGACCTCTGCCGCGAAACCGCACCAGCCAACTTCCAGCGCAACGACGACGATGGCTTCTCCTACGTCTACAAGCAGCCGGAGACGCCGGAAGAAGAGACCCTGTCGAAGGATGCGCTGGACAACTGCCCCGTCGAGGCGATCGGCAACGACGGGTAGGACGACGCAGCCGGGCGTTCTGCCTTGCGGATCGTGATCAACCCCGCCGGCGAGGCCGCCGGCGCGTTCTGCACACTCGCGCCCGCTCTCCTCAACGCTCGCGCGGCTCCTCATCAGCCTTCGCGCCGCGCTCATCGCGAGGCGCCTTCGCCCCGCGCAGCGGGGAGAAGGTGGCCGAAGGCCGGATTAGGGGCAGCCATCGCCGGCGGCTTCAGTGCGTCTTCGCGTCCACGCTCAACTGGTCGTGCCAGTCGTCTGCGAGCAGCACCTCGATCAGTTCCTGCAGCTCTTCCATGTGAAACGGTTTGGTCAGTGCGGCTGTGCGGTTGTTGCCCTTTGTGATCGTCAGGATGTCGCCCTTCCCCGACGCGACGACGACCGGGGTCTTCTTCCCCTGCGCGAGATACCAGGCGATCCACTCCTCGCCGCTCATGCCGCCGGGCAGGTTGAGGTCGAGGAGGATGAGGCGCGTGTCCGGATTCCGCTGCAGCAACGACATACCTTCGGTGGCACCGGTCGCGGAGAGAACTTCGTACCCCCGCTTCTGCAAATACGACTTGTACAGCGCCAGAACCTCGGGATCGTCTTCGATCGCGAGGATCTTGTGGCCAGAACCCTTCGACTGCGTGGCTTCGGTCATCATCGCATCGCTCCTGTCCGGCGAGGCCGGGGTGCGTCCAGGGGTCCCTCACGACTGGCGCAAACGAACAGTTGGCGGGCTGTTCCTCAGCCTGCCTCATGCGAAAGGCGTGCTAACCTCCGGACGGGATGGGGATCGCTCTCTGGACAGCCGGGGCACTGCTCGTTTTCTTCGTCGCCCGAGCCGTCCCCTCCGGCCGTCCGGTCGCACGGACCGCTGAACTGATCGCCGCTCTGGTCAGTGCCCTTCTCCTCGGCGCCGGCGCGACGGCTCTCGATTTCGGAGGCTGGAACGAGCCCGATTGGCGCGCCGGTCTGTTCGCCTTCTTCGGATCGGCGGCAGCCGTCGCGCTGCTTCGTCTCCTGCGTCTCGCGAGACGCCCTCCGCCATGATCCGTGCGGCGATCATCATCCTGCTCCTCGCGCTGAACACGGCGTTCTGGGGATCCGCGATCGTCCTGGTGGGCATCGTGAAACTCGTCATTCACCTCACCGCTCCACGCAGCCATGCCCGGACGCGCGTAATCCTCTTCCTGGCGTGGATGGCCTCGCGCTGGGTAGCCGGGAACGACGCGACCTTCGATCTGTTGCTACCGACCCGCTGGGAGATCGAGGGCATTGGCGATGACATGAAACGCGATGGCCACTACCTGATCGTAAGCAACCACGTCTCGTGGGTCGATATCTTCGCGGTGTCGCGTGCGTTTCATGACTATGCCTCCTTTCTCCGCTTCTTCCTGAAACGCCAGTTGTTCTGGGCGCCGATCATCGGCCAGGCCTGCTGGGCACTCGAGTTTCCCTTCATGCGGCGCTATACGCCCGAATACCTGGCGAAGAACCCGGAAAAGCGCGGCACCGATCTCGAGACGACTCGCAAGGCCTGCCAGCGGTACCGCAACGTTCCGGTGGCGGTGCTCAATTTTCTCGAGGGGACGCGCCTCACGAAGGCGAAGCATGACGAACAGCAGTCGCCCTATCGCCACCTGCTCCGCCCCCGCGTCGGCGGGATCTCGTTCGTCCTCGCCGCGCTGGGCGATCAGCTCGACGGCATCTACGACGTGACCATCGCCTACCCACCGACCGGCGATGCCACGATGGGCCAGTTCATCACTGGCCGCATCCCTCGAATCCTCATCCAGGCACGGCGGATCACCACGCCGTCCCAGTTCTTCGACCCCGCGGTCACCACCCCGGGACCGGAGCGCGAGGCCCTGAAGAAATGGATCGAAGAGTTGTGGTCCGAGAAGGACCAGCTGCTCGAGGCACTACTGGCTCGCTAATTGGTATCGTGGTACGCATGTACCGTGGTATCCTGCCTCCATGACTGTCACCGTGGAACGCGTCCAGACCGGAATCCGCATCGAGAAACGCATCCTGAAGGTCCTCAAGGCGATGGCCGAGGTACATGAGATGTCGCTGGGAGACCTGATCGAGGGGATCGTGCTGCACGCCTTTGAAGGGAAAGCGCCCTTCGGCAAGGAGTCGCTCCGCAAGATCGCCGCGCTGAAGAAGATCTACGGCCTCACGCTCACCGCCGCGGACTCCCACACGCTGACGGAGAAGCCTGCGAAGAAACGGAGTCCGGCATGAACGATCGCGAGTTCGCGGACGCGTTCGAGCGCTGCGCCATCGAAGGATCGGACTTCCACCATCGCCAGCATGTGCGGCTGGCCTGGATCTATCTCCGCCAGGAGTCGCCGCTCGACGCGCTGGCGCGCTTCACCGCGGCACTGCAGCGCTTCGCCGCGTTCAACGGCCATCCCGAGCTCTACCACGAGACGATCACCTGGGCGTACCTGCTGCTGATCCGCGAACGGATGGCCGTTCAGGATGCGGAAGACTTCGAGACGTTCGCCACACAGAACGCCGACCTCTTCGCGTGGAAGCCTTCGATCCTCGACCGCTACTACGATCGCGCCACCCTCGATTCAGACCTGGCGCGGAGGACGTTCGTGCTGCCAGTGAGGACGTAAGACCCTGCAGTCCGGCGGGCCGATTATCAAGCCACGAGCAGCCCCTCAACCGGCCTTCGGCCACCTTCTCCCCGCGTTGCGGGGCGAAGGACCTCGCGGGGAAAACACGCGCGAGAATCGCCAGACCAGCCGCCTTCGCATCTCTCTACCTCATCCATACGGGCGTCATCCAAGACCTTCATAAGGGCGTCCTCCAAAACCTTGAATCGCGAGGGCCTTCGCCCCGCGTGCGGGGAGAAGGTGGCCGAAGGCCGGATGAGGGGGCGACCACCACAAATCGCTCCCCTGATCTCTCCTCTACGAAAGTCTTCGTTGACATCCACGAAAAACTTCGTATGATCCCTCTCGTACAAGGGGAAATCATCATGACTGATCGACTGCCGCCACGACCGACCGACTCCGAGCTCTCCATCCTGCGCGTGCTGTGGGAACGCGGACCGAGCACCGTTCGCGACGTCCATGACACGCTCAATACCGACGGAAAGACCGGCTACACGACCATCCTCAAGCTCCTCCAGATCATGACGGAGAAAGGATTGGTCGTCCGCGACGAAACTGAGCGCGCTCACGTTTACGAGTCGAGCTACGGCGAACAGAAAACCCAGCGCCAGCTCCTGGCCGATCTCGCCGAGCGCGCCTTCGGCGGCTCCGCCACGAAGCTGGTCATGCAGGCCCTCTTCGGACGCAAAGCAAACGCCGCCGAGCTGAATGCGATTCGCGAACTGCTCGACACCATCGAAGGAGAAAACCGATGAACGCCCTCAGCAACCTCCTCGGCACCCCACTGGCCCAGGCAATCGGATGGGCCCTGCTTCATCTTCTCTGGCAGGGCGCGCTCGTCGCGGCGATCCTCGCGGCGACGCTCGCCCTTCTTGCGCGTCAGACAGCGAACGCCCGCTACCTCGCCTCGTGTGGCGCGTTGCTGCTGCTCGTCGTTCTCGGCACCGCGACGGCGTATCGCGCGTATGACGGGGACGTTCCGTCCAGCGCCGGGACCCCCGGCATTTTGCTGGCGGCTGCGCCCGCAACTCTCAGCGCACCCACAACCGTCTCGAACGCGCAACCCGCCACCGCGGGCTCGCCAATCGAGCGCATCGCTTCCTTCACCCGCACGCACCTTCCGCAGATCGTCCTGGTCTGGCTGACGGGCGTGCTCTTCCTTTCGATCCGTCTCCTCTTCGGATGGCTGCGCGCGCATGCGATCGCGAAGCGCAACGCCAGCGAGGCCGCGCCCGAGTGGCAGCGCGCGGCTGCACGTCTCGCGCAGGCGCTCAAGCTGCGGCGCGCCGTGCACCTCCTCGAGTCGGCAGCCGTCGAGGTACCGACGGTCATCGGCTGGCTGCGTCCGGTCGTGCTCCTTCCCGCCGCCACGCTCACCGGACTCTCCACCGAGCAGATGGAAATGATCCTCGCGCACGAACTGGCGCACATCCGCCGCAATGACTTCTTCGTCAACCTCATGCAGGCGGTCGTGGAGACGCTCCTTTTTTATCATCCGGCGGTGTGGTGGATCTCGCACCGCATCCGCGTCGAGCGCGAACATTGCTGTGATGACGTCGCCGTCTCGGTCTCCGGGAAACCACTCGTCTATGCCCGCGCCCTCACCCGTCTCGAGGAACTTCGCGTCGAACCCGTCCACTCCTTCGTCGCAGCGAACGGTGGCTCTCTCCTCGGACGCATCCGCAGACTGGCCGTCACACGCGTCGACTCACCCAACACGCCGTCGCGCTTCGTCGCGGGCGCCGCGCTCCTCGCCGTTCTTCTCGCGCTCGTGATCGCTCCTTCACTGCCGCTGCGCGGCCAGCAACAGAAGGCCGAGCCACCGGCACCGGCGCCGGCTCCTCGACCGCAGGTGTCACAGAGCACGGTCGACGTGCAAGCGGAAGCCGGGGACGAGAATGATGATGATGCGGAGGCGCCGGACGCCGAGGCAGCGGACACGACGGACGATGTCATTCCAGCGATTGCCCCGCGTGCCATCGCGGAAGGCGTCGCAGAGGGCGTGGCCGGGGGCATTGCGGATGGCGTGATCGAAGGGGCGATGCCCCAGGTTCGCCCGCTCATCGCGCTCTCCCCCCGCACCCGTCCGATGATTGCTATCGCACCGCGCGCCGTGTTGCCGGCGCTAGCAGCCATCGACGCGAGCCGGTGGGAAGGTGCCGAAGCGACCCTCGCGCCGGATGCGCCGGGATCGCGCCGCCGCCACCACCGCATCGGGGAGAGCGGCAAGCTTACGGTCGACGACCTCATCGAGCTTCGCGCCTCCGGAGTGACCCCCTCCTACATCGACGCGATGCGCAGCGCTGGACTCGGCGAGCTGTCTCTCGACGACATCGCCTCGATGAAAGCGATGGGCGTCACACCAGAGTACCTCCGTGGCCTTCACGACGCAGGGATCAAGTTCGAGACTCCCCGCGACATCGTCGAGCTTCGCGCCCTCGGTGTCACCGGCGAATACGTGTCGCAGATGCGTGCGGCCGGCTACTCCGACCTCACCACCCGTCAGCTCACCAGCCTGCGGGCGATGGGCGTCTCACCCGCGTACGTCAAACAGCTCGCGGACGCCGGCTACCGACACCTCACGGCGAACGAGCTGGTCGAGCTGCGCGCGCAGAACATCACCCCGGAATTCATCAAGTCACTCAACGACGCTGGCTACACGAGCCTCTCGGTGAAGGACCTGGCCCGCATGGCGGCGATGGGCGTCAACGCCGACTTCATCCGCGATCTCGCCAAGTACAAGGTGAAGTAGTTCCGACGAAAGGAGACATCGCATGCGCCGCTACCTTGCCCTCGCCCTCTTCTTCTTTCTCGCCGCGTTCACCGCTCGCGCCGCGCAGACGCACGGCGCCTGGCGACTGACGCCGGCCGACAGCGGCAAACTGCAGATGACGCTCGTCAGCGATCACAATCAGAACAGTCATCCGGTCGATCGAACAACGTTCACCGGTCTGACCGCGGCGCAGATCGATGCAGCCGCCGGCACGCCCGTCGACTTCCGCCTCGTACGCGATGCCGGCTCGCTGCATTTCACCGGCACATTCGTCCGCGGCGACGGCGTGGGACGGTTCACCTTCGAGCCGAACGCCGCGTACGCCAATACTCTGCGCACCCTCGTTGTAGCGTCGAGCGACCTGAACGAGGAGACGCTCTTCTCCCTCGCGCTGCACGACGTCTCCGCCTCGTTCATCAGGGAGATGCAGGCGCTTGGCTACCGCGAGGACCTAGATCAGTACGTCGCGTTCCGCATCCACGGCGCCACTCCGCAGTTCGCGCGCGATCTCATCACGCTCGGCTACAAGACCGACGGCGAACAGCTGGTCGCATTCCGCATCCACGGTGTCTCCACCGCCTTCATTCAGGGCATGAAGGACCTCGGCGTCCGCGAGCTCGACGCCGACAACCTCGTCGCGCTCCGGATCCATGGCGCATCCGTCGATTACGTCCGCGATCTCCGTGAGCTTGGCTATCCGAACCTCAGCGCCGAGGATCTCGTGGCCATGCGCATTCACGGCGTATCACCCAGTTATATCCGTGATCTTCGCAGCGCGGGATACGCGAACATCCCGGTCGAGAAGCTCGTCGAGATGAGAATCCACGGGATCGATGCAGAGTATGTGAAGCGGACGAAGTAGGGACGGCGATCGGACCCGCTCAGGCCGCTGCGGCTGATGCTCGTTTCGGCGCGCGCATGCGCGCCTTTGGACTGCGGCGGCGAGGCCGCCGCTTTTCCGCCGCGACCAGCGATCCCGAACCACCCGCCCAAAGCGGTGGCTGCGCCACGCGCAGTCCAAAGCGCTTCGCGCGAAAGGTTGTGTTCACTCTTGGGTGAAGCTCGCAGCCCGCTTTCTGCGCCACCGCACTCCACAGCGCTTCGCGCGAAACGTTGTGTTTCCTTTCGCCTAGTGCCTGACTGCGCGGGATCTTGATCGCGTTGCCGATGGCTGCCAGCCGAGCTGCACGACCTCGAAGTCGCTGGCCTTGATCGCCGAGAAGGCCGGATTCAGGATGTCGTTGTCCCAGCGCGTGTCGTAGGTTCCTGTCACGTAGAGGTCGCTGCCGTTGTCGGCGACGATCAGTCCGTAGGTCTTCATCGCCTGGAAGATGCGACGCAGCGGTTCGGAGAACGACGAGAGATCCTTCGATGCCTTCAGCCGCAGGCGTGCGCCCATCGGAAGGGCGGTCGAGGCCGATCCGGCGCGGTGCGACGCGGGGAACACGTAGCCGTTCGAATGGCGGACGGTGACGCGGAAGGCATGGTTGATCGGCGCGCTGCCAACCACCTCGTCGTAGCGCACGAGCCCGGGGAGGATCGCCAGACCGGCGGCATCGGCGCTCGTCCAGCCATCCGGACGGCGCGCATTCGAATCGAGCGGGAACGTCGCGCCCGAACCGGCGGTCCAGTTCGTGCCGGTCCAATGCAGCGCGTAAAGCTCGTAGAGGATGCGGTTGTCGCGGTCGACCAGGAGCATGTGCCGGTCCCCATCCGCGCTCGGATCCCCACCCGCCAACCCACCCTCGATCCATTTCTGCTGCGTCTTCGCTTCGTCCGGGATCGGATACCCGGGCGGGCGGCCGGGGGCGGCCAGGTCACTCTCGTCTGCGTAGTCGAAGGTCACCGGCAACAACGGCTGGCTGCCGGAAACGACGACGTATGGCATCCCGTAGATGGGTGACGAGGGATCGTCGCTGTTGTCGCCGCCGAAGTCGGGATGCATGCCGCGCGACGTGCCGATGTCCGCGATGAACGCCGCACTCTTCGGATCGACGGGAGCTGAGGTGATGTCCGTGTTCCACCAGTTACTGAGGGGAAAGAGGGGCAGCGGCTGCGGGAGTGCGCCGCCGCGTTGGGGGGATTGGGCGCTCAACGGGAGCGCGACGAGCATCGCGAGTATGAGGGCGAGAAACGCAAGTTCGCGCGCAGCGCTTTGGACTGCGGTGGCATGGCCACCGCTTTGGGAGGGAGGGAGTGCGTGTCTTTGTCTCGGAAAGCGGCAGCTCGCGCCGCCGCAGTCCAAAGGCGCGCCTCCGCGCGCCGAAACGAGCAATGGCAGCGGTTCGAGCACCCACCGGCGAGGTCGCCGGCACCCCACCGATCGGAGGTATCCGACGCTCGCGCGTCCCCCCATCGCGAGGTCCTTCGCCCCGCTTGCGGGGAGAAGGTGGCCGACAGCTGGATGAGGGGGTATGTTCTGAGGCACACGATGATTCTCCCCCTTCGGCCCGAGGATCTTGTGCCTCTGGTCACAGCGCCCGAACTGTTTCCGAATCAGATTGCTCTCCATTACAATGATGCGCTCATTCAAATAAGTAACCGAATCGTTCGATCCATCGCGCCTTCCAGCCGCGCAAAAACTAAAGTGAGGTCTCGCCCTTGAAGCAGATATCGCTCATCACCGCAGTGTCGTTCCTGATTGTCTCGGCCGCCTCGGCCACCGTCTTCGAACCGTCGACGGACCGTCAGCTCGTCGACCGCTCTGCAGCCGTCGTCGTCGCCACGGTGCGCGACGCCTCGGCGCACATGCGTCCGGACGGCTACATCGTCACCGACTACCGTTTCGACGTCGAGGAGACGCTCAAGGGAACGGTCGATCGGATGATCACGGTCAGCGAGTTCGGCGGCTCCGTTGGAGACCGCGTCACCTTCATCGCCGACTCCGCGACGTACCGGCCTGGCGAGCGCGTCCTGGCGTTTCTGAAACACCGCGGCGACGGGACGTACTTCACGACGTCGATGGCCGTGGGCAAATTTGCGTTCACGCGCGCTGCGAACGGCGAGTCGGTCGTCGTCCGCGACGTCTCCGAACTGCCGGACGATCCGGCACGCAACGCCGACGCCTTCGCGCGCTTCGTGCGCGACGCGTCGCAGGGAGCGGTCACGAGCACGTCGTATGTGAGGAAGCTGACACCGGTCACGAGCGCGCTGCGGCCACGAGCGCTGACGGCAGCGTCGGCCTATTGCCTCACCACCAACGGAACCGTCGGGATCCCGGTGCGCTGGGAGCACGGTGACACGGGACTATCCGTACCAATCCTCACCAACTCCTCGATGCCGTACAGCACGACCGCCGGAATCGCGGCTGGCGCAGCGGCATGGACCAACGATCCTGCAGCAAACATCACGTTGACGCCGGCTGGAACTACGACCGCATCAACCGCGGATGGCCAAAACAGCATCTTCATCTATCTCGCCACGACGAACCCAAACCCGCCAGGGATCTGCGACAGCGCGCTCGCCTGCACGTTGGGATATGGAAACAGCACCCACACGTTTGCGGGCGAGACCTTCGTAGGCATCATCGGAGCAGACATCTTTGTCCAACCCAATGTGTCGGCTGGTGTGTTCGACCAGCTGATCGTTCACGAGCTCGGCCACGCGATCGGATTCCGCCACTCCGATCAGGGGACTCCCTTCGCCTCCGTCGCCGTGATGTCTGCCTCGGTAACCCAGACCAGCCTCCAGCAGTGGGACAAGGACGCCGTCGATACCGTGTACGGCAGTGGCCCCGTTTGCTCGCCCCCCAACTCCGTCTCCATCTCCGGCGGAGGTACCTATCCCTCCGGCCAGACCGCCACGCTCATTGCCACAGTCAACGGCGGCAACAGCACGCTGACCTACGCCTGGTTCGACGGCACCCTCGGCAACACCAGCAACCCGGTCGGTACGAACAGCAACACCTTCACCACGCCTCCGATCACCGTGGCCAAAGACTACTGGGTCCGCGCGACGAGCGCCTGCGGCAATGTCTCCGCTGGGACCAGCGTCGCACCGCAGCCCGTCGGACCCGGCTGCACGCCCGTCTTCGTCGCGACGCAGCCAGGCTCGCAGACGATCAGCTCCGGCGGCACTGCGACCTTCAACGCCTCTGCTGGCGGAACCACGCCCTTCTCCTACCAATGGTTCCGCGGCAACAGCATCAGCGACACGAGCAATCCGGTCGGAGCGAACGCGCCATCCTTCACCACTCCGGCGCTGACGCAGACGACGTCCTACTACCTCCGGATCCTCAACACCTGTGGCACCGCATTCACGAACGTCGTCACAGCGACAGTCAACGTGGCCGGCTGCCCGAAGCCGGCGTTCACCGTCCAGCCGTCTCCGACGACGATCGTCTCCGGAACCCAGACCTTCCTCTTCGCCTTCGCCACCGGCGCGGCCTCGTACCAGTGGTTCAAGGGAGCCGCGGGTGATACCTCCACGCCCGTGAGTGGTTCGGGTCCCTCGAACGACCGCTGGGTCAGCCAGGTCTTCGTCGACCTGCTCGGCCGGACGCCATCCGGGCCGGAAGCCGCCGTCTACACCGCTCTTCTGACGGGAGGAGCGACGCGCACGAGCGTCGCCGGCAGCTTCCTCAGCTCGCTTGAATACCGGACGAAACTGCTGACCGACTACTACGCGATCTTCCTCCACCGCCCGATCTCCGCGGGCGAGGTGAGCTTCTGGCTGCCGGCGTTCGCGGCGAGCTTGACGGACGAGCAGATCGAAGCGCAGATCGCCGCGTCGCCCGAATACTTCGCACTGGCCGGCGGGACGAACGCAGGCTGGATCAACCGCATCTTCAACGACGTCCTCGGCCGCTCACCGTCGGGATCCGAGGTGAGCACGTTCTCGACGTTGTTGGCGAGCAGCTCGCGGATGAGCGTCGGAATGGCCGTCCTCACCTCGGGCGAGGCGGACGGGCGGCGCGTGGACCAGTACTTCACGCGGATCCTGCGGCGCAGCCCGACCTCTCTCGAGCGTTCCTCGTCGACGGCTGCGCTCCTCGGCGGTGCGACGAACGAAGACCTCCTCGCGCAGATCCTGGCCGCGGATGAGTACTTCAACTTCGGCACCGTCCTCATCACCTCTCCGATCACGGTGACGACGAACTACTGGGTGCGGGCCACGAACAACTGCGGCAACACGGACAGCGACGTCGTCGCCGTCACCGTGCCGCAGTGCACGGCCCCGGTCATCGTCACGCAGCCGCAGAGCGTTTCGCTCATCAACGGCCAGACCTTCTCGATCTCCGTCCTGGCTACGAATGCCACGTCGTATCAGTGGTATCGCGCCTCCTCGGGTGATCCGTCGAATCCCGTCTCCGGCGCCACCTGCCCGGTCTTCACGTCCAACATCGTGAACGTCGGACCGACGAACTACTGGGTGAAGGTGACGAACGCCTGCGGGAGCACGAACAGCAACACGGTGACGGTAACCACGGCGTGCGGACCGCGCGTGCTGACGATGACGGTTCCACCGACGGTGTTCAGCGGAACGCAGTTCAGCGTCTCGTGGAACGGCAACTCGCAGCTCGACTCGCAGTACGAGTTGCAGGAAGCGACAAAATCCGATTTTAGCGACGCGCAGACCTTCTCGACGACCACGCCGTCCCGGTCCTTCACGCATTCGGTCGCGATCGACACACGCTTCTACTACCGCGTCCACGCCGCGCCGCTGTGCGGAGGCAGCTTCGGAACGTACTCCCCGACCAGCAGCGTGCTCGTGACCGCTCCGCAGCCGCCCACGAACTCGAATTTCAACTTCGCACAGCTCCCCTGCACGAGCTGCAACATCACGCAGAACATCTTCGTCCCGGCCGTGCAGAAGGTTGGCAAGAACGCGCTGGCCACGGGGGACACGTTCTCGGTCAGCTCCGACAAGCCGTTCATCACCATCACGCCGTCGAGCGGCCCGCTCCCAGCCGAGGGTGCGACGGTCACCGCGACGATCGACACGTCGCAGCTGGATGTGGGATCGACGCAGGCCACGGTGATCATCAACCGCACGCTGGCGGCCGGAAAGGCCGGCATCCTCGGCGATCCGCCGGCACCGATCAACGTACCGGTGTCGGTCAGCGTCGTCGCGCCGGTCACACCGGGAGGCAAGAACCCGAACGGCGGATTCAACGCGCTGCTCATTCCCGCGGTCGCGCACGCGGACGGCATCGGGACGCGGTTCGTCTCCGACCTGCGCATTACGAACACCGCGGCACAGTCGATCAGCTATCAGGTCACGTTTACGCCTGCGAATACCGACGGTACACAGACCGGAAAGCAGATCGCATTCAGCGTCAACCCGGGCGATACGAAGGCGCTCAACGACGTGGTGAAAGACTGGTTCGGGTCGGGTGTGAACGGTGAGGCGGGCATCGGCTCGCTGGAGATCCGTCCCACCAACTTCGCCGGGAAGGATCCCGTGAACATCACGCTGGCCACGGTCGCAGCCAGCCGCACTTACAGCGTCACTTCGCTGGGGACATTCGGCCAGTTCATCCCGGCCTTACCGCTGGTGAACTTCCTGGCGAAGAGCGACACCTCGAAGATCTCGCTCCAGCAAGTCTCCCAAAGCAGCACGAACTCGGGCTTCCGCACCAACCTTGGATTCGTGGAAGGCTCGGGACAGCCGGTCAACTTCGTGGTCTCTCTGTTCGCCGACGCCGGCAACAAGATCACCGAACGCGCCTACAGCCTGCAGTCGTACGAATCGCAGCAGATCAAGCTCGACTCGTTCTTCAACGTCAACGGCGTCACTCTCCCCAACATCGCCGACGCCCGCGTCGAGGTGAAAGTGACCAGCGACAGCGGCCACGTCAGCGCGTATGCCTCAGTGCTCGACAACACGACGACGGATCCGCTGCTCGTCTTCCCGGCCGACCCGTCGAGGATCTCGGCGAAACGGTTCGTCGTTCCCGGCGTGGCGGAGTTCGACAGCTCGTTCTCGAACTTCCACACCGACATGCGCATCTACAACGGCGGCGCGTCGTCCGTTGACGTCACGCTGGCCTTCACCGGCGGCACGGTTGGGAACCAGATACGGACCATCGCCGCGGGCCAGACGCTGGCCATCGACAACGTCCTGCCGACCCTGTTCAACACGACCGGAGGCGGCTCAGTCGTGGCCACCACGGCGAATGACTCACAACTCATCCTCACTGCACGCACGTACAGCCGCGACAAGACGAACGGTGGAACGTTCGGGCAGTTCATCCCCGCAGTGACCTCGGCTGATGCGGTCGGCAACGGAGATCGCGCATTGCAGGTCGTGCAACTCGAGGAGTCGCCGGCATTCCGTACAAACCTCGGCCTCGTCGAAGTGACCGGCAATCCCGTGACCGTCGAGTTGCAGGCCTTCACGCCCGATTCCAAGGTCGCTACAAAGGTCTCCGTTCCACTCGGCTCCGGCCAGTATCTGCAGCAGAACGGCATTCTCAAGTCTCTCGGCCTGGGCACTGTTTACAATGGCCGGATCACCGCCAAAGTCGTCGGAGGAACGGGCCGTGTAGCCGCGTTTGCCTCCGTCGTAGACAATCGCACGGCCGACCCGACGTACGTTCCGTCGCAGTAGTGAACCTGGCTCTGCGTGGCTTTCTGAACAGCCAGCCCCGTGCGAAGGGCACCGGGGCTGGCGTGCAGAGAGATTTGAAGCGTGGGGTCAGCGAGGAGTGTTTGTGAGGACGACCTTCAGGGCGCCTTCTTTGGCAGCATTTCCAAACGTTGCATAGGCCTTCATGATGTCGTTCATCGCAAAGCGGTGCGTGACGAGCTTGGCCGGCTGGAGCTTGCCCGAGCGGACGATCTTGAGCAGCATCGAGGTCGTCGCGGTGTCGACGAGGCGGGTCGTGATGGCAATGTTGCGATCCCACAACTTCTCGAGGTGCAGTTCGACGGGCTTGCCGTGCACGCCTACGTTCGCAATCCGGCCACCGGCCGCGACGATGTTCTGGCAGATCTCGAACGTCGCCGGCACGCCGACCGCTTCGATGGCGACATCGACGCCGGCGCCGTCCGTGAACGCCAGGATTCGTTCCGCCACATCGCCAGTTCCGCTGTTGATGAGATGCGTCGCTCCCAGTTCTTTTGCAACCTTGAGGCGGTTCTCGTCCAGGTCGATCATGAAGATCGCCGCGGGTGAATAGAACTGTGCCGTTAACAACACGGCCATACCGACTGGGCCTGCGCCGACGATGGCCACGGTGTCGCCCGGCTTGATCTGGCCGTTGAGCACGCCGCACTCGAAGCCGGTCGGCAGGATGTCGCTGAGCATGACCATCGCCTCTTCATCGGCACCGGCCGGGAGGTTGTAGAGACTGCCGTCGGCGAAGGGGGTGCGCACGTATTCGGCCTGGGTTCCGTCAATCTTGTAGCCGAGGATCCAGCCGCCGTGGCGGCAGTGGGAGTACATCTGCTTTTTACAGAAGTCGCAGGTGAGGCAGGCCGTGACGCAGGACACGATGACCTTGTCGCCCACCTTGAATTTCGTCACGCCAGCGCCGATCTCTTCGACGACGCCGATGGCCTCGTGGCCCAGGATACGGCCGTCAGTCACGGCCGGAACGTCTCCCTTGAGGATGTGCAGATCGGTTCCGCAGATGGTCGACGTGGTGATGCGCACGACCGCGTCGGTCGGCTGTTGAATCGTCGGACGCGGTTTGTCTTCCCAGCCGTACTTGCCGGGAGCGTGATAGACAAGCGCCTTCATCGTTGTGGTGGCGCTCGCCGTGGATTTGGTGGTCGGATGCGAAACTTCCATGACTGGCATTGGGGTCTCCTGTGATCGTTGATGGTTGACTTCAACCCGGCGTCGAACCGGGATCCGTTCAAGCCGGCCCCCATTGCGAAAGGGAGCCGGCGATGTGCTGACGAACAAAGGTCGGATGCAGCTCCGTAGTGCGCCATCGTCGATGGCAGGCCGCGTTCGGTGCCGGGCGGGTCCCGGGCAGGTGCCGGGGGTAAGAGCTGTTGTGGCGCGGGAGGCTCGGTCCTTCATCGATAGCCACAGCACGATCGTTGCCATAAGACGAAACTCTTCAACCAGTTGCCGTCTCGGAACTCGGTCAATGAGACGCTATGCGGTGCGTTCGATGCGCCGGGTGACGGCGGTCATGCTCCGTCGTGATAGCGCCCGCTCCTTCCACAGCTCTGCAGTTAGAACGCGAGTCACGATTCGTGACTCGTTGTGAGGGCTTCCGTGGCGCCGACATGGGTCGATGCGCTATCGCCGGGCTGACCGAACAGATCAAGGGATCGCGCAAAGGGGTCAGTGTGCCGGAATTTGCATGGTGCAGGAACCAGCCTCTGCAGCTCTGTCACGTTCAACTTTCAACCTGACCCCTTACGTCACCCGTTACACTCCCCTCACACCAACGCGGAGGAACGTATGCCTTGTGATCCGGAGATGCTCGCGAAGAACGAGCTCTTTGAACAGTTGACGCCGGAAGATCGCCTGCAGCTGGCGAACGTCGTCGACCGCCTCGAGCTGGCGGCAGGACCGACGCTCTTTCAGGCTGGCGAGCCCGGCGAGTCGTTGTTCGTCGTCAGCGATGGCGAAGTGGAGCTGTTCATCAAGGACACCGCCGGGCAGAAGATCGTGCTCACCGTCGCGCGCGAGGGGGAGATCTTCGGTGAGCTGGCCCTCCTCGATCGAGGCGCCAGAACGGCGACGGCGCTCGCTCTCGTCGACACCGTCCTGCTGGAGCTCGACCGCGACGACCTGCTGCTCCTCTTTCAGAAGACCCCGGAGTCGGCCGTGCGACTCCTGGCCGCGGTCGGACACATGACCCGCAAGGCGGACGAGCTGCTCCAGACACGCGTCTCGCGCAACGTCAACATCGAGGTCGAGGAAAATCTGAGCACGCTGCAGAAGATCGCGGACTGGATCGCCTGGTTCAGCGGCAGCATGCCCTTCCTGATCCTCAACGGCCTCTGGTTCATCGTCTGGGTGGCCCTCAACACCCTTCACCTCGGCGTGACCGCATTCGATCCCTATCCGTTCGGACTGCTGACGATGATCGTCTCCCTCGAAGCGATCTTCCTCTCCTGCTTCGTGCTCATCAGCCAGAACCGCCAGGCCGAAAAAGACCACGTCCGCTCCGACGTCGAGTACGAAGTCAACATCAAGGCCGAGCTGGAGGTAGCGCACCTGCACGAGAAGACCGACCGCATCTACACCGAGATGCTCGAGCGGTTTGCGAAGATGGAGACGCTGCTGAAGGCGCGGTGATGCGCGGGTTGGAGTTGGCGAGGTTGCCCGGGTGCCCTCGTGCCGAGGTGTGCCATGCCGCTGCTTGGGTTTGCCCTCAACGAATGTCGACCGGCCGGGATTCATCAGCAGTGGAAAAGCGGCCAGAGTGTCAGCCTTGTCATCCTGAGCGAAGCGAAGGATCTCAAGATGCGCAACTTGAGATCCTTCGCTTCGCTCAGGATGACAAGGCTGGAAATAGGCCGATCACGACGGCTTGTCCAGCAAATCCTTGAACTGTTCCTTGTCGATGGCCTTGTCGTAGGCGGCACGGCCGCTCACCTTGCCGTCCTGGTACAAGCGGCGGATCGACGTATCCATGTCGACCATCCCCTCTTTGACGCCTGTCTGAATCGCGCTCGTGACCTGCGACGTCTTCCCCTCGCGGATCATGTTGCCGATGGCCGGCGACGCGAAGAGAATCTCCAGCGCGGCGACGCGACCACCGCCGACCTTGGGCATGAGCTGCTGCGCGACGACGCCGCGGATGGTTTCGCCGAGGACGTTGCGGACGCCTTCCTGCTCGGAGGCGGGGAAGACACTGATGATGCGGTCCATCGTCTTGGCGGCGTTGTTGGTGTGCAGCGTTCCGAACACGAGCGTGCCGCGCTCGGCCGCGGAGAGCGCCATGCTGATCGTCTCCAGGTCGCGCATCTCGCCGACGAGGATCACGTCGGGGTCTTCGCGTCCGGCCGCTTTCAACGCTTCCGCGAAGGACTTCGCATGCGAGCCGACTTCGCGCTGATGCACGAGGCATTTCTTGTTGGGATGCACGAACTCGATCGGATCTTCGATCGTGATGATGTGCAGTCCGCGCGTCTCGTTGATGAGATCGATGATCGCGGCCAGCGTCGTCGATTTGCCCGATCCCGTGGGACCGGTGACCAGCACCAGTCCGCTGCGGATCGACGCGATGCGGCGCACCTGATCGGGCAGCCCGAGCTGCTCGAGCGTCATGATCTTCGTGGGGATGATGCGGAAGACGGCCCCCCCTCCCCGCTGCTGGCGGAAGAGGTTGACGCGATAGCGGGCCACGCCCGGAATCTCGTACGAGAAGTCGACGTCGCCCGTTTTCACGTACTCGTTCCACACCCGTTCCGGCGTAGCCGGCCGCATCATGTCGTTGAAGTCGCCTTCGGTCAGCGTGCGATAGCGGATTGACTCCATCGCGCCGGACGCGCGCAACATCGGCGGCCTGCCGACAGTCATGTGAAAGTCGGACGCGCCGCGATCGTTCATCAGCTTCAGGAACCGGTCGATCTTCTGCGCGGCCATTACGCCTTCCCTCTGGCGATGAAGTCGGCGCTGACCATCGCCTCGAAATCTTCCTTCTTCAGCGCGGCCATGTAGGCCGTCTCGGCGGTGATCTGGTCGCGCCTCAGCAGGTCCTTCAGTGCTTCGTCGAACGTCTGCATCCCGAGCGAGCGCCCGATCTGCATCGCCGAGTAGATCTGATACGTCTTCTCGTCGCGGATCATCGTGCCGATGTTGTTCGTCCCTTTGAGCACTTCGAATGCCGCGACCTGACGCCGCGCCTCTTTCGACGGCAACAGGCGTTGCGCGATGCAGTACTTGAGCGACTCGGAGAGCGACGCGCGGATCTGCGGCTGTTCATCTGCAGGAAAACTCGAGAGGATCCGGTCGATGGCCTTTGGTGCGCTCGTCGAGTTGAGCGTGCCGAGGACGATGTGGCCCGTCTCGGCAGCGGTCAGAGCGAGCGTGATCGACTCGTTGTCGCGCAGTTCGCCGATGACGATGACGTCGGGGTCTTCGCGCAGCGCCGCCCGCAGCGCGCGGGCGAACGACACGGTGTGCGTGCCCACCTCGCGCTGGTTGATGAGGCAGTTCTTGAACGGATGGACGAACTCGACGGGGTCCTCCATCGTCAGGATGTGGTCGCTGCGCGTCTCATTGAAGAGGTTCACCAGCGCCGCCAGCGTCGTCGACTTGCCGGAACCCGAGGGGCCGCAGACGAGAACGAGTCCCTGGTGATAGTCGGCGATTTCGGCGAGATGGGCGGGCAGACCGAGCTCGATGATCGTCGGCGGCTTTTCGGGGATGACCCGAAAGACCGCGTTGTAGCCGCGATGATCGAAGAAGACATTCGCGCGATACCGGCCACCCTGCGGGATCACGTAACAGAAGTCGAGCTGATGCTGGGTCTCCAGCGTCGTCCATTGCGGCGGCGTCAGCACTTCCTTCAGCATGGCCTCGGTCTGTGCCGCGGTAAATGGCTCGCCCTGCGCGCGCAGGAGGTCCGCGGCCACGCGCACGATAGGCGGCGAACCGACGGCGAGGTGAAAATCCGACGCGCCCTGATTGCGCGTGGCGATCAGCATCGTGTTCAGGCGCGGCTCGCCCTGCGATCCGGAGACCGTCAGAGCCGCCTTGCGGATCGCGTCCACGCCCGATTGCGCGCTCTGATCTTTGGCGGCCAGTTCGTCGAGGATCTCCAGCGCATGGGTGCGGACGCCTCGATCCGCGTCGTTCTGCGCCACGCTGGTCAGCGCATTGCGCACCTGCGGATGCTGGAAATGCTTCAGCGCCTGCATGACTTCGATGCGAACATCCGGCGCGGGATCGCCCAGCATCCGTCCCAGAGCAGGGAGTGCGCGCGGATCGCCGATCCGCCTGAGGGCTTCGACCGCCGCCCATTTCAAATCGGGATCCGCCAGGGCACCGACGAGCGCCTCGACCGCGCGCGGATCCTTGAGGCGGCCGAGCGTGTCGGCTGCCGAGATGCGAATCCACCAGTCGGAATCGCTCAGCAGCTGAATCGTGGCCGGGACGATGCGGACGTCATCGAAGCCGCCGGCAACGGCCATGGCGCCGGAGCGCGTGTCGGGATCGGGATCGTGCAACAACTCGATCACCGGCTCGATGAGTGCGGCGCCGAATTCGCGCAACGACTCCAGCGCACGGTCGCGGACGAAACCAGCCAGCGTGCTGGAGAAGCGGATGTAGCGTTTGATCACGCCGGCCGGATCGCCGATGCCGAGCAGAATCTTCAGCACCGCGGTGCGCGTCGACGCGTCGCCCGAGGCGAGCGCGGGAAGCAGACGGTCGGCGAAGGCTGCGCCCTGTCCGGCCGCCATCTTCGACATCGCGTCGACGATGATCTGTTGCACGCCATAGCCGGCGTTCGGAAGCGCTTCGATGAGGAGATCGAGCGAGAGCTGAGGCGCCTTCGTGGCCAGGACTTCGATGGCCTTGTCGCGCACCGCGGGGTTCGGATCGGCAGCCAGACGGCGCCAGCGGCGCGACGCGTTCTCGTCGACGTCCGCGGTCGCGACCCGGTTGATGAAGGGCAGCCGTTCGTCGCCGCCGGTCGAAGCCAGCTGCCAGAGCAGCGGTTCCAGCTGCCGCGACATCGGCGCCTCAGCCAGCAGACGCCGCGTGGCCTCCTGCAGTTCGCGCGTTTCCTTCGTCTCCTTCACCGGCGGCGTGAGCAATTGCACGAAGCGCGCGTCCGTGCCGGGAAGGCCGAGGGCAAAGAACGCGGCGGCGGCGGCACGGAGCGCCTGCTCGGGTTTTCCTTTTGACTCACCGATGAAGACGTCGAGCGTCTCGGCGTCGCGGAGGCGCGTGAGCACACGCGCGGCGGATTCACGCAGGGCGCGATCGGGACGGAAAAGCATCCAGACGACGTCGCGCGCCTTGACGCCCTCCGCCGCCTCGATCCTGGCGAGCAGCTCGTCGCGTTCTTCGTTGGTTGCGTACGTTTTCGCAGCGAGGCGCTTGACCGCCTCGCCGACATCAGAGGTGAAGAGTGCCATTCGACGGCGAAGTGTAACGTTTATCGCAGTGCTGCCGCGAACGTTGCGTCGAAGGAAAACGTCATCGTGTTCGTCTTCACGCGCATCGACGAAACGTTGCCACCGATCGTGCCGCCGTCACCCTTCTTCTGCTTGAACTCGTAGTCGGGGATTCCCTCGAAGTAGCCGCCGTCGTAACTGCCCTTCGGATGCTGGATCGCCACGTGGCCGACGCGCCCCTGTTTGTCGATCGCGATGATCACGCCGTTCAGGTCGCCCGGCAGCGAATCGTCGAGCTCGGCCAGCTTCGCATTCTCGGGAAGCGGCTTCTCGGTGAGGATGATCCGCGTCATCTCCTTGCGATCGCTGAGCTGGTTCTTCTGCTTCGCGATGGCGTACGAGTAGTTCAGCGGGATCTTCGTTCCGTCGATCGTGAGAACGCCCTCGGCGCGACCGAGGTCCACCGCGAAGGCAGGAAGGGCAACGAGAAAAAGGACCACCAACGCCGCCGCGACGAGACGCATGTACAGCCCCCTTGTTGAGAGAGGCCGAGTGTAGCACCGGGCATCGGAGATTCGCGTCGCCGGGGAAATCGGATTGCGGATAACCGGATGCCGGTGGGCGCGGGCGGCCTCGCCGGCGGGTGCTTGCGCACGACCCCTCATTCTGCCTTCGGCCACTCTCTCCCGGCAAGCGGGGCGAAGGCCCTCGCGATGGGAGGCCGCGTGAAGGAACCCTGGAGGACTTGGGAGACCGCCCAACCGCGAGACCACGCAACCCCGCAATCGGCAAACCGCACCACCGCGCGCCCCGAGAATGTCGATAATACGCGGCATGAAAACCCGCTGGGCGGAGACGCCTGACAACGATGTCGATCAACTCGTCTATCAGTCGCGCCTCGTCGGCGCGGAGGAAGCACTCGTCCTCTGGGGTGGCGGCAACAACAGCGTTAAATCGCGCGGCACCGACCTCCTCGGCCGTCCCATCGACGTGATGTTCATCAAGTCGAGCGGCAGCGACATGAAGACGATCGTGCCGAAACAGTTCCCGGCCGTCCGTCTCGACTACATCGAGCCTCTGCGGACCCGCGACGGCGAGATGACCGACGAGGAGATGGTCGGCTACCTCGCGCGCTGTCTCGTCGATCCCGCCAGCGCGCGCCCGTCGATCGAGACGCTGCTCCATGCGTTTCTCCCCGCCCGCGCCGTGTTGCACACGCATGCGGACGCCATCCTGGCACTGACGAATACCCGCGGCCGCGAATCGACGGTGCGGGCCTGCTTCGGTGACGCGGTGATCACCGTCCCCTACCGCCGCCCGGGATTCCGGCTCAGCCGCGACGTGGCCGAGGCGTTCGCAAAGCAGCCCGAGGCCGAGGGGCTGGTATTGATGAATCACGGACTCATCACGTGGGGCGCCGACTCGCGCGACGCGTACGAGCGGCATATCGCGCTCGTGACCAAGGCAGAGGAGTACGCAGGCCGGGCTGTTCAAGCCGACGGCCCGCAAGAACGTGGTCACGAAAGAACGCCGACTGGCGAGTCCGGCCTCCGTTCGTCAGACCAGCGCTCCATCGCGCTCGCTCCAGTCATCCGAGGCGTCCTTGGCGCGAATCGATCGGTGATCCTGGAGCTCGATGACAGCGATGAGGTTCTTCGCTTCCTCAGCCGTGCCGACGCGAAACGCCTCACGCAGATCGGTCCGGCCACGCCGGATCATCTCCTATACACGAGACGCTTCCCTCTCTTTCTCGAAGGCGGCGACGATGTGCCGCACGCGCTCAGTACCTATGTCGAACGCTCCCGCGCTCACTACGCTGCCCACGCCACCGAGTTCGCGATGCTCGATCCGCATCCGCGCGTCGTGCTCGTTCCGGGCGTGGGGATGTGGACCGCGGGCAAGGACGCGCGCGGGGCACGCATCGTCCGTGACATCTATCGTCACACGCTGCGCATCCTCGAAGGGGCGGAGGGCGCGGGTGGCTACGAGACGTTGAATGATCACGACGCCTTTCACGCGGAGTACTGGCCGCTGGAGCTCTACAAGCTGACGCTGCTGCCGAAGGAGAAAGAGCTGGCCGGGAAGGTGGCGATCATCACCGGCGCGGCCAGCGGCATCGGCCGCGCGTGCGCGGAACGGTTCGCCGAAGAGGGAGCGCACGTCGTCGTCACGGACATCGATCTCTCGCTGGCTGCGGAGGTGGCCAACGGAATCGTGGCGAAGCACGGCCTCCGGCGCGCGCTGGCCGTGCCACTCGACGTCAGCAGCGAGGACGCCGTCGAACACGCGTTTGCACAGACCATCACTGCCTATGGCGGCGTCGATCTCATCGTCAGCAACGCCGGCATCTCCTCGTTCGGCAGCATCGATGTGCTGCCGGCCGCCGACTGGGATCGCGCCTTTGCCATCAACGCCCGCGGACACTTCCTCGTCGCCCGTGCCGCGATGCGGATCATGAAGCAGCAGAAGACGGGAGGCAGCATCGTCTTCAATGCGTCGAAGAACGTGACGGCACCCGGCAAGGAGTTCGGTGCCTACAGCGTGAGCAAGGCGGCCGAGGCGCAGCTGTGCCGGATCGTGGCGTTGGAAGGGGGCGAGTTCGGCATCCGCGCGAACATGCTCAACCCCGACGCCATCTTCGGCGGCTCGCGCTTCTGGAGCGACGAGATGCGGGAGATGCGCGCGACGGCGTACGGGATCGCCTCCGAGAACCTCCCCGATTTCTACAAGAACCGCACGCTGCTGAAGACGGAGGTGACGGCAGACGACGTGGCCGAAGCCGCGCTGTTCCTGGCAGGCCCCCGCTCCGCGAAGACGACCGGCGCGATGCTGCCGGTGGACGGAGGGGTGAAGGAAGCATTCCCGCGGTAGGGGGGCGGAAAACTCACCCTCCAAACAGATACTTGGCGATCAGTTGCGACCGGTTCTCGCAATCCGTCTTGTCGAGAAGTCTCGCCATGTGCGTCTTCAGTGTCTCCCGCGAGATCGATAGCGCAACGCAGATCTCCGATGATGTCCGCCCGATGATGCACGCTGCGGCAACCTCGGCTTCCTTCGGCGTCAACGACCAGCGCTTGCGCACGATTGCGGGATCAACCGATACCTCCGTCGGAAAGGGGCGGAGCATCAGCATCAGCCACCTGGCATCCCCTTTCGGCGACCGTTTCGAGTGAATGACCTCGTAACGCAATCCGGATGAGAGCTCCAGCACCGGAGCCTCCTCACTGCTGCTGCCGTCCGCACGAAGCTGGAGGATGACCAGCGAGATCGGATGCGACGGCGCACGATCGATCTGTGATTCGTGGAGGCGCTCCACGACCCAGAGTTCTTTCGCGTGACCATTCATCGCCCGAAGACGGCTCGCGCCATCGAGGACAAACACGGGATACGGCAGCCGCGAAACTGCTGATTCGAACGCCTCGCTGTCCTCTGCCGCGGCTATCGATGCTCAATCCTCGTTCGACTTCCTGAATGGGAACGATGCATCATAGATCACCGCGAATCTGCAAATGGACGCGCCGTTGATCCACGAGCTGCCACCGGTGTTTCCCGTGCCCCCGCCGCGCTATCGGATCGATGCGCTCTCCGGACGCGGCGGCGCCGGGAGTGTCTACCGAGCGTTCGACTACGAGCTTGGCCGTCCGGTCGCACTCAAATTCCTTCGCGATGACCGGCCGCGGTATCGAGCACGGTTGTTGCGTGAGGCCCGTGCTCAGGCGCGGGTCGATCATCCGAACGTCTGCCGCGTCTTCGATGTCGTGGAAGAGGGCGAGCGGCTGTTCATCGCAATGCAATGGATCGACGGCCAGCGGCTGGACGCGATCGGTTCGTCGCTCTCGCTCGAGGAAAAAATCGAGGTGCTGGAAGGACGCTACAAACCTCACGGTACGCCTTGCTGAGAAGGGGTCGAGGCTCATTCCAATGGCAACACCTCGCGGCAGACCCGTTCACACGGTTGCGTTCCGCCCTTGGCGGCCAACCCCCTAGTCCTTCTTCATCCCCTTCCTGGCCCGCAGCACCAGGTGGATGGGGCAGCCTACGAGACCCAGCCCTTCGCGGAACTGGTTCTCCAGGTAGCGTTTGTAGGAGAAGTGCAGCGGGTCGTCCATGTTCGAGAAGAGGGCGATCGTCGTCGGTTGTGTCTTGAGCTGTGTCGTGTAGTAGAAGCGGCGTGGCCGGCCCTTCACAGCCGGCGGCTGATGCGCAGCGAGGGCGCGCTCCAGGATCTGATTCAGTTGCGACGTGGGAAAGCGCTTGCGATAGCCGTCGACGATCTCGTCGATGCGAGGAAAGATCTTCTCGACCCGCCGCCCCGTCTTCGCCGAGATGAACTCGACGGGCGCGTACGGGAGGAACTTCAGCTTGAAACGGATCTCCTCTTCGACCTTCTTGTAATCGTCCTGCTCGTGAGCGTCGGCGTCCCACTTGTTGACGAGCAGCATCGCTGCCTTGCCTGCGTCCTCTGCGTAACCGGCCACGGTGGCGTCCTGTCCGGTGACTCCGTCGAGTGCGTCGATCATCACGAGGGCGATCTCGCACCGTTCGATCGCCTTGCGCGCGGAGATGACGGAGAGTTTTTCCGCCTCATCGTGCGTCTTACCTTTCCGGCGGATGCCCGCAGTGTCGATGATGAGGTACTGCCGTCCATTGCGGACGATCTGGGAGTCGATGGCGTCGCGCGTGGTGCCCGAGATCGGCGAGACCACCGCCCGCTCCTCGGCCGCCAGCCGGTTCAGGAGCGACGACTTGCCCACGTTCGGCCTGCCGATGATGGCGATGCGGATCGGCCCCAGGTCATCCTCATCGACCTCCTCGATCGAATCCTCCGGGACGACGTCTCCGATGATGTCGAAGAGCTCGTCGATCCCTTCGCCGTGCTCGGCCGAGATCGGCATCATCCGTTCGTAGCCGAGCTCGTAGAACTCGGGCACGTTCGCTTCGGCGTCGCGGCGGTCGACCTTGTTGACGAGCAGCAGTGTGTGATCGGCAGCCGGCCGCAACTCCGTCGCGATGTCGCGATCCTCGGTCAGGATTCCCGCCGCGCCGTCGACGACGAAGAGGATGAAGTCCGCGGTCTCCAGCGCCCGCCGGGCCTGATCACGGATCTCGCCAGCGAACTTCGACATCGGCGAGTCTCCGTACTCCAGACCACCCGTATCGGTCAGCTCATACCGCCGGCCGTTGTCAAGCGTGATCACCTCGGAGAGACGATCGCGCGTCATCCCCGGAAGGTCGTGCGTGAGCGCGCGACGTTTGCCCGCTAACCGATTGAACAGAGTCGATTTCCCGACGTTGGGGCGTCCAACAATAACTATTTTCTTGAGCGCGTTTGCCATTGATTTTCTTCCGATACCAGGCGCGCCGCGGGCAAGCCGCGCGCATGGCGAATGCTACAATGTCACACATGGCACCGAACGCTGATTCCTCCTGCCGGCTGTGTGGTACGCGCGTTCCGGATGCTGACCTCAGCCGCCAGCTCTGCCCCGTCTGCGACGAGTACGCACAGCACGTCGCGCTGCAGAGCAACAAAGGCCTCGACCGCATCGTCGGCGAACTGCAGAACGGGCCTGTATTCCGGGCTGCACAGCGGAACGGGCATTAGTCTTCGCCCGCTTCGGTAGTTTCGGCCCCTCATCCGGCCTTCGGCCACCTTCTCCCCGCGTTGCGGGGCGAAGGTCCTCACGATTGACAGTGAGGCGAGCTTCCTGGGCTCCAGAAGAGAACGTCCTCGCGATTTACAGTGAGGCGAGCTTCCTTGGGCTCCAGAAGAGAACGTCCTCGCGATTCACAGTGAGGCGAGCTTCCTGGGCGACAGGATACCCGTCGGCAACTCAATCACGTTCTCAGAACTCGAAGCCGAACATCGGCACCCAGTGCCACAACACCCAGAAGAGAAACGCGCCGAGGGCGGTGTTGACGAAATTCAGGGCGCCGTTCGCGATGGGAGATCCGTGTCGCCGGTTCCAGCTGCCGAGGATGGACTCGACGTAGGAGCCAACGAACGCGCACAGCGTCAGCACCAGGATCACGTGTCCTTTCTCGATCACCAGGCTGCCGGTGAAGCCGGCGCGCAGGTGATGCACGGCCGTCGCCGTTCCGCCGATGGCCACGAGCAGTCCCGCCACGATTCCCGCCAGCGTCCCTTCGATCGAGATCGCGCCTTCGGTGCCGCGCTCGACCGGCCGGAATGTCAACGGCAGGAACGTCCTGCGTCCGAAGAGTTGTCCGATCTCCGATGCCGTCGTATCGGCGGCAGCCGTGGCCAGGGCTGCGATTCCCATGAACAAAGGCACGACTCCGAGTCCACGCCAGCACGCCACCGCGCAAATCGCCGCGACGCCGACGTTCGCAAACGCGTGCGCGGCCCCGCGCCGTCCGCCCTCTTCCTGGGCCAGTCCCGCAACTGCCTTGCTTGAGTAGCCGAGTCTCGTGGCCAGGGTGCCGATCACGAAGAAGATCAGGAGCGCGACATACAACGCAGGCCCGCCTCCGGCGATGAGGACGCAGCCGAGGAACCAGCCGGCCAGCGCGCCGGAGAGACGGACGCCACGCGTCGTGAATCCAACGATCGCCAGCACGGTATTCACGATGATCCACGGCCATGCGATCGGCGGCGCTTCCGCCAGCGCGACGATGGGCTTGATCGCCACGGCCGCCAGGATCCCTGCGGCGACGAACGGCACGGTCAGGTTGTCGTCGATGCCCAGCGGGAGCGTCTCCGCGATCGCGCTGCCGAGGACGGCGGCGGCGATGGCGACGTCATGCGGTGCGCCGAAAAGCCGTGCGATCGCAAACGCGGCCGCGCCCCCGAAAAGGACGAATCCGATCATCCCGCCCCATGACTTCGCGCGATTCCACGGCAGCGGAGCGAGCGGCAATCGCTGCCCGACCACGCTCGAGAACCCGTCGCCGAACGCCAGCAGAACCCATACGACGGCTGCAATTTCGAGATGCCAGTTGAAGACGACGATCAGCACCGTCACCGCGAAGGGATAGAGCACGATGCCGGCGTCCCATCCCCGTTCGTTCCGGGCGACGCGGCGCCCCACGAGCCGGTGCAGAAGCAGCCAGTTTCCGATGATTCCGGCCACGCCGATCAGCGCCGCATACCGCCACGGAATCCGAGTGAGCAGAACCGCGCCGAGTCCCATGCCGATGTGCAGGAACTTTCTGAGAAGCTCGTTGGTTTCGTGGCGCGGCTCGATCGCAGAGTCAGTCATCGTTTTCAACCGCTTACAATACGCGCTCCAATGCCGGATTCCACTCCCAAACCGCCGCTGCTGTCGGTGATCATCCCCTGCTACAACGAACGCTCTACGGTGGCAGAGCTGCTTCGCCATGTGCGCGACGTCCCCATCGACAAGGAGATCATCGTCGTCGACGATAAGTCTACGGATGGCTCCGCCGGCGTCGTCGCTGCTCTCGCCGCCCAGTGGCCGGAGATCCGCCACGTCTTCCAGCCGGTGAACATGGGCAAAGGCGCGGCCATCCGCCGCGGGATCGCCGAGGCGATCGGCGACATCGTGCTGATCCAGGATGCGGATCTCGAATACGACCCGAACGAGTACCCGAAGCTCATCCAGCCGATCCTCGATGGTCACGCAGACGTCGTGTTCGGATCGCGCTTCGAAGGGTACCCGCGGCGCGTCATGCTCTACTGGCACCGCCTCGGCAACAACCTGCTGACGTTCCTCTCGAACTGCACCACGAACCTCGACCTCACCGACATGGAGACCTGCTACAAGGTCTTCCGCCGCGAGGTCATCCAGTCGATCAATCTGAACTCGAACCGTTTCGGCATCGAGCCGGAGATCACGGCCAAGGTGGCGCGCCGCGGCTACCGCATCTTCGAAGTCCCAATCTCGTACTACGGCCGCGACTACTGGGAAGGGAAGAAGATCAACTGGAAGGATGGCTTCAGCGCCATCTGGACGATCTTCCGCTACGGTCTGTTCGACGATCCCTCCAGCGAGCCAGCCACGTACAAGACGCTCCGTCGCCGCGGGTCGCTCAAGCGGTATAACAAATGGATCTGGGACCGCGTCGCGCCGTACGTCGGGCAGCGCGTTCTCGAGGTGGGTGCGGGTTCCGGGACGATGACGCGTTTCCTCTACGGACGCGAGCTGATCGTCATCACCGACAAGGAGACGCCCTACATCGACCGGTTGCGCAATGCCTTCCGGCGCAGGCCGGGCATGATCGTCGAACGCCTCGACCTCGACAGCGACGATTCTCTCAGCATGGCGCGCTACGAGCTCGACACGATCCTCGCGATCAACGTGCTCGAGCACACCACCGACGACGCCGCTGCCCTGCGCCGCACCCATCAGATCCTCCTGCCGGGAGGCCGGATCATCATCTTCGTGCCGGCCGGGAAACATCTCTTCGGCGCACTCGACAAAGGCATCGGACACCAACGCCGGTACGACAAGGACGATCTGGTGGCGATGCTGCAGCAGGCCGGCTTTGAGGTCGAGGAAGCGGTCTACCAGAACCGTGCTGCGAAGCTCGCCTGGTGGATCAACTCGACGATCTTCAAGCGTGACGCCCTCCCGGCCGCGCAGTCGAAAGTCTTTGACCGCCTGGTGCCACTCCTGAAAGCGCTCGACGGTGACCGTCCGAAGAGCGGATTGAGCCTCATCGCCGTGGGACGGAAAACCGCCGCGGCTCCCCCCCAATAATGACCCGAACCGCACTCATCCTCGCCGGCGGCGCCGGCACCCGCCTCCGCCCCCTCTCCTCAGACGAGAACCCGAAACAATTCCTGCGCATCTTCGACGGCATCTCGTTGATCGAGAAGACCTACGAACGCGTCGCACGGCTCGTCGATCCGTCAAAGATTTTCATCTCCACCAACGAGCAGTACGCTGCGAAGTGCGCGGAGTATCTCCCGAACCTGCGGGAGGAAAACATCCTGACCGAGCCCGCGCGGCGGAACACGGCACCGGCCATCGCCGTCTGCTCGTTTGCGATCGAATCGATCGTCAGCGACGCCGTCATCGCCGTGCTCGCCTCCGATTCGTACATCGCGGACGAAGACGAGTTCGTGCGCGTGCTCGACCGAGCGTACGAGTTTGCGGCCGCGACCGACTTTCTCATCACCATCGGCATCGAGCCTTCGGATGCGAATACGGGCTACGGGTACCTGCAGCTGGGCCGGGAGATCGAGTCCGGCGTGTACCTGATCCGCCGGTTTACCGAAAAGCCGTCGAAGGAGCGTGCCGAAGAGTTCGTGCGATCGGGTGACTACGCGTGGAATGCCGGGATGTTCGTCTGGAACGCCGTCACCTTCCGCCGGGCACTGGAGACGGCGGCGCCGGAGATTGCCACGCTGGCCGATCGCATCGTCACCAGCGGCAATCCCGGAAAGCGCGTCGAGTACTACGAAGCGATGCCGTCGATCTCGATCGACTATGCGCTGATGGAGAAAGCGACGCACGTCGCTGCGGTGCGCGGAGATTTCGGCTGGAGCGACGTCGGTACGTTCGAAGCGCTCGAAAAAGTAGGGGTCCCGGTGGCCGCGTTGTTGAAGAAGGCCGGCGGCTAGCGATCTACCGCCGCCGCACACTGCGCCGGCACTTCGCTTCGGCACGTGCTTCGATCTGCCGCACGCGCTCGCGCGAAAGCCCGAGCAGCTCGCCGATGTCGCGCAGCGTCAGCTCGTCATCCTGCAGCACTCCGTAGCGCAGCTTGAGGATGATTTTCTCTTCGATCGGCAACGCCTCTACGGCCACATGCACCGAGCCATGCTGCTGCAGGGATCGCAGGTGCGGCATACGCGTGAGGTCGATGTCCGGCGTCATCCCGGCGCCGAGGTCGCCGAGCTCGTACCAGAAACACCACCAGGCTTTGGCGTTCGGGTTGGTGTAGAGCAGCAGTTGCGCAAGCTCGCTCTCCGTGATCGCGAGACTGTCGCAGACCTTGGCGGTGCTCCCGCGGAGAACGTCCGAGATTTTCTCGTGCGAGTGGTTGAGGAACTCCGCGAGCACGTCGAGGCGCTTCGGTATGTTGTCGGTCACGCCGTGCCGGAGACTGAGCACGAGGCGCTCCTTCGGCGAAAGCTCCGACATGTGCGCGAGCAGTTCCTTCCGCCTCCCTTGAACCTGCATCGTGTCTTCGGCGGAGGGGACGGTGGTCTGCTCGATGATGTCGGCCAGCTCCGTGTGGGAGTCGTCGTCGAACTCGGCGTTGAGCGAGAAGTTGTCGTTGTTGGCCTGCAGGAGCGTCTGCACTTCTTTGACGGTCACGCCGAGCGTCGTCGCCAGCTCGTCCGGCGTCGGGATCGTCTTCCCTTCGGACATGGCCGCGCCGATGGCCTTCTCCAGGCGGTACATCAGATTGGCGCGCTTCGGCGGCAGGCGGAACGCTCCGCCCTGCTCCGACAGCGCATGGAGGATCGCCTGGCGAATCCACCAGACCGCGTACGTGATGAACTTGACGTTCTTCTCGGGATCGAATTTTTTCGCCGCGTGGATGAGACCGATGTTCCCTTCGTTGATGAGATCAAGGAAGAGAACGTGCGAGTTGCGGTACTTCTTGGCGTAGGAGACGACGAAGCGGAGGTTGGCTTTGACGAGCTCCTCGAGCGCGGCCTTGTCGTTGTTCTCCTGCACGCGCTGCCCCAGCTCACGCTCCCGCTCAGGCGTGAGCATGGGAACCTGCGCAATCTCGTGAAGATACTGATTCAGGAGATCCGAAGAATCATCTCGTTCCGGATATCGGCCCATGTTTTTGGAGCGAGCATTCTACCCCTCACGAAGAATGGTTGCCGCAGCCGGAGGATCTGCTGTTCGGTCCTGAACGGGCCGGTCACGGCAATCGCGATCGGCGCGGGAAATCGAGGGTGGCAACGCCGCAGTGATCACGTTACGAACCGAAGCGCCGATCGCGGCGGAAAGGGCGACCGGGATTGCCGGCCGCCCTTCGATCGTGTACTGCATTCAACCTACTGCGTCATGCGGAGAAAAAGGTTGCGGAATACCGAAGACTGTCCGGTCTTGCCGGCAAACGGCGCGTTCGCTGGCAACTGACCGAGGACGAAGACCGCGTCAGCGCTGCCATTGTCAACCACCGAGGCATACGGCACGACCGCGCCGCTACCCTGAGTGATGGAGACCTCGGCGCCGGCGATGTCCAGTGACGACGGGACCACCGAGTTGATGCTGAACTGCACATGGGTAAATGCGCCGCCCGGGATGGAGAAGGCGCGCGTTCCGATCGCCGTACCGGCTGCATTGCGAACCGTTACCCGCACCGTCATCGGCTGGCCGCCGCTGCTGGCGTTACCGGCGACAAATCCCAGATTCGTGCGGAACTGCGCATTGTTGATGAGACCCGGGAGATAGGCCACCGCCGTCTGGTTGTTCGTGACACCGATGCTGTTGTCGATGAAGTTCGCTGCCGGCGGCACAGTCTGGCCGATCGTGTTCCCTGCCGTGTTCATCGTGTACGAACGGCTCGTCACCGCGAAGGCTTTGTCGCCGCCCACGAGGAGGGCGCCCGCCGCGCCGGTCAGTCCCCGATAGCCGTTGAGAATGTCCTTCACCAGCACGCTGCCACCGGCCGGGACCGTGATGGATCCTGCAGTGTTAGGGGTGATGACCGGGAAGATGTTGTCGAGGCTGCCTTCGCCGCTCTCGATGAGGACGAACTGCACGATCAGCGCAGTCGTCTGTGGGTTCTGAATGGCGACATCGCTCATCCAGGTGGTCGCGTTCTGTCCCGGCGTGTGACTCACGACAGGGATCACGTAGAGGTCGGAGCTGTTTTGCTGCGCTGCCAGCGGCATGGCGAGCAACGCTCCAAAGAGAAGAGTCAGTAGTTTCGTCTTGAACATGGTTTCCTCGGTTTCGTCAGGGCGCGCCGGCTCGCCCGCCGGCGCGCGTCTTCCGAAAAGTGTCTAGGGATTTGCGTGCGGACGGCTGTCGAACCCGGAGTTCGGCAGGGCGGTGTACGGGAAGGTCGACAGGAACGGCTTGTCATTGGCATCAACGCCGTCGGTGAGAGCGTTGTTCGGCGACTTGTCGAAGCCTGGGACCAGTACGCCGGCCACGACGCGAAGCGAGATGTCGACGACATCATCCGCAAGGCGGCGGCCGTTCGGGAACCCACCCAGATCACCGGCGATGACACCGAGACGGTTGATGTTGGCAGAAGCGGTGACCGGGACCGCTACATTGAGGCGGAGCATTTCAGCCGGCACGACGTTGGGCGGCTGGTTCTTGCCCGGGATGCCGGTCAGAAAGACCTGCACCAGATCATTGCGGGGTGCGGGCGGGACGTCGACGCCGTAGAGCAAGTTGAAAAGCTTGGCGAGCTCTGGATCGAGGATGCGGTTCTTGAACTCGGTGTTCGAGTTGAAGAGCGGAAAATCGCCGCTCGGCTCGGAGGAGTTGAAGATGTCCTTGAATTTGAGCGACATCACGACTTCGTTCACGAGCGGCATGCCGAGACGCGAGACCTGGGCAAATCCGCCGATGGTCTGACGGCCGCCCGTGCTCAACACCGTGACACGGTTGCGGCTGGTCGTTGACCAGACGCCGATCACGGCATTCGCAGCGGCCGGATCCGTGGGAACCGTTCCCCCGGCGACGAGCTGGCTGATCGGTATCTGGATCGCGATTTCCTGGACGTTGTAACCCTTGAGTCCGTCGACGCCGGGTGCAGACGTGGCGGCAGGCGGAACTCTATGCAGCTGCTGAAGCGGACGAAGCGTGGCCAGGTCTACGATGGCGCCGATGTCGACAAAGAAGGGATCATCACGGGGACCGGCGAACACTTTGCCGCCGGCGTTCGGCAGACTGAAGACTGCTGCATTCGCCAGCGAGGCGTAGTCCGGGGTCGACTTCGGCCCGATGTTAGCTGGAGCTACCTGGAAGGTCGTGCCCTGATTGCTGCCAACGCCGGTGCGGCGTCCTCCGACGATGCGCGTAACCGTGTAGAACTGCCGGACGTTGAGGTTGGCCGAGTCGAGCGTAAGCACCGGGCCCGTGTTGTAAAGCAAGGTGGTCAGGTCGCGCACGTCTGTGCGGAACTGGAACTGATAGGTGATGTCTTCTTTGCCATCCCCGTTGTTGTCGATATGGATTTCATAGATCCCGTTCGGCGAGAACCGATAGAAGTTCGGACCATTGGACGGCTCCGAGAGCGGGCTGAAGTTCGCAATGATGGTGATCATGTCGGGCGCATCCGGACTCCGGAAGGCATACACATCGGTGTTGTCCATCGTCGGATCTTCCGTGATGAGTGGCGCCTCACGGTGTGAGGACGCGAGTGCGGAAAGCGAGAACAGCAGAGTTGCGGCAAAAAGTGTGAAACGAGAGAGGCGGGGCATCAGTATCTCCTTTTTTCCGTTGCGGCCGCGTTCGCGGTGCGATTCCTGGCGGCTTCGGACGCACTGCCCACTGCACGTGGAAGTCCAGTTCGTGCCAAAACGGCGTAGGAATTTTCTGTACGACCGAATCGAATCGGCGCGCGTAGATCACCGGGCGCCAGAACTTCGCACCAAAGGCGGCGTCCCGAAAGGAACTCCTCAGTTCTTCTCTAAACCTTACCCAGTACCCACCACAGGATTCGATGTCACGGAAGCTCAAGGTGAATGGGAGCTTCGAGTTGCTCCGTTATGCGCTCGAGCACGGACTCGTGGAATGGCGCGAGGTGAGGTAGCAGGCGCGGGGGGGATTCGCCCGAATCTCGACTCCGGGCCGGACGGCGCGGAGCTTGCTATCTCGACGGTGGATATGACCGCAATCGTCGTTCTCCTCATCGCCGCGCTGGCCGTCATCGTGGGCGTAGGTCTGGCCTATGTGCCCCTGCGGCTGCTCGTCAGTCACATCGCACGAAACGTCCGCGAACTGATCCAACGCCAACGGGAGCGCCGCGCCACCGACCGCGGCTCACCCGAGCGCCGGAGAGCCGTTCCGCCGAATTCCTAGCCCGACCTAGCCTTTCTTTTCGGCGACAGCTTTCTCCACGGCTGCCTTCAACTTCGCATCGTTGGGCATGATCGCGCCGATCTGTCTCCAGACGATCTTGCCGTTGCGGTCGATCAGGAGCGACGTGGGAAGAACGGTCGTCTGCACGAGATTGGCAATCCGTCCATCCGGGTCGACAGCGATCGCGTACGTGATCTTCTGCTCCGTCACGAATGTCTTCACCGCCTCGGTGTCGCCTTCGTCGACGCTGACGCCGATCACCTTCAGACCGCTCGCCGCGTACTGATTCTGCAGGGCCTGCAATTCCGGCGTCTCGAACCGGCAGGGCCCGCACCAGGTCGCCCAGACGTTGAGAAAGATCACGCTCCCCTTCTCCGTAGCGAGATCGAGCGGCTTCCCATCCAGGTACGTGGCCTTGTACGCGGGCATGGGATCGCCGACGTCGGTGCGCGGCGACGCCGGATCGGGCGGCTCTTCCTTCGGTACGGTTGCGGTTGAGGACGAGGCTGCGTTCTTGCCGGCAACTTTCGGTTTGGATGGACTTGCAGGATTCGTCTCCTGCTTCGCACACGCAACCAACAGAACGAGTGCGCAGAGAGTGGACAGAGTTACTTTCATGTCGTTTTCACCGTTTTCGCGAGTTGATCACTACGAGATGGATCCCGTCCTCGCCATTCCATGCGGCGAGGACAGCTTCATTGGAGACCGCCAGGCGAGGAAAGCCGATCGAGGCCGGAGAAACTCCGCTGCCGACGACTTGCGGTTGACCCAGGACGCCGTTCTCGCCCACGCGGCGGAGGAGAATTTGCGCCGTTTTCTTTCCGGTCTCGACCCAGGTAACGACTGCGGATTGATCTTCGAGCAAGGCCAGATCGACACGGCCCGCGGCGTGTCCAACGTCGATTCGTATGGGCGTGCCGAAGGTCGCTCCTCCGTCCCGTGAGAACGCCACATTCACGGCGGGCTTGTCTTCCGGGGCCGTGAACCAGGCGACCGCTGTTCGGGTACCACGCGTCACGATCCGCGGTCCGTTGACCGGGCAACCCACCAGATGCCAATGGTCCTCGTGCACCATCGTTGGCCGTGCGCCGGCGACCGGTTGCACGATGGCGATGTCGCGCATCTCGCTGTCAGACCGATCGCGGTAGACCACGACCGGTCCACGCGGCGAGCTCGCGATTCCGGTCTGGCAGCAATCGCAGACACGGGCATCGATGACGGCTTCCGAGGTCAGCGTTCCGTCGCGCGTGAGGGTAACGGCACGCAGGGAGGTCTGGTGTTCGCGGCCGTCGAGCCAGACGATGCGGGCCGTCCCGTCGCGGAGAGGCAGCATCGACACGAACCCGAATTCGCGCGGCATCGCAGGATGCGGCGTGACCGGTGCCGTCCATGTGGCGCCGCCGTCCCCTGATCGAGCCAGCCGGATGCGGGCTCCATCCCCGGCCCTCCCGCGCCACTGCGCGAAGACGTCGTTTCCCGCGATGGCGATCGACGGATAGTCGGCCTTGTTGTCGAGCAGATCGCCTTGAGCGATCGGCATGGCCTTCGACCACTTCCCGTCGGCGTAGCGCGCCAGATTGAAGGTTTTCGCACCGCGGTCGATCCACGAGACTGCGAACCCGCCGCGATCATCCGAGACGACGTACGGGGTCGCCGTCGAGTGGCCGAAAGGAAACGAGACCACGGAGACAGACATCGCCACCGGTTGGGAAGCGGCACCGAGGAGAAGGAGAAGGGGGATGAACGCCAGTCGTTTCACAGTCCCTCGCCAGGTTTTGTCGGTTCCATCTGCAGCGCGTCATTCACGCGATTGAAGTAATTGAACAGGCCCGCCATCGCCGAGATCTCCACGATCTCGCCCTCGTCGTAGTGCTGCTGCAGCCGCGCGAACAGCGCGTCATCGACGCGGTGGGCGTCGGTCGTCAACTGCTGCGCGTACGCCAGTGCCGCCTTTTCTTTCTCGTCGAATGGTCCGTTCTCGAAGTCGAGGAGTGCTTCCATCTGCTCTTCCGTGGCACCGTGCCGCGCAGCCTGCGCGGTGTGCGAACGGTTTCAGTAGTGACAGGAGTTGATCCGCGAGACCAGCGTCGCCACCAGCTCCTTCGTCCGTACCGGGACCGTGCCGCTGTTCGTAACCGCGTTCATGTGAGCCATCATGGTCTTCAGAATCTCGGGCCGGTGCGCGTAGACCCGGAACATGTTCGGGACGTTCCCCCGCTCTGCTCCGATCTGCTGGAACTTCTCCCGAACGTCGTCGGGAACCTGCTCTTTGGTGAGCTTCGTGAGGCGGGCCATCGATTCCTCCTGACGCAAAAACGCCCCGCGTTTCCGCGGGGCGCAATCGTAAGCGAATTGATGAGGATCGAGGTTACTCTTCGGTCTCGGTCTTGCCCTTCTTGGCAACTTCCGGTTCCGCGGCGACCGGCTCGACGGCCGCAACTTCGACCACGACCTCGGCACGCGCGGTGGTCACACCGACGATGACGCGGTGCGGATCCTCTTCGATCTTCACACCCTCGGCCAGCTTGAGATCCGAGATGCGGACCTGCTGGTGAGCACCGAGGTTGGAGATGTCGACTTCGATGGTGTCGGGAATCGCATTCGGAAGACACTCGACGTGCAACTCGCGCATCTGCCAATCGAGGATGCCGCCCTCTTTGACGCCGATGGAGTTGCCTGTGAGATGGACCGGGATGGTGACGCGGACGACCTCATCCATCACGACGCGCACGAAATCGATGTGCGTCATGCGGCGCGAGATCGGATCCATCTGCGTGTCCTTGATCATGGCGTGGCGCTGCTGATCGGTCCCTGCGATCTTGAGCAGGAAGATGGAGCGCACTCCATGCTCGCTCTTGGAGATGAGATCGACGACCGACTTGCGGTCGACGGTGATCGCCACCGGCTCTTTGTGACCGCCGTAGACAACCGCCGGGATCTTGTTCTCCTGGCGCAGTTTCTTTGCGTACTCTTTCCCCGAACGCTCGCGACGGGTGACTTCCAACGTGACCTCAGCCATGATGCAGAAACTCCTTATTCCGGTCTGGACAGCGAAATATTGTTAAGTCGAGGGCGAATCGGTTCATTCCCGAGTCGAGCGGCAGCGGCCCGGCCGCCCTACATCTCGAAGAGGGAGCTGACCGAATCCTCGTCGTGGATGCGTTTGATCGCCTGGGCGAGCAGGTCCCCGACCGAGAGGGTCGTCAGCTTGGAGCACTCCGCCTCTTTGTCTGCCATCGGCATGCTGTTCGTGGCGATCATGTGTTTCAGGGGTGAGTTGTTGATCCGCGGGATAGCCTTGCCCGAGAGCACCGCGTGCGTACACGATGCCGAGATCGACCGGGCGCCCTTCGCCAGAAGCGCGTCGGCCGAGTGGATCAACGTCCCGCCCGTGTCGACGATGTCGTCGACGACGAACACATTCCGATTGTCCACGTCTCCGATGATGTTCATCACCTCGGTCTGATTGGCGCCGATGCGCCGCTTGTCGATGATGGCCAGGGTCGCACCGAGCCGCTTCGCGTACGCGCGGGCCCGCTCGACACCGCCCGCGTCGGGCGAGACGATCGTCAGGTCCTCGAGGCCGAGGTCGCGAAGATGACGGACGATGACCGGGGCGGCGAAGAGGTGATCGACGGGGATGTTGAAGAAGCCCTGGATCTGCGACGCGTGCAGGTCGAGCGTGAGCACGCGGTCCGCACCCGCGGCCGTGATGAGATCCGCCACCAGCTTCGACGTGATCGGCACGCGCGGCTTGTCTTTCCGATCCTGCCGCGCGTAACCGTAGTACGGCAGCACGGCCGTCACACGGCTCGCCGACGAGCGCTTGAACGCGTCGAGCATGATCAGGAGCTCCATCAGGTTGTCGTTCACCGGTGGAGCGGTGGGCTGGATGACGAAGACATCCGCACCGCGGACGTTCTCGTCGATCTGCACGTAGTTCTCGCCGTCGGAAAAGCTGTAGAGCGAAACACGCCCCAACGCGATGCCAAGGAGCGCGCAGATCTCCTGAGCGAGTGCCGGGTGCGCCCGGCCGGTGAAGATCTTCAGAGGACCGTACAAGCGGCGCGATTATACGTAATCGACATGCCGCACGCTGTGATCCGTTTGTGCTCCCTCGACATGCGCACGCGCAAACTTCCGGAATGCTCGGAAAGACACTACCGTTAGCGGTCACAAATCATGAGAGGAACTCACGGGTGGGCAGAAGTGTCGCGGGAACGAAAGCGCGAGATCATCGACGCGATCGTCGCCAACACGCCGACGACCGGGCCGGTGCATGCCGAGCTCGACCTCACGGACCGCTGCAACGTGGCCTGCTATTTCTGCAACCAGCAGGACCTGCGCACCAAAGAGCAGATTCCGATCCTCAAGACGACGGAGCTAGTCGATGAGATGGCGGCGAATGGCCTCCGTTCCGTCCGGCTTTCCGGCGGCGGCGATCCTCTCTTTCACCGCGAGATCAACGACGTTCTCGCGCATCTCGCCAAACGCCGCATCGTCGTCGATAACGTCACCACGAACGGCGTCGCACTGAACCGCGAGATCGCCACGTATCTCGTCGCGAACAAAGCACGCGAGGTGATCTTCTCCCTCAACGCGGCCGATGCCGAAGACTACGCCCGGATGATGAAGGTGAAGCCGGCGCTCTTCGAGAAAGTCATCGCCGCGATCAAGACGCTCGTGGAAGTCCGCGGCGACTCGATCTATCCCTCGATCGTGCTGCAGTTCCTCCTCGACCGTTCCAACCTCACCCGCATGGTCGAGATGTACGACCTCGGCCGCTCCCTCGGCGTCGACCGTATCGCCATGAACGCAGTGCTCGAGATTCCCCGCGAGCGCATCGACCGCGAGCTGCTCCTGCGTCCCGAGGATGCGGAGCTGGCCGAGCCGTTCGTCGAACAGGTGTTGCGTAGAGACGCGGACGCCGGCCTGCTCCAGATCGACTTCGCCGTCTATGGCTGGAACAAGATGATGAGCGCCGTACGGGCACGCGTCGGAACGCAGCCGACGAACATGTATCCCGTCGCGCCGTCGTTCAAGGATCGCAACGACGGCTGTTTCTTCGCCTGGTACACGGCGGCGGTCACGGGGAACGGGGACATCCGTCCGTGCTGCCTGCTCCTGAATCCCGATGTTCCGCCGCTCGGGAACGTGCACGAGGCCTCGATGGCGGAGCACTGGCGCGGACCGGCGTTTCAGAAGATGCGCGATGAGATGCGCGAGGTGTTGCTCCGCGGCGGCAAGGTCGAATACGACCCCAAGCGCTTCCAGATCCTGAAGGAAGTCTGCGTCAAGCCGGGACTCTGCTGGCTGAAGAACATGTATTTCAAGGTCGACGAGGAGTTCTACGCCGAGCTCGACGCGAAGCTGGAAAACGTCCGCCGCAAGGAAGTGCGCTGGTTCGGCACACCGAAGCAGATCAAGCGCCGGGCGGATGTTTTTCTCTACGATCACCCCAAAGTGAAAGATCTGGTCAGCAGCGAACGTTGGCGCACGATGTACGACTGGCTTCGCGATTCCTCGCGGCCGTTACGCGTCGCGCTGAAGAAGACCCTGCACATCAACCTCACCGATGCCGCGTAGTACAATCGCCGTCCTTTCCGTGCGCGCCCATAGCTCAGCTGGATAGAGCGACAGCCTCCGGAGCTGTAGGTCGCAGGTTCGACTCCTGCTGGGCGCACCAACTTCCATCAGGAATCCTCCGCACAGGTCTTCTTTCCTGCGAACTTGATGCTCCACGGAACTTCTGTACGATGCAGGAGTACGTGAAAGGAGTCTGATGAGAACGTCAGTTGCTACGAAGCTCGGAGCGGTCCTGGGCCTGAGCCTGGTCATCCTCATCATCATCGGGTCGATTGCCATCTACGACACGAAGCGCTTGGTGACGGCGACGGCCGCTCGCGCACAGGCACGGCAGTTCCTCTGGGACCTCGAACAGGTCGTGGCCAACCTGCGCGGCGCTGAAAACGAGCAGCGCGGGTATCTGCTCACCGGTGATCCCTCCTATCGGACGGCGTTTCAGCAATCGACGGACACGTTCAACCTCGCGTACGCGGACCTCAAGCGGCGAGACCCCGCTCTCCGCCCGCAGGTGGAAGGGCTGGAACCGCTCGTCGGCGCGGCCATGCGCGAGCTCCAGCACGGCATCGATCTCCGCGACCAGAAAGGCCAGCAGGCCGCGATTGCAGATGTGCGCGAAGGGACCGGCAGCGCGGCGTTTGCCGCGACCCGTCAGGCCGTCGCCGACATCTCGACACTCGAGAACAGGGTGCTCACCGAACGCGCCGCCGAAGCCGCAGCGATCGCACAGCGGACGTTCCTGTCGATCGGGCTGGGAACGCTCCTCGCCCTCATCACACTCTCGATCGCGTCTGTCGTTCTGTCGCGCGGGATCACTCGTCCCGTTCGCACACTCGTCGCGGCAACGGACCGCATCGCCGCCGGAGAACTGACCAGCCGGATCGCGGCCCCCAGCAACGACGAGATCGGCGAGCTTGCCGGATCGTTCAACCGGATGGCCGAGTCCCTCGAAGTACGCACCCGCGCTCTGAATGAGAGCGGCACTGCCATCACGGGTGGCATTCAGGTGATGACCAGTGGCAGCAACCTGCTGCTCGTCCGCTCGAAGGAGCAGTCGACACTGGCCGAGCGCTCGGCCATCTCGCTGGTCGGCGTGCGCAAGATCACCGAACAGGTCGTCCGCACCGCGGAAGGCGTGACCTCGCGCACGGAGGACTCGGCAGCACGGGCGACGGAGCTGCGCGCGTCGAGCGAAGAAGTGCGCACAAGCATGACGCACCTCTTCGATTCCGCCGCCAAGACATCATCGTCGACGACACAGATGTCCGCCTCCTCTGCCGGGATGGCTACCATGACCTCGGCCCTGGCGAGCGCGGGCGACGACGTCCTCTCTTTCGTCGCCGAGATGGAAGCGACCACTGCCGAGCTGGGAACGGCCGCGCAAACCACGGCCGAGCTCTCTCGCAACGCGCGCGAGGAAGCTCTGGCCGGACGCTCCGCCGTCGATGAGACCGTGGCCGGGATCGAGCACTCGCGCGAGCTCACCGAGCGGGCGGCCGGAGTGCTCTCGGACCTCGCGTCACGCGTCGGAGAGATCCGGCAGATCCTCGAGGTGGTCGGTCACGTCACCCACCGTACGAACCTCCTCGCGCTGAACGCAGCCATCATCGCCGCGCAGGCGGGGGAACATGGCAGCAGCTTCAACGTCGTCGCCGAAGAGATGCGAGAGCTCGCGGAGCAGACGCGCAAGTCGACGAATGAGATCAGCACGATCGTCAACGGCGTCAGCACCGCATCGCAGGCGGCGATGTCGGCGATGCAGGATGGCGTCGACCGCGTGCGTGGCACCGTCAGTCTGGCGCGTAACGCCAGCGCTTCGCTGGGACGCATTGTCGAAACGTCCACGGCATCGTTTCAGATGTCCGAGCGCATCTCGTCCTCGCTGCAGCAGCAGGCACAGGCCACGCGCAATCTGCACGGCACGGCCTCGAGGATGAGCGATCACATCAGCGAGAACCGGCGCTCCATCGAAGAACAGGCGCGCGCCGCCACCCTCCTCGCCCACGAAGCGGAAGCCGTACACAACATCGCCGCGCAGGTGCGCTCGGCCTGCGAACAACAGTCGAGCACCTCGCGCGGGATCGCCGAATCGATGGAGCAGATCGACCACGACGCGCGCTCCATCCGCGACATCGTCCGACTCCAGCTCGTGCAGATCGAGGAAGTCTCCGGCGCGTCCAGCTCGATGCGCGACATCGCCGTCAAGAACAACTCGCTGGCCGAAGAACTGACTGAGACGGTCCGCACACTGGTCAAAAGCGGCGAGAAATTCGAGCAGGTGGTCGGACGGCCGGGCCGCACGTAATACAGACTCAAGCAAGAAGTGGGGCCGACGGCCTCGCCGGCTTGTTGCGGAATATCAAGACCCTGGACAAACAGACCGCCGGCGCCCCACCGCACCTGCTCGGCGCCCCCCTCAAACCCCCGTCACGCGGATCACTTCCTCGAAGCTCGTCATTCCCTCGGCCAGCTTGCGCAGCGCGGACTGACGCAACGTCCGCATGCCGCGCTTCACGGCCATGTCCTTGATCTTCAGAAAGTCTTCCGAGCGGTCGATGAGGTCGCGGATGGCGTTGTCGATCGGCAGGATCTCGAAGATCCCGGTGCGCCCGAAGTAGCCGGTGTTGCGGCAGCGGATGCAGCCTGCCCCTTCCTTGACGATGATCCGTTTGCCCGCTGGCGCCTGCAGGTTCAGCATGCCCGCCTCCTCGACACTCAGCGGGCGATTCTGTTTGCAGTCTTCGCAGATGCGGCGCATCAGCCGCTGCGCCATCGTCCCGACGAGCGTCGACGAGATCAGGAACGGCTGGATCCCGAGGTCGAGGAGACGGGTGACGGACGTCGCGGAATCGTTGGTGTGCAGCGTCGAGAAAACCAGATGCCCCGTCAGAGCGGCCTGCACCGCATTCTGTGCAGTTTCCTCGTCGCGGATCTCGCCCACCATGATGATGTCGGGATCCTGTCGGAGGATCGTGCGCAGCGCCGCGGGGAACGTGATCCCAACCTTCGCCTGTACGGAGGTCTGGTTGAATTCTTCCCACACCATCTCGATCGGATCCTCGATCGTCGTGATGTTGATCTCCGGCGACGCCAGCGACTTGAGCGCCGAATAGAGCGTGACGGTCTTGCCCGATCCAGTCGGACCGGTGACAAGGATGATGCCGTGCGGCCGCTTGATCCACTCGCCGAACGTGTGCAGTTCGTCCTCGTAGAATCCCAGTCCCGAGAGATCGCGGATCAGCACCTCGGGGTCGAAGATGCGCATGACCAGCTTCTCGCCGAACGCAGTCGGCAGCGTGGAGACGCGCAGCTCGATCTCCTTCCCTTCGCGCTCGGTTTTGATGCGGCCGTCCTGCGGGCGCCGCCTTTCAGAAATGTCCATGCGGCACATGGTTTTGATGCGCGAGGTGATGGCCAGGTTGACGAGCTTCGGCACGCGCTGGATCTCGTGCAGAACACCGTCGATGCGGAAGCGGATCAACGCCGCTTCCCGCTTCGGCTCGATATGAATGTCGCTGGCCCGTGAGTCGTAAGCGTGCTGCAGGAGGAAGTCGACGGCGTTGACGATGTGCGCGTCGCTGGTCTCGATCTCGTTGCCCGACTTCAGCTTGACGTACTGCTCGAGGTTCGAGAGGTCCATCGCGCCGCGGCCGAGGTCGCGGCCGGCTTTCGTCACGGAGGCGCGGAAGCCGTACTGCTCCGTGATGACGCCCATCACGTCGCTCTCGGACGAGACCACGATCTCGATCTCCTGCTTCACCATCTGGTGGTAGGTGTCGAGAGCGACGGTGTCGAACGGGTTGACGACGGCGACGATCAGTTTGCCGTCCCGCACGGCCACGGGCGTCATGCGGTGCTTGCGTGCGAAGGGGCGCGAGATCTTCGACTCGATCATCTCCACGTCGAGCTTGAGCGGGTCGATCTTGAAGAACTTGAGATGCGCATCCTCGGCGATGAGACGGGCCAGCAGGAAGTCGTCGATGCGCATGCCGCTCGCGCTGGCATCCGTCAGGTTCATAGCCATGATGGCCTTGAACGGACTCGCTTCCTCCTCGCCGCGGGCACGTGACGAGCGTGCCTGCGCGCGGAGCTGACGGTCGAGATTGTCGACTTCGACCTTCTGCTTTTCGTCGATGAACCCGGCGTTCTGCAGCAGCTCACCGAGGTACGAAACACTCACTTCACGCGACCGGAGTCCTGACTGAGTCGGATTAGAGGTCATGGCTGAGGGATGAATGATGAGGGAAAAGGGCGGAATTCCGCTAACGGAGCGCCCAACCTACGATTTCTGTCTGGCGATGCGGACGTTGCGCACGACCTGCCCGTCGGACTCCTTCAGCGTCCCCGTCATCGTGGAGCCCGACAGGAGCAAGCTCCAGACCCATCGCTGCCCGTTCCTCACAATGACGCAGGTCAGACTGTTGGTCTTCCAGTCGATGTGGACGTCCTCGGTACCCATCCGCTCGTCCTTCCCGTCGACGATCTTGTCGAAATCGACAGTCACGACGTCCGGATCCTTCGCCGCCTTCATCCAGGACGACGCTTTCTCGTCATGACAGGCCGGACGGACCGGGGTGCAGAGCGACGTCCCGACCCAGTGGCCGATCACGGCCTGCCGCGGATCAGACGCCGCGAGGAACAGCAGTGCAACGAAGGGAATCATCCGTTTCATCTCGATCGATCCTCTTGTAGGTATACAAACTGCACAGTACGGCGGCGGAGGTCTAACGAATGCTGCTGATCCTTGCCATCATTCTGCTCGTTGCCTGGCTCGCCGGATTCCTCGTTTTCCATGTCACCAGCGGTCTGATTCATCTCATCGTCGTCATCGCCATCATCCTCTTCATCCTTCACTTCGTCAGGGGACGAAAGACGATCTAGTTTCGAGGCGCCTCATCGCACTTCCAGCAGAAAGCCCTTCAGGTACTCCCCTTCCGGACAGAAGAGGGAGACCGGATGGTCCGGAGCTGCGGTGAGGCGCCGCAGGAACGAGACTCTCCGCCCCGCATCCTGCGCGGCGGAGAAAATGATCTTCTGGAACAGGTCGAGCGACATGTGGCCGCTGCAGGAGAAGGTCAGCATGTGCGCTCCCGGCTGCAGCAGCTTCATCGCGAAGAGGTTGATGTCCTTGTAGCCGCGTGCTGCGCGATCGACATCTCCGCGCGACTTCGCGAACGCGGGTGGATCGCAGATCAGCAGATCGAAGCGCGCGCTGGTCTTGCGCACGTAGTCGAAGGCGTCGGCGACGAGGAAGGTGGCGTCGAATCCGTTGAGCTGATGATTCCGGCGCGCCATCTCGATCGCCGGTGCGGAGATGTCGACGTTTTCCACGGCACGGGCTCCCCCCGCCGCCGCGTACACACCGAAACCTCCGCTGTAGGAAAAGAGGTTCAGCACGCGGCGCCCCCGCGCGAGGGTGCGCGCGAGCTGGCGGTTCTCGCGCTGGTCGAGAAAGAAACCCGTCTTCTGTCCCACCGGTGGGTCGACGTGAAAACGAAGACCGTTCTCGCGAATCTCCGTCACCGCCTCCCCCTCGCCCACCCATGACGGCTCCATCGGCAGCTCTTCGATCCTCCGCGCTGGGATGTCGTTCTTGAACCAGATCCCTCGCGGCGTGAGGTGCCGCTGGAGCACCTCGAGAATGATCGGCCGGAGCTGCTCCACTCCGGCGTTGGCGATCTCGACGACTACGATGTCGTCATACAGATCCACCACCAATCCGCTGAGGTCATCCCCCTCGGCATTGACGAGGCGGAAGGCATTCGTGGCGTCACGATGCTCTTCGCCGGCCGGACCGCCGGCAGCCCACCGGCGGGCGATGGCGGCTGTGATACGCGCGTCGATCAGCTCGGCTGTGAGGATTTCATCGCCAAAGGTCAGCGCGCGGAGCCGGATCTGCGAGTGCTGCGAATGAAAACCTGAGGCGATGCGGCGGCCCTGAGGGTCGAGGAGGTCCGCAATGGCGGCGTGGTCGGGTCCGCTTTCGCGGGCGATGGCGCCGGCGAAGATCCAGGGATGGCGGTTGGCGACCAGCCGTTCTTTGCCGGGCTTGAGGGTGAGGATGCGGCGATTAGGGGTGTCAAAAAGGTCCACAGAGTGCATCGTATCGCCTTCTTTTTTTGGTTGCGTTCGCGAATGTTTATTCGTACTCTCCGGTTCAGCCCTCGAAACCTCGGTTCCTCAGCTCGTCAACGTCCTCGGTGCGCGGTGTGTGGGATGACTTCGCTGAATGGAGAGACTGCCCGGACATCGTCCCTCTCCTGATCCGAAGTAGCGCGAAGCCAGGAGAGAGAGTATGACCACGAACCGCAGCGTCTCGAATACGGCAGTCCGACCGAATGCCGTGCGGAAAGCCGCATTCGCCTTCACGTTTCTCTGCTTGGCGCTTGTCGTCACAAGCGTGTCGGCGCAGACCACCTACACGTGGAACCAGACGGCCCCCGCCTCGTGGGCGACCAGCACGAACTGGACGCCGACCCGCACGACGCCAGCGACCAACGACATCCTGGTGTTCAACAACGCGGCCACTACAACAGCGACGGCTGTACCAATCCAGACGATTGGTAAGTTATTGGTCTCGGGCAACACGGCGGTCACTCTGCAACCGGCGGCCAGTACTCTCGCGGTTCTGAGCATCGGCGGCGGCGCAAGTGCCTTGTCGGTCGCGGCTGGATCCCAGCTCAATATCAGCGGCGGACAAACGATCGCTCCCGCGAGCAACTTGTCGATCAGTGTCTCAACCGGGAGCACCGGGACAGTTTCCGGCTCGATGACATTGTCCTCGGCTGCTGCCCACAGGTTGCTGGCTGCGGACGCAAGTGGCATCACGTTCCAGAGCGGATCGAGCTTCACGGCGGGTACTTCGCTCTCAGGTAATCCATTCGGAACCACGAACTTGAACTCGATCGTTTTCGTTAGCGGATCCCAGTACGTAGCCATCGCCGGCTCAAATCCATTTGGCGCTGCATCGCCAAATTCGGTCGTGGTGTTCCAGGCGGGAAGCCTGTACAAGAACGCCGGAGGTGGCCCGGCCTTCAGCGGGCGGACCTACCCGAATTTTGAGCAGTCGTCGGGAACCGCCAACGTAACTGGCGGTTCCGCCGTCGTGATGGATAACCTCACCGTCAGCGGTGGCATCCTCAACTTCAACATGACCGGAATCCTCGGTCACACGATCAACGGGAACATCGCCGTCACTGGCGGGGCGCTCAACTTCAACCCTGCGACCGCCGCGACCATCAACCTCAAAGGAAACATCTCCGTCGCTTCCGGTGCGACGCTCGGATTCAATCCGACGCTGACGGGCGACATCTTCAACTTCAACGGCACCTCTGCGCAGACCATCACGAATGCGGGCACGATCAACGCACTGACGGCGTTCGAGACTCTCAACGTTGCCAACACGAACGGCGTCACGCTCAGCAGCGGAACCCTCCCCCTCGGCGCCGGCACCATCACCACCGGAGCCAACACCTTCGCGGTCGCCTCGGCGGCGACGCTCACACGCACCACCGGCTACGTCATCGGCAACCTGAAGAAGACGTTTGCCGCGACGGGCAGCAAGACCTTCGAGGTGGGAACGGCCAACGGCTTTTCGCCGATGACCGCCAACGCCACCTCCGGCACCTTTCCGGCCGATCTCACGATCGGCACCACGCAAGCGGCGCAGCCGAGCATGCCCGCCGGGAAATCGATCCTGCGCTTCTGGACGCTCACAGCGACAGCGCTAACCGCCGATCTGTCATTTCAGTACCTGGCCGGAGACGTCCAGGGAATCGAAGCAAACTACACCGTCTACCGCGTCAGCGGCGGTGTCCCGACGGCCTTCCCGGCCAGCGTCGTCACTCCCGCGACGCACTCCGCCACCCTGGCCGGCGTCAGCAGCTTCTCCGACTGGACCGTCGGCGAAGCTCCCGACAACACCCCACCCACCGTCGTCTCCGTCTCCGTTCCCGCTCCCGGCACCTACGGCACCGGCCAGAACCTCGATTTCACCATCAACTTCAGCGAGATCGTCCTCGTCGGCGGCGTACCGCGCATCCCCATCACCCTCAACACGGGCGGCACCGTCTTCGCCAATTACGTCTCCGGCACCGGCACCTCGGCGCTGCTCTTCCGCTACCCCGTCGTCGCCGGGAACGCCGATCCGGACGGTATCTCGGTCGGAGCGGCGTTCGACACCAACGGCGGCACGGTCAAAGACGCCGCCGGCAACGACGCGGTCGCGACGCTCAACAGCGTCGGCGGCACCTCCGGCGTCCTCATCGACGCCATCGCTCCGACCTCCACCGGCTCCACCGTCCCTGCCGACGGCACCTACGGCATCGGCACAGCGCTCGATTTCACCGTCACCTTCAACAAGCCGGTCACGGTCACGGGTAGCCCGTTTGTCGGCGTCACTCTCAACACGGGCGGCAGCGTGCAGGCGGCGTATCTCTCCGGCAGTGGTACGGCCACGCTTACCTTCCGCTACATCGTCGCGGCGGGCAACGCCGATCCCGACGGCATCAGCATCGACTCGTCGATCACGCTCAACGGCGGATCGATCAAAGACGCATTCGGCAATGACGCGGCCCTCGCGGTGACGTTCGCGTCGACCGCCGGCGTTCTCGTCGACGGCATCGCTCCGACGGTCACCGGTTCCACCGTCCCGGCGAACGGCACCCACATCTCCGGGCAGACCCTCGACTACAGCGTCACCTTCAGCGAACCGGTGGCAGTCCTCGGCACGCCCTTCGTGGCCCTGACCCTGAACACCGGCGGAACTGTGCAGGCGGCCTACGTCTCCGGCTCCGGCACACCGACGCTGCAGTTCCAGTACACGATCGCGTCGGGCAACGCCGACAACGACGGCGTGACCACCGCCGGTTCGATCAGCCTCAATGGCGGATCGATCAATGACGGCGCAGGGAACAACGCCGCCACGGCCGTTGGCTTCGCATCGACCGCCGGCGTGCTCGTGGACGGCATTGCGCCGACCGTCAGCTCGAGCGTTCGCGCCGACGCCGATCCAACCAACGCCGCCACGCTGCACTACACCGTCACGTTCTCCGAGGATGTGAGCGGGGTGACGACGGGAGCGTTTGCGTTGACTGCGGGTGGTGGGGCTTCGGGGAGCATCACCGGAGTTGCTCCCGTCGACGCGCACACGTACACCGTCACCGTCGGTTCCGCAGCGGGTGAGGGCACGCTGCGCCTCGACGTCAACGCAACCGGCACCGGCATCACCGACATCCCCGGCAATCCGCTGAACGGCGGCTTCACGACCGGCCAGTTCTACACACTCGATCACGTCGGCCCAAATGTCACCTCGGTCGGCGTTCCGGCCAACGGCACGCACACCACCGGGCAGGACCTCGACTTCACCGTCAATTTCAACGAGAGCGCGTTCGTCGCGGGCGGGACGCCGCGGATCGCCCTCACGCTCAACAGCGGGACGGTCAACGCGAACTACCTCTCGGGGAGCGGCAACACGGCGCTCCTCTTCCGCTACACCGTCGTCAGCGGCGACTCCGATCCTGACGGCATCGTCGTCGCGGGCAGCATCGACCTCAACGGCGCCACGATCCGCGACATTCTTGGAAACGACGGCAACGCCACCCTCAACTCCATCGGCTCCACCACCGGCGTACTCGTCGACGCCAACGCTCCCGCCGTGCAATCCGTCACGCGCGTGGGTGGCACCCCGACCAATGCAGCGTCGGTCGACTTCACGGTGACCTTCTCGCAGGGTGTGACCGGCGTCGATGCTGGCGACTTCACGACGACCACGACCGGCGGCATCACGCCGGGCTCGATCAGCGTCACGCCAGTCAGCAGTTCGGTGTACACCGTCAGCGTCGCCACGGGAACGGGCGATGGAACGATCCGGCTGGACGTCGTCAACGACGGCTCGATCCACAGCGAGTCGAACAACGCGCCGCTCGGCGCGGCCTTCACCACGGGCGAGGTTTACACGATCGACAAGACCGCACCGGCCGTGCAGTCGATCACGCGCGTCGGCCCCGCCACCACGAACGCGGCCAGCGTGCAATTCACGGTCACCTTCACCGAGCCGGTCCTGGGCGTGGATGCCTCCGATTTCACGCTGACGACGACTGGGATCTCCGGCGCATCCATCGGTACCATCCAGAACTTCGCCATCGCGAAGCCGGGCCTTACCGCATCCAGCCACTTCCTGCCGCGCGCGAGCTCTGTGATCGCGAGCGCAACATGGACGATCACCGTGAATACTGGAACGGGCGACGGCACGCTTCGCCTCGACCTTTCCGACGACGACTCGATTCACGATCCCGCCAGCAACCCGCTCGGTGGTCCCGGCACGGCCAACGGCAACTTCACGACCGGCGACATCGACACAATCGACAAGAGCGCGCCGGGCGTGCAATCGATCACCCGCCCCGGCGCCGCGCTCACGAACGCCTCCAGCGCCCAGTTCATCGTCACCTTCACCGAGCCGGTGCTCAACGTCGACAACTCTGACTTCTCGCTCACGACCACCGGCGGCCTGACGGGCACTAGCGTCACGGGCGTCACCGGCAGCGGGCCGTACACCGTGACCGTCAACACCGGCAGCGGCGACGGAACCATCCGGCTCGACGTCAACGCCGGAACGGCCACGATCAACGACGCTGCCGGCAACGCGCTGACTCCGAGCTTCACCATCGGAGACGTCGTCACGATCGACAGAACGCTGCCGGCCGTGCAATCGATTGTCAAAGCCAGCGTCGATCCGACCACGGCAACCTCCGTCGACTTCACCGTCACCTTCACCGAGGACGTGACCGGCGTCGATAGCGCCGACTTCACCATCAACGCGCCGGCGTTCACGGGCACCTCGGTCTCCAACGTCACCGGCAGCGGCACGAGCTACACGGTCACCGTGGGCACGGGCAGCGGCAGCGGCCCGCTGCGCCTCGACCTCACCGGCAACGGCACCGTGATCGACGGAGCCGGCAACAGCGCCGCGAGCTACACCAGCGGCCCGAGCTACACGATTCAGGGTCTGCCGGCGGCGCCGGCGAGCCTCGTCGCCACAGGCGGCAATGCCGATGTCGCCCTGACGTGGAACCCGGTCAGCGGCGCGGACACCTACACCGTGAAGCGCTCGCTCACGAGCGGAAGCGGATATTCGAATCTGATCACCGGTGTTGCCGTCGCCAACTACGACGACACCACCGCAGTCAACGGGACGCCGTATTTTTATGAGGTCAGCGCCACGAACGGGCGCGGCGAAGGGCCGGACTCGAATGAAGCGACGGCCACTCCGGCCGTACCCTCCGCCCCGCCCGGCCCGGTCAGCATCGCCGTCGGCGACGCGAAGGTCATCCTGTCGTGGCCAGCGGTTGGCGGTGCGACGTCGTACAACGTCAAGCGCGGAACGGCCACCGGGTCGTACTCGGTCACCACGAACACGCTGGTACCGACGTTTACAGATTCGACGGTCACGAACGGCACGACGTACTACTACGTTGTGACCGCACTCTCGCCGGCGGAAAGCGCCAACTCGGCCGAGGTGATTGGAACGCCGAATACGCCGTCGGTGCTCGGGGTGGTCATCAGCACGGTCTACGGCGGCGGTGGCAACGCCGGAGCAACGCTGAAGAACGACTTCGTCGAGCTTTTCAACCGCGGGACGCAGACGGTCGCGCTCAACGGCTGGTCCGTGCAATACACCTCCGCTGCCGCGACGACGTGGACCGCAGCGAACTCTCCGACGACCCTGTCCGGAACGATCGCGCCAGGGCACTACTACCTCGTGCAGGAAGCTCCTGGAGCCGGCGGAAGTGTGAACCTCCCCACTCCTGATGCCTCTGGATTGATCGCCATGGGGGCAACCGCCGGCAAAGTCGCACTGCTCGGCAACGCAATCGCTCTGACCGGTGCGTGCCCCACTGGTAGCTTCATCGCCGACTTCGTCGGCTACGGTCCAACGGCCACCTGCTCGGAGACCAGCCCGACAGCGGTGCTCACCAACACGACGGCCGCACTTCGTAACGCCAACGGCTGCACCGATACGAACAACAACAACTCTGACTTCGCTGTCGGCGCGCCGAATCCGCGCAACAGCAGCTCGCCGGTGAACGTCTGCGGAGCGACGAACAACTCGCCCACCATCGCTCCCCCCTCGAATCCAATCGCCTCGGTGGCGCAGGATGCCGCGCCATTCACAGTCAACCTGACCGGTTCCGATGACGGCGGCGTCTATCAGTGGACCGCCACACCGGGCACCGGCCTCCAGAGCGTGACCGTGACCGGTGGCCAAGGCACTTCCACCGTGACGTACACCGTCACGTTGACCACTGGGTTCAGCGGAACCGCTGCTTTCACGGCAACGCTCAGCGACGGCATCAACACAGCGGTCAACCAGGTTGTCCACATTCAGGTCACCGGGACCGGCGGCAACAACGCACCGCTCATCACCCCTCCCCCGAATCCGATCACGACGGTCGCACAGGATCCGGCGCCGTTCACCGTAGGCCTTTCGGGAACCGACGACGGCGGCATCTACAACTGGACCGCCACCCCGGGCACCGGTGTGGCCAGCGTGAACGTCACCGGCGGCCAGGGCACGGCCAGCGTGACGTACACCGTTGCGTTGAACGCCGGCTTCAACGGCACGGCGACCTTCACCGCTACGCTCTCCGACAACGTCAACCCGCCGGCCAACCAGGCCGTGAACATCAACGTCCTGCCTGCCGGCGCCACGCCAAATCATGTCGTCATCAGCCAGCTGTACGGCGGCGGTGGCAACTCGGGCGCGACCTTCACCAACGACTACATCGAACTCTTCAACCCTACTGCGTCGCCGGTCAATCTGGGCGGCTGGAGCGTGCAGTATTCGCCCGCAACCAATACCGGAGCGTTCACCGGGCTGCAGCCGATCGGCGGCACGATCGGGCCGGGCGAGTACTACCTGATTTCGCTCGCTTCCGGAGGCGCAGTGGGCAGCCCGCTGCCGCTGGCGAATGTCATCAACAACAGCGGTTTCAACATGAGCGGCACGACCGGCAAGATTGCGCTCGTCAACACTGGCAACCCGATCCCGGGTCCATGTACAGCAACGGCGACAGACACCGAGATCGTCGACCTCGTCGGTTACGGCTCGGCGAACTGCAACGAGGGCGGCACCAACGCCCCGACGCCAAGCAACACCTTGGCTGACTTCCGCAAGAACAGCGGCAACACCGACACGAACGTCAACGGCAACGACTTCCTCACCGGAACTCCGAACCCGCGGCGCACGACGCCCATTCAGGAGTTCGGCCCCACGGTCGTCAATACCGATCCGGCCACGAACGCCAGCTCCGCCCCTCGCGATGCCAGCATGATCATCACGTTCTCCGAGCTGTGCGACGTCGATGCGGGCTGGTTCAACATCAACTGCACCACGACCGGCAATCACAACGACGCCACCTTTGTCGAAGGCGCTCCGAACACGTGGGTGATCACGCCGAACAGTAATTTCGTCGCCACGGAGCAGTGTACGGTGACGATCTTCCGGAACAAGGTTCACGACCGCGACACGGACGACAGCGCACCGGGCACCGACACCCTCCCCGCCGACTACAACTGGACATTCACCGTCTCCACCGGAACGCTCCCGGCCTATCCGTCCAGCGTTCATCTGACGATGGGCACACCGTCGGTTTGTACGACCAGCCTGTCCAGCCCGAACAGCTACCTGATGTTGAAGCCCGAGAACTCCATCTGCTACAGCCGCGACCTTGGCCGCCCGAACTGGGTGAGCTGGCACCTCGCGGATGAGTGGGTCGGCTCGCTGGCTCGCGTCGACACCTTCCGGCCCGATCCGGATGTGCCGGCGGCCTGGTACCGCGTCCTCGCCAGCGATTTCTTCGCCTCCGGCTTCGACCGCGGGCACATGACGCCGAACGCCGATCGCGACAAGGAAACATCGATCCCGATCAACCAGTCCACGTTCCTGATGTCGAACATGGTGGCGCAGGCGCCTGGCAACAACCAGGGACCGTGGGCGGCGCTGGAAAGCTATCTGCGCACGCTGCTGCCTGCAGACGAGCTGTATATCGTCTCCGGACCAGCCGGCACAGGCGGCACCGGAAGCAACGGAGGGGTCACCAACACGGTCGCGAACGGCCACGTCACCGTCCCGGCCAGCACCTGGAAGTGTGCACTCGTCCTGCCGAAAGCGAGCGGCGACGACGTGGCGCGCGTCACTGCCTCGACGCGCACCATCTGCGTGATCATGCCCAACCTCGACAGCATCCGGAATGATGACTGGCACATCTACCTCAAGAGCGTCGACCAGGTCGAGAGCCTGACTGGATATGACCTCTTCTCCAACGTTCCGCTGGCGATCCAGAACGCGATCGAAGGTGGCGTCGACGGCGCCAACCCACCCGGAACGGCCAATCAGACGGCGACCACCAACGAGGATATTTCGACGGCGTTGACGCTGGACGCCGCGACGCCGGGCGGCGCACTGACCTACACGATCCTCACCGGACCGTCCCACGGCAGCCTGACCGGCAGCGGCGCCAACCGTACGTACACGCCAGCGCCCGACTTCAACGGCCCGGACTCCTTCACATGGAGCGTCAACGACGGCACGAACACCTCGAACACGTCCACGATGACCATCACCATCGCGGAAGTGAACGATCCACCGGTGGCGACGGACGACAGCAAGTCCACGACCGCCAACAACCCACTGACGTTCCCCGGCAGCGATCTGACGGGCAACGATTCGCCTGGACCCGCCAATGAGTCCAGCCAGACACTGACCGTCACCACCGTCACGGCCACCGTGAACACCCATGGATTCGTCGCGCTGAACAGCGGTCAGGTCACCTACCTGCCAGACGTGAACTACATCGGCCCGGCCAGCTTCTCTTATACGGTCTGCGACGACGGCACGACCGCAGGATCCGCGGCCTCGCTCTGCACCACCGGTACGGTGAACGTAGCAGTCAACCCGCAGGTGGCCACGCACTTCAGCGTCAGCGCACCGGCAAACGTCACCAGCGGCATCGCGTTCAACGTCACGGTCACCGCGCTCGACGCCTCGAACGTTACCGTCCCGAGCTACACCGGCACGGTCCACTTCACCAGCTCCTCAGCCGGATCGCTCCCTGCGGATTACACCTTC
>JBBRTE010000009.1:0-169091 GCA_038244715.1 Thermoanaerobaculia bacterium
GGTATGCCTTGTCGTACGTGTAGAACGTGGACGTCCCGTTCGGATACGTCAGCGAGGTCCGCCGGTCCATCGGGTCGTACGTGAAACCGAACACGCCAACGAGCGGATCGGTGATCGTCGTCAGCCGGTTCTTCCCGTCGTACGCGTACTTTGTCGTCACCGTCCGGTCCGTGAACTGCCGCGCGAACCCCTCGGACACGATGCTGCGCGTGGCCAGGTTCCCGTTCGGGTCGTACGTGTAGTTCACCACGTGATTGTAGGTCTGGTTGGTCACCTTCGTGATGCGGTTGAGCGTGTCGTACACATACGCGAGCGACACGCTGGCGTTGCTCATCCCGGTTCTCCGGCCCAACGGATCGTACGTGAAGCTGTCGGCCGAGGTATCGGCGTAGGTCGTCGTGGTCAGCCGACGGATGTTGTACGAGTACGTCGTCGTCTGCCCTTTCCCGTCGGTCTTTGTCTTCAGGTTTCCGAGCGGGTCGTACGTCATCGACATCGTCCGGTTCAGCGGGTCGGTCTCCTGGGTGAGACGATTGAGGGCGTCGTAGGTATACGACCAGACGTGGTTGTTGGCGTCCTTACGGCTGCCACCGCAGGCCCACCCACCCTCTTGTCTTGTGCGTTCTCCGGACCTGGGCGATTCCGGCCGTGAGTTGCAACGCCGGGGTCTTTACCAGCGGCATCGGTGGGATCGCCGCAGCGGTCTCCAGCCCGAACAGATCAGAGTCGACGCCGAGGTGGTGACGTTGCCAGAACGCGGTAACGCCCATCGCACCGAGGGCGACACGCTCCCCGCGATACGACGGCGGTGCGAACGAATTGCGTGCGAAGGCCGGATCGAGGATGCGTTCCATCAGCAGCGAGCTGGGTTCGATCGTCGACGCGATGCCGCCGAGGGTGAGGTGACGGCCCGTCGTGAATTGCGCGGAGAGGGTGAGACCTGCCGCGTGGACCGATGCGCCAACCGTCGCGCGGAGATGGTGCGCCGAGTCGGCCGCGAGCTCGACGCGTTCCGATGCGATGCGACGCTGCCACGTGGCGCCATGCGCTTCGGCGAACGCGCGATTTCGATCGCGGGCGAAGAGTCCGCCGCCACTGACCGAGAGCCGCCCGACCGGAAAGACCGCATCGCGTGTTGCGCGCAGTTCCAGTCCTCGTGTTTCGCGCGCGTCGAAGAGGTGCGCGCCGGCGTCGATGGGCCACCCGCGCCACACCGACGCGATCGCAAGGCCGCGCGGCATCTCACGACTGCCGATCGTGCCAACGATCAGCGTGTCGAGCCGCCCGACGACATCGCCGAGGCGTACGCCGAATTCCGTCGTGCTGCCGAACGGCGTGTACTGACCGCCAAACGTCGTCGCCCACTCCTGCCGTCCGATGCCATACGGCCGCGACGTCACCGGCTCGTCCTTCAATGTGACGGGCGTCGAAGGGGCGGGCGGAAGGGCTGGGACCAGGGAACGGTCCGCAGTCTGTGCCCGCGCCGGCAACGCAGTGGGCGAGGAGAGATGGCGAACGACGAAGCCATCGGGATCGAGCGACATGAAGTAGAGCGAGCCATCGGAGGATGGCGCGGGATCGAGCGCCATGCCGGGCGCGCGCGTCACGAACGACGTGGCCGCATCGAGCCTGGCAATGTCGATGAACCCGCGTCCTGCAACCGCGGCGAAGAGCACGCCGTTCGGTCCCCACTCCGGCGCGAATGCACCCACGGCCGGCAGCAGTGTCCCGTCGACGGCCACGCGCCACTCCCCTTCCACATGTTGCGCCCACGCGATCCGGCCATCCGAGGCGACGCGCGGATGCGAGTACGCGACATCGAGCGACGGCGGCGTCCGCTCCGTGATTGCGCCGGTGGTGAGATCGACGATGACGATCTGCGATGCGCCGAATCGGCTGCGGACAGCGACCGCATGCGTCGCATCGATCGGGTCCACGTCCTTCACATCGGCGAGACGCGTGAGCCGTTCGACACGACCGGTAGCCGGCGTCCAGCGAAAGAGATCGTGATGGAGCATCCCGTCGACGTCGGGTTGCTTGTGCGTGAAGAGGATCGACGTCCCATCGCGCGTCCAGCGCGGATTGTCGATGTCGCCGCCATCCGCGGGAGTGAAGGTATGCAGCGGCTTGCGCGGCACCGGGACCGAGCGCACCGGCGCCACATCCTCGGGATCACGCTTCAACAGTTCGGCGATCTTTTTGTCGCGCTTCGCCTCTTCCTCGTTCGGACCCGTGTCGAAGAGGACGAGCTTCGCTTCGCCTTTCGCATTGCGGAGCACCATGGTCAGGCGTTTGCCATCCGGCGAGACCGCGGGCTGGTCACTGCCGCGCGTGGTCTGCTGCCAGACCTCCCCTTCCTGCCAGCCGCCACTGCGCGCGACGGTCATGGCATTGGCCGAAAGCTCGGCGGAGAAGCGTCCGTACAGCCGCTGCGGCGACTCGCCAAAGACTCCGATGAAGGCGCTGTCGAAACTGCGCCGCTGACGCGCGGTCATGCGCGCCCAGAGATGACGGAACGAATCCGGCCCGCTCCTCTCGACGAGCCATTCGAGAAACGCGGATCCGGCCAGGTACGCCATCGACATGCCCAGGAAGCGATGATCGGAGTCGAGTTGCGCGTAGGTCGGGAGTTGTCCGTTCATCGCCCACGTCCGCAGCACGGCGGCGCGCATCGCACCGGACGGCCGGCCACTTCCGGTGATGCGCCCTTCGATCACGGTGGCGTATCCCTCGAGCACCCAGCGCGGCGCGTGCAGCGTGATCGGATCGAGCGGGAGCACATGCGCCAGCGCGCGCTCGATCGGATTCCGCGACGGACGCAGAAGGTGGACGAGGTGCGTGGTCTCGTGCACCGTGAGCAGATCGATCCAGTTCGAATATTCGCCGATCTGAGTCCCCGGCTCCGGCGCCTCGGCGTAGAGGACGATGCGCGGTGAATCGAGCAGCGCGATCGTGATTCCGTTCGCATCCGCCGACGGATTTTCGACGAGGACATCGGTCACTGTGTCGGATGCAAACCCGACTTCCGCCACCACGGCTGCGCGTACGGATTCGAGCCGCGATGCGGCGCGCGTCGCCCACGCTTCGTATTGCACCGGGTAGTGAACGCGGAAATGCGCGGTCGTGATGGTCCGCCACGGCTCGTGTGCCGCCTGCCCGAGGAGGGTCGAGGTGAATACGAGCGAAGCAAACGCGAGCCGTCCGATCATGCAAAAATGCTCCCCATGAAACGCATCGCAGTCCTGCTCGCACTATTCATCGCTGTCGCCGTCCAGGCCCAGGAGAAGACACCGCACATCATGCTCGTCATGCACGGAGGGGCCGGAACCATCACGCGCGGAAGTATGACCGCGGAGATGGAAAAGCAGTATCGCGAAACGCTGGAGACGGCGCTCCGCACGGGCCAGGGGGTGCTGATGAAGGGTGGCACGAGCGTCGACGCCGTCGAAGCGAGCATCCACGTCCTGGAGGACTCTCCGCTCTTCAACGCCGGGAAAGGAGCCGTCTTCACGCACGACGGAAAGAACGAGATGGACGCCGCCATCATGGAAGGGAAGACGAAGAAAGCGGGCTCAGTCGCCGGTGTGACGATCATCCGCAATCCGATCTCCGCCGCGCGCGCCGTGATGGAGAAATCGCCGCACGTGATGATGACCGGCCGCGGCGCGGAGCTCTTCGCCACGAAGGTCGGCCTGGAAATCGTCGACCCGTCGTACTTCTGGACGGAGCGCCGCTGGAAAGCGCTGCAGCAGGAACTGGTCAAAGAGCAGCAGCGCCAGGCGAATCCGAACGCAAGGATCCAGTCGGATGACGACACGCGACACGGTACCGTCGGCGCGGTTGCGCTGGACACCTTCGGCAACCTCGCTGCGGGGACGTCAACAGGCGGCACGACGAACAAGCAGTACGGCCGCGTCGGCGACTCCCCGATCATCGGTGCCGGAACCTACGCGGACAACGACTCGGTCGCGGTCTCCTGCACGGGCACCGGCGAATTCTTCATCCGCTGGACGGTCGCCCACGACATCGCCGCGCTCTATCAATACAAAGGCATGACCGTCGAACAGGCGGGCAACGAGGTAATCCACAAGAAACTCGAAGCCGTGCATGGCGACGGTGGCGCGATCATCCTCGACCGCAAAGGCAACTTCGCGATGCCGTTCAACAGCGAAGGGATGTACCGCGGCTGGATCGGCCCGGACGGCGTGCCGCATGTGGAGATTTATAAGTAGGGGTCGCGGCGGCAGGGGATGGGGCGACCGCTTGTAGGGCAGGCCACCTTACGTAACTTCACTTCGCTCGGCCAGCGCGGCTTCGCATGCGTCGGCACAGCCTGCGCAGATTATTCCGCGATCCGGAACGGCGAGAGACTGGCTGAGAGTTGTCGGAATCTTGCACAGTCCGCAGAACAGCAAGGTCTCGGAAAGTGGCCACGCTCGCTGGGCAGCTTCGACATCCCCGTCGACTGCGGATAAACGCGTAAGACCTTTTTTCTCCTCGTTGAGCACGTCGAGACAAATGTCCACACATTCATCGCAGATCTGAACGTTCGGGCCGGCTATGAGTTTCTTCACCTGATGCTGAGACTGGCTGCAGAAGGAGCACCGGAGAATGATTGAGGCGGGTGGTCTTGACTGCGGCGGCTCGTTCTTCTTGCTGAACATTTAGTCTGCCCATCGTCTCTGACGCTCAGCTCGCGACCATGTCCGCGTGCCGAAACATCGCCTCTCGCAATTCAGTCTACCCAACAGATCCACGGTTCAGCGACCAGCGGGAGTCCCGAGGAACGTGGGTGCGAGAGTACCAGAGCGCAGCCCGCAGTCGCGGCAACGCGGGCGTGGGGTCATACCCTCCATTGAATCGCGAGATGCCGTTCAACACCGAAGGGATTTACGCAGCTGGATCGGCCCGGACGGCGTGCCGCATGTGGAGATTGATAAATAGGGTTGCGGCCATAAATCGGGCGATTTCGCGCGAAGCGCTTTGGACTGCGGTGGCAAGGCCACCGCTGGGAGGGTGGTTGGACGGGGTGGTTGGCGTGACAATGTGGCCGGTCGTTCGCAGTTAGTCTCTGAAAGCGGCGGATCTGCCTCCGCAGTCCAAAGCGCTTCGCGCGAAAGGGATATACCGCGGCTGAATCGGCCCGGATGGCGTGCCGCATGTGGAGATCTATAAGTAGCGGTCTCGGGGACGAGCTTGCCCGTGAAGGAACCGGGCGATTTCGCGCGAAGCGCTTTGGACTGCGGTGGCAAGGCCACCGCTTTCTGAGACGGCGTGCGAACGTCCGGCCACTTGGTCACGCCACCCGCCCAAAGCGGCGGCTCTGCCGCCGCAGTCCAAAGCGCTTCGCGCGAAAGAGACTCTACGAACCTACCCCTTCCTTCGCCCGCCCCACGTCCCATCGGACCGCCCTTCCACGCGCATGCGGCCTTTGGCGGAATCGCCGTCGATCCAGCCCGTGAGGAAGGCGTCGACCGGTCCCGGTGTGCCCTGGCGGCTTTCCTTTGGCCACTCGCCCGACAACGTGAGCTCGACGTAGCCGTTGCGCCATGTGCCGGAGATCGGGCGATCGGTGCCGAGGGGTCCGGACCATTTTCCGGTGACCTTGTTACCGTCGCGATGCAGCTCGAAGGACGCGGCCATCGCTCCGGCGTCGCTCGCGTAGCGCATCTCCCAGGTGCCGGCGGCATCGGATCCGTTCTTCAGCGCCTGCGGAGCCGCGGGCGTGATTCGCACATTGGAGAAGTACGCTTCCTCGTTGGTATAGCTCCACAGCCCGACGGCGCCGTGCAGGTCTTCGCCCTTCAAGCCATCGACCACGAGGGCGGGCCTGACCGAGCCATTGAGGTACAGCTTCGCGGTGCGGCCGGCGACTTCGATCCGCACCTTCGTCCACGTCTCCATCGCGATGTCCGCATGCGACTCATAGAGCGATGGCCACTCACGGCGCAGTCGATACCAGCCAAAGGCCGGCTCCGAGACGTACTGGACGGCGTGGTTTTTCATCAACTGATCGGGCGCATCTGCGTTTCCCGGGCGCAGGTAGAACAACTCGTAGTGCGACGCATCAGGGCGCACACGAAAGGCGATTCCGACGAACCCCGGAAAGCGAACTCCCGGCGGCATCCCGCTCTTCAGGGCGATGCTGGCTTCGATGACACCATCCTGAAAGTCGGTCCCCGGCAGGAGCGTGAGCCCGGCATTGTCTTCCCCAGGCATCGTGACCCGCACGCACTTGCGTCCGCGATACGTCGCCGCTTCCGTCTTCACGTTCGGCGCGATCAGCCCGCTCGTCGTCGTCAGCGGAAAGGTCTGCACGGGCGACGCGGTCTGCGCGAAGAGGAAGCTCGCCGCGAGCACGATGACCGCGCTGTAGTTCAACCAGCGTTTCAGAAGGATCAGACCATCCACTCCTGCATTCCCGGAACCGGTCACGGTCGTTTTCATCACCCGCTCTCCCCCATGACCGGATCATAGGTTCCGCCTCGGCCCGATGGTGGCGAAGACCGTCAACGATTGGTCGCCGAACGGAAACTGATGGCCTGTCGGATATTCACGAGCAGTGGAATAGCGGGCCAGATCTCACCTTGTCATTCAGAGCCGCGAAGACGGCGAAGAATCCCAAGCTGCGCATCTTGAGATCCTTCGCTTCGCTCTGGATGACATAGAGAGGCGGCATTGTTCATTCAACCTCCAGCCTCGCTCCCTTCGCGGGCCCTTTACCCCGACCCCGCTCCCATCCCTGCCGCCCGGCCGCTCGCCCACGCCCACTGAAAGTTGAAGCCGCCGATGCGGCCGTCGACGTCGAGGATCTCGCCGCAGAGGTAGAGGTTCGGGCAGCGCCGCGACTCCATCGTCGCCAGCTGAATCTCGTCCAGCGGAATCCCGCCCGCCGTCACCTCGGCGTAGTCGAAGCCGCGGTCGCTGACGACGGGGAGCGTGAAGTCGAGGAGATCGCGCACGATGCGGCGCCGCTCCTCTTTCGACATCCTGCCCAATGGAACGTCCGAGGCGAGGAACGCGATCAGGCGCTCAGGCAGGCGGCCGCGCAGAGCGCTGGCCACCGTTGCACGGGGATTCCTCTGCCCGGCGGCCAGCAGCATCGCGTCGAGTGATTCGAACGTCTCGCCCGGAAGAAAGGTCGCCGCGAGTGTCGCCGGCTGGCTGGCGATCCAGTGGCGGCTGATGTCGAGAACCACCGGCCCGCTCAGGCCGAAGTGGGTGAAGAGCATCGATCCGCGATCGCGCTGCACCACACGACGCGTCGCCGATTTCACAATCAACTCCACGTCGACGCTCGTGCCACTCAGTTCCGTCAGCCAGTGATCCGTTGTCACGACCAGCGGGACGAGCGCGGGAAACGTCTTCGTGATCGTGTGCCCGAGGCGGTGGGCAAGCGCGTAGGCGGAGCCGTCGCTACCGGTTTTCGGCACCGAGCGGCCGCCGGCGGCGAGGATGACTTTCGTTGCGCGGAGGGTGTTGTTGATTTGAAAATGGTTCAGACCCGCCGGCGAGGCCGCCGGCGCCCCACGTTCGACAACATTTGCCAGCATCTCCACTTTTATCCCGGCCAGGATTTCTACGCCGGCATCCTCGGCCGCTTGCACCAACGCGTCGATGACGTCCCGCGCGCGGTTGCTCATCGGGAACAACTTCCCCGTCTCCTCTCGCTTCAGCGGCACGCCCAGCTCTTCGAAGAAAGCGATCGTCGCGGCGACGTCAAAGGTTCGCAGAACCTTGGCGATCGCGTTCCGGCTGCCATTGAAATCCTCCGCGCCCACTGTCTCGTTCGTGACGTTGCAGCGGCCGCCGCCGGAGATGAGGATCTTCGCTCCGATGCGGTGCGCGCCGTCGATGGCGGCGACGCGCAACGAGGCGCCGCGCGCGCGCGCCGTGCGTCCGGCGAAGATCGCGGCCATCAGCCCGGCGGCGCCGGCACCGATGACGGCGATGTCGTACTGGTTGTCGGATGAGGGGGTCACGGGGTGGGCACTCTCGCGATTGCGGCAAACGATCGCGACAACATCGCAACACGATTGTATCCACGAAACCCATTACCATTCGCGGCCATGCTTCGCAGAACGATCGCACTGCTCGTCACCTTTCTCATCATCCCCGCCAGCCTCTTCGCACAGAAGCCGCTCGACGCCGCGCAGATCCAGCTCGCGTTGCGCAAGCTGACGGTTGTCGGCAGCGCACTTTACGTCGCCGCGCATCCCGACGATGAGAACACGGCCCTCATCGCCTGGCTCGGCAACGAGCGGCTCTACCGCACCGGCTACCTGGCCATGACCCGCGGCGACGGCGGCCAGAACCTCCTCGGCGACGAGAAGGGCGAGCTCCTCGGCGTCATCCGCACGCAGGAGTTGCTGGCCGCTCGCAGGACGGATGGCAGCGAGCAGTTCTTCACGCGCGCGCTCGATTTCGGCTTCTCCAAAGGTCCACAGGAAACGCTGGCGATCTGGAATCACGACCTGGTGCTCGCGGACGTCGTCTGGAACATCCGCCGCTTCCAGCCCGACGTGATCATCACGCGCTTTCCGACGACCGGCGAAGGTGGCCATGGCCACCACACCGCGTCGGCCATCCTCGCGGTCGAGGCGTTCACCGCCGCCGCCGATCCGGCGAGGTTCCCCGAGCAACTGAAGTACGCCGGCGTCTGGCAGGCGCGGCGCCTCTTCTGGAATCGCTTCACGTTTCAGCCGGTCAAGCCCGACGATCCGTCCGTCGCGAAATCCCTCCGCCTCGACATCGGCGCCTTCAACCCGCTCCTCGGCCGCTCCTACACGGAGATCGCCGCCGAGAGCCGCAGCCAGCACAAGAGCCAGGGCTTCGGCGCCGCGGAACGCCGCGGCAGCTTCCTGAACTATTTCGACGAGCTGGCCGGCGATCCCGCGACGACCGACATCTTCGAAGGGATCGATACGTCGTGGTCGCGCTATCCCGGCGGTGAGGCGATCGGCAAACTGCTCCAGCAGACTTCCGACACCTTCGATCCGTCGCACCCGTCGAAGTCGATCCCGAACCTGCTTCAGGCGTATGACCAGCTCGACCGGCTCACAGCTGGCGGACCGTGGGCCGCGCATCCCTGGCCGGCGGTGAAGATGCAGGACCTGATGACGGTCATCCGTGCTTGCGCCGGCCTCTCAATCGACGCGACGGCGACCGATTCATCCGTGACGCCCGGCAACGCGATCCCCGTGAGCGTCACCGTCGTCAACCGTTCCGACTATCCCTTCATGCTGTCGATGGTGGCCTCGCGTTACGCAGACCCGAGCAAGGCCATGAGCACACCGCTGCTCAACAACCAGCCCGTCAAGACCGATCTCAGCGTCAAGCTTCCGGACGACTTCCCCCTCTCGCGGCAGTACTGGCTGCAGAAGCCGGCGCTGAAGGGCTCGTACGTCGTCGACGACCAGCAATTGATCGGCGTGCCCGAGAACCGGCCCGCGATTCCGATGGTTGTGACGCTGACCGACAACACGATGCACACGCTCATTTTCCAGGTGCCGGCGGTCTATCGCTTTACCGATGCCGTACAGGGAGAGCGCGTCCGCAACGTCGACGTCGTCCCGGAAGTCACCACCAACCTCGATGCCGGCGTCTATCTCTTCCCCGATGCGAAGCCAAAAGAGGTCACGGTGCTCGTCCGCAATTTCGGCACGGCCGGACCCGTCAAGGTGCGGCTCAAGTTCCTCCAGTCGAACCGAAGCACCGATCCGGCATCCGGTTGGACCGCAGAGCCAGCCACCGCGACCGTGACGCTCGGAAAGAAAGGTGAAGAAGGGCATGCGACGTTTCGCGTCGCGCCGCCCGCCGGTGAGGCAACTGCCTTCGTGGCCGCCGAGGCGGAGACGGCTGACGGAAAGAAGACGGAGATGAGCCTGACGAACATCGACTATCCGCACATCCCGTCGCAGCGCGTGTTCAGTGATGCCGTCGCCAAACTGGTGCGCGCCGATATCAGAAAACGTGGCTCGAAAGTCGGCTACATCATGGGCGCGGGCGACGAGGTCCCCGCGGCATTGCGTCAGGTCGGCTACGACGTCACCCTGCTCACCGACGACGATCTCGATCACGGCGAGCTCACGAAGTACGACGCGATCGTCACGGGCGTGCGCGCGTACAACGCCCGCCCGCGCATGCGCCTCGCCCACCCGCGGCTGCTCGAGTATGTGAAGAACGGCGGAACGCTCGTCGTCCAGTACAACAGCACCAATCCGCAGCCGCTGCTCGTCGATGTGCCGGGACCGTATCCGTTCAAAGTGACCACCGAGCGCGTGACCGTGGAAGAGGCACCGGTCCGATTCGTTCATCCAGACTCTCCGCTGCTCAACGCGCCGAACCGGATCGTCCCCGCCGATTTCAACGGCTGGGTGCAGGAGCGCGGACTGAACTTCGTCAAGGATTGGGACCCGCAGTATCAGACCGTTCTCGCCTCGAATGATCCCGGCGAGCCGGAGAAGGAAGGGGGCCAGCTCGTCGCGCACTATGGCAAGGGCGTCTTCATCTACACCGCCTACTCCTGGTTCCGGCAGCTTCCGGCCGGGGTACCGGGGGCATACAAGATGTTCGTCAATCTCGTTTCCGCAAAGTAACGAACTTCTGCCTCACACGTCCGTTGAATGAGCCGATGAGCAGCGAGAGCAGCGCGAAATGGCGGTGGCTGTACGCCGCGGTGCTCGCTGAGCTTGCGCTGCTCGTGGTCATCTTCTACGCCTTCACGAAGGCGTTCGCATGAGGCCACTCGACTGGATCGTGCTGATCGGCACGCTCGCGGTTATCGTGCTCTACGGCGTCTGGAAAGGACGCCACAAGAAGAACCTGGACGGCTACCTGCTGGCGGGACGGGAGCTCAAATGGCCCACGATCGCCTTGTCGATCATGGCCACGCAGGCCAGCGCCATCACGTTTCTCTCGACACCGGGCCAGGCCTATGCCGACGGCATGCGATTCGTGCAGTTCTACCTCGGACTGCCGATCGCGATGGTCATCCTCTCGATCACGGCGGTGCCCATCTACCACCGGCTGAGAATCTTTACGGCGTACGAGTATCTCGAGACGCGGTTCGGCGTCGGCACCCGCACATTGACCGCGAGCCTCTTTCTCATTCAACGCGGCCTCTCCACCGGCATCACGATCTACGCCCCCGCCCTGATCGTCTCCGTGATCCTCGGCTGGAACATCCACGTCACGAACCTCGTCGTGGGACTTCTGGTCGTGATCTACACGGCCAGTGGAGGCACGAAGGCCGTGAGCCGCACGCAGGTTCATCAGCTCCTGATCGCTCTCGGCGGAATGGCGGTCGCGCTCGCGATCGCGTTTCGCTCGCTCCCACACGACGTGACGATGGTCGAGGCCTTCCGCGTCGCCGGCCGCATGGGGCGCCTCAATGCGATCGACTTCCACTTCGACCTGAAGACACCGTATAACTTCTGGTCCGGCCTCATCGGCGGTGGGTTCCTGGCGCTGTCGTACTTCGGAACGGATCAGTCGCAGGTACAGCGTTACCTCACTGGTTCGTCGGTTGCCGAGAGCCGGCTCGGGCTGCTCATCAACGGGATGGTGAAGGTGCCCATGCAGTTCTTCATCCTCTTCGTCGGTGCGATGGTCTTCGTCTTCTACCAGTTCGTCGCACCACCGCTCTTCTTCAATACGGTGCAACGCGCGAAGGTGGCGACGAGTCGGTACGCGGGCGAGTACAACCAGCTCGAGGCGCGGCACAGCCGGCAGTTTGTGGAGAAACGCGCAGACGTCCGGAATCTTCTCACCGCCATGCGCGCGCACGATGAGCCGCGTGCGGCGGCCGCGACGACCGCGCTGCGCGACGTGCAACAACGGGAGAACGCCACCCGCGCCGCCGCCACGGAGCTCATCGGACGCGCCCATCCCGGCGCCGACAATAGCGACACGAACTACATCTTCCTGACCTTCGTGATGGACTTTCTGCCGGTCGGGCTGGTCGGCCTGGTGCTCGCGGCGATTTTCTGCGCCGCGATGTCGGCAACGTCCTCCGGGCTCAACTCACTCGCATCGACGACGGTCGTCGACATCTTCCGGAGACTGGGCAAGCCGCACGCGACGGATGCGGAATGCGTGCGCCTGTCGAAACTGGCCACGATCGGCTGGGGCCTGTTCGCGATGGCGTTTGCGGAGTTCGCCAATAAGCTGGGATCTCTCATCGAGGCCGTGAACAAACTCGGATCGCTCTTCTACGGGACGATTCTGGCGATCTTCCTGCTGGCGTTCTACACGAAGCGCGTCAGTGGTACCGCCGCATTTCTCGGCGCCCTGGTCGGAGAAGCCGCAGTGGTCTGGTGCGCGGTCGCCACCGACATGGCCTGGCTCTGGTGGAACGTGGTCGGCTGCGTGGTGGGCGTCATCGCAGCACTGCTCATTCAGAACTTCGTCCCGGAACAGGCGAACCACGAACGAGTGATGAGGGACGAGGGGTTAGAAGCGGAGACGAGCGCTGGGTGAGCGACGCAGCTGTGGGGCGCCGGCGGCCTCGCCGGCGATAAGCGGCAGTCATCGGCGTGATCAAAGAAAGGGACGAAGGAAGGAGCAGTCAACACGATCAGCCCCTGCCTCCCTCGCCCCTCGTCCCTAACCTCTGCCTTACTTTTTCCAGCCGTCGATCGACTTCTGGATCTCGCCGGCCAATTCCTTGTCTTTCGGACCGGCCAGTTTGATGGCGGCATCGCCGGCGGCGATCGCGCCGGCCTTGTCTCCGCTCTTCGCCAGCATCCGCGACTTCAGGTAGAGATTCGAGATCGTCTGCGAGGCCTTCAGCGACTGATCGAGCCACTTGTTCGCCAGGTCGCTGTTGTTTGCGTCGAACGCGTACGACGCGGCGCGATACGGCGTCTGCCAATCGGTCGCAGCGGCGCCGGCGACCGTGGCCGTCGCGGCGGCCATCACTTGAGCCGTCGTGTTTGTCCCGACCGTGAAGAGCACCATCGTATCCGCCCAGCGCAGCGCGACCAGCGCGGTGTCACTCGTCACCTCGGGAAACGTGATGGTGAACAACTCGGCAACAGGACCGCTCTGCGCCTTCGCGGTGACGCGCAGCGCATCCTGGGCCGCATCGTAGGTAAAGGAGCCCCACTGCTTGGCCACCTTGTTGAACGCCAGTGTCCATGATTCCTTCCCCGGAATCGTGTGCAGCGAATACGCACCTTTGGGCAAGGCCTTGCCATTGATGGTCACGTCCTCGCTGAACGTGATCTGCGTCGCTTCGTTCGCGCCGGTGCGCCAGACCTGATCGTACGGAACCAGACCTCCAAAAATTGCCCGCCCCTTGGCCACCGGCCGGCTGTAGTCGATGGTGATGTCGGTCAGCCCGACCGTCTGCGTGATGACCTGATGCTGCGAGAGGCGAGGCAGTTTGAGCGCCGCAGCCGGCTGTGCCGCCACCGGCAACGCCGCCGGCATGAGGAAAAGACAAATCGCAAGGATCTTGCGCATGTGAGACTCCTTTCGGTTGATCAACCGGCCGGAGATCGTAGCAAAACCGGGATGGCGCACGCGATAAACTCCGGCAACAAACAGTCAGAGGGGGGATCCGCACATGGTGGCTATCCGTTTCACTGGAAACTACGAGGACCTTTCGACCGATCGCGGCTATCAGTTCAAGTTCTTCTGCGAAAAGTGCAACAACGGTTACATGTCGACCTTCCAGACTTCGACGATGGGGGCACTCAGCTCCGCTGCGCGCGTTGCGGGCAACCTCTTCGGCGGCGTCTTCGGCAGAGTCGCGGACAGTTCCTACGAGGTGCAACGCGCCGTGGGCGGACCCGCTCACGACAGCGCTCTGAAAGAAGCCGTCGACGAGATCTCGCCGATCTTCAAGCAGTGCACCCGCTGCGGAAACTGGGCCTGTGAGCCCATCTGCTGGAACAAGAAAGCAGGACTCTGTGAAAGCTGCGCACCTGACCTCGACGAAGAGCTCGCAGCCGCGCAAGCCGAGGCGGCGCGCGAACAGGTGCAGGCGAAGGCGCGTGAGGTGGACTGGACGAAATCCCGCAAGATCGACCAGGTCTCCGGCGCGGTCTGCCACGCGTGCGGCGCGAAATCACAGGGCGGCAAGTTCTGCCAGGAATGCGGAGGCACGCTGGTCTCGAAGAAAGCCTGCAGCGCCTGCGGCCACGAAGCCGAGGGTTCGCCGAAGTTCTGTCCGGAGTGTGGCGGGAAGTACTAGCCGGCACGTTCTGGCTGCCGGGTAGCCCCCTCGCGACCCCAGCGTCCGCGATTCCAGAACCCGCCAATTCAATGCCTACTTCGACCGCCGTCTCCCCATCGCAACCTGCTGCTCGAGAAACTCGCGGAACTCGATGCCCGCTTCGCGCAGTTCCTGGGGCACAAGAGAGCTCGTCGTGAGGCCGGGCAGCGTGTTCAGCTCGAGGAAGTAGACGCCGTCCGTGCTGGCGATCAGATCGCTGCGTGAGTAGCCCTCGCATCCGAGGGCCGCGTGCGCGGCGAGAGCCATCGCCTGCGCCTCGTCGCGCACGGCGTCCGGAATCCTCGCCGGGCAGATTTCGCGCGTCCCCTTCCCGAGGTACTTGCCCTCGTAGTCGAAGGAGAATCCGGCGTCGGTCTCGATCTCGATCACAGGCAGGGCGAATGGTCCGGAGTCGCCGTCGACGATTCCCACCGTCAGTTCCCGGCCCGAGATGAATCGCTCGATGATGTACGGGAGGTTGAGTGCCCGCACCTGGTCGATCACGGGTTGCAGTTCGGTCCCGCGGTCGACGAAGAAGAGACCCCGCGACGACCCTGCGGCGAGCGGCTTGAGGACGATGCGCTCGTAGCGGTCGAGCATCTCCTCGATCGCCGTGCCGATTTCGCCTGGATCGTGCGTGACGCGCGACTCGGCGATGCGCACGTCGCCCATCGCCATCTCCTTTGCCCGTCCCTTGTCGAATGCCGCAGCGCTCGCGGCGGAGCCGGAACCGGTGAACGGGATGCGCCGCACTTCCAGCATCGCCTGCACCGTGCCGTCCTCTCCTTCACCGCCGTGCAACGCCAGGAGGAACGCCGGATCGTCGACCGGCAGCGTGTCGAGCGCCATCTCCAGGTCGGGCCAGATCGCAGGACGGGAAGGATGAAAGTCGTTCGTAAACGGATGCTGGTGCGCGAGCAGCTCATCGCGGCTCACGTCGTACACCGCTCCATCCGGAGCCCAGAACCACGCCAGCGGCGCCTGGTCGCGCCGCGACGCGTCCAGGGTCCGCAGCACGTTCTGTGCGGACGCGACGGAAACATGCCGCTCATCGCTGCGGCCACCGAAGAGAACGATCACGGTCATCCCGCGGTTTTCTGCAAGGCCGTTGCCGCACCCCTTGGGCGTGCTAGACCGGCACGGCCGGCGGCGCAGGTTGCCCAAGGCTCAGACACAAGCGACGCCGAAAAGTTTTGCCGCGCAGACTCCTAGTCTGCGCTCGTGTCCTTCGGGTTCAGGACGGTAATCCGTCCTTCGACCTTGGGCTCCAGCGGCTGGGGCATCGCTTTCAATGCTTCAATCAGAATGTCGCGAATCGGCCGGGAGTAGTCGATGACGATCCGATCCGCGGGGATCTGCTTCATGACCGGATCGAGCCCTTCGCCGCCCGTGGCCAGGAAGTCCACCATCGCCACGCGGTAGGTGGCGGCGGGATCCAGGGGCTTGCCCTCTGGCAGCGTCACCGCGGTCACGCGCTTGCGCTGCGCCGCCGGCTTGTCCGCGTCGAGGGCTTCGTCGTAGGTGTAGTGCAGTCCGCTCGTCTGCAGGATCCCGCGGCCACCGCCGATCGAGGTGATCTGCAACATCTGCTCGATCTGCGCGCCGGTCATCATCACGACGGTCGGGAAGTTGTCGAACGGCGAGACGTCGAAGAGGTTCACGTAGAGGAGCGGCCCGGCCGGAAGATCGCTGCGGATCCCGCCGGAGTTCAGGAACGCGAAGTCCGCTTTGAGGTACGCGCGCATCGCGTCGGTCAGAAGGTCTCCGATGGAGCTCTCCCGCGAGTAGCGGCGCTTGAACGCTTCTTTCGTGGTGATGCCGACGTCCTGGTTCTTCTTTGCCGCCACCTGATCGAGGTACGGTTTCAGGACCTCGCTGACACGAACCATCTCGCCGACGACGCGCCCCTGCATCTTGCGGATGACCAGCGGAGCGTTGGGTGCTGCCTTCTTCGGATCGCAGGTCTCGGTGTTCTCATAGACCTCCGAGCAGACCATCGTCAGCGGTGCGAGATCGGTCTTCACCAGTTTGTGCGTCTGTTCGTCGATGGTCAGGTCGACCATCGCGAACTCCCGTCCGAACGGTGCGGGCTGGAGGGCGGGCACCCCGTTGACGTAGTTACGCATCTGGGAGTGCGTGTGACCGCCGAAATAGGCGTCGATGGTTCCCTTCGGCAGAGCGTTCAGGAATCGCATGGCCTCCATGTCGTTCTCGCAGCTCGACGAGTCCTCCGGATTGGAGTCGATGACTTTGCAGCGCCCACCCATGTGTGCGATGACGATGACGGCCTGCACGCCGGCGGCGCGCAGCTCTTTCGCCGCGCTCACGGTCGCCGCCACGGGATCGCCGAAGCGGAGCGTCTCCACGTTCGATTCCGTCGTGACATTGGGCGTGTCGGGTGTGGACAGACCGATGATACCGATGCGCGTGCCGTCCTCGCCGACGATCGTGTAGCGCTTCGCCCATGACGGCGTCTTGCCCGTCGCCGCCTCGGTCAGATTGGCGGAGAGGAAGGGAAACTTCGCCATCGCTGCATTCTTCTTCAGCGCGCCGAGGGGATCCTGGCCGGGCTTGTGGACAATCGAATCGGGGCCGGCCGGCCCGTAGTCGAACTCGTGGTTGCCCACCGCGACGGCGTCGTAACCGAGCGCGTTGTACCCTTTGACTACCGGCTCCCCTTCGAACAGGTTCGACTCCAGAGTCCCCTGAAACAGATCGCCGGAATCGACGACGACCAGATGTCCGGGATAGTGAACGCGGAGGACTTCGAGATAGCCCGCGAGCATCGACAGGCCGCCGTAGCCCGGTGCCGTGCGCGTGGCGCGATGGCGGTCGTACCAGCCGTGCAGATCGGTCGTGCTCACGATGACGACGTGGACCAGTTTCGGCTCAACGGGGGCTGGTTTCGTGCCGGTGGGGACCGTGGCGCAGGCGGTGAGGAAGAGAATGATGGGCAGAAACCGTTTCATGGCGCGGAAGTATAGGGTGCCGGGAGCACGCACCGGCGAAGAGACACCGCTGGGACACATCGGGGAACTCCTCGATCTCGATCAGCAGTTTCCCAGCCCTCGCCGTTCACACATGCAATGCTCTACCAATCATTGGCAACCGCCGTCGCCATCGTTCATTTCGGCTTCATGGTCTTCGTCGTAACGGGTGGCCTGCTCGTCCTCCGTTGGCCCGCGATCAAATGGGTTCATCTCCCGGCCGCAATCTGGGGGGCCTTGATCGAGATCGGCGGTTGGGTCTGCCCGCTGACGATCCTGGAGAATGCATTCCTGCGCAGAGCGGGCGCTGCTGGGTATGATGATGGCTTCATCGCCCATCATCTCTTCGGCGTGATTTACCCCAGGGGCCTCACTCGCGGGATGGAATTCGCCATCGCCGTGTTCGTCATCGTGGTCAACGCCGCGATTTATAGGAAAGTGTTTCACTGAATGTTCTCTCGAGATATCCCGCAACACCCCGTCCCAACGATCGAAACGCCTTTTTCATCACTCGGCCTGAGCCCCGCCATTCTCGGCATCGTGGCGAAGATCGGGTTTCAGAATCCGACGCCCATCCAGGCCGCCGTCATCCCGGTCGCACTTGAGGGTAAGGACGTCATCGGCCTGGCGCAGACCGGGTCCGGCAAGACCGCCGCGTTCTGTCTGCCGATCGCCGAACGCCTCACCCACGGCCGCGGCGTGCGCGGCCTGATCCTGTCGCCGACGCGTGAGATCGCGCTGCAGACGAAAGCGTTCCTCGACATTTTCGGTGTCAACCACGATCTCAAGACGGCGTGTGTCATCGGTGGCGTCAAGATGCAGCCCCAGACAGACGCTCTGCGCGCAGAGCCCGACATCATCGTGGCCACTCCCGGCCGCCTGCTCGATCACGTGCGGCAACGGCATGTGAAGCTCGACGCGATCGAGGAGCTCGTCCTCGACGAAGCGGACCACATGCTCGACCTCGGCTTTCTGCCGCAGATGCGCGACATCCTGCGCCTCCTGCCGCGCAACCGGCGCACGATGATGTTCTCCGCGACGATGCCCGACTCGATCGAGATGATCGCCAAGGAATTCATGCGCGAGCCGGTACGCATCGACATCACCCCCGTAGGCGGTGCGGCTGAGGGAATCACGCACCGGCTGTACCTCGTCAAGGAAGAAGACAAACGCAACACGCTCATCACACTCCTGACGGAACAGCTCGGGAGCACGCTGGTGTTTGTCCGTCGGAAGATCGACGCCGAGTGGCTGTACCACATCCTCGAGCGCCGCGGTCATCCGGTCTCGCGGATTCACGCCGATCGCTCTCAGGGCCGCCGCGTCGAAGCGCTGGCCGGCTTCCGCCAGGGGCAGCACCGCATCCTCGTGGCGACGGACATCGCCGGACGCGGAATCGACGTCCCGGGCATCGAGCACGTCATCAATTTCGACATCCCGGAGAACGTCGACGATTACGTGCATCGGGCCGGCCGAACGGCGCGCGGCGACGCGCTCGGGATCGTGTCGACGATCGTCTCGTGGCAGGACGTTCCCATGGTCCGGCAGATCGAAGAAGTCCTCGGCGAGAAGATCCCGCGCTGCACCGCGCCCGGAATCGAGCCGTGGGTGGAAACGGAGCGGACGGCGGCAAAAAAACGGACTCGGGTGTAGGTCGGCCGAAAGGGGGCAGGGATGACCTGACCCCTCGGCCCTTTCAGCTCGCCTGCGACTCCGCCTTGCGCGTGTACATCAGCCGGTCGGCTTCTCCGATGGCGTCGTCGATCTCGTCGGCTCGTGCGAACGCCGCGGCACCCCAGGAAACGGTGAGTGTCGTGCCGTGCGGGGTCGTGATCCGTTCGTCGAGTGAGGCGAATCGCTGCGTGACGAGCTCCAGAGGCGATTGAGGCATCACCACGAGAAACTCGTCGCCGCCCCAGCGAAAGAGCAGATCGTCGGCGCGGATGCGTTTGCGGATGGCGTTGGCGACCGAGCGGATCGCGTCATCCCCGGCGGAATGGCCCTGCAGGTCGTTGATCCGTTTCAGGCGATCGACGTCGACCATCATCACCACGCCGCTCATCTCCCGCGGCATTCCGTAGAACGCGTGGCGCGACAACGCCGCGGTGAGTGGATCCGTGTTCGCTTTGATCGCCAGCTGGTCACGGGCCACCTGGAGAGCATCCACGGCATCCATCAGCTCGCGCTGCTTCGCCTCGGAGGCGATGAGCACCATTCCGTAGCCGAGAAACACGGCGGCCAGAAGATCGGCCAGGGACGAGGAGTTGAGATACGGGATGACGATCCCCCGCCGTTGCAACGCGTAGAGCGGGACATAGCTTGCGTAAAGAATGCCGAAGATCGCGAGCGAGACCCGCATCATGTGCCAGCCGACGCTGTAGGTCGTGATGCGTCCCAGGACGAGATAGCAGGCAGCAACTGCCACCGCCACGATCGCTGATTCCGCCATAAAGAGCGCCTGGATATCCGGCGCGGCGATCACGATCAGCACCGCCACGGCCAGCATCAGAGGAGACCCGTAGGCCAACAGCTTCAGCGCGAGCGGATCATCGACGAGATCGCGGCAACCGGCGAAGAGCAGCAGGAGGAAAAGCCACTGCCCGACCAGAAAGATGAACCACCAGGGCGAGGGACGGGATGTGGAGAGGTAGACCCGCACGGCCACGATGGCGACGAACATCGCACCCCAGGCCCATCCCCAGCGGCGTACATATCGCCACCCGAACGTTCGCGCGATCTGACCCATAACGAGTGCGAGCATCAGGGTACCGATCGCTTGAAACGTCACGGCGACGGGCGAAAAATCAACGGTGATCGCTGGCATCAGATGAGGTTCGCGCTGGATGCTAATGGTACCTGCTGACGGCTGAGAGCGGTCTCAAAAAAACGCGGGGTCACCATGCGCGCATCACTCGTCGTTCATCGTAAAACCCGTGGTTCCGATCGGAACCTCCCCTTCCTTCGGCGTCGCTCCACGGCGACGACTGGCTTCGATCTTCTCTTCGCCAGCCGGCTCCACGGGCCTCATGCGCGTGGTCATCTGCGCCCGGGCACTGGCCAGGTAGACCTTCACACCCTTGTCGGAGTAGATGCGCTCGATCTCCGATTCATCGGCATCGATGACGATGTAGTCGTCGAGCCGGCTGGAGTAGATCGCGAACCGTCCGTTCGCCTGTCTGTCAATGCGCCACGACATGCAGTGGGTAGACTAATCTAGAGCGATGCGGTTGGACTCCCGATCGATCGTGCTCGCCGTGCTTCTTGCACTGGCAGCTGTTCCTTCCTCCGCACACGTGGAAGTGGACGTCAAGCTCTCGGTCACGGCACCAGCCTTCGTCGGCGTTCGTCAACGATTCTCGTATCGCATCGTCGCGGACGTCCTGGCGAACGACGAAGCCGTGGATGTCGTCGTAACCGCCACACTTCCCCTCTCGGCTGCCTTTGTTGGCTCCTCCGGGGACGGATGGTATTGCTCCGCGTCGAACCACGTGGTGACATGCTCGGCCGATGAGATCGGCGCGGGCCCCAACGTCATCACGCTCGATGTCACCGCTCCAGCGACCCCCGGCCCGATCAGCAGCGCGTTCTCGATCGCCAGTCTCGGCAGCGTCGATCTCAACCCCGCGAACGACACGGCCTCGGCGAACACGCTCGTCTACGATCCCGCCGTCTGTCCGCCGGCCAGCATTCAGATCGTTCAGCCCGATGACGGGGCCGGAGTTTCCTCGCCGGCGCGGCTCTCGTGGACCGCGGTCCCGAACGCGCGCACGTACGAGGTCTACGCCGCAGTCGAAGGCGAGCGAAGCGCCCTGGTCGCGACGACCGTGGAAGCCGCGGTCTCCCTTCCCGTTCCCCGAGGCCTCGTCGAGTGGCACGTGGAGGCGTTGTTCGCCGCCTGCCCCACCATTTCTGCGACGCCTCGAACCTTCCATTCCACGGGCAGCCCTGAGATTCTCGTCATGTCGACGATCGCCGGCTCACCCGACCGGACCGGCGCTGCCGATGGACCGGCATCTCAAGCAACCTTCCAGTCCCCCGCCGGATTGGCGCTCGATCACACCGGCAACCTGTTCGTCGCGGACACCGGCAGTTTCACGATCCGAGAAATCGCTGGCGGACTCGTGACGACGCCTGCGGGAACTCATTCCGTGTCGGGAACTGCGGACGGCCGGCCGGGCGCCTTTGCCGGTCCGATGGGAATCGCGATCTCGCCCGGCGACGACTTTCTCTTCATCACCGACCCGCTGAACCAAACGCTGCGTATGCGTTACCCGGGGGATCGGACCCTCGGTTACGTCATCACGATCGGTGGTTCTCAGGGAGATGCGGGCGCCGCCGACGGGCTCGCCGAAGTCTCGCGCTTCGCCTCTCCCTCCGCCGTGGCAGTCGATCCGCGCGGAGTCCTCTACGTCGCCGACAGTGGCAATGACCGGATCCGCAAATTGACGACCGTCCCCGAATATATCGGCTACTACGAAACCGCGACTCTCGCCGGTGGTAGCGCAGGATCCGCTGACGGTTCCGTGGAGAGAGCGCGGTTTCGCGGCCCTTCCGGCATCGCCGTCGATGGAGAGACCATCGTCTACGTGGCGGACACCGGCAACCACACGATCCGCAAGATCGAGAACGGCATCGTGACGACCGTGGCAGGCCTGGCAGGCGCGCCGGGCAACAGCGATGGCCGCGGCGTCGAGGCCAGATTCAACGGGCCGCGCGCAATCGCAGTCGATGCACGCGGAAACCTCTACGTCTGTGACACCGGCAACAATTCGATCCGGAAGGTCGCGCCCAGCGGGCTCGTGACGACAGTCACCGGTCAGAATCCGGATGGCCGGCTGTTACGGCCGGGGGGGATCACGATCGCTTCGAGCGGCGCGATCTACATCTCGGATACCGGCAACCGCCGGGTCCTCGTCGCGCATGTCGCCACACCACTGACCCGGCAACGGCCTTCGCGGCCATGAGGGGCACAGGCCATCCGGCCCATGCCCCTCGCACATCGAGAATCTAGTTCTGGTTTGCAGCGACGCCAGTGTCCAGCTGTGCGACCACGAAGATCGAGTCAGCGGAGACGTTGTCATTGACCGCTCCGTACCCGAAGACCGGCGCGCTCGCATCGAAGCTCAGAGTCAGGTTTGCTGCATTCGACAGATCCACTCCAGAGAAGTAGCTCCCGATCCCACTCTGCTGCTGGGCAAGCGCAAGCAGCGTGATCGTGTTCTGACCGAGGAGCGTTCCGGCGTTGTCGCGTAGTTCGAGACGCACGGTTACCGAAGACGAATTCGGATTGAAGAACCCGATGTTCGTGCGGTAGCCGCTGGTCAGATCCGTGGTCCGGTTCGAAAGCTGCGGCACGACTCCTCGGCGCAGCGCGTTTCCTCGCGGCTGCCCCGGCACGAACTGGCCAAGCGTTCCCTTGCCGGCAGCGCGAAGATCCGCGTAGATGCGCGACGACACCGCGAACGGCGAAACACTGCTCAGCCGAAGAGCGCCGATCGATCCCGATGCGTTCAGGAAACTGGGGCCGGTGACGTCATCGAGGATGGCCGTCGACCGAGGCGAGAGACTGACGACCGTCGAAGCCGTTGCCGTTGGGGCTCCGGTCAGAAACTCGACGAGCGTGTAGGTCGTCGCCGTATACGACGGATTAAAGATGCGCGCATCGGTGACGAACGTCTGTCCGATTCCGTTGGTCACGTGACCAGCGACGGCGACGTCAAAATCACTCGTCTGCACCAGCGCTCCACGCAACTCACCGCCAGGGAAGGCCGAGGAGTGAACATTGACGTAGTACCCGCTCCCGTTTCCGCTCGCCAGCGCAGTGAGGTCCGAGGCGAGGTAACTCGAGCTCTGCTGGGCAGCGATCGTACTGGACCCTTTTGTCCGCCCATTCGGGAGGTCCGCGGGTGACGTCGCAAAGTTGAGGACTACCGGCCCGCTGACTCCCGCCGCGCCACGATGGATGTGCGACGCCGATGCGGCGGCGATCCCGTTCGTGTTGACCTCCCACGAGATGGTCTGCGCGTTCGGATCGATGGTCAGGTAGGCACTGCCAAAGGCGGTGCTTGCATTCGATGGGACCTCGTTGGTTCCGCGCAGCTCCGCCGCATAGGTCACCGGACCGCCGCTGGTGAAAGCCAGCTGGCCCCGGACCGCGCCGCCGCCGAACTGCGTGGTGTGCACGTTCACGTAGAAGTTGGCGGGATTCTGCAGCATCTCCTGCGCGGTCGCGGAGTCAATCGGCGTGGTCACGGTCATCGTGCCGTTGCTGAACGCTCCACCCAGTCCGATGAGGTTGACGACCACGCCACCGGCCACACCTGCGGCTCCTTTGTGGATGTGGAAGGCGCTGACCCCGGCGCCGAGGTTCGCAACTGTGATCGTGGTCGTGATGTTGGCGCGCGTCGCGTCGAACGTCACCGTCGCATTGCCGAACCCGGGAGTGGTGGTGGGTGGAGTCTCCTGGGATCCCGTCAGGACGGCCCCCAGAGTTTGTCCGAACGCTGCGGACGTAGAGAGGGATAGGACCGCGAGAGCGATGATGAGGGTAATTCGACGCATGATGTTCTCCTCCGGGAGCCATCACACCACAACTACTTCGAGTTTTCCTGTAAACGTCTTGTATTACTTGGGCGGGCTCATCCGGTAAATAATTCCGGCACGCATCGTGCGCGGCGTTGCGAGGGTGATCACCGGCGTGGCGCTGACTTCAACGCGCCGGTTCGTGATGTTTTCGACAGCGAGCGACGCCTCCAGTCCGTGCCCGAATGGAACTGAGGCGAATACGTCGGCAACCACGCAGCTGCGAAGAGCAAACCGGTTGAGATCATCATCGAACTGCATCGACGACCATCGCGCCTGCACACCCACGCTCCCACGCGTAGCAACGTACGACATCTGCATCGTGGCAGTGTTGCGCGGCACCTGGGGCAATCGCTTTCCGGCCAGATCGCCCGTGGTGACTGTGGCGTCTGAGAAAAGGTATCCGGCGGAAAGACGCCAGCTACGGGCGAACTGCTGTTCGGCGTCGACTTCCGCACCGCGCGAGCGGGTGCTGCCGAGATTCCGGCGCTGACGTGTGATGAGCGCGGCGGTCGAGGACAGCGTCACGTTCGCGATCGTGTTGTCTGTCGCCATCGAGTACACCGTCAGGCGCACCGGCCCGCTGCGCGCACCGACCTCGAACGCGTTGACGGTCTCGGCGCTCAGCGCCTCATTCGCCAGCGTCTGCACGTTGCCGACACGGAAGTTGCGATAGAGCTCGTTCAGGGTGGGTGCGCGAAACGCCCGATACGCGGCGGCGGTGACTGTCACCAGGTCAGACGCGCGGACGAGAAGCGTGAGCCGGGGACTCCAGGCGTCGTCGCTGCGGCTGGCGAGCGCAACCCCGTTCCGCTCCGCATCGAGATTCTTCCAGTCGTCAAAACGAAGTCCGGCGCTCACGGTGACGCGCGAGGAGATCGTGACGATGTCTTCCACGTACGATGCGAGATTGCGCTGCTGCCCTGCCACACGAGACGGCGTGACCTTGCCGCTGACGGCGTACTGCTGCTCCTCACTCGCACCGCGGACCGACCGGGCCTCGGCCCCGGCCACGAGCACATTCGATCCGATCACGGAGGTCCATTGTGCGGATCCACCCCTTCCCGTCGATGGCACGCGCTGATCGACGGTAAGCCGCTCGCTATTGCGATCGATGGCGATGGCGGTGAATGTCTGGTGATAGTCCTGCCCGCTTTCATACCCCCGCAGCAGCAACGATCCGGGGCCTGTTCGCAGGTCGATTCCTGCAGCGACCTGGCGGATCGCCGTGTCATTGACCTGCAGCGGCGCACCGTTGTTTCTCGATTCGGTGTAGCGGGACAGTCGGAGAAACCCTGCGTCGTACCGCACCGTTCCGTCGAGCGCGGTGTGGCGCGCGTCCGCTTCCCTGTCCACGACGCCCCGCTGCGACGGCTGAACGGGGATGTAACCGGTCGTCGCAAACCAGTCCGCGTTCAGTGCTCCGCTCCATTCGCCTTTCCGGACCGCGGCGTACAGTGATGTCATCCCCGTACCTTCGTTTCCGGCGCTCGCCTCGAAGGCGATATCGTCCGCCGCCCCGCGGCGGAGAAACTGCACGACACCACCCATTGCACCGCTGCCGTAGAGATCCGAAGCACCGCCGCGGACGACCTCGACCTGCTCGATCCCGAGCCGCGGTAGACGCCCCCAGTAGACCCAGCCGCCGAATGGATCATTGATCGGGATGCCGTCGTCGAGTACGAGTGCGCGCGAGGCGCCGCTCGCGCCGATCCCGCGCAGCGAGACTCCCTGTGAGGTCGGGTTCGCGCTCCGGCTTCCGGAGCGGCGGAAGAGGGTGAAGCCGGGCACCTGACGCAGCGCGTCGTCGATCGTCGACGCGGCACTCATGGCGAGATCCCGGCGCGTGATCACGACGACACTCGCAGGCGTGTCGCCCAACCGCGTCTGCGTCTGCGACGCCGTCACGACGATGGTGTCGGACGCCTTCGGCAGCGTTTGCGGATCGTCGACAAGAACGGCACAGAGGGCTAGAAACGCGAGCATGACCGCGGGTTACGATAGCGCATGAATTTTTTCAAGGTAGGCTGCGCTGCCCTGCTGATGACCGCCGCTCTCGACCTGTACGCCGCGGAACCGGCGAACCTCCACGGACTCGACCTTGCGGCGATGGACAAGAACGTCAAGCCTGGCGACGATTTCTACGCCTACGCGAATGGTTCGTGGACGAAGAACACCATCATTCCACCCGACCGCTCCACCTTTGGCATCTTCACGATCCTCGAGGAGAAGGCCAGCAAGCGAACCGCGGACCTCATCCAGCAGGCAGACAAGGCGAAGGCGTCCGATGCCACCGCGCGCAAGGTCGGTGATTACTACGCCGCCTTCATGGACGAGAAAGCCATCGAAGCCAAAGGCCTGAAGACCGTGAAGCCCGAGCTCGACAAGATTGCCGCGATCCACGACGCCGCCTCGCTGGCCACCATCCTCGGCAGCGAATTGCGTGCGGACGTCGACGCCCTCAACAACACCAACTTCCACACGGATCGGCTCTTCGGCCTCTGGGTTTCCCCCGACTTCAACAACCCCGAGGTCAATATCGGCTACCTCCTGCAGGGCGGACTCGGTCTCCCCGACCGCGACAACTACCTCGGGAAAGACCCGCAGGACATCGCGCTCCAGACGAAATACCGCGAGCACATCGCGGCCATCCTGAAGCTGGCGAAGATCTCGGACGCCGCCGCGCGTGCCGGCCGGATCTACGACCTCGAACACAAGATCGCGGAGGCTCACGTCAGCCGCACCGATTCCGAGGACGTGCATAAGGCCGACAATCGGTGGACGCGGGAGGAGTTCGGGGTGAAGGCACCAGGCCTCGACTGGACCGGCTACTTCCGTGGTGCCGGCCTCTCCGATCAGAACGCGATGATGGTCTGGCAGCCCTCGGCCGTCACAGGCATCACCGCGCTAGTGGGAAGCGAACCGCTCGCGGTCTGGAAGGACTACCTGACGTTTCACGAGCTCGATCGCGCGTCGGGACTGCTCCCGAAGACATTCGCTGATGAACGCTTCAAGTTCTACGGCACGGCGCTCACCGGCGCTACCCAGCAACGCCTCCGCTGGAAACGTGCCGTCTCGGCCACCAGCGCCGCCCTCGGAGACGCGGTCGGCAAACTGTACGTGAAGCGCTACTTCCCTCCCGAGGCGAAGAAGGCGGCGCAGACGATGGTGAAGAACATCGTCGAAGCGTTCGGGCGGCGTATCGACAATCTCGAATGGATGTCGCCCGAGACGCGCGCGAAGGCAAAAGCGAAACTGAGCACGCTCTACGTCGGAATCGGCTATCCCGAGCATTGGCGCGACTACTCCGGACTCAAAGTCAGTCGCACGGATGCTCTCGGCAACGTGCAGCGGTCAGAGCTCTTCGACTATCGCGCGAGCCTGGCCCGGGTTGGGAAACCAGCCGACAAGTCCGCATGGTCGATGACTCCGCAGACGGTCAACGCCGTGAACCTGCCGTTGCAGAACGCCCTGAACTTCCCCGCCGCGATCCTCAATCCGCCGTTCTTCGATGCGAAGGCCGATGCAGTCCTGAACTACGGCGGTATCGGCACGGTGATCGGTCACGAGATCAGCCATAGCTTCGACGATCAGGGCAGCCAGTTCGACGCGTCGGGGCGCCTGCTGAACTGGTGGACGAAGGAAGACTTTTCGCACTTCAGCGACGCCGCAGACCGGCTGGCGGCGGAGTTCGACGTGTACGAGCCGCTGCCCGGCTCTCACGTCAACGGCAAGCTCACGCTGAGTGAGAACATCGCCGATGTCGCCGGCCTCTCCGCGTCCTTCGACGGTTATCGGCGTTTCTACGGCGACAAGCCTGCGCCCTCCGCAGAAGGCTTTACGGGCGATCAGCGATTCTTCCTGGCCTTTGCTCAGGTCTGGAGATCGAAGCAGCGTCCGGAAGCGCTGCGCAATTCGCTCATGACGAACGGGCATGCGCCGGGCGAGTTCCGCGCGGACACCGTCCGCAACATCGACGAGTGGTACGCCGCGTTCGATTTGAAACCGGGAGAGAAACTGTATCTGGCGCCAAAGGAACGCGTGCGGGCCTGGTAGAGCGTCTCACCTTCCCGGTCTTCGGGAGGGGGGATTCCGCGGCGCGCCCGCCGCTGATGACACCAAGTACAACCATCGAGCACCCCTCGCCCCGCGAAACGGGGAGAGGGAGACACGGAGCAAAGCGAGGAGTGCGGGTGAGGGGCGGTGTCACCAGCCCTCATCGTGCGATCGTGGACACCGGGGTCAGGTTCGGGCCAGACGCTTCATGATCTCGGTCTGCCCCGCCGCCGTCGCCAGATCGACGGGAGTGCGTCCGTCGTCTCCCGCCAGGTTCGGATCGGCACCGTGTGCGAGAAGCAGTTCGACCATGACCTCATCACCGTGTTGTGCCGCCGTGTGCAGCGCGGTGTAGCCCATCTGCTGGCGCGCATTCGCGTTCGCACCGTGCTCGAGCAGGCGCTGCATCGTGGCGACATCCCGAACTGCGGCCGATGCATGAACGGGAGCGACGCGCAGGGCGTTGTCTGCCGCGGCGTTCACGTCGGCGCCACGCTCGATCAGAGCCTGTGCCACTCCCGGGTGACGAAAGAAGCACGCCAGACCCAGTGGCGGAAATCCATCTTCGCTGTTGACGTGAAGACGCGCGGGATCGTCCGCCAGCATCGCCAGTACGAGAGGCAGGTCTCCGAGCGCACATGCTTCGCCGAACGTAAGCGTTGCGCCGCGCTCGCGGAAGAGGCCGGCCAGTGCCGCGTGCCCGTGGTAGATCGAAGCCAGGATCGGTGTGACGCCGTTCTCCCGTGCGTCGAGCAGCGAGCGATCGTCATCGAGCTGTGACGCGACGGCGGCCGCATCGTCATTCCGAATCGCATCGAAGAGCTCTCGTTGTCCCATTTGCCGTTCTACTCCATGAGGAGTCGCCGCTCGCTACGTATGCCACCGCAGAGGGCGAAATGGCTTCCGCAGGCAGTTCGTCTCCACCCGCAGAAGAGTCTGGCAGAGATCCTTCCACCTCCCGCGACAATTTTCCGGCACGAAGCTTGATCTAACGAGGGTGGAGAGCGCAATGGAAAAGAGACTCTGCGAGGTCTGCAATCACTCCCAGGCTGCCCATGTCGATGGCGTTCACTGTGCTCTGTGCCGCTGCCGGTCCGAGCGACCGGTCGCCGTGCAGGAGTCGCTCGTATTTCGCAATGCACTGCTGATCCGCACCGCTGGAATCGGTCGAAAAAGGTAATCGAGCCCCGAGGATTAGTTCGACCGCGACGATCGTTGGAACTTATATGAGCGAAAAGACCGCGAGAGTTTCGAAGACCGTCAGCGTGTCCGAACGCAACCTTCAAAGCGCCGCCCTCCGCCTCCTGCCGAAAAACAACAAGCTCGTTTCTACTGAGATCAGCTACCTCCGCCGCGTCCTCGGCGACCGGGCCACGCAACAGCAGATCGACGAGAAGGTGCTCCAGGTACGCAAGCTCCCCTGGTCCGAGATCGTCCCCGAGTAGCCAGGTGACGGCGAACGAAACATCCTGCGACGAACGCACGCCGGGTAATTTCGAAGACGCGTCGCTTGTGTCGGACGAACCGCCGCGCCGTCCGGAAATCCGCCCCGCACTCGAACCCACCTGCTGCGACTCCGGCTGTCTTGACTGTCCTTTCTGACGCCGGCTCGGGATTGCAGATACCTTTTGCGCGGTCTTCCCGTCCAATCGACATGAAAACGATGATGGCTGCCGCTGCGTTCACACTCGTCGCGATTTCCGTCCTGGCTCAGCCCGCGCGTGACCTGACCGATGCCAACGCCGCCGCCCGCCAGCATGCGCGAGATATCGAGCCAGCGCTCGTCATCATGCGCAGCGAGGCCGAGGCGCTGACGAGGATCACGGACATCCAGCGAACGCTGTCAGGCCCCGCGCTTTCATCGATCGACAAAGCATTCCGTCTGATCGACGACTACTCGAGTGCGCTGGGAAAACGCGGCGTGGCCCTTCCCCACGATCAGCAGATCATCGTCATGCGCGCGCAGCGGATGATCCAGGAGGCGCGCACGGTCACACCCGCGGACTATGAAAAGTTCAAGGACGATTTTCATCACCTCATCGTGCTGCCGATGGAATTCTCGGTGACGCGCGACCTGCAGCAGCTCATGTCGCTGACCAACCTCTACGCGCAGATCACGAACTCGATGCGGGCCGTCGAAACGCAGACCGTCAACGCCGTCAACGGCGCCGCGATCGACGCCACACGGCAGTGACCGCAGAAAGACCGGTCAGCCGCTCGTGGCGATGCCCATCGCCCGCGCGTACAGTCCGTGGAAGTGATGCACCCCGTTCTCGCGCATCGGGGAGTACCGTCCACTCGTGTAGGTCGCCGATTGCAGGCCCCGCTGAACGGCCTGGCAGATGTCGATGTCCTCGAGCTGAATCTCGTCGCTGAAGGCGATCGTCTCCTCGATCCGCTGCCGCATGCCGGGCGCTTCGGGATCGCGAAAGTACCAGTCGAAGAGCGTCAACGTCTGCGCCGGACCGAGGGGAACGACGAGGTTCGTCGAGAAATTGTCGGGATAGACGTTCAACATCAGGTTCGGCCAGATCCAGAAGTAATCCACATCCTGGGCGGGATCACTGACGCGGATACGGTCCGGCCGGCGGAGCGGCGCGTGCTGGATCGAGTAGTCCGTTCGAGTCTCCGTCCGGTAGTTCGGGTAGTCCAGCTCGCGGAACAGACCGGGGTGGACGATCGGGATGTGGTAACCCTCGAGGTAGTTGTCGACATACACCTTCCAGTTGCAGTCGAGCGTCCATTCCTTGTGTGCAGCGAGGCGGTACCCAGCGTAGTCGCGCGATGTCAGGCGTCCCGCGAGGTCACCGAGAAACGCTCCGAGCGGCGGAGCAGCAGAATCGAGATTCACGAAGACGAGCTCGTTCCAGATCTCGGCCGCGAAGCGAGGGAGGGAGAACTGGGAGCGCTCGAAACACTCGATTCCGGTCATCTCGGGAGTCTGCAGCAGATTGCCATCCAATCCGTAGGTCCAGCCGTGATACCCGCACTGCAGGACGGGCCGCTTGCCTTCTCCCTTCGCCACAGGACCGGCGCGATGCCGGCAGACGTTGGAGAACGCACGCAACTCCCCGTCGCTCCCGCGGACGACCAGCACCGGTTCGTCCGCGATGGTCGTCGTAAAGAACTGACCGGCTTCGCGCACCTGGTCGGCACGGCCGGCCAGCTGCCAGCTCTTCGCGAAAATGCTGCGCTTTTCGGCCTCGAGAATCTCCTGGCCGAAGTAGTAGTGCGAGGGGATCGTGCGCGCGTACGCGAGGCGCGCGTCGAATTCGTAGTCCGTCATCGGCGTCGTACGAGACGATACAGCGGGATAGTCAGGACGAGGATGCCGACGGCGTAGAGCGAGTTCCGCGTATCGCTGATGACGGCGCCGACCAGGAATGCCACCGACGCCACGAGGGCAAAGCCCGTCGAGAACGGGTGTCCGATGGCGCGGAACGGCCGTGGTGCATCCGGCGCAGTGCGCCGCATGGCGAACAGCGACGCGAACGACAGCGTGTAATTCGCCACGAAGAAGAAGGCCAGGATCGCGATGACCTGCTCGAACCTGCCGGAGATGACGAAGAGCGCCGCGAGCAGGCTGCTCAGCAGCAGGGCGATGAACGGCGTGCCCCCTTTGTTCACTTCTGCGGCCCCGCGCCAGAAGAGGCGGTCCCGGCTCATCGCGAACAAAACGCGCGGCGCCATCAGCACGTTCGAGTTCACGGCACTCAGGAGCGCTACGATCATGATCACGCGAAGCACCACGTCCCCGTACGCGCCGAACAGGTGCTGCGCGACCACCCCTGCCGCCATCTTCTGTCCGGCCAGGCTGCCGAGCGGGACGACGCGCAGGAAGGCTACGTTCACGAGCAGGTAGATCGCCATCACCGCGAAGACGCCGCCGAACATCGATCGCGGGATGTTGCGGCCCGGATCCTTCACCTCTTCGGAAAAATAGATGACGGCCGTCCAGCCGTCGTACGTGTAGATCACCGCCTGCAGCGCCAGGATGAAGGCGATGACGAGCGAGCCCTCGTGCTCAGCCTCGATCGATGCGGCCGTGGGATGGCGCGTGCCGAGATAGAAACAGGCCGCGATCAGGAAGAGAAACGCGCCCGCCTTCAGCAGGCTGGTCGCGTCCTGCGTCCAGCCGCCCCAACGTACGCCGAACCACTGGATCACCGTCAGGACCGCGATGACCGCGAGCGCCACGGGCTCGATGCCGCGCAGATGAGGGAAGAGCACGAGCGTGTATTCACCGACGACGATGGCCACTGCCGCCGTCGTGCCGCACGTGGAGATCCAGTCGCTCCATCCGACGACGAGGCCGGCGTAATCTCCGAGAGCGCGGCGGACGAAGACGTACTGCCCCCCCGATTCCGGCACCAACGTCCCCATCTCGGCCAAGGCGTTCGCACCGAGCAGGGCATAAAGACCGCCGGCGACCCAGACGGCCAGGAACGGCCAGAACGAGGGAAGCAACCCGGCGATCTCCCCGGGAGTGCGCATGATCCCTGCGCCGATCATGTTGCCGACCGTCACGGCGAGCCCGAAGGTCACGCCGAGGACGGTGAGAAGTTTTGCGCGGGGAAGCAAGGCTGGGAAAGTGTAACCTGCGGTCGCGGGGTCGCGATCGTGCGGCTTTGGAAGGGGTCAGGTCAAACGTGGAAAGTGACGGGACCGTACAGGTGCTTGCGTCACTCTTGTTCCGTCACTTTCAACATTCAACCTGACCCTTAGGCTACTCCCCTTCCTTTACCGACACCGGGCCGTTATGCGTCGAGAGCGACACCGCCCGCGCGCCGGAACCGAGGTCGAGGTGGCGGGGCCAGCGGGGACCGTGGTCATCATCGCCGTCGCTGCTCTCGGCAACGGCTTTCTTTGCGGCGCGGCACGCAGCGCCTCGGCAGCTCACGGGCGAATTGCCATCGGTGTCGACGTGGACGCCCGAGCGATAGTCCGCCGGCACCTTGAGGGAGAGCGGCCCATTCTCGGTCGACGCGTCGAGGCTCCCGGCCAGCCAGGCGGAGCCGGTCAGCTTCACCGAGATCGGCCCGTTCGTGGCGCGCAGTTTCACGTTGCCGGAATTGCCCGCGAAGGAGATCGGTCCATTCTGCGTATTGATCTCGAATGATCCCGTCGAATCCTTCACCGAGATTGGCCCGTTGAGTGCGCGCGCCGTGACGGTTCCATCGACACCACCAACGGAAATCGGGCCGTTGCTGGAGTCGAGATCGAGCGTTGCGTTGCGCGGTGCGAAAACCAGGAAGAACACGATGGCCCGGGAATCCTCCCCGGCACGTTCGGCACTCACCTCGTTGCCGCTCACAGCGACGTGAATATCATTGGCGTTGCCGAGTGCCGAGGCCTTGCAGGCTTTCACGCCGTAGGTGGAGGTGGTCGTGCCCACCACGCGGATGGAGCCATTCCTGTCACTGCGAACCTTCAACGACCGCAACCCGCTCACGGGAACGTTCTCTTCGACGACCGGAACGATCGCGTCGTTGTAGCGGACGTGAAGCGCACTGCAATCGCTGACGTCCTCCCAGTCGTCGACCGATACCGAGAGACCGTGATGGGAGTACTCGCTGCGTCCGCGGCTCGATGCGGAGAGGGTGATGAGCGGAATGGCCAGGGCAATCAGGGCAAATCGTCGCATGGTGTGTTCCTCCGTTTCGTGGAGTTGGACGGCGCCGGGGCGTGGAAGTTAGTCGAAAGAATGGGGCTACGAAGGGCGTGCGTGGAACGAGGACTACATCCTGCGGGCGTTCCTCGAGTTTAACGATGTCTTTGAGATCGTCCTGTTCGGAACGTGGCTCGCACGCATGCATCGCGAACTGCTGTCCGAGAGGATGCCGCTGACGCTGGAGAACCCGGGCCGAAGTCTCTGGTTGCGGAGGCGGTGAAGAGGAACGTCACCGCGAGGTCCTTCTCCCCCGTTTTGCGGGGGAGAAGGTGGCCGAAGGCCGACTGCGGGGGGGATACAGACTTACTGCGTGATCACCAGCTCCACACGGCGATTCTGCTGGCGTCCAGCGGCCGTCTTGTTCGTGACGATTGGGGCTTCCTCGCCCTTTCCGCTGGCGGAGATGTTGTCCGCCGGCAGGCCGGCCGTGACGAGAAAATCGCGTACGGCATTCGCACGCTTCTCGGACAGCCGCTGATTCGTGGCCGTGCCGCCGACGTTGTCGGTGTGCCCTTCGACACCGATCTTCAGTGAGTTGTCGGTCTGGAGCTGCTTCGCGATGCGGCGCAGAGTCGATTTCGCCCCCGGCTTGAGCGACGTCTTGCCAGTATCGAAGAGGATTCCGCCGTTGAGCGTGACGATCAGACCGCGTTGTTCACTGCGAGTCGATGCGATCCGCGCGAGCTCGTTCTGGATGCGCAGGCGGCGCGTTTCCATGTCGCGTTCCGCGAGCTGGTGCCTGGTCTCGTCGAGCTGCGTCTGCGTCTGCTGTGCTGCGGCCTGGGCCTGCTGCGCGGCAGCCTCCGCTTGCTGGGCCTGCGCCTGCGCGGCCTGCGCTTGCTGATTGGCCGTTGCGGCCTGCTGATTCGCCGTTGCAGCCTGCTGGGTGGCCTCTTCCGCCTGCTGCCGCAGTGCGGCGGCTTCGGCATCGGCCTGCTGACGGCGCAACTGGGCCGCAGCAATCGCTTCCTGTGCCTGCTTGTCGCGCTGCGCACGCGCCGCTGCTTCGGTTTCGATCGACTGGCGCAAGGTATCGAGCTGCTGCTGGCGTGCGATGACATCCGCCTGCCGTTGCGCCAGCACGTCGGCGTTCACGCTGCCAGCCTGCTGGGATGCGGTGAGGTCGCCGCGCAACCGCGCGATCTCGGCCTGCATCGCTTCGGCGTTCGAGCGCTCACGCTCCTGGATCGACCGTAGCGCCATCTGCTGATCTTCGATCTGACGCCGCATGGCGTCGATGTCCGACGGTGGCGCCGTAGTGATCGAGGTCTGATAACGGCTGAAGGCTTCGTCGAGCTGCGTCTCCGCCGCGATCCGCGCCTGGCGATCGGCTTCTACCCGCGCCTCGGCGGCGCGGCGGTTCTCATCAACCTGCTGGCGGAGACGCTCGACTTCCGCCGACTGTGCCTGACGATTCGCCTGTTCTGCGGCGAGCTGCTGCTGGAGCGCCAATGTACGGCGCTCAGCCTCTTCGCGCTGCACGCGCTCGGCAGCCGCCTGCCGCTCGCTGGCCGCCTGAGCCAGGCGGGTGCGATCCAGCTGGATGCCTGGCAAGGCCCTCGCCGATTGCGAGAGTCGAGCGGTGTAGAAGGCGCGGCGTGCGAGCATTTCCGCGCGATACGCAAGATCGTCACCGGCCTCACTCTGCGCTGCATCCTTCGAGACTTTTTTCGCGCTGGCGATGTAACTCTCCGCGATCTGAACGTCGTTGTCCGGAAGGAGGTCGGACGCACCAGCCACCTTGGCCTGGTCGACCGCATATTGTGCCGCGGCAATCCGAGCCTTCGTGGTCGCCCCGCGGTTGAACTCGATCATCGGCGACTCTTCGGGAAGCAGCGCAACGTTGGAAGTTCCGCCGAAACGCTGGATGTCTCCCTGCAGACCGTGGATCGCGGAATTCGTGCTCAGCCAGCGTGCCTTTGCGGCAGCGGCCTGCGCGGCGACGGTTGCTTCGACAGCGCGATAACGCGCCTGACTCCGCACCACGTAGTCTTTGTTGTTCCAGTTGTGCAGCGCGAAGAGCGCGCGCGACTGGGCATCGTCATAAAGCGTTTTCGCGAAGACCGGCGCTCCTGCCGAGTCCGCCGCCGCCAGCGCCTGCTGGGCACTACTCAAGTCATTCGCCGGCTGGGCATGAAGCGCCACGGCGACCAGTGTGGCGAGCACTGCTGTTCTGAATCGGTACATGGTTCCTCCCTATTGCTGGGAAGAGCCACTGCAAGGGCGATGCGCACACAGGACCGGAATCAGCCGCCGAGATACGCTTTTCGGACGCGGTCGCTGGAAAGAAGCGCTTTGGTCTCGTCCGTCAGCACGATCCGGCCCGTCTCCATGACGTAGCCGCGATGCGCGGTGACCAGAGCCATGTGGGCGTTCTGTTCGACGAGCAGGATCGTCGTCCCCTCCGCGTTGATCTCCTTGATGACGCGAAAGATCGTCTGCACCATCTGCGGCGCCAGACCAAGCGAAGGCTCGTCGAGAAGCAGCACCTGCGGTTTCGACATCAGTGCGCGCGAGATGGCCAGCATCTGTTGCTCGCCGCCGGAGAGCGTTCCCGAGCTCTGCTTGATGCGCTCCTTCAACACGGGGAAGAGCGTGAAGATCCGATCGAGCTCCGACTGCTTGATCTTGTCCTTGCGCAGGTACGCTCCGAGCTCCAGGTTGTCGTGAACGGTCAGGTTGGCGAAGATCCCGCGGCCCTCCGGAACGTGCGAGACACCCATGGCCGTGATGACGTGCGGCTTCGTACCGGTGATGTCGCGGCCGTCGTAGGTTACCGTGCCGGACTTCGGTTTGAGCAATCCGGAGATCGTGCGCAATGTCGTCGTCTTGCCGGCGCCATTCGCGCCGATGAGCGTGACGATCTCTCCTTTTCGCACTTCGAGGTCGATGCCACGCAGCGCCGGAATGTTGCCGTACGACACCTCGAGGTTGCTGACGCTGAGCAGAGCGCTCATGGTTGCGCGACCTCCGCAGGCTCGCCGAGGTAGGCCTCGACGACGACGGGATTGGCGCGGACTTCGGCCGGCGTACCCTGCGCGATCGTCTTTCCGAAGCTGAGGACGACGATGCGCTCGCAGATCCCCATCACCAGTTCCATGTTGTGCTCGATGAGCAGGATGGCGATGTCGAAACGGTCGCGGATGTTGTGGATGGTCTCCATCAGGTCGCGGGTTTCCCGGTCGTTGAGACCGGCAGCCGGTTCGTCGAGGAGGAGCAGCTTCGGACGCGCAGCCAGCGCACGCGCGATCTCCAGCCGGCGCTGGTCGCCGTACGGAAGGTTCTTCGCGTAGTAGCCGGCACGCGACTCGAGACCGAAGATCTGCAACAGATCCTTGGCGTCCTTCTCCGCGATCTCCTCAGCGTCATGAAACCGGTTGGTGTGCAGAACCGCGGACGTCACGGAGTACTTGTAGTGGATATGACCGCCGATCTTGACGTTGTCGAGCACCGAGAGCTCTTTGAAGAGACGGATGTTCTGAAACGTCCGCGCCACACCGAGCGCGGTGATCTGGTACGGCTTGAACTCACGCGTCGATACGCCTCCGACAAAGATCTCTCCCTCGGTCGGCTTGTAGACGCCGGTGAGCATGTTGAACACCGTCGTCTTGCCCGCGCCGTTCGGACCGATGAGTCCGACCAGCTCATGCGGCTGGATGGCCAGGTTGAAATGCGAAACGGCGGTCAGTCCGCCGAAGCGGATCGTCACGTCGCGTGCGTCGAGCAGAGCGTTTCCCTTTGCCATCACTGAATCGGAGGAGCCGCATCGCGGCCCATCGTGTCGTCGGTATCCCCTTCATCGGGCTTGTCGTTCGGAATCGAGTCTTTCCGACGCCGAAGGACCTGCCACAACTCGCGCCGCCCGAGCAGACCCTGCGGCCGGGTCAGCATCAGCACGATGAGCATGATCGAATAGATGACCATTCGCGGATCCCGCCCGCCCGGCATGTAGTCCTTGACCGACCGCAGCCCCTCGGGCAGGAACGTCAGGATGATCGCCGCGACGACCGAACCGCTGATCGAACCGAGGCCGCCAAGGACGACCATGGCTACGACCTCGAAGGACTTCACGAACATGAACATCTGCGGGTTGAGATACATCATGTAGTGGGCATAGAGCCCACCCGCGACGCCGGCCAGGAAAGAGCCGATGACGAACGCCTTCACCTTGTAACGGGTCGTGTCGACGCCCATCGCTTCGGCGGCGATCTGATCCTCGCGTACGGCCAGGAAGGCGCGCCCGACAGACGACGTGACGAGCCGCCAGGAGATGACGATCGTCAACCCGGCCACGAGAAAGACCCAGAAGAAGTTGCTCCAGTGCGGGATGCCGCTGAAACCACGCGCCGCGCCGATCTTGTCGATGTTGAGGATGAACACGCGGATGATCTCGCCGAATCCGAGCGTGACGATGGCCAGGTAGTCGCCGCGAAGACGAAGCGACGGCAGGCCGACCAGGTAACCGGCGAGCGCCGCGAGCAGCCCTCCGGCCAGAACCGCGACGACGAGATAGACGTTCTGCATCAGCCACTGCTCCGTCCCGGCCGGCATTTTGTCGAGCCGCGGAGCGAAATGATAGAAGGTCAGATAGGCAGAAAAATACGCACCGACCGCCATGAAGCCGGCATGCCCGAGGGAAAACTGCCCCGCATGGCCGTTGATGATGTTGAGCGAGACGGCCAGCGTGATGTTGATCCCCATGATCACGAGAATCCGGTTGTAGTACGCGATGCCGGCGATGGGGATGGCCTCGAGTCCGTACGCCAGGCCGACGAGGACGGCCACGAAGAGCGCCAGCCAGAGGAAGTCGCGAAGCCACCAAGGGAAAGTGTTCGTCTTCACACCCGACTCCCAACTTCAAGTGTTGAATGTTGACTGTTGGATGTTGAATGTTCAATGAAGCTGCGCTCAACAGCAGTCCATTCAACAGTCAACATCCAACAGGCAACATCCAACACTTGTCGTGTCAAGCGGTCTCCGAACATTCCCCACAGAATGCTGACGACATCACACTTTCTCCGCCTGATACTTGCCGAATAGTCCCGACGGACGGAACAGCAGGATGGCGATCAGAATGATGAAGGCGATGGCATCGCGGTAGTTGGAGAAGTGACTGCCCCCGACGAATGACTCGATGATCCCGATGATCAGCCCTCCGATCACGGCGCCGGGAACGTTGCCGATCCCGCCCAGTACTGCGGCGATGAACGCTTTGAGGCCGGGCATGATCCCCATGAGCGGATCGATTTTCGGATACGACAGGCCGTAGAGGATCCCGGCAACGGCGGCCAGCACCGAGCCGATCACGAACGTCATCGAGATGATGCGGTCCGTCGGGATGCCCATCAGCGAGGCGGTCTCGAAGTTGAACGAGACGGCGCGCATGGCCCGGCCGAACTTCGTGCCGTAGATCACGTACTGCAGCAGGCCCATGAAAATCACGGCGACGACGAGCACGATGATCTGGTAGTTCGTGGTCGTGACTCCGCCGAAATTGATCAGGTGCTTTTCGACGAGCGTCGGGAAGAACTTCGGATCCGCGCCGAAGACGAACTGTCCGCCATACTCGAGCAGGAAGGAAACGCCGATTGCGGTGATCAGCGAGGCGATGCGAGGCGCGTTGCGCAGCGGACGGTAGGCGATCCGTTCATTGAGAAATCCGAAGAGACCGCAGACGACCATCGCCGTCAGCATGACCAGGCCGGCATAACCCCATCCGAGGGCGCCGCCCGGCTGCGTCTGCAGGTGCCTGCCCACGTAGCCGCCGGCGTAAAAGCCGACGAACGAACCGAGCATGAACACGTCGCCGTGGGCGAAGTTGATCAGCTTCAGGATACCGTAAACCATGGTGTAACCGAGGGCGATCAGCGCGTAAATCGCACCGACGGCAATCCCGTTGAGCAGATTCTGGAGGATCTCCTGCATTCAGTGGCCCTTGACAAAAAAAGGTCCGGCGAACGCTACTCGCCGGACCCAGTTGTGTAAAGACAAATATGTAAAAACAACCCGCGCGGGCGTCAGTGTTTGGCCGGGCCGCCTGTAGTGGTGGTGGGCGGTGCGGCCGGAGCTGCGGCCGCGGGAGCATTGTTCATTTCGACCTTGCCACCCGTGGCGGGATCGATCGTCGCCTTGAGCGTGAGCTGCCCGTTCTTGATCTCTTCGATGACAAGCTTCTTGCCCATGGCGTTGCGTTCCGGCCCGATGGTAATCGTGCCGGTCACGCCGGTCAGGCCTTTGGTCTGGCCGATCGCATCGCGGATCGACGGACCGTCGATCTTCGCGGCGCGCTTCATCGCGTCGGCAAGCGTCTTCATCGCGTCATAGCCGAGGGCGGCCAGCGCGTCCGGGGTCTGTCCGTAGCGCTCTTTGTACTTCTTCACAAAGCTGCTCACGACGGTGGAGGGGTCGGCGTAGAAGTAATGGTTCGTATAGAAGCTGCCTTCGAGCGCCTTGCCGCCGATTTCGATCAGCTTCGGCGATTCCCAGCCGTCGCCGCCGAGGAGAGGCGCAGTGATGCCGAGGTCGCGCGCCTGGATGGCGATCTGACCGATGTCGGTATAGTAGCCGGGAACGAAGAGGATGGAGGGGTTCATGGCCTTGATCGCGGTGAGCTGCGAGCGGAAATCACTGTCGCCGTTCGCATAGCTCTGCGTGCCGACGACCTTGCCGCCGAGTGCCGTGAACTTCGCCGTGAAGACCTTGGCCAGGCCCTGCGAGTAGTCGCTCTTGACGTCGGTCAGCATGGCCACGTTCTTCGGCTTGCCGGTGGTCGTGCACCACTGGTTGGCGAAGACCGCCTGGTACTCGCCCTGGTAGCTGTCCGTGAAGCAGATGCGGAAGATGTAATCGCCCTTGCGGGTGACTTCGTCGTTCGTGGACGACGGCGTGATCATCGGCACCTTGTTCGACTGGCAGATCGGGGCCGCGGCGATCGATGCGGACGACGCCACCTCGCCGATGATGGCCGAGACGTTGTTCTGCGAGATGAGCTTGGTAACGGCGTTGGCCGCCTCTTCCTGCTTGGACTGGTCGTCTTCGCTGAGCACCTTGATCTTGCGGCCGTTGACGCCGCCGGCAGCGTTGACTTCGTCCGCCGCCATCATGATGCCGTTGTGCGTCGAGATTCCGAACGTGGCCTGCGGCCCGGTCATGGAACCGAACTCACCGACCAGGATATCGCCGCCGCCGGCTCCACCGGTGGTGGTCGTACTGGCGCCTTCGTTCGGGGGACAACCGAGCAGTCCGAACGACAGCACGGCGAGCGAGATAACAATGATTGCGTTCTTTCGCATGGCTCTCCTCTTCAAAGAGGCCGGATTGTACGACACTTCATTTGCCGGACTGGAATGCTGGATTTCGTTTTGCCGTCTTGAAATCGGCGTCTCGAAGGAACGGCCAGACACGCCAATCACCCTGCCGCTCGAACCAGTAGCGATACGGCCTCCAGAAAAGGCCGAACGTCAGAATGCTCGGGATCAGGCCGAGGATCCGAGCCCAGGTGGGAAGAGAAGGCCACTCGTACTCGAGGTCGGTCCGTAGAAAGAGGATCCACCGCGCCACCTCGGGACGGTCCTTTCGATCAGGAGCCGCCAGTTCATGCTCCCGGAGATCGTCGAACAGCAGCCACGACTGCACCACGATCTCCCGCACCGACGCATCCTTCGTGCGCGGTTTTGCAGCCTCGAACTCTTCCTTGCCGATCCGGCCTGCGGATACCTGGCGAAGAAGATCCGCCAGCGTGTCGCGGGACGGTCGGTCGATCATCCGGTGACTGACTACAGATTCACCCAGACGCTCTTCGTCTGGGTGTATTTCTCCAGCGCGTCCCGCCCCTGGTCGCGGCCAAAGCCCGACTCCTTGAATCCGCCGAACGGCAACGCCGGATCGTAGAGGTTGTAGCTGTTGATCCAGACGGTTCCTGCCTTGATGGAGCGCGCGATCTTGTGCGCTTTGGAGATGTCGCGCGTCCAGACGGCGGCAGCCAGTCCATACACCGTGGCGTTGCCTTTCGCGACTGCATCCTCGGCATCCTTGAAGCGGATGGTGGCCAGCACCGGTCCGAAGATCTCCTCCCGTGCGATGCGATGATCGACCTGAACGTCATCGAAGATCGTCGGCTTCACGAAGTAGCCCTTGCCGGTGCCGATGTCGGTCCGCTCGCCGCCTGCGACCAGGGTCGCGCCGTCGGCCTTGCCGGCTTCGATGTACGACAGCACGGTCTCCATCTGCTCCTTCGAAACGAGCGCGCCGAGGCGGGTCTTGGGGTGGAGGGGATCGGCGGCGACCATCTTGTTGGCGCGGTCGACGATCTTCGCCATCAACTCGTCGTGCGCCGATTCTTCGACGAGCAGGCGCGAACCGGCAGCGCAGACTTCGCCCTTGCCGTAGAAGATCGCGTTGAGCGCGCCGCGGGCTGCGGCTTCGAGATCGGCGTCAGCGAAGACGATGTTCGGCGACTTGCCACCGAGCTCCAGCGCGACTTTCTTCAGCGACTGCGCCGCCCGCGCCATGATCCCCTTCCCCACCTCGGTCGACCCGGTAAAGGCGATGGCATCGACCCCGGGATGATCGACGAGTGCGTTGCCCACGACCGATCCGCGTCCCGGGACGACGTTGAGCACGCCGGCAGGCAGGCCGCACTCGTGCGCATACTCGGCAAACTTGAGAAGAGAGAGCGACGTGTTCGAGGCCGGTTTGATGACGACGGTATTTCCGCACGCCAATGCCGGTGCGATCTTCCAGACCGCCAGCATCAGCGGGAAGTTCCACGGCGTGATGGCACCGACGACGCCGACCGGCTCGCGCAGCGTGTAGGTGAAGGCGTTCTCGGCAATCGGAATCGTCTCTCCGGTCACTTTGCCGCTCCATCCGGCGAAGTAGTAGAGGCACTCCGCGGCGGCAGGGGTATCGACAAACTGGGACTCGAAGATCGGCTTGCCGTTGTCGATCGTCTCGATGCGGCCGATCTCTGCCGCCTTCGCCGTGAGCATGTCAGCGATGCGCCAGAGGATCTTGGCGCGGTCGCGCGGCTTCATCTTCTGCCACTCGCTCCCAGGCTCCATCTGCGCGCGGGCGGCGCGGACAGCAGCGTCGACATCCTCGACGCCGGCCGAGGCGATGTCCGTGATCTTCTCTTCGGTGGCAGGGTTTGACGTGGCGAAGGTCTCGCCCGAACGGGCATCGACGAATCCGCCGTTGATGAAAAGCTGGTGCTGGATGTCAGGCATAGGAGGGGGATGCTAACAGAGAGTCTTATGGTATAAACGCATAATGCGAAAGACGGCCTTCCTGCTCATGGTCGTGACCGCTCTTCTGCTCTTCCCGCACCCGACTTTCGCCCTTTTCCAGTTCCGTGACGGATGGACGAAGCTCATGCTGACGCCTCACACCGGCCATAGCTCCGAAATCCCGCAAATCATCGCCGACGCAGGCGGCACGATCCTGTACGACTACGGCGGATTCGTCCTCGTCAATGTTCCTGTCGCACAACAGGCGACGGTGACCTCGCGTCTCGCGCCACTGAATGTTTCCGTCCAGTCCTCGCTTGAGGAACGGATCTTTCTCGGCGCGACGCCAATCGATCCTCGCGTGGGTATCCCCGCGAACACCGATCCCTCGCTGAAGACGTTTTCCTATCCGGCCGGCCAGCAGGGCTTATACGTTGTGCAACTGATCGGGCCGACAGCCAGTGAGTGGATAGCTGGGATCCACGCTCTCGGTGCCACAGCCGCCGTTCATGTTCACGAGAACGCCTATCTGGTCGCGGCGACGCCGGATCAGGCACGACAGCTTGCCGACCTGCCCTACGTCCAGTTCGTCGACTTTCTGCATCCCTTCGAGAAGCGAGCGGATTTCTCGAAACTCCAGACTTCCGTTCGCTACAACCTTTATGTCGGGGCGGTGGCCACGGCGACCGATTCGGCCGATGCGGACATCAGGAAGATCGCCGAAAACGTCATTAGCCGCAACGGTTCCGAGCGGGTCGACTATCTGATCCGCGTGAAAGGTGAGGATGCCGCGAGCCTGGCAAGGCTCCCGCTCGTCTACAACTTTGAGCTGGAGCACACGTCGTATCCCTACATCTGGGCGGCCATGCCCCGCCACGCTCCACCGGGATCGACAATCATCATTTCAGGCGAAGGGTTTACGTCGGGAGCGGCCCTGACCTTCGGAGGCGTACCGTCGCCACATGTGGAAGTCATCGGCTATGACCGGCTCCGCGCGCAAGTGCCGCAGACCACGGCGACCGGAGCAGTCGATCTCCTGGTGAGCAACCCGACGAACTACTACCAGTTCCTGTCCGGCAATTCAGCGTCTGGATTTCACATCGACTCCCCTTCACCGGCCTCGTTCAAAGCAGGCGATCTGATCGAGGCAAGCACTCTGTTGAATCCGTCGTTCGAGGGCACCTACGGGGGCCAGATGCGTTGGCTCGATCCGCAGGACGGTAGTCTGTTCGTCCGCCGGCGCGTCTCCGTTTCGAACGAGGTACTTCTGGATGCGAACACGGTCTTCATCGATCCGAAAGGCAACGTGATCTATGTCGATTACCGCGCCGCCACGCAGTATGACTTCATGAGTGAGAAGTCGACCGCAGGCCCTTCGTTCGCGGCAGGAGCCACCGCCGTGTTTTTTGACCTTGCCGGAGAGGCCATCGTCGTGCGCGCGAACGCGATCGAACGCCGCGCCGCGAACGGCACGCTTACGCGCAGTAGTTCGGTCGCATCCCCAGCCACCACAATCAGCGGCGCCGATCTCGCTGCCGATCAATGCACTCTTTTCTACACCAGTGCCAAGACAATCGGAGCGTATGACGTGTGCACCTTCCAGCCGCTGCCGACAGTCTTTACGTCGACGAAGGAGCAACTCGCGCTACGCGTCCTGCCGGACGGCACGCTGTTGGTCGCCGACGACACCAACACGCGCGTGATCAGCAGGTCGGGGAGCGTCATGGCCACGATCGCCGGCGGCGGATCGGCGTTGGCGCTGTCACCCGATGCTTCGCTCGCGTGGATTGCCGGAAACAACGGCATTCGGCACTACGAACTGCGCACCGGGATCGTTTCGCTTTCCGTGCTATCGGCTGCCGGAGGCGGGACCGTCATGGGCTTGGTCGCATACGGCGGCTGGTCAGCAGCACGCGGAGCGGCGACGTATCTTCTCCCCGCACGCCATCGCGCCGCCGGACGCTGAGCCCTACGCTGGCACCGCTTCCTCGACGTATGGCGTGATGTCGAAGTTGCGCACGTACATCGCGTGGATCTCTTCCATCTCCGCATCGTCGAGCGGGGCGTGCGCAGAGGCCGCCGCGAACTCCCGGATCTGCTCCTCGTTGTAGATGTTCGGGAGCGCCGAGAGAATCGATGGATGTGCGTAGAGCCAGAGCAGTGCGAGCTGGCCGAGGGTGACGTTGCGTCGCTTGCGGAGGGGCTCGAGGCGTTCCACTTTCTGCAGTCCCTCGACCATCCACGAGCGCGGCCGGTGCGAGCGATGATCCGTCTCGTCGAACTTCGTGTCGAGCGTGTATTGACCTTCGAGCATTCCTGACGAGTGCGTGACACGGATCAGGAACTGCGGACCGGGATCGGCCTTCCAGGCACGGAACGAGGTGTCGAACGCGGACGACGGCGTGCAGACCTTCTTGCCGGTCTCCCCCTTCACCGACTCCGCGACTCCGCGGTATTGCGGCCCCTTCTCCGCGGCCAGAATGAACTCGCGGCCGGGATCCTGCTCCAGGACGTTGTAGATCATCTGCGTCACCGGAGCATGCCGCACTGCGTTCGCGTAGACGCCCTCGTCGCGCCACCCGATCGCGGGCCCGAGCGACGGACCATACGAGAGGATCTTCCCTTCGCTCTTCAGCGCCTCCAGCATTTCCCAATGCTCGTCTTCCATCAGTGTCACGACGCGCGGGTTGTGTGGCTGGTAAATCGCGACGTGATCGACGCCGAGGCGTTTGAGCGATTGCTCCATGGCGAAGCGGACGAACTTCGGCGACATGTCCTGCGGCAACTCGCGCTGACCGCGGGGCCGCTCGGGATTGTTGTAGAAGTCGTAGCCGAACTTCGTACCGACGATAAGGTCCGGATGCTCTTTCAGCAGCGGCGCCAGCATCGACTCGCCGCGTCCGTTGCCGTACGCGTCGGCGGTGTCGATGTAGTTGACCCCGGCATCGACTGCCACGTTGATCAGCCGTCGCGCTTCGTCATCCGTGTAGTTCCCCCACCAGCCCGTTGTCAGTGTCCAGGTGCCGAAACCGAGCTCGGAGAGTTGGAGGTTCGTGCCGTGGAGATTTCTGTATCGCATCGCGGACTAACGATATCAGACGTGCCTTCGTCCGATCAGTGCGAAGCCGCCCTCGAACGTCCCGTCACCAGCGGCTGGAGCTCCGACGCGGCGTAGGAGATGGCACGGAGTGGTCCGCTGCCGTCCGACTCCACTCCGGCGATCACCACGCGGCCGGTCGCGTCAACGGATACGTCGAGATCCTCGGGGCCGCGGCGGAACGTCGTCGCAAGGATCGATCCGTCTCTCGCCACCAGGGTCACCATCGCCGTCCCCTGCACGACGCGGGCGACGACATAGGCGCTGCCATTCCAGACGACGTCTGCATTCAGGGAGGTGCGGAGCGGATCGCTAAATCGGAGCCGCGTTCCTTCGCGATGTCCGATGACGATTGCCGAGCCGGCGAGTAGGAAATCGCTCCCGCTGCTGGCAGCGGCCGACAGAGTAAGGAATGCAGGATCGAGCGGAGTCTCGCTTCCGCTCAGCAGCACCCCATCACTCGTGAGCAGCATCGCGTAGGGCGTCAGAATCGTGTCGGCAGACGCTGGCGCGACCGAGATGGTGTCCTGCGCGTATTCGGCGGCAAGGAGAATGGCCGAACCATCCCACGCTAAAACCGGCGACGTCCAATAGCCAATCCGCGCCGGAAGCGACGGCACCGGCGGAGCGAGGTTCTGCACCGGTCCCGCGACTCCATTCGAGGTCAGCACCATCGAGTGCATCGACCCGTTACCCCCCACCCAGACGATGATGTACCCGTTCGCGGTTGCCACCGCGGCGGCCGCTTGAACCGAGGCATCGGGAATCCGGGTATCGCCCAGGAGCGTGCCATCGGCGGCCAGTCGCCGCGCGATCACATCACTCGAAGGCGGCGGGGAGCGCAGCAGGACGAGGTAGTCGAGTCCATCGGTGACGAGTGACTTGCGGACAACAGTCCCCCCTCCCTCGAAGATCGCGCCGGTCCGATGACCCAATGCATCGACGGCGGCCCAGTGCAATCGTGACCCGCGCGTTCCGTTCGTGTCGTTCCAGACTGCCAGGAAACCGGCACCGTTCGACGCAATCTGCGTATTCGCCTGAATGCTGGCCGTGGTGGAGATGACCTCCGGCGCGACCGGTGCGAGGCTCCTGAATGCGAACGTCTGCACCTGACGGTCCGCCGTCGTCGGCGACGTCGCAGCGAACACCATACCGGGACCCTCGGCAAACGCGAGAAGCTCCGTGCCACCTGCCAGTGTGTCGACGACCGTCGTCAACGGCCCGATCGGAGTCCCCGATTGGTCGAGCTCCGTCGCTTCGACGCGGGTTGCTCCTCCGCCTTTCGCGCCGGCGAGGAACAGCCAGAGATGCGATCCCGATTCCTCGAGGCTGGCGCGCCAGAGATCGAGCAGAGTCATCGGAATCGCGACCGGCGCCGAAACGGTGCCGTCGGGCGCAGCGATTACCGTCTGGATGCGCCGATCGCTGTTTGCGAGCACCACGAGAATCGATCCGGAGTCGAGCTCCCGCACCGTCACGACGAACCAGCAACCGAAGAGTTGTTTGCAGGCCTCGGCCATGAGTGTCCATTGCTGCAGGGACTGCCCGTCGGAGGAGTAGCGAATAAGCTTCAAATCGGAGGCGCCGGTGATTCCCAGGAACGAGCTCCGGCCTGCGCCTGCCGCACCGAAAACGGGTTGCGAGACGTCGCGAATCAACCTCCCGTCGAAGTCGATGATCGTCGTGCCGTGGAAGAGCGTGGCCGTCACGATCCGGTCGATTGTGGCGTACGCGTGAGTCAGTCCTGGAGGACCGATCGTCGTCAGCCCACTCGTCCGGCCGGTGCTGTCGATCTGGATGAGCTGTGAGCTCCGATTGGCGTCGTCCCACACGAGGACGAACCCGTCGCCGCGCGGAAAGAGGTTCAAGTTCTGCGCATTCGTCAGGGAAACGATCGGGAACGACGGCCCGAGCGGTTTGCCAGCGGCATCGCTGAAGGCTCCCCAGATCCCGACCGTGGGCATGAAGAGCTGTCGCCAGACGGTGAGGAACTTGCCGCCCGCATAGGCAGTGGAGACGAACGAGACATTGCCGGCCGTCGGGCCGATGGTCTCAGGCTCGAGCTCCGAGGCGGCAGTGGACAATGCGAAGAGCAGGAGAAAGATCGCGAACAGACGACTGAGCGTAAGGGCAGATCCGATCCTGAGCATGGTTATCTGTAGTGCTCCAGAACCGAACAACAGCCGCCGGCAAGGAGCATTCCCCCCACCAAATCACCACGTGCGCTCCATGCTTCTGGTCAATGTCCTCGCACGGCGCGGCCCCTCGGGCCCGGCCGCACCTCGATCGAGGTGGAGAGCGGTCCGCCGAACGTCGGGCGAATGCCGATCGTGTAGAAGCCGGGCGGAAGGCCGCCGATTTGAACGACTCCCCGCCCACAGGGAACATGGCCCAGGTAGGCCGGGTCCGCCGCCACGGCGGGCTGGTCGATCGTGATCTGGGTGCCATTGACAGAGACCGCAGGCGTCTCGAGAAATCCCTTGTACGGCGCCGAGTAAACAATCGATAAGGATTGACCGGCCAGCGGAGACCGTGGCTGAACCCCGATGTCGAAAACGCAGGGAGCGGCGTCCGGGACGGTGAAGGGGAACAGAAACGTCTCCTGGGGGACGTTCGAGAGTGTCTGATACTTCCAGGTCACCCGATACGAACCGGTGGACAAATCTCCGAGCGCAACAGTCTGGCTGTTACAGGTCGGGGGTGGCGCGACCACACTCAGGAACTGCGTCTGGGTCACCGTGATCTCATTCCCGGCGATCGTCACCGACGGCTGGGACAGGATGGCCTGGACTGTGTGACTGAACGAAAGGCGCACGGGGCTGCTGAGAACGAGTTTGAAGATGGGTGGATCGGGAAGCGCGCTGGAACAGGGTGCCGTTTGCGCGACGGCGGAATTGCCGAGAAGAGCGCCAATCGTCATGACGAAGAAAAGCCGCGGGAAAGCCATGGTCGCCTCCAAAAGCAAAAGGGTCTCCAGGCACCCGGCCTGAAGACCCTCTTCTGTGACTGCCTGGATTCTACTACTTTCCCGCGAACTTGGGCTTCCGCTTCTGGTTGTAGGCGGCCAGCCCTTCCTTCGCGTCTTCGCTCTGGAAAAGCTGTTGCTGCAGTTCGCGCTCGATCGCCAGAGCGGACTCGAACGGAATCTCCCAGCCGCTCTGCACGGACCGTTTGATGCGGCCGACGGCGCGAGAGGCCTTATTGGGCGGGCAGAAGCTCCATGCGTACTCCATGACGCGATCCCACCACTTCTGCCCGTCCTGTTCGGCCGGCCAGACGTAGTTGACGATGCCGAGGCGCAAGGCTTCTTCGAATTCGAAGAGACCGCCTTCGATCATCAACTCGATCGACTTCGTCTTGCCGACGAGGCGCGACAAACGCTGCGTGCCGCCCGTGCCGGGTAGGACGCCGAGGCTGACTTCGGGCAGACCAACCTTGCCGGAACCCTGAAGTGCGATGCGGAGGTCGGCTGCCATGGCGATCTCCAGCCCCCCGCCAACGGTATGGCCGTTCAGCGCGGCGATGACGAGCTTGGGCGTCTGCTCCAGACGGTTCAGCGTCTCATTCGCATGGAGGCAGAAGTAGTACTTGAACTGGGGGGTGACCTCCGAAAGCATCTTGATGTTGGCGCCGGCAGAGAAGAATTTATCGCCGGAACCGCGCAGCACGATGACATAGACGTCGTCGTCCATCCGTGCACTGAGGATGCACGTGTCGAGCTCCTTGTTCATCTCGTAGGTGTAGGTGTTGGCGGGGGGATCATTGAGCTCGAGGATCGCCACCCCTTTCTCCACCCGGTAATCAATCAGATTTCCAGACATGTCGTCTCCTGTTTCGTGAAATGCGGCGCGCATTGTATGTCAGCGGTTCGCTGAGAATCTGCAGTGGCTGCCTATGGCATCGCAGTTGCTCAGCAGTAGCCTGACCTGCCGTTCGGCTGGCCAAAACGAAGGAGAGAGAACATGAACATCATCGGATGGCTTCTATTCGGTCTCGTGGTAGGTGCAATCGCGAAGTTCCTCATGCCGGGACGCGACCCGGGTGGTTGGGTTGTGACGATTCTCCTCGGCATCGCTGGTTCCTTCGTGGGCGGCTTTCTCGCGTCCATGCTGGGCCACAACCAACAGAGTGCGGGGTGGATCGGCTCGATCATCGGCGCGATCGTTCTCCTGTTCATCTACCGCCTGATCGTAGGCCGCCGCGCCGTCGTCTGACCGTTCCCACGCCCGGATGCTGGCCGGACCCTCCCGGAATCCGCCAGCGTTCTCTCCCGAGGCCCCAAACCGGGGCCTTTTTTCTTGCCCTCAGGAACGCTTCAACGGCCGTTTGCTGTTCTTCGTAGTGTCATCCGGGCCGGCGAAACATTTCGGCGGCTCGTGCGTCTCAAGGAAAGCGCGGCCAACGCCGCCATCCCGCTCGCATTGCAGGGCAGGCGGGAGGAGAATGGCCCGCCGCATCGATCTCATATTGACCACGGTTCAAAAGGAGCTTCAAAACGCTATGAATCCATCCACCAAACGCATCTTGTCGACGATTGCGATCATCATCGCGTCCGTCGCGTTCGGTGTCGTCATCAGCGCCGATCTCGGACTGATGCGGCCGTCGAAGGCGCAGTCGGCGGCCATCCAGACGACGTCCTCCGGAGTGCCCGTCCAGTCCGTCACGATCCCCTCCTTCGCGGACGTCGCGTCGCGCGTGATGCCCGCCGTCGTCTCCATCACCTCAACCGAAGTCATCAAGGCGACTGACCCCCGCAGCCACAGCCCGTTCGGCGGAGATCCGTTCGAGTTCTTCTTCCCGAATCCCGGCAACGGCCAGCGCAATCCGCACGGAAACCGCACGCCGGAAGAAGACGACGAACGGAAGCAGGTCGCCGGCGGGTCGGGCTTCATCATTTCCGCCGACGGGTACATCGTCACCAACAACCACGTGGTCGACGGAGCCAGCAAGGTCCAGGTCCACTGGGGCGCCGACGAGAACGGCACGGGCGGACACACCAGCGATGCCCGGATCATCGGCCGCGACCCTGCCACAGACATCGCGCTCCTCAAGATCGACGCCGGACAGAGCCTGCCGTTCGTCCCGCTGGGCGACTCGGATCGCATCCGCAAGGGTGACTGGGCCATCGCCATCGGCAACCCGTTCCAGTTCGAGAACACCCTCACCGTGGGAGTCATCTCCGCGAAAGGGCGCAACCTCAACCTGAGCGATCAGACCCGCTCCTTCGAGAACTTCATCCAGACCGATGCCGCGATCAACTTCGGCAACTCGGGTGGTCCGTTGTTGAACATCAACGGTGAAGTCGTCGGCATCAACACCGCCATCCGCGGCGGCGGTGCGCAGGGCCTCGGCTTCGCGACGCCAATCAACACCGCAAAGCGTCTCCTCCCGCAGCTCCGCCAGGGCAAAGTCACCCGCGGCTACCTCGGCATGCAGATCCTCGATCTCTCCGAAGACGCGCGCGCCGGATTCGAGCTTCCTCCGGATACGCGCGGAGCGCTCGTCCAGACCGTCGACCCGGGTCTGCCTGCGTCCAAGGCCGGCATCCAGCCCGGCGACATCATCGTCGAGGCCGACGCGCACCCGATCACCAGCAACCGCGCTCTCATCGACTACATCTCGTACCTGCCCGTCGGCAGCAAGATCAATCTGACCGTCATCCGCGAGGGTAAGCGTCGCACGCTCACCGCGCAGACGGTCGAGCGCACACTGGAAGCGGACAAGACCGAACCGGCAAAGGTCGACGTCGCTCCGGCACGCAACAAGCTGGGCATGTCCGTCCAGGATCTGACGCCGACGCTCCGCCAGACGTACGGCCTCTCCGACACGATCGCCGGCGTCGTCGTCACCAGCGTGAAGGAAGTCTCCGCCGCAGGCGACGTCCTCAGCGAAGGCGATGTCATCAGCGAAGTGCAGGGTGAGAAGGTGACCAACCTGTTGCAGTTCCGCGCGGCCATCGAACACCTCAAGCCAGGACAAACGGGCCGGATCTACGTCACCTCCCCCGGCCGCGGCGGCGCCGCGACGTCGGGGTATCGGTTCATTCACGTTCCCTAAGGCCCCGATCGAACGACGCTCTCCCGCCCCCATCCACCACGCCGGTGGGTGGGGGATTTTTGTAGGAGTTGGCGAGCATCCCGTATTCTTTGCGGATGCTTCGATGCTTCCGGCTCGTCCTTCCCACGATCCTGCTGTTCGTGAGCATGCACGTGCTGGCCGCTGACGAATTCACGCTTTACGACCTGCTCGCTCCCGAGAGCCATCAGTTCGCGATCACGTATGACGTCACCCAGGATCGTGAAGGCGCCACGTTCTTCTTCAATCCGATCCGCCCCGGCTCGATCGCCACGAAGGAACACGTGCTTGCACGCGCGACCGGCAAAGATCTGCAATTCGAAGTCGTCGATGGGAAAGAAGCCAGGGCGAGCGGGCTCGTTTCTCCGAAGACCACCGACGACGCCCAGTTCATCCGTGTCCATCTCCCGGGTCCGGTCCCGAAAGGCGGCCAGACACGCATCCGCATCCTCAAGACATACACCGATGCCTCGTCCTACACCGTCAACGATGGCCTGCTCGTCTTCGAACGTCCCCTCGGGATCAAGCGCAATGTCGTCCTTCTGCCAAAGTCGTGGGAGCTGGTCGAATGCGGCTCGCCGGCGATCATCTCCACGGACGGCGACGGCCGCGTGCGGGTCAGCTTCCTCAACGATCGCAACGATCAGCTGCCGGTGAAGATCGTTGCGCGGAGGCTGCCATGAGGCGCGTCCTCTTCGCCTGCCTGGCGTTGATTCCGTTCGCGCTTGCGGCGCAGGAGTCGGTGCATCGCGCCGAGCAGGATCGGGAAATCACTTACTGGCTGCTCGATCCATCGACGCATCAGTTCCGCATCTCCCACGACTTCACGGTCAGCCGCTCCGGCCAGAAATCGGTGCACAGCTTCGTGCGCAAGGGGAGTGTCGTCTCGCCGGACGCGACGATGATCGACCTCGATACGGGAGCGGAACTGGTCACCCACAATGTCGCAGGGAAAGACGTCAACGCCCTCGGCTACTACCCCAACAAGGTCGAGCCCGACTCGGTGGCGGTGCAGGGCGATCTCGATCATGAGATCAGCGCGGGACAGTCGACGCGCGTTCGTGTGCAGGAAACCTACACCGATCCGATCGGATACACGCTCGAAGGCGCGGATCTGGTCTGGAAGCGGACTCTCGGACGACCGCTGAACGACGTCACGCTCCCAGCCGGATGGATGCTGGTCTCGTCGAACACACCGGCGATCGTCTCCCTCGATGCCGAGAATCGAATCCGGCTGCGCTTTACGAACATCCGTAACGACGAGCTGTCGGTCGTGATCCGCGCGCGCAAACGGCCGGCGAAGCCTCAACCGTAGAACCGCTCGACCGAATCTCAATCCGCAATGCCGATGCGGATGGTCATACGACTTGCAGGTTCGCTCGATGAGATACTCCCTTCACGATGGGATCAGGTACGCCAAACGCTCTGAGGGTCGCCAAAGAGATCTTTCGCTGGTTGCTGGCGGCGCTCTTCACGACAGCGGGCGTCATGCATTTTCTCCGCCCGGCATTCTTCGAAGCGATCGTGCCGCCGTACCTTCCGGCCCCTCATCTCCTCGTCGTTGTCAGCGGCATCCTCGAGATTGCGCTTGCACTGATGCTGCTGATCCCGCGCGTCTCCCGCGTCGCCGCCTTCGGCCTGATCGCTCTGCTCCTCGCGGTTTCGCCGGCGAACATCCACATGGCCCTCCACCCGAGCCTTTTCCCAGCGTTCAGCCCGATCGCACTATGGATTCGCCTGCCGCTGCAACTGGTCCTCATCGCGTGGGCCTTCTGGTACACAAGGCCCACGCGGTCCCTTTGAGCAGGACCTACTCGAAGAAGGGCATGGCAGCACTCTCGGGAGAGCCGAGGTCGGCGATGAGGACTGCGGTCCCGAGTTCTCCCTTCCAGAGCGTGTTCGGCCGCATCGCGGTCGTCGCGGCGGAGGACGCGGCGTGATTCGCGAGTTGACGCGCACGACTCAGCCATTCCGTCGCCCCGGTGTGACGATAGAGATTCAACAGCGCATAGGCGCGGCCTGCGGATCCGCAGCAGAGATCCGCAGTCGCGCGCGGCTCGCTCCATGTGTGCCACGCAGACTGCTCGGCAAGCTCCAGGCATTCGGGATCGTCGAGGATGCGATGCGCGAGCGTCCAGAGAAACACCTGGCCTGCGCTTCCGTTGCACCAGCCCAGCATGAAGTCGTAGGGCGGACTCTCGACGAGACGCAGCCAATAGCTGCCTCTCCCCTTGCGGATCTTCAACTGCTTGAGCTCCTGCAGGCGCCTCACGAGAGAGATGGGAAGTTGGTCGCCCGATGCGAAACACCACCGTAACGCGGCGTAGAGATAGCCGGTCCAGCCGTGGGCCATGCCGAGGTAGGTTTGGCCGTGCGAAGCGTTGAGAGATGGATGGGCATCGAGCTCTGACCAGATTCCGTTCATCGTCTCGCTGCCGAAGGCACGGAGCGCCGGAGAGGTCTGTCCGTCGTCGATGCGAAGCAGCATCGACGCGGCCAGCAGGCTGCCCGAACGGCCGAGCGTGAGGTCGAGTTGCGCACACGGTCTCCGTGAGGCGTGGAGAAATCCTTCGACGTATCGCCGCTGGGTCGCCACATCTCCCATCGCCTCCGCCACCATCGCCCCCGCCGCATGAATCCCGGCCTCGGTATGGTACGGAGTGACATCGCCGACGATCTCGCGGGTCAGCTCGATCTGCGGGTTGTAATAGGCGTCGTCGCTGCCGATGAGGACCTGCGCGCGTGATTCCCAGACGGCGGCCAGCGCCAGGAGCGCTGCATCGCTCCGCGTTCGCGCGATGTGCAGAAGACCGACGGCGGCGCCGGCACACCCATAGTTCACCGATGCGGTCGGCGGAATCGGGAAGCGTGACGCGAACATCGCGCCATCGCGTCTGAACGAGCCGATCGTCGCCTCGGCGAACTCGCTGGCCGCATCATCCAGCGGTGTCGCCAGCGCATTGCTCATCGCCTCGTCGCGCGCCTTCGCCAGCAACGCCGACATCTCCGCCATCGAACCAAAGCGGCGGGCCGGATCTTTCTCCAATGCCCGCAGGAGAACCTCTTCGACGTCCGGCCACGGTGGAATGCCACGCTTCGAGAACGGGAGCGCCGGATCGTTCTCCGCCTGCCGCGACATCTCCTCGCGGTCGTAGCGGAACTCCAGGTAGTGATTGCCGGAGATGAGCAGGTACAGCAGCGCGGCCAGCGCGTATTGCTCGCCTTCGGGCGATGACGGAAGGATCCTCCCCTCTCGCTGTCCGCTGAGGAATTCAGGCTCGAAGAAGTAGTACATCCCTCCGCGGGCCGTGCGGGGGGGCTCGCTGCTCAGTCTCGCCAGACCGTAGTCGAGCAGCGTCACGCGGCCGTCATCGTCGACCAGAACGTTGCGTGGATGGACATCGGAATGCAGCACGCCGCGCGCGTGCAGTGTCGCGTATGCGCCGGCGATCGATGCACACATGTCGATAAGGGCCACCCGGTCATGCCTGCGCTGGGCCGCGGCGACACTCGACTCCACCCCCGGGATCCAGTCGATGATCAGGTACGGCCGCTCCTCGTGGGTTCCCGAGTCGAGCAGGCGCGGTGCGATCCCGCCGTCAACGTGACGCAGCATCGCTGCCTCATTGCCGAAGACCGAGTACTCGAACGGCAGGGCCTGGCGCGAGATCTTCAGCGCCGCTGATTCACTCCCTGATTCATTCCCGTTGGTGAGCTGGTAGATCTCGCTGTCCTCGATCAGGCTGACGCAGCGGACGATCTCCCAGCCGGCGATACGGTCTCCCGGTTCGAAGAATGGCCGGATCTCCTTCTCGTCTTCGGAACCGACGGGGACGAGGACACGGTTCTGCAGAAAGACCCCGAAGTGCGGCAGCATTTCGTCGAGGCGTGCTTCGGCACTCTTCCCCAGTTCGCGGCTGTTCTCGATGACGGCGGCCACGATCGTACGCGGCTCGCGGAAGAGCGCGAGCAGTGCCGCTGTCTCACCGTCGATGATCTGCGATGGCGCTCTCCCCTGTCTGCGCGAAAGGGTGAAGTCGCCCTCATCGAACGAGATGCGCTCGCGAAGGTCCGCGTTGAGCTCGGCACAGGGAATGAGCAGGACGTCATCTTTGAGGACAAAGGGCTCGGTGATGTTCATGACAGCCTCCAGAGCGCAGACGACGGCGTCCAGGTCTCTATGTCGACACCCTGACGGCGCACGCGTTCGATCGCGAAGCGCCAGGGCTCGACCGCAGCCCCGCTCTGTGCCGACTTCGCGAGAGCCAGTGCGGCCGCGAGGTGCTGGACGACCCAGAGGCGCCAGCTTTCCCGACCCAGCCAGCTCAAGGCCCGGTCGCTGTCGGGAGGATCGATGCCACGCGACAACAGTCCGGCGTCGTCGATTCCGGCCGTGAATGGGACACCGTGCGCCACACATCCGGCCAGCTCGCGGCGGAGCTCTGCGGCCGCCTCATCGAGCTGCTCCCGCGTCAGGAAATAGGTCACGAGCTTGTCCGGCCGGAGAAGGCCTGAGGCATCGTCACCGACCTTGAATTGCGTTCCAGGAAAGCCCGTCAGAACCCGCACGACAACTTCGAACGCTTCCCGGATCTGCTCGGGACGCGGACTGACGTAGAGCTTGTGGGTCACCCCGCCTCCCCCGCGCGCGACCGGAGCCTTTGAAAACCAGCTCAGCCAGCCGCGGGAGCGCTCGGGCGGGTGTGGGATCCAGTCGCGTTCGAGCAGGACGCGCAGCGGACCGCGGTCGGCGCCAAGGTGCGCCAGAACCGAGTCGCGATCGGGAAAGCGCGCCTTCCAGAACGGCGACATCGGGATGCGGTTGTAGAGGTAGAGCGCATTCGTAAGGAACCGCGGATCGCCGCTCTCCAGATCCTGCGCATGAAGCAGCGCATCACGCGAGAGCCGCGCCGCGGCGTTGTGAAGGTCGGGTTCCTTCAACGGCGCACAGACGACGGGAAGCGCGTCGGCGCCGTAGAGGAACGCTCCTCCCTGTTCCACTTCCAGAATGCCGTCGAGAACGAGATCGACGACGTCGTTGCGATACTCGTCGTCGTCGAGTAGTGCGCCATCGAGGTGTGACGCGGTCTCGAGACGGCGGAAAAGGTCCGCGGTCTGCCGCGCAACGGACTTGATGTTCATCCGCAGCGGTGCGCGCGGAACGAACAGGCCGAAAAAGTCTGCATCGCTCTCCAGCTCCCGGAACGGCTCGCGCTGTTCAGGGGCCAGGTCAGCGAGTTGTTTCAGATCGACGAAGGGGCTCGACCGGAACCGCATTTCGTGCAGCCGAATCATTGAGATCTCCCTGGCAAATGATGAATTGGTGATAGAGGCTCCCGGCCTCCTGTTACTTCTTCTTCAGTTCGCTGCGGCGGGTGGCCAGATTGTCCAACTCCGTCTTCAACTGCTTCTCACGCGCGTCGATCTCGTCCGCCGTCTGCGGCCCGAGGGTCTTCGCGTGCTCGTCGAGCGCCTTGATCTGTTCGTGGAGCTGCTGCTTCAGCTGACCGATCGCTTCATGCGTCAGCCCGCCCCCCTGAATCTGTGGGGTCGTGGGAGTGATGGTAATGATCGTTGGCTGCGTTCCGAACGTGCATTGGGATCCGCCCGGGCAGATGGTGGCCGTCGTGTGCGCGATGCAGCCCGAACCGGCGTAGCAGGGCGTGATCGAGTTCGTGGGGCACGTCACAATCGAATGCGTGGGGCAGATCGTGCCCGTGTAGCACACGGTGATCGTGGTGTGAGTAATGCACTGAACGGTAACGCCATAACACGGCGACTGGGTACCTCCGTAGCACGGCTGCGGGGTAGCGCCGTAGCATGGGGGCTGGGACCCTCCATAACACGGCGGCTGAGAACCGCCGTAGCAGGGCGGCTGAGAACCGCCGTAGCACGGGGGCTGGGAACCTCCGTAGCAGCCTTGGGTACCGCCGTAGCACGGCGGCTGGGAACCGCCGTAACAGGGATTAATCGTAATCCCACCGTGGTGACAGACCGGGCCGATCGTCAGCGGAAGACACTCCGCCGGCCTCATCGTCTCGGGGATCACGTTGATTCCGAGATCCTTCATCTTGGGCATATGACCTCCTCCTTTTTGGAACATGACCGGGAGCCTTGAGGGAGGAGTGCCTTAAGAATGTCAATTACCTACCGTCGATTTCGGAAAGGGAGGGATGTTTGCCGGTCGGACGCAGGACTTCTATGGCCTGGCGACGGGCGCCGTTGACGGAAGGTCTCGGGGCGGAAGCCGCCGGCGCGTTACGTCTTCGGCTTCAGCGTCACGATCCCCAGCCGGCGCCCGTTGGCCGAGTCTGCGATCAGCGTCGCCAGCCGGCGGGCTCGTGTCTCCTCGCGCTTCCCGCTCGTGACCCAGTAGATGGCCACACGGCGATATGACGGCGCCTGCGCGTTAAAGAACTCCCACGCGTTGCGGCTTGCTTGGAACGTCGACTCGTCGGCGGGACTCAGTGTTCGCACCGCGTTCTCGTATGCGTAGATGGCCGACTTGTCCTCGCGGCGTTCCGCAAACGCCCGCAGACCAGCTTCCTCCATCAGCCCGAGGGTGGTCAGTTCGGCGACCCGGGCGATGTTGATCGCGCTCCAGTTGCTGACACGCTTTCGCGGTGTGAACCGGATGCTGTAACGGACGTCGTCGATCCGTCGGCGAACCCCGTCGATCCAGCCGAAACAAAGCGCTTGATCGACCGACTCCGGCCATGTGATCGACGGCTTTCCTGAGTCTTTCCTGTAGAACCCCACCAGCAGTTCCGAGGCGAGGTCGTGATTCTTTACCAGCCATTTCCGGAAGGCGGCCGGGGTCGCGAAAAACATCGGCTGCATCTTCTGAGAATAGCAGCCGCTCCATGGATCCTGACTTCCGCGGTGTAGCAGGACGGAGCGTGATCCATCCCATCCGTTACACTCCATCCCCATGTCGGAGCTTCGGCGCGACATCGGTCTCTGGCGCGGCATCGCCCTGAACATGATCGACATGGTCGGGATCGGACCGTTCATCACAATCCCTCTGATCCTGGCCGCGATGGGCGGCGGGCGGGGCATGCTGGCCTGGATCCTCGGCGGACTGCTCGCCATCAGTGACGGTCTGGTCACCGCCGAACTGTCGGCCGAGATCCCGGGCTCCGGCGGTTCGTATGTGTTCCTGCGGCATGCCTATGGGCGGGCGGGACGGCTGATCTCGTTTCTCTTTCTCTTCCAAATCCTGATCTCCGCGCCGTTGTCGATGGCCTCGGGCTGCATCGGCTTCGCCAGCTACCTGAAGGTCGTCGTCCCCTCCATCGGCAATCACGTCGGCCTGACCGCTACGATCATCTGCGTCATCACGACATTGCTCCTTTTGCGCCGCATCGAGTCGATCGGCAAGTTTTCGATCCTGCTCTGGGCGGGCGTACTGGCGACACTGGCCATCGTCATCGGAGCGGGCCTCCCGCACCTCAAGCTTTCGGCGTTCACGTTCTGGAGCGCACCGCGGCTCGACGGGGGGATCGGCTACGCCGGACTCGGCGCCGCCCTGATCTACGCGGTCTACGACTATCTCGGCTACTACAACATCTGCTACATCGGCGACGAAGTGCGGGAGCCGACGCGGACGATCCCCCGCGTCATCGTGATCTCCATCCTGGCGATCGGGGCCATCTATCTCGTCATGAACGCATGCCTCATCTCCGTGCTGCCGATGAAGGTGGCGATGACGTCGCCGTCCGTCGTGGCCGACTACCTGGCCGTGCTCCTCGGCAAACGAGCCGCGCAGTGGATCTCGATCCTCATCCTCTGGACCGCCTTCGCCTCGATCTTCTCGCTACTGCTCGGCTACTCGCGGATCCTCTACGCGGCGGCACGAGACGGGAACTTCTTCGGCATCTTCGCCAAGCTCCATGCGACCGAGGCGTATCCGTATGTGTCGATCCTGTTCCTGGGGTGTGTGGCGGCGGTCTTCTGCTCACTGTCGTTGAAGAACGTGCTGCAGGCGATCCTCTCCATCCGCGCGGTGATCCCATTCATGACGCAGATCGTCGGCGCAGTGATCCTGCGAACGCGCGAGCCGGAACGTGTCCGCCCGTTCCGCATGTGGCTCTACCCGTTGCCGGCGATCATCGCTCTCGGGCTATGGAGCTATATCGTCATCTCGCCCGAGAAGCATCTGCGGGTAGGAGGGTTGTATGTGATCGCAGCGGGAACGTTGTTCTATGTCACGCGGGGCTGGCTGGAGCGGAGAAAGACAGCGGCGTAGCGGCCTGCAACCTTACCGCGGCATCCACACATCGGTTCGCACGCGCAGGACTGCCTCCTGCGCGAAGCGTTTCCTGTAGGACGCGATGATCGCCACGATGCGCCCTTCGTCCTCGCCGTTCACCCGATGAACGAGTTGCACGATGTGCGTCTTCTCACGCTCGATCACGTGGTGGGCATCGCGCCACTGGCCGGACGCCTCCCAGGTCGTGAGCCCATCAGGAAATCGCGACGTGATCTCGTCGGCGAGAAACTGCTGCCACTCCGCGTCGCTGACAACGCCTCCTTCGGGCTTCTGCGTGCCGAAGTAGAGGGTGTCCATCTCCTGGCGCTCGTAGACGGTCAGCCCGGCGCAGGAGAGGGTAAGGAAGACGAGCAGCGCCGAAGCGGTGCGCTTCATGTTGACTAGAATGCCATGCTATGCATCGCCGCGTCATCTTCAGCATTCTCGCCGTCGTTGCCTTTCTCTTCGCCACGCAAGCTTCTGCCCAGCTGACGGAGGCGATCCTCGACAGGGATGTGCGCGCCACGATCGCGGCGTGGCACCTGCCGGGGCTGGCCATCGCCGTCGTGCAGAACGACCGCGTGATCTTTCTCAAAGCCTACGGGATCCAGGAGATCGGGAGCGCCAGACCGGTCACGGCCGGCACGCTCTTCGAGCTGGGATCGACGACGAAAGCATTCACCGCGACGGCCATGGCCATGCTCGCGGACGAGAAGAAGCTGTCGTGGGACGACCCTGTCCGCAACTATGTGGCCGGCTTCCACATCGCCGATCCCTGCACCGACTCCCTCATCACGCTGCGCGATATCGCCTCGCATCGGAGCGGCGTCGCCCGTCACGATGAGCTGTGGGACGACACCGACTTCGGGCGCGATGCCCTGATCCGGCGCATCGGCGCCATGAAAGTCTGGCGGCCGATCCGCGCCGGATACCAATACAACAATCTGATGTTCGTCACCGCGGGCGAAGCCGCTGCATCGGCAGCGAAGATGCCGTGGGAGGAATTGATCCGCACCAGGATCTTCGTCCCACTGGGCATGACCGAGTCCCGGATCGCCTACGCCGACTGGCCTGAGTCCGATCACGCGTCCGGCCATCGCTGGGATGGAACGAAGCAGACGGCCGCGATCCAGCCGATGCGCAACTACGACGCACTCGCTCCGGCCGGCACGATCAAGTCGTCCGCGCACGACATGGCCCAATGGCTGCGCTTCCAGCTTGCCGGCGGCGAGATCGACGGCAAACGATTGTTGTCCGTCGCCGCACTCGACGAGACCCATGCACCACAGACGATCATCCCGATCGGTCCGGCCACCCGTCAGCTCTATCCTGACACCAACTTCCTCACCTACGCCCTCGGCTGGAATGCCTCCGACTATCACGGTGAGTTGCTGGTCGCACACGCCGGGGCGCTCAACGGTTTCCGCTCCAATGTCGCACTGCTGCCGAAACGAAACTTCGGCATCGTGATCATGGAAAACATCGGACGCGGGACGGCGCTGGCTGCGCTGCGGAACACGATCCTCGATCAATTCCTCCACCACCCTGCCCGCGACTGGAATACCGAGTTACTCGAGGTCGAGAAGGTCGAAGGAGCGAAGGCCGATGCGGCGCTCGCCGCGCGCGAGGCCAAGCGCCTCACCGCTCCGAAGCCGTCTCACGAGCTGACAGCGTTCGCCGGCACATTCCAGAACGCCGGGTTCGGCGATGCCACGATCTCCGTCGCAAACGACGCGCTCACGCTGCACTGGAACCGCCTGACGATCCCGCTCGTGCACGAGAACTACGACAGCTTCAGCGCCATCGAGCCTGTCGACGCGATCGACGAGCCGGTGGAGTTCCATCTCAACGCGGCGGGGGACGTGGCCGGATTCACGCTATTCGGCGAGGAGTTCGTACGCCGGTGAGCGATCCCACACGGGTCGTCATCATCGGCGGCGGCTTCGGCGGACTGTACGCTGCGAAGGCGCTGGCGCGCGCACCCGTTCGCATCACTCTTCTCGACCGTCGCAACTATCACCTCTTCCAGCCGCTGCTCTATCAGGTGGCGACCGCCGCACTCAACCCGAGCGACATCGCTGCGCCGATCCGATCCATCCTCAGGTCACAGAAGAATGTCAGCGTGATCATGGGTGAGGCGACGACGATCGACGTCGCGCGGAAGCTCATCACGATGGCCGATGGCGAGCTGGCCTACGACATCCTCATCGTCGCCACCGGCGCGACGCATTCGTATTTTGCTCATCCCGAGTGGAGCGAAGACGCTCCCGGCCTGAAGACGATCGAGGACGCTCTGGAGATCCGCCGCCGCGTGCTGCGCGCCTTTGAAGCCGCCGAGCGTGAGACCGATCCGGAGCGGCAGCAGGCCTGGCTGACCTTCGTCATCGTCGGCGGCGGACCGACCGGAGTCGAGCTGGCCGGGGCGCTGTCCGAGATCGCGCGGCAGACGATGCTCCGCGACTTCCGCCGCATCAATCCCTCCAGCGCGCGCGTAATCCTGATCGAAGGCAAACCTCACGTCCTCCCCACGTATCCCGAGACCCTGTCAGAGAAGGCTCGGGCGCAGTTGGCCGGGTTGGGCGTGGAAGTGATGGTGAGCACGATCGTCACCAGCGTGACCGATCGCGAAGTCGCCGTCGCCGGAAAGACGATCGCCACGCGCACGGTCCTCTGGGCCGCGGGAGTGCAGGCCTCACCGCTCGCCGTCAGCCTCGGAGTCCCACTGGATCGCGCCAGCCGCGTTCTCGTCGAGCCCGATCTCAGCATCCCCGGCCATCCCGACGTGTTCGTGATCGGAGACCTCGCGGCGGTCATGAATGAGGATGGCTCTCTCGTACCCGGCGTTGCGCCGGCCGCGATCCAGGAGGGGAACCACACCGCGAAGAACATCCAGCGAATGGCCAGAGGGCAGCTGGCGCTCCCCTTCCGCTATCACGACAAGGGTTCGCTGGCGACCATCGGCCGGGCCGCTGGGGTCGCCGATTTCGGGCGCCTGCAGCTGAGCGGCTTCCTGGCCTGGGCGGCGTGGTTGGGCGTCCACCTCTTCTTCCTGATCGGCTTCCGCAATCGCGTTCTCGTCATCCTGCAGTGGGCCTGGGCGTACATCACGTTTCAGCGCGGCGCGCGGCTGATCACGGGCAAGACCGAGCCGTTGATGAAGGAGTAGGCGGAACCGATTCGAGCGACACCAACCGAACGGTTGTGCCGATCGACGACCGCCGTCCTACAATGCCGCCGCTTGTCCGTCATCGACCTCGTCATCATCGTGGCCTACCTCGTCGCAGTCGTCGGGGCGGGTGCGTGGTTCGGCCGGAAACAGAAGACGACGAGCCAGTACTTTCTGGCGGGCCAGCACGTGCCATGGTGGGCGATCAGCGCCTCGATCGTGGCCACCGAGACATCCACGATCACGTTCATCTCCGTGCCGGGGCTGGCGTTCGCACGCGGCGGCGATTTCACGTTTCTCCAACTCGTCCTCGGCTATCTGGCCGGCCGGATCGCCATCTCGCTTCTCTTCATTCCCTCGTATTTCACAGGGGATCTCGTCACGGTCTACCAGCTTCTGCAGCATCGCTTCGGCTGGCGAGTGCGCGCGCTGGCGTCATCGCTCTTCATCACGATGCGGACGATCGCGGACGGTGTACGGCTCCTGCTGACGGGATTCGTACTCGCTGCGGTCTACGGCAGCGTGGCCGGAGTCTCCGCGGAATCGGTCGTCACGATCTGTGTCATCGGCATCGGCGTCGTGATGATTATCTTCACGTTCTATGGCGGGATGGAAGCCGTGGTCTGGATCGAGGTCGTGCAACTCGGGATCTACATCGCCGGCGCGGTCGCCGCGGCCATCGTGCTGACACGGCACATCCCTGGCGGCTTTCCAGCGGCGATCGCACTCGGTCACGCCTACGGCAAGTTCCGTCTCTTCGACTTCGCACTCGACGCCACGAAGACGTTCACCTTCTGGGCGGGTCTCGTGGGCGGTTGCTTCCTGACGATGTCGACCCACGGCACTGACCAGTACATGGTGCAACGGTATCTGTGCACCGACCGCCCGCGCAGTGCGGCCCTGGCCCTGCTCTCCTCGGGCGTGGTGGTGCTCGCACAATTCATCGGCTTCCTCTTCATCGGTGTGCTGCTCTTCGCTTTCTACGCACCCTACAAGCTGCTGAACTACGCGACGGGCGACGCCGCCGCGCCGTTCGGCGCGCCCGATCAGGTGTTCCCCGACTTCATTACCCATCATCTTCCGCCGGGCTTGTCGGGCCTGGTCGTCGCGGCGATCTTTGCGGCAGCGATGTCGTCCTCACTGAACTCGATCGCCGCGGCCTTCGTGGCCGACCTCTACAAGCCCTTTTCGCCGGGCGGCACCGACCGTCACTACCTTCGCGTCTCGCACCTCGTGACGATCGTCGCCGGCATCGCGCAGATCCTGGTCGGCCTGGCGGTGCGCCACAAGAGCGAGTCCGCGCTCGGCACCGCTCTCAGCGTGGCGTCGCTGATCAATGGTCCGATCCTCGGCGTCTTCCTGCTCGGCTCTGCCCGGCGTGGCGGACCGCGCGCCGCGCTGACAGGGATGTCCGTGGGACTGACGGTCGTCCTCGCCGTCAAATTCGCCACGTCGATTGCGTGGCCGTGGTACACCGTGATCGGCTCGCTGACGACATTCGCAGTCGGCGCCCTCATTCCGGAGCGGGAACATGCGGCGGCTTAGCATCTCGCTTGCTGCACTCCTGTTCAATTGCACGACGATGCAGGACACGCGAACGTTTGACCCGACCCGGCTCGCGGAGATCGATCGCACGATCGAGACTGCGATCGCCGATCGCCGGCTGCCCGGCGGCGTCTTTCACCTCGAGCACGCCGGTGCGGTCTACGAGAAAGCCTACGGCAACCGGTCGCTCGTCCCCGCCGTCGAGGCGATGACTGCCGATACGATCTTCGATGCCGCGTCGCTCACCAAGATCGTCGCCACCACGCCGTCGGTGTGGCTCCTGATCGAGCGCGGGCAGGTCGACCTCGACGCACCGGTCAGCCGCTACATCCCCGAATTCCGCGGCGGCTGGCGCGACGAGATCACCGTCCGCCACCTGCTCACGCACACCTCCGGTCTGCGTCCCGATCTCGATCTCTCGCCGCCGTGGAGCGGATACGACACGGCCATGAAGATGGCCATGGCCGAGGAGCCGCGACAACGTCCGGGTTTTACGTTCCGGTACAGCGACATAAACTTCGAGCTCCTCGGCGAGATCGTCTCGCGCGTATCCGGACAGCCACTCGATGCCTTCGCAAAGAAGGAGATCTTCGATCGGCTCGGGATGCGCGACACCGGCTTCCGCCCACCCGCTTCCGCCATTTCACGCATCGCTCCCACCGAGCCCGCACCCGAAGGGATGCTTCTGGGAGTCGTGCATGACCCGACCGCTCGGCGCATGGGCGGCGTGGCGGGACATGCCGGTCTGTTCACGACCATCCATGACCTCACTCTTTACTGCCGGATGCTCCTCGGCGGCGGCGCCTCCGTCCTTAGACCGGACACCGTCACGCGGATGACAGGCGTCGTCTCGCCGCCGCAGGTCGCGGTGCGGCGCGCCGGTGGCTTCGACCTCGACTCGCCGTTCAGCCGCCCGCGGGGCGAGCGCTTCCCGCTCGGGTCCTACGGCCACACGGGATTTACGGGCGGATTTCTCTGGATCGATCCCTTCTCGCGCACGTTTTACATTTTCCTCTCGAACCGGCTGCATCCGAACGGGACTGGTGATGTTCTGCGGCTGCAGTCGGCATTGGGAACGCTGGCAGCGGAGGCAGCGCGCGTGCCGATCGAAGCGCCGCAAGGGTCGTTGCCCGTGCGGGGGGGCGGTCGTGTACGACTTACGTTCGGCGGCGCGGACACGAACAACGGGATCGACCACCTCGAGGCACTGCAATACGCGCCGTTGCGCGGCATGCGCGTCGGATTGATCACGAACCACACCGGGATCGACCGGGCGTGGAATCCAACCATCGATCTGCTGCGAAGCGCGCCTGGCGTCACGCTCGTCGCGCTGTTCTCACCCGAACATGGGATTCGCGGAACGATCGATGCGAACGTCGCAGACTCGACGGATCCCGTCAGCGGCCTTCCTGTGTACAGCCTCTACGCGGAAGCGCGGAAGCCGAAGGCCGAGCAGCTGGCCGGCCTCGACGCGCTCGTCTTCGATATCCAGGATGTCGGCACACGGTTCTACACGTACATCGCCACGATGGGGCTGGCGATGGAGGCCGCCAGTACCGCGCACATCAAGTTCATCGTGCTCGATCGCGTGAACCCGATCGGCGGCGCGGAGGTCGAGGGTCCGCTGCTGCACGCGGACGAGGCGTTCATCGCCTGGCACCGTCTGCCGATCCGCCACGGAATGACCGTGGGCGAGCTGGCGAAGATGTTCAACGACGAGCGGCGTATCGGGGTGGATCTCACCGTGATCCCGCTGCAACGATGGCGTCGCGAGCTCTGGATGGACGAAGCCGGTCTCCCCTGGATCAACACCTCGCCGAACATGCGCAGCGCCACGGAAGCCGCGCTCTATCCGGGCATCGGCATCCTGGAGACCGCGGTATCGGTGGGCCGCGGGACGGATTCGCCGTTCGAGCTCGTGGGCGCTCCCTACGTGGATGGCAACGCGCTGGCGCGCGCGTTGATTGCGATGTCGCTACCCGGCATCCGGTTCGAGCCGGCAGAGTTCACACCTGCCGCGAGCGTCTTCGCGAAACAGCGTTGCGGCGGCGTGCGCATCGCGATCACGGATCGCAGGGCGTTGCGGCCGGTCGCCGCAGGAATCGCGGTGGCGCTTGTGCTGCACCGCCTCTATCCGAACGACTTCGCGCTCGACAAGCTCGCGCCGCTCCTGCGCGATCCCGCTACCCTCGCCGCGATCCACGCCGATCGACCTCTGTCGGAGATCGAGGCCATGTGGACCGCGGACGAGGCGGCATTCGCGCAGCGGCGAGCGAACTACCTGTTGTACTGATCGCTTACGGCTTGCTGGCCCGGTGCCTCGAGGGAGCCTTCTGCCACGAGAACCCGTTCCGCAGCGTCGCGCTGTTCGCGCCGATCGTCACAACCACATCGCCAGAGCCGGCTGCGTGAACCGGGACCGTGGCCTGAATGGTGACGGCATCGACGATCTGCACACCCGTAGCGGCAACCCCGGCGACAGTGACGGTGGACGCCAACGCGTTCGAAAATCCTGTACCGAAGATCGTGACGGTCGTCGGCGCGGCGCCCGCGGAACCCGTTGGCAGAGCCGTGTTGGGCGTGATGCTCAGCACAGTGAGCGGTGGAACGAAGTACGTGAACGCGAGCGCGCCCGTTCCGCTCGTGGCATCCGGGTTCGTGACGACGACATTGACCCCCAGCTGTTCACTCGCGGGACCGACCGGCGTACGCGTGGTGATGGTGGTCGCGTTGACGACGGCGACATCCGTCGCCAGACGGGCACCGAATCGCACCGTGGCACCAGCCTGGAAGTTCGTTCCGGCGATTGTGACGGCAGTGCCGCCGGAGGTGGGGCCCGTGGCCGGCGACACACCAGTGACCGTGGGTGCCGGCAGCGCGAAGGTGAATGCCTGCGACAGTGTTGCGGCCTTGCCGTCCGAGTTCGTGACCAGCACGTCGACCGTGCCGGCAGCGTGCGCAGGGGTCGTCGCACTCAGTGATGTAGAACTGTTCAGCGTCACATTGGTTGCGGCGACGCCACCGAACTTCACGGTCGCACCCGCGAGGAAACCAGTGCCGGTGATGGTGATCGACGTCCCGCCGGCCGTACTGCCACTCGTCGGAGCGATGCTGGAAACCGTTGGCGCCGGGTTCGTGACCGCATTGACCTTCAGGCTACTAAACATCGAGTTGTGACCCGACCCGCAGTCGGGGATGTTGCAGACGAATGCGAAGGTACCCGCCGTAGTCGCGGTGAACTGAAATGTCTTGGTCTGACCGCGTGGACAATCAAGACCATTCTCGACGTACGTCTCCATCAGAATGCCGTGCCCGAACGGCGACGCGTCGTTACTGGGAACCGTCAAAGTCAGATTGACGACATCCCCCTGATTGACGGTGAAGGGCGTTGGCGAAGCGGTGAAACTGAAGCTCTTCGCGGTGATCGTGAAATCCTTGGTTGCCGCAGCGCCGACGGACTGCGGCTGCGGGATGACCGGCCCATGGCTGGAATTGGCCGCCAGAAACTCGCGGAGATGGGCCAAGTGCTCCTGCTGCGCCGCCGCAGACATCATCATGGACTGATCGTGTTCCTGTGCTGCTCCCCCGATCGCTACGAAAAGCATCGCGGCGGTCGTCAACATGGCTCTCAACATTCAGTTCTCCCGGGAAACCAGTTTTTCAAGCAAACACTTGAACAATACCCGGATTCGACCGCGAGAGCACCGACTCCGTTTACAACTTCACAAGGATGTTGCGGCGATAGAGGAGCCACACGATGGCCAGCCAGAGTCCGACGAAGGCCAGCCCCCACAGCAGCGACGCGAACTTGTCGGGGAAGTAGGGAGCGAAGAATGCCTCGAAGCTGGCCTGGTGCAGCGAGACCTTTTTTCCGTCGACAGTGATCTTGAACAGTGAATCGATGCACCGCGCCATGATTCCCGATCCGACGAACGCGACAAACGGATTCACACCATAGACGACAAACGGCCTCGCCCAGCCGCGCACCTGGCGCACGTCCAGGATCCAGAGGCAGGTTGCGAGAGCGACGCAGGCGAAGCCGGCCGTGAAGACGACATAGCTCGACGTCCAGAGGTTCTTGTTGATCGGAAAGACCCAGCTCCAGAGCTCGCCACCGACCATCCCAAGGCATCCCGCTCCGAAGAGTCCGGTGATCCGTTCGAGCAACGTTCGCCGTTTGTCTGTCAGCCAGCGGCCGGCGAAGATTCCCAGCATCGCCGTCGCAATCGCCGGAAACGTCGACAGCGGCCCTTCCGGATCCCACGTCTTCGTCGATACCCAGGTGTGGCTGGTCGTGAGGATCAGACGGTCCGTGTAGGCAGCGAGGTTCCGCTCCGGCTGGTCGAGCAGGAAATAGCCAATCGTTCCAGTGCCGGGGACCGGCACCAGCGTCATCACGATCCAGTAGCCGAGCAGAATCGTCACGACGATGACCACCTGCCGTTTCCATGACGTCCGCAACGTCAGCAGCCCCGCACCGATGTAGGCCAAGCCGATCCTCTGCAGCACACCCATGAAACGAAGATGTTGCACGCGCCACACGACGCGTTGCAGAAACGTCGGATCGGGGATCCCGGCCATCTTTCCCCACCAGAAGAACGGGAACGCATTCAACAGCAGTCCTGCCAGCACGATGAGCAGCCCACGCCGGATGATGGTGCGTATCGCGGTATTCGGGTCGCGCCGGCTCAACGACAGGTGCGTTGTGATCCCGACGATGAACAGGAAGAACGGAAAGATGAGGTCCGTCGGTGTCCACCCATTCCACGGTGCATGTTCGAGCGGTGGATAGATCGCGCCCCAGCTTCCGGGATTGTTCACGAGCAGCATCCCGGCGATGGTGATGCCGCGGAAAACGTCGAGAGCCATCAGCCGCTCGGAGGGAACGGGTGCCGGTGCGACGGTGGACATTTGCGAAGCAGGGTAGCAGGAGATGAAGGCGGCGTTCAGCGCGTCAGCGCGCGATATCGCGTCAGGTGCCGGACCGCGCCAGCCTTGTCGCCTTTCCGCTCGAGCACTCCGGCCAGGTTGTAGTGCGCATCAGGATTGTCGGGATCGAGATCGATCACCCGCCGGTACGCCGCCGCCGCTTCGGGAAGCCGTCCCAGGTCGTCAAGGGCGACGCCGAGGTTGAAGGCGGCGAGTGGATGCTCGGGATCGGCGAGCAACGCTGCGCGGTAGTGCGTCTCCGCCGCCGCCGGAGCCCCTTCTTCATGCAGGATGCGGCCGAGGTTCACATGAGCATCGACGTGGGCCGGATCGAGGGCGATGACTTTCTCATACGCACTCCGCGCTTCCGCCGGATCGCTCGTCTCGAGATTCGATGCGATCTCGTACCACCCCTCGGCATCGAGATCGTTCTCCTGCCGCGCCTTCGCTTCACGAACCGTGGCCAATGCGATCGGCTTCGTCTTCTCCACGATGTCGTCGACGGAAAAATCGAAGAGCACCTGACCGGACTCGGGATTCCAGACAGCGTCACCTTCGCGGACGAACACCCGTTCGCCGTCGGCGGCGATCCGTACCCCAGCGATCGAGCGGCCGGCCGGCAGCTGTTCGCGCACGCTCTCGAGAACTCGGCGGATCTTGCGCGTGGGGATATGCGCCGCGGTCAATTCGCTGGCGGTGCGGAGGATGACCAGGTCCTGGAATCCGAAACGCAGGCCGCCTTCGCTGTCCCGCTCCGGCGTCAGAAACCCGCGCGCGGCCCACGAACGAATCTGCCCGGCGGAGAGCCCGAGCATCGCCGAGACTTCTCGTACCGAGTAGGACATCAGGTTATTTTAGCCGACCACCCATGGGGCGGTGCGTCCGCGGATTTCGCGGATCAGCGCGAACGCGATCCGCCTTTCGCGACCTTCGGCGACGTCCGGGCAGGAGTCCGTTTCGCCTCGGCCTTGGCGGGAATGCGTGTCGGGCCTGTAGCCTTCGCCGCGGAGCCCGCGGACTTCGCGCGTGGCTTGGCGAGACTGGCCTTGAGCGCTTCCATCAGATCGATGACTTGCGCGCGAGGCTCCTCGACCATGTTGGAGGTGATCTCCTCCCCTTCGATCTTCCGCTGGATGAGGGCGCGCGTCCGTTCGGCGACCTCATCGCGGTAGTTTTCGGGATGGAATTCGTCGACGGCTCCCATCTCGGCAAGCTGTACGGCCATCTTCAACTCGTTGTCCTTCACGATGGCGTCGCCGAGGTCGAGCTCATCCATGGAACGGATCTCATTCGGATAGTAGAGCTGCTGCATGATCATGCCGTTGCCGAGCGGACGGAGGATCACGAGGTACTGCTTGCCGCGTGCCGCGTACTTCGCCAGTGCCCAGCGCCCGGTCTGTTCGAGCGCCTTGGTGAGGAGGGAGTAGGCGCGCTCGCCACCCTTGTCGGGTGCGACGTAATTCGCCTTGGAGAAGTAGATCGGATCGATCGCTTCCTTCGGCACGAACTCGCTGATCTCGATGGCCTGGGTCGACTTCTCCTCGAGCATCTTGAGCTCTTCGTCATTGAAGAGGACGTACTGGCCGCGGGAAAACTCGTAGCCCTTGACGACCTCGTCGCGCGAGATCGTACGGTCGTCCTTCGAGCAGAAGAGCTGCTGCTGGACGCGGGTGCCGCAATCCTTATGCAGCATGTTGAAACTGATCTTCTCGCTGGCCTCCGTGGCCGAGAAGAGCTTCACCGGGATCGAGACCAGTCCGAACGCGATCTGGCCGGATGCAAACGGGCGAGGCATGGTGACTCCTTTTTTCCGCGGGACAGTTGACCAAAGAGCTGTGCATCTTAGCAGGTGTTCGCGACGTACGTCCTCTCCCCCGCCAACGGTGCTCCATTCCAACCCCTCACCCGAACTCCGCTTCGCTCCGTGTCTCCCTCTCCCCGCTCGCGCGGGGCGAGGGTTGCTCGATGGGGATGGCTTGATGGGAAGTGTTCTCGATCGAAGAGAGGCGAAGGCCGGAAGGTCCGCGAATGCCAATCGCGAAAAACTCTGCTCGAAAAAATGCGCGATGGCCAATCGCGAGGTCCTTCGCCCCGCAACGCGGGGAGAAGGTGGCCGAAGGCCGGATGAAGCGCGAGACGCAACGCGCAGCGCCCCCGGGCTAGACTTCGCCGTGCTCTTCGATCGCTCAGAATCCGATCCCCGCAACGCCTACGAGCGCATCTACGCGGCTGTCCGGCGCATCCCGGGCGGGCGCGTGGCTACCTACGGCCAGATCGCGACGCTGGCCGGTCTCGATGGTCACGCGCGGCAGGTCGGGTATGCCCTGCACAACCTCCCCGATCGCAGCGACGTGCCCTGGCATCGGGTGATCAACGCCCGGGGCGAAGTCTCGCTCCGCAGCGGCGGCGACTCGCATGAGCTGCAGCGGATGTTGCTCAAAGCAGAAGGGGTGAAGTTCTCGAAGGACGGTCGCGTGGCCCTGACGAAATACCGCTGGGATGAGGACTAGAACGTCTTCATCCACTCGTACACGAGGTAATGCTCACCGTTCATCCCGCAGCGCCCATAGACCTCCTGCGCGCGGACATTCCTCCGATCGACGTAGAGCCGAAGCCCGCGCAGGGACTCGTCGGACTCCACCAATCCCTTCACATGCTCATACATCCCCGCATACACGCGCTGCTGCCGGAGCTCGGGACGGACGTAGACGCTCTGGATCCACCAGACCATTCCGTTGCGCCAGTCGCTCCACTCGTACGTGATCATCAGCGAGGCGATGACTGCACCGTCATGCACCGCCAGGAAGTAACGGCCGAGCGACGGATTGTCGAAGAGTGCGTGCACCCCGCGCGTGCAGATCACCGGATCGAGGTCGAGTTCTTCGGTCTCCCGGGCCATCGTTACCTGAAAGTCAACGATGACCGGCACATCGGAACGTGTGGCAGCTCGGTATTCGAACATGTCGTGGCCTGTTACCCTCTCGCGCAGTGACAGTAGCAAAAAACGAAACGCATCGGGCCCTCGTGCTGATGACGGCATCGGCAACCGCGTTCGGAGCGATGGCCTTTTGTGCGAAAGTCGCGTCGGCGCGGATCGTCGGACCGGAGCTGGCGATGCTGCGGATGGCGGCCGGCCTGCTTCCGGTTCTTCTGGTGCGGCGCTACCGCGTCTCTGCGGCGAAGTTTCACCGCATCGACCTCCTTCTCTATCGCGGCATCTTCGGCGGACTGGCGGTGCTGCTGTATTTCATCGCCATCCAGCACATCAATGTCGGGGTGGCCACGCTGCTGAACTACACAGCTCCGATCTGGAGCGGAATCTTCTCGATGATCTTCATCGGCGAGCGCTTCAGTCCGCGCGTCCTTCTGCCGATGCCGATTGCGTTGACGGGTGTGTTCCTCGTCGTCCATGCCCACGCCGCCCCCGGTGACATCCTCGGCTTCGGCCGCTGGGAGATCGTCGGCGCGCTCTCCGCGGTCGCCTCCGGCCTCGCGGTCACGGCGATCCGCGCGGCGCGGCGCACTGAGAACTCCTGGTCGGTCTACGCCAGCTTCTGCTTCATCGGCATGCTGGTGAGCATGCCCCTCGGAATCGGACATTGGACGACGCCGCGCGGGACGGAGTGGATCTGGCTCGCGGCATTGGCTGCATTCGCCATGGCGGCGCAGCTCCTCATGACGTTCAGCCTGCGGTGGGTGGATGCGATGACCGTGGGCGTGATCTCGCAGCTCGCGGTGCTCGTCTCCATGGCCCTCGGCATTGTGTTTCTCGGCGACCGCATCACGCTTCCCATCGCCATCGGATGCGCGCTCTCCATCGGTGGCGTGGCAGGCGTAACGTATGTGACGTCGCTCTCGAAGCCGCGGGCGCCGGCAACCGAGATCGTTCCCGAGACGTGAGCGCTACCGCGCGGTCGCGGAACCTCGCTCAACCGGAGTCCCCAAAACCTGCCGCGCCCGATCCAGCGCGATCTCCAGAGTGTCTGCGAAATTCTCCCGCCCGCCGAACGACTCCGTCTTTCCGGCGCGGATCAGCGCCAGACGCGGTTGCTCGCGGATCTCGGCGAGGATCATCGTGGTGCCCTGGTGCCGGCTCTTCATCACCATCTGCTCCAGTGCGTGAATCCCGGTGGCATCGATCGCGGGCACATTGCGCATGCGCAGAATGAAGACCTTACGCGGCCGTGCGATCTCCGTGAGCACGTCCTTGATCTTGTCGGCCGCACCGAAGAAGAACGGACCGTTCACCTCGTACACCTCGACGTCATCGGGGATCTCGAGGCCGGAAACGACGCGCCTTCCCTTCCGCGACTGCGTGATCTCGCTCGGGTCTTCCGAGGGATCGCTGATCTCGTTGCTGACTCCTTCGACATAGGTCATGTCGCTCATCCGCTTCATGAAGAGGAGAGAAGCAACCACGATCCCGACCTGCACGGCCACCGTCAGGTCGACGAAGATCGTCAACGCGAACGTCAGGATCAGAACGACCAGATCGCTCCGGGGCGCGCGCAACAGGCCGGCAAACGAGCGCCATTCACTCATGTGATACGCGACGACGACCAGGATCGCGGCGAGCGCACACAGCGGAACCATCGCCGCCCACTTCCCGAGAAAAATGAGGATCAGCAGGAGCGTGACGGCGTGGGCGATTCCGGCCAGCGGCGTGCGCCCTCCCGTTCGAATGTTCGTCGCCGTCCTGGCGAGGGCACCTGTCGCAGGAATCCCGCCGAACAGGGGTGATGCGATGTTGGCGACACCCTGCGCCACCAGCTCCATATTGGACTTATGTCGCGTGCCGATCATGCCGTCGGCCACGACGGCCGAGAGGAGCGACTCGATCGCCGCCAGGATCGCCACCGTCAGCGCAGGCGCGAAGAGGTCCTTGACGTGCGTCCAGGGAATCGACGGCAAGTGGGGCATCGGCAGGGACGACGGGACGGCACCGAACCGCGTACCGATGGTCTCCACGGGCAGCTTGAAGACCTGCACGACCAGCGTTGCGGCGATCATGGCCACAAACGGCGCCGGCACGACCCGCGAGATCCGCGGCCAGAAAACCAGCACCACCAGCGAGCCGGCCGCGATCATCGTCGTCGGAACGTTCAGCGTGCGCAGATGCTCGCCGTACGCCGTCCACTTCTCCATGAACTCCGGAGGCACGGCTCCCATCCTCAGACCGAAGAAATCCTTGAGCTGGCCGGAGAAGATGATGACGGCAATGCCCGACGTGAACCCGGTGATCACGGGATACGGAATGAACTTGATGAGCGCGCCCATCCGCGCCAGACCGAGGATCACGAGGATGACGCCGGCCATCATCGTGATGATCGCCAGCCCGTCGTATCCGTACTTCGCGACGATTCCGTAGACGATGACGACGAACGCCCCCGTTGGTCCGCCGATCTGCACCCGGCTGCCGCCGAGGGCCGAAATAAGGAACCCGGCGATGATCGCGGTGTAGAGACCACGCGCAGGCGGGACGCCGGAGGCGATCGCAAACGCCAGCGCGAGAGGGAGCGCCACGATCCCGACGACCACGCCCGCCGCGAGGTCGCGCAGCAACCGATCGCGCGTGTACCCCTCACGCAGACAGACGATCGATTTCGGGATGAACAAGGACGCCGATTATAGGTTGGATGGAAACGCCGCGAGGCTCGCGGAATCTGCCCGCGAGCCTCGCACACTCCCTACCCCTACGAACTGACCTTGAACGTAACCGTCAGATCGAAAATCGTGTCGACCGCCCGGCCGTGAAGGGAACCTGGGGAGAACTGCCACTGCAACACCGCGTCGAGCGCCGCCTGTTCGAACAGAGTCGAAGAGCTGCGCAACACGTGCGCGTCCCGCACGTGACCGTTCTTGTCGATGATGCACTCGACGATGACCGAGCCGTTCATCCGTGCCGCCAGCGCCGCCCGCGGATACGGCGGAGAGACCCGGCGGATGACGACCGGAGGCTTCACGTCTCCGGAGATCGTCATCGGAACGTCCGGCTCGACCGGGACGGTGTTCGCAGAAGGTGGTCCGCCGATACCGATACTGTCCTTCACACCCCACGGCACACCGATCGGACCAACGGAGCCAGGTCCGCCGGTCGTCGTCAAGGGCACATCGCTTGTGGCGGTGTTCGCGGGAGCTGCCGGTTCCGTCCGGTCAGCAATGGTCGTCGGCGCGACGGGTGTCGATGGAGCAGAGGCCTTCTCCTTCGCGGGAGCCGCGGGCGTGGCCTGCTTATGACCCCCGTCCGGAGTACCCAGTGGCGGAGGAATCTGCACGGGCATGGCGATTATCGGAGTCTCGTACTCGCTCGGCGCCCTCGTCGGAAACTCGATCGTACGAATGCTCGCGGCGAGGATCGCTGCGACCACGAACAGATGAACGCCAAACGAAACCGACAGCAAACCGACGCGCTTCTCCGCAATCACCTCAGCATGAATGACCGACGTTTCGAACATGGTCCGTCCTCCCGTCATCGTTCGACCCGCGATGCGTGCGGAAGGAAACCGGGCGATGAAACGGAGTGGTAACGAAGGATTGATCCGAGACCGTCGGACTGGAGAGTCCGAACTACGGCTTGAGCGCGGTGCCGAGCCAACGCATGCCGGGACTCTCCACGCCGGCGTGCGCAGCCATCGACGTCAGTGCACGAACTTGCGCCGGTTCCGGATGTAGTCGGCGAGGATGTACTCGCCGAGACGATCCGGCGACGAGTAGAAGGCCCGGCCGCGGTTGATCTTCGAGAGCTGCTCGACGAAGTTCACCAGCATCGGATCCGTGGCCAGCATGAACGTCGTGATGGGGATGTTCGCCCGGCGGCAGCGGTCCGCCTCCTCCAGCGTCCGATTCACGATCTTCATGTCCAGGCCGAACGAGTTCGTGTACAGCATCCCGTTCTCCGTCAAGGCGGAAGGCTTTCCGTCCGTGATCATGAAGATCTGCTTGTTGTTGTGTTTGTGCCGCCGCAGGATGCGCTGCGCCAGCTCGAGTCCGGCCTTGGTGTTCGTGTGAAACGGTCCTACCTGAACGTAGGGAATCTCCGAGATCGGCACCTCGGTCGCTTCGTCGCCGAAGAGCAAGACGTCGATCGAGTCCTTCGGATACTTGGTCAGGATCAGCTCCGTCAGTGCCAGCGCCACTTTCTTGGCCGGTGTGATGCGATCCTCGCCGTACAGCACCATCGAGTGCGAGATGTCGATCATGACCACGGTGGCGCAACTCGAGTTGTGCTCCGTCTCGAACACCTCCAGATCGTCCTCCGTCATCAGGATGGCGTCGGCCGGATCGGTGTGCTTCATCGCGTTCTGCAACGAGCGTATGGAATCGATCGACATCGGGTCGTCGCCGAAGTGATACGGCCTCGTCTCCGTCAGCCGCTCCGTCCCCTGCCCCGCCGAAGCGACGGAGTGGGAGCCGGTGAGAGACTTCTGCAGGCCGCCGAAAATCTCGTCGAGCGCATCGCGCCGGATCTGGCGCTCCCCACCAGCCCCGAGGGTGACGTTGCCTTCCGCATCCTGCCCGAGGACGTTCTCCTCGACCAGCTTCGCGAAGAACGCTTCCAGGTCGACGTTCGGATCGATGTAGCCGCGGTCCTGCAGCGCACGCATCCACTCCATCGCTTCCTGAACATCCCCACCGCTCTGCAGCAACAGATGATTGAAGAGACGCCGCAGTCCCATTTCGGAGAGCAGGTGGCGGATGAGCTCAGGATCGAGGTAGGAGTACCGGTGGCGCATTTTGGAATGGTCAGTATGACGCGCTTGAGCCGTGTTTCGGGGTTTGGCGGCTTCGGGGCAACCCCTCATCCGGCCTTCGGCCACCTTCTCCCCCGCCGTCGCGGGGGCGAAGGACCTCGCGATTCAATGCGCTGGCGATTTTCCCCGTGGTAGCGAGCGATCGCGATGCCAATCGGTTGTTAACGGGAGACGACTCGGACAAGTCTCCATCGCGAGGGCCCTCTCCCCGCATGCGGGGAGAGGGTGGCCAAAGGCCGGGTGAGGGGCTGAGGTCCGAACGACAAGCCTATTTCTTCGTCAAACGCACGATCCACTTGGCGATCGTGGGATTGTTCGGCAGCAGCTCGCGCGCTTCCTCCAGAATCGTGAGCGCTTCCGCCTTGCGATCGAGCACGAGGAGGATCTGCACGCGCAACTCGACCAGACTCTGGTAGAGGTGAAAATCGGTCATTTCCTTCGTCGGAAGGAGCGACATGGAGCGGCTCACGAACTTGAGCGCGACCTCGGGCTTGGAGTCGTTGAGCGCGTCGGCGGCGAAGCGGTGCAGCATCCGCGGCGAGTCCCCGAGGAACGATTTCGCATCGACGAAATGCGAAAGGGCTTCCCTGATGATCGATTCCTGATCCGGGAACCAGCCGTCGCGGATCATGCGGTCGATCTGACGCGACAGCTCGCCGGGAATCTCAGCCGTGACCTTTGCCATCGGCGCGAATTGTAGCTGTCTTCCCTATTTCACCGTTCGCAGGACATTGAACTTCATCATTTCCTGGAACGTAATCGTCGAGTCGAGGTCCTCGCGGGCCAGGCGAAGCGACTGGTGGAGGGCCTCGAGGATCATCTCCATCCAGAACGCCGACTCGTGGTCGTTCGAGACCCCGGCGTACTTTGCGGCGGTGTCGGCAAGCTTGGGAACGCGCGCAAGCTCGGCGGAGTACGCAACGAACGACTGCTCGTCCGAGAGAGTGACCTTGTTTCCTGCGACGAACCACGCCAGGATCGCGTCGTAGTTCGGCTCACTCTTGGCGGCCGGCTTTTCCTCGGGTCGCGGCGGCGGTTGCTGCTTGCGTCCGCGGCGCCCGGCGAAGGCATCGTCGAGCTCGTCCGTGTCGATGTCGCCGTACGAGCGGCCGCGGTCATTACGACCTCCGGCTCCTGCACGCTCGACGGGCGGGAACTTCGTGGCGAACAGCTTCGCCACCGCGTCTCCGATCAGTTTGCGCGCCACGACCTCGGCACCCTGCTGCTCCCCTTCGTACACCATCTCCACTTTTCCGGTGATGGCCGGAAGGAGCATCGACAGATCGGACAGGCGCGGAAAAACAGAGCGATCATGCGTGATCGCCGCGCGGCGCTCCATGTTCGAATGCAGGAGCTCCATCGCCGCGATCGTCAGACGTGCCGAGACACCGGAGGACTGGTCGACCAGCTCCGATCCGCGGGCGACGAACGCGATCTGTTCGATGAGTGAGTGAATGTAGTCGGGGATCTCGAGCGTGACTTCATTGTCGCGATCGGTCCATGCCTCCTGCCGCGTGATCTGCATGGCCGTGTCGACACTTTGCGGGTAGTGGGTCAGGATCTGGGAGTCGATGCGGTCCTTGAGTGGCGTGATGATGTTGCCCCGGCTGGTGTAGTCCTCCGGATTGGCGCTGAACACCAGCACCACGTCCATCGGGATGCGGATCGGAAACCCGCGGATCTGCAGGTCGCGCTCTTCGAGGATGTTCAACAACGCCACCTGAATGCGCGGGGCGAGGTCGGGCAGCTCGTTGATGGCAAAGATGCCGCGGTTCGTGCGCGGGATGATGCCGTAGTGGATGACCTCTTCGTCGGCGTACGTCAGGCGCTGGTTCGCCGCTTTGATCGGATCGATGTCACCGATGAGATCCGCGACCGTGACGTCCGGCGTCGCCAGCTTCTCGCGGTACCGCTCGTCGCGCGAGAGCCAGGCGATCGGCAGCTCTTCTCCCTGTTCGGCAGCGAGGCGCCGGCACCGCTTGCAGGTCGGCGCCAGCGGTGTGTCGTTGATCTCGCAGCCGGCGACGATCGGCACCTGCTCGTCGAGCAGGTTCGTGAGCGAGCGCAGGATGCGCGTCTTGGCCTGTCCGCGGAGACCGAGCAGGATGATGTCGTGCTTCGAGAGGACGGCGTTGTGAATGGCTGGGATGACCGTTCGCTCGTAGCCGTGAATGCCGGGAAACAACGTCTCCCCGCGCGCGATGGCCGCGAGCAGGTTCCTGCGCATCTCATCTTTGACCGACGTGATGTGGTAGCCGGTTGCACGCAGTTCGCCGAGGGTATGAATGTTCATGGGTTGGGGTCTTTCTGGTCGCTCTCAAGGGTGTCGCGGTTGAATTCGTTCATGGCACGCTTCAGGTCACCACGCGCGAAAAGGACGAGCGCATCGACGGACCGCTCGATTCCCCGGCTGACCAGCGGCGCCTCCTCGGCACTGAAGTCGTCGAGGACGTAGTCACGGAGCCGCCCATCCGCAAACTCCGCGCCGCGGACGCCGAATCGTAAGCGCGGGAAGCGCTCCGTCGCAAGCGACGCCACGATCGAGCGCATGCCGTTGTGCGTGCCCGAAGAGCCGTCTGGCTTGATGCGAAGGCGGCCCAGCGGAAGGTCGATCTCGTCATACACGATCATCAGGTCATCGAGGGAGTCGAGATACGCGTTCGAGAGCAGCTTCACCGCATCGCCGGAGAGGTTCATGAACGTGAGCGGCCGCGCCACCTTCACACTCCCGCCCGCCACCCGCCCCTCACCCGTCATCGCCTCTTTCTCATGCTTGTTGACGTCGATGCGGAACTTCTTGGCGAAGGCGTCGATCACCATCCAGCCGACGTTGTGCCGCGAGCGCTCGTACTCCGCACCGGGATTGCCGAGACCGACGATGAGCTTCATGCGGCGCGAAGGGTAGCAGGAGAGGACTCATTCGCGGGACGACGCAGGGCCCGACAGCTAGCGAGCGAAGATCATCCGAGCCAGGGCCACCCCCGCAAACCCAGCCGCCAGACATCCGACCAGGGTCACCCCCACATTCAACGCCGCTGTCCCCCACGATCCCATCCGCAGGAACGACGTCGTCTCGAAGTTGAATGCCGAGTACGTCGTGAACCCGCCCATCACACCGGCCGTCAGCATCAGGCGCACATCCGGCGAGATCACCTTCGTCATCCCCGCCATCTCGACGATGAACGCGATCAGAAACGAGCCCACGCCGTTCACGATCAGGGTGCCGAACGGGAACGCCGCCCCGAACGCGGCCAGAGCCCAGATCGACGTCAGATAGCGGGCACCGGTGCCAATCGCACCGCCGAGACAGATGAGAACGAAGCGCATGCCGTAAACTTAGCTCAAGGTGATCCATTTCTACCACGTCACGAAGCAGTTCGACCGCTACTCCACGGCGCTTCATGACGTCACCTTTCACATTGACAAGGGCGAATTCGTCTTTCTGACCGGCGCGAGCGGCGCCGGCAAGTCGACGATGCTGAAGCTCATCCTGCGGCAGATGCAGCCGACCGAGGGACAGGTCGTCGTCAACGGCCGCAACCTCAAGGCGATGAAGCGTTCCCACCTCCCGGCCTTCCGCCGCGAGATCGGGATGGTCTTCCAGGATTTTAAGCTGATCGAGCGGATGACCGTGTTCGAGAACCTCTCATTCATCCTCACCGTCCTCGGTCTCCCCCCGCGCGAGCACAAGAAGCGCGTCTACAGCGCGCTGCGGGCGGTCAGTCTCAACCACAAGATGAATGCCTATCCGTTGCAGCTCTCCGGCGGTGAGCAACAGCGCATCGCCATCGCCCGGGCGCTGATCAACGATCCGCTCGTCATCGTCGCCGACGAGCCGACCGGCAACCTCGATCCCAATCTGACGCAGGAGATCATCCAGATCTTCTCCGAGGCCAATCTGCGCGGCTCGACGGTTTTGATCGCGACGCATGACCGCGAGCTGATCGAGCGGAGCGGCCGGCGCGTCATCACGCTCGATCACGGCCGGATCACCGACGAGAAGATTGCGACGCCGCAGCGCGCCCCGCGTGTCGAGCCGCTCTTCGGAATCGGCGGCTGAGTCCGATGCCGCCGCGCGAGGACACACTCCCGAAAAACACGCTCACATACTTCTTCCGCGAGGCACTGCGGCGTATGTGGGTGTCGAAGCGCACGAGTTTCGTCGCGATCGCGATGATCGCGATGTCCCTCCTCATCGTCGGAGCGTTCCTCCTCGTCGCCGAGAATCTGGGGCGGGCGGTGGTGCGGGCGGAGGGGAAGTCGCGCGTGAATGTCTTTCTCGCCGTCGATGCCCCGCCGGCGCAGATCTCTGCCGTGGGCAACTGGCTGGCGTCGCATCACGACTTCGCCGGAACCCGATTCGTCTCAAGAGAAGTTGCACTGGCGCGATTCAAACAATCCTTCTCGAACCTCAACGACGTCGTCGGACAACTCGACGAGAACCCGTTTCCTCCATCCTACGAATGCGAGGTCGCTCCCGCGGTCGCGCAGTCGCCGGCATTTGCCGCACAGGCTGCCGCGCTGCGTGCCCTGCCCGGCGTCGACGAGGTGCAGTTCGACTGGGAGTGGATCGAGAAGCTGAAGAAGGTGATCAACCTCGTGAATGTCGCCGGCCTGATCGCAGGCGGCCTGCTGGCCATCGCCGCCGCGTTCACGATCGCGAACGTGATCCGCCTGACGATGATGCTGTACCGCCAGGAGATCGAGATCATGCGGCTCGTCGGAGCGACCGAAGGGATGATCCGCGGACCGTTTCTGATCGAAGGCGTCCTGCAGGGGCTGATCGGCGCGGCGGCCTCGATCCTCATCCTCCTGGGTGCGTTCCTCGCCGGACAGCACTTCCTGGCGCCCCGCAACTCGCTATTGTGGGGATTTCTCTTCAACGGGTTTCTTCCCTGGCGAAAGCTGCTCGCACTCCTCGTGGGAGGCATGATCGCCGGATACCTCGGCAGCTGGATGTCGGTCCGCGAGTCGGGCGAAGAAGGCCCCTGACAGGCGGCGGTCGCGCGGACTTCGTGCAATGCGATAGCCTTCGCCTCCCATGAGAGTCGTCGAGTGTGTTCCGAACATTTCCGAGGGTCGCAGGCCGGAGATCTATGAGGCGGTGGCTGCTGCGGCGGCGAGCGTTGCTGGCGTCACGCTGTTGAACGTCGATCCTGGCGCGGACACCAACCGCACCGTCATCACCTTCGTCGGCGAGCCCGATGCAGTGCTCGAGGGTGCTTTTCAGCTCGTACGGAAAGGGATCGAGCTGATCGACATGACCAGGCACCGGGGCGCGCATCCACGCATCGGCGCCGTCGACGTCGTACCGTTCATCCCGGTCTCCGGCGTCACCATGCACGACTGCGTCGACCTCGCGCGCCGGCTCGGCGAGCGGGTCGGACGCGAGTTGCACGTCCCCGTCTACCTCTACGAAGCCGCCTGCAGCGCGCCCCATCGCCGCAACCTCGCCGACGTGCGCGAGGGGGAGTACGAAGGTTGCGCCCGGAAGCTGGCCGATCCGCGCTGGGCTCCCGATTTCGGCCCGGCTGCATTTGTGCCGCGCTCCGGCGCCATCGTCATCGGCGCCCGCAAGTTTCTCGTCGCGTACAACGTCAACATCAACACGCTGGACAAGCGGTTGGCGACGCGTGTGGCGTTCGACGTACGCGAGCGCGGCCGGATGAAGCGCGACGACGATGGCAACCCGATCCTCGACGAAAAAGGGGAAGCGATCTGGGAACCAGGAATGCTCCGGTCCGTCAAGGCCGTCGGATGGGTCATCCCCGAATTCGGCTGCGCGCAGATCTCAATCAACCTGACTGACCTCGACGTCGCGCCGCTGCACCTGGTGTTCGACACATGCGACGAACGGGCGCGCGAGCGGGGACTGCGTGTGACCGGCTCGGAAATCGTCGGTCTCGTGCCGCGCGATGTGCTTCTTCAAGCAGGGCGCCACTTTCTCCAGCGCATGGGCCGGCCAACAGGCGTCCCTGAATCCTCGCTCATTCACACCGCGGTGCGAACGCTCGGCCTCTCGGAGCTGAAGCCGTTCGATCCGCGTGAGCGGGTGATCGAGTACCGGCTGGCGGCTCCGGCGCGGCTCGCGACGATGAAGGTCAGCGATTTCGTAGACGAGCTCTCCAGTGATTCGCCGGCACCGGGCGGAGGCTCGGTCAGCGCGCTGGCGGCATCGATGGCCGCGGGCCTCGCGTCGATGGTGGCGGTCCTGTCGCACACGCGGAAGGGATTCGAAGCGAAACAGAACGATCTCGATCGGATTGCTGTGCGTGCGCAGGCGCTGAAGGATCAATTCCTCGCCGCGGTCGATGCCGACACCGCAGCCTTCGATCGGCTGCTCGACGCCATGCGCATGCCGAAAACCTCACCGGAGGAACATGCAGCGCGCGACGCCGCACTGACCGACGCCACCGTGCTTGCCACAGAGGTGCCCCTCGGCGTTCTCGAGGCGTGCCCGGAGGTCATCGAGCTCTGCGCGGAGATCGGCAGAATCGGCTTGCAGGCATCCATCTCGGATGCCGGCGTCGGCGTACAGATGGCCCGCGCAGCCGCTGCGGGCGCCTACCAGAACGTCTGCATCAATCTGGCGGGGCTCGCCGAGGCCTCGCGTCGTGCGGAGCTGATCAACCGAGCCGACGTCGCGTGGACGCGCGCGAAGCAACTGCACGCGGAGGCGGAGAAAGCCACCCTTGTCCACCTACGGGAGCTGCTCCCAATCTAAATTACCGTCTACCGCGGTAAAACCGTCACCTCGCCGGGTAACGTCGCGCCGAGCTCTTTGGCCAGGGTGACGAGCGTTGGTGGCACCGCTCCGTTGGGGTTGAAGTCCAGTTCGATCGCGGCGCGGACCAATGCGCGTCTGGCCGTTTCCACCGCCGGTACTCCGTAGTGCGTTACCGCGAACGACTTCCAGTCCTCGCGCGTGCATTGACCTTTGGCGACGCGCTCGAGGAATGAGATGAAAAGACCCTCTGGGTTCAACATGATGAAAAGTATAGCGTGCGGCCCTGCAGCGGCGCGTCGGACCCAGAGACCGGCCTGCGTTCTTCCTCTCGTGGGACTTCAGCGGTCAGCGGTGCTGATCGAGAATCGCGTTCAACTTCGCCGCCGCCTCCCCCACCCGCGGTCCCGGCCGCGTGAAGAGGTTCTCGTCGACGGCGATCGGCTCGACATTCTTCGTACCGGCACGAAGCAGCAATGCGTGTACGGCTTCGGGCGTAACGGAATGGTTCGGGTAGAGGAGAAGGTCGGGCGGGTTGGCGACGAACGACTCGAGCGAGTACTGCGGCCAGCCGTTGACGGTGACTGCGTTGTTTGCGCCGCAGAGAGCGAAGAGATCACCGCCGAAGGTGTTGCCGCCGGCGACATAGAGCGGATCCGTCCACACCGCCAGCATCACGCGCAGCGGATGGGAACGCACACGACGTTCGTGCTCGAGAGCGGCATTCAGCGTGGCGACGGCGCGGGTACTGTCCACGCCGAGCGCAGTTCCGATCGCCGCGATCGACCGGCTGATGTCGCCCAGCCGCTCGTTCGTCACAACGAGCAGCGGGATGTGCACCGCGGCCAGTGCCCGGCCGAGATTCGGTTGCAATCCCGCTGCATTGGCGATGACGAGGTCGGGTCGAACAGCCACGATCTTCTCGAGGTTCGGCTGGATTCCGCCAACGCGCGGCAGACGTAGTCCTGCCATCGTGTCGGCGGAAAAATCGTCGGTCCCGGCGATGCGATCTCCGGCCCCGAGCGCGGCGACCATCTCGGTGACATTCGGAGCAAGCGTGACGATGCGGCCAGGATGGTTGTGGGTGGCAGGTTCCTGAGCAACGCAGGCCGCAAGCAGTGGGATGAGCGCCAAACAAAAACCGCGGCGTCGCCGCCGCGGTTCGTGAGAAAGCGATCGAAACACGGCTACGACTCGCCGCCTTCGTCGTCATCCATGTCGTTGTTGATCCCGAGGCGGGAGCACGCGGCGGCGTACATCTGCTTGGAGGCGTTGATCGCGTTCTGCAACTCCGCGATGCGGTCCTTCACTTTGGCCAGTTCTTCTTCGATCTGGTCCTTCAGGTCGCTCATCTCCTGCTTCGTAACCTGAAGCGTCGTCTCGTAGAACTTGCGCTGCTGATCGGTGATGACAGCCATCTATCTCCTCCAGTTTGTGGCGAACGGCGGGCGATTATAGCTTGAAGTCGACGCGAACCGTGGCCCACGACTTCACACGCACGCCGTCTTTTTCGCCGGGTGCAAACGTCGAACGGCGAATGCTCTGCTCTGCTGCTTCGTTGAGCCCCAGACGGGCTCCGGTGATGATCCTGGTATCGAGGACACGTCCCGTCTCCGAGACGAGAACCGTGAGCGTGACGCTACCCTGAACATGCTGCAACCGCGCAATCTGCGGGTAGGTGGCCGCTGCCAGATGCGTGGCATGCGCCGGGGTCAGACCGGGCGTGCCCGGCGAAACCATGTCGCCCACCTGCGTGCGTGGCGCTTCCGGCTGCGGGGCCGGACGCTGCTCGACGGCCGGCTGCGGCGCCGGTGCGACGGGCTGCGGGACGACGACCGGCGGACGCGTATCGATCACGGGCGGCGGCGCGACCGTCTGCGTGGCAACCTGCTGCGGCGGTGGCTGGGAATTGGGGCGTTGCGGGGCAGCGGCCTGCGCGCGCGCAGCCTGCTCGAGCTTGGCTTTCTCCGCGGCGAGCCGCTTCGCCACTTCCTCGTTCACTTTCGATGGATCAATGGCCAGGGCCGTCGATGTCGTCGCGGTCGTCGTCGCGGTTGAGGTCGAAGCCGCAGTGCCGATGGCGGGAGCGGTCGTCGTCATGCCGACGGCCGTCGTTGTCAGCGTCGACGGTGCGGGTGCTTTGCCCACGACGGCGGGATTCTTCGCCGCGACCGGAGGGCCGGCCGGTTTCCGCATCGCGAAGTAGGCACCGATCGCGGCGATCGCGAGTACCGCAGCGATGGCGATGGGAATCACGGGAGCCTTCTTCCCGGGCTCGGAGCGTGTCAGGTTCGGAACAGCGACCGCGCTCGTTGCCGGAACGAAGGGCGGCATCGCCACCGTTGCCGCGCTCGTGGCTGCTGCTTTGGGAGCGGGCTTGAGCGGCTTCAGCTCATTGGCCGCCAGCACCGGCTCGGGAGTATGCGTCTCCATCGAGTGGGGCTGTACGACCTCGCTCGTGGCCAGGCGATGCATGTAGATGGCGAGGTCGGCGCTCGTCGGCGTCGGCTTGAAACTGTAGAGGACGGCGTCGAGGTCGCGCTGCATCTCGCCGGCGGTCTGATACCGGTCTTCCGGATCCTTCTGAAGCCCCTTGACCACGATCGCATCGATCTGCGGCGTGATTTCGTCGTTGAACTGAGACGGTGCGCTCACCCGCGCTTCCCGAACCTGCTCCAGGATCGACATCTCGTTCTCACCGCTGAAAAGCTTGCGCGCAGTGAGCATCTCGAACAGGACCGCGGCCAACGCAAAGATGTCCGACCGGCGATCGATATTGCGGCCCCACGCCTGCTCCGGCGACATGTACTGCAACTTGCCCTTGAGCGCCCCCGCTTGCGTGTGCGAAGCCTTCGACGCCGCCTTGGCGATGCCGAAATCACACAGCTTGATGTCTCCTTCTTCGGAGATCAGGACGTTCTGCGGCGAGACGTCCCGATGTACGAGACCCATCTCCTTGTCTTCGAAGTCGCGTTTGCGGTGCGCGTAGTCGAGAGCGGCGGCCACCTTGGATGCGATGAAGAGCGCGATCTCCACCGAAAGCGGCTGATCGCGCTCCTGCGCCTTCTTGAGGATGTTCTTGAGGTCGTACCCATCGATGTACTCCATGGCGATGTAGTACGAGCTCTGAATCTTGCCGAGGTCGTAGATGTGGATGATGTTGTTGTGATTGAGCTGCGCGGCCAGCTTCGCTTCATCGACGAACATCTCGATGAAGTCCTGGTTGTCGGAGAGGTGGGGCAGGATCTTCTTGATCGCGACGATCTTCTGAAATCCCTCCACGCCGCGCATGCGTGCTTTCCAGACCTCGGCCATTCCACCGTTGGCGATTTTTTCGAGCAGAACGTACTGCCCGAACTTGGTGCCGTCCTTCGCATCGTCCTCCTTGGGAGCAGGCACGGCCGCGGAGGGAAACACGGGTTGCGCGATCGGCATCCGTTCGAGGCGCGGGATCTCCAGCCGGACCGTCTCATCCGGCATCGTTCCCGGTTGCGTCTTCGGCTTTGCGGCGGGAGGAGCCGGCGCAGGCAGCGCGGTGGCGACGGTCGGCGTCGGCGTCGTCCCGGCTGAGGTCGGACGACGAGCGTTCTTTTCCAGTCCGGAAAGGGTGTCCTGAAAGCGCTTGTCCAGTTGCGACGGCGCCGTTTTCGGCTTCACTGCAGCTGCGGGCGCGGCGGGCGGTGCGGGAGTCTCCGGCATGGGCGCGGATGCAGCTGCGGGTGCGGCTGCAGATGCGGGTTGCGCCGGTGGGACCGCGGCCGGGGTGGCCGCATCCTTTTTCCTCGGCTGCGGCATCATGCCTGCGAGCGTATCCGCCAGCATTTTGTCGACGTCATCCTTGGGGTTCATCGGTCTCCTCGTTGCGTTCGACGGGCTCTTCTCATCGTCCAGGAGCTCAGCGAAGATTTCATTAGACGTCATCCGCCCTTCTTCGGACGGGGATACTGCTGCCAGGCGCACGGTGAAGTCGCCACTGGCCGGGGGCGACCAGGGCACCTTCTCCACACCCATCATCTCCTGCACCATCCCGAGGAGCTCGGCCTCGGAGTATGGTTTGGGGAGAATGCGGGAGACTCCCAGGCGTACCGAATCCTCCTGCGGATTTTCGCCCCGGTAACCGGAGACGGTCAGAAGGATCGGCGTGGAGCGAAGTGCGTCCCGGCTGCGGACGGTGCGGATCAGGTCGGGAGTACTCACCTTCGGCATGACGGATGAGAGAACGATCAGCGCGAGCCCTCCCGGGTCGAGGGCGCGAAGGGCTTCTTCCCCATCTTTCGCGAACCGGACTTCGAAGGGCTGGCCGGCCAGCGCCAGCTTCACGCGATCGATGTAGCGCGGCTCATACTCGATGACGAGAATGGTTTCAGGCATGTACGTTTGGACTCATGCGAAGCGTTACGAGATGTTCGACATTCTGGCACAAGTGGCTCTGAGGGAGCACGGGTGAGTGTCGTCACGGGTGTCCGCGGAGGCGCCTGCCGCGAGGGTGGAGCCGCCGATGGAAACCTCCGCTTGCATTTCCGAAAGACCTTCCCCATACTGCGTCCCGCACCTTTCGTGCGACGATCTCAGTAAGGCTTCTACGCCGGGCGTTCCAGAGAAATGGTTTTCTCCGCCCTGATCGTCGGCTTTCCGGCCAGACCCGAAGGTCGAGCAATTACATAAGGTTGTTTTATGAGTTCGCATGACGCCAGACAATCGACAGCCGCGTAAGCGCCGCCGGCGCAGACGGCGCGCGGGCGCCCCCGGGGAAACTCCCGGTAACGGCACGCCGCAGAGCCAGCCCAACGGCAACGTCGCCTCCACGGGCGATCAACAATCCTTCAATGATGGGGCGGGCGGAGGCACCGGTCGTCGCCGGCGCAACCGATCCAGACGCCGCAACGGGAAACCGCAGGGCTACTCGGGCGAGACGCAGCAGGCGCCGGCGATCGATCTTCCGCCGGGTGAGCTGGCTGCGGTCTCGGGCGTGCTCTGGATCAAGCCGAACGGCACAGGCCTTCTCGTTCAGCCCTCGAACAACTACGTCCCCCAGCCGGGCGACGCGATCGTTCCGCGTCCCGTGATCGAGAAACTGCACCTTCAGCCAGGGCTGCTTCTGGCCGGCAGCGCGCGCCGCGCCGGGAACAACCTGGAATTCGTCGGCCTCGAGCAGGTGGAAGGGATGGCCCTCGAGGAGTATCGCGAGTCACGGCGTCCCTTCTCCGAGCTGATCTCGATCGATCCGAACGAGATGTTCAAGCTGGAGACGGAGCCGGAGCGGCTGACCACCCGCGTCATCGATCTGCTCTCGCCCCTCGGCAAGGGTCAGCGCTGTCTGATCGTCGCGCCACCCAAAGCAGGCAAGACCACGCTGCTCAAAGACATCGCACACGGCCTCAATCTCAATCATCCCGAAGTGGTTCTCTTCGTCCTTCTCGTCGACGAACGGCCTGAGGAAGTGACCGACTTCCGGCGTTCCGTGGCCAACGGCGAAGTCGTGGCCTCCAGTTCCGACGAGACCGCGGAGAATCACATTCAGATCGCCGAAGTGGTCCTGGAGCGGGCCCGGCGTCTGGTGGAGATGAAGCACGACGTGGTCATTCTGTGCGACTCCATCACGCGCATGTCCCGCGCCTACAACAACGAGCAGCGTGGCTCGGGCAAGATCCTCTCCGGCGGCATCGATGCGCGGACGATGGAGAAGCCGAGGCGCTTCTTCGGTGCGGCCCGCAAGGCCGAGGATTGGGGATCGCTGACGATCATCGCCACGGCCCTGGTGGACACAGGCTCGCGAATGGACGAGGTCATTTTTCAGGAGTTCAAAGGAACGGGCAACACCGAGATCGTTCTCGATCGCGGACTCTTCGAGCGCCGCATTTTTCCGGCGATCAACATCGCGCAGACCGGCACGCGGAAAGAGGAGAAGCTCCTTCCGCCGACGGTGCTGCCGAAGACGCACACGCTGCGCCGCGCGCTCGCCGGAACCGATCCGCTGAACGCCATGAAGATGCTGCTGGAGCGGCTGCAGAAGTTCTCGTCGAACGACGCATTTCTGAAAAGCTTCTGACAAGCGGCTCCGTGTGAATTCTCGGATCAGAACGGGCGAATTTGAGCCAGAACAGGCGGATTTCTGATTCAAGAAAATTGAACTTCTGATCCAAAAAACCGTTTCGCCAAATCACTACTCGTTTTGCGCTGAGTGGTGTAAAACGCTGCCTGACAATCCAAACTTTAGATTCCGTTTATTTTCAGCACGTCCACAACAGGAGGATTTATGTCCGATCGCCGCAGTCAAATATTGCGCGGGATTCCGAGCCTCGCCCGCCCGATCATGTTTCTGGTGGCTGTCGCCGCGTGCGTTTCCCTCGCACTCCCGACGGCCCTCTTTGCCCAGGTAACGACAGGCAATCTTTCCGGAACGGTGAGTGACCCGTCGTCGGGACCGTTGCCCGGCGTGACCGTGGAAGCGATTCACACACCCACCGGAACTCACTACACGACTGTGAGTGAAGCCGGTGGCCGCTTCTTCATTCCGAACGTCAAGATCGGTGGTCCGTACAAGATCACAGGGATGCTGGAAGGGATGAAATCGAGCGACGTGAACAACGTCCAGGTCAACATCGGAACGACCACTGAGGTCAATCTGAACATGCGCCTGTCCGCGGTCAGCGAGTCGATCACAGTCACGGCTCGCCCGGATGACGTGATCAACCCGAACCGGACCGGCTCGACATCGACGGTCGCCGAGAAGCAGATCGAATCGCTTCCGACGATCAACCGCAACCTGCAGGACATGGCGCGTACGAACCCGTACTTCGTCATCGATCCTCGTGACGACTCCGCGACGACCATGCAGGTCGCCGGCCGCAACAACCGCTACAACAGCATTCAGATCGACGGCGCGGTCAACAACGACCTGTTCGGCCTCGCCGCAACCGGCACCCCGGGCGGTCAGTCGAACGCACAGCCGATCTCGCTCGACGCCATCGAGCAGCTTCAGCTGGTCGTCTCCCCGTACGACGTCCGTCAGGGCGGGTTCACCGGCGGCGGCGTCAACGTCGTCACCCGTTCGGGAAGCAACAAGTACGCGGGATCGCTCTACGGTACGAAGCGCAACCAGAGCTCCGTGGGCAAGACCGTGCCGGTGTTCACGAATACCACTGGAGCCATTGGTTGCTGTTTCGCTGGGAACGGGACGACCACCGGGATCGTCGACAAGCCGATCACGAACTTCGATTACAGCCAGTACGGCGGCCGTCTCGGCGGAGCCATCGTGCAGGACAAGCTCTTCTTCTTCGTCAGCGGAGAGCGCAACCGCAAGTCGCAGCCGGACGGCACCTCGGCTGACGGATCGGCCGGCACCTCGTATGTCAACGCCACGCAGGACGCAGTATGCGGAAACGTCCCGGGATGCAGCGCGGCACGCCTTCGCCAGGACCTCATCACGAAGTACGGTTATGACCCGGGCGCACTCGGCGACATCCAGAAGCAGACGCCGAGCAACCTGATTTTCGGCCGCCTCGATTTCAATGCCACGGCTGGAAACGCTCTCACCCTGCGTCACAACTACGTGAAGGGCGGAACGGACGTCGTCGCGAACCGGAGCGGTTCGCAGTTCCGCTACCCGACGTCGATCTACAACCAGGCAAACAAGACCAACTCCAGCGTCGCCCAGCTCAACAGCGTCATCTCCACCGGCGCATTTAACGAAGCCCGGGTTGGCTACCAGAAGATCGCCGACGTTCGCGCCACGCCCGTGCAGTTCCCGAGCATCGAGATCGGCGGCGCCAACCAGAACGCGACACTCAACGCCGGCACCGAGCGTTTCTCCGGCGGCAACTCTCTCGACCAGAAGATCACCGAGATCACGGATGACTTCACGCTGCTGAAGGGCAATCACACGATCGTCATCGGCACGCACAACGAGCTTTTCAAGTTCAAGAACCTCTTCCTCTCGGAGTTCGACGGCTACTACTTCTACCCGACATTGGCCGCCTTCGAGAACCAGACCTGCCCCAAGACCACCGGCGGTTGCGAGTTCCGCATCAGCTACGCCACCGGCTCGGACCCGAAGCGTCCGACGACGTTCGGCGCGGAGCAGTTCGGTCTCTACGCCAATGATCAGTGGCATGCCAGTAACGACGTCACCCTTACCTTCGGCATTCGCGCCGACAAGCCGCGTTTCAACGACACGCCTTCCTTCAACCAGACGGTCATGAACGCCATCGGCTTCAACACCGGCACGCATCCGGCTGAGGAAGTGGTCTGGTCGCCGCGTGTCGGATTCAACTGGAATCCGGGCGGTGGCACCAAACAGCAGGTCCGCGGTGGTGTCGGCGTCTTCGCCGGACGTGCACCGTACGTCTGGGTCTCCAACGCCTATGCCGGCACCGGTATCGAGCAGGTCGCTCTGGCCTGCCGTTCCATCGACGGCTGCGCCGTTCCGGCCTTCAACGCAGATCCGAACAACCAGCCGAAGCTCGGCGCGGCCGGCGCACTCTCGGTCGACCTCATCGATCCGAACTTCCACTTCCCCCGGGTCGTCCGCAGCACTCTCGGGTATGACCGCGACCTCTTCTGGGGAATCCGCGGTACGGCCGAGCTCCTCTATTCGAAGACGCAGTCGGACATCTACTACACGAACCTGAACGAGACCCAGACGGGTGTCAGCCCCCTTGATGGACGGCCGACCTACTCCCGGAGAACGGGTACCCTCGTCGACGCGACGTTCCTCACGAACACCGGAAAGGGCGCTGAAACCGTCGAGACGCTTCAGCTCTCCAAGGCGCTCTGGCACGGCCTGAGTGTTTCGGGCAACTACGCCCATCAGCACGCGACCTCGGCATTCGACGCCACGTCCAGCCGCGCAATCTCCAACTGGCGCTTCCAGCACTCGCAGGGCAACATCTTCCAGGCGACACTGGGCCGCTCGGCCTTCGAGCAGAAAAACCGCTTCAGCGTCAACGCCACGTACGACTTCAACACCGGCCCGTTCGGCCACACGTTCGGTCTCTACTACAACGCGCAGAGCGGTCGTCCGTACTCACTGCTGCTGGGCGGCGACCCGAACAAGGACACGAACGCCAGCAACGATCTGCTCTACGTGCCGGGCAACAACTTCATTCTTTGCCCGTCGCAGGCGAACAAGGTCACAGCCACCGCGCCGTGCGTTCAGACGGTAACTGGCAAACCCGATGTCATCCTGACGCCGCTCGCCGGCTCGACGTTGCAGAACTACCTCAGCTTCGCCGGCATCGACCCGAGCCGAGCCCGCATCCTCAACAAGTACGAGTCGTTTGAGCCGTGGTCGCGCCACCTCGACTTCCACTACGCGCTTGCTCTTCCGATCAAGATCGCGCACACGGAAGTCAGCTTCGACATGCTCAACCTCATGCACTACTTCGACAAGAACCAGGGGAACGTCTACTTCGTGTCAAACCAGAACGTCACCCCGGTCAACTATACTGGTCAGGACTTGGCCGTTGGATCGACAAAGGCCATCTATCGGGAAGGCTCGACGACGCTCGACCCCGCCGGCAACCGTGTCTTCGGTTCGCTGACGCCGGGCCGTCAGTTCTCGATCTCGGATCTCCAGTCCCGCTGGCAGATGCGCCTCGGACTGCGCCTCACCTACTAGTCACAGCCTCACCGCAAACGCAGAAACGGGAGGGCTTCGGCCCTCCCGTTTTTTTTCGCCACAGCGTTGATATGGTAGTATGGTACCAGTATGGCAACGAAGGTCACATTCACGCTGGATGAGGCTACGATCCGCCGCATTCAGTCCGCCTCCGAGCGCCTGAAAAAGCCGAAGAGTCAGGTCGTCCGCGACGCAGTCGCCGATTTCCACGAAGGATTGGGCCGGCTGAGCGAGACGGAACGCCAGCGTCAGCTTCGAGTGCTCCGCGATCTCGCGGGGTCCATTCCGCTGCGGCCTCAGGAAGACGTAGAAAAAGAGATCGCGGAAATCCGAGCGGCCCGAAGAGCGGGCGGGCGCGGAGGATCGCGCCGGGGCTCGCGTTGATCGTCGTCGACACCTCGGCATTGATCGGCGCTTTCTCCGGAGCGCAACGTTCCCTCGCGCGCTTGACTGAGCTCATCGATTCCGGCGAGCGGCTGGTCATTCCGACCGTGGTCCTCTACGAGTGGTTGCGCGGTCCGCGAATCCCGCAGGAGCTCCACCTTTGTGAGGAGCTCTTCCCTCAGGAACAGGCGCCAGTGTTCGGCCCAGCCGAGGCAATGCTTTCTGCACGTCTCTACCGCACGGTTCCTCGTCCTCGGGGTCGCGAGATGGATCTGGCAATTGCTGCCACTGCCATCATTCGCGATGCGAGTTTGTGGGCACTCAATCGCGACGACTTTCGCGACATCCCAGGACTGACGCTGATCTGATCAGGCTACGATCGCGCCGACGAGATCGTACGGGTGCGCGTCCGTCACCGTCACGCGCGCGAACGCCGGCAGGTCTTTCGGCAGCAGGTCGATCCCGTCGTTGATCAGCAGCCGGCCGTCGATCTCAGGCGCCTGGCCGATGACGCGGCCCTCGAGCAGATGCTCGGTCTCGTCGCACACGCCGGTGATGAGCGCGTCGAAGGTCAGCCCCAGCTTCGCCTCATTCCGCGAACGGGAGATCTCCTGCTGCAGCTGCATGAGCTTCTCGCGCCGCCGCTCGGCAGTCCTGCGGGTGGGAAGGTCCAGCATCCGCGCCGCGATGGTCGACTCTTCCGCCGAATAGACGAATGCCCCCATCTGATCGAACTGCGCCCACTCCACGAAGTCGTACAGCTCGCCGAAGTCGCGTGCCGTCTCGCCGGGATGGCCGGTGATGAACGTCGTCCGCAACGAAAGGTCCGGCACCAGTTCACGCATCCGCGTCACCATGGCGCGGTAGTCGTCCGGCGAACCGGGACGACGCATGATCTTGAGAACGTTCGCCGAAACGTGCTGCAGAGGGATGTCGCAGTACGAGACGAACCGCTTCTCCTGCCCCATCAACTCGAACAGCGACCAGTCGATGGAGCCGGGATACGCGTAGAGAAAACGGATCCAGGGAAAGTCCGTCTCCGCCAGCAGCGTGCGGACGAGCGTCGTCAATCCGCTCGTGATGCCGAGGTCTTCACCGTAGCGCGTGGTGTCCTGAGCGACGAGGCAGAGCTCTTTCACTCCCTGCGCTTCGAGGGACTGCGCCTCGCGCACCAGCGAGTCGATGCCGCGGCTCCGGAACTTGCCGCGCATCTGCGGAATCGCGCAGAACGTGCAGGGATTCGAGCACCCCTCGGAGACTTTCAGATACGCGTGCGCCGTCCCCTGCGCCAGGACGCGGGGAAGGTCCTCGTAGAGCCGGACCGACATCTTCCGCTTCGCCGGAGCCGCATCGTCGATGCGGCCGGTGACCGCGGCGGTGATCGATTCGAGCGAATCGAGCCCGACGAACGCGTCGATCTCCGGAATGGCCTCCTGCAACTCAGCCCGGTACTTCATGACCATGCAGCCGGTGACCACGAGCCGTTCGATCCCCTGACCCTTTCGCCCGGCGATCTCCAGAATCGTGTCGATCGACTCCTGTTTGGCCGCGTCGATGAAGCCGCAGGTATTCACGATCACCACGTCCGCGGACTCGAGATCGTTGGTGATCTCGACTTCGGACTCCTCTCGGAGTTGTCCGAGCATGATCTCGCTGTCGACGAGATTCTTCGGGCAGCCGAGGGAGATCATCCCCACGCGGCGCAGCGGCTTGGACGGCAGCAGATCGGTGCTCATGGACAGGCGTGGAACAGGGGGGGAAGGGCCCGTATTCTGCGCCCTGACCCTACGGCTGTTTCAGGACCGCGCTGTTGCGCTCGTCAGCCATGATCGCCGTGAAGACCTTGTTGACGTCCGCGAGCTCGGCGCGCGGAACACTAAATCGCTCCACACGATATTCTCGGCGATAGTGAAGTGCGTTTTTCTCCAGCGTCGTCGCGCTGCCGTACCGGAAGCCGGCGGCGTTGACGTTGACCGCCGGCGGAAGCTCATCGACGGTGACGCCCTCCGGCAACGCGATCTCGACATCGTCAGCCTGCAAGGAGGGGCCATCCGTCTCGTAGTCGTAGATCCGGTCCTGAAGATCGATCACGGTCTCGGCCTTCTCCCCGAGAACGCGTGGGCGGACGAGCAGCAGGGGGCCGGCGCGTTTCGCATACGAACGGGCCACGATGCCGTAGCGGAAGACGAGATCGCGCGATGACTCGTTGAGGTTCTCGATCGTCAGCGCGGTCATCTCGAATTGATTCAAATGCGCCCCAACGCGCGTGTGCAATGCCTGGGAGCGTTCGGCCTCCGTCATCGTGTGCAGCCAGGCACGCCACCCCGCTGCAATCGTTCCACTGCGGGTCTCGTGAACCTGGCCACGCAAGGCGCCGTCCGGATCGAGTGTCAGTTTCGCGACGACGGTCAGCTTGTTGTCGTCCGACCGAGCCGGGGCGACATGAATGACCGTACCACCTTCCGGAGCGACGACGAGGAGCTCGTTGTTCTGCAGCGATTCGGGAAGCGCTCCCATGGGCGTCATCTCGTCCGTGGGATCGAAGAGCAGGATCCTGCCGAGGCGGGGATGGTTGATGATCGCGGGAAGGGAGGGAGCGTCGCTGCCGAGCGGAATGGCGATGATGACGTGGTTGAATCCGTCGATGGAGGCAAAGCTGGGCTCGACGGTGCGGCGCTCGGTCGTGGCCAGGACGTAGTTCGAGCTCACGCCCGCCTCGCGCAGGAGCGCGCGCATGAGCGTCACCTTGTCTTTGCAATCGCCGTAATGATTCGTGAGGATGTCGCCGGCATGATGCGGCTGGTAGCCACCCAGGCCGATCTCGATGGCGACGTAGCGGATGTCGTGTTGGGTGAATGCCCCGATCGCGGCGACCTTGTCGAACGTGGAGGACTTGCCGGCGATCAGCTCGTGCGCTTTCGCGGAGACGGCGGGAGTGGACCCGATCCGATCCGCTGTCAGCGTCGCGTACCAGGAAGCGACATCGTCCCACGTACGGTGCACGTTTCCCGACACCTGTCCGCGCGGCGGAATCAGGTTCACGCTCATCCTCGACGCGATCGCCTCGGCGGACGGACGGTGCGGCTCGTCCCTGAGCGCAGCCACGTTGCGCATCTCCCATACGGTGGACCCGCCCCCCTGCGTCGCACGGACGCCAGCGCTGTTGAACCATTTCTCGTCGTGCGTCCAGCCTTCCGGCAGAACGAGCGCGTACCGCGCCACTACCACCGGCACGCTGCGCTGAAACACCCATGAATCCTGCAGCGTGTAGGGACGGCCCCGGCGTTCGTATTCAACCGCGATGATGTTGCCGGCCTCCGCGCCCGGAATCTGAAGAAGGATCGTCTTCTGATCGCTGTACAACTCTCCCGGGACGGCGGAGGTTTCGACCGCGTCGCGGTCGCCTGCCTGCAGCTCCTCCCCCTTCGCGGTAATCGTCCAGGCACGCAGCGATTTCAGCCTCGTTTCGGCATCGCAACGGATGGAGAAGTCGCCGAGGCCCCGGCCCGCGCTGGTGAGGATCTTCCAGACGATGCGGTGCAGCGTGCGGATCTCGCCGGAACCGGAGACCGTCGTCGTCGACTCGTCGAGAAGCGCGACGCCACTCGACTCTTTCGGCACGGCCGGGATCGGGGTTGCGGCAGCAGCCTTCACCCACTCCGGTGTACCGCGGGCAACACCGGCAACGGCGCTGCCGAGAAGAAGAACGCCGACGGCCACCGCGCGATTCAATGCGTGCTCCCAACCGGAGCGGCCACTGCCTTGCGCAGGACGATTTGTTCCTGATCTGCCGCCGCCGCTTTGCTGAAGAAATCGCGGACGACGCGATACTTGTCACTGCCGACGATCTCCACGTCGACCGTGATGTTGCGCAGGAGGTGGATGGCGTCCTCGGTCTTTGCGAATGTGGATGTGTAGCGAAGGGCGCCCACGTCGACGTCCGCGGATGGGGGCAACGACTCGACGGCATAGCCGGCAGGAACTTTCAGGGTCACGTCGTCATCGACGCGATAGGCATAGTGAAAGTAGATGGCGCTCTTCCGCTGCTCGGAGGTGAATGGGTTCTTGTGTGTGGCGGTGAAGATCGCCAGCGGGACCATCGCCCGCGACCCGACAAGCGATGCCGCAGAGGGCAGCTCGACGGTGGCCGAGATCAAAAGCGGGGACTCAGCGGCACGGAGATTCTTTACGTCGACGAGATTGACGGTCGCGCCGTCGGAAAACCAGCCCTTGAGCGTCTTCTCGAGAGATTTCTTCGCCGCGGCGTCATCGTCGTTCCGGAGATCCAGCCGCATCCGGAGCGCTTCCTGGCCGGTGTACGTGATCAGGACCGTTCCGCGCACGACTCCCTCCTCAAGCCTGAGGTTCGCCACGCGCTTCATCGTCGCCGATTCGTTGTGAAGCCACGGCGTATCGACCCATACGGCCTTCTCCTGCTTGCGCGCGACGAGCAACCCGGCCGTGCTCGTCTTCTGCCAGGACAGCACTCCGAACGGCGCATAGGGAGTGGCCGGATCGAAGAAGCGCTGTTTGCCGTCGAGCGTCACGGTCGCGATCTCGCCATCGAGTTGACGCCCCACCGGTACGTTCTTCGCCATGTACTGGGTGTCCCGTTCGCAAACACGAACGACGTGCGCATCGAAACCGGCCGCCCGGGCCATCGACACGAACAGTCGATTGATCTCCCGGATGCTGCCGTAACCGTTCCGGAGCACGTCCTGGGCGCTGTGGTTGTCGTTCAGCCTGCGCGTTTCAGCATCGGTCCTTTCCGGTTCGAACGAGAGATTCCGGATTGCCTGGACACAGGCGTACAGCTTCCGCAGTTTCTCTTCGGATGTGGCCGCGCCGGCGATCGCGGCGGTCGCCGCTTCGCGGACGGCCCGGCCGTCGCCGACGAACGGTTCCACGTCGTCCGCCCAGTCACGCGCCTCTTTCGTCCAGAAGACATCGGGCTCAATCGATCCGGCGGTGTACCAGAACTGCAGTTCCGGCTTGATGGTCGAGGGCGGCGGAGAAAACGGTTCCTCCTCGAACGGCGGGATGTCCTCCAGCGTCAGCTCGTACCTGCTTCCATGGACCGCCGGCTTTTTTCCCTGAGGCAGCCCTCGGAAACTGAAGAAGGTGTTGTACCCGGGAAACGCGTATGGCTCGAGGGAGACCTCTTCGTGGAGGATGGGCAGGTCGCGTTGCACCGAAAACTGCGTGTCGTAAACCGTGTGGGCGCGGTTGGCGATGTCGTAGCGGAACTCGATGATGCTTCCGACGTGCACGTCGGGAAGCGTGAAGGTCTTCGCGACGAGACGGACTCCGCCGACTTTCACGACGACCTTGTCGTACGTCTTGCCATCGAACGCCGCGATCGTGCCGTCCGGCCGCACGGTACGGGCCTTGATGTGATTGACGTCCGAGAGGAGCGCAATGTACGGCACCTCCACATCCGCATACTTTTTCCCCTCCTCCGTCAGAATCTTGATGCGGAAGTACTCGGTACGAAGAGCGTTCCGGTCATCGACAAACTGGTGCCAGTTGAGGATGACCGCGGCCGCACCGGGCGCGAAGTCGACGCGGGTCATGGCCTTCTCGGCGGGTGTCGGTTCACGAAACTCAGCCGACGTGGACTCGTTTCGGCTGAAGGCACTGGCTGTTACCAACAGGGACAGCAACAGCGTGCAACACGCTCGTTTGTGCATTGGGGAAACCTTCTTAGTGAGGAGTTTGCACATGATCGCACAGGTCCTATGCTGTTCCGCGTGAACGGTCTCGTGATCCAGGCGGCGTCGGCGGGAGATGCGCGCGCGATCGCCGCACTGATGCGGGAGGCGGTACTCGCGTTCGCTCCGGACGTCTACACGCCGCGCCAGGTCAACAGCGCACTGCAGTACATCTGCCGGCCCGATGAACAGCTCATCGTCGATGGCAGCTACTTCATTGCGGTCGCGGATGGGCAGATCGCGGGGTGCGGCGGCTGGAGCCGGCGGCGGAAGGTCTACAGCGGAAGCACCGCGGCGGGTGGGGAAGACGAGCTGCTCGACCCGCGAACCGAGGCGGCACGCATCCGCGCGATGTTCGTCCACCCTGCGTTCGCGCGCCGCGGCATCGGCAGCGCCATCCTGCGCCATGCGGAGGACGAGGCGATCCGCTCCGGGTTCCGGCGTTTCCAACTCGTCGCGCTACGCAGCGCGGGGACGCTCTACGATTCGTGCGGCTATCAAGCGATGGCGGAGGCGCCGATCCAGCTCGAAGACGGCGTCGTGCTCGAGTGCACGATGATGCAGAAGACCCTCCTGGATTGAGGCGCGCTCTATCCCACGCGCCACACCGCGCCTGCGGCACCAGATGTCTCCACATGCTTCCGCAGGCCGGTGTTCATCACCGTGGAAGTGAGCAGAACCCGTTCGTCGTCCCGCCCCGCGGGTGTGAGCGCAAGGTCGAGGGAACGGGCCACGCGAGCCACCGTCTGGTCGTGCATCGCGACGATCGCGGGCGGCACGGGTGTCGCGGTGTCGACCTCGTGCGTTGCGGCGAGCGCGTCGCCTCGAACGATGAATATCCGAAATGATTTTGTGCGCAGCCACTCAATGGCAGCGTGAAGTGTCACGACATGCCAGTTGCGGTGATGCCGAAACAGCTTGTTGATCTCGCGATTGCGCGCACCCGCCGGTTTGTAGACGTTCGGCTGAATCTCCCACAGCAGCGCCAGTTGTTGCGTCGCGTCCGTTGTTCCGGTTGTCGATCCGACCGATCCCGGAAGCGTGTGCTGGCGCCCCTCGGCCCGGCCGAGTGCGATCGCATCGGCGAGGTCTCGCGCGACGACCTCGAACGAGATGGTCTCGCTCCGTCCGCCATAGTGAGCATTCCTCCCCTGCACCAGAATCCCATCGGGCACGGGCTCGACCTCGAGCAGAGCGCCGCCCCCTGATGGAGGATTGCCCATGGGGATCGCGACGCCGGCGGCGCGTCCTTCCAGGAGGCGTGGACGATAAAAGCTCGGTGTGGGCCGACCTGCGATCCACTGCGGATGATTGCGTGTCAGATAACGCTCCACAAGATTCGAGCGGATGGCCGCGCAGTGCTCGGGCCGCAGCGTCGTGGGATCGCTGACGGACTCCACGAGATCCCCGAACACCTCCAGGGCCTCATCGCCGAGCGATATGTAAGCGTCATAGAGCACCGACTTCGTATCGGCAGGAATTCGAAACGACTCGAAGATTCTCTCGATGTGCGGAGGAAACGGCACGCCTACGCCGCCAGACGAACACGCGCCGCATCGAGCAGGCGCCGGACGTCGGCCACGGACGTGATATCCGCAAGGCCATTGCGAATGTCCTTGCCGTGGGCGATCCCCTTGGAGAACCAGCCGATGACCGTGCGCGCCTTGTGCAGCTTCCAGTTGATGATCTGGGGCGCGTCTTCGATCTTGGCGAGGTAGCGGTGCATCGCGTCGATCCGGCGATCGACTTCGTTGCCGGTCGGCTCCCCGTTCACGTAAGCGAGGATGTCGCGAAAGATGAACGGATTGTGCAACGCGGCACGTCCGATCATCACGCCGTCGACGCCGGTGGTCTCGAACATCCGAACGGCGTCGGCGGGAGTCTTTACGTCTCCGTTGCCGAACACGGGAATCCCCAGCTCGCTCTTGACCTGGGCGATATAGCCCCAGTCGCTCGCGCCGGTGTAGGCCTCGTTGCGCGTGCGGCCGTGGATGGCAATCGACGCGACGCCGATCTCTTCGAATCGCTTGAGCAGCGGAATGACGTCGTCGCTCTCCCACCCTTTGCGGACTTTCACCGTGACGGGGATCTTGACGCGCTTCTTGATCTTCTCGACGACACGGGCGGCGCGATCGAAGTCCTTCAGGAGAGCGGAACCGGCACCGCTGCTGACCACCTTGCGCACCGGGCAACCCATGTTGACGTCGACGATATCGACGCCTTCCGCTTCGACGATCGCGGCAGCGTCGTCCATCCGGTCGGGGTCGCCGCCATAGATCTGGATGGCCACCGGCCGCTCCTTCTCATCGAAGGCCAGCATCGCCTTCGTACGCACGTTGTCGCGGGTCAGCCCCTCGGCCGAGATGAACTCAGAGACGACGAGACCCGCCCCACCCAACTCCTTCACCAGCGAGCGGTAGTACATGTCCGTCACCTCGGCCATCGGTGCGAGGGCGAGCGGCGGGTCGATGAGGACGCCACCGATGTGAAAGGGTCGATTCAGAATGGTCATCGAGGTGCTTGGCAACATTGCGGGCCCGGTCCGTGTTCCACAGTCCGGTGCTACGATTGCGCCCGTCCGACAACCAGTTTAACGAATGGAGGCTTTATGCGCCTGAAGATTGCTCCTGTGCTGCTCTCGCTGATGTTCCTCGTGCCCACCCTCGCCTCCGCCGCAACTCTTGCCGATGTGACCCTCGAAGACAAGACGGTCGTGAATGGCCAGACGCTCACCTTGAACGGTCTCGGCCTGCGTAAGAAGTTCTTCATCAAGGTCTACGTCGGCGGCCTCTACCTGCAGACGAAATCCTCGAACCCGGCCGCGATCCTCGCCGCCGATACCCCCCGCCGCATGACCATGGCCTTTCTCTACAGCGTCAGCAAAGACCAGATGTGCGATGCGTGGGAGGAAGGGCTCGAAGCGAACGTTCCCCATGCGGCCGCAGACGTGAAGGCTGGATTCAAAACGCTCTGCAGCTGGATGGAGCCGATTCCGAAGGGCAATCGCCTCGTCCTGACGTACGTCCCGGGCACCGGGACGACGGTCGAAGTGAACGGCAAGGCCAAGGGCACACTTCCGGGCAAGGCCACGGCCGACGCCATCGTCTCCACGTGGATCGGACCGAAGCCCGCGATGGGCGACGACTTCAAGAACGCCATTCTCGGCAAATAGGTTTCTCGGGAAGGTCGCGAGGTCTCGTGGTTGCGAGGTCTCGCGGCCTCCGTTTGTCCGGGTCGGGGAACGCGCCGCGAATCTAGGCGGCCTCGAGATCCGCGATCATCCGTCAACGAATCCGACAGACGAAGAACAGTTTCACCGTCCTTCCCTCGGACCATGGATCGAACTCCCGCTCTTCGATCGGCTCGAGTCCCGCTTCGGCAAGCGCCGCGACGATCTCGTCCCGCTCGTAGGAGCGCTGCGTGTGCCGTTCGCGAATCGTGATCCGCTCGCCGCCCACGATCGCCCAGCCGGTGACGAGAGCCCGGCCCAGACGCTCGCGCCGCCGGTACGTCGTGGCAATCTCGAGGTGAAAGTCCGGTCCTTCGTCGACGAACGGTTCCTTCATCCCCCACACCTCCGGATAGATCTCCGGATGGTTCATGTCGAACAGAAAGAGAGAGCCGGCACGCATCACGCGGCGGATCTCGGAGAACGACGCCACCAGATCCGTCGGATCGAGGAGATGGTTGAGCGAGTCGTAAAGACAGGTGATGCGCAGGAACGTTCCCCGCAGCGGCATCGTCCGCGCGTCCCCCGCGACGAGGCGCTGCGCGCGCTTCCGGGCGACATTGAGCATGACCGGAGAGATGTCGAGTCCGGTGGACACGAACCCCCGCTCGGCAAAAAACGGGATTGCCAGACCAGTCCCGCAGGCCACATCGAGATGCGTCAGCGCTTGAGTGGCCGGATAGCGCTCGGCTACTTCTCCCAGGAGCCGGCGTACCGAACGGAAGTAGCGTTCTCCGAGCGCCTGGTCATATGCGTAGGCAAACGCTCCGTAGGATTCAGCGGCGCTCAACTCCCCGACCTGCTCTCCACGAAGCGAAGACACGGACCTTCGTGTCATTCCGGCCAACGGTAAAAACCTTCACCCGTTTTCCGTCCGAGCTTTCCATCGGCGACCATTCTGCGGAGAAGCTCTGGCGGATCGAAGCGGAGTCCGAGGGTCGAGGCGAGATACTCGGCGATGCTGAGGCGAACGTCGAGGCCGACCAGATCCGTGAGACGCAGCGGACCCATGGGGTGGTTGTAGCCAAGCTCCATCGCCTTGTCGATGTCCTCGGCGGACGCGACGCCTTCTTCGAGCATGCGGATGGCTTCCAGCCCGATCGCCACGCCGAGGCGCGAGGTGGCGAAACCGGGCGAATCGCGAACGACGATGGCAGTCTTGTTCATCCTCGCCGCCACCTCGTGAGCCTGAGCGATCGTCTGTTCCGATGTGTGCTCGCCCCGGACGATCTCGAGCAACTTCATGGCGTGCGGCGGATTGAAGAAATGCAGACCGACGAAATTGTCGGGACGTTCCACCGCACTCGCCAGCAGTGAGATCGAGATCGACGACGTATTGGTGGCCATGATCGTGTCTTCGCCACAGAAAAGGTCTGCCTGCGCGAAGAGGTTCTGCTTGAGGTCGAGGATCTCCGGGACCGCCTCGATGATGAGATCGGCGCCATGGACCGCGGGCTCGAGGTCGGGTGACAGATGGATCCTCGCGCTGGCCTCGTCGGCGGCTTCACGGGTGATCTTCCCTCGTTCGACGCCCTTGAGCAACGTCGTCTCGATCGACGACCTGGCCGCATCGAGCGCCACGGGATCGGCATCGTGAAGAACGGTCTCGAACCCGGCGACGGCGGAGATGTAGGCGATCCCGCGTCCCATCGTACCGGTGCCGATGACTGCAATCTGCCGGATCATGAGCGGCGCAGTCTACCGCAGCCGGAGCGCCTCAAAGTCAGTGTGAGGCGAGCTTCGCTCGCGCCATATCGAAGCTTTGCCGCCAAGCCACACACTGCTCTTTCGAAGCGGGCGCCGCGGTGATTATTTTCATGATTGTCTTGGTACCGCGGCGGACCGTGAGATGAACGATGGTGCCTCCGTTGACACGGCTGAGTCGTTGAAGAAGCGAAAGCTCGTCGACATACCGGATCGGCTGGCCGTCGATTGCCGTGATTACATCGCCACTTAAGAGACCCGCCCGCTCCGCCGGTCCTGATGGCGCGAGCCGCTGAACGTAGATCCAGCCGTCCGGATGTGCAAGAACTGGCGGTTGATAACGAAGACCGAGACCGAGCCAGCCGGGGCAAGCGCCAGCCAGACCGCTTGACAGGAAGGCTAGTACAAAAGGGTGGATATCACTTCTTCGACTCCTCGTCACGAAGGGTCGTGAAATCGATGATCGTTTCCGTTCCGGGTAAGAGCGCACGTTGGACGCACTTCGATGGGTCGCGCGGATCAGGACACAGAAGATAGGTTCCCGGATCGAGCTCGAATTCGAATCCGCGCGCCGTCCGGTTCGGGGAGGATGGATTACCCCTTGGGCTGGTGAAAAGCTCATAGAGATAGTGAAGTTTGACGTTCCCTTGCATGGGGCGCAGGCCCGGCCATGGCGGCGTGCCATCGAATTTCGCAATCAGCAGGGCCGGCACTCCGCCCAGCGCAATCTGCGGATTCGGCTCCATGTCCGCAGAGATGGGAAGGTTCATCATTCGGATGGGAAAGCCAATAGCCGCGATGATCATGTCGATGGAATCGATCCCGCGCGCGATCTCAAAATGGACGTCTCCGGCGGGTCCGGTGATCTCCTCGCGTGAGTGATAACCGTCGGTCATGCGGGCCACGGCGCCAGCGACGGCAGACCCCGAAGGAGAAGCAACCCACACGGTGAACTTGCGTCGCGGATGAAGGGTCAACGCCACCGGTTCGGAATCGCCGTCAGAAACAAGATGCGATATAGGACCGCTCTCGCCAGCGGGCGAGCGGGCATTTAACACAACCTCTCCCGGGTCCACGCCGATGAGCCGGAATGTGCCATCTTCCCCGGCCTTCGTGGACATTGGCCCTTGCGAACTGCCGGGAAGGATCAGGACTCCGGCAGCCACCGGACGGCCTGTTTCGTCGGTGACCTTTCCGCTCACCACACCTCCCGGGAGATCAATATCGAGATTGACGACGCCTTCCGCATTGGGCTGTACCTCCACGTGCGTACGCAGCTGCTGCGCGCTTCCCGTCGGAGACACCTCCACGATGTAGCGGCCAGCGGCTGGGAACGTACCGGCGAACGCTCCCTTGTCGTCGGTGGTGAGGTCGAGATCGCCTAGTCCCTGAGAATTGATGAAGCGGAGAACTGCGGCGATCGGCTCGTGCCCGAGATGCACGACGCCTCGGACCAGAAGAGCGTCCATATGAAATCGGAGCGGCGGCTGATTGGGCTGGATGTCGACGCTGAGGCGCTCGTATGCAACGCCACCACCATCGTAGATATTGAGGCGATACCTTCCCGCATCGATACCGGGGACGGTCCACGCGCCGTCGATACCGGCCGGCTTGTCCGCAAGTGGCGGAAGCGTTTGTAACGGCACGGCATCGCGATCCAGAACGATCCGCCACCGTCTCCCCTTCGTGTCGAGCGCCGGATCGATGATCACTTCGGCGCGCGCGAGCGGCGGCAGAGTCAGGATGCCGGCATCGCTCTCCCTCCCACCTCCGACACGCACTCGCCGCACGGCACGCGACCATCCCTTTTTCGTGGCAACGACGTCGTAGGGTCCTTCGTCGACGGAGGAAAATTGAAAAAAGCCCCGCCCGGTAGTCGCGCTCTTCAGCGATCGCGAATCGATACGCCGCTCATCGGCTGGTGTACTGGCAAACCCGGCCGGCCGCAGTTCCACCACAACACCGTCAAGCTGCGCGCGCCGATCGCTGAGGACTACGCGGCCGCTGACCGAAGCACCGCGAGTCAAGGCGATATCGAGCGTCTTTTTCTCTCCTGCAGAAACCTCCAGTCCCCAGAAATACCGCGGCACGAAATCGCCGGCGGCCACACGGAGATCGACTTTCGTCGCGGGCAGAGCGCAACGCCACTTGGTATCCTCAACCGAACAGTCGAGCGAGGTTTGTGGGATGGAAGCGCCGAGAGTGGCCGCGTCGCCTTCCTCCACTGTTGCACGGAGTTCCCGAGGTGGTTTGTCGCCCTTCTGCATCGTGAAGAGCCCCGCGATCGTGGCCGACCGCCAGACGAAGGCCGTCCTCGTTTCGCCGTTGTTGCCCCCGGCGATGATGAGCGGCGCCGCCCAGCAGCCTGTTCCCTCGATTGAGACTTCCCACGATACCTCGGGACGCAGCGCCAATTGAGCCTCGGCCGATCCAGCACGGAACGTCCACTCCGCCGTCAGAGGAGCGAAATCGCCGCAAGCGCTGCCACTGCACCGCGGCACCGCGCGCAGCATTCCCATCCGACAGACCGGCTGAGCGGACTTATCGACCGAGAAGAGTTGGATGTGCGTTGCGCCGGTAGAGGCGCGAGACTCCACGGCTGCAGCAAGCAGCGCGAAAATGACAATGCCGCGCATCGGTCACACCCAAAGGCATCGACCGCCTTCGCACGCACCGTAACAGGCGTAACCTCGCTCGGCGCAAGAAACGAAGGTCTTGCATGATGCCATTGAGCCGCCGGCGACACACAATGAATGAGAGCCGTCGAAGTCATCCCAGGTGAAGCATTCTTGTTCGCAGCCTCCCCCCTGGCTAGGCAAAGCCTTCGCTGACATCGGGACGAGAGCGGTTGAGAGAACAGCGAGAGCAATGATCAGGACGCGCACATTTCGCATGAAGAATCTCCTTAATGCGAACATCGGGGGGGGGAGTGTCAATGGTTCAGAAATAAAGCTACACGGCGCGCATGGCCAGCTTCAGAATCTCGCGGTGCGTGAAGTAGTTCACGGCGGGATCGTCGAGATGGAAGCTGTAGGTGAATCTCTCGTCCGTGTCGGCGACGAACGTAAAGCGGTAGTAGCGGTTCTCGGAGCCGCCGAACTCCTTGACACTGGCCGAGTCGCCGTCATCCGGCTCCGCTTTGATGACGCGGTAGAGTCGATGCGCGCTGATCGGCAGGTCATCGGGGGGGAAGTGGATGAACTGGATCGCATAGATCTGCTTCGGATCGATGTCGCGCTCGGGATACTCCTCAGCCTCACCCTCGATGCCGTCGCCGGTGAACCAGGTCTCCTCTTCCTTGAACAGGACGAGGTTGGCGGAGCTCTCGGTCATCGGCGTGATGCCCTGATCGAGGTGGATGTGCTGTTCCGGATCGCTCGAGTCGCGCAGCTGCGACAGGAGGTCGATCATGTACTGGAGGCCTTCGCGCGTGCCGGTGAAGGCGACTTCGTCGTCCTCGTCCGAGATCCAGACGTCGAGCCAGGCGTTCTTTGGGAGTTTGACGCGACTCTCGAGCGTGTCGAAGGACACCGCGGCGAATCCCAGGCGCTTGGCAGCGGCGTCGAGGAAATCGTTGCAGTGCGGGTCCTCGACCAGATGCTGCCTCGCATAGTCGATCGCCGCTTCGTACGCGCGTTTGCGTCCGAAATCATGCGTCAGATCGAATGGGAGGAGGATTTGGTCGAGAAGCTGTTCGTGGCGCTCGGCAGGTCGTGACATTGGCGTTCGGAAACTGCAACAACCGAGGAAAACGTATCACATTCCCGAGCTGCGGAATGGGGCCCGGGCTCGGAAGCCCGGGCCGGTGCGAATGCCGTATTGCCGCGAAGTCAGGAGCTGGTGCGGTCCCGCTTCTTCCAGTCCTTGTCCAGATCGGCGAGGAAGCTCGAGAGGTCGTCGGCGTGCTCTTCCTCGACGGCCAGGATTCCTTCGAGCATGCGGCGCGTCGTGTAGTCGTCGTCGCCGATGTACCGGATCATCTCGGTGTAAGAGTCGATCGCCACCCGCTCCGCGACGAGGTCTTCCTTGATCATGTCCAGGAGGTTCTGCCCCTCCACGTACTCAGAGTGGGAGCGCATCAGCATGCCATCGGGATTCAGATTCGGTGCGCCGCCGAGTTGCACGATGCGGCCGGCGATCTGGTCCGCGTGTCCCTGCTCCTCGTTCGCATGCTGAAGAAACTCCTGCGCGATCGGGTCGGCGTGGATGCCCTGCGCCATGAAGTAGTGCCGCTTGTACCGCAGCACGCAGACGATCTCGGTCGCCAGTGCTTCGTTGAGCAGCTTGATTACGGTCTCGCGATCGGCACGATAGGCTTCCGTCACCGCACCCTCTTCGATGTGTTGCCGCGCCCTGCGGCGGAGCTCCTTAACGTCGGTCAGAAAAGGCTTTTTAGTCATTCGAACATCTCCTTCCCGCATCGTTGCAAGAATCGTTACCGGTCGGCGCCGAAGCGGGTCTGCCGCGCATCATAGATCCGGCCACGCCAGAGGAGGCGGTGCCGGATTCCGGTCAGCCACATCGACCGCAGAAAGATCCAGCCGAAGATCGCCACCATCAGGGGGTGCAGGAACACGGCGTTGTCGAGCCGGTAGCGAAGAGAGCGAAACAGGATGAGCCGGGTCAGAGTGATCAGCGCGACCGTCCCAAGTGCGATCCGGTCCCCTGCCGCGGCAAGGCCGTAGGGCAGGATGTGGAAGACAACGCATCCGGCCGCGACGAGCACGGTCGCGACGTAACTCCGGCCGAGGACAGCAAAAGCGTTCTTGGTGAACCCGGCCACGACCTCGCGAAGGCCGTGGTACATCCGCAGCGACACGACGTCATCCGCGCGAACGGTTTCCGTCGGATTGCCACCCCTCCTCATCAGGCGGGCCAGAGCGACGTCATCGACGACCGAGTCCTTCAAGGCTTCGTGGCCACCGATGGCGTCGTATCGATCCCGGACGACGAGGTTGCCCGTGCCTCCTCCGATCGCCAGCCCCGCGATCCGGGTCCGGTTCGAGAGCCAGGTTGGCAGAAACGTGAAGCAGACCATCGCCAGCATCGGCATGGCGGCGTTCTCTCCCAGCCCGCGCATCTCGAAGTGCGGCAGCAGGGAGAGCAGGGAGGGCCTGCGCCGCTCGAGGTGTGCCACTGCGGCGCGGATCGCGGAAGGTGCGTAGATGACATCGGCGTCGACAAAGAGGAGGAGTTCTCCCCGCGCGTGCAGACTTCCTTCGTGCAGCGCCCATGGCTTCCCCAGCCACCCGGGCGGGGGCTCGTCACCGGAAACGACGAGGAGGCGCGGATCGTCGAGCCGCCGCAGAATGTCGCCCGTCCCGTCCGTCGAGCGATCGTCGACGACCACGATCTCGAGATGGGGATACGTCTGCGCGAGGAACGCCCGCACGGTCCGCTCGATGATCCTGGCTTCGTCACGAGCCGGGATGACGACGGAGAGGAGCGGTTCTCTGCCTGCCTGCTCCTCGCTGCGAAGCCGGGGGATGAGCAGGAGATTGATGACCGTTCGAACGAGCGCCAGCACCCAGGCGGCAAAGACGATCAGCGAAAGCAGGCGCACGTTACGCCGGTGGTCCGGCCACCCCGATCGGGCCGGGACTAGGCCGGTCCGATGCGCCGCTGCGCCTCGATCGCATAGGGAGACTCAGGGAACTCCGTCACGATCCGGCGGAAGGTCTCCTTCGTCTTTTCCGAGTTGCCCTGGACTTCCCACGCGTGTGCGAGCAGCGCGAGCAGAGAGTCGGGGGGAAGATTCGGCTCGGACTTGCTGATCTCGGCCTGCACTTCCTGAGCGACCTGCGGTGCTTCGCCATTGTCGATGCGCAGGCGGTAGAGGCTGAAGCGCGCTCCCGAGACCAGGAGGCTCTTCGGGTGGTCGCCGATGAACTTCTGCAGGCGGGTCCGGGCCGAGGGGAGATCGCCCTTCCCGGCAGCGATACGGGCGACGTAGAGCGATGCGACGTCGGCGGCATCGCTGCCACCGTATGTGGACTCAACGTCCTTGAATTGCTTCTCGGCGGCGGCCGTCTTTTCCGGCTCCGTCTTGAATTTCGCACCGGGGACCGGCTGCGAACCGGAAGCAGGAAGCAGCGGCGACTCGATCGTCTCGATCGCCTTGCCCAGCGCATCCTGCGCTTTCTGCTCCCGGTTGGAGCGGTAGAAGTAGATGCCGTATGCGAGGACGGCGATCAGAACGGCCCCAGCCGTGATCATGAGGAGAACACGCTGGTTCTCGCGCGCCCGAGTGGACAAGGAACCGATCTCGTCGACGAATTTGTCGTGCTTCAGGTCTCTGCGTTGCTGGCGATCCATGGACGGAACTGCCTCCGTAAAAGTGCGTGACTCTAACCCGGGGCGATGGAACGGTCAAATCAAGCCGCGGATTCCGCGCTACAATCGCCCTGCTTTAGCACATCTCCAGCCGGTATTGTTGTTGCAGAGGCGCGAGAGTATTCTTCGGACCTTTACCATTTCGGGAGCAGGCATGGCCGCGCGGGCGTTTTCGGCAGTTCTCATTTTCCTCTTCTCCGGTATCGCTGCGTACGCTGCCCCGGCCCAATCCGACATCGGAGCGACGGTGCTCTGCTACCACATCGTGGAGTCCCCTCAGGACCCGCGCATGGAGGTTTCGCGCGAGACATTCCGTCAGCAGATGCGCTATCTGGCGATGACTGGATACAACGTCATCCCGCTCCGCGACCTCTACGACTTCGTGGCCGGCAAGCGCGCGTCCCTCCCTAAGAACGCGATCGTCGTCACCATCGACGATGGGTGGCGCAGCACCTACACAGAAGTCTTCCCGGAGATGAAGCGATACGGTTTTCCGTTCACCGTATTCGTCTATCCGCAGATCATCGGCCAGACTTCGCACGCGCTCACCTGGAAACAGGTGAAAGAAATGTCGGACGCCGGCGTCGACATCGAGAGCCATTCCTTCTCGCATCCGTTCCTGACGCGGCGTCGCCACGCCGAGCTCGATCCGCGCGCCTATGCCGCCTGGCTGCAGCGCGAGCTCGTCGACAGCAAGCGGATGCTCGAGCACGCCACCGGAAAACCCGTCCTCTTCATCGCCTACCCGTTCGGCGACTACGACCACTACCTGGTCGACAGCGTCGGGCGGGCGGGGTACGGCGCGGCACTCACCTGTGAGGCAGGAAAAGTCCGCCGCGGCAGCGACCCCCTGCGCATGCGCAGGATGGTCGTCGAGAAGAAGATGGATTTCGTCAGCTTCCGTCACTACCTCGGCGCAGGCTCCATGCGCCTCGACGAAATGACGCCGCAGCCGGGTGTCGCGTACGACCCGGGTCAGACGCTGACGGTCTCCGCGAAAATCCCCAATCATCAGAACATCGACCCGAAATCCGTCGGGATGGCGTTGCTGTCGGTCTCCCGCTCGATCCCCTTCTCGTATGACCCGCGCACCGGCGCGATTTCGGTCGCGGCCGTGAAGGACGCCCTCAAGGGAACCTACCAGCGCGCGCTCGTATGGGCTACCGACGCCAAATCCGGCAAGCGGATCGAAGCGAGCTGGATCTTCAAACTTCCCGAGGCTCCACTGCCAGTACTGCCTGGGCTGGTGACGGACCCGGGGCAGATCGCACCGGCGGAGAGCGCGCCGCAGGTGTTGTCAGGGTCCGGTTCGGCTGCGTCGACTCCCGTCGCCAGCGGCTCGGGGATGTCTTCTCGCGCGCAACTCCAGCGTTCGCCCAGAAAATAACGCCCGAACCGCCGGATCTAGAAGCGGCGGCTGATCCCGATCGCCAGGAAAACGTTCGGGGGGGTCGTTCCGTGAGCACCCCAACCGACCGAGGCGTCGAGCTGCGTGTCGCGCCCGACGATCAGGGCACTACCCGCATCGAAGATCAGCGAGGATCCTCCCCTGTGCTCTTCGGGCGACTGCATCGCCCCGTCGACGAAGAGATTCGCGTGATCGGAGAGGTTGTACTGCAGCGTCACCGCTGCCAGCCCGGCCGTGAACCGTCCGTTTCCATCGCCCTCGGAACCGATGCCGATGTTCGGATTCAGCGACCACTTCTCCCCGAAGTTGAGATCGACGGCGAGGCGGACGTCGCCGGTGGATGCGTGAGACCGCTGGGATCCGGTCCCCGAGGGGACGAAGAGCCGCGCGATGACACCCATCGAGGGAGCATCGGCAAAATGGTACTTGCCGCCGATCGAGAGCGGCGCGAAGCCGCTCCCGCCACCTTCCGCGTGAATGTAGCCGCTGCCTTCGAGGCGCAGTTCCAACCGATCGTTCAGACCGTAGCGAAGGAGCGTGGGCGTTGCCAAGCTCCTTCCGTCGGACCCATGATCGCGCTCGAGGCCGGTCTCGATCTGAAATTTGCCATGGGCCAGGACCGCGCTGCCGTCCGCGATGCCCGGGCGGTCGGGATTAATGAGATCTGCATCCTGCGCGGACAGCGTCGACGCGGCGGCGAGCAAACAGACTGCGATGAAGGTCTTCATGATCGGCAAAGACTACAGCGAGGCGTCTCTGCGAGAAAAGGCCGGCAGTGCGTAGCACCGGACTCCGCGGGGCGCATCGCTCTGCTACCATGCCGCCGCCATGGCGCTCACATCCAAGCAGCGACAATTCCTGAAGGGACTGGCGCATTCGTTCGAGCCGGTCGTCCGCATTGGGCGAGGTGGCGTCAGCCCCTCCGTGATCGAAGAGACGAAGCGCTCGCTGGCCTCTCACGAACTGATCAAGGTCCGGATCGAGAACGACGACTCCGCGCAGCGCCGCGCACTTGCGGCGGAGCTGGCCGGCGCATGCGAGGCCGACGTGGCCGACACGATCGGGAAGCTGGCCATCCTCTACCGCCGCCGCGACGAGGATCCCGAGATCGAGCTGCCCGCGTAAGGCCGGCCCACGTCCGTGGCGCCGGCGGCCTCGACGGCGTACGACTGGAGAGTCCGACCTACGTTTCCATCGCGTCCCCTTCGGATTCCTCCCCAAGAACGAAGGGCAGCCTCGCGGCTGCCCTTCGAAGTTGAAGCTGTGGATCGAAACTACGGAAGCATCAGGCGAATCTGCACGCGGCGATTGCGGAGGCGGCCTTCTGCGGTGGTGTTGTCTCCGATCGGCTCGCGAGCGTCGCGGCCTTCGACCGTGATCCGCGACGGATCGATTCCGTGGCGGCTCTGGAGGTAATCGCGGACCGCTTCGGCGCGGCGGCGATCGAGATCATGATTCGGACCGGTGTTCTCTTTTTCGTCGTTGTAGCCGATGACGATGGCCGTCGACGTCGGTTCCTGCTTCATGCGGAGAGCGACGTCGTCGAGGATCGCCTTAGCGATGTTCGTCAGACGAGCCGAACCGGACTCGAAGTGGATCTCGTCCGTGCGCAGCTCCGTGGGAACGTGGGGCGGCGTCACAGGCGGCGGCTCAGGCGGAGCGACCGGCGTCGGTGGCGGTGGTGGTGGCGGAGCTTCCGGCATCGGGGCCGGAGGCGGTGGCGGAGGAGCAACCGCTGCGAGGTGGAGCGGAGCGTAGGTGATGCCGACCAGGCCGGCCAGGCCGCAGTCATCGAGCTCGGTAACGCGGCATTCCTTGTGATCGCGGCTGAACTTCGCCGCGTTCCAGCGCACGCCGCCGTTGAGCGACCAGCCGGTGTCCCCGATCCAGTGACGCAGACCCGTCACGAGGAAGACCGGAGCTGGCGGCTTCACATCGCCGCCGTTGTACATGACCGTGCTCACTTCGGAGATCCAGTTGGTGGTCCGCCAGAAGTGAAGGGGATGATTCCATCCTGCTTCCAGCCGGAGCTCATTGGAGAGCTTCGATGAGTCGGGGAAGAGGAACGGGAAATTGGAGTTCTTGGCGCTGCGATCGCCGACGATCGAGTACGTACCGCCGACGGTGAACTGGCTGGCCGTGTAGTGCAGTCCTGCACCGAAAGCCGCGGAGCCACTCGAGATACCGCTCCTCTTTTCGCCGGTCGGCAGATCGACGAAAAGGGAGGCCGCGAAGCGCGACGCCATCGACGATCCGAACCCGAACTTCGTGGCCACGTGAATCGGGCCCATCCCGCTGTCAGAGAACTGTCCCTGATAGTAGTAGCCGTTGATGAACCCGTTGCGGTCGCCGCCGTGTCCCGTGATCTTGTCGAAGGGAACCGAGGCGCTGATTTCCCAGTTGTCCGTCAGACCGTATCCGACCGACCCCTCGAGCTGGTAGAGGTCATAGCCCATGTTCTTGTGGGCCCGGGCCGAAGGAATTTCGAAGGGCGCGCGTGCCGCTTCGAGGTCCCAGTTCTGGTAGTAGACGCCGAAGGACCAGTCGCCGCGGCGAAGGGTGTCTGCCGTGATGACGTTGAACAGCCCGGTCTCACCCGATGCTGTTGGAGCTACGAGCGCTGCCTGGTCCGCGGGCGTGATCATCGCCAGGGAACTTGCAGTCATTCCCGTAGTCGTGTCGGTCGACTGGGCGACAAGCGACGGCACGATCAGGAAACAAAGTAATGGAATCAAGGAACGCAATCTCAAACGCATCAAGTAACACCTCCTAAAGTTCGCACGTCCGTCCGCGATGGTACTGCTCGCCGCAGGTTACAAGACGTGTGCCAGAGCCGTGGGGAACAATACGATAAAGGCTTCAACCTGTTGAGCTTACCACAACATGAGTGGGACTTCATCAGGACCGGGACCCCCACTTTGATAGGATGCCCGCATGAAAATCACCCAGTCCGCGGCGATTTTTGCGGCAATTCTTACGGCTGCCTCCGCATTTGCGCAGGAACCTCCCGCCCCCGCGACCACCACCGCGCCCGCCCCTCAGGTTCCGGTCACGCCCCCTCAGACGGAGCCTCCAGCGGCGCCGCAACCTGCGCCGCAACCGACTCCGCCACTCTCCACCATCTCCTCCACAGGGTATGACCGCCGTGACGCGCTGCCCAATATTTACCTTGCCGACGGCCGCGCCAGCATCCGGCTGCGAAAGCTGATCAAGAACGTGCTCTTCGAGAGCCAGATCGACTACAAGTTCGTGACCGGCGATATCAGCACCTTTCTTCGGTACAAGTACTACGCGCACGACTTCACCTACAAAGTCGCGGTATTCGACTCAATCTCGTTCGGAGCCATCGGAAGCCACACCGACGAATTCGAGCGCGTGCGCGGCGGTCTGCTCCTGCTCGAGGTTCCCCGCGACTACAACCACCGGTACTTCACCCTGCTCCAGGACGACCGGCTGACCTTCGGCGACACGACGCGTGTCGACAACCGCAAGAACAACATCTACACCAAGCTCGGCTATCAATACGGCACCGAATTCGACGAGCAGCTGAACGCGATCGTCGGTGAGTCGCGCGGCCGTCTGATTCCCGTCCTGACGGTCTTCCGCGAGCTCGGCCCGCAGAAGTTCAGTTACGCGGCCGCGATCACGCAGGCCGGACGCGTCTCCACCGGCGACTATAAGTACACGAAACTCGAGCTCGGCGCGCTGCGCCGCTGGGACGTCTCACCGACGTCGTTCGTCGTCACGCGCGCTCACGTCGGAACGTTTCTGACGAAGGAGTACCTCTGTAAGAACACGCCGGCGACGCCACCCATCGAGTGCTACTCGATTCCCGGCTACGAGATGTTCAGTCTCGGCGGCCGCGAGGCTCTGCGCTCGCTGGCCACATCCAACAGCGTCTCCAACGGCACAAACGAGCTACACCTGACGAACGAGTATTTCGTCCCCGTCTTTCGCAATCGCGACTATCGCCTGCGCGCGCTCCATCTCAACACCGCGTATGCCATCGGCTACATGGGAGTTGGAAACACAGGCTTCGCGTACCGCGACGTCGTCAAGACGCGCGATTTCGCGGTCGACGCCGGCCTCGGCACCGAGATGGCGCTCACCGTCCGCGACTTCGAGATCCTCGTCAGCCTTCTCTACGCCCACACGATCCGCGCGCCCGAAGCGAGGAAAAGCAACAAGGTTCAGTTCTCGATTCACACGGTGCACTGAGGATTCGAGGGGCAATCGGCAGAACAGGTCGGAATCGTTCCGCCGACGAGGCCGCCGGCGCCACACTTCCTCCGTTTGGGCGACGCCTCACGCCGCGCGGGAGGGAAGCGCGACAACTGCCGGCTCGTCGGCACTGGCTCCCTTGTCCCGATGAATCTGGACCTGCCAGACCAGGAGGGCCAGAAGTCCGATCAGGGCGATCATGGCCAGCAGCGCGGTAATTCGTCGAAGCACGTTCATGGCGAAGGCAAAGCGTGTGCCCGGCATCCTATCCCGAGGATGCTCGCGGATCCCCGCGAGCTATGATCGTGGCGATGAAAGCAATCCTGATCCGCGAGCACGGCGGCGTAGAAAAACTGGAGTTGGCCGACGTTGCCGAGCCGGTGGCCGGCCCTGGTCAGGCGCTCGTGCGCGTCCGCGCCGTCGCGCTGAACCATCTGGACATCTGGCTTCGGCGAGGGGTACCCGGTCACACGTTCCCGCTCCCCATGATCCCCGGCTCCGAAGTCTCGGGAGTCATCGAGACGGTCGATGACCCGCGATGGAAGACGGGCGACGAGGTCCTCGTCGCACCCGGCTATTCGTGTGGCCTCTGCCAGGCCTGCCTCTCCGGCAACGATCCGCTTTGCCGCCAATACGGAATCTTCGGCGAGACGGTCAGCGGAGGCGCGGCGGAAAAAATTGCAGTGCCCATCCGCAACCTGATTCGCAAGCCTCCCTCCCTCTCGTTCCCGGAGGCCGCCGCGATCCCGCTCGACATGCTGACGGCCTGGCACATGCTGGTCGCTCGCGCGCAACTCCGGCCAGGGGAGACCGTCCTGGTTCACGCAGGTGGATCCGGCGTCGGGAGCGCTGCAATCCAGATCGCGCGGCTCCTCGGCGCGACCGTCTACGCCACCGCCGGAACCGCAGCCAAAGCGTCGCGCGCCCGCGACCTCGGCGCTCACGAGGCGATCGTCTATACCGAGCTCGATTTCCTCGACGAAGTACGGCGGTTCACGGGCAAGCGTGGTGTCGACATCGTGTTCGAGCACGTCGGGGGGGAAACGTTCGAACGATCGCTGCGTGCCCTCGCTAAGGGTGGCCGGCTCGTCACATGCGGCGCGACGTCGGGCGGCGAGGCGACCATCAACCTCCGCCTCATCTTCTTCAAGCTGCTCTCGATCCTCGGGTCGACGATGGGCAGTCTCGCCGAGTTGCACACGATCATGCAGTTCATCGGCGATGGGCGGCTGCGACCGGTCATCGACCGCATCCTCCCACTCGAGCAAGTGGCCGAGGGACACCGGATGCTCGAGGCGCGGGAGGCGTTCGGAAAGATCGTCTTCGAGGTGTAGTTTTTCGCGGTCTCGCGGCGAATGATCGCGTTCCTTGGCGCGGGCGTTACCTGAACCAAACAACTCAGCAACGTGCGACCCGGCAATCCCGTGTAACCGTCACCGTGTAACCGTGTAACCGTGTAACCGTGTAACCGCGCGATAATCCACCCGTGCCCCGCATCCGTCTTCTTCCGTCGGACCTCATCAATCAGATCGCTGCCGGCGAGGTGGTCGAGCGCCCGGCCTCGGTCGTCAAGGAGCTGGTCGAAAACGCGATCGACGCCGGTGCCACCATTATCGACGTCCTCCTCGAGAACGGCGGGAAGAAACTGATCGAGATCCGGGACAACGGCTCGGGGATGTCGCACGATGACGCGCTGCTCGCGCTGGAGCGCCACGCGACGTCGAAGATCAGCGGGTTCGACGATCTTTCACGCGTTCGAACGCTCGGCTTCCGCGGTGAGGCGTTGCCGTCGATTGCCAGCGTCTCGCGCTTCACGCTCACGACCGCGGATGGCAGCGCGGACGCAGCCCTCGAGATCGACTGTGACCCCCTCACGGGCACGCGCACTTCGCGCCCTGCCGCGCGCGACCGCGGCACGACCATCAGCGTGCGTGAGCTGTTCGAGAACGTTCCGGCGCGCCGCAAGTTCCTCAAGTCCGCCGACGCCGAGTTCCGATCCATCGTGAGTATCGTCTCCTCCTATGCGCTGCCCCTGCCGTCGCGCGCCTTTCGCGTCGAGCACAACGGCCGTACCGTCGTCGACCTCCCGCCCGCCGCAACGATGAGGGAACGCGTCATCCAGATCATCGGCGATGATGCCGCGCCATTCCTCGAAGCGATCGACATGAAGATCGACCGCGTCCAGGTGTCCGGCTTCGTCACGCGCGGCCTGCGATTCGGCAGCCGCCGGAACCAATTCTTCTTCGTCAACGGCCGGCTGGTGAAGGATCGTGTGCTCACCCATGCTGCGAACCGCGGCGCCGACGCCTTCGACTTCGATGGTCATCCGGCGATCGTGCTCTTCCTCGAGGTCGAGCCGGAGTTCGTCGACGTCAACGTCCATCCGGCGAAGACCGAGGTCCGCTTCCGCGACTCCGGCGCCGTCCACGTCGCCGTCGAGCAGGGCGTCAAGCGCGCCCTCGGCGGTGCCGAGGAGGGTGCGCAGCTGCTGCAGGCGGCAGTGGCATCACCGCCCGCGGAAACTCCAGAGCTCTTCGCACCACGCCGCTTCGACGATCGGGCGGGCGGATTCCGTCCCGAGTTCACGCCCCTCTTCCAGCGCCAGAGCGTGGTCCAGCCACCCCTTCGCGAGCAGACCGCGACGATCGAATCCGTCGCAGCTGCCGCGGACGCCGCACCCAGCCTGGGAGACCTGCAGGGCCGCGTGATCGGGCAATACCGGATGAGCTACATCGTCATCGATACGCCCACCGGCCTGCGCCTCATCGATCAGCATGTGGCCCACGAGCGCGTCCTCTATGACCGCTACTTCGAACGGGCCGCGACGCAGGCGCCTGTGACCCAGCAACTGCTCACGCCGATCCTGTACGAGACCGGCGCTGCGGAAAGCGCCATCCTCGAATCGCACCTCGAGGAGTTGCGCGCTGTCGGCTTCGACATCGAGCGATTCTCGGGGAATGTCTTCGCGCTTGCGGCCGTGCCGCCGGAGCTCGTCAAGAGCGACGCGGCCGCGTTTCTGCGCAAGCTCGTCGATGCGTCGCTCGAGGATCGCTCCCACCTTCAGCACCTCCGCGAAAAAGTCTGCGCCTCGCTCGCCTGCCAGGCCGCCATCAAAGTGCATCGCCCCCTCGGCGGTGAGGAGATGGCGAGACTGACCGCGGAGCTTCTCGACTCGTCGAATCCCTTCGCCTGCCCTCACGGGCGTCCGATCATCGTCGACATCCGCCATCTGGACATCGAGAAGCACTTCCACAGGAAGTAGATAACCGGCGGGCCGAGAGTCCGAGCTACGTGTTCCGCGCTCTTTTCTCCATTTCCCATTTTCCACTGCGGGTAGAACTCAACGCCTCTTCCTTCCGGCCGAGGGATGCTGGTTCTCGTGCGGATTCCGTCTCGAAAGCTGGGAGCGCGTGGCGAACGCCGCGCCGCCTGGTACTACCGGCTGCGCGGGTATCGGATCGTCGCGCGCAACGTCCGCCTGCGCGACGGAGAGATCGACCTCGTCGTGCGGCGGGGTGGAGTACTCGTCTTCGTCGAGGTGAAGACACGGCAGAGTCTCAACGCCGGCTACGGCGCCGACGCGGTCGATCGCCGCAAGAAACTGCAGCTGATCAGCCTCGCCAGCGCCTGGCTGGCCCGCCATCCTCACGAAGGCGAGGTCCGCCACGACATCCTCTCGCTCTTCTGGACGGGTTGGCGGTTCGCGATCGCGCACTATCCAGACGCGTTCCGCCCCGTGAGCGACGCACGGCGACCCTGGCGATGGACCGTGTGAGTCGTAAGGATGGTTACGCCGTCAGGATCTCGCGCACCGCGCCGGTAGCCCGATCGAGCGCCTCGTTCAACTTGTCGGGGTCTTTCCCGCCCGCCTGTGCGAGATCGGGCTTGCCCCCGCCCTTGCCGCCGATGATCGGCGCGAGCTTGTTGATGAGCATGTTCGCCGTGACCCGACCGAGCAGGTCCTGCGTGACGGCGGTGAGCAACGTGACTTTGCCGTCAGACACCGAGCCCAGGACGATGACGCCTGACTTGAGCCGCGAGCGGAAGGTATCGGCGAGATTGCGAAGATCGCCGCCGCTGACATCATCCACGCGGCGGGTCATCACCTTCACCCCTTCCACGTCGACGAACTCGTCGGATGGAGAGCCTGCCGTCGATGCTCCTCCATTGGCGGAGCCTGTGGCGACTTTCATCTTGAGCTGCTTGAGCTCTTTCTCCAGCGCCTTCTGCCGCTCCTGCATCGTGCGCAACTGCGCCGGCAGATCTTCGAGCTTCACATTGAGCTGTTGCTGGACCTCATGCGCCGCATCCTCCATCGACTGGAAATATGCGAGTGCGCCGCGGCCGGTCAGCGCTTCCATGCGCCGGACTCCTGCGGCCAGCGAGCGATCGCTCACGATCTTGAAGAGTCCGATGTCGCCGGTGCGGTTGACGTGGCATCCGCCGCAGAATTCGCGTGAAAAATCGCCCGCCGTCACGATGCGCACGTTCTCGCCATACTTCTCGCCGAACATCGCCACGGCGCCGGTTTTCTTCGCCTCTGCGATCGGCATCACCGTCTTCGTCACCTCGAGGTTCTCGCGGATCTTGTCGTTGACGATCTCCTCGACGTGCCGCAGCTGACCATCGCCAGGAGCCTGGCGATGGGTGTAGTCGAATCGGAGGCGGTCCGGCGCGACGAGCGATCCAGCCTGCTGCACGGTGTCGCCGAGAGTGTCCTTCAGCGCCTTGTGAAGCAGATGGGTCGCCGTGTGATTCGCGGTCGTATCGAGGCGCACCGAGACAGGCACGGTCGCGCGGACCGGCGTACGGACGGCGAGGTGGCCTTCGTCGACGCGGACGCGCGATACGACGAGATCGCCCATCGGCTTCTGCGTGTCGAGGACGGTGGCCCGGCCGCCCTCCCACTCCAACGTGCCGCCGTCACCGATCTGACCGCCCGACTCAGCATAGAACGGCGTCGGGGAAAGGACGACGTCTCCTTCGGAACCGTGCGGAATTGCATCGCGCTCACTGCCGGCAATGACGATCGCCTTGATCGTTGAGGACACGCCGGTGTAGTTGTCATAGCCGACGAATTCGACGGGGCCGGTCTTCTCCGCGATCGGCGCAAAGACTTCGGCGCCCGCGGACAGCTGAAACTTCGACGACGCCTTGGCCCGCACGCGCGCGTCGGCCATCATCGTCTCGAACCCATCCCGATCGAGCGTTACCCCTTCCTCTTCCGCCATCTCGCCGATGAGGTCGACCGGGATTCCAACGGTGTCGTAGAGGCGGAAAAGCTCTTCGCCACTGAGCGTGCGCTCGCCTCGCGAGCGGACCGAGTCGAGCACGCCACCGACGCGCTCCATGCCCGCACTGAGCGTGCGCGAAAAGCGCTCTTCCTCCGCGGCCAGGGTCAGCAACGCCGCCTCGCGGCGCATGTAGAGATCGGGATACGCGCCGCCCATCGATTCGATGACGGCATCGACGAGATTGGACAAAACGACCGGTGTCGGCAACTTGCGGCCGAAGCGGATGGCGCGGCGGATGATCCGGCGCAGCACGTAACCGCGTCCTTCGTTGGACGGCGTGATGCCGTCGGTGATCAGAAACGTCGCGGCGCGGGAGTGGTCACAAAGAACGCGCACAGCGGTATCGAGCTCGTCATCCATCCCGCCGCCGTACTTGTACCCGCTGTCGCCTTCGATCGCGCGGATGATCGGCGTGAAGACGTCGATGTCGTAGTTCGTCGCGCCCTTCTGCAAAACGCTGGCGATGCGCTCGAGGCCCATCCCGGTGTCCACCGACGGTGCGGGAAGCGGATGAAGGACGCCGTCCGCCGTGCGGTCGTACTGCATGAAGACCAGGTTCCAGATCTCCATCGTGTCGTCGCCCTCACCATTGACGAGGGACGCCACGTTCTTCGACAGGTCATCGCCACGGAAATAGTGGAGCTCCGAACAGGGTCCACAGGGACCGGTGTCGCCCATCGACCAGAAGTTGTCCTTTTTGCCGAAGCGCAGCACGCGATCGGGAGAGGCACCGGCCTTGACCCACAACGCCGCCGCTTCTTCGTCGGCCGGAACGCCGTCGCCCCCGTCGAACACCGTGAACCAGAGACGATCGACCTCCAGGCCCCAGACGTTGACGATCAGATCCCAGGCGAAGCGGATCGCGTCTTCCTTGAAGTAATCGCCGAAGGAGAAGTTTCCGAGCATCTCGAAGAACGTGTGATGGCGGGCCGTGCGCCCGACATTCTCCAGGTCGTTGTGCTTTCCGCCGGCGCGGACGCACTTCTGGGACGTCGTCGCCCGTTTGTAGTCGCGCGGCTCACGTCCGAGGAACACGTCCTTGAACTGGTTCATCCCCGCGTTCGTGAAGAGGAGCGTCGGGTCGCCTGCCGGTACGAGCGAGGAGCTCGCCACGCGGCGGTGTTTGTTCTTTTCGAAATACTGAAGGAACTGTTCGCGAATCTGATTCGTGGTGAGCAATAACATTCTCCTGGAAGCGCGGAATCGTAACAGCGGGGTGCGGGCATGTCATCCCGCGGAGGTTCGGATGCCCTGCTATTCGTTTTCCGCCGTCCCGACGAGCGCTTCGCGAACGACGTCGATGGCCAGGCTGCTGTCGTATCCCTGCCGGAATAGATAGGCCACGAGCTTCTCCCGAATCCTGGGGTCGCCGGCGCGGCGCCTGAGCACGGCCAGGCGTTTCCGCGCCGCGACGAGCGCCGCGGCCCGCTCATCGTGATCGGGGACACTGCCATCGAGGGCGCGGGCGATCGTCTCGCGATCGACGCCGACGGCGGCCAGTTCGCGCCGGACGCGCAGTTTCCCGAAGCCCTTGCGGATGCGCGTGCGAACGAAGGAGGCGGCGAATCGTTCATCGTCCAGCCACGATTCGCGGCGCAGCTTCGTGATCGTTGCGTTGATCGTCTCGGGATCGAACTCTTTCAGCGCCAGCTTCCGCCGCAGTTCCGCTTCGCTGTTGAAGCGATGATTGAGTATGCGCATGGCCGCGGCGTAGCAGCGCTCGAGATCGCTCAGCACGCGTTCACTCTATTCGCGCCGGATCGGGGCGGCTCGTCTACACCGAGTTCGAGAAATCGAACGGCGACTCGTCGGCGAACGGATCGCTGTCGCTCGACACGGTGAGCTTCGCATCCATCTCTTCGCGGGACATGTCCGAAGTCGACTGGATGCCCGAGAGCTTGAGACGGAACTCGTCCGGATTCGACGCGCGGCGCAGTGCCTCGTCGAGCGTGATCAGCCCGTTCTTGTAGAGGATGTACAGCGACTGGTCGAACGTCTGCATCCCGTACTGCGACGTACCCTGGCTGATGGCGTCCTTGATCAGCTTCGTCTTCTCTTTATTCTCGATGCAGTCGCGGATGTACGCCGTTGAGATCATCACCTCAGCCGCCGGCACCCGCCCGAGGCCGTCGGCGCGCGGCAGGAGGCGCAGGGAGACGACCGCTTTCAGAACCGCCGCAAGCTGCAGCCGGATCTGTTTCTGCTGGTGCGGCGGGAAGACGGAGATGATGCGGTTGACGGTCTCGGTGGCGTCCATCGTGTGCAGCGTCGACAGGACGAGGTGTCCCGTCTCCGCGGCCGTGAGCGCGGTCTCGATCGTCTCGTAGTCGCGCATTTCGCCGACGAGGATGACGTCCGGATCCTGACGCAGTGCGGATCGGAGCGCCTGCGAGAACGACTTGGTGTCGACTTCGATCTCGCGCTGGTTCACGATCGACTTCTTGTCGCGGTGCAGGAACTCGATCGGATCCTCGACGGTCATGATGTGCTCGGTGCGATGAGCGTTGATGTAGTCGATCATCGCAGCCAGCGTCGTCGATTTTCCGGAACCGGTCGTTCCCGTGCAGAGGATCAGTCCACGACGCTCCTCCGAGATCTTTTCCAGCACCGGCGGAAGCATCAATTCGCGGATGGAGAGGATCTTCACCGGGATGACGCGCAGGACCATGCCTACCGTTCCGCGCTGCTGAAAGATATTGCAGCGGAAGCGTCCCAGCCCCGGGACCGAGTACGCGATGTCGATCTCGTAGTTGTTCTTGAATTTTTCCTTCTGCCGCGACGACATGATCGAGAAGGCCATGGCGATCGTGTCTTCCTGCATGAGCCGTTTCAGCTCCACCAGCGGCAGCAGTTCCCCATCGACGCGGATCACTGGGTGAGAGCCGACTTTGATGTGGAGATCCGACGCTCGGCGTTCGGCGGCAATTTTCAGCAGGTCATTGATGTGCACGGCGGCATCTCCTCGGAAACAAGCATTTTACGCCATCCCTGCTTACAATTCGCGCCTCATGACCCTGACCCCTCACGACGATCTTTCTCTTCGCTATGTCCTCAATGTTCCCAGCGGGAAGCCGGACAGCGCGGAGATGCCACTCGTGATCATCATTCATGGCCGCGGCGCCGACGCCAATGACCTGGCAGATCTGGCCCCGATGATCGACGACGGGTACCGCTTCGTGTTTCCGAATGCGGCGAGACCGTTCGAGCCGATGCCCGGCTACTCGATGGGCTGGTCGTGGTTCGACGGCTGGCCGCCGGAGGGGGACTCGATCGTCGCCTCGCGGACGCTGTTGCTCACGTTCATCGACGAGATCGTCAAGCGATACCCAACCCCGCAGGGAGCACTCGTCATCGCCGGCTTCTCACAAGGCGGCATGATGAGCCTGGACGTGGGATTTCGCTCGACGCAGAGAGTCGCGGGCGTCGTCGTCATGAGCGGTGCGATTTACGAGGCGGGCATGCCAGACCTGCACGCTCACGCGGACCTCCCCGTGCTGCTGATCCACGGATCACTGGATGACGTCATCCCGGTGCTGGCCGCGCGGCGAACACGGCACATCCTCGAGGAGCACGGAGTCCGGCCCGAGTACCACGAGTTCCCGATGGGTCACCACGTGACGCAGGAGTCGATGGACGTGGTGAAGGAGTTCCTGCACCGTTGTATCCTCGCGGCATCATGAACGACCGCTTTGGAGCGCTCTATCCTGCTCACCTCGAGACCGTTAAGGCACGGCACGACCGCGCCCTGGCCGACAACGGCTACGACCACATCATCATCTTCGGCGGCGAGATCCACATCCAGTTTCTCGACGACTCGTTCTATCCCTTCAAGATCAATCCGCACTTCAAAGCGTGGTTGCCGGTCGTCGACAACCCGAACTGTTTCCTCTCCTACACACCGGGGAAGAAGCCCGTACTCATCTACTATCAGCCCGTCGACTACTGGTACAAGCCCGCCTCCGCACCGAGAGGGTACTGGGTCGAGCACTTCGACATCCGCGTCATCGACAGCCCGGAAAAGGCGAAGGAGTTCTTCCCGAAAACCGGCCGGACCGCATTCGTCGGCGAGGCCAGCGCGCTGCACGATGGCGACGTCAATCCGGAAGCGCTGCTCAACGCGCTGCACTTCGATCGCTCGTGGAAGACCGAATACGAAATTGCCTGCCTCACCGAAGCGAATGTTCGAGGCGTGCGGGGCCACCGCGCGGCGGCTCGCGGATTCCGCGACGGAAAGTCCGAGTTCGAGATCCACATCGACTTTCTCCTGCAGTCGAGTCAGGCGGAGGAAGAGCTCCCCTATGGCAACATCATCGCCCTCAATCAGAACGCTTCCGTGCTGCACTATCTCAACCACGAGCGGGAACAGCCCGGAGACCTGCGTTACTCGTTCCTCATCGACGCCGGGGCGCAGTACAACGGCTACGCGTCCGACATCACCCGCACGTACGCCCGCGACGAGGCCGGCGAATTCGCGCGGCTGATCGAGGCGATGGACGCGATGCAGCAGCGGCTCTGCACGATGGCAGTGCCCGGCGTGAACTACATCGACATCCACATGGCCGCTCACAACGGCGTCGCCCAGATCCTTCGCGATTTCGGGTTCGTACGCGAGCTCCATGCGGATGCCGTCGTGGAGAGCCGGATCAGCGCCGCGTTCTTCCCCCACGGCGTCGGTCATTTCCTCGGCCTGCAGGTGCACGACGTGGCCGGGTTCCACCAGGATCGCGCCGGCTGCATCATCGCCAAACCCGAGGGGCATCCCTATCTCCGTCTGACGCGAGCGATCGAGCCGCAAATGGTGTTTACCGTCGAGCCAGGCCTCTACTTCATCGAGTCGCTGCTGGCCGATCTGCAGAAGAGCGATCAGGCGAAGTACGTGAACTGGTCGAAGGTCGACGAGTTCCGGAAGTTCGGCGGAATCCGAGTCGAAGACGATCTCGTCGTCACGGAGACAGGAAACATCAACCTGACGCGCCAGGCGTTCGCGGATGCTGATCCAGCAAGCAAACCATAGGTCGGACCGGAGAGTCCGACCTGCGTCTTACGGCGGCGTCTTCTACTGTTTGAGATCGTCCGGAACAGCGAGGAACTCGCCGTCTTCGTAAACGATGTCGTCGCCGAACCCGCTCTTCGCCGAAGGATTCCTGCTCGCGGCCGAGACCTTGCCGTCCGGACCGGCGCTGATGAGGCGGTAGTGCATCGCGGAACCGATGTACACGTACTCGTGGTCCCAGCCATCGCGACGGGGAATGGTCCTGATGTACGTCGGTGACACGAGTTTCTCGATCTCATCGAGCGTCTTGACCGAGGGGTAGCTGTTCTCGTCGGTCGCACGCGCCTCGAGTGCCGTGGCCAGCGAGCGGATATCCGCGGCGGTGCGTTTCGCCTTTGCTCGCGCGATCGCCTCGGTGAGCGCCGCGACATCTTTGCTGTTCACCTGATTCATCGCCGCGAGAAACTGCCGGCCGGTGGGACTCGTGAAGAAACGGGTCGCCTCATTCGCCTGAGCCTCCGTCAGGTTGTGGTCGAGCGCGGCGAACCGGGACGTGGACGATTCGTCCGCCGAGTCGCTGCCCAGCAGCTGCATCAATTGATGAATAGCGGCAGCTTTCGTCTCTGATGGGGCAGCGATCGCAGCGAACGGGAGAAGGATAACCGCGAATACAACGACGAATTTGCGCATCCGCGAATGCTATCGCGGGAGCAGGTGCTTCTGCACTTTGCCCAGGGCCGTGCGCGGGATTGTGTCCACGTGGATGAATTGACGCGGCACTTTGAAAGACGCCAGCTGCTGGCGACAGAACATCTCCAACTCCACGGCATCGAAGTCTCCGACGATGTACGCGAGCGGCGCCTCGCCGCGAACATCATCGGCAACTCCGGCCACGGCCACATCCGAAACGCCCGGGTACTCGGCTAGAAGCTCCTCGATCTCCCGCGGATAGATGTTGAAGCCGCCCGAGATGATGAGATCCGAACGGCGGCCGAGCAGCGTGTAGTAACCGTCGGAAGAACGCTCCGCGAGATCACCAGTCCGGAACCACCCGTCAGCGAACGCCGCCGCGGTTGCCTCGGGCCGGCGCCAATAGCCGTTGCACACGTTGGGTCCACGCACGAACAGCTCGCCGTCATCGATGCGCACGGAGATCCCCGGCAGCGGAAACCCGACCGTGCCCGCCCGCCGCTCCCCTGCGTACGGATTGCTCAGCGTCATGAATGTCTCGGTCATGCCGTAGCGCTCGAGAATCGTGTGCTTGAAGAGATCGCGGAACCGCGCGAAGACATGGACCGGAAGAGGCGCGGATCCCGAAACGAAGAGACGCATCCGTTCGCCGATCGCGCGCGCGACGTCCGGAGGCGTGTCCAGCAAACGGACGTAGACCGTCGGGACGCCGAAGAACAGCGTGGGGCGGAAGTCGCGGAGCTCGTCGAGTGCCGTGCGATGATCGAAGCGTTCCAGAAGGCGCATGCAGCAGCCGCTGGCGAGCCAGCAGTGCAGGCCGTTGCCGAGCGCGTGGATGTGAAAGAGCGGGAGTGCCAGCAGGAAGCGATCACGCTCCGTGATCTGCCACATCGTCAGCAAATTTGCGGCATTCGCGGCGAAGTTGTTGTGAGTCAGGACCGCGCCCTTCGACGCACCCGTCGTCCCGGACGTGTAGATGATCGCGGCCGTCGTGTCGCCGTCCAGTTCCTCAACGGGGCGGTCTTCACGATCGGAGTTCAGAGCCGACAGCTCGCTCTCCGTCACCACGAGCCGTGGCTCCGCGTCGCTGGTGATGTGAGCGATCTCGCGCTCCCGGTAGAGGATGTTGATCGGGACGAAGATCACGCCGAGCTTCACGCACGCAAGAAAGAGGTCGATCAGCTCGATGCGATTGCCGAGGTAGACACAGAGCCGGTCGCCCTTTACGAGACCGCGAGCGCGCAACGCGTGCGCGACCCGATTGCTCCGGCGCTCGATCTCGCCGAATGTGAACGACCGGCCTGCCCACTCCAGACCCGCCGCATCCGGACGCGCCGTCAACGAGAGATCGAAGAGGTGCAGCAGGTTCACAGGTGGAGTCTACCGTTGCACCGTGGGGGAGATCGCCACTCCCTACGCACGCTGCTTGCACCACAATGGAGCGCTTGACGACGAGGTCCACGACACGCCGCTACCCGATCGGACAACCCCGACACCGCCTTGGGAAGCGCTCTCACGGACGACGTACTGGTCCTGCGTTACCAGCGCCGTGTCCTCATCGTCAATCTGGGCGATGAGATCCGACTGGACATCGTTAATGAGCCGCTGCTCGCGCCGCCGCTCGACGAGTACTGGGATCTGCTCTGGTCGAGCGACTCGCCCGAATACGGCGGGCCGGGAATCACGCCGGTGAACACGCGGGGAACGTGGGTCGTGCCCGCGCGCGCCGCCGTGCTGCTGACCGCTAGGCCGTGAGCAGTTTCCCTGGCCACGCCTCTTCCGCCTTGCGGATCCAATGACCGCTGCGAATGTCGGCAAGGCGTTCAGCGGTGGTATCGAATACCGTGGTGTGCAGATCGCCGCGCTCGCGAAACGCGGAGCGGCTCAGCGCTTCGACGTGGCCATCCGCGTGACGGACGAAGACCCGGTTGGAGTCGAGGATGGAGACTCCGAGGTCGTTCTCAAAATGGCGGAGGAGACCGAACATGCGGTCGATGGAACAACCGGAGGTTTCGCTGGACTCGTCGACCGCGATGGTCAGGAAGCTGTCGAGGAGAAGCTCTCGGGCCGAGGTCACCGGCGTCCCGTGGGCGGCCCACTGGTCGAGAAACTGGTCGACCTCGCCGAGCAGCCTTCGACCCTTTTCCGCGTCTAGCGCGGGAGAGACTCCGAACACCCAGGTACGGGCGTGGTCGTCGAGTTGGTCCATGTCGATTCGTGGCACGATATGCTCCTGTTCTTCGTAACGATCATCCCATGAGCTTCGCAAAACTGATGCAACGCTTCAAAGGTGGCGTCTGCACCGACGACCGTCCGGCGGCGCAGCAGGATCCGCTGCGTCTGGCGACCGCTGCCGTGCTGCTCGACATCGGATACGCCGACGGATCGCTGAGCCACGAAGAAGATGAGGACCTCCTCACCTATCTCAAGCGTGCGTTCGCGCTCGACGACACGATGGCCCAGGAGCTGGTGAAGGCCGCCGACGAGATCCGCGCACAGTCGATCGACCATTTCGCGCTCACGCACTTCATCCGCCGTAACGCCACCCTGACTGACCGTGTGGAGATCGTGAAGACGATGTGGCGGATCGCGTATGCCGACGGCCGATTGACGGACTACGAGCACTATCTCGTGCGCAAGCTGGCCGACCTCCTCGGGCTCGAGCATCACGTGATGATCGACGCGAAAGTCAGCGTGATGCGCGAGATGGGACTGGCCACGAGCTGACGCGCGGCCGGCTTGCATACCTATGAGTGAATTCCACGATGTCGCCATCATCGGCGCCGGTCCGATCGGTCTGGAACTGGCGGTGGCACTGAAGCAGGCCGGGATCGACTACGTGCAGTTCGATGCCGGACAGATCGGGACGACCATCGCCTGGTATCCGATGCAGATGCTGTTTCACTCCAGTTCCGACCGTCTGGGGCTGGCGGGCGTCCCCATTCAGACGTCGACGCAGCAGAAGATCACACGCGAGGAGTACCTGGCTTACCTCCGCGCGCTGGTCGTGCAGTTCGGCCTGCAGATTCGCTCGTACGAGCGAGTGGAAAACGCGTCGCGGCTGGCGGATGGCACCTTCGAGCTTCGAACCCGCGCAGTCGACGGTGAGCATCTCTACCGCATCGGCCACGTCGTCCTGGCGATCGGAGCCTTTCACGCTCCGCGGCTGCTCGACATCCCCGGCGAAGAGCTGCCGCACGTCAGCCACTACTTCCACGATCCGCATACGTACTTCGGCAAGCGACTACTGATCGTCGGCGGGCGCAACTCATCGGTCGAAGCAGCGGTGCGCTGTCATCGCGCCGGCGCCGACGTGACGCTCAGCTACCGGCGCGAGGATTTCGATCCGAAGGTGGTGAAGTTCTGGCTGTTGCCGGAGGTTCGGGCACTCATTCGCGACGGCGGCATCCGCTATCTGCCTCACACGACGCCCGTTTTGATCGGCAACGGGACGACGTTGCTCGCTCCGACCGATGGGCGCGGCGCGGCGATCCCGGATGCGCAGCCCATCGAGATCGCTGCCGACTTTGTTCTGCTGCTCACGGGCTACCGTCAGGATTCGCTGCTATTCGATCAACTTGGCGTGGCGTTGCACGGCGATGACCGGCAGCCGGTCTACGATCCCGAGACGATGGAGACGAACGTGCCGGGCGTCTTCGTGGCTGGCACCGCGGTCGCCGGAACGCCGCCGCGCAAGGTGACCGTGATCGTGGAGACCTGCCACGTGCACGTGCCCAGGATCGTCGCGGCGATTCAGGGCGCGCGCGTGGCGCTGCCAGATGGGTCGCTCGACGATTAGCAGCAAGTCATCTTTGTGATGTAAAGTAGTTTGTAACATGAGGCAATTCGGGTCGCGTGCTCTGCGCGTGAAGTTCATCCTCCCCGCACTGACCGAAGCGACCAGCCCCTACTGGCGGCCGGTCAAGTACGCGCTCTTTCCCCCGCTCGGACTGGCAACACTGGCCGCCTATCTGCGTGACGACGACGAGGCAGTCATCGTTGACGAGCATGTCCAACGCCTGACGCTGGACGACAATCCCGACCTCGTCATCATTCAGGTTTACATTACGAACGCATATCGCGCCTATCGCATCGCCGATCACTACCGATCGCGTGGTGTCTTCGTTGCTCTCGGCGGGTTGCACGTGACTTCCCTTCCCGACGAAGCGGCCGCACATGCCGATGCCATCTTCCTCGGTCCCGGCGAGCAGACATTTCCGGCCTTCCTGGAAGATCTGCGGCTCGGTCAGGCCAAGACGATCTACACATCGACCTTCGGCCGGACGCTCGACCGCATCCCTCCCATTCGCCGCGACCTGATCAGGCGGAAAAACTACCTCGTGCCCAACTCGATCGTCGTGACGCGCGGCTGTCCGCAGCACTGCGACTTCTGCTACAAGGACGCGTTCTTCGAAGGCGGAAAGTCGTTCTACACACAACGCGTCGATGACGCACTCGCCGAGATCGCTCGCCTTCCCGGCCGTCACCTCTACTTCCTCGACGATCACCTCCTGGGAGACCGGCGCTTTGCGGAGGCGCTCTTTGCGGGGATGCGAGGGATGAATCGCCTCTTTCAGGGAGCGGCAACCGTCGATTCCATCCTCCGCGGCGATCTCATCGAACGCGCTGCAGACGCTGGCCTGCGCAGCATCTTCGTCGGCTTCGAGACACTCAACCCCACCAACCTTCTCCGCAGCAACAAGCGCCAGAACCTCGGGCGCGACTACAAGGCCGTGACGGGCCGTCTCCACGCGCTCGGCATCATGATCAACGGCAGCTTTGTGTTTGGTATGGACGACGATGCGGAAGACGTGTTTCAACGCACTGTCGATTGGGCGATCGATCACGGCATCACAACGGCGACCTTTCACATCCAGACGCCGTATCCCGGCACGCGCCTTTTCGCGCAGATGGAGAAGGAGTCGCGCATCACAACGCGAGACTGGGATCTCTACGACACACGGAGCGTCGTCTACACGCCGGCACGTCTCACGCCGGCCTCCCTGAAGAACGGCTACGACTGGGCGTACAAGGAGTTCTACCGCTGGTCATCGATCACGAACGCGTCCCTTTCCCACGGGACGTTGAAGCATCAGGTGAAGCATTTCTTCTATGCAGCCGGCTGGAAAAAGTTCGAGCCGCTCTGGAACTTCCTCATTCGAGCGAGGCAACTCCGGATCATGACGCCGATGCTGGAAGCCGTGTTGTCGAAGGTGAGTGGGGAAAATGCGGCAGGATCCAGATTGCGGCACTCCGTGTGGGGGCGCCGGCGGCTCGCCGGCGGAGATCCCGGATCAGGGGCAATCGTTCCTGGACCAGTAGCAGTCGCGCGTTCGCGCGACCTCGCCGGCGAGGTCGCCGGTGCCCCACTGTAAATTCCTCGCGCTAGCCCTGCGTCAGCAGTGCGTAGCCGATCATCTTGTACAGCAGCCGGGCGCCGACGTTCGCATCCCACTCGGTCTCGCCGGGAGCGACTTCGCAGAGATCGAGGCCGACGATGCGCTTGCCCGCGCGGCGGATCGCACGAAGCAGACCGATCGCCTCGTTCCACGACAAGCCGCCGGGTACCGGAGTGCCGGTCGACGGGCAGAGCGTCGGATCGAGTCCGTCGATATCCCACGAGAGATACACGTCTGCGGGTAACGCACCGACGATCTCGTCCGCGATCTCGGCCCACGTCGCGCCCTCTTCCTTGCGCGCAGCGAGGTCCGCGTCGAAGAACGTGACGATCCGTCCGTTCGAGCCGTCGATCATCTCCGACTCCGCATTGCTCAGATCGCGCACACCGACCTGCACCAGCCGGTCGACGCCGCCGATCTTCGTCATGACGTTGTTGAAGATCGACGCATGCGACCAGGTGAATCCCTCGTACGCATCGCGAAGGTCCGCGTGCGCATCGAGATGGAGAATGCCCAGGTTCGGGTGCGTCTCCGCATAGGCGAGCATGGCGCCGTAGGGGACGGAGTGATCGCCGCCGAGAATCACAGGCATCTTGCCGGCAATGAGCAGTGTGCGCGTCTGTTCGTACACCCACTCGTTGACCGACTCCGAGATCGCGTTAACGTCCGCCGCCGCCTTGCGCGTGGCGCGGTCGACGACGCCGCCCTTCTCGATCACGGTAGCGGCGATGCGCTTCGCTTTGGCATTCCAGCGCGTGATGTTTTTCGGGATGCCGAGCATGGCGATGCCCGATTCGTACGGCCGTCCGGTTTCACGATCGAACAGATCGACCTGCTTCGACGCCTCGAACACAGCCTCCGGACCACCGGAGGTGCCGCCGCCATACGAGGTCGTCGCCTCGAACGGCACCGGCACCACGACGACGCGCGATTCCTCGGCCGTGAACGGAAGTCCGTAGATGCCGGCACCGGAGCCGGCGGGAGCATCAGGGTCGAAGACGGATGTGGTCATCGTTGCGAACAGCGGCCAATGCTGTCAGTCCATGTCCATCGGATTGAGGACCGGTTTGGTGTCCTTCTCGGCACGCTGCATCGCTTCCTTGAACCGCTCGTCGAGAATGCGCGCACGGTCTTTCTGACTGGCGATCTCGCGGTCGAACTTCTTCTCCATCTCGCTCTTCTGCGTCTCGAGACCGGCCACCATCGACTCGAGGGACCCTGCCGTGTGCCGCTCCTTCGCCTTGTGCAGCAGGACCTCGCCGGAAGTACGGTCGATGACGAGTAGGGCGTCGCAGCAGGGGCAGGTGATCTCGAAGTTGGTTGCCATGGCGTTCTGAGTTTACCCGAGGGCGTCGATCAGGTCGGTGACGAGGTCGTCCGCGTGCTCTAGCCCGGCCGACACGCGCAGGAGATTGTCCGCGGTACGGCTGCCGGCGCCTTCGCTCGAGTTGCGATGTTCGATGAGGCTCTCGGTCCCGCCGAGGGACGTGGCCCGCGTGAAGAGCTTCGCCTTTCCGGTCACGGCCAGCGCAGCCTCGCGGCCGCCGCGGACGTTGAAGGAGAGCATTCCACCGAAGCCGGACATCTGCCGCGAGGCGATCGCGTGTCCGGCGTGCGAGGGCAGACCCGGATAGTTCACGGTTTCGACGCGCGGATGCTGCTCGAGCGCGCGGGCGAGAGCCATGGCGTTCTCGCAATGCACGCGCATGCGCGCGGAGAGCGAGCGGATCCCGCGGAGGATCAGCCAGGAGTTGAAGGGGGAAGCCACGCCGCCGGTGATCTTGCGGCAGTGCAGGACCGACTCGAAAAATGCGTCCTTCCGCGCGAACGCGAGCGAGCCGCCCTGCACGTCGCTGTGGCCGCCGAGGTACTTGGTGGTGGAGTGCATCACGACATCGGCGCCCTGCTCGATGGGCCGTTGCAGCGCGGGCGTGGCAAACGTCATGTCGGCGACGAGCATGGCTTTCGCGTCGTGGGCGATGCGCGCGAGCGCGGCGACGTCGACGATCGTCATCAATGGATTCGATGGCGTCTCGCACCAGATCACGCGGGTCGAAGGACGCACCGCCGCACGAACGGCATCGAGATCAACCATCGCCACGAGATCGCATTCCACACCCCAGCGCGGCAGATACTCGACCGCGAGAGCACCCACGCCGTAGTAGCCATCGTCCGGGAGAATGAGATGCGAGCCCACTGGAAGCGACTGCAGGATGCACGTGACCGCCGCCATGCCCGACGCAAACGCCAAGGCTGCCGATCCGGAGTCGATCGCCGCCAGCGCCTCCTCGAGCCGCGCCTGCGTCGGGTTCCCGTCACGGATGTAACTGAATCCGTGAGCCGGAGCGCCATCTTCGGCCCGGCGCTCGAAGGTCGTGGAGAGATGGATCGGGGGCGCAAGTGAACCGGTTTCTTGATCGGTGTCCGCCCCCGAATGAATGGCGATCGTTTCGAAGTTCATGCGCGGAGGATACCCCTACCCGCCGATGCCATCGCTCCCGCTACAGAAGGCTTGACAGGCCTATCCTTCCGCGGTCTTCGGGCTGATCACCGCGGAGAGCTCGGTGATCTTATTGGCCGGGAAACCGGTGTCGCGGGCGTGTGCGCGGATGAGCTCTTCGCTTGGGGCTGAGTAGACGCAGTAGATCTTGTCGCCTGCGACGTAGCCGTGGTCCCACACGATGTCCGGTCCGAGTTTGGCCAGGACATTGTTCGAATGCTGCGACGCACCGCGAAGCTCTTCCGGCGTCATCTTGCCGGCACCGGGAATCTCGCGTTCGATCACGTATTTAGGCATCAAATCCTCCGTTTCGATCCAATCATCGCACGACCGGGATGACGTTCCGACCGAGCTTCAGTGCGCCGCAACCGGAGCGTCGAGCCGGCGATAGCGAACGGTCTCGGGAAGGCAGCTCTTGTGCTCGATGTGGTGCAGATACTCGGCGCGGAACTTCTTCACCGACGAAATCACCGGCCCGATCGCAGCATCGCCGAGGGCGCAGAGGGACTTGCCGCCGATGTTGTCGGACATATCGAGCAGAAGATCGGCGTCCTGCTGACGTCCTTCGCCGCGTTCGATGCGGTCGAGCACCGATTCCAGCCAGTTCGTCCCTTCGCGGCAGGGTGTGCACTGCCCGCACGATTCGTGAGCGAAGAATTTCGAGAGACGCCAGACAGCGTCGACCATGCACACGCTTTCGTCGAGCACGATGATGCCGGCGGAACCGAGCATCGAGCCCGCTTTCATCAATGCGTCGAAGGTCAGCGGGAGGTCGATCTCGTCTGGCGTGAGCATCGGCGCCGAAGCACCGCCGGGGATGACCGCCTTCAACTTGCGATCGCCCAGGATGCCGCCACAGTGATCGTAGATGAGCTCCTTGAGGTTGATGCCCATCGGAAACTCGTACACGCCCGGCTTCTTCACGCTTCCCGAGACGCAGTAGAGTTTCGGGCCGGTGTTCTTCGGTGATCCGAAGGACTTGAACCAATCCGCACCGTTGTTGATGATCAGCGGCACGCAGGTGAGAGTCTCGACGTTGTTGACGACCGTCGGTCCGCCGAACACGCCGATGACCGCCGGGAACGGCGGCTTCACGCGCGGCTGCCCGCGATGCCCTTCGACGGACTCGATGAGTCCCGTCTCTTCGCCACAGATGTAGGCCCCGGCGCCGCGGGCCACGGTGATGTCGAAGTCGAAGCCGCTGCTGAGGATGTTCTTGCCGAGGTAGCCTTTGGCGCGAGCTTCGTCGAGAGCCTTATTCAGCACCACGGCACCGTAGTGGAACTCGCCGCGGATATAGATGTACGACATCGGATTCGAGCCGATGGCGTAGCCCGCAATGATCATCCCCTCGATGAGCAGGTGCGGATCTTTCTCCATGAGCACGCGGTCTTTGAATGTCCCGGGCTCGGACTCGTCGGCGTTGCAGAGAAGCCACGTCGGCTTCGGGGCGTTCTTCGGGACAAAGCCCCACTTCATGCCGGTCGGAAAGCCCGCCCCACCCCTGCCGCGCAGCTCGGAGTCTTTCACCAGCTGCGTGACCTCTTCCGGTTTCATCTTCAGGGCTTTTTCGGCCGCCTTGTATCCGCCGCCGTCGAGGTAGACATCGATCGACGTGGAGTTCGGCTTGTCGATGTTCGCGGTCAGGACTTTGATCGGATCCATGGCTATTTCAGCTCCGTCAGGAGCGCGTCCATCTTCGCAACGTCCATGTTCTCGTGATAGTCGTTGTTGACCTGCACGACCGGGGCGGTGCCGCAGGAACCGAGGCACTCGACCTCGACGACGGTGTAGCGGCCGTCTTTCGTCGTTGCGCCCGGACTTACGTCCAGCTTCTCGCAGAGATGATCGTAGATGTCGTACGCGCGGCGAACCATACAGCTCAGATTCGTGCAGACCTGCAGGTGGTACTTGCCCACCGGCTTCTGGTTGTACATGTTGTAGAACGAGACGACGCCGAAGACTGTGGCCGGAGGGAGGTCGAGCAGTTTGCCGACGTAGACGACCGTTTCCGGAGAGATCCAGCCCCACACTTCCTGGGCGAGATGCAGCGTCGGCAGCAGGCACGCTTCCTTGTTCGGATAGCGCGTCAGGATGTACTCGAACGTCTTCTTCGCCTCGGGCGGAAACTCGACCATCTTCAGCGGGTCGGGGAAACGGTCCGGTGCGTAGGGATTGTCGGGATGGAGATCAGCCATGGTTAAAAGTCGAACGCCTTCTTTTTCCACACGTAGACGTAACCGACGGCGAGCAGGACGATGAAGACGAGCATCTCGCCGAAGAAAAAGAGACCCTGCTTGCCCGCGGCGACGTCGCGATAGATGACGGCCCAGGGGTAGAGAAATGCCGCTTCGATGTCGAACAGGATGAAGAGCATCGCGATCTGGTAGAAGCGGACGTTGACACGCTTCCGGTTCTCATCGAGTGACGGCACACCGCTCTCGTACGGCTCCTGCTTCGACGCGGTACGGGCATGCCTGCCGATGAACCAGGCCAGCAGAAGCATGACGATCCCGATGACGATCGCGATCAGGATCATGAGCAGAACGGGGAGGAAGGTGTGCGTCATCAACGGCGGTGAATGCTAGTCGCAAACCAGATCAGTGGCAATGCTGCGCCGTTCTCAGGCGCGTACCCCGGACCATGCGGGAACTACGGCGATCAGGCGGCGTTGTCGGTCAGGTACTCCATCGCCGCCTCGCGCGTGTCGAAGATCTTGAAGACCGTGTCGAGCTTCGTGATCTTGAGCAGAGCGAGGATGCGGTGGGAAGGCTTGACGAGCGCCATCTTGCGCTGGCGGTCTTCGAACTTCTGGAGGTAACCGATCAGCTCGCCCAGACCGGTCGAGTCCATGTAGTTGATCGCTTCGAAGTTGATCATCACGGGGCCGGTCTCGTCGTTGAGCACCTTTTCGAGGTAGCTCGAGAACTCGCGGGCGCTCTCCCCCAGCTTGATGACACCCTGAATGTCGAGCACGGTTACGTCGTCGACGCGGTTCTTGATGATGTTCAACGCATTGGCTCCTAAGGCGCGTAGTGTACGGGATTGGATGACCCCGTGTCAGCCCCGCCGCTCCGGCTTGCGGCCGATCCGGTCCGTGACCCACGAAATGATCGCCAGCACGATGGCACCGATGGCCGCGGCACCGAAACTGTCGATGCGGAAGCCGGGAGCAAGCCACGCTGTCAGCTCCAGCATCCCGGCATTGATCGCGATCAGGAACAGCCCAAGGCTGATCACGGTGATCGGGAACGTGATGAAGACGAGGATCGGCCGGACGACTGCGTTCAGCAGCCCGAGAATCAGGGCCGCGATCGCGAGTGAAACGATCGAGTGGTAGTGAAACCCTGGGACGATCGTGACGACAACAAACAGCGCGAGGGTATTGAGGATCCACCGAATCAGCAGGTACATGCGCGAATTATGCGCGGACGGCGACATAGAATCGACACCAGCCGCCAACGGCGGACCTCACCTGAGGAGACCGACGCATGAAGATTCGCCTGACCCTGCTTCTCATCCTCGCTGCAACGTCTCTCCACGCCGAAGAACCGGGTCACTGGGCCACCGTGAATGGACATCGCATGTACTACGAGAGGATCGGCGCGGGCCAACCTCTGGTGCTGCTCCACGGCGGCGGAAACACGATCCATGGCTCGTTTGCGAACCAGCTCGACCTCTTCGCGAAGACGCACACCATCATCGCCCCCGAGCAGATCGGACACGGCCAAACGCCGGATATTGCCGGTCCGCTGACGTATGCCCGGATGGCGGACGACACCGCAGCCCTCCTCTCACAGCTCGGCATCACTGATGCCGATGTCGCCGGCTGGAGCGACGGAGGAATCGTCGCCCTGATCCTCGCCGTCCGGCATCCGGAGCTCGTTCGCCGGGTCGTCGTCAGCGGCGCGAACTTCACCCCGGAAGGCTATCTGCCGGAGGACCTGAAGGAGTTGCGCGCGAAAGACGTCAAGCCGCTGACGACCCTCGACGCACGGCTGATCCACCTCTGGGCATCGTCACCAACGAAGGACGAGCTGAGTCCCGCGCTGCTGGGAACGATCCGGAAGCGGGTCCTGGTCATGGCCGGAGACCACGACGCGATCCTGCTCGATCACACGATCGCGCTTTATCGCGCGCTGCCCGATGCCCGGCTCTGCATCCTGCCGGGCACGAACCACGGCACGTTCATCACCAGACCCGACTGGGTCAACGCAATCGTTTCGTCATTCCTCCAGGAGAAGTAGCGGAACCAACGCGCCGGCGAGGCCCGCCGGCGCCCACACCGCTCAGGATGCGTTGACGACGATGTTCCGCTTCGCCAGTTCCTGCATGAAGAGCTCGGGCGGGATGCAACGCTCCTGCGGCAGTGCGCCCTTCTGCGTCGTCTGTCCTCGGGCCATCATCAGCGCGACGATCGACGCCGGGAATGCCGTGGTGCGCATCATCGCCGAGAGTCCGGTCGTTTCATCGTAGCGATCGATGATGTCGTAACAAAGCCGCCGGCCCTCGCCTACGAATTCGACGCGGACCAGAACCACGTCGGGTTCGTCCGCCGGCAGGTTCGCCACGAGCAGATCGCCGAGGACTCGCCGCGGCGCGATCTTCAGCCCGTCGACGGCGATCTTCTCGCTGCTGCAGAGACCGAGGTCGATCATCGTCTTGAATTTCTCGCAGTGGCCGGGAAAGCGGATCGTCTTGTAGTCGAGCTCCCTGACCCGCCCCAGGAACGTCTCCGGCAGCGTGGAGGTCCCGCCCGAGGTCTGGAAGGCTTCCATCACGCCGAACGGCGCCGGGAACTCCAGCGCTTCGATTTCGGTCATGGAGTCGACCATCGTGATCGCACCGTTTCGGATCACCCGGGCCCGCTCGACGTATTCGTTGATGAGGCCTTCGACCGAGAAGACCAGCTGATAGTCGAGCGGCGGACGCGGGTTCTGCGGCAGTCCTCCGACCCGGATGTGGATCTCGTCGAGCTTCTGGAACTGTGCCGCGCCGTGGGCGACGAGCACGGCCACCATCCCGGGCGCCAGCCCGCAGTCGGGGACGATGTTGATGCCCCGTTCGCGCGCCTCGGCATCGAGCGCGAGCTCCGCGTCGACGACGTCGTTGTTTCCGCCGAGGTCGCAGAAGTTCGTGCCGGCTTCGAGAGCGGCGCGGGCCAGACGCTCGTTGAGCCAATAGTTGACGCAGGAGATGGCGCTGTCGTGTCCGCGCATGAGCGCGACAACGTCTTCGTGACGGCTGACGTCGATCGCGCGCGGCGTGACGTTCCCATCGACAGCGGAGGCGACGTGATGCGCGCGCTCGGCTGCGACATCGGCGACGGTGACTTCGTCGACATCAGGCTGCGAGGCGAGGTCGTGAACCGCGCCGAGGCCCATGCGGCCGGCGCCCAGAACGAGTATTCTCATGAGGGCCGCATGGTAACGAAAGCGCGTAAACTCGGCGAGAATTGATTCCGAAATGAGCGACGACCTTCCTGACGATCCTTCCGTCCCGGGGCCTGGCACCGGCGGCCCCGCCGGTGAGTCTCAGGACAACGCAGCGGATGACGTCGGCGACGCTGGCTCCGCAGGTCAGGACGAATCCGCCGGTGCCGCCGGGGGGGTTCCGGCCAAATTGGAAAACACCGCCGGCGAGGCCGCCGGCGCCCCACCAGTTGCGGCAATTCCTGCAGTTGTGGTGATTCCTGAGAATAAGATCCCAGTCCCCGATCCCCACGCTGGCCAGCGCCTCGTCACCATCAAACACCACGCGCTCGTGCGTATCTCGCACTGGCTGAACGTGCCGATCCTCTTCGCGATGATCGTCAGCGGGTTGTCGATTTACTGGGCGTCGCCGGTCTTCCTGCACAAACCCGATCCCGTCACCCACAGCCGCGACTACCTGGCCGATCTCGGCCTCGCCATCTCCCGCCACGTCCCGGGAGCGGAAGTCGATCGCTATTGGTTCTATGAGCATTTCGGACTCGGCACTGGCTATCTGGCCGGCTCGCTGCGCTGGCACTGGCTCTTCGTCTACTTCTTCCTCCTCAACGGCCTCCTCTACCTCCTCGGCCTCCTTCTCGGCCGCGGCTACCGCGCGCTCCTGCCTCGGCGGACGATGTTCGGCGAATCGCTGGCTATGATCAGGTACTACGCAGGCGTCATCCCGATGAAGATTCTCCGGCGGCCCTGGCACCATCCGAAAATCACGACGAAGTACAACGCGCTGCAGAAAGGCGCGTACGCATCAATGCCGATCGCGGGCGCGCTTGCCCTTGCGAGCGGATGGGCGATGCACAAGCCGGTGCAGCTCTGGTGGCTGGAGCGGATGTTCGGATCTTACGACGGCGCACGGATCGTCCACTTCGTCGTGATGCTTTACTTCGTCCTCTTTCTCATCCCCCACCTGGTGCTGGTCGCCGTCGATGGATGGGACACGATGCGCTCGATGATCGTCGGCTGGTCCCAGAGAACGGGAGGCATTGAATGAGCGACGAAATGCCCGAGGTGTTCATCGATGAAACGAAACTGCGCAGACAATCGCGGCGAGACTTCTTCCTGTTCGGCGCCGGTGCGCTGGCCGCGTTTGCAGGGCTGTGGTGGATCGCGCCAGCGTCATCGAAGAAGCGCCTGTTTGGTGCACACGCCACCGATGCCCTCGACACCCTGGCCGCCCGTCTCGGCGCCACGAGCGAACGGAGCGAGCGGTTTCAGAATCGAGCCCTGACCTTCGACGACGACATCGCCGAGGCGCTCTACTCACCGACGCGGAGCGTGAGGACCTACACGCGGAGCGACGTCACTCCCTTGCGGAACAACTATGAAGGGCAGACTCCCAAACCTGCGTACCTCAAGGATTGGACCCTCACGCTTACGGGGCTGAAGTCCGGGCAGGACGTCGTCCTGCGCGTCGAAGACCTCGCTCGCTTCCCGCGGCACGAGCAGATCACGCGAATCTGCTGCGTGGAAGGATGGAGCGCGATCGCCGGATGGAGCGGCCTCCGTTTCTCGGATCTGCTCCGCGCCTATCCGCCGGCCGCAGCCGCGAAGTGGGCGGCCATCGACTCCTCGGTCAATCTGAATGGCATGGGCCAATCCGACCCGTACTACGTGTCGATCGACTTCCCCACCGTGAACCACCCCCAGACGCTCCTGGCCACACACCTGAACGGCGCACTCCTCGGCGTCGACCACGGTGCTCCCGTCCGACTGGTGGTCCCAATGAAGCTCGGCCTGAAGAACATCAAGGCCATCACGAAGATCGCGTACACGGAGACCGAACCACGCGACTTCTGGGGCGAGAACGGATACTCGAAGTACGACGGACTGTGATTCGGGGTTGTTGTTGATTTGGCTACTGGGTTGCCGGCTTTGGTTTGTCAGTTGCTGAGCTGCTTCTTCTTGCTCGGCCCCCTCATCCGGCCGTCGGCCACCTTCTCCCCCGCTTCGCAGGGGCGAAGGCCCTCGCGTTCGAGATTCGAGCACGGATGGGCACACTGGCAAACCTGGCAACTCGGCCACCGTTCAACCCCCGCGCGACCGCGAGACCGCGCAACCGCGCTACGTCACCCAGGTCCGGATCGACGTCAGGAACGTTTTCACGTCGATCGGTTTTGAGATGTAGCCGTCGCAGCCGGCTTCAAGAAAACGGTCGCGGTCGCCGCGCATCGCGTGCGCGGTCAGCGCCAGCACGGGGATGGCGCTCGAGCGCGGGTCGCTCTTCATCTCGCGCACGACGCTGAGTCCGTCGATCCCTGGGAGATGGATGTCCATCAGGATCAGGTCGATGGGACCCGCACCGCGTGCAATCGACAACGCCTCTTCACCGCTGGCCGCCTTCACGATCTGGTAGCCACCCTGCTCGAGGAGATACTCGACGAGCTGCATGTTCATCTCGTTGTCCTCGACCACGAGGACGCGGGCGGGCTTCTTCATGGACGAGCTACGGTTTCTTCGCGAGCGGTTTCGCGTTGGCCTCCGGGAAGTACTTCGCGTCGAATTCGACCTTCGCGCTCTTGCGCATCTGCTCGACTTTCTCGAGCGTGTTCTGTTGCTGCACGCGGCGGCTGATCCCCTGCTGTACCTGTTCGAACGGCTGCGAAGTGTGCGCGCCGGCCTTGAAGATATGAACGCCGAAACGCGAGGGAACCGGAGCGCTGATCTGTCCCGGCTGGAGTTGGAGCACGTGCGACTCGAGCTCGGGAGGGAGCATGCCTGGACTGAAAGGCCCGAGGAGGCCGCCGCGGCTGGCGCTGCTGGCGTCGTCGGAGACCTCGCGCGCCAGCTTCGCGAAATCGGCACCCTGCTTGAGCTGCTGCCCAATCGCCTGCGCCTTCTTCAACGCGCCCTCCTGGCTGAGGGGCTTGCCGCTGCGCGCTGGAACCGCGCCTCCCTCGTATGCGACGAGGATGTGGCTGAGCTCCGTCGCTTCAAAATTCTTCTTGTTCTCGTTGTAGAACTTCTGGACCGCCTCGTTCGTCGGCGGAGGGACGAGCTTCTGTGCGGTGGCGGCGGCCACGACGTTCGTATGGTCCGCGGCGAGCTGTCCTGCAACTCGGGCGTCTTTCTCGACGCCCAGCTTCCGCCCCTCCTGCTCGAGAAGCTTGAGCCGCACGACCTGCTCCGCGAACGCCTGCTTCCCCGCCTCGGACGAGAACTGACGCTGCATGTCCTCCGGAAGCTGGGTAAACGCGGCCTGGAACTCCCCCTCGGTGACCCCTTCACCGTTGATGTGCATGATCACGTGGCCGGGACCGGCGGTGGTGCTCGCCTGCGCAGCGGTGGCGGTGGCGGGTGTGGAGGAGAACGGCTTCCACTCAGGCTTCCAGATGGCGAGCCCGAAACAGATCGCGGCGACGACTGCAATGCCGGCGATGGCGATGACGATGTCTTTTCTCAAGATTGCTCCCTGATCGGCCCCGCGCAGCGAGGCCGCGCCGAGTCCGAGGTGGTTGGTATGCGCGGCGAATGAAGCCCGCGTCTGGCGAGAGTCTACAACGCGGCGACACGGCCCGCTGACTACGGAAGCGGCGCGACGCCCTGCGCGCCTCAATGATTGACGCGCCACACCCCCGCGAGTATTCTCCGCGCTTGTGAAAACTTTCACGGATTCTCTGCCGTGATCGATCACCAGCGGCCAGCTCCACGGCGCTGATCCTGCATTCCTTCGGAGCTCCCCGAGAACGCGTATGGCAAAAATCACCATCGACGGCGTCGAAGTCGAAGTGCAGGAAGGGATCAACTGCATCGAAGCTGCGAAAGCAGCCGACATCCACGTCCCCCATTTCTGTTACCACCCCGCCCTCTCCGTCGTCGGGCAGTGCCGCATGTGCCTCGTCGAGATCGAAGGCATGCCCAAGCTGCAGGCGGGATGTTCGACCACTGTGAAAGACGGGATGAAGATCCACGTCTGGAACGAGAAGGTCGACGAGGCCCGCAAGGGACAGATGGAGTTTCTCCTCATCAACCATCCCCTCGACTGCCCGATCTGCGACAAGGCAGGCGAGTGCCCACTACAGGACTACTCCTTCAACTACGGCAGCGTGAACTCGCGTTACGGCGAGTTCAAACGAACCTATCCCGGCATGGACCGCACGGCCATCGGCCCGCATGTCGTGCAGAACATGAACCGCTGCATCCACTGCACGCGTTGCATCCGCGTCACGTCGGAGATCACGGGCACCGGCGAGCTGGCGTTCTTCAAACGCGGCGCGTCGACCGAGGTGGGCGTGTTCCCCGGAACGCCGCTGGACAACTGGATGTCGGCATGCGTCGCGGACGTCTGTCCGACCGGGGCGCTCACCACGCGTGAGTTCCGGTTCGAATCGCGGGTCTGGAATCTCGAGTCGGCGGAGTCGGTGTGCAACGGCTGCGACGTCGGCTGCAACATCTTCGTCGGCTACCGGCAGGGACAGGTGTTCCGCTACCGTCCCCGCGTCAATCCGGATGTGAATGACCACTGGCTGTGCGACTTCGGCCGGTTCTCCTACGAGCGCTATGACACGGACCGCGTCGTCGTCCCCAAGGTCCGCACCGAAGACGACTACCTCGGCATCTCGACGTGGACGGAAGCGCTGGACGCGATCGGAACGGCCGTCCGCGGAGCCGCGAAAACGGCGGCAATCTTCTCGGCGAACATGACGAACGAAGAGGCCTGGCTGGCGAAGGAACTGTTCGTGGGAAAGTTGGGAGCAGCGGCCGGAGTGATGGTCGACGGCATCGTCCCGATCCGGATGAAGTCGCGCACCGAATGGCTGCTGGGAACGCAGGCCGCGCCGAATTTTCGGGGCGTGGAAGCCGCACTGTCAGGGAAACCAGCGAACGGTGAGGAACCAGCGGCCAGTGTGGCGCCGGCGGCCTCGCCGGCGGGTGCTCCCGAGAACGCCGGAGGAGCCGCCGGCGGCACGCAGAATCCTGCGCCGGCTCCGGTCCCCGCGCCCTCCACTGAAAAAACCCAGTCCCTCACGCCGCAGCTTCTCGAAGACTTCATGACGAACGGTGCCTCGGGTGTCGACGTCCTCTTCGTCACCGATGCGAACTTCAGCGAGCGGGCCAAGGATCCTGCGGTCATCGCCAACCTCCGCAAAGCGAAGTTCCTCGTCGTGATGTCGTGGGATGCCAACCATCCGCTCAACGACGTTGCCGACGTCCTGCTCCCCTCGACCATTCATGTCGAAAAGGAAGGGACATTCACGAATCTGCAGGGTCGGGTACAGGCCATTCATCAGGCCTATCCGCCCAAGGGCCAGGCCGTCACGGACCTGGAGCTGTACCGCCGGATCGGCGCGATGCTGTATGCCGATGCAGCCGAGTTCCGCGGACTCGACCACATCCCCGACTTTCATCCCGCCGAAACGGTGTCCGCGCAGGCATAAGACGACATGCACGGCATCGATTGGGTTGACGCGGGCCTTTCCGGACTGAAGATCGCCGTGGTACTCGGCGCGATGCTGAGCGTCACGCCGATCATGGTGTGGGTGGAGCGGCGCGGCAGCGCGCTGATCCAGGACCGGCCCGGACCGAATCGCGTCGGACCGTTCGGCCTCTTTCAATCGTTCGCCGATGCCCTGAAGTTCATCCTCAAAGAGGACATGCTGCCGGGGAAGGCGAACAAGGTCCTCTACACGATCGCCCCGATGTTCGGCCTCATCCCCGCACTCACGACGATCGCGGTGATCCCCTGGGGCCGGCCATTCCTGCTTCCCGGCGGACGGCTGTTCGAACCGATCATCGCCAACGTCAACATCGGCATCCTGCTGATCTTCGCGCTGGCGTCGATGGGCGTCTACGGCATCGTCATCGCCGGATGGGCGTCGGCGAACAAGTATTCGCTCTTCGGCGGAATCCGCGCCTCGGCGCAGATGATCTCGTACGAGCTGGCGCTCACGCTGGCTGCGGTCAGTGTGCTTCTCGCGGCGGGTTCTTTATCGCTTCCCGACGTGGTCTGGCGTCAAACCGGCTACTTCGTTCTCTTCAACGTCATCAAACTGCCGGCCTGGAACATCTTTTCGCCGGCGATGTGGATGGCCTTCGTCGTCTTCTTCGTCTCCGCGTTCGCCGAAACGAACCGTCTGCCGTTCGACTTCGCGGAAGCCGACGCCGAGCTCGTGGCCGGGTACCACACCGAATACTCCTCGATGAAGTTCGCGCTCTTCTTCATGTCCGAGTACATGGCCATGGCCACGATGTCGGCGCTCGTGACAACACTCTTCCTAGGCGGATGGGACATCCCCTGGTACAACGAGCCGCCGAATGCGCTCGGCTTCGGGTTGTCGGTGCTGTCGTTCCTGGTGAAAGTCAGCGCCATCCTCTTCGTCTTTGTTTGGGTCCGCTGGACGGTCCCGCGCCTCAAGTACGACCTGCTGATGAAGCTCGGCTGGAAGGTGTTCCTGCCGATGGCCGTGATCAACATCGTGATCGTGGCGTGGTTCATCGCGGAGAAATGGCTATGAGGGGGGTTGGTACGCATTGCTATCCCGGTGGATCCTGGTCTGGTTCCGCGGTCTCGCGGTCGCGTGGTCTCGCAGCGCTTCGCTCGACCGCCGCTCCTGAAGCAGGTCCGGGATCTGTAACTTCAAACGCCGAGCAACCGCGAAGCGGCGAGACCGCGAGACCACGCGAAGCGAGACCGCGCTCATGACCTTCGCCATCTTCTTCCTCTTCGCTGCCATCGCCGTGATCTTCGCGGCGACCGTCGTCCTGCACCGCAACCCGGTGGTCGGTGCACTGTCGCTCGTGGCCACCTTCTTCGCACTGGCTGTGATGTACGTCCTGCTGGAAGCGCCGTTCCTGGCCGCGTTGCAGGTCATCGTCTACGCCGGCGCGATCATGGTCCTGTTCCTCTTCGTGATCATGCTGCTCAACCTCCAGCATCAGGAAGAGCCCCGCACCCGCCCCGTCCAGCAGTTCCTCGGTTACACCACGAGTGCGGCCTTCGGGATCGCGCTCATCTACTACCTGGCCAAGTTCGGCGTGGCACGCCTCCCCGAGGGGCCCTTCGTCGCGGACGCACGCGCGATCGGCATCCGCATGTTCGAGGCCTACATCTTCCCGTTCGAGATGGTCTCGATCCTCCTGCTGGCCGCGATCGTCGGCGCTTTGTTCCTCAGCAGCCGCACCGGCGTGGGTGGATCGGGGACGGCAGCGCCCAGTATGGCGCCAGCGGCCTCGCCGGCGGTTTCAGCAAACGCAGAACAGAACCCGCCAGCGAGGCCGCCAGCGCCACACAGTTCTCTCTCTCTGGAGGAGTCTCGATGATTCCCACCCACTGGTTTCTAATCCTCAGCGCGATCCTCTTCACCATCGGCGTCTGCGGGGTTCTCACGCGCAAGAACGGCATCACCATCTTCATGTGCATCGAGCTGATGGTGAACGCTGTGAACCTGACGTTCGTCGCCTACGCCCGGCAGTACCACCAGCTCCACGGCATCTTTTTCGTCCTTTTCGTCATGGCCATCGCCGCCGCGGAAGCCGCGGTGGGACTGGCCATTTTCATCTCCCTCTTCCATCACCGTCACACGATTGACGTGGATGAGGCCAACCTGATGCGCTGGTAGGACCGATCAAGGCACAGACATCGCAAGGTTCCAGGCTCAGCAAGAGGAGCCTGGAAAAATGGACAAGACCGAGAAGCTCATTGACTGGGAAGAAAACGAGCGGCAGGACAAGAATCGGGATGGGATCGATGACCGCATCGAGCCGGAGATTCCCGATATCGCAGCGGGGTCGCAGAAGCTTGCCGAGAGGCTGCGCGAGAACAACGGCATGGATCCGTCGCTTTCGGGCGGAGACCTCGACGCAAAGTGGGAAATGGCCGAGTCGCAGGGCGACGAGGCCGTCGGAGGAAGCCAGGCCACGCCGGGACAGAACGACGTAGAAGAAAATGCGGCGGCGATGGGCATCTCGTACGCCGACAACGAAGAGCTGAGAGTCGGAGAGAAGGAACGGAGTCGCGACAAACATCGCTGGGAGCTGGATCCGGCATCTTCTGAAGACTACAAAGAGAGACTGAAAGACTAGCGCGGCGCGGGGCTCTCCTCGTTTCGTGCAGTGCGAGGAGAGATCACCCGCTTCATGCTGAACACACTCTGGCTCATCCCACTGCTGCCGTTCCTCGGCTTTCTGCTGAACGGCCTTTTCGGCAAGCGTCTCGGCAAGGGGTTCGTGACGGCGGTGGCGCTCCTGGCGTCGCTCGGCGCGGCGGTCGCCGGCACGATCGCCGTCGTCCAGTACTACACCGCCTACCCCACCGGCGAACGCCACGTCGACATCGTCTACAACTGGATCTCCTCCGGCTCCATCGGCACCGACCTCGCCTTCCAGCTCGACCCTCTCAGCGTGGTCATGCTGATGGTCGTCACCTGGGTCGGCTTCCTCATCCACCTCTACTCCGTCGGCTACATGGCCCACGAGCATGGGTACGGCCGCTACTTCGCCTACCTGAACCTCTTCCTCTCCGAGATGCTCATCCTGATCCTCGGATCGAGCTATCTCGTGATGTTCATCGGATGGGAGGGCGTGGGCCTCTGCTCCTACCTCCTCATCGGCTTCTACTACGAGACGGACTTCGCGCCCGCGGCCGGCAAGAAGGCGTTCGTCGTGAACCGCATCGGCGACTTCGGATTCCTGATCGCGATGTTCCTGATGTTCGCGTACTTCGGGAGCGTCGACTTCGCGAAAGTCTCGCAGATCGCCGCGGCAGGCGGCGTCGAGCACTGGCTGCTGACGGCCATCTGTCTGCTTCTTTTCCTCGGTGCCTGCGGCAAGAGCGCCCAGATCCCGCTCTTCGTCTGGCTCCCGGACGCGATGGCCGGCCCGACTCCCGTCTCCGCACTCATCCATGCCGCGACGATGGTCACGGCCGGCGTCTACATGGTCGTCCGCTCGAACGCGCTCTATCGCCTGGCACCGGGCGCGATGATGGTCGTGGCGCTGATCGGCGCGGTGACGGCGCTCTTCGCCGCAACCATCGGAATCAGACAGTGGGACATCAAGAAAGTCCTCGCCTACTCCACGGTCTCGCAGCTCGGCTTCATGTTCATCGGCGTCGGCGTCGGTGCCTTCACCGCGGGCGTCTTCCACCTCATCACCCACGCCTTCTTCAAGGCCTGCCTCTTCCTCGGCGCCGGCTCGGTGATCCACGCCATGAGCGGCGAACAGGACATGCGCAGGATGGGCGGGCTCAAGTCGAAGATCCCCATCACCTTCTGGACGTTCCTCCTGGCCACGATCGCCATCGCCGGCATCCCGCCCTTCGCCGGATTCTTCTCGAAGGACGAGATCCTTGCCTCCGCACTCGCCAATCCGTACTTCCCCCAGTGGTTCAACGTGCTGATCTGGGTCCTCGGCTCTCTGGCGGCGTTCTGCACGGCGTTCTACATGTTCCGCCTCGTCTACCTGACCTTCTTCGGATCGTTCCGCGGCACGCAGGAGCAGGAGCATCACCTGCACGAGTCACCCTGGACGATGACACTGCCGCTGATCGTGCTGGCCGCCCTCTCGGTCTTCGGCGGTGCGATCCTCGGGTGGCCGCACCATCACTTCCTCGCGGCGTGGCTTCATCCGATCTTCCCCGACATCCAGGGGGTGCCCGAGGGGCAGTACGAGATCTCGCCGAACCTGGAGTACGGGTTGATGCTGGTCTCGACGGCGATCGCCGCCATCGGTATCTGGGTGGCCTACGCGCGCTTCTACAAACGAGGCCTGGCCGCCGATGAGCAGTTCGCTGAGGCGATGCCGGGCGTCGCGCGGGGGATGGAGAACAAATGGTACGTCGATGAGTTTTACGACGCGACGATCGTCCGGCCGCTGGAAGGCTTCTCGCGCTTCCTCTGGAAAGGCATCGACGCGCTGATCGACGGAACCATCGCGCTGCTCGGCTACGTCGTCGCTGCCATCGGCGACCTGCTGCGCTTCTTCCAGACCGGCAACGTCCGCAACTACGCGCTGATGTTCTTCCTCGGCGTCATCGTCTTCATCTGGGTGCTGGCATGACTAACATCCTCTCCATCACCCTCTGGCTTCCTATCGCCGCGGCGGTGATCGTCGCGTTCTTCCCGAAGAGCGCAGCGAACACCATCAAGGGCTTCGGCCTGTTGGCGGCCCTGGCAACGTTTATCGCCTCCCTCGGAATCCTGGCCGGCTTCAGGGAAGGCGTAGCCGGGATGCAACTCGTCGAGTCGTTTGCCTGGATTCCGCAGTGGGGAATCCGCTACGCACTCGGCGTCGACGGGATCTCACTCTGGCTCATCCTGCTGACGACGCTGCTCACACCGGTCGTGTTCCTCTCGTCGTGGAACACGATTCACAAGCATCCGAAGGAGTACGTCATCTCCTTCCTGATCATGGAAGCGGCGATGATCGGCGTGTTCGTCGCCAGCGACCTCCTGTTGTTTTACGTTTTCTTCGAGCTGACGCTCCTGCCGATGTATCTCATCATCGGCGTCTGGGGCGGCACGAACCGGATCTACGCCGCGATCAAGTTCTTCCTCTTCACGATCGCCGGCTCCCTGCTGATGCTGCTCGGAATCATCTACCTCGGCTTCGCTCACTTCCATGGCACCGGCACGCTTACCTTCGCGATCACGGAGCTCTACGGAACCGTGCTGACGCCGCACGCGCAGACGTTGCTGTTCTTCGCCTTTGCGCTCGCCTTCGCCATCAAGGTGCCGCTCTTTCCGCTGCACACGTGGCTGCCGGACGCGCACGTCGAAGCGCCCACGGGCGGCTCGATCATCCTCGCCGGCGTCATGCTGAAGATGGGGACCTACGGGTTCCTGCGCTTCGTGCTGCCGTTCTTTCCCGACGCGACGGCGAAGTATTCCGGACTGCTCATCGCGCTGGCCGTCATCGGCATCGTTTACGGAGCGCTGGTGGCCTGGGTGCAGCCCGACATGAAGAAGCTCGTCGCGTACTCCTCGGTCTCGCATCTCGGGTTCTGCGTGCTGGGGATCTTCGCGCTCAACCAGACGTCGGTCGAGGGCTCGATCCTGCAGATGGTCAATCACGGCCTCTCGACGGGCGCGCTCTTCCTCTGCGTCGGTGTGATCTACGAACGGCGCCACACGCGCCTGCTCGCGGACTACGGCGGGCTGGCGAAGACGATGCCGGTCTTTGCCACCTTCTTCATCATCTCGATGCTCTCGTCGGTCGGTCTGCCCGGTCTGAATGGGTTCGTCGGCGAGTTCCTCATCCTGGCCGGATCGTTCCAGACGTGGCCGAGGTGGACGGTGGTGGCGGCGACGGGGGTGATCCTGTCGGCGATCTACCTGCTCTGGCTCATCCAGCGCGTTTTCTTCGGACCGATCACGAAGGACGAGAACCGCGACGTCCGCGAGATCGCGTGGAACGAGATCGCGGCACTCGTCCCGCTGGTGATTCTGATGGTCTGGATCGGCGTGCGGCCGAATCTCTTCCTCCGCGAGATGACGCCGAGCGTGCAGCAACTCCTGCAGATCGTGCACAAGACCGACGCCGGAAAGGCCATGGTCGCCAGAAACAACCTCCCTCGTCCCTCATCCCTCGCCCCTGATGCCGGAGGTGTCCGTTGAACCTGAGTCCCCTGCTCGAAAACGGCTGGATGAATGCGATCCTGCCCGAGCTGATTCTCTCGATCGGCGGCATCCTGATGATCCTCTTCGACGCCTTCGCGCCGAAGCTGCGCGGAGCCACGGCACCCCTGGCGGCGATGGTTCTCGTCATCGCGGGTTGGAGTGAGAGCCTGATCGTGGGTGGCTACTTCTTCGGGGGCACCTACGAGATCAGTGCCATCACGATCATCTTCGACTACACGTTCATCCTGGCGGCGATTCTGGCCACGCTCTTCGCACGCGCGTACCTGGCACGTGAAGGATTCGAGCGCGGCGAGTTCTACGCCCTGCTGATGTGGGGAACCGTCGGCATGATGATGATGGCCAAGGGACTCGATCTCCTCATCATCATCCTCGGTCTGGAATTGCTATCGATCTGCATCTTCATCCTGGTTGGCTTCCATCGCCGGATCGCGGTATCGAATGAGGCCAGCCTCAAGTACTTCCTGATGGGGGCCTTCGCGACCGGCTTCGTGCTCTACGGGACAGCACTGTTCTACGGGGCGGTCGGCTCGACGAACCTGACGGCATTCGCGCACTACTTCAAGACCGCGGATGCCAGCAACCCGCTGCTCACGATCGCCTTCATCCTGCTGATGTCCGGACTCGGCTTCAAGCTGGCGGTGGCGCCGTTCCACGGATGGGCACCGGACGTCTACCAGGGTGCTCCCTCGCCGGTGGCCGGCTGGCTCTCCGTCGCGCCGAAAGCGGCGACGCTCATCGCGCTGATCCGCATCTTCTCGTCGATGAACCCGGTGTTCCATCAGGCGTCGTGGATGAAGATGGTCGCCGCGCTGTCGATCCTCTCCATGATCATCGGCAACGCCGTGGCCATCGCGCAGCGCGACCTGAAGCGGATGCTGGCCTACTCCGGAATCGCGCACGTCGGCTACATGCTCATCGCCCTTCTGTCGTTGCGTGACGAGTCGGTCGCCGCGATCAGCGTCTACGTGATCACATACGCACTGATGAACATCGGCGCGTTCGGCGTCGTGTCGATGCTCGCCAAGAACCAGAATGATCCCCAGACACTGGACGATATCGCCGGACTCGGATTCCGTCGCCCGTTCCATGGCCTGGCGCTAACGATCTGCATGTTCTCGCTCTCCGGACTGCCACCGACCGCCGGGTTCATCGCCAAGTTCTACATCTTCAAGACCGCGGTCGACGGCGGCCACATGACCGTCGCGCTGATCGGTATTCTCACGAGCATCGTCTCCGTCTACTACTACCTGCGCGTCGTCTACTTCCTCTACATGAAGGAACCCCAGACCGACGATGCGCACGGTGACGTGCACGGTGCGGCATCATCGGCCCCGCTGGTCGCGCCGCTCATCGACTCCGACGTCTTCGGGACGGGAGCCCTTCTCATTTCACTGATTGGCATCTTCGCAATCGGCCTCTTCCCCACGCCACTGTTCAATGTGGCGGAAGCCGCCGCACGCGCTCTCCTGCCATAGTCCGCGCCCTATGTCGAACGACCGGCCGCATTCGAACGACCGAGAGACCGTCTCGGAGATGACCACCGGCCGCCTGTCGGTCTATCTCCGATGCCTGACGTTCCTGGAGTCGGTGGGACAGCCGACGGTCTCTTCCGCTGACCTGGCGGATCGCTTTCACCTCAACTCCGCGCAGATCCGCAAGGACCTGGCCTGCCTCGGCGAATTCGGTACCCGCGGCGTCGGCTACAACGTCTCCCGGCTCAAGGACCAGCTGGTCCGTGAGCTCGGTCTGGATCGCGTACGCCGCGTTCTCATCGCGGGCGCCGGCAACCTGGGGATGGCCCTGGCCGACTACGGGGGCTTCAACGATCACGGCTTCGAGATCGCGGCACTCCTCGACAACGACCCGGACAAGATCGGACGCCATTCCCGCAGCGGGATCGAAGTCCTGCCCTGGGAAGAGTTGGATGCGATCGTGCGCGAACAAAACGTCGAGATCGGGATCGTCGCCGTCAACGCTGAATCCGCCCAGATCGTCTACGAGGCCCTGGCCGACGCCGGGCTGAACGCAGTCCTCAATTTCGCGCCCATGCAACTGCGCTCCCGCCCTGGTGTGAAGGTGAAATCCGTCGACCTGCGCATCAACCTCGAGTCTCTCTCGTTCTACTTGAAGAACGCCGAGAACGACGGCGGGTAGATTCGACCAACGCCGGAATCGGTTGCTGCCTATCCCCCGCTGACGGCCGGCAGGATGATGATCTCCGCGCCGTTCCGGATCGGCGCGCCGAGGCCGCCGGCGTCGCGGAAACTGTCGCCGTCGATGAAGAGGTTGATGTGAGGACGGACCTCGCCCAGCTCGGTGATGATCCGGTCGTGGACCTTCGGATACTCCACACCGAGCAACCGCATCGCATCCGCGAGGGAACGCGCCTTCCCCTCCACCCGCAGCTCCGCCCGCCCTCCCGTGAGATCGCGCAACGGTCCCGGAATCACGAAGAGATACGCCATCAGCGCTTCTTCTTTTTTGCGTCCTTGAGCGAGATGCGGGTCGCCTTGACCGACACGACAGGCGGCAGCCCGTCCGCCAGCTCCGACCATTTTCGACCCTCATCGGACGAGCCGTAGAGTTTGCCGCTGCGCGTGCCGAAATAGACGCCGGCTGGATCGAGAGAATCGACGCTCATCGCATCCCGAAGAACGGTCTCATACGCGTCCTTCTGCGGAAGCCCTTTGGTCAGGGCCTTCCAGCTCTTCCCCGCGTCCCGCGTCCGATAGACACGCAGCTTTCCCTCGGGCGCGCAGCGAAAGCCATCCGACTCGAGAGGCACGATCCAGGCGCAATCCGGATCCGCGGGATGCACGGTCATCGCAAATCCGAAATCGGACGGCACTCCGTTCGCGATGTCGATCCACGTCTCGCCGCTGTCATCCGTGCGATAGAGACCCCAGTGGTTCTGAAGAAACATCCGCTCCGGCCGCTGCTTCGACTGCGCCACCTTGTGCACGCACTGGCCGAACTCGGGGTACTTGTCAGGGAGGAAGTCGGCGCGTACGCCCTTGTTCGACGGACGCCAGGTCGCGCCGCCATCCTCGGTGACGTACATGCCGGCAGTCGACACAGCGATGCGGATCTTCTTCGGTTTCGCGGGATCGAGCAGAATCGTGTGGAGGCAGAGTCCTCCTCCACCGGGCTGCCATTTCGGCCGCTGCGGGTGGTTCCAGAGGCCCTCAACGAGCGCCCACGACTTCCCGGCGTTCGTCGACTTGAACAACGCGGCCGGCTCGACACCACAATAGAGCGTCTTTGCCTCGGACTCACGTCCGGGAACGATCTGCCAGATGTTCTTCAGCGCCGCCCCCGCTCCCTCGGGAAATTTGACGTTCGCCCCCTCAGGATCGGTCCATGTCTTGCCGAAATCATCGCTCGACCGCAGCAGGGCACCCCAGTGCATGCTCTGCGGGCCGGCCCAGACGCGATGACGGTCGCCGCGGCCGTCGTAAGCCATCGCATAGACGGCGCTGCCGGTAAAGTAGGGACCGCCCATCTCCCATTTTCCGCGGGCCTCGCTCGACCGGAGCAGGAACGCGCCCTTCATGGTCCCGACCAGCAGAAGGACGTCCCCATCGCGAGGACTGATGTGATGAGTCTCGGGCATCGTTGTCTCCTGTGTTTGAAGCCGTTTCCCGGGACGGAGATTGTAGCGCGGTCAGATATGCTGCGGAGATGGACGTCATCCTCTTCGGCGCGAGCGGCATGGTGGGGCAGGGCGTACTCCGGGAGTGCCTGCTCGACCCGCAGGTGCAGCGTGTTCTCTCCATCGGACGAACGTCTGCACAGGAGCAGCATCCGAAGCTGCGGGAGATCGTCCGCGCCAATCTCTACGACTTCGAGGACCTCGAGGCGTCGCTCTCGGGATACGACGCCTGTTTCTTCTGTCTCGGCATCGCTTCGGCGGGGATGACCGAGGAGCAGTACCGGCGCGTGACGGTGGACATCGCGGTGGCCTCAGCCACCTCACTGGCCCGAGTGAATCCGCTCATGACTTTCGTATTCGTCTCCGGCGCCGGAACCGACAGCACCGAGCAGGGCCGGACCATGTGGGCCCGCGTGAAAGGGAGCGCCGAGAACGCCATTCTCCGCCTTCCGTTCAAGGCCGCATACATGTTTCGCCCCGCGTTCATCCAGCCCATGAACGGTGAAACCTCGAAGACGAGGCTCTACCGGTTCTTCTACATCGTGGCCAGGCCGTTGGTGCCGCTGCTCAAGCGACTCTTTCCTCGCTACGTGACGACGACGGAGCAGATCGGCAGGGCGATGATCGCCGTCGCGCGCAACGGCGCACCGAAAGCGATCCTCGAAACCGAAGACATCAACCAGCTGTAAGCCGCGAAGTCTGCGCGGCAGAACGTGTTCAAGCTCGAATCGTGCCGGAGCCGTTGGCAACCTGCGCCGACGGCCGTACCGTCCTAGAACACCTCTCCGATCCAGAACTCCGTGTGGAACTTGCCGTTCACGTGGCGAAGATCCGTGCGCTTTGCGAAATCCCAATGCAGTTCCAGTCCGAGCAGGTTGAAGGCAACGCCGTAACCCACGGCGGCAACGCCATCGACGAGGCGGTGGTTTCGCCAGAATGTGTAAGGTTGTCCGGGAAAGTTCGCGCCACCGACATCGAAGAACAGATTGGCGCGGATGCCGGTGATGGCAATGATCGGTGTGGCGAGGACGTCGATGAGCGGGAAGCGAAGCTCGAGGTTCGCATACGCCGCCCGCGTGCCGATGATCGAACGGAAATCGTAGCCGCGCACGGTATTCAGTCCACCGAAATAGTAGAAGTTCGGGAACGCGCCGCGCGAGTAGCCGGCGAATACGCGCGCCGCCAGCAATGAGCGGGACGTGATCGGCAGGTATTGCCGTGCGTCGATCGTGTAGTCGTTGGTAAGCATCGATCCGCTGCCGTTGCCACGATGCACGTTCGGAGCGAAGAGGGTCCCGATGTCGTAGCGATGTCCGGCGATCGGTCCGAACTGCCGGAACGTCGTCGTGTCCCCACTGAAGTTCCCGGAGACGAGAGGAAAGTTGTCGCGCCGGTTAATGAAGAAGAGATTCCCGGCCTGATCGAGCAGCGGGTAATTCACGTCGCGTGCTTCGTACCCCCCGCCGATGTCGATCCGGTGGTAGCGATCGAAAGGATGGCTGAGAATGCCGATGGCACCAGTCTCTCGATAGAGCTGATGGCGGTCGAGGGTCAGACTCTCCTGGGACGCGAATGTGGAGAAGAAGGAACGGCTGTCAAAGACGCGGATCCCCCAGTTCGTCCGGTTGTGGAGATCGAGGTAGAGAAAGTCGAAGTTCGAGAAGGACGACACCGAGTCGAGCGAGGCGATGAAACGCCGGTCTCCGAGCATGTCGCTCATGTAGATGACCGAGCGCGAGACGATCAGGTTGTCGGAGGAAACCCCGGCGTTGACCTCGACGTCTTCGATGAACAGCTTGAAACCCTTCACCTTCTCCGTCTTCTCCGGGTCGATCGTCACCTCGACGGGCGGTTGGAAGAGAGTTCGTGACGTAGCCAGCAGCGGAGCCGACGGCAGGGTCGTTTTTTCGGCAGCGTGCAGCGGTTTGTCCGTCGCCGCCGAATACAGACGCCAGTGGCGCTTGTAATACGAGGCGTAAACCATCCGCTCGCGATTGTTCGTGCCGGTGAAGACGACCGGCGTGAAACAGCCCCCCACGACGTCGGTGTATTGGAGCAGATCGCCGCTCGTCAGGTTGAGCGAGTAGATGTTGTAGGCGGCGAATTTCGTCAGATCGACCGGCGTGGGCTTCTCATCGGGCTTCGCCTTCGCCTCGGCGTTTTCCAGGATCCGCGCAGCCTGTTCGATGTTGCGTCCGGTCTGCTTGTCCGATGCAAAGAAGAGGCGCTTTCCATCCGGCGAAAACCACCCGTCGATGTCGTTCCACTCTCCCGTGGTCAGCTGATATCGCTCGCCATGGTTGGCCAGGTTGAGCTTGAACAGCTTCGCGTATCCATTGACGACCGACGAGTAGACGAGCCACTTGCCGTCGGGTGAGAACACGGGAGCACCATCGAAGAATTTATCGCTGGTGACGTTCGTGATCGAGCCGCTGGCCAGGTCGTAGAGATAGATATCCGGGACATTTCCCTTGAACGCCGCAAACGCGATCGACTTCCCGTCCGGTGAATACGCGGGCGCGAGCTGTTGCTCGAAGTCCATCTTCACGGAGCGCTCGATCGAGCCGCTCAGCGCATTGATCAGGAGCAGATTGCGGCCGCGCTCTTTCTTGGCGAAGAGCGCGATCTGGTCGCCGTTCGGAGCAAAGGCGATGTCACGCCCCATCACCGGCCCGACCGTCAGCATCTGCGCGATGGCGTACTCGTACTTCGTCGTGTGGCCACTCGTCAGATTCCGCAGCAGCCGCCGTTCGGGGATGTTGTAGAGGATGACATCGACGTCCTCTTTGTACGTTGCATACGACGCCAGCAGGTCACCCGAGGGTGAGGGGACGGGCGAGATGTCCTCGCTCTCGATCGACTCGCCAATCTTGAAGGGATCGCCATACTCCTGCGGCTCGCCTTTCGCCACCAGCGCCGGCAGGTATTGTTTGCGCAGCCAGGTGCGGAACTGTGAGTCGAACTCGTCCGGCTTCACGTCGAAGGCGCGCTTGAGCGCCTTGTCGACCGAGTTTCCAAGCGTGTTGCGATACTCGTAGATGAAATCGCGGACACCTTCCCATCCGTACTTCTGCTGGATGTATTGGAAAACTGCATGGCCGAACCGGTACGCGAAATAGCCACCACCCTGGGCGTGCGAGATGGCCGGGACCTGATCGTTGACGACGGCGTCGCGCAGGACCATCCGGTCCTTCGAGTCCTCGTCGTTGCCCATGAACGACGCCAGCCCCTCCATCAGCCAGGTGGGAGGGTTCGACGTCACTTCCTTGCCGAGTTTTCCCTGGAAGAGAATCTCGTATTCGAACACGTGCGTCAGCTCGTGCTGGATGAGTTGCAGGAGCTTCTCGTCGGTCGTGTCGATGGGGATGACCATCCGATTGCGGGTCGGCTCCGCGAACGCGCCGACGCCTTCCGGGATGAAGTTCAGGTCGACGTTGGTCTGTTCGAACGCCGAGTGCGTGGCGTAGAAGATGATCGGGATTTTCTTGGAGACCTGGAAATTGAACTTGCGCGAGAGATCGTCGTAGGCGCTCTCCGCCATGTCCACGACTTTCTCCAGCGCCGGCTTCTCTTCGTCGTAGAAGTACACGTCGAAGTGCGTGGAGTGATAGACGCTCCAGTGGAACTTGTCGTAGACGATCTTGTTCTGGCCGAATGGAAATGCGCTCGGCGCGGACAGAATGGAGACGAAGAACAGCAGAGCGATCGTTCGCTTCAAATGAGCCTCCAGATGACCTCGATGCGGGAGCCCCACTCCCTATTCTGTGAACACGTACCGCGTGGCAGACGTCTCCTGCGGAACGAAGATGCCGACCAGTTGTGTCTCCATTGCGCGCAGGTTTTCGAAAAGGCCGAGGATCTCGTCGTAGTTGCGTTGATCGAATTCCTTGAAGTCGCGGAAATTGTCTTCGATCACCTTCTCGCCCGTGTCGGCATTGAACACCGCGATGTCGATGTCGAAGACGAAGCCTGTGGTCTCCACCAGCACCTGCCGGTAATACGTCCTCCCATCCGCGGGCGAGACGTACTCCTCGGTCTTGTAGCCTGACTTGTCGTTGACGTCGAAGTCGACGATTCCCGAGACGATGAAGTCCGCGCCCGTCTTCGCGCCGAGACTCTTCCAGTAGTCACGATTGGCTTCGAGAGCCTTCATGTCCGTCCCCGGCAGCCGCGTCTGCGGCACATCGACGAGGCGAAGCTTCGTGCTCTTGGTCAACTGCTTCTTCAGGTACCGCTGGAACTCGGCCTGCACATCGACCTTCGAGGCACGGTCGTTCTTCTTCTCGCGATTGGCGATGACGAACGGCGCGATGGCGATCTTCTCGTCTCCCGAGATCTGCAGTTTCGGCTTGAGCGGCAGCTTGAGCTTGACCTCGGTCACTCCCGCAATCGCCGCCAGCGGCAGGAGTGCGATCAGGACAGACGTTGCGACGCGTTTCATCGGCCACCTCCTGGTGGTTTCGGAGCCGGAGGCGGAACGGGCGAAGGCGGTTCCGGTTGCGGACGATCACTCGGTCTCGAGCCTGGAGGCGTCACGACGCCCGGCTGCGGCATATCCGCACCGACCGGCCGGTCCGGCTGGCCGGAGTTCGTGATCGTCGAAGACGACGCGCCGGGCGTGTTCCCGGTGAGTGGTGCTCCCTTGGCAGCCGCCAGTTGCCGCTTCTTGTTCCGGGAGAGGAACTCCACGAACCGGCTGTAGTTCTTCTGGATGTAGGGATTGGTGCGGTCGAGCTTGAGGGCCTCGAGATATTCCTTTCGCGCCTTTTCGAAGTCGCCGTTCGCTTCGTACGCCACGGCGAGGTTGTTATGGGCTTGTGCGTCGCCCGGGCTGATCTCGATCGCGCGCTCGAAGCGGAACATCGCCTCGCGCCAGAGGTTCATCCGCGCCATCTGGACGCCGAAGTTGTCCTGCGTGGATGGCCGGGCCAGGTCCGTGTGATGGGAGCAGCCGATCGCCAGCAGAAGGGTGGCCATCAGTATCCCGAGGCGAAACGTCCCTTTCATCGCCGATCTCCCTCCGCGTGCGGCAGGCGACGCGAGCCGGACTTTACCGGACGCGGCTGCGAGGTTACCATTGTCCCGGCGGCGTCCCACACGCATCGCTCCCTCCCGCGGCACCAGCACGCTTATGACCGATGTCTCACTTCGCGATCGATTGATCGCGTATGCCCTCATGCCGCTCTCTCCGCCGCGCATCCGGCTCCTCGTCCAGGCATTTGAACCATTGTTGGCGATGTGCAATGCGTCTCCCGCCATGCTCCGGCAGGTGCTAAGTATTGATGCAACCGAACCGGTCGAACCGTGGCGGAACGATGAACTTCGCAAACAGATCGAAGCGCTGCGCGACACTACCGTCACCCTGGCGGACGAGGAGTATCCGCTGCTGCTCCGCCAGCTGCCCGATCCTCCTCTGGCCCTCTTCTATCGAGGGGATCTCGCCATGGCGTCGAATCCGTCGATCGCGATGGTTGGCTCGCGGCGCGCCTCGCCCTACGCCCTCAGCGTGGCCGCACAACTCGCGCGCGAGCTCGTTTCCGCAGGTGTGACCGTGGTCTCCGGTCTCGCCCTTGGCGTCGATGGGGCCGCGCACCAGGCCACGCTCGATGCCTCCGGCAACACCATCGCCATCCTCGGTACCGGCATCGATATCGTCTATCCCCGCAGCCACCGGCGTCTCTTCGACCGCATCGAAGAACACGGCCTGATCCTGACCGAGTTTCCGCCGGGCACCGCGCCCTTCCGCCACAACTTCCCGATCCGCAACCGCATCATCAGCGGGATCAGCCTCGGCACCCTGATCGTCGAGGCCACCGGCCGGAGCGGCTCGCTGATCACCGCACGCACGGCGGCGGAACAGAACCGCGAAGTCTTCGCCGTACCCGGTTCGATCTTCTCAGCAGGATCGGAAGGGACCCACCGGCTGATCCAGTACGGCGCCAAGCTCGTTCACGATACGAACGACATCCTGGACGAGCTGCCGGGACGGCTCCGTCTCCCCCAGTCCACTCCCGAACGGCCCGACTCGATCCTGCTCGAGGTGCTCAGCGCGTTTCGCCGTGAGGATGGCACGCACATCGACAGCGCCGCGCAGGCCCTCGGCCGCGAGGTGGCCACCCTGTCGGAACCGGTGCTGCAACTGGAGCTTGGTGGCTGGCTGAAGGCACTGCCGGGAGGGAGGTATGTACGCGTGCGATGAGCTAGTCGCGCATCCGCTTCACTTTGACCGCGAGCAGCACGAGCGGCACGGCGACCTGGATGACGCGCTTGATGACTTTCGGGAAACCGAAGCCGACGAGGAAGCCGACGACCGCGCCGCCGGCCATGAGCTGCGGCGCGTGCTCCGAGGCGATGGACTTCACGTCCAGCTGCTTGCGGATGTGGCGATCGAGCTCGTCGATGCGGTCGCCGACGCGGTCGCGCGCGCTGACGATGGTGTGATCGAGCTGCTTTTTTTCGTCGTCCATCTACTTGCTCCTCACCTGAGCGATGTCGGTCTTGATCGCTTCGTAGTCGGTCTTGAGGCTCTCGATCGACTTCGCCGGCACGAACTGCACGGCTGCGAACTTTTTCTTTCCCATCAACGCCAGAACTCCGGCCGCCGCGAGGAGCACGACGGTCACGATCAACGCCGAGACCCATGCCGGCACACCGAGGCGGATCAGTACGAGCAGAATCGTGACGAAGAGAAAGGCCAGGCCGAAGAGTGCCAGGAACAGCGAACCCGCGAAGAGGCCGATGCCTCCGCCGAGTTTCGCGACCGTATCCTTCACCTCGAGCTTCAGCAGCGCGATCTCGCCGCGGAACAGCGTGGTGATGTCCTCCGTCAATTCCTTGACGATCGTGCCGAGGGTCCGGTCGGGGTCAGTCTGTGCCGTGTTTCGCGCCATAGAGTGCTGTAGGAGCAAAAGGAGTGCCTCGCCGCTACAATCGCCGGAGATGGCCTCCAATGTCGTTGAGCTCGTGAAGGACTTCCGCTTCGAGGCGGCGCACTTTCTACCCCATGTACCGGAGGGACACAAGTGCCGCCGCATGCATGGGCACTCCTTCCGCGGCGAAGTGGCCGTACGCGGCACGATCGACCCTGCCGTCGGCTGGCTCATCGACTTCGCCGATTTGAAACGTGCCGTCGATCCGATCGTCAACCTTCTCGACCACTATCTTCTCAATGAGGTCGAAGGCCTGGAGAACCCCACCTCCGAGCTGCTCGCCGTCTGGATCTGGAATCAGCTTGCGCCGCAGGTGCCGCAACTCCACCGCATCACGATTGAGGAGACGTGCAGTTCGCGGTGCCACTATTTCGGCAGCGGCGGGTCATCGGAATAACATCCTCTCCCTCGATGCTTCGACGCACGCACCCATGAAGATCCACCTCGTTTCCCTCGAAGACGGCATCACCGCGACCGGCTTCCGGAAGTTCGCGGCGTATGCCGAGAAGATCAACCCCGACACGCGCACGTTCTACGTCGGAACGCAGCGCTATCGCTCGATGTGGAAGTCGTTCGTCCGCAAGATGGGCGAGACGCGCGCCTTCGGAGCCGCGGAAGTCGACGAGATCGCCCGTGAGCTGGCCACCGCCGACGTCGTCGCGTTCTCCTCGATGACCGGCTACGCTGACCTGACGAAAGAGCTGGCCACGCGCGTGCGCGAGTTGAACCCGAAGGCCTACACGATGTGGGGCGGTATCCACCCCATCATCTATCCCGAGGATGCGATCAAGGCCGATGTCGACGCGATCTGCACCGGGGAGGGCGAGCTGGCCTTCGCCGAGTGGCTGCATCACTTCGAGGGCGGCACCGACTCTCAGAACACCAGCAGCTTCTGGTTCAAGGACCGGACCACCGGCAACATCAAACGCAATCCCTTCCGGCCGCTCATGACGTCCTCGGAACTGGCCGTGCTCCCCTATCCGAAATACGGCGGGGAGGAAGGGATCTACGAGCCGGGCAGGGGCTTTCGCCAGGTCACACGCGGCGACTATCTCGCCAACAACGGCCTCGCCTATCCCGCCGTCTGGTCGATCGGCTGTCCGCTGCACTGCACCTATTGCGGCAATACCGTCTTCATCGCCAACGACGCGAACTACCGCAAGATCCGTCACAGCGGCGTCGACTACATCATCGGCGAGGTGCAGGCGGCGCTGAAGGTGCATCCGTACCTCAAGACCGTCCTCTTCTACGACGACAGCTTCATGGCCATCTCGCTTCGGGAGCTCACCGATTTCGCGTCGCGCTGGCGCGAAGAAGTCGGCCTCGAGTTCTGCATCTACGGCGTGATCCCGACGTACGTGCAGCGCGACAAGGTCGAGATCCTGACGTGGGCAGGCATGAACCGCGTGCGCATGGGCATCCAGAGCGGCAGCGAGCGGATCCTCAAGTTCTACAAGCGGCCGACGCCTGTGGCGCGCATCGAGCAGGCCGCCGCGGCGCTGGCCGAGTTCGCCGACTATCAGATCAATCCGTCGTACGACATCATCGTCGACAACCCCGTCGAGACACGCCAGGACGTCATCGACACGCTCGAGCTGATCTACCGCCTCGCGCCACCGTTCACGCTCAACATCTTCTCGCTGCGGGTCATCCCGAATACGTCGCTCGAACAGCAGATGATCGCCGAGGGCTTCGACGTCGAGCAGATCAACGAGAACTACACGGCGCTGCGCCCGACCTGGGCGAACGTGTTGCTCTATGTGCTGATGGTCTGGACGCCGCCGCGCAAGCTCTTCGACCGCTGGTTGAGGCGGGTGCGCGCGTACAACGAAGAGCAGAAATCCTATCCCCTGCTCATCCTCCTGGCGCGGATTCCCTGGCTGATCCAGCAGGGCCTGCGCCATCTGAAGCACGGCGAGTTCTCTGTCATCACCGGCTATCCGGGCTACATCCTCTGGCGCATCGGTGCGTTGAAGCTGCTCAAGAAGCTCTTCAGCCGCAAACTGGTGTTGTCGGAGGATAAGTGGGCGGGCCGCATCGCTCCCGACGCGGCCGGCTGATGCGGATGCGCGGTCAGGCGCTCTCGTCGCGGCGGCTGTAGCGCTCGAGCGCGATCCGAAGCAGTTCGACGGACGCCTTCAAGTCGGTTTCGTTCAGCACGTACGCGATGCGGATCTCACTCTTCCCGAGCGCGGATGCGTAAAAACCACTCGCCGGCGCGATCATCACGGTCGCGCCGTCATGCTCGAAGTCGGTCAACAGCCAGACGGCGAAGTCTTCCGCATCCGCCACAGGAAGCCGCGGCACGCAGTAGAACGCTCCCTCGGGTTTCGCCAGCTCGACGCCCGGAATCGTGTGCAGCCCTTCGTAGAGCACGTCGCGCCGCCGCTGGTACTCGTCGACGATGCCGCGCGTGTAGTCCTCGCCCAATCCCGCGGCTCCGACGGCGATGAACTGCGCCAGTCCGGGAGGTGACAGTCTCCCCTGCGCCATCCGCAGACAGGCGTCATAGACCTCGACATTGCGCGTGACGAGTGCGCCGAGGCGGATGCCACAGGCGCTGTAGCGTTTGGAGAGGCTGTCGACGACGATCACGAAGTCCCGCGTGTCATCCAGGGCGAGCGCGCTGATTGCCTTCCGGCCGTCATACACGAACTCGCGATAGACCTCGTCCGAGATGAGGAACAGACCGTGGTCGCGACAGAACCCGGCCAGCATCTCCAACTCGTCACGCGTGTAGACGGTTCCGGTGGGATTGTTCGGATTGCAGACGATGAGCAGCCGGGTCCGCGGCGTCAGCGCCTTCTCGAAAATCGCGCGAGGCGGAAGGTGAAACCCGTCCCGGCCGCGGCTCGTGACCGGAACGAGGTTCAGTCCGGCCATCGTGGCAAACGCGCGATAGTTCGCGTAGAACGGCTCGACGACGAGGATGTCGTCGCCTTCATTCGCGCAAGCCAGAAACGAGAAGAGGATCGCTTCGCTTCCGCCGGTCGTGGCGAGGATCTGACGCGTGTCGACGTTCAGACCGAGCCGGTTCACGTAGTACTGGCGCAGCGACTCCAGGAACGCCGGCGTGCCGGGCGACGGGGAGTATTCCAGCACCTTGTCTTCGATCTGCTTGAGACGCTCGAGCATGCAGGCCGGCGTCTCGATGTCCGGCTGGCCGATGTTGAGGTGATAGACCTTCGTGCCGCGCGCCTTGGCCAGATCGGCCAGCGGCGCGAGCTTGCGGATCGGGGAGGCAGGCATGGCATGGCCGCGCCGCGAAACGGCAAAGGCTCGCACGCCCTCCTCGACGGCCGTCATCGATTGCGGCCCTTCGACAGAGATGGTCTTCGACTGCAATTCCGGGGAGCTCGGGGTCATGAAGTGTCTCTGTGCGAATGATATGCCGCCCACCATCGGTGGAATCACCTCACCGCGCCGTCCGTTTCGCGACGCATGAAACGACTTGCCTTCGTGCTTCTCGCGCTGACGCTCGCCTCCGCCACGTTCGCCCAGGACGCGCCGGCGAAGGAAGAGAAGTCCACCGAAAAGCCCGCCCCACCCCTCGGGGCCCGCGCGGACCGGCTGATCAGGGACGCGATGCCGGTTTGCTCGGAGAGCGTGACCGAAACGAGGGTGGCGCTCCAGCACGCCCTTCCGCTCAACATGGTCGGCGCCGTCATCCGTCTCGCCAGCAAGCGCTCGGCGTGCGATGGACAGTGGGTGGCCGTCATCTCCAACGAGGGAGGTTTCTTTCTGGGAACGCCCTGGTTCCTGGATGGACAGGAAGGGACGCTCGAGCAGAAACTGAAAGGCTTCACGATGCAGTACATGCAGCAGGTCTTCGAGCCGGTGATCGACCGTACGAAGACGCGCGAGGGGTTGTATCGCGCAACGCTGTATCAGGCCGTCGAGGGAGGCAAGCTTCCGCTCGAAGGCGAGATCGATCCGGCCGGGACGGTGTTCTTCATCGGCCACTTCATCCCCGTCACGTCCGATTTCCGCGCCGCCCGACTCAAGGCGCTCGACCACTTCCTGAGTCTCTCCCCCACCGAAGGCGCGGCGAAACCGGAGGTGACCGTGGTGGAGTTTTCGGATTTCGAGTGCCCCTCCTGCCAGCGTGCGGCCGGGTATCTGAAACCGATCCTCGCGGCGCACGGCGACAAGGTCCGCTACATCCGCTACGACACCCCTCTCGTCACGATTCATCCCTGGGCGCTGGCCGCCGCAGTCGCCGGCCGGGCGGTCTGGCATCAGAAGCCCGATCTTTTCTGGACCTTCAAAGAGCAGGTCTACGCGAACCAGGACAAGCTGTCCGCGTTCACGATCGATGACTTCGCCCGCGGCTTTGCGACCGACCACGAGCTCGACATGGCCAAATACGATGCCGACGTGAAGTCTCCGGAGCTCCACATCGAGCTGGTGAACGGCTCCGGCACGGCCTTCGGAAACGACGTCCGCGCCACACCGACCTACCTGGTCAACGGCACGATGGTCGAACCAGGAACCGACGGAAAAGGGCTGGTGGAGTACATCGACAAGCTGCTGAAGAAGTAGTTGGGCTGTCGGTAAGAACGTGGGATTCTTCGCGCGACCAAAGACATCGAACTGGTTGGTACGCCTGATCGGGCCGAAGATCTCGATCACCGTGACTCGCGAGTGGTTTGAATTTCGTTGCGGGGATCGCGTCGTTACGGTACGCCCGCTCCTCTTTGTGCGCGATGGAATCCTTGTGGGGGTTGGATACGCTCCCGCCGAGGCTGCCCAGGAGCTTCCGGTGTTCGTGCCGGATCAAGAGGATCGCGCCCAGCGCTTGGGCCGTCTCGTGAAGTTCGGCATTCAAACGGTATTGGGGGCGACGCTTTCCGTCAGGCCGGTAGTTTCGGTGTCACTTCAGGCCGTCGAGGTGTCGTTCCAGGAGATCGAAACTGCGTTAACGGCGGCCGGGGCCGGTATCGTCACCGCCGCATAACAAGCGCTTGCAGCCGACGCAGTGCCGCTCGTTGCAGTGTCCCAAGTGCGCTACTCTTCGCGTGCGGCACTGCGCGGCTGAAGCGCAGATCCGTTAGACGCCTAACCAGCGCGACGAATGCACGACGGGACGCCAAGCATCACCTTTACGAGGATTTGGCACGACGACGACGTCGTCGAACTGGCCGTCAAGGTTCGAGATGACGCTTCTTCGTTCATGACGAACGTGTACGTCGGTCATCAACAGCTGAAAAGCGTGGTCGAAGATTTGGAAGGTTTTCGCTGCCAGGTCCACGGAGGCCTTTACGACCTCACGCTCGGCGGATTCGGGCCGGAGTATGCGAACGGAGCATTCCACGCCAGGTTTCATTTCCGCTCGCCCGGACGCTAATATGTCTCCACACGACAGGAATCAGACTTCACGGAAATTTGGGGCTCGTTCGGTAGCAAGCGAGGCAAAACTTTACCTCGTAACGGAACCGATCCTCTTCGACAACTTCATTTCCGAACTCGCGGGCCTAGCGTCTGAATCAGCTGAACGAGCCACATTAGAGTGCCTTCCGAACCGCGCCGGCGCCTAACTTGGGGGATCAACCGGGGACATGGGTAACAAAATAGACCGGAGACATGGGTAACACTTCAAGAGCCCGTCGAGCGTGCAAGCGTACCGTGGAATCGGGGTGAAAGGTTGGGATTACGCGGAGCGTCGGCCCTTTCGCTATGAGGCA